>NZ_QKPO01000035.1 GCF_003258355.1 Confluentibacter sediminis | reverse complement strand
ATTTTTATGGATGTAGGTTCGGCATCTTGTAAATAGGGTTTTACTACAAAGCTATTATTTTGCTCTTAGGCAAAGAGATTAAAAAAGGACACTAAACAAAATACAAGTACATATTTATTTATTGCAATCATATTCATTGTTTTCTAATTTGTTTTGTGATCAGATACCATTTTAAAACTCTTTTTAGCACTATATATTCTACCCAACCAATCAGTTGCTTTTACTTCTAAGATATGATCTCCTAGACTAAAAGATGACGGCATTCTACCACTCCAAATGTGGGATGAAATTAAAGGTGTAGATGGTCTAATACCCCATGGAAGTTCTTCAGCATGATCCCATTCGTAATGAATGTCCAGTAAAAACTTATCATATTCTGGTGTAAGCATTAGTTCTTGCCATTCACCATTGTCAACTCTGTAAGTCAAAATATCTCTGGGAGTTCCTTGAAAAAAATTAACCACAACTTCACCTCGGTATTTATTTACTTGAGGTACAATTTTAGGAATATGGATACTCATTTTTTTATCGTTTTCTCCTGAAGGTATATACTCATAATCATAAGTATTTCCCTTAATATTTAAAAAAGCATAGCCTTTTGGAGTACCATCTCTCATGATAGATGATGGTGTCCCATATTTATCCTTAGGCCCCACATATATCGAACCTGCAGTAGCTCCTGGATTATAATGATGATGAAAATTAGCATTTGGCCAACCTTCCTCTTTTGTGAAAAAGTGATGGTTTTCTGAATGCGTATGACCCGATACCGATAATGTAAAATCATATCCTTTTAGAAGATTAAAAAGCTTTTGTACATCTTCTTTTCTAAATTGATCCGGTCCTTTTTCAAATTCATAAATCGGGATATGAAACGCTAATACAATTAATTTATCTTTAGAAACAAATTGTAAATCATTTTCTATAAATTTCAAAATATCTTCCCTAAACCCTCCTTCATACCCACCTCCTGCTCTATTTCCAGGAAAAATAACATCATCTAGCATGATAAAGTGTGTATTCGCATAGTTTAAAGCATAATTTGCTGGTCCAAAACTAGCTTCAAAAGTTTCATCGGTTAACTTATCTTCTGTTCCTGAATTCATATCATGATTACCAAAAACATTATACCAAGGCACTCCAATTTTACCGACAGATTTTATATAAACTGGAAATAAATGCTTAGCACCTAGATCTCCTAAACTAATGCCAAAAGCAACATTTTGCACTCCTATCAATTCTGAAACAATAGCTTTTTCAAAATACCCAGCATTTTCAAGATTATCTGCCTGAGGATCCCCAAATAGTATCACTGAAAAATTTGAATTTTCTTTTTGAACTTTTAAAGGGAAATTAACCAATTTTGGCAAGCTACCTGTTGTCTCAACACCTCCATCTTTATTTTCTGGAGAACCTTTTAGTTTATGTATGTAATAAAACTCTGGTTGATTATTTTTATTAACAGGAACGGCATAATTTGAAGGTTTTATAACAGACACTATCATGTCATCATTAGCTGGTAATTGATAATACCCTGAACCATCTGTTAAAGTGACCTCAACTCCATTGGTTACGGCTACATCTTTAAAACCTTGCTCCTTTGGGTCTTTTTTTCCATTACTATTTACATCATTATAAACAAATCCCTTAACAGTATTTTGAGAAAACATTTGTGATGAATAAAATACCCCTATTAACATTATTAATTTTAAAATTCTCATTTAAATATATTTAGTATTCTTTAAATAAGGCTGTCTGACAAGTCAAGACAGCCTATTATCTTAGCTCTTATTTATTTTACTAATAATTATCTAAAACGTCCCACCATAGCCTGTTGTTAAGTGTATCCCCCCCCATATTTTCTACAGCTTTTTTATAATTCTCATTATTAGTCGATTTTACGTCTATAGGGTATAAAAAGCGAACAGGTACTTTTTTATCGTTTACAGCTCCTGGTCCTGGTATTACTTTGGGTTGACTGGTTCGTCTCCAATTAGACCATGCCTCAAGGCCTACATAGTATTGAGAAATCCATTTTTGTAAATAAATTTTATTTAAATCTTCTTGAATATTTCCCGAAAAAGCCACTTTTTCTTGAGATAAATAAGCGTTCATATCAACATTCTCCAAAGCTTTTGCTATTTCTGTCCATCCACCAACACTTATACGTTCTTTATAATAATCGAAAGATGCCTTAATTCCATCTTGATAATAGACTTCTGCAGATTTTTTGGTTATAAAATTTCTTTGGGTTGCTTCTGCTAACAAAAAAGCAACTTCAGAAAAGCTCATAATTATAGTTTGTGCTGCAGATGCAGATGCTTTTTCGCTACATTCCCGACAAGCATATAGAACACCTAGTTTTGAAATATAATTAGATCCTGATTTTTCTGGATCTTCTGTTGGACTGTATAAATCAGATTCTTCTGCGGTTAAACCATTTAACATACCTTCATAGTCATCCCAATTATCTGAATAAATATCCATTTCAGATGCCGTTATTGGTTGGGCAAAAACTTTTAAACGCACATCATTCATAGCCTTTAAACGATTTTCTAATGTTTCACTCAAACGATAGCCATCAAAACTACCTACTCTCGAAAAGAATCTGCTAGGGGGATTTTCGGTATTGTGTTGAAGCGCAGCCATATCCTCATTACTTCCAAAAACGGGATATTTATCAGGATTATTAACAATGTCTTGTATCCCTGCTTTAGCAGTTTGTAAATCGATATCTGATATCCGCATCAACAAACGTAGCCTTAAAGAATTGGAGAGTTTTCGCCATTTATTAACATCTCCTGCATATAAAATATCGCCTGTAATGGTTACGGCATCGTTGGACAGAACATCATTTGCTAGTTCTAGATCAGATAGCATCCCATTATAAATTTCTTTCTGTGAAGTAAATTCTGGAAAAAAATTAGCATCGGCTCTTCCTTTTATAGCATCAGCATAAGGTATATCACCGTACACATCGGTCATAAAATTATATGTCAATGCCTTAAGTATTAAACCTATACCATAATAACCACTTAGCCCTTCAGAATCTTGGGAAGCATTTATTAAGTTATATATATTACGCAGTGTATTATAACCAGTTGCATATGGTTGTGATTCTGAAACCCAAGAATAAGTATCTGTACTGGTAGACTGAATTTCTGCAGCATGTTGAGTAACAAGCAAACCTTCTTCTCCTCCGAAACCTCCCCATGAGTCTACTATTGAAGAGATTATTCCAGGTAGAAGTAAATCTGGTGCTGTAGAAACTGGTGCTTTTGGATTTGTATTTATAATTTCAAAATCTTTAGTACAACTAGACCATAAGATGCCTGCGACAAAGATTAATATTGTTTTTTTTATGATATTTTGTGTCATCTTTTGTTTCTAAAAATTGATGTTTACATTGAATGAAAATGATCTGGTGCTAGGCAAAGACATATATTCAACACCTGGCTTAATAGATCCTTCGAAAACAGAAAGAGTTTCTGGATCAAAATGTGGATTTTCTGTCCATAGAGCTAAGTTTCGACCTGTAATTGAAAATCTTAGGTTGTCAATAAAGAGCTTTTCACTAATTTTTTTAGGTATGGTATATCCTAAAGTAACCTCTCTTAGTTTTGTATAAGAAGCATCATATTTCGAAGCTTCTATATTATTGCCTTTATAGTAACTTTTATAATAGGTTCTTGCAGTAACTCTTGTCTCATTAGGTTGGTATACTCCTTCAGAGACTTCCACAACACCATCACCAATTATGCCTTCCTCACGACCAACTAACGTTTCTTTTAACTGCCCTGCCAAACTACCAACAATTTTAGTTCTAGACGAAACAATACCTCCTTGGCGTGTATCTAAAAGAAAACTAAAGTCAAAGTTTTTAATTTTAAATTGGCTTTGAATCCCTAAAGTAAAATCTGGTGCGTAATCCCCTTGGTATTCTAAATCATCTGTTCGTATTGGAGCACCACTAGAATCGTAAATAATTTTACCATAATAAGGACTATTCTTATTTTCTACACGTTTAAAACCTACACCATACATAGCACTAATTGAACTGCCCTCACGTGCTTGTATGTATACCTTATTCCCATCACCAATAGTATAATCTATACCACCTAAATCACTTACCTTACTTTTATTGGTAGCAAAATTAAAACTAGTTGTCCATTTAAAATTTTGATTGCTTATTGGTGTAATACCTAATACAGCCTCTATACCCTTATTTTCTACTTTTCCTAAATTAATGGATCTTGTAGTATAACCACTGGCTATATCTGCTGGAACGCTAAGAATTTGATTTGTAGTAATATTTTTGTAAACAGCACCATCTAAAGTGATTGCATTTTTAAAAAATCTTAAATCAGTTCCAAATTCATAAGAAGTGGTATTTTCTGGTTTTAAACTAGGGTTTGTTATCGTTGAAGATTCTGTTAAAACAGGATATCCGTTATATGTTCCTCCACTAGAATATACAGGTTGTCCATTCTTATATGGACTAGTATCACTGCCAACTTCAGCATAAGCAGCCCGTAGTTTAAAAAAGGAAATAGCCTTTGGGAAATTAAAAAACTTGCTTAAAACAATACTAGTATTAGCTGAAGGATAGATATAAGAATTATTATTACTTGGTAGGGTGCTTGACCAGTCGTTTCTTGCAGAAACCTCTAAGAAAATTTTATCATCATAAGAAAATCTTCCAAAGCCATATAAACTATTTACTCGTTTTTTTGAAACACTCTCACTAGAACTTAGATTGGTTCTAGAATTATTAAAAGAATATACGCCTGGGTTTATCAACTCTGATGCTATAGTCCTATCGTAAGTTGAATATATATCTAATTGGTTACCTCCAACAGATAAATCTATAGTCCAAAGGCTATTAATTGTGTTATTATAAGATACTAAGAAATCAGAGTTTACCTCTTCATAAAATAAGTTGTCCTTTCTAAAATATCCTTTTGGAAAACGTTGTGTACTAAAAGCTCTCTTTTTTTCTCTTTCGTCTCTATAAAAATCCCTACCTGTTCTTAACATAACATTAAAATGGTTCGAAAGATCATAGTTTAAACTTACACTTCCGTATACACGGTCTTTATCTTGACTGTTTGTGTTTTCATATACATTGAAAAACGGATTGTCGTGATAATTATAATTATAGTTAAATTGTTGAATACCTTGTAAACCGTCTTGCCAATAATCTCTTAAACTATTAGTATTTATTTGACGCCCATACCACACCCATAGATACATGACGTTTTCGGTACCATAACTTACTGATGGTCTATTATCACTATCCTGTTTTAAATAGTTTACATGTGCATTTAATTTTAATCCTTTTGCTAAATTTAATTTTGTGGACAAATTAAAATTATTTCTTTTTAAATCAGTATTAGGAACAATGCCCTCTTGGTCTAAGTTTTGATAAGCAACTCTAATATTTCCAAATTTTCCTCCCTTAGAAATAGAAATACTATTATTCTTAACAATGCCTATATTAAAAAAGTCTTTCACATTATTTGGATGTGACACCCAAGGTGTTGGTGTAATTTGGGCATTACTCACTTTTACGTCACCAGCACGAGTTCCGTCGCTTCTTGGAGAATCGAATTGAGCATAAGAAATACCAGTATCTAATCTAGGTCCCCAACTTTCGTCAACACCGTCATTAATACCACTGCCTGAACCGTCTACAAATTTAAACTCTGTTCCATTTCCTTGACCATATTCATTTTGCCAATCAGGCATAGTTAGTATGGTTTCTGTAGTGATACTAGAATTTATATTCACTTTTAAGCTTCCATTTCCTGTTCCACTTTTGGTAGTAATTACAATGGCTCCGTTTGCAGCTCTAGAACCATATAAGGCGGCTGCGGCTGGTCCCTTTAAAATATTAAGTGACTCAATATTTTCAGGGTTAATTTCTCCAGCGTCATTACCATAATCGACATCTCTAGTGCTGTCCCCCCCTGGAGAAAAGAAACGATTACTAACAGGTACTCCATCTACGACAAAGAGCGGAGAATTATTTGCTAAATCTAGAGAGGAAACACCTCGAATTGTGATAAGAGACGACCCACCTATACCTGATGGACTATTTGTAATATTCACACCTGCCACCTTACCAGACATACTATTGATAAAATTTGTTTCTTTAGACTGTGACAACTCCTTTGAGTCTAGATCTTGAGAAGCATATCCCAATGCTTTTTTTTCTCTTTTTATACCTAAGGCAGTAACAACAACCTCATCCAAACCTGAAGCTTCCTCATGTAAAGTTATTGTTATGGATTCCTGGCTTATTACTTCTACTTCTTGGGTGGCATACCCTATATAAGAAACTATTAAAACCACATTCTCATTTGATATATTAAGGGCAAAGTTTCCATCAAAATCTGAAGTGACACCATTAGTAGTTCCTTTTTCAATAATTGTAGCCCCCGGCAGTGACATACCATTTTCATCAACAACTTTTCCCGTTACAATATGTTGTTGTTTAATTAATTGTTTACTAGGTTCAATTATTTCTTTTGGATCTTCAGTAAGGTATACTCGATTTTTAATTATTTTATAAGATGTTTTTGTATTTCGGAATACTTGATTTAGAACAGTATCAAAAGTAGTATCTTTTACATTTATACTAAATGACCGGTTAAGGTCTACATCTTTTATTTTAAAGACAAATCGAAATTCCGTACTATTTTCAATATTATCAATGAATTCATTTAACGAGATATTTTCTAAGTTTAATGTAACTTTTGTTTTTTGCCCGTACACTTCCTTGGCTTGCATTGTAAATAACGATACTAAAATCAAAAATGTAGTAAGCTTCATTTTTAAATCGAATTTCAATAATAGATTTGGCCTCCTTGCTTTTTTAAGAAGTTTTTTCATACTTTTGTTTTGTTAAAATGTGTTTAATCTTAAATGATTGATCGCTTTAATTTATCGGGAAATGTTGGAGCATTTTCCGATTTTTTTTGTCCAATATCAAATTGACTTCTAAGCGATACTTTTTTAGTGTTAAATAGATCTTTTAGGTCATAGGCATATTCTGTTTATATTTTTATTTAATTATTATAGTGTTTTCTTTTACGGTATAGCCAATGTTATAAACGGTCTTCAATTCTTCCAATACAGTTACAATTGCTGGATTTTTACCAAAACTGGCTTGGAATTTTTCTTTAGATAATTTTGGGTTTGTATTAATTATTTTAACATTATACTTTCGTTCTAATTTTTTTAAAATATTTTCAAAAGGCATGTCTCTAAATACCAATTCTCCTGTTCTCCAAGAGGTATAGATATCGGTTAAAACAGCTTCTTTTTTAATTGATTTAGTATGTTTATTAAAATTTGCTTTAAACCCTGGTTTTAGCGAAGTACTTTTATCACTAGTATACGTTTCGTCCTGGTTATATAAGCTTACAGATCCTTCAACAAGTACTATTTCGGATTCATTATCTTCCGGATAAGCATTTACATTAAACTGGGTTCCTAAAACCCTTACGTTTAAATTATCTGCACTTACAATAAATGGATGTTTAGCATCTTTTGCAACATTTAAATAGGCTTCACCAGTTACAAAAACATGTCTATCCGTGCCTTCTATGAAACACACAGGATATTTTATGGAAGTCCCAGCATTTAAATATACCGTAGTACCGTCTGACAATTGAAGGTTGAAAGTTTTCCCATAAGGAACAGTAAGTGTATTATATGCTAAATCCTTATCCTTCTTATCGGTTTGTTTTGTAGTGTATACCAATTGAGTTCCTTTTTGTTTTCCTACAATCTGTCCCTTTACATCTAATACTTGAATAGCTCCATCTACTTTTATAACTTTCACACTACCATCTTCAAGTTGCAAGGTTATTGCGTTTTCTGGAATATATGCAGTCAAATTGTTATTAATATATAAAAAGCCTGTAAAAGCAAAACCTATAAATAATGCCGCTATACTTGCTATTTTCCTCCATTCAATCCGTTTTATTCGCTTCACTTGTGAGCTTTGAATAGTAGAATTAATGCGCTCTAAAAGCCTGATTCTAGCATCTTCCTTTTCAGATAAGTCCCATGAAGCCATACTGTCTTTTTTTTGAAACTCATTATAAAACTGAAATAATAGATTTTCCTCTCCAGTTGTACATTCGCCTTTTTCAAATTTTAACAATAAATCGTATAATTCTTTTTTAGTCATTTTTATGCTTTATACATGTATGATGCAAAAAGGAGCTTCTACTCACATTCAAAAATTATAAAAGAGACTGATTTAACCTATAGATAACACAGGGGTCACAATTAGGTAACTAATGGGCTGTTTTTAAGAAAAAAGAACTAAAAAAATGGCAATACCTAAATTTGTACGAAGATGTTTTAAAGCGAGATGTATTTGATTTTCTACTGTGCGATGAGAAATACCAAAATGAACTGCTATCTCTGAAATAGAACAATCTTGAAAACGACTCATGTAAAAAATAGCTCTACATCTAGCTGGTAATTGTTTCATAATTTGTTCTATGGTTCTTTTAAGCTCTTTTTGATCAAATTCCATTTCTATATCTGGTTTAAGTACCAATCCCTCGATCATATCTGCATTAAGTGCTACAAATTTTTCACTACGTATTTTCAATAATGCATTATTTCTAACAGACTTAAAAAGATAAGCTTTTAAGTTTCTTATGTCTATAGTATCCTTTCTAAACCACATATCGGAAAAAACTTCATGAAGTACATCTTCGCTTAAACCTTTATCATAAAGAACATTATATACGTTTCTATATGAACGCTCCCAATATTTATTATATATACTTTGAAATGCCATATGATTACCTTCTTTTAAATATAAAAGAAGCTGGTCATCTGACAAATCTTTAAAATCTAAGTGCTGCATTTGTTTAAGAATGGGACTAAATTAGTTTAGATATAAAAGAAAGATGTTTAAAAAGTATTAAGAAATCATTAATTATGACAAGCAACATTGTTTCTAAATAAAATTCAGCCAACCAGTTATATTAAAATTAACAAAATCATATCATTGTTAATACATTATCTCTCTTTCAAAACTACTCTGTAATAACTTTTTTAAACGTTATATAGTAGGTTTACATATAAAATTCTGAAGTTAAATTTCTAAAATTATTGGTTTAATTAATAGCTTGATATTGTTCTTTCTTCGTTCTAAATCTAATCAGTAGGTTT
>NZ_QKPO01000034.1 GCF_003258355.1 Confluentibacter sediminis | reverse complement strand
AAAGATGACATGGCAATCATCATCAATAATGTTGGCTATGATGCCTTTAAATCAGCTTTGCCAACTTATAGTGAGGCCATGGCACTCAGAGGTCTGGCCGAGAGTTTCGGAAGCATACCCATCGGGGATTTTGATACCGAACAAAAGGCCATTGCCGATAAAAGAATAAGCCGACAGAAGGAGAGAATTTCCAAACTCAAAAAGTCTGTGAAGTCATAATCGAAGCCACTAATTGTTAATTTGATGATTAGTGGCTTTTTTAATTAGTGTTCAATATAAAATATATAATTATGGAAAATTTAAAAGTTGTACAGCTCGATTTCGGTTTTGAGATTAAATCAATATCAGCATTGGAAGAAGTTATAAAACAACCTACAAAGGATAAGAACGATTTCGTTTTTGATTTTATGGATTGCCTCGTAAGTCCAATAATCGTTTTTAAATCTGCATGGCAAGACACGATACCAAAAGACATTCTTGGTAGTATAAAAATATCACGTTTAATATGCTCAATGACACATGAAAAAATGGCATCACTTACAGAGACTTTAGCTTACATAATGCCCAGAACTTATGAAGCACCCATGCCATCTGAATGGGTAAATATTTATACTTGGTTAGGTCTTCAATATGCAATACAATCTAGAAACAATGGGCAATTAGAAGCTATGACTAAAATAGCACCAAAAGAACTTTCAGATTATGAAAAAGGTCTTTTGAACAACCTAAGGCAATGGATTTATGATAAAAGAAGAAAAGCACTCAAGGATATTCTAAAAAGGAATAAAATTTCAAAATCTGATGGTATTCTTGATATTCAAGAGAATCTGTTTTAAAAATTAGAAATTCAACTAACAGGGAAAAATAACATTCTAACCCAATCAGCACATTCCTCTACATTTCGCGAAAAGCTACATTCCGAGAAAAGAGCTTCATTAACAAAGGTCTTGGACACAATCCCCACTTTTTACTTTCCATTCCGTTACCCCTTTCCGCTTCGCTGGAAAGGAACACTGCATTCCAAGTAAAAAGTGTGAATCAAGTCCGCCAAATAGGAAAAAATATTTGCATTTTGTTCCACTTCCTATGATTTTGTATTTCACCAAGAATTTAGGTTCACGTCCCGAACCATCACTGCT
Organism: Confluentibacter sediminis; assembly: GCF_003258355.1. Taxonomy (GTDB): domain Bacteria; phylum Bacteroidota; class Bacteroidia; order Flavobacteriales; family Flavobacteriaceae; genus Confluentibacter; species Confluentibacter sediminis. The sequence continues at coordinate 8,216 of NZ_QKPO01000034.1, read as the reverse complement.
ATACCTTTTTTTGTCAGCAAAATAACAACATTCAGTTTTATACGACAGCATAACCAGGCTCGTTCCTCGCACTTTTTATATGTCTTAATAAAGCTGAATATTGAACAGCACCAAGCAACAAAAAGAAGGTAACAGTGACGGCTCTATGGGAAGTAAATCTAAAACGGATCTTATGAAATCTTACAAAATCAATAAAAAGGAAGCGGAACAAAAGTTAAAAAAACAAAAAAAGGAAAACGCTCTGGATATAATAAGTAAATCAATTTTAAAGCCTTTCTGAAGGGTTCAGATAGGTAAATATTAATCTTTAAATTTTTAATTATGAGTACTCTAAAAAACAAAGTACAGTTAATTGGCAACGTAGGAAACGAGCCAGAAATCACGAACCTTGAAAGCGGAAAGAAAGTCGCTAAATTTTCAATTGCTACCAATGAATTTTACAAAGATTCAAAAGGTGAGAAACAACAGGACACCCAATGGCACAATATTGTGGCATGGGGCAAGATTGCCGAAATCATAGAAAAATACGTAGACAAAGGAAAAGAAGTTGCTTTAGAGGGGAAATTAATGTCACGCTCTTATGAAACCAAAGATGGAGAAAAAAGATATGTTACCGAAGTGGTAGCCAATGAAATCCTGCTTTTGGGAATTAAGGGCGATGATAACGCCAGTGAATAACTAAAATTAAAAGAGAGCGTTCTAGTGGAAAAGATGCGCTCTCTTTTTCATTATTAACTTCTAAAAAGAAAATCACAATGAAGACACAAGTTAACAAAATAAAAGCTGAACTGCAACATTTTATAGGTTCAGAAACGTTTTATAAAATTCCTTTAATAGGAACTAAATTTACAGATGGAATTAAATATTTGGCAGATGCTGCCGAGTGTTTTTGGTTAGTAACCGATGCTTCAGTAATTGCAAAAAGTTTAATGAACAAAAGCTATTTTGTAACAGTCGATTTTAAACGACTTTCTGAAAAAGAAAGAGCGGAAAAGCAATGCGAGGCTTTAATTGATTATAGTGACGGAAATGGCAATATCTACGAAACACATAGATACCATGTAACGGATTTTCCATTGGATGAATTGCGATTATTTTTTGTCGATAATACGTTGATGCTTCCGAGCGAATATTGATTTTCTATCATGGTATATCTTAATTATTCGAACCTCGATAACGAAACCCAAGAACGTTTGGTTTCGGTTTCCAAAAAAGATGTAGAACATAAATTTGGAAATGAATTGAAACGATACGCCAAAGAACATCATATCGAATATGATACGCTTTTGGAAGAAGAAGCCATAAAAAACCTCTATTCTTACGAGTATGTTTTTAATATTTAAAAGCCAATTATTAACCCAGGACCTTTATTTTTAAAGGTCTTTTTTTGTTCTGCTATTTTATATTCTGCAACAAAAGGAATGGTTTACTAAAGATACTTTTAAACTTCAATTTAAACACTCTTAAAAAATCGAATTTCAATTCGTATTGCAGAAAAAGCCATTACATTTTTGGATGTAATGGTATTTTTTTTGTCCCGATAAATCGGGACGAAAAGGAATAGCAAGAGGGTAACACGCTAAAGCGATGTTTCAATGTTCAGTTTTTACAAAACACTAGTAAAATCAAAGCTTAACGGCGATTGAATATTTTGTTTTTTGAATTTGTAACATCATTTTTTCAGAAAAAATGCTCTCAGCCCAATAAAAACAATAAATTTTTTCAGAAAAAATGGATAAAGGATATGAAAAAGAACGCTTTGAGATGCTTGGAATAAAAGTTTCAGTAGCAAAAAGATTTCGGACATTTTGTAAAAAAATGTCAAAGTCCCAATCCATGACATTGCTTCTAATGCTTGATTTTTTTGAGGAGAATGGGATTTCTCCAAATGAAAAAATTGGTCCCAATATGCAAACCTTGGAGAGCGAAATTAAGAAACGAATCAATGCTGTAATCGCCATCATAAAAGACATTGAAAAGAACCATGACAAACCCACAACAGCGATGCTGCAATCCTTATTTATGGAATTCGAACCTAAGCAACAGAAGCTCATTTTAGAGAAAGAAATTGAAGAAAAGAAAGTTCAGTTTGTAGAAAAAAGATTTAAATAATCAATATAAAATCATGTACATAACAATCACAGCACAAAAATTAGGAGGGAACTATTCTCAAAGTTCTGCAGATTTTGTAGACTATCTAGAGAAAGAAAATCAGGGTTTGGGGCAAGAAGATATAGAACTTTTTTTTAACCAATATGGCGATGAAATAGATGCTAAAGAAGTGGTCAAAGAAATTGATGGTAATACTTTAAAACTCAAAAATAGTGAGCCTAAATTTTATTCAATAACGGTAAGTCCAAGTCAAGCTGAACTTCGAAAATTACAAAACAGTTCTGAAGATTTAAAAACATATACCAGAGCCATCATGAACGATTATGCAACGTCTTTCAATCGGGAAATTAATGGTAAACCAATAACTGTTGACAACATAAAATATTTCGCCAAAATTGAACACCAACGCACGTATAAAGGCACTGACAAACAAGTGCGGGAAAACCAACCTTTTGCTACTAAGATACTTGAGCTGAAAAATGACATTAGGAAAATAGAACACCAACAACTGGAAGGAAACATAAAGCAATTGAAAACTCAAATCGCCAAATTAGAAGCCGATGCACCACACCAACAAAATGGAAAACGTATTGTTCAAGGGATGCAAAAAGACGGCAACCAAAGTCATATCCATGTCATTGTGAGTCGAAAGGATGCTTCTAATTCTGTGAGCTTATCACCAGGATCCAAACACAAAGCTTCAGAGGTAGAAATGCATGGTAAAATAGTAAAACGAGGATTTGATAGAGATGCATTTTTCACAAAAGCAGAAACCACCTTTGACAAAACCTTTGGTTACAAACGCAATTATGCAGAATCGTATAAAGCGAAGAAAGATTTTATTAAAAATCCAAAGCTGTATTTCACAACATTATTAGGTTTGCCAGCAAGTGAAAAAGCCATTGCTTTTAAAATGCTTGCAAAGGCTGGAGTCCCCATGGCTAGTATTTCAACTAATCAAGTGCAATTGGCACTCAAAACGATAAGATACTTAAAAAGGGGTGTGGGTATCGCAATTAAATCGGGTTCAATAGGAATATAATGGATTTAGAAAGCATTATTTTTACAATAGGATTATTTTTTGGAATGATTTTGGTTTTTTCAAGTCTATTCAAATTGACTCGTTATGCCTATGTTATAAACCTATTTTTAATAGCTATTTGCTTATGGATACTATCTAAGCTAAATATTTTTTTGGATCAATGGATTACAAAGATGCTTTATATAGGTTGTCCGCTATTGCTAATCAATACGGTTTTATATGTATTTCTACACACTGAAAATGAAGCTTTCAATTCCAATAATAAATACCAAGTTCAATTTAAAGTAGAAAGAGGAAACTTTAAAATAGATAACATAAAAAGAGGAGCTTCCATTATAGGTTCTGCTGGAAGCGGAAAAACAGAAAGTGTCGTTTATAATTTCCTTCAGCATTTCAGTAAGCATAAATTTTCAGGGGTGATTCACGATTATAAGGATTTTGAAATTACTGAAATGGCATTCCCTTTATTTGAAAAAAACGGAATTGATTTCAGAGTGATTTCATTCGATACTATTTATGATAAAGTCAATCCCATAGCACCACGATATATGGCCAATGAAGAAAGCGTTAATGAGGTTGCCAGGGTACTTATTGAAAATCTGTTGGAGCAAAGGGAGTCAGGAAGTATAGGAACAACTAAATTTTTTAATGATGCCGCAGAAGGTTTGATTGGTGGGTTAATTTGGAAGCTTAAAACCAACTATCCTCAATATTGTACATTGCCTCATTTGATAGCTATTTACCAGTTTTTGGACACTGATAGCCTAATAGCTTTTTTAAGTTCCAATACAACCTCCAGAGCCATGGCAGATGCTTTTATAAGTGGTAAGGATTCCGATAGACAAACAGCTGGTGTGAAAAGTACTTTGGCAAATGCGCTGAAGAAGATATCTACGCAGCGTATTTTTATGACCTTATCTTCGGATGATGTGTCACTTGATATCAATAACCAAGAACAACCTTTAGTGATATCAGTTGTGAACAATCCAAAATATGAAACCGCCTATTCTCCAATTATAGCCACAATAATTCATACCATTACAAAGCAAATGAGCATTAGAAATGCCAATCCTTCATTTTTGATGATGGAAGAGGCACCAACCATTAGGTTGTTGAATATGCACCGTATTCCAGCTACTCTAAGGAGCTATAATATTGCGACTATTTATGTGATGCAAGACAAAATCCAAAACGATATGATGTACGGTGATAAAGCAAGTAAAGCTATTTTGAGTAATCTATCCTATCAATTCTTTGGAAAGGTAAATGATCCAGATACCGCCAAATATTATGAACGTTTTTTTGAAATAGTCAAGAAAGAAACCACAAGTGTGAACCGAGGTCATAACCTCAATTTTGATACACGTATTACTACAGGAGAACGTGAAGTGGCCAAAATTAGAGCGGATGTTTTTTTTAGATTAAAAGGAGGGGAGTTTATTACGTTTGCTGATGGTGAGGATAAAAAAGTTCAATTTAAACTTTCTAAGATTGAAAGACGCTTGCCAACCAAAACCCAAAATTATACAGAAGCTGATTTGGAAGAGAACTTTGAGAGGATTTATAATGAGGTTATGTCGATTTTTAAATGAATGGGTTTTTATGGTTTGGAGATTAATGGATTAAACAACTTCAGTATAATATATTTTTCTTTCGTCTTTATAAATTTCTCTTACAAGTTTCCTTATTTTTACAACTAACAATCGTATTGCAACTCATTCATGGAAATCAACATCTTGAAACCTCGAAAGGCGCTTAACAAAGCTTTCTTAAAAGTTAAACCTAATAGAACCGAAATTGAAAATTTCAAGACAAATTTAACCCAGCTCCTTGAACGAACAAATGATTCGGAATCAGAAGAATTCCATAAAAATTTGGTTTCGGATTTTCTCAAAAAAACCTACTACGAGCCTAATCATTTTATAAATACGAAAGGAAGAAACGACCTTGTCATTCACACAGGTAACAAAGCTAAAGATTTGGTTGGAGTCATCATCGAAGCGAAGAAGCCCACCAACAAAAGTGAGATGTTGACAAAGTCCAAAATAAATGTCAAAGCATTTCAAGAATTGGTACTCTATTATTTGCGCGAGCGAATCACACACAAAAACCTAGAAATAAAATATTTGATTGCCACAAATATTAATGAGTGGTTCATTTTCGACTCAAATATTTTTGAAAAACAGTTTGCTCAAAACAAGTTGTTTGTAAAACAATTCGAAGATTTTGAAAACAAAAGACTATCGGGTACATCCACAGACTTTTTTTATAGTGAAGTTGCCAAACCTTTTATTAATGGCATAGAAAAGGAATTTGAGTTTGCATATTTTGATATCCAAGATTATAAAAAAATTATCACTAATAATAATAAAAAAGATGACAAACAATTAATTGCATTATTTAAACTTTTATCTCCTGAACATCTTTTAAAGTTACCTTTCGTTAATGATAGTAACTCACTTGATAAAAGCTTTTATAGCGAATTATTGCACATCATAGGCCTTACCGAAACAAAAAATGGTGGCAAGAAATTGATTGAGCGCAATGCAAAAGGTCAAAGAAATTCTGGAAGTATTTTGGAAGACACCATTATTCAGTTGGATAGTTTGGATAAAATAAATAGAATTGAAAAAGTCTTCCTTTTCGGCGAAACTTACGAAGAACGTCTTTTCAACGTTGGGCTCAACCTTAACATAACATGGATTAACAGAGTCCTTTTTCTTAAACTATTGGAAGCTCAACTTGTTGCTTACCATAAAGGAGATGAGTCTTATAAGTTTTTGAGCAATGATAAACTTAAAGAATATGATGATTTAAACAGTTTGTTTTTTCAAGTACTTGCAAGAGATTTTAAAGATAGAAATGAAGACGTAAAAAAGCTATTTGAGAAAGTGCCTTATTTGAATAGCTCCCTATTTGAACCCACAGATTTAGAGCATCAAACGGTCTTCATAAGCAATTTAAAAGACGACAAAACTATTCCCATCTTTTCGTCTACGGTATTAAAAGATAATAATGGTAAAAAGAGAACAGGTAATCTCACGACGCTTAAGTATCTATTTGATTTTTTAGAAGCGTATGATTTTAGCAGCGAAGGTTCAGAGGACATACAAGAGGACAATAAAAAACTTATCAATGCTTCTGTACTCGGATTGATTTTTGAAAAAATCAATGGTTATAAAGATGGTTCTTTTTTTACACCTGGAATGATTACCATGTTTATGTGTAAAGAAACCATTCGTAAAGTAGTTATTCAAAAATTTAATGAAGCAAAAAATTGGAATTGTTCTACCGTTACAGAAGTTTACAATAACATCAAAGACAAAGACGAGGCAAATAACATTATAAACAGTATAAAACTTTGTGACCCTGCTGTGGGTTCTGGTCACTTTTTAGTTTCTGCTTTAAATGAATTGATTGCAATAAAAGGCGATTTGAATATTCTACAAGACAAAGAAGGTCGCTTGCTTAAAGATTATCATATTATAGTTGAAAATGACGAACTCATTATCACAGATGAAGAAGGAAAACTTTTTGATTATAATCCAAATAATAAAGAAAGTCAAAGAATACAGGAGACCTTATTTCACGAGAAGGAAACTATCATAGAAAATTGTCTTTTTGGTGTTGATATAAATCCTAATTCTGTTAAAATTTGCCGTCTTCGCTTATGGATTGAGTTACTAAAAAATGCCTATTATAAAACTCCAACGGAATTAGAAACCTTACCTAATATCGATATTAATATCAAAAATGGCAACTCGCTGATTAGTCGTTTCAGTTTGGATAGCGATTTAAAATCCGCGTTGAAAAGTAGTAAAATCTCTATCGATATATATAAAAAAGCTGTTTCAAATTACAGAAACGCTGCAGGAAAGGAACAAAAGCGAGAATTAGAAGAATTAATTTACAGCATCAAATCAAACTTTAGAACAGAAATTAGCAAGAACAGTAAAGAGATTAAAGACCTAAATAAATTACGAGCTGAACTATATACCAAGTATGAGGCAAATCAACTCTTTGAAAACACCCTCACAAAAGCACAATTGAATGATAAGAAAAAACTGGAATCAAAGGTTGAAGTAATCCAAACACATCTCGATGAGATAAAAAACAATAAAATTTACGAAAATGCATTCGAATGGCGTTTTGAGTTTCCTGAAGTACTCAATGTCGATGGCGATTTTATTGGTTTTGATGCCATTATAGGGAATCCACCATATATCCAACTTCAAAAAATGGGAGCTGACGCTGACGCACTTCAAAATGTAGGTTATGACACCTTTGCTAGAACGGGTGATATTTACAGTTTATTTTATGAATTAGGACATAGAATCTTAAGAGAAAAAGGAATACTTACTTATATCACATCAAATAAATGGATGCGAGCAGCCTACGGAGAAAGCTTACGTAAATTCTTTGCAGAAAAAACCGACCCGTTAATATTAATAGATTTTGGAGGCACTCAAATATTTGATACTGCCACGGTGGACACTAATATTCTCATGTTTGCTAAAGACAAAAATAAAGAAAGCACACAAGGTTGTATTGTTAAAGATAAGTCGTTAATTAATTTGGGGGATTATTTTAGACAAAATTCGAATAAAGCGACATATATTAGTTCAGATAGTTGGGTCGTTCTTTCCCAAATTGAACAAGGTATTAAGTCTAAATTAGAGGCAATAGGCAAACCATTGAAGGATTGGGACATTAATATTAACTACGGGATTAAGACTGGATTTAATGAAGCTTTTATCATTGATGGAGAAAAACGTAGAGAATTGATAGAGCAGGACGCAAAAAGTGAAGAAATTATACGACCGTTATTAAGAGGTCGTGATATCAAGAGATACTCCTATGAATTTGCTGAATTGTACATAATAGCAACGTTTCCAAGTCTAAGTATCGACATTGAATTATATCCCGCTGTCAAAGAGCATCTTATGGGATATGGCTATGACAGATTAAAGCAAACAGGAGATAAAGGTTCGAGAAAAAAGACTAATAATCAATGGTTTGAAACTCAAGATAGCATAAGTTATTGGGAGGATTTTTATAAACA
>NZ_QKPO01000033.1 GCF_003258355.1 Confluentibacter sediminis | reverse complement strand
GAAAGAACAATATCAAGCTATTAATTAAACCAATAATTTTTAATGCTTAAAAAGAATTTCCTTTCAATATGCTCCTCATAAGGCAACGGGAGTGTATTGAAAGGAAATTTTATAGTCTATAATAAAAAAAAAGCTATTAGCCTAATTCAAATTTAGCTTAAAATGGCTTGTCTTTAACTCGGTTTTTTGTTGTAAGTTATTTTTTTGAAAGGTCATTGTTAGTCCAATTCCGCTTCTATTCGTTATAACTTTAAATTCTGGCGTAAATTCATTATGTGTTGTTGAATTCAGAGACGAATTATATTACTCCACAGCTTGTTTCTTTTTTTTATCAACACTCAATGAAATTGGAATTCCAATTGCAATAAGACCAGCTCCTATGCCCGCCAAAGTCCAATTCGCATCTCCACCTGCTGAGTTAGTTCCTGTTTGCCAACCAATGAGGCCTCCACTTGTGATAACAAGAATATAAGTGATGGTATTATTAGATTGTGCTTTTTTAATGAGTTCAAATGCTTGTGGATTTGGTTCCATTATTTTAACTAATTCACCCATTCTCAAATTTTCGCCATTCTGAGAATATTTATAGCCGCCGAACACTTTTTTTACTTCATTTGTTGGGCTATGCATAAACTCATTGTTGCAAAACCAAAGTCAGGGTCAAACCTGTTTTTTTCATTTTCTAAAGTTTATTTTGGTCAAAATTACTTATAGCGGTTCTTCTATAACCTTCAGGTAAGGGATAAATATGCACCTGTCTTCTTTTTTAACACTGACCTTAGAATTCAATGTAGATTCTGGTATAAACAAACCCCCTTAATTGCGGTTATACAATGTAACTAAATGTTTGTTTTTAATTATCTCCATATTTCTACTTTATTGATGTCGAAATGATTGTTGCCAATACAAAATAAAGTGTGTATGTTGCCAATATTACTCCAGCAACCTTCAGATATTTCAAAGTTTCAGAACCTTCTTGTCTAAAAATGTTAAAATTTGTAACCGCAGCAACAGCGCCAATGGCACCGCCAATTGCGCCGCCTACAAATAATAATAAAATTGGAAGCCCACCTAAAACATATTGAAACCATTGGAGTTTAGCAACTATTTGATTTTTGACACCATTAATTTCTAATGCTGGAACCGTATCAGGAAATGATTGTTTAGGAAATGCTTTAATAAGTTCACCCGTTTCATTTGGTATAAGAAATGGTCTGCCTTTTTCCGTAGATTGTTCAACTTGTATATTATTCTTTAGTAATTTAGATTTCCCCGTGAAAATTGATGTTTCAATTTCAAAATAGGAGTTAGGAAAATCTTGGAGTTGAAATGTATGTTTCATGTTTTATATATTTTGTAATTATATGTAACCTTTATTCAGGACTGAGCAAACAACAATTGATTTCTGTGAATATATCCTTCCTAGTAATTTTCCATTTTACCCTATTAGTGATAGTTTGTTACGAGCGCTAGTGGGAATTGGGATTCCAATGATATAATTTAATCATATTCTCTATTTCTGTCCACAAATAATCTAAAGCTTCGTCTTCATTATTAAATAAGCGAAGATTATGACTTTCTCCTTTTTCATCAAAATAAAAAGATTCCCAATAAGAACCATGCTCTATTAAATTACAAGCATTAAATTTAACTCCATTATTTATTGAATACCAACTATCAGGTATTTTATTTTTAATAATTTTTTCTTTAAATGTTTTAATATTCATAATTTAATGAAATTTAATATATCCATGATATTCTAAATAAAACGGACTAGTTGGAAGTTTATATTGAATACCCCCTCCAGGAAAATAATGTGCTGGAGCTATATACGACTTCATTACAGGAAATGGTTTAATAACTTCGAAATTAATTTTAATACTTAAATCTGTTGACGCTGGAAGAGACCTCATTTCAAAAGGAGTACCTTCTGGAGAAGCGTAAGTTCCAAACTTATCACCGAATCTATCCATCATTTGTCCTGGATACGTCATTTCTGTTTCCCAACTCCCCATTGCTCCACCATTTTCTGGCTGATATTTTGCGACTGTATTATTTTGCGTGGTCGATTCTGCCTGTACTTGAGTAGATTTATCATAATCAACTTTAGCTTTTTCAATAGCTTTATTTACGTTTCCTGCAATAACAGTAGCAGATGGTTTAACTTCTGTGCCAAACCAGATACCAGCTCCGCTAGCTTTAGCCGCAGAAAACCCAGAATAACCACCACCGACTAATCCAAAAATAGCATTCATGCCCAAACCAGCATCCCAGTCTTTGCCAGATATTATATTACTTAATGCACCTAAAGTAGTAGAAGTAGATGCTCCAGATAATGCCCCTGGCACAATGCCTACTGCATTTATTGCTACACTTGCATAAGCGCCAACATACCCCATAGCAGCCCCCATAAGAGCTCCTTTGAATCCTGCCATTAAGGATTCTCCAAAAGTCCCCCCATTGAGTGCTGTACCCAATGTACCACCTACAAGACCAGCTCCTGCACCTGCCCACAAACCAACCACCAAAGGTGTGGCCGTACCCATAGATGCTACAATAATAACAGCTGTACCTACGGCTGCTACAACTGTTACAACTGATTTCCAATTTTTAGCCCACCAACTATTCCAGGATTCCCCACTAAAGTCAGTATACTTTAAAGGATTGTTAAGAACGTACCCATATCTATTATAGTTCTGCGTATTGGTTGGGTCTTGCATATAATTGTCCGGTTGCAGAAAACGATGCAGCTTAGCATCATACAAACGCCCATTCATATGTATGAGTGCTACGCTCTGCAAATGCTCATGCCCAGTGTACCCTCTATCCAATACGGCAAAGCCAGATAGAACAGTACCTTGACCATCTATAACTTTAACAACCTCTCCCCAAGCATCGAACAAACGTTTTTCTACCACAATACCCGCTTGGTTGGTTATGGCAACAATACTGCTTAAATAGTCTCTGTGCAAATATAAGTATTCTTGAGTAGTGCCATCACTTTTTAACACCACAGATGCCGTGTAACCATCGCCTCCAATATAGGTAACAAACTCTACAGCTCCTGTTGCCGTATTGTGCTTAATTTCCATACTGCCATCGGCTGAATAGTGTTTACGGTATTGCCTTTGCGTTTTATCCGTTTGCAACCCGCCATAAAACATACTGCTTCTGTTGCCCAATTGGTTATATGTGAAACTAATCTTGTCTACACCTGTCTCAGTAATTTCATAAGGGCTTTTAAAAGTATTATAAGAAATGTTTAACTCTCTTTCTTGAGGAATGACATCACTGGTTTTACGAATACGCGCATCATCAAACCATAAAATCCCTGTAGCGTTATTATCTAAACGAATGTTCAACTTTTTAATATTAGCAGGCACTAAAAAGGTCTTTTCTATTAAAGACCATCCTGTTGTAGTAGCAATGGTTTTGCTATCAACATAGGTATAATAACCCGTTTCGTTCTCGGTTTTCATAAACAGGAATATTTCTGCGTTTGGATTACTGCCATCACTTTTTACCCATGCAGAATAGGTGTATTCTGTAGGAACGGCATTATTGATTTTTATCCAATTTTCTGCATGTATTACTTTTTCCCCACTTGTTGTATTGTTAATTTTTAATGAAGTGGTGCCGCTTTTTCCAACATTTGTATCGTAAGTAAAAACAGAGGGGTCAGAAATGGTCCAACCTGATTTTTGCTCCATATTTTCATTGAATAAACCTGCTCTATTTTCATAGTATGCTTTTGATGCCAGATTGGTATCTATGGATGTATTTTGATATTTTTTACTGGAATTGCTATAGTTATAGGTTCCTAAAGTGTTTTGTTTAATACGACCATCGTTCTCATATATTTGTTGTGCTTGGACCCCTTGTGCATTGGTGTAGTGTGTCAATCGGTCTGAGCTATCATATTGGAAGTTTTCTGTCCAATTGAACAAACTATTTGTTCTAGATGTTAAATTTGCTCTTATAGGTTCAAAGGTGGTGTATAAATTAAGGACATCTGTATTCGTACTAGCAGTAAAAACCCTTGAACGCTCTATATAACCATAGGTGTCATAGTTTTGATTCAAAGCTAAACCATTTCCATAATTAGCACTTGTTAGTTGACCTCTGGCATTCACGGAATTGGTCTGCCAAAGCACTTGCTGATTTCCTGTGTCTATCATTTGCCAAGCATAACCGTTTTTATAGGTATGCTGTATGGTTTTGGTACTCGATTTACCAGCAGCAGTCGCTGTTGATGTTTCGGTATTCAGTCTTCCAAAGCCATCATAAGTAAACTGTTTCGTAAAGGTGGCATAAGGCGTGGTCTCCATATTGGTAATTAACCTTTTGCTCGTATCATAGGCATAGGTTGTGGTTGTGATTGCATTATTTTCCAACACATCGGTAAAAGTGCTAGAGTTTAATAATTTTGTGGTGCTATCATACACAAAGCTTGTTTGGCTATTTGTATTGGTTCCTGAAATGGTTTTTCCTAATATTTTACCAAGAGGGCTAAGTGAATAAGTTGTGGTACCGTTGGGCGTGGTTTCCGTTAAGGCTTCGCCCAAATCATTATAGGTATATGTATAGGTTCCCGCTGATGGATCTATCAATTTGGTTTTTCTACCCCAGCCGTCTTGTTCAATAGTGGTAACGACGCCATCATAATTAGTTGTTTTTAGATTGCCGTTCGCAAAATAAGTGTAATTGATAGTGCCGCCAGGAGTATCGGTCATGCTAACCATATTGCCAAGGGCATTATTTGTAATGGTCTTACTTAATGTACCATCATTTACGGTAGTGGTTAATCCAGTATATGTAATATTGGTCGTTTTGCCTGTAAAAGCTAAATTTTGAATGGTTCGCCCATAATCATCATAATGGGTTTCGTTCCATTGGCTTGCACTGGTAGTGTAAGGTTCACTTACTTTGTAATTTCTGTTGTAAATATCATAAAGGTAAGATACATATGCATAGTTCCCATTCACGTCTTTAACACCTGTATTTATTTTTCTTCCCAAATCATCAAAATTTGTTATGGTAGCACTGCCATCATCCCCTGTGGTGGTAACGGTTGTATTGCCTCCATTTCTCGCATATGTTGTTTGAGTGCTTTTACCTAAATAATCGGTGGTATTTATTTTTTTAAACCAAACATCATATGTATAGCTGGTTGTTAAACCATAGGGATTGGTATCCGAAAGTAATAAACCATTGTTAGTGTTATAAGAAAAACTGGTTGCAAGACCTTCAATATCTGTGCTTAACGTTAAAAATCTACCAGATGTATCATATTGATAATTGGTTGTTCTTGACGATACATTAGACGCTGAAATTGTTTTTTGGGTAATGTTACCAAAAGTATCATAGACATTGTCTTCCGTAATAAAATTGGTATTATGCCCCTTTTTCTTTACTTGGGTCAATAAACCACCTGTATTGTATGCGTATTGCTCTTCAGAAGTCATTGTATCTCCGGAAATAGCAACACTTTGCTTTTTATTTACTGGTCTGCCCACCACATAAGGTGAACTTGTAGGTAACGCATAAGCTATCTCGCTTACAGTAGTTTGTTGGATAGTACTGCCCTGTTTTGTAACAATTGTTGATTGTGTTGGATTGTTATAAGTATCATATAAAATACCCGAAGTTTCGATACTCGTACCATTCAAACCATTAAACTGTTGTGAAGCACTTAACTTGAGGGTAAAAACCTTATTAGCAGCTAGTGTATTTGTATAACTGGAAGTAGTTTTACTAATAAAATTAGTTGGAGCCGAATAATCATTGGCAGAATAATTGCCTAAAACCGTATAGCTTTCGGTATTGGCTCCACGTAACGCCGTATCATATTTGGATACCGTTGTTATTATGGGATTATTATCATTAAACCAATTTGTACGAGCAGTGGCTTTAAAACCTAAAAAACCTAGTCCTTGTACATTAGAAACAGCTCCAAAATAAGAATACATTTGTTTCGAATAATCTGTAGCACTTTGTTTTTCGAGCATTGAAACGACGTTTAAACTGGATGCCGTTTTGATATCTATATTGGGATAGCTTTCTGAATATGCACTAGTATAAATTGGATAATAGGCCCCATCATTAAAATCAATATCCGAATTCAAGGGTTTGTAACTAATGGATTCCGTAACGCCATTGCCGGTTGTAATGGTGCGTAATAATTGGTCCTTGGAATTATCTTTATTGGAATTAAAGTAGAAAATTTTATTATCGCTTAAAAACGCAATCTCTAGGGTTGGGTTATAAGGTTTATCTTTATTTTGAATCCCTTTTCCTGTTGGCAAGTAAATAGGTAGCGCATTAAGATAAATTGATGAACTATTATTACTGTAAGCTATGTTGTAACTACTTGAACTAAAAGCGGCATCTCTATTATTATAACAAGTAACTATTATATTACCTGATGTATTGCCTGAATTCCTATAGCTTTTGCATAAAATCAAATCCGATTTTCCATCCTTGTCATAATCTGATGCTATGTAATTATATGTATTTGTAGCAGTATTTTGTGTAAAAGAAATACCTGTATAGGTCTGAACGGCTTTTATAAAACCTGTTCCAGTAGACGTATATTTGTACCATACTGTAGAACCATAGGCTGACGGAATAATAAAATCTGTTTTACCATCACCGTTATAATCTCCCAGAATAATTGTTTTAGAATTATCAATAGAGATATTGGTATCGGGATAATTCCATAATTGGATTAATTGATTGGTATTGCTTAAAGAATATGTAGTAACTTTTCCATTTTCAAAAACCATAAAATCGGACTTACCATCACCATTCACATCGGCAACTTCCACTTTGGAGGTTGAGGTTAAATTGGCTAACAATTCACCTGAATATGTTAAAAAATTAGTAGTGTTATCCCTTTTTAAATCTACAAAATAGACTTTTTTGGATGTTACTTTTTTTGGGAGATAAAGTCTGCAATTTTTTACTGAACTATTACTAGCGTAAAGATAATCCATATCAATCGCCATAACATCTGTAAGCCCATCTCCATTAAAATCGCCTGATAGAATTTTTTTTGGAAACATTTTATTAACTATGACTCCCATGCAATTCACTACTTCTTTTGTTGCTTGTGTGGGGAAAGTTACCACACGGTCGTATTGATAATAAATAGGAGATACCGTTCCAGCACTGTAGATTGTAAAGGTATAATTGGTGTTTGTTTTTTTGGCAACCGTCCATCCTTGCTTGTCCCATAATTTATTGTTTGATGTCAGCCAAGTTACTGGGAAAATAGTTTCAAATTCGCCTACATCATGTTGCCAGCCAAAATTGGTGCTACTGCCCGTACCTATGTCTGTAAACAACCAATATTTCTTTTTACTATCCGTGCCCGTAGTTGGGTAGATTAAAAACTCCATGTTTTCGTTACCATCAAAATCCCCTGAAACAGTTCCTGCATTTGAAGAATTTATGTTACCTATACTTAAACTGGATGTGAAATCGGCATAAGAGATAGATTCTGAGGTGTTTTCATAAGTAAAAACAGTAGGATTATACCTTTTTGCCCCATCACCAGATCTCTCAGTTATACTCGTTAAACGTTTATATCCTAAGGAGTTGGTGTTATACAATAACCAATAACTTCTAAAACCAACACTATTGGATGTTACAGCAATACTACTTAAAATTTTATCTTGTAAAATACTCTGTCCACCGATATAGATTAGTTCTGGTTTGGTAGAGGTTCCATAATTAAACTGGATTTTGTTTATAGGGCTTGAAGCATTTAATGTTCCATAATTAATTGATGAAATACTTAAATTGTTATTTGCGTTATTATAGGTGTAACTAATTCTAACTCCTTGTGGGTTTTCCCAATAAGTAATGGCGTATTCAATGATACTTCTAGAATCGGTAGAGTTACCGTAATAAGCTTTAGAGCCATCAGGATATTCAATCAAAAAATAGGAAGGACCATAATTGGTCCCTGATGGATGGACACCATAGGAAGTGATTTTTACAGTAGAAAATTTTTCTGTTTCATAAATAGCACCGTTAGAACCATATACAGATCCCGTTTTTAATATTAATCGCTGTCCATCTAAAGCAAATCGATCCAAATTATCAAAATCAACGCCATCTATATTGCCATCATGAAAGGCCGTTGAAGGCATTCTTCTTATAGAAGACACGCCTGTTATATTCCAACCATATCCAGCCATACCATTGCCCCCTTGACTATTATATGTCAAACTAACTTGTGGTACAACACCATTTATACCTGGAGGCACCATGATAGGAATGGAATAAGAAGCCGCTCCAGTTAGCGACACTGACAATTGACCTTCTGTTATACCTACTTCCGTAGAACTTCCTGTTGGGCCCGTTGTTACAGCCATAGGCTGCATCTCTGGCATTCCACTAAATTCATTAGTGGTATTTAGTGTTTTTGGGGTTTGACCTGGACTATTTATTCTTGTAATCGGAATCAATCCTTCTACTGGTGTCCCACCCATATCTTGCGCCGAAACAAAAAATGAAAAACCTAAAAACATTAGGCTAAAGTAAAATTGTTTCATAGATTAATTTTTAATGATTTTGATTGATTTTTGTTCACCATTATTATAAAACAATACCACCGCATACATTCCTATGGGATACATTTGAAAAGCAATGTTTTGATTGTTTTTTTTCTCCAAGTTAGGGAATGTTTGAACCACTTGTCCATTTAATCCATATACCTGTATTGAGTAAACATAATTGTCTTCTATTAACTCCCATTGAAGATAGAGCTCTTCTTTCACGGGATTTGGGTAATAGGAAATAACATCTTCGGAAGAAAATTTTTGTAAGTCCTCGCCTTCCAAAGCAGTTATCTCTTTCGTTTTCTCATTGTCTATTTTGGATGTTGAGCAATTAATGCATAACGATCGCTGTATTTGGTTGCCTGCCAAATCATATTGAAATTTAATTTTGTCTTGAGCATTAACTAAAATAAAATACCCAAGGAACAAACACAATGTAAAGTGCTTCATATATAAAGTATAAAAATTTTTAATAAAAAGGGATTACAAGTAATAACATTTTAAAATTAATCGAAGAATTATTATCTATGAGTCATCTACCTATTGCCTTAAAAATTGAAGTGTTTTTTGCTCTAGATTAGCAAATACCTCTACTATAACTGAGTTGTATATGTAGTATATGTGCGTACTTTAATGACCGGATTAGTGATTGCTTCTTAACTTTTAATTTGTACTATTACACAACAAGTGTATAAAATAAAAACAACAAAAAATTGCGGAAAAACCGTAATTTTTTAAAATTTTTAAATAAGGTTATTTGAAAGAAACATTGCTATTAATGAACTGAACCTAAGACTTTTATTTATAATGTTGCAAAGCCTGTTTATTGCATCTTGTTTTTATTTATGCGTTTTCATTTTGGAAAACGAAATTCAATATTTATAGGTATAAAGTCAATAATAAATATGAATAACATAGTTCCGTTAATATCGAAAAGATTTCCATGTTAAAACCAAGAAAAAATGACAAAAGTTTCAAGCCATATTTTTAACATACGGTTGTTGTCTTTTAATGACAGCACATACCCTATGCACAAGCTTGTTCCTAACATTGTTAACGATGAGCATTTTGTTCTTTCCC
The DNA here is from genome assembly GCF_003258355.1 of Confluentibacter sediminis. GTDB lineage: Bacteria > Bacteroidota > Bacteroidia > Flavobacteriales > Flavobacteriaceae > Confluentibacter > Confluentibacter sediminis. The sequence goes on along the minus strand of NZ_QKPO01000033.1, from coordinate 1,248 downwards.
TCTTCAACCTTTCTTTGGAAATAAGCCCTAATCTCAGGGTCATGGTTAATGGCAGCCAGTGCCGCCATATGGAGATGTTTTTTGAGCGTTCTGTTTGCCATGGGATGAACCCTAGACTTTCGGTGTATAGAATCCCCAGAAGTATATTCAAACGGCACTACACCGCTGTAGCAGGCGAGCTGTTTAGGATTATCATATCGTGTAAAGAAGTTGGTGAAAATGGTAAAATGGAGAGCCGTAATTTGTCCAATTCCAGTAACGGAAGTAACCAAACCAACCGTTTTATTGAGTTTGTCATCGGAAAGGATCAGTTTTTTAATTTCACTTTCAACACGATCAATTTCATCACAGAGGTTTTTATTGATTTTCTTGAGATTCTTTTTAGCAAGCTTCCCAAGTTCAGGGGAGAACAGTTCAAGTTCATTTGGATACTTGTTGATGTCCGCCCTGGTATTGACCAATTTTCTTCTGATCTTAAGCAGTATTTTTGTTTTTTCGAGCACTTCTGCCATAGGCTTGTAAAGTTCCATTTCCCTGTAGTTCTTAGATGCATATTGAGCAATCCGTTTGGCATCCACACGATCACTTTTCCCTCTGAGAAGCCCTATGCTTTTGGTAATCTGTATAGGCATTTCCACACAGAAGTTCGCTTGTTTTTCCACGAGCTTGGTAATGATTATTTTACCATAAATACCTGTGTGTTCCATGCAAATAAGCGTGTTGGACAAAGAAATCTTTTGATTTTGAAGCAACCTGATAAAGGCATTAGTACCCTTTCTAGAGTTTTCGAATACATACGAGGCAGTCCTATCCTTATCGATAATGGCTACATCAAAGAACCTTTTCGATATATCAATACCGATAAAGTAGCAGAAATTTTGTTTGTTCATAACAGATAAGATTTTAAGATTAATGACCAGTATCCAGATAATCATCGAACCTCTAATAATAGGCCTAAAAGCCTGAATTTCCATCTGATGCCTGTCCGGAAATAACTGATAAGGGCTTTTATCAAATAAAGTATAAGCCTAAGAGCTTTGAAAAGCGTATAATTCGCCCCTATCAGTTTGGTCACAGATTATAATTATTGAGAGTTTTCCCCCGATATAAAGTTACTCATTACAAGTACTTACTATCATGAAAAATTCTCTATATAAAGTGTGTTTACAAAACTAAGGGGAAAAGCAAGAGGGTAACACGCTGCGCGATGTTACTGGTTTATATTTCATTTAAAATCAGATATTTAAC
>NZ_QKPO01000032.1 GCF_003258355.1 Confluentibacter sediminis | reverse complement strand
TTTTCGAAGCATGAGAAAATTGTATCGAGAAGCTCATTTACCAAATGTCACTTCGAGTATGTTTTGTGTAGGCCAACGGAACAAAAAATGTATCGAGAAGACATACTAACCAAAATCACAATTAACACATAGATGTCACTTCGAGTGATTTTCGAAGCATGAGAAAATTGTATCGAGAAGCCATACTAACCAAAATCACAATTAACACATAGATGTCACTTCGAGTGATTTTCGAAGCATGAGAAAATTGTATCGAGAAGCTAAACCAAAATAACTATATTTAGAATATGAAATCGCCATTAGCAAATTTGCAATCAAACACGAATGAAGATAAGGCGATACCATATGACCATTTAAAAACAATAAATATCTACATATGAAAATCTACTATGTTTATATTTTAAAATGCTCTGATGGAACTTATTATACAGGATTCACATCTAATCTTGAAGGTAGATTTATGGAACATCAGTCAGGTAAACACAAAGACAGTTATACACATGCGAGAAGACCCCTTAGCTTGGTTTTTTATGCTGAATTTACTGAGCCTAGCATGGCTATTGCATCTGAAAAGCAAATCAAAAAATGGTCGAAAGCGAAAAAAGAAGCACTGATAAATGGTGAATTTGATAATCTTCCAAACCTAGCTAAGAAAAAGTTTAACTCTTAATGGTTCTCGATACAAAATACTTCGTGCCTCCGTATTTCACTCGAACTGACAGGCTAACTAACCAAAATCACAGTTAACACATAGATGTCACTTCGAGTGATTTTCGAAGCATGAGAAAATTGTATCGAGAAGCCATACTAACCAAAAACACAATCAACAACCTAGATGTCACTTCGAGTGATTTTCGAAGCATGAGAAAATTGTATCGAGAAGCTCATTTACCAAATGTCACTTCGAGTATTTTTTGTGTAGGGCAACGGAACAAAAAATGTATCGAGAAGCCATACTAACCAAAAACACAATCAACAACCCAAATGTCACTTCGAGTGATTTTCGAAGCATGAGAAAATTGTATCGAGAAGCTCATTTACCAAATGTCACTTCGAGTATTTTTTGTGTAGGGCAACGGAACAAAAAATGTATCGAGAAGCCATACTAACCAAAAACACAATCAACAACCCAAATGTCACTTCGAGTGTTTTTGTGCAGTGAAACGCAACAAAAAATGTATCGAGAAGCCATACTAACTAAAAACACAATCAACAACCTAGATGTCACTTCGAGTGATTTTCGAAGCATGAGAAAATTGTATCGAGAAGCCATACTAACCAAAAACACAATCAACAACCTAGATGTCACTTCGAGTGATTTTCGAAGCATGAGACAATTGTATCGAGAAGCCATACTAACCAAAAACATAATCAACAACCCAAATGTCACTTCGAGTATGTTTTGTGTAGGGCAACGGAACAAAAAATGTATAGAGAAGCCATACTCACTAAAAACACAATTAACAACCTAGATGTCACTTCGAGTGATTTTCGAAGCATGAGAAAATTGTATCGAGAAGCCATACTAACCAACAACACAATCAACAACCCAAATGTCACTTCGAGTGATTTTCGAAGCAGGAGAAAATTGTATCGAGAAGCCATACTAACCAAAAACATAATCAACAACCCAAATGTCACTTCGAGTATGTTTCGTGTAGGGCAACGGAACAAAAAATGTATCGAGAAGCTCATTTACCAAATGCATTAATTATTTAGTGTTAATAAAAGAAATATCATTTTTATTATAACATCTATAGTTTTAACTTTGCCACATAATGGGGTGCTTGTTTTTTTTAAACAGGCTGAGATGATACCCAAGAGTTTTTCAACTCGGCACCTGATCTGGGTAATACCAGCGTAGGGATTTTATGGAAATGGTCTGTATCCATTTCCATGTTTGGCTCGTCTCCTCATTTCATTTGTTTAAAAAACACAAAACATGACGGCCGATTTATTTTCACCAATTATCATCTTACAATGGCTAGGTACAGGCTTCGGAGTCACACAAGTACTTCTGTCCAGAAAAAATAATGTCAACAACTATGTATTTGGTATTATTTCCATACTCATTGGCATGTGGGTTCTGTACGACTCCAAACTGTATGCCGACATCCTACTCAACCTTTACTACCTAACCATGAGTATTTACGGATGGTTCTATTGGAAATTTGGCAAACAAAAAAAGGACGCTCCCATTAGTTATTCCAATTTCCAAGACCACCTAAAAGCCATAAGCATTGTTATAGGCTGCTTTATTATTATGGCGTATTGGCTATCACAACACACCAATTCCGATGTGCCTTACTGGGATGCCACAGCCACAGCCTTCGCTTGGGCAGGCATGTGGCTGATGGCACGACGAAAGATAGAAAACTGGATCTATTTAAACATCAGCAACATCATTTCCATACCCTTACTAATTTACAAAGACCTCTATATCTATGCGGGTTTAACGGCATTCCTATTTGCAGTGGCCATCTCAGGATATTTTAAATGGAAACAACTTATACAACAGACATCAAGAAATGAATACACCACCGTTTAACTTAAACCTCATGGAAGCTTCTGAATTTTCAGCTGACACTTTACAGTGGATTGCCGATAAAAACCTCTGGAACTTATGGGTTCCAAAAGCCTATAACGGATTGGAAGCATCATTTGTACAAGGTCTAAAAACATTGCAAGAACTTGCTAAAACCGATGGCAGTTTGGGTTGGACGGTCACCCTTTGCAGTGGCGCCAACTATTTTATTGGCAATTTACAACCAGAAACGGCCAACCACATATTTTTAAATACAGAGAAAACCCCGTGTTTTGGAGGTAGTGGCGGTGTTTTTGGTACAGCCGAACAACAGGACGATAGCTATATAGTTTCTGGAGTATGGCAGTACGCCACAGGGGCGCCTTACTTAAGCCATTTTACATTGAATGCTAAAATCCTTTCTGATGGCAAGCCTGTGCTGAATGACGAGGGCGAGCCCTTAGTCTATTCATTTGTCATCCCTAAAGAAGACGTGACCATTATTAAAGACTGGAATACGATGGGCTTACAAGCTACGGCAACCCATTCCTTTAAGGTGGAGTCGCTGTTGGTACCTTCCAAACAGGCCTTCGTTTACAATCGGTTTTATTTACCACAAGCCATTTTTAAAATCCCGTTTTCGGTATTTGCCGACTTAACGCTCTGGGTAAATTATGTAGGCATGGCAGAGCATTTTTTATATGAAGCCGCTAAAATTTTAGAAACAAAAACATTAGAACCCTTTCACAACGTACTATCCAAAGCCAACCAACGGCTTTATAAATTTGCCGAACGTATGGAACAACTCACCACCAAACAAACAACCATTACAGAAACCTATATAGAGACCATACACCAAGCAGCTTCGGTTTCGGTAAAAAACATATCACAGGCCATACTCCATATATACCCCTTATTGGGTGTGAAAGCTTGCAGCCAACAGCATCCATTAAACATCATATTTAGAGATTACTTTACAGCAACACAGCACCATATTTTTTCTAGGAAGTAGCGAGCAACTCCCTTTAGTCAAGCTAAAACCAGCCATTTTTCAACTCCGTTCTTTGTTGTCGCTAGTTTTTAATCTTCAAGAATCTTTGTTTCAAAACCATCAATACTTATGGTATTTTTGTTTTTCCAATAGTCTTCAATTTTGTCCTTTCCTTGTTTTTCTGCCCAAGCGTTTAATGTTGTTCGTTCTTCTTTAAAATCCATAAAAGGAACAGCAAAACCACAAGAAGTTTGAACCAAGTTTACATCCATTTCTATTATTTGCCTAGCCCCTATATTATCGGGGAACAAATTTGAATATTTATAATAATCATTATCTCTTTTATGGTAAATTTTTGCATGTCCGTATAGTCTTAAAATCAAAGGTTTCCCTTCAAAAGCACAAAACATAATAGTCATTCTATTATTCTTTATTAAATGCGCGGCGGTTTCATTTCCACTTCCCGTTAAATTCAACCAAACAATTTTATTCATATTAATAACCCTAAATGAGTCGGTACCTTTCGGAGACACATTGACTCTTCCGTCATTAGAAGCCGTTCCCACAAAGAATATCTTTTGATTTTCAATGAATTCCTTTAGTTCGTCAGTAATAAAATCTAATTTTTTTCCCATATTCTTTAAATTAGCTACACGTTTGGTATATAATCAGTTTCATAGTCAGCTACTAATTTAGTAAACAAATAATTACCAAAAAACACCCCAAAGGAATTTTCCAAATAGGCACTTACCTAAGCAATTAACGATACCCGGCTTAAGTTTGTTACTCAAGAAGTTCTTTTAAACGTTCTCTTAATTTTTCCGAATCCAAGTCCTTATCTATAATTTCGAAATCAGAGTTTAATAAAAAAGTAGTCGGGTAATAGATACACCATTCACCCAAAAACACAGTAAAAGTGGGGCGGAAAGTCTACACTTCGTTTTTTACCGTTTTAAGGCTGTTATAAACGTCATTTTAAACTCATATCATCATCTTTCAATGTACAAGACAAGAACCTATTAAAACCAAAAAACGCCCTTAAATAGGGCGTTTTTGTATCATGCTTTTTTGAAATTATAGGGTTGTGCAACGGTTACTGTTGTTGGCAAACGTTTTTAGTTTTTATGGTTCATTAGTTCCCATGTTTTATCTGCTTTTTCTATATTGTTTTTTTTATTCTCTCTCCAACGTTTAAAATACAGTTCGGATTTGTAGCTAAATAGATATAATTTATCATCAATAATCATAAAATATTCAGGGTTGGAATCATGTTTTCCTGGCTTTGTACCACCAATGAATATTGCTCCCATCTTGTCAGCGCAATAACCACCATACTCTGGTAAATATTTTTCAGGGTTTGCTATAAAGATTGATTTGTTGTTTTCGTTTAAGAAGAAAAATTTAACTCCTTTATATTGATACTGGTGTTTGCTAGAACCTCTCAATGCTCTGTTATGGGTATAATATTCGGTTAAATCATAACCTTTCACTGCTAATATGTCTTTGTCTATATTATAATCAGGAGCATCAGCATTCTCAATAGGATATTTTTGGCTCCCGTGCTTTATAATTATTATTTCGTCATTAGTTTGTGCACACATAATCGAAGAATATGCTAGAAATATAATAATAGGAATGATTTTCATATTATTTAGTTTTATAGTTAAAAAAGTGTTGAAATTTTTTAAATCTCAGTATGAAAAATGCATATTATTTAATTAAAATAGTTACTCAAATGTTTGCCAACACTTGTATAACCACAATAAATATATACCTTATTGTAGTTATATCGTTTACATACTCAATATATTACTTTTTAATAAAGTATCCAACAGACTTATAATAGCCATAATCCTATTAGTTTAAAACTTTCCACAGCAGGGGTTTTCGGTTTCAGAAATACAAAAAAAAGCGTGTTGTTTCGACGAGCTTTTATTCCGATTTATATTTTCAGCCACCATTTTATCGTTTTCAATTTATCAGATTCTATTTCTGTCAGATTTTGAGTTTCAAATTCAGACAATTTATTTTTCACAGATTCAATTCCGTAATTTTCTTTTATCCAAAAAGGGAATTCCTCAACACTTTTATTCCAATTTCCGATTGTCGATTTTAGAATTAAGCTTAAATCAATATCAGATTTCGGTTTAAGGATAACCAATATTTTTCCAGCGTATTTTTGGTCAACATATTCCGTTTCAGGTCTTTTTTCGTTTTCAAACACTTTAACAATTCCGTCCACTATTACTTCATCAGAAACTTTATTTAATTTGTCTATAAATTGTTGAATTCTTAAATCTCCAATTTTATCCATTAAGTCAATAGACGAATAAAATTCATTTTGAAAATCATCTGATGTTTTTGGAATGTTCATCGGTTTTTCAGCTTGCAGGTAACAAACAAAACCCCTATTGGAGTCATATGTTTATTACGCAATATATTACTTTTTAACAAGCTATCCAACAGACTTATAATAGCCATAATCCTATTATTAATGTCAATGGTTTTAGGAAGCTGAAAACTTTCCAAAGCAGGTGAAGTACCCTAAAAAGAAACTGCCTCAAAGGCAGTTACAGAAGTATGTTTTTTATAATGTATGGGCTTGTGCAACTACGGGTGTTGTCATTAGTTTTTTTTTATCTTCTCTATAAAAAGATTGATTTCTTTTAAGTTTTTATTCTTAAGCTTAAATGAATAAAATAATTTTTGCTCTATTATTTTAGAAGACTTTATTGGGGCCTTAATTAAGTTTTTGTTTAGCTCCTCTTCACACAAATGTTTAGGAACTATACTAAAACCACTATGATTTTTTAAAACTTCTATTATGTCCATATAGGAGGATAAAATATATCTTGGAACTATTTTAGGATTAATATTGAATCTAGAATCCCAGAACTTTTTTATATCATCTTGGTTATTGTCATAAGTAAACCAAGTTTGCTTTTGTAACCATGTAATGAATTGCTTATCACTTTTCTCTATACCTTCTGGAATAGTAATTGTATTGGAACAAATTAATTCTAACTCTTCATTCTTTATGTATGTGAATTGATGGTCATACATATCATGCTTTTTTATCCCTACTAATAATTGAATTTTATCCATTTCAAGGGCTTCAATCAATTCCTTTTCATTTCCAAAATGAGTTACTATATACATATCAAAAGAATAGATTTGATGTATTAACTCTTTTTTGAAAAAGTCTGTTGTACAACCAATTATTATTGCAGATCGTTGTTTTTTCGTTCTTTGACTTGAATAATATTCTACTCTTTCTAATTCTTGTAATGGATTGTTAATTTGAGAATATAAAAATTTCCCATATTCGGTAGGTGCTAATTTCCGAGTAGTTCTTTCAAATAGTTTTTTACCAATATGACTTTCCAATGCAGATAGATGTTTACTAACTCCAGGTTGAGTCATATTTAATTTTTTTGAAGCTTCCGTTATGTTTTCACATTCATATATAGAGTTGAAAGTTCTCAACCATTCTAAATTAATCATAACATATATTATAAATAATCAAACAAAAATAATTAAAATTATCAATGCACTGAATCTATATTTGTATAAAAATATAAATTATGACAAAAACACTAGTAATAAACTATACACCTAGAAAAGGATCTTACACAAAAATTTTATTTGATGAGTTTGTAAAACTTGCAAAAGGGAAGACAGAAATAAAACATCTGAATTTAGCAGAAACCCCACCAGAATTATTATTAGAGAAAAATTTGAATTTAATAATGGAATGGAACATGGGCAAGAGAAACTTTTCAGAAGCACAACTCTCAACGTTATCTAATCATCATAAACTTATAGAAGAAGTTATTGAAGTTGATAATATCGTATTAGCTTTTCCTATTTACAATTTTACTATGCCAGCAACTGTAAAGGCTTGGATAGATGCTATTGTCGTTAGCGATAAGACATTCTCTTTTAGTCCTGAAACAGGTTTTAGTGGTCTTTGTAATAATAAAAAAGCTTTATCAATAGTAGTTAGTGGTTTCGATTATAATAAGTCAGGTAATGTTAAGGAGTTTGCCTCATCCACAATAAAGCAGAATTTTGACTTTATAGGAATAGCTTCAGAACAGATTTCCGCTTTTGGAGTTGACCAAAATAGAGACCAATTAAATTCAATTCTTGAGAATGCAAAATTCGAAATAAAAACTTTGATTGAAAAATGGTTTCCAAATTAATGCCAACCCCATACAACCACAACAAACACCAACCCCCATTGCAGCCAAATCGTTTATATATGCAATATATTAATTTTCAACAAGCTATCCAACGGTCATATAATAGCCATAATCTTATTATTAATGGCAATGGTTTAGGGAAGTTGAAAACTTCACACAGCAGGGAAGTACCCTAAAAAAGAAACTGCCTCAAAAGGCAGTTATAGAAGTCTGTTTTTTTATAATGTATGGGCTTGTGTCGGTCTAAAAAGCACAGCGTAATATATTCAAGGTTAACTAGTTTTGTTAGTTGCTGGCAATTTCTGTTTTCTTCCAATTATAAAATATAAAAGAGTTCCTAAAAGGTTCCCAAGTAATACTACTAAAATCCATACAATTTTATTATTTCCAGAAAATTCATTTTTTAGAATATCAATGAGAGCTATAATCGTTGGTATAAAAACGAGTAATATTAAAATTATTTGAGAAGGTCCAATAGTTAAAAAATAGTTCATAGTTTTTGTTTTAATTTTTATTCGTATTTTTTTTAAGCATTAAAGCTAATACCCACACAACCACACCCCCCCATTGCAGTCATATCGTTTACGTATGCAATATATTACTTTTTAACAAGTTATCCAACAGACTTATAATAGCCATAATCATATTATTAATGTCAATGGTTTTAGGAAGCTGAAAACTTTCCAAAGCAGATGAAGCGACCTAAAAAAAGAAACTGACTCAAAAGGCAGTTACAGAAGTATCTTTTTTATAATGTATGGGCTTGGGCAACCCTTACCTGCTTTGTTAGCCTTTGTTTTTATATTCATTTATTATCTCTTCGTCCCATATTTGGGCTTCAATGTATTTATCATATTTTAAGCTTTCTTCCGCTAAACACTTTTCGTCTGATGGAATTCCGTACTCACTTATCAAGTCATTCATTTCGTTTAGCAAGAAAACTTGTCCGTTACAATCCTTTCTATAAGTTTCAAGTTTTGGCTCATCGTAAAACTGAAAGGATACCATACTATCAGGATAAGTAAAACTTATATGTTCAGACTTAAAATCAGTTATAGGAATTTTTATAACTCCTGGATTAATGTACCAAGATTTCGCCCAATCACATTCTCCTAATGTAAAATAGAAAGGGTCATTTCTATTTGGTTTTCCTCCTTTTGAAATAAATTTTTCCTTAATTCTCTTTTCTAAAGCTAACCTTAATTTAATATAATTCTCTGGTCTTTTACTATTCCATCCTTTCGAGATTTTATTTTGGATGTCTTCAGCTTTTTCATAACCAAATTCAGTAATGTTTCGGAATGGTCCATTTTCAATTTCATAATAATGAAATAAGAATTTCGGTATAGTCATATTTTTTCAAATAAAGCCCTACAACCACAACAAACACCAACCCCCATTGCAGCCATATCGTTTATATACGCAATATATTACTTTTCAACAAGCTATCCAACAGACTTATATAGCCATAATCTTATTGTTAATGTCAATGGTTTTAGGAAGTCGAAAACTTTGCAAAGCAGGGGCACCCAACACCACCTGAGCCTAAACGATGCCAACCCCGGGCATGGAAAAAGTGTGAGGTGTTTTTGTATTCGGCAGAAACCTTGGTGGAAAGGCATTTTGCCACAAAAGGAGGTTTATAGCCTTGGGTTGTTGGGAAATTTAAGGGGATTTGTTGGGTGTGATGTTACACACTTTGCTGAGTAGGTTATTTTTCATATAAGTCTCTCAATGATGAGTTGAATAATTTTTGTGTCGATTCTATATCTTGCCAAACATTATCAACATTTTTCATTTCATATTCTTTTTGATTTGTCCAATTTCCATTTTGAGAAGTTAGAACTTTTATTTTTACATCAAAACTGCTAGGAATCTGTATTTGCTTAATCTCTGTGCTTGGATAAAAAATATACTTTTTTACAATTGAAGTTCTACCAATAATAACAATTGGTAAAATCTCTGATTGTATTATATTGTCATTGTACAATATATTTTCATATTCTCTAATTGGATTAAAGTCTTGTTCAATATATGTTTTATTGTTCGATGTTATTCTTACATTAAGTTTTACATCACTTAAATATGCTGTTTTACCACCAGAATTAATAAACGCCAAACTCATCATTATAATAGGTTGAACTTTTTTATTATCAAGTGTAGATACATACAGTTTTGCTTGCTTACCACAAGATATTTCTATTTTAGATCTATATGTAGTATCCCATATAGTATAAATAGATAATCCTATTGCCACTATTGACACAAAAAGTGTAATCCAAAATTTTACTGTATCTGTCATCATGTTTTTTATTAATTACTGTCAACGTTTATCTTTAATTTATCTTCATACGAAAGTAGCCCTTGCCCTATGAAGTCATGAGACTTCTTAGCCGTTTAATTTGAATATGCAAATTTGCGAACTTCACACAGTAGGGTAATTTCACTAAAGTCCCAAATATGGCTAAATGTGTGTTGTATGCAGTTTTTTTTTATTTAATTTTCTTTCTATAAAAGTGTTTATAAAACCCATTTTTTTTTTACAGAATCAAGTGCCTCTATTAAGGAGACCTTTCCATAATCTATGCTTTGCACACTTCTTAAGCTTATAATAGTTGGCATTGATGCATTTGCTAAACGCACATTCCCAGGTAATTTATCACCATTTTTCGTCAGATGAATATGCATTGCTTGTTGTAAAAATTCACTACTTGTTTGGTTTAAGTCTTTGAGTGTATTTTGGATAAATGACATTACATACTGACCATAATCTATAGCTTCTTTTGATGATGGAACATAACCTTTATGTATTACTTTATTTCTAAATGCTGATCTATTTTCTTCTATTCGATTAGCTATTCCTTCCTGCAAAAATAGTATCAAAAAAGCTCCAATTTGTCTTTCGGATTGATTCGCCATTTGCTTCCATGTTTTAATAAAAGAATCAACTGTGACCGAATTTTTTAATGAAATTATAAGTATACAATATTCGATAAATCTTTCAAGCGAACTAGAATAACTAGAAACAGCCTCTTTAGTATATCCATCTATTAAAGCCAACGATGCAATGTCAAATAATATTTCAAATTTTTGTTCTTGTAGTTGGGTTAATGAACGATGTTTTTTAGGACAGATAAATTCATATAAATTTTCGTCGTTTAGTTCAACTTCAAAATCGACGTCAGAATTTAGCTCTATTTTCAATTGTTCATAATCTTCTTTTGTCTGGGAAGTTTCATTAAAACATTCCCAGCAAAATGATGAAATTCCTATTATCATATTATATACGATTTTTAAAAATTATCCACAACTTGCTTATATCCACAACTTTATTAAACACACCTTCCCAATTAGCAGCATTTACGCAACTTTCAACATCTCTCGCTCCACGTATTTTTTTGTTCCTTTTTCAAATCCATATAACACCAACCAATATTAACCTTTTCTTACAAATAATCAAAATAATTTCTCTCTTTTCATACAAACACCTAATACCATCAAGTTTTATTAAACAACCTGTATCTGTATAGCAATAACAGGATGTATTTAATAACCTGTATAGCTATTTCAGGACGGGTCGTGGGAAAACCCAACACCTAGCACCCAGCACCCTACCCCCTACCTCATGTATGGCTTAAGTATGGCTTAAGTATGGATAAAGCATGCCAACAGCAATAACGTGACCCGTCCTAAAATAACTATACAGGTTATTAAATAAATCCTGATATAATTATACAATTCTTTTTC
>NZ_QKPO01000031.1 GCF_003258355.1 Confluentibacter sediminis | reverse complement strand
GTTAAATATCTGATTTTAAATGAAATATAAACCAGTAACATCGCGCAGCGTGTTACCCTCTTGCTTTACCCCCTTACCCTTTAGCTTTACCATTTAGCTTCTAGGCAATCGTTTAATTGAAAAAATACTACCGCCAACAGTGTTTAGAGCAATAATATTAAGCAGCTTTCCTAATTCCAGTGACTTATTTAAATCAGTAAAATGAATTCGTCTATTAAGGGTGTTTAATAACTCGGTTTCATTCTCATCGCTGAGAAATATATATGCATTAACATTAAATATTCAAGTGAGTATCGATCAGATTATAGAAATTTAAATGAATGAGAATGAAGATTTATTAATAACTAAGGCATTGCAGAAGTTAGATGTCATATTTACACCTCCTGAAAAGATGTTTATATTACAAGTCTTACCGCTTTTATTTGTGATACTCCAATTGGATTATTTAGCGAAAATCTCATTTAAAAAAGATATATGTGATTTGGTATAGCAGGGCTCACGTATTGTCTATTCTTATTTTATATTCCTTATTATTATTAAATACTAATAATAAGGAATATGGATTTTTTATTAATTTTAGGTTTATATATTATAAAAAATTTGAATTTGTTGAATTCTCTAGATTTCCAACCATATTATAATTTAAACTTATAAAAAAGAATCCCACTTTCACAGGATTCTAAACATTAAAACATTTTGACCAATTACACTATTTAAGTATTATGAAAACTCAAATAGTATTCTAATTTAAAAACTTAGGTTTTAAAACTAACATAGCCCAAGCCCAGTTTTGACCATCTGCTGCATTAGCTTCAGTAACACCTTTCAACTCATACATACCATTACTAGGAAACATATGTGAGTAACCTAATACCATGCTATAACCTTTGAATTTTTTTGTGAATACCAAATCCACCTCTGTTCCTAAAGAATTTTCTCCACTTGGTAAATCTTGTTCTCCATTAAAATTAAGAGCTTTAACCATTAAACTAGACGTTTCACTTAGTGTAAAATTTGCACTTACATGAATATCAAATAATCCAACAGAATTTGCATGATTACCTACATAGAAATAATCCATAAAGCCATTGAATTTATGGTTTGTTCCATACAATGGAAAGAAAGTTTCGCTTTTTGTTGTAGTTGGGTCATTGCCGCTAATAATTTCAAGACCTGCACCTAAATCAACTTTTGGAGATACTTTGTAGGTTAAATCTAACCCTAGTAAATAAGCACTTTTTACTTGATCTCCTGTTTGAAGAAAGGCATTCGCTGCCAAACCTAAACTTCCTTTTTTATAATCTAAATGTGTTCCTAAAGTTTGTAAATTATTTACACCATCAGGAGTTACACCATCGATTTCAAATTTTTGAAATCCGTTATTTAATAACAATAAGCTACCAAAAAAACTTTCCCAAGATTGTTTTAAATACACATATTGCATGGTTTTGTAAGAAAAGAAACCTGTAGTATTATAAACTGTTCCTGTATTTACAAATCCTGTTGGGTTAGAATAATCTTGACTGAATGCCAAGCCTAAATCTAACATAAATTTATCCTTTTTATATTTTAATAAAGCAGCATCATGATTACGCCCTTGTTGTGCCCAATCTAAGCCACCAAAAATACGTTGGTCGTCATAAGAGATGACTTGTCGTCCTAATTTTGTAGAAAAACCAGAACCTAAATTAATATCTGCCCAAGCTTCAAAAACTGCAAACGAATTATTTTGATCATATGGCAAAAGTTGTCTGTTTTCTCCCCATACCATAACATCTTGAAAACTTAAGTAAAATTTATAAGCTTCAGTAGTATAACCTGCATTTAATCTAATTCTAGTTGATATTCCATAACCAGCATCAGCAGCATCTGGAATTAAACTTCCAAATCCATGGCGATATTCTGTTCTTGGTCTAAATTCTCCATCTAAAGAGAACTGTGCATTTGCAAATGGAGCCATTCCTGCCAATAGGCATAGTAAAAGATATTTTTTTTTCATTTTGTTGATTTTAAGTTAATTGTTGTGTTTAAGTTTTATTGTTTGGTTAATTTTAATGTTCTAGAAAGTCTATAAGATGCTTTCTGTATTTATAATAATCGTCATGTTCTAAAACTGATTTTCTTGTACGAGGTCTTTCAAAATTAATATTCAGAATATCTCCTATTTTAGCTTTTGGACCACTTGTCATCATCACGACACGGTCTGCTAAAAAAATGGCTTCGTCAACATCATGAGTAATCATAACAGCTGTTATTTTTTCTTTATTCCATATTTCAATAAGAATATCTTGAAGCTCACCTCTGGTTAAAGAATCTAACATCCCAAAAGGTTCATCTAATAATAACACCTGAGGTTTAATTGCAAATGCTCTGGCGATACCTACCCGCTGTTGCATGCCTTGAGAAAGTTCTGTAGCTTTTTTATTAAATGAATTTTCTAAACCCACTTTTTGCAGGTAATATTTAGCAATCTCTATGCGTTGCGATTTGCTGGCATGAGGAAATACTTTATTAACTCCAAGTAATACATTTTGAAGTCCTGTCATCCAAGGCATCAAGCTTGGGGATTGAAAAATAACCCCTCTATCAGGACCTGGACCCACAATATGTTTTCCTAAAACTGAAATAGTTCCATCTGAAATATTATTAAGTCCTGCTATCATGGAAAGCATGGTTGTTTTTCCGCAACCAGAATGCCCAATAATGGTTAAAAACTCTTCCTTCATGATTTGAAGATTTAAATCTTCTAAAACAATGTATTCGCCATTTGGGGTTGGATATACTTTTTTCAGATTAACTAAATCTAACATCACATTACTGGAAGGATATACAATTCCGTTTTCTGAATATGTATTCGCGCTATTTGTTTCTATTATTGTTGTCATACCTTGCATTTTTAATTATAACCAAACAAAACTTTTAGGTGTCAAGTCTGGCAATAAATATTCCTTTTGTACTTCAGATTTACGTTCATTTCCTATTTCCATTAAATATTCAATGATGGCGTTACGGGTCTTTTTAAAATTGGGATTATCGTTTAATTCTGTTTTATCTCTTGGACGATCAATATCTATTTTGAATTCTGGGCCTAATGTGGCATTTGGGCCTGGACGTAATGGAATGATTCTATCTGCCATATAAATCCCTTCATCTACATCATTTGTAATTAATAAAGCTGTGTGTTTATCTTTTCCCCAGATATTTAAAATTTCATCTTGCAGATTTCCTCTTGTTAAAGCATCAAGGGCACCCAAAGGTTCGTCCATAATAATCATTTCGGGTTTCATAGCTAAAGCTCTGGCAACCGCAACACGTTGACGCATACCTCCAGACAATTCTTTCGGACGCTTATTTATAGCATGCGATAAATTTACCATGGCTACAAATTCTTCTACAATGTCATGTAACTCTTTCCTTGTTTTCTTCGGAAATGCTTCTTTAACTGCCATGAAAATATTTTGCCCAACAGTTAACCAAGGAAGTAAGGAATAGTTTTGAAAAATAACACCTCGCTCATGACTTGTATCAACCACAGATTCTCCTTTAAATAAAACCTCACCACTTGTTGGCATTAAAAGTCCATTGATTAAGTTCACCAAGGTGGTTTTTCCACTTCCTGTAAACCCAACAATGGCAACAAACTCTCCTTCTTCTATGGTTAAGTTGATGTTAGAAAGCACCTCGGTTGCAGTCTCACCTTCACCATACGTTTTATAGATATTTTTTAATTCTAGATATGCCATTTTTCTTGTGTTTATTTGTTGATTCGTTTCATTTTTTAGTTCGTCATTGCGAATAAAATGAAGTAATCTTTTTAATATGATGTGATAATCACATCCCTTCGCTCCTCGGTATAATGTTCACTATATTCGACGCTTAAAACAATTCCACATAATTTAAATACCATCATTCTTATTAAATGATACCATCTTTTGAATGGTCAACATGATTCTATCGAGCATGAAACCTATAATACCAATAACAAACATGGCTGCTATTATTTTTGAGTTAGAGTCATTTGCTCCATTTTGAAATTCTTCCCAAACAAATGAACCTAAACCAGGACTTTGTGCTAAAAGTTCAATAGCAATTAATACCATCCATGCTACAGACAACGTGATACGAAGTCCCGTAAAGATTAATGGTAGAGATGATGGCAAAATGACTTTGAATATTTTTTGCATAGGACCCAATTTCAAGACTTTAGCAACATTGATATAATCTTTATCTACTGAAGAAACCCCCATAGCCGTGTTAACCAATGTTGCCCACATGGAACACAAACCAACACTTATAAAACAGATGATGAAAGCACTATCTGCATCCGAATTTTTGGCGAATGTTTTTACAATCATAAAAACCAATAAGAACCAAACTACAGGAGATACAGGTTTAAAAATTTGTATTAACCAATTCACAGAACTTCTTAATGTTTCACTTAAACCAATGATGATACCAATAGGAACAGCAATAAAAAGTGCCAATAAAAATCCTGCAAATACGGTTATTATACTTGTGAATATTTGGTCAACAAACGATGGCCTACCAGTGTAAACAATAGCAGCTTCTCCATTAGCCACACGTTTTGCATTAAGCACCGCTGTTTTTTCTATAAATGCTTTCTTATCTGCTCTAATAACATAATGATCTGCTAATAATGTTTGATAAGCTCCCCATACCTGTGCAGGTGACGGTAATGAGTTTGGCTGACATGTTTTCTCGCCTGATTCTATACATGCTCTTACTTTTTCCGCTTCTGCTGGTCCTTGTTCTACTAAGGCTTTTTTAATTAAACGATCTGCCTCAATATCATGTAAACTTTTAGCTCCGAAATACCATACTGCGAAAAATAAAAAAACCGAAGCAAGAGGCATTATCACTTTACGTAAGAAGTTTTTAAAGTCTTCTTTATCAAGATTTCCAGTAAACAAATCCTTTATTGTTTCTAACAATCCTGCAATACCTATAAACTTGGTTACTTTTCCTAATGTTAAGCTTTGCTTCATTTTTCTAATTTTTGAAATTCTTATTATGGATTATTTATCCTTGTTACCTATTTTGAAACTGTTTATG
This sequence comes from Confluentibacter sediminis, assembly GCF_003258355.1. GTDB lineage: Bacteria > Bacteroidota > Bacteroidia > Flavobacteriales > Flavobacteriaceae > Confluentibacter > Confluentibacter sediminis. The sequence goes on along the minus strand of NZ_QKPO01000031.1, from coordinate 14,179 downwards.
TAACCAATAGGATCTTTAGCATCATACTTAGTACCATCAATAAAATCGGTAGTTGCTGGTTTGAAACCATCTGTAGTGGGAATATCAGTTGCAGGCATTTTACCTTCTTTAACTAAAAGATCCGCTGCTTTTTTCCAGATATCTGGACGGTAAATATTTTTAATTGTTTCTTCATACCATGTAGCTGGCTTGGCTTCTGGAATTTGCCCCCAACGACGCATTTGAGTTAAAAACCAAATGCCATCAGAATAGAAAGGATAGGTTGCATTGTATTTGTAGAATACATTAAAATCTGGTAAATCACGTTTATCACCTTTTTCAAATTCAAATGTTCCAGTCATAGAGTTCGCTAATACTTGCTCATCTGCTCCAACGTATTGTGACATCGATAATATTTTAACAGCCTCTGCTCTATTCCCTGGCTCATCTAACCATTTTCCTGCTCTAATTAATGCTTTTGTAACCGCAACAGCTGTATTAGGATATTGCTCCACAAACTTCTTAGTCATTACAAATACTTTTTCTGGATTGTTTTTCCATATTTCGTAGTTAGTAACTACCGGAACTCCAATACCTTTAAAAACAGCTTGTTGATTCCAAGGTTCACCCACACAGTATCCATAAATAGTTCCTGCTTCTAGAGTTGCAGGCATTTGTGGTGGAGGCGTTACAGATAATAAAACCTCGGCATCAATCTGACCTTGAACATTGTCTGCTGTATACATTCCTGGATTAATCCCTGCAGCAGCTAACCAATATCTTATTTCATAATTATGTGTTGATACTGGAAATACCATACCCATTTTAAATGCCTTACCTTCATTTTTATATTTAGTAATTACAGGTTTTAAAGCATCAGCTTTTATAGGGTGAACTGGTTTTCCATTAGAATCAACTGGAATATTATCTTTCATTTTAGACCAAACATCGTTTGAAACAGTAATAGCATTTCCATTTAAATCCATTGAATAAGCTGTTACCAATTCCGCTTGTCTACCAAAACCAGCACTTGCAGCAATAGGCTGTCCTGCTAGCATATGAGAACCATCAATTTGTCCATCAATAACACGATCCAATACATTTTTCCAGTTAGATTGTGCTTCAACAGTCACATATAATCCTTCATCTTCAAAAAATCCTTTTTCTTTGGCAATGGCTAATGGTGCCATATCTGTTAATTTGATAAACCCAAACGTTAATTGTGGTTTCTCAATAGTCAATTTATTTTCTACAGCCGGTTCTGTTATAGCTTCTTTTTTTTCAGCTTTTCCACCACAAGAGAATAGCATGACAGAAAGAGAAAAAAGTAGTGATGCTTTTGTAATTAATGTTTTCATTATTTTAAATATTTTAAAGTTAACTAAGTATTTATACTTATTTTTACAAATATATAAGTAGTTTAAATTTCATATAATGATTATATACATGTTATTATATCTTTTTAAAACATATTAAAATATGCTAAAAAACATATAAAATGTTTAAACACCATATTATCAATTAATTATGAAATAAGTAATTACACTAAACACAAAACAAATAAAACTAAGTAATAAGGTTTTTGATTAGTGATTTAAAATAAGACTAGCTTTCTAAGAAGTAATTGTGTTCGCTAATCTCTTTTTTAAGTTTTTGAATATTATTAATACCTATTTTTTTTCCTTTGGAAATAATGAGATTTTCCTTTTTTAGAATGGAAAAAACACGTATCACCTGTTCTTCAGTAGTTCCAGCATGATCTGCGTACTCTTTTCTACTTAGAGTCAAATTAAAAAAACCTCGATGATCTCCAAACTTTTTATGTATATATAATAAGGTATCAATGACACGCTCTCTCACAGTCATTTGAGATAATGACTTTACTTTAGATTCACTTTTATTAAGTTCGTTAGCGTAAAAAAGCATCATGTCATAAGTAAACTCTGGGTATTTATATAATGCGTTTTGCAGATTTCCTTTAGAAAAATAACATAATACCGTATCTTCAAGTGCTATGGCTCCTATTGAATAGTATTCTTCAGTTCCAAACCCTCTGTGCCCAATAATCTCTCCTTCTTTAGCAAATCTAACAATTTGCTCTCTCCCATTTATTCCCGTTCTAAAAACCTTAACCTTGCCTTTGAGAACAAAAAAAAGCCCATTAACAGGTGAGCCTTCTAAAATAAATTGCTGTCCCTTTTTGCATTTTATATCACTCTTTTCTTGAAGAAAATTTGAGAATGATAATACTTTTAAGTTTCGTTTAATCAAACAAGATTCATTTTCACAAATATCACAACTTACCACAAAGAATGGATTTCTTTTGAATTTTGTTACTTTTGATTTTGAGTTTATATTATCCATGAAACTTTTAACATATATACACACATCAGTTAATGAAACAAATATAAGTATTAATACTTATATTTTGCGAAAAATACTTATTTTTAATATAAATTTTAAATGAAGTACTAACTATAAATGCCCATTAAAACAATAAACTAATGAATTGAATTCCTTATTTATTCATCTATTAGTTAGGATAAACTAATAATTATTTACCATAATCTTTCTTTCAAAATTACTTTTAGGTGCCTCACAAAGAGAGCATTTATAAGTTTCAGGAAGGTCTTTAAACGAGGTCTTTGGTTTTATATTTTGGATAATATCTCCATAAACTTCATTATAAATAGTTAAGCAATCTTTACATTGATACACTTGTAGCTCAACTTTTTCTTTTAAAACAGATTTAGATGTATCACCATCTTTTTCAGTACCTAGTTGATCAAAATATAATTTACTTAGTTCCATTAACAACTTAGGTAATTCTTCTTTATCAATATCTTGCACGTGCATGATATAATCTTGGGTATTAGGATCGAAATTTTTAGCATATAGTAGATTATAAGTCTCACGAATATTAAAAACAACTAACTCCTCTAGAATGGCATTTTTTTTAATAACTATGGACGTAAAATAATTGGATTTTTTATCATAATCAGTAATACTAAAGGTTAATCCATACGTGCTAATATCATTTTTATCAAAGCAGGAAACCAAATATTTCTTTAAGCCAATAGCCTCTTTGTTATTGACTGGCAAGTGCCAATTCAACTCCAACATAGAATGCCGTACATTTATTCCTTGCTTTCCTAAAAACTTTTCCCATTGCAGTTTTGAATTTATTGGGATTCCTTTAACAATGAACGATTTCCAAGGTGTGATAGATATTTTACCTATTTTACATTCATCGCAAAGCTCGCACATCGCTTTTAAAAAGGAAATATCGTATTTATTATTTCTCCAATAGAGTCCCAACCAATATTTATCCATTCCAATTCTGTTCATTCCTTCATAATAAGGAAATGGGTAAAAGGGTACATCTAAAGGTTTGTCAACGGTTCTATTATTGGTATCAATAGCATCACTAACTAATTCAAAAACAGTTTGTACATTTTCTGGTTCTTCTTGCAAAATATTTTCAATGGCTGTTTCTATTTTATCAAGATCCCAACTATAAATAAGTGCTGGATACATATCTGTTTTATCCCATTCTGGAAGTCTTACATATAAATACCAATAATCTTCATGTTCTGAAGCAATAAAGTTTAAGTGACCAGTAAACAAAGGCACTAAACGCTGTTTGGGGTCGGTAATATTAACTTTTAATTTTAGTTTAGGTCTGAATTGTTCCAAAATATATAAGTATCGGTCACTAGTTAGCCAGGACGTACTTGGCAGAATATCTGAACATACATATGACGATACAATATTCTGTATTTTAGCATTACCTTTTTCTACAACTTGGAGTTTTTCAAAAGCAGACAACTGATCTTGATTGGTTTCTTTTGGTAATAAAATATCTTGTCTAGATCCAAATGAAATGGATTTTAAACCCAAACTTTCCACACATTCGCAAATGTATTTTAGCTCTCCAGGAGATAACACACCTCCCTTAATTATTAATCTATTTAATTGGTTTTTCATGCAAGTATGCTTGTATTATTCAATATATCCCTAACCTCAGTTTTACAACTTCCACAACCTAAACCAGCCCCTGTTTTATTACAAAGCTCAGTAAAATTAACACAGCCAGCTTGTATAGCTTCTTTTATATTACCTTCACCAACCTGACTGCAAGAACATACCAATTTTCCTATTATGGGTTTGGTGTTTGAAGCACCTCTTAACAACGTATCTCTTTTGTCTGCCATTTCAATTTTACTCTCAATCATGGTTTTAAATTCGGCAAATTCATTTTTATCACCCATTAAAACAGCACCAACCAGCAAATCATCTTTAACAATGCATTTTTTATAGTATCGTTTGGAAATATCCGTAAAAATAACTTCTTGGTAACTATCATCATTTTCAGGCACATTAATATTACCTATACTACACAAATTAAGGTCGTTAAACTTTAAAATATTCATTAATACAGAACCATTATATGAACTACTAATGTCTCCAGCAATAAAATTTGCCAGTATTGTAGCTTGCTCTTCTGCAGCAGATGTAATTCCGAAAAGTTGATTATTAAATTCGGCTATTTCTCCAATAGCAAAAATATCTGGATGCGATGATTGCAGGTGCTGATTCACTCTCACACCCTTTCCACAAACAATACCATTTTCTTTGGCTATTTCAATATTTGGTTGTGTTCCAATGGCATAAACAATGGCATTAGACACTAATAATTTCCCACTTTTTAAAGTAATATTAAGCTCTCCTGTGTCTTCATCTTCAAACACCGTACTGACTTCATTATCAAAATAAATTTGTATACCTCGCTCTTGAACATCTAATGCCAATAATTTACTAGACACTTTATCCAATTGACGTTCCATAAGTTTAGAAGAACGCTGTATAATGGTTATTTGTATGTTTTTATGTTTTAAAGCAGCTGCCAACTCCAATCCTAGCAAACCACCACCTACAATGGTAACATGTTGTGCTTCTGGTGGTAAATTTGTATTTTCTAAATAGGTTTTAAATTTGTCGGCATCACTTTTATTACGCATGGTAAATCTACCAGGTAAATTTATTTGCGCATCTTTTGGAATAAACGCCCGGCTACCTGTCGCTAAAATTAACTTATCAAAAGCATGCTCTTCACCATTACTATCGGTTACAATTTTAAGTTCTTGATTTATTTTAGTAATGAATGTTTCAGAATGTGTTTTAATATTAAGACTTTTTAATCCTGATGCTTTTATTTTAAGAAGTTGCTCCCATGTTAATTCCTCTGTGACATATTCTGGTAATAATACCCTATTATAGAATAAATTAGGTTCTTTTGAAAACACGTGAATAGTATCTTTTTCGTTATGTTCTCTATAATTCTGAATAAACCTAAATGCCGCAGCTCCTGCTCCAACTACAATGATTTTTTCTACAGCCTTTTTATACTTTTTAACAGAAACGGTTGTGAATTTAAAATCGGGTTCTTTTGAAAACGGATCAACCACTGTATTGGTTAAATTATTAGCTCTATTTAAGTCGTTTTGCAACTGCTTACCCCAATGCATAGGTAAAAAAACCACTCCTTTTCTTACGGAATCGGTTACTTGAGCTCTTACTCTAACAACACCATTTTTACTTTTTATTTCTGTAATGTCACCATCTTTAAGTTTATTCAAATATGCATCAACAGGATTGATTTCTAAAACCGGATTTGGGTAATGTGTTTTTAACCTAGACACTTTTCCTGTTTTTGTCATGGTATGCCATTGGTCACGAACACGCCCAGTAGTTAATATAAGCGGAAACTCTTCATCAGGCATTACCGATGTATTTGTAATACTCTGAGGAATATTGAAAATGGCCTTTTTCGAAGGTGTGTAAAACTTTTTATCTTCAAAAAGTCTTGGTGTTCCTAGATGTCTGTATTCTGGAACTGGCCATTGAAACGTACCTTCATTTTTAAGTCTATCGTAATTCAAAAATGAAATATCAATGTTCGTTCCTTTTGTCATGGAACAATATTCATTATAAATTTCTTCAGCACTGTTATAATTAAATCCTCTAAAACCCATACGTTGAGCAAAATCACAAAGAATTTCCACATCAGGTCTAGCCTCTCCTGGGGCTTCAATTTCTTTGGGCAAATATGAAATTCGTCTTTCAGAATTTGTCATAGTACCTTCCTTTTCTAACCAACCTGCTGCAGGCAAAACCAAATCGGCATAAGCCACTGTATCCGATTTATGAGAAATTTCTTGAACCACAACAAATTTAGCATTCATAAGGGCCTTTTCAATTTTGTTGATATTTGGTAAGCTAACCATAGGATTGGTACACATAATCCAAACCGCTTTTACTTTACCACTTTCAAGGGCATCAAACATTTCGGTAGCTGTTAAACCTGGTTTTGGAGAAATTTTATCTACACCCCAAAATTGTGCTACTTCTCTGCGGTGTTCTTCATTTGTTAAATTTTTATGTACCGCCAATAAATTAGCCATACCTCCTACCTCACGACCACCCATAGCATTTGGTTGACCAGTCAATGAAAAAGGCCCTGAGCCAGGTTTACCAACCTGGCCAGTAATAAGAGATAAGTTTAATAAGGACACATTTTTATCGGTTCCAACAGAACTTTGATTAAGTCCCATAGCCCACATACTAATAAATCCTTTTGAAAGTCCGATAATATCGGCTGCTTTTCTAATATCCTTTTCAGGAACACCACATAATATAGCTGCATCTTTTACTGAAGTAGAAAAGATTAAATCTTTATAAGCATCAAAACCTTCTGTATGGTTTTTTATAAATTCGTTATCAATTAATCCGCGCTCAAACAAGCGTCTTCCAATGGCATTGTAAAGAATGACATCGGTTCCTGGAATAAGCTGAAGATGCAAATCTGCAAAACTCGCTGAATCGGTTTTACGAGGGTCAATAACGATAATTTGAACATGAGGATTTTGTTCTTTATGTTTTTCAATTCTTCTAAAAAGAATGGGATGGCACCAAGCTGGGTTTGCACCTGTAATAAGAAAACAATCTGCCAACTCTATATCTTCATACGAAACAGGAACACAATCTTCACCAAACGTTTTTTTATAGCCAACCACTGCAGAACTCATACACAAACGTGAGTTTGTATCAATATTATTAGTTCCTAAAAACCCTTTTGTAAGTTTATTGGCAATATAATATTCTTCTGTTAAGCTTTGTCCAGACACGTAAAATGCCACACTATCTGGTCCGTGCTTTTTTATAATAGATTTAAAAACACTAGCTGCTCTGTCTAAAGCATCATCCCAACTAACCCGTTCTCGAGGGTGCGATCTGCTCCAACGCATTTCAGGATAAAGAATTCTATCAGATGTATCATTAACAACATAATGTAAATTCATTCCTTTAGAACATAACATACCTCTACTTACTGGATGATCTGGATCAGCTTCTACTAAAACCTTGTTATCAGTATCTTTCTTTACGATAATACCACAGCCCACACCGCAGTATGAACATGTTGTCTTCACTTCATTTTTAATCATTACAACACTGATTTTACACTAATTAATAAAATAAATTAACACTAAACAATAGCAAATCGTATTATTCTGAATACAATAAAAAACACACCCGTAAATCTATAATTAGATAAAATTTTATGTTTTTAATTCTACAATACAAATATTTAATTAACAAAAGTAAGTATTAATACTTAATTATTAAGAATAAAATACGTATTTTTTTTAAGGGAAGATATTAATTTTTATGATAAAAATTAATATCAGAATTGGAATAACTTATTGAAAAACTAAATAAGTTGAAATTCATTTGCTTTATTACTTAGCTCCATAAGGTTTTTTACGTCTAATTTTTTCATCAAATTGAAACGATGTACTTCTGCAGTGCGTTTGCTAATATTTAGTTCATCAGCTATATCTTTATTGTTTTTTAATTGAAGTACTAGATTCAAAATCTGTTTTTCCCTTTTTGTAAGATTAAATGGGTCTTCTATAGCTTCTTTTCTTGGAGTGCTTTTCGCTGCACCATTCACAAAATTATTCATGATAATCGATGAAACATCACCTGTAAAGTATTTACCACCTGCTGCAACTGCATGCAATGCTTTTAAAAACTCATCCTTACTGGCTCCTTTTAACAAGTAACCATCTGCACCCGCTTGAATGGCTTGTACAACATATTCTTCTGAGTCGTGCATAGAAAGCACGAGTGTTCTAACATCTTTATATATGTTATTAATAGTTCTAACAACCTCAATACCATTCATTTCTGGCATTCTTATATCAACAATTAATAAATGCGGTTTGTTTTTAGCAATAACTTCTAAAGCTTCTCTTCCGTTAGAAGCTTCATCTATGACCTTAATCCCTTGTTGATCTTCTAAAAGGGCTTTAATCCCATCTCTTACAAGTACATGGTCATCTGCTAAAACTACGTTAATAACATCCATTTATTTTAATATTTATAAAGTTGTTTTGTACAAAGTTATAAAAATTTACGTAGTTATACTTACTTCTTCCAAAGGAATGTTTAAAGTGACTCTAGTTCCTTTATTTACATCTGAAGTAAGAAACAAACGTCCATTTATATATTTTATGCGTTCTTTCATAAACGTCATTCCCATACCACCTTCACCATTTTTCACATTCTTAACTTTAGTGGGATCAAAGCCTTTACCATTATCATCTATCAAAATACTCAGCATATTATCACTATTAGTAATAGAAACAATAATATGTGTGGAATTAGCATATTTTATGGCATTATTAATAGCTTCTTGGGTGATGCGATAAATATTTATTTCGGCAAGTGAATCTAATCTTTGCGTGAAATCTGTTTTATTATAAAGCACAATATTTTTCCCGGTTAATTTACTCAACTCAGTTGTAAGCTTTGTAAGTGCGGGCACAATACCATGATCTGCCAACTCTGGAGGTGTTAAATTAAAAGTTGCTGTTCTAACACCTTTTATGATATCTGAGGCTAGCACTTTTAAATGTTCTATTTTTGATGCCGTTTTATTAATGTCTTTTATGTCAATACTTTCTAAATTATATTTTAATCCGGTTAGCATTTGCCCAATACCATCATGAACATCTTTAGCAATACGGTTTTGTTCTTTTTCTTGGTTTTCTATAATCTTACTTGAAATGACTTTTTGTTGATTCATGCGTTCTTCAAAACTTTCTTTTGTTAAACGCTCTATTTCTATTTGACCTTCTTTTCGTTTTGTGATATCTGATGCAATAATTAATAATTCAGATTTATCATCGGTTGGATTAAAAGGAATAATAGCCATTTCTAACCAAACTGAATTATTATCCTTTGTTGTTGCCTTAACTTCTCCTTGCCAACCTGTTTTTTTATGTTTAGTGATTAAGCTCTCAATAGCAGAACGTTCTGATTCGGTTATTGATAAAATTTCAGAAAAACGAGCATTGCTATTAAAATTACTATACTTAAAAAGCCTAGAAAATTTATTCCCCATATGTACAATAAATCCATTTGATGTGATACGTGCAAATAGCATAGTATCGTCCATAGCCTGACTTAAAGCTCGTAATTCTTTTATTGATTTTTCTTTTGAAACACTAAGTAAATCTGCATCAAAAGCCATTTTTTTAGCTTTCTTCTCTGCTTCAATTAATTCTTTAAGACTTTGTTTCACAGTTTTTGCTGTTGGCCAAAAAATAAATAAAAACTCAGCTAGTAATAATGCTAAAGTAACACCCATAATGAATAATTCTAGGTTTCGTAACCAGCTTATTTTTTCATCTGCCTCAAAATTGTACTGATTTACAATATCATCCATGGTTGTTAAAAAACCGCCTTCTGCTTCTTTAACTTCATCAATTTCATTTTTAAATGTTTCAACAGGAAGAGGTGGAATATTTTCTATTTTTTCAATGATAGATTTTGAAGCTTCGCTAATAATATTGAATTTCGGATTAATTTCTTTGAACATTTCAGAAACAACAAAGCTATTATTCCCTGGTAATCCTAAACTATCATTTCCTTTTTGAAGTGCATGATGTGATACTTCCCATAAAGTCAATGTATTTTTTAATTTATCTTTGAGTTTTATTCTTTTTTCTAAATCGCTTTCTGCAGAAATTGAAACGATTTCTTTAGTTAATTTCTGGCTCAACATCCGTTGTCTACCTGCAATATTTATAACTGTAGAATCGCTTTCTTGGTCTTGAAGATGTTTTCTTATAAGAATCTGACTAATAATTACCGAAAACGCAATTGTACTTAATGCTATAATATACAAACGACTTAATCGCTTGAAAGTACGTTGGTCTAGGGAATTACCATTTTTAGCCATATATGCATTTTATTTTAAGCAATTGCTTGCTTTATTAAAGACAGACTCTTATCTGAATAATTGATTTTAAGTGCTGCCGCATGTCCTTTTTCAGACATTTTTTTCCATGTTTTTTGAAGAATATCAATCAACTTTTCATCTTCATGCTTCGTTGCAAATTCTTCAAAATAATAATCTAAAAACACTAAACATATTACATCTTCGATGGTCTGACTTTCGTCATCTTTTTTAATGAGTTTTTTATTAATTAAAAAAGAAACGCGTTCAATAAATTCTGTTTCATAACCAACTTCTTTCAAAATGTTTGATGTAATATCTGCATGCATCTTCTTTAATGTTTCTCGCCATTTTAAATAACCTACTTTATCCATAGGATATTCATCTCTTGCAATTTTCCATCTGCAAATATGTTGAGCTCGTGATGCGATTTGTAATTCTTCAGTGGCATCAGGCTCAAATTGTAATAATTTTTGTGACATGCGTTGAGAATATACCAATTCTTTAGAAACCTCTAAACCATATACTTGATAGGTATTAATATCTTCTGAATTTTTTTTATCTATTAAAATAATAGCACTCTCAAATCTTGTTGGCTTCATAGTTTCCTGTATTAATCTGAAAAGCCAATATACACATTTCCGTTCTCAATTTTAACAGGATACACCGCAATTTTCAAATCATCGCCGCCTAAATTTGAACCATCTTCCAACGAGAAATTCTTTTTATGCATAGGGCAAGCCACTTTAGGAATACCTTCTTTATCTCCAATCATACCAAAAGCCAATACCATTTCCATTTTATGCGGACACAGGTTTTGGCACGCATACCATTTAGATAATCTGGCAAAATTATACACCGCAATTTGTTTGGTTTTATATTTTATACAGGCTCCACTATTTTCTGGAAAATCGGACACCTCTCCAACATGAAACCATTCTTTAACATTGGCTTCTGTAACTGTTTGATATTGATTTAATATATCTTGCATTTTTTTTTAAAGTTTAGTGCTTTTTTTACCAAGCCTTTGGCATTTTCATTTCGCGCATAGGGACAAATACTAAGTTATCATCTGTATCGTCCGTATTCACAAAATGTTTGAAACGTTTCGCCATATTTGGATCTTCAATAGCCTCTTTCCATTCACATTCGTATTTATTAACTAGGCTTTGCATTTCTTTATCAAGTTCTTCAGCAATTCCCAAAGAATCCTGGATAACCACTTTTTTCAAATATTCAATACCGCCGTCAAGCTTTTCTAACCAAGGTGCCGTTCTTACCAATGGACCGGCTGTGCGTATATAATACATTAAAAATCTGTCTAAGTATTTTATGGCTGTTTCATCATCTAAATGTTCCGCAAAAAGAATGGCATGTTTTGGTGTTGCACCACCATTTCCACATATGTATAAATTCCAACCACCATCAACAGCTATTAATCCAAAATCTTTACCTCTAGCTTCAGCACACTCACGAATACAACCAGAAACACCTCCTTTTAATTTATGAGGAGATCGCAATCCTTTATATCTGTTTTCAATCTCTATAGCAAAAGTGACACTTTCATGCATACCGTAACGACACCACGTAGAACCAACGCAACTTTTAACAGTACGTAATGATTTTCCATAAGCATGTCCGCTTTCAAAACCAGCATCAATTAATTCTTTCCAAATAAGTGGTAATTCATGTAATTGTGCACCAAATAAATCGATACGTTGTCCACCCGTTATTTTGGTATATAAATCATATTTTTTGGCTACTTCACCTAACACTATCAGTTTGTCGGGGGTTATTTCTCCACCAGCAATTCTAGGCACTACAGAATAGGTTCCATTTCTTTGAATATTGGCTAAAAAACGATCGTTTGTATCTTGAATTTCATATTGTTTATTAGCAGTTTCCATGGTTATGGTTGCAAAAATAGATGCTAATACTGGTTTACAAACTTCGCAACCATGACCTTCTCCAAACAAATTAAGCGCTTCTTGATAGTTAGGAACTCTATTAATTTTAACCAAGTCATATAATTCTTTCCTGTTAAAACTAAAGTGCTCACAAATGGTTTCTTTAACTTCTCTACCAAGAGATTTTAAAGTTTCATTAACCAAATCAACTACCATTGGTTTACAACCGCCACAACCTGTTGTTGCTTTAGTAGCTTTAATAACATCTCCTAAATTATTACTGCCATTTTCTGTTATTGAACAGCAAATAGCGCCTTTGGAAACGCTTTCACAAGAGCAAACTTGAGCGGTATCTGGCAAATCCATGACACTTCCAAAAGATTTACCGCCTTCGCTGGCGGGTAAAATCAATTCTGAAGGGTTTTCTGGGATAGCCATGCCATTCAAATATATTTGATGCAACATATTATAATCTGATGCATCACCAACAAGAATACCACCAAGTAATGATTTTCCATCATGACTCACGTTTATTCTTTTATATAAATGCTTCGTTTTATCTTCAAAAATAACAGAATGTCCTTTGGACGCTGGCATGAATGGTTCTCCAAAACTTGCTACATCGACTCCAATCAATTTTAATTTAGTTGACATGTCGATATCACTAGGCATCAGAAAATCTTCTTTTCCTAATATTTGGTTAGCTGCTACTTCTGCCATATCATAACCAGGAGCCACTAAACCGTAAATCATTTGATTATACAATGCCACTTCACCAATAGCATATATACTAGGATCGGTAGTTTGCATTTTATTATTAACAACAATACCTCCGCGAGTTCCCATTTCTAAATCACAGGTTTTCCCTAACTCATCTCTAGGACGTATTCCTGCGGAAATAATAAGCATTTCAACATCAAGCACGTCATCTTCTCCAAACTCCAATGCAGCAATAGAACCATTACCCAAAATTTGGTTAGTAGCTTTACTTAGATGGATATTTAATCCTATAGATTCTAATTTTAATTGTAGAACTTGACTACTTCTTGCATCTAACTGTCTTGGCATTAACTTTGGTGCAAACTCAACAATATGAGGTTCTAAACCCATATCCATCACCGCCTTACCAGCTTCTAAACCTAATAAACCACCTCCTAAAACAGCCGCTTTAGCATTGGGATTCTTCAGTTTAAGTTCAGCTGCATAAGAAAGCATGCCTTCTAAATCTTCAATAGTTCGGTATACAAAAACACCTTCTTTTTCTACCCCCTTAATATTTGGAACAAATGGCGATGATCCTGTTGCGAGCACCAAATAATCATAAGTATATGATTCATCAGTTGAACTCGTTATAGTTTTTGTAGAACGATGAATATCGGTTATACGAACACCTGTAATTAATTCAATATTGTATTCTTCATACCAAGATCTTGGTGCCATTTCCAATGCTTCAGCATCCTGATTTTCAAAGTATTCACTCAAATGAACCCTATCATATGCTGGTCTTGGTTCTTCTCCAAAGACAATGACTTGAAATTGATCACTATTAGGTTTAGATACAAACTTTTCGCAGAATTTATATCCTACCATACCATTCCCTATAACTATAATTTTTTGCATTAATACGTATTTTAAAATACAAATATACGTATTATTACTTAATTAAATATACGCATTTTTAAAATATTACGTAATTATGTAATTATTGCTGATTTCATAAATTGAAAGAACTTTTATTGATTAATAAACAAAGGTTGATGTTGAAAGGAAATTCTTTTTAAGCATTAAAAATTATTGGTTTAATTAATAGCTTGATATTGTTCTTTCTTCGTTCTAAATCTAATCAGTAGGTTTTGTATATCCTCGCTTATTTTGGTTTCAACCACTCTGGCATAGATTTGTGTCGTTGATAGCTTTGTGTGTCCCAAAAGCTTTGATACCGTTTCTATGGGTACGCCATTGGATAACATAACGGTGGTCGCAAAAG
>NZ_QKPO01000030.1 GCF_003258355.1 Confluentibacter sediminis | reverse complement strand
AAATAAAGTGTTTAAAATGCTGAAAATAAACGGGTTATGGATTTGTTTAAAATCCTGCCACCCCGACTTTTTAAGAAATCAAATAATAACAAAAACTTGGTAATCGAATGATTATCAAGTTTTTGCATTTTAAAGGGTCACATTTAATTTGCATTGGTTTGGTAAAAAAAGTGACCTATTCGGTTACCACCTGTGGAAACCCATAAAAAAGGTAACCGAATGGCTTGATTTGACTTTTGTTTTTAATGTTCAATTTAAAAATGAAAGATTATGACACATTCAAACACCTTCAGTATCCTGTTTTGGCTAAAATTAGCAAGTGCGAAAAACGGGAAAGCCCCCCTTTATGCCAGAATCACAGTAAATGGCAAACGCTCAGAGCTCTCCCTAAAGCATAAAGTTCTTATTTCAGATTGGGACACTACCAAGAACAGGTTAAAGGGACTAAACAGCGAAAACAAAATGGTCAACAGTTACCTAGAACAGGTCAATTCAAAACTGTTTGAATGCTACCAAAAACTTCAAAGTAGCAACAAGCTGGTAACTTCGGACATTATAAAAGCCCATTTTTTAGGCAATGCAGGGACCAGATATGCACTATCCGATATCATAGCATACCACAACACCCATATGAAAGATACCTTACGTTGGGGTACACAAAAGAATTATTATACCACCCATAAGTATATCCTGCTTTTTCTAAAGGAAAAATACAGAACAACCGATATGTTCCTATCTGAACTGGGATATAAGTTCATCATAGATTTTGAACGCTTTTTGAGACATCAGAACAATATGGGAAACAATACGGTTATGAAACATATCGAGAGGTTAAGAAAAATGGTAAGCTTGGCCTTTAAAATGGAATGGTTGGATAAAGACCCATTCATGAAGTTTGAGGCGAGATACGAAAAAAAGGAACGAGACTTTCTAACCTTGGAAGAACTTCAAAGTATCGAGAACAAAGCATTTACAATTCCAAGGCTGGAATTGATAAAGAACCTATTTATATTCAGTTGTTATACAGGCTTATCCTATGGCGATGTGATGAACTTAACCACAGATAACCTATGTATAGGTATAGATGGTAAGCAATGGATCTATTCACAGAGGGAGAAGACGAGTGTTCCAGTAAAGATACCTTTACTATTAAAGGCATTGGAGATTATTGAAATGTATAAATCACATCCAAGTACCACAACAAAACAAAGGGTGTTCCCAACAATCTCAAACCAAAAGTTGAATTCCTATTTAAAGGAGATCGCCGATGTTTGTGGAATAAGAAAGAGCCTGACATTCCACATTGCCAGACACACCTTTGCAACCACTGTTTTACTGTCCAACGGTGTTCCTATAGAAACCGTATCAAAGCTTTTGGGACACACCAAACTATCCACAACACAAATCTATGCTAGGGTAGTGGAAACCAAGATAAGCGAGGATATAAATAATCTACAGGAACGGATTAAAAAGAGAGAAGTTGCAAAAACGTCAGCGAATCAAAACAATACTTGTGTTATGTAGAAATAATTCACTCGAATTATACTCCTTAATTAAGATTACGGAAATTCTAACAAGGGACAAAAAGCCAGGTAATAAATTAAAAGCCCAGAGAAAATCACAATATGAATGTCAACGGACACTTTACTATGTACAGTCCATATTCGGCAAGGGTCAAGGTATTCAGCGGCATATATGTTCATACGTTTTTAAAGAGATGGATTTAGGGGCTGGCTTTTTAAAAACGATTTTTGCATTAGTTCTACATTGAGCGAGGTGAATCCATGGCTTTAAAAATGGACCAAGCTCGCCCCAAAGCGAGCGCGGTAGCCTTTGTAACCTTCAGTTCGAATCCGATTAAATTATTCCAAACCGGGGTCAAATTTTAGAAATTCCGTGATTTTTTACTAAAAAATTCTAGTTTTTATAGGGGTTACAAAGCTTTTTTACTAAAAAGCAGTTATTATTGATAACCAGAAATAGCAAGTAAACTAATATAGTCTAAAAGCCTATAATTAAAATGGGGCATATAAAATTTACTGTAAATTATTGCCTGTTTACAAGCCTTACAAGAGCATTTACTGTAAATACCCTATAATGGATATTTTAGAAAGTACAATTTAATAGAAAACAGAGCAAAATGTATCGAACAGTCTGTTTTTCAAGGAAAAATTCATTGATTTTATTGGTCTGCAACGATTTTTCCGTGAAAAATGATGGAATTGATTTCTTTTTAGTGTACAAATAAATGTAAATCAATGGATTAATAACCAGTAACATTGCTCTGCGTGTTACCCTCTTGCTCTACAAATCTGATAGACAAAGTCTATCAAATTTCATAGACAACTTGATAAAAAGCAGTGGCTTTTTTTATGAAATTATATCCTTGAAATGTTTAATAAAATTTATCTAAAGCGAATTACAATAGTTATAGGTTTCACGTTTTTTTATTGATTTGATAATATAGTATCAATTTTTGGTAATTTATTATGTAGTAAAAAGCACATATAAGTTTATATTGTGCTAAAATAATTACATCTTTAAGTGTACATATTTTACTAAAATGAAGGAAAGTACAAATGTTTTATCAAGTTTGCCAAAATCCGCTATTGTAGTTTTAGTGTCTTTACTTTTCTTAGTATTACCCCAAATTAATCTATCTGGATATGTACAACCCACAGTTACAAGCAAGTTTATTTGCTTTCAATATAGCTGTTTAGTGTTGCTATGTTTATATAGTTTCAAGACAGGATTGACTAAAACGATATCATTTTCGCTTTCTAAATTGGATATTGTACTTTTTATTTTTGTAGCATTTATTACATTAAATAGATATGTTATTCAAACTGATTTTGGTTTCTCAATCCGTTTTATGGAATTAGTGGGGTTAGGTGTTTTATATATCGTTTTAAGAAATTTTTCCAATAAAAATTATGTTTGGTTGCTATTAACGATTGTCGTTTCAAGCATCATTCAAGCAATATATGGTAATTTACAATTGCTGGAATACTACCCATCTAATCATTCTGGGTTTAGAATGACTGGTAGTTTTTTTAACCCAGGGCCTTATGCTGGTTTTCTTTCGGCTGTATGGCCAATAACTTTGGGAATGTATTTGTTTAAAGCAAATATGATAGAGCAGATGCAATCAAAAAGTGGCTCTGTATTTTTAAAAAAGATGTTCCAATATATTTTTGACTATATACCCCTATTAGGCGTGGTAAGTATTTTATTGGTAATACCAGCATCGCAATCAAGAGCATCATGGTTAGCTGTATTAATAAGTAGTTGCCTATTATTAGAATATCGTTATAGAGTTATAAAAACACTTTTTAATAAATATAGTAATTTAACAAGATCAATTTTAATCACAGGTTGTATATTAATTATTGGACTAAGCCTATTAGGTGTTTATCATTTTAAAAAAGGATCTTCAGATGGACGCTTATTTATTTGGAAAGTCTCTACTGAAATCATAAAAGAAAATACTGCCTTTGGTGTTGGCTTTGACCGTTTTAAGACTCACTATATGAACCAACAAGCTGATTATTTTTCACAGCATGGAGAAACGGAAGAAGCTTTAGTAGTGGACAATACTTATTATGCCTTTAATGAATTCATACAATTTATAACCGAAGAAGGCGTATTAGGTTTCATAATATTACTGTTTGTTTTGTTTTTTATTATCAAAATCAAAACAGCAGCTGTAAAAGAAAGGAATGAGTTAGGTATTATAATAAAAATGAGCTTACTATCCATTGGGGTATTCGCCTTCTTTTCTTATCCCATGGAAATTCTGCCTATTAAACTTATCATGATTGTTTTACTGGCATGTCTTGCTACGTTAGATCAAAATAAAATAAAACTATTTCAAAATTTTAAAATAAGTGCACCCATAAACCTTGTTCTAAAAACGTCATTGGTGTTTAGTGTTCTATTAGCCTCTTTTTTTAGTTTCAAATCTATAAATAGATTAAATAACAGTTTTAAAAATTGGGAGTTCGCTTTAAACAGTTATCAATATGGAGATTACGAAAGTGCCATACAACAATACGAAGAAGCTTACCCCGAACTAAAAAATAATGGTGACTTTTTAATGAATTATGGTAAAGCCTTGTCCATTTATAAACAAAACAAAAAAGCTATACAAATTTTAGAAGAAGCAAAAAAACACTTAAACACTACCATTATAGAAACGGCTTTAGGTGATGCTTATAAAAACACACAGCAATATGAGGAAGCAGAAATAGCCTATAAACATGCTGCCAACATGATCCCTTCAAGATTTTACCCGTTGTATTTAATGGCCAAATTATATGATGATAGTGGGCAAAAGGAAAAAGCAGTTAATATAGCTAAAGCAATATTAGATAAAGACGTAAAAGTATCCTCGACAGCAATAAGGGAAATAAAACAAGAAATGAAAGATATAATGACAAAAAATAAATTGTTTAACTAAATAAAATGAATGACCAATGAAATAGAGAACTAAAAAGAAATAACAGGAAATCTATAAAATTTAGATTTTTAATGGCTTAATAAAGTTAAGTATTAACACATTTAAAAAGTAGTGTGCCTTTTGACTAAATAAATGAATAAATAAATAAATAAATAAATAAATAAAATGAGAAAAATAATTTTAATAACGAGTATTTCTGCAATATTATTGACTATGGCTTTTAATATGTCAATTAAAATAGATAATACATCTAGAGATGTAGATTTAGCTTCACTTATTTCGATAAATAATGCATCTGCAGAATCTCCGGGTGATAACTGCGACCAACCAGAATGGTTGTACGGATCATGTAACCAGCGAAAAGAGTCAGTAATCACTAATTGTAATGTAAGTGTTACGAAAACAACTTATTATGATGCGAATGGTAGAATTACTGGCACGACTATAACAACAGGAGGGACAGTTACAGGTAGTGCTGGTGTAGGTTATACTCATTCATCAAGTCATATTGAAAATTATTCTTTTTCTGGTACACGAGTTAATTGCCCTACAGATGGAGGGGGGAATGATTGTGAAGAATATAATCCTTGTACAACATAATAAATAGTTAAAAAGAACCAACTTAAGTTGGTTCTTTAATTCAAAAAAATAATATAAAAGTAAATACGGAAAAACTAAATAGATTATGTCTAAAATTAAAAAAGCAAATATATGTGTAAAATTATTATTATGTGTTTTATTAAGCTGTAATAATAATTCAAAGAAAACTATTGTATTAAAACCGTTAAACTATCATTATGAAAAGACAATAATAGCAAAGTCTAGTGTGCCTGTTCAGAATAATGATATTAAAGGTTTTGAAACAATAAAAATACCTGAAGATGTTTTTGAATCAAAAATAAATTTAGAGAATTTAATTGAAGAAATGAATTTTATTCCTTTAGAAACAACTGATAAGAGTATTATAGGTTCAATAAATAAAATATTAATAGATGATTATTCAAAATCTTATTTTATTCATGATAAGGATAATAATAAAGTTTTAAGATTTAATTTTAAGGGAAAATTTTTAAATAAAATAGGAGACATTGGTAAGGGAGCTGAAGAAAGAATGGAGTCATATGATGTCTCTATTGATAAAAATAATAAATTAATTTCAATTCTAGATCTTAGGGGGAGAAAAGTCATGAGATACAATTACGAAGGAGAATTTATTGATTCAGAACCAATGTATTTTTTTTATTCACAACATGAATATGGTGAGAATTATATGGTTTTGAAAACAGGAAAAGCAGAAAATACTTTTTGTCCAATAATAGATTCGCATAGTTTGGTTTTTACTGATTTAGAACAGTTACCTATTTCAAAAGCCTTTAAAAATCCAAAACCAGGATTTAACTTTACAACTAATAATCCGTTACGGAAATTTGATAATCAAATATATTATACTCAACCTTTTTCTAATTCTATTTGGAAAATAAATGAAGGTAAATTAATGCCCGAAATAACTATTGAATTTAAGGAAAATGGTCTTCCAGGTGACTTGTGGAAAAAAAATATAAATGATATAAAACTCCAAAAAATGATAGAAAAACATTTCATGTTTAATGGTGAGTATGTTTTTACAGATAGGTTTTGTTTTTTTGAAGTTATTGGTTATGATAAATTTTCAAGAGTTTTTCAAGATAGACTATCGAAATCGTTAATTTATGGTAACTCAGTTACAATAGGTCAAAATGCATTAGAGTCTTATTTATTTAGTAGTCCTATAGGTGTTCGAAAAGATGATTTTTTTATAAGTATAATAGAACCTATGAGCTTATTAGCTTTTAAAGAGCAGATAATATTAATGGATAAGAAGGCGTCTAAAGTAGATTTAAATAAACTTCTAACATTAAAAGAAACCTCTAACCCTATTATTGTTACTTATAAATTAAAAAATTTTTAAATGAAGTTTTTGAAGAGAGCGTACTTCCATAAGATTGGTTTATTTATAGTTTTTATATTTTTTTATATTTTTTTATATTTTAAGTATAAAGCGGTTAATGATAAATTAATTTTCACTACAAATAGTTTAGAGAATACAGAACAATTAATAGAATTATATTCAGATTTTTCAGGATATTATCAATTTCGAAAAGATTATAAAATTACTTCAATTAATAATAATAGTTTGTTTCTAGAGGATTTAATAAAAAAGCAAACAGTTGTTTTATTTATAGATGAATTTAACTGTGATAGTTGTGTCATTGATGCAATATCTAAGATGGAATATGCTACAAATGGTTTGTTACACTTGGATTTGGATTATATAATTTTTGCTAGTGGTTATAATATGAGGAATTTAAGATTATTAGTGTCTAATAAAAAAGTAAAAACACCAGTATTTAAAATCGAAGAAGATTCTCCTTTTATAAGAAAAATGAAAAAATCGGAAAGACCCTTTTTTTTTATTTTAGATAAAAACTTAGAAGTTTCAAGTATTATTTTTCCCCAAAAGAATAAGATTAATAAATTAGAGAATAGATATCTACTAAATTATATAAAATAAAAAGTTATTTATATCAGTAAATTTAAAAATCCGTAATAGAGAAATCAAAACTTTTAGAGTTAGTTTGTTTTAAATAAAACTAATAATGAAGCTTGATTTAATTAGTAACATCAATAAATTATAAATGATGGTTTTAAAAGTTAATCGAATTAATTCATTTCTAATATATTCCTTAATTCTAACAATAAGTATTTTTTCTTGTAATAGGCCTAAGGAAAATAAGGAAGAAACCATTACAAAAAAACAATACCTCCTAGATAAAAACGAGGTAAATATCATGGTGTTAAACAAAGGTATTTTCAAAAAAGAATTAGTCAGCAATGGACGACTGGTAGCTTTAGAAAAAAGCACCCTAAAATTTAATGTCAGCGAAAAACTCAACAACATTTACGTTAAAGACGGCGATTATGTTAAAAAGGGACAGCTCTTAGCTAGTCTGGATGCTTTTACTTATCAACAAAAAGTAAGTAAAGCAGAAATAGATTTAAAGCAAGCGACTTTAGAATTTAAAGATCTACAAATACGTCGTGGTTTTAACACCAATAACAAAGAAACCATTCCTAAAGAAGAGTATGATATGATGGCCATTAAATCTGGCTATAAAAATGCATTGCATCAATTGGAAAATGCAAAGTTCGATTTACAGTCAACCAAACTCATAGCACCTTTTAGTGGTAAGGTTGCCAATATTAATAGCAAGAAATACGACCAAATTAATTCGGGTAAAGAGTTTATAACGTTAATAAACGATGCTGTTTTTGAGGTAGAGTTTTATGTAATAGAATCTGAACTTAAAGATATAAAAGCAAAAGACAGCATAACCATAGCCCCTTTTGCCACAAGTAAATCTTACGAAGGCGACATAACCACCATAAACCCACAGGTTGAAAAAGACGGCACTATTTTAATAAAAGCCCGAGTAAAAAATGATGGTCAATTATTAGAGGGCATGAATGTGAAGGTGTTTATTAAAAAAGATATTCCAGATCAATTTGTGGTGCCTAAACCGGCTGTTGTTTTAAGAGATAATCAAGAGGTGTTATTTATGGTTAAAAACGGAAAAGCTTATTGGACATATATTCTTACTACACTAGAAAATAGTAAAGACTATGCCGTCATACCAAACCCTGATAAAAGTAGTGCGTCGTTAAAACCAGGCGATACCATTATTATTTCCAACAATTTAAATTTAGCTCACGATAGTGAGGTTCTAATTAAATCTAATAATTAGTCATTAAGACATTATGGTTAAATTTTTAATACATAAACCCATAGCTGTTTTAATGACGGCATTAGGTATCCTTATTTTAGGAGCTTATGCCTTTGGATTCATTCCTGTTTCTTTAATGCCAGATATAGACATTCCAGAGATTACGGTACAGGTACAAGCAGATAATATGTCGGCAAGACAATTGGAAGATGCTGTTGTAAAACCATTGCGTGCTAGCTTAATGCAAGTGGGTCATTTAAAAGACATCAATAGCGAAACAAGTAACGAAATAGGTGTTATTAAGTTAAGTTTTACACATGGTGGTAATATTGACTATGCATTTATTGAAGTCAATGAAAAAATAGATAGAATTATGGGAGGTCTCCCAAAGGATGTTAAACGCCCTAAAGTTATTAAAGCCAGTGCGACGGATATTCCTGTATTTTATTTAAGCATGACTATTAAAGAAGTGCCGACTAAAGACCTAAAAAGTTCTACCTACCAGAAAAACGTTTTATATCCAGTATCACAGAAGTTTGTGGATTTTAATCGTTTTACAAATCAGGTTATTCGCAAGCGCATAGAGCAGATTAATGAAGTCGCCATGGTGGATGTTAGTGGTTTGGTGTCACCAGAAATCCTTATCATACCCAACAGAAACAAATTGGATGCCTTAGGTATAACCTTAGAAGATTTAGAATCCCATATTAAGAGAAACGATTTAGATATTGGCAGTTTATTAATTAAGGACAATCAGTATCAATACGACGTACGCTTAGGAACCTCATTAAATACCATAAAAGATATTGAATCCATTTATATCAATCAGAATAACCGTGTGTTTCAATTAAAAGAACTGGCTGAAGTCATTGAGCATCCGCAAAAAAGAACGGGTTTGGTTTTGTCTGATGGAAATGAAGCGGTAACAATGGCGATTATAAAACAAAGTGATGCCAGAATGGGAGATTTAAAGACTTCGCTTGATAAATTAATAAATGTCTTAAAAAATGATTATCCGCATATTAATTTTTCCATTACAAGAGACCAAACGAAGTTATTGGATTATGCCATCAATAATCTGTTTCAAAGTTTATTATGGGGCATGCTTCTGGCTTTTGGTATTATGTTTTTGTTCTTGAAAAACGTCATATCGCCTCTACTTATAGGTATTACTATACCGACCTCCATTATTATTTGTTTATTGTTTTTTCATCTTTTTGGCATCTCAATAAATATTATTTCGCTGTCTGGATTGGTTTTAGGTATCGGGTTAATGATAGATAACTCCATTATTGTTATCGACAATATTACTCAATATAGAGAAAGAGGCTTTAAATTATCTAAAGCTTGTATTGTGGGGACAAATGAGGTTTTAAAACCTTTGCTCAGTTCGGCCTTAACCACCTGTGCGGTGTTTTTGCCTTTGGTTTTTTTAAGTGGTATTAGTGGTGCTTTGTTTTACGATCAGGCTATGGCCATCAGTATCGGTTTATTTGTATCATTATTGGTTTCCATGACATTATTGCCGGTTTTATACCGATTGTTTCATTTAAAAAGGCATGCTAAAGTTGGGAGAATAAGTCAGTTTTTAGCGAAAACAAACACCTTGGATTATGCAGCTTTATATGAGAAAGGGTTTAGGTGGGTCATGAAAAAGCAACGGATGTCTTTTGCTATTGTTATAGCGCTTTTAACATTAACAGTCGTATTATTTAGTGTATTGCCAACAACCCAAATGCCAGTATTAAAAAGTAATGAAACATTAATTAAGATTGATTGGAATGAGCCTATAAATGTTGAAGAAAACAAACGCAGAGTATTGGATTTGTTAAATCCTATAAAAGGCGATTTGGTCAATCAAACGGCTTTAGTGGGAACCCAACAGTTTTTGTTGGATAAAGATTCCAATGCCAAAACCTCCGAAGCCACTATGTATTTACAAACGAATACTGAAAACGAATTAATACGTGTAAAATCGCAATTGGATGCTGTCTTAACAAAGAAGTATCCAAAAATAGTATATCAATATAAAGCCGTTGACAATATTTTTAGTTTGATTTTTTCAAATAAGGAAACACCTTTAGTAGCTCGATTAAGGAATATAGAAAATTTAGGAAGTCAGCAAAATAAGCAATTAAAGAACGTATGGTATCAAATTCATGAAAGCTTAGAGGGAGTGGATTTAAAACCTATAGCATGGCAAGAACACATCACATTGGTTGCAGATCAAGAAAAATTAATCACTTATAATGTAAACGCCAACACATTGTTTAGCACTCTAAAAAGTGCTTTTAGCGAACGTGAAATCTTATCTGTTGTCGATAACCAAAATTTTGTCCCTGTTATACTAGGGAGCCAAGCAGATCACCTCGATGCTATTTTAAATGAAACGACGGTAAAGTCTAGAGACAGTGCTGTTTTTCAAATCAAAAACTTTATTAAAATCGTAAAGGCTGAAGATTTAAAAAGTATTACAGGAGGTGCAGAAGGTGAATATTATCCTATGGAGTTTCAGGTTGAAGATGCACAGGTAGAACCTATTATTAACGATGTGCAAGACATTGTGGGCAATAATACATGGTATGATGTCAATTTTTCTGGAAGCTTTTTTTCTAATAAAGAACTTATGGGAGAACTTAAAATAGTATTGTTAATTTCTTTGGTGTTGCTCTATTTTATTCTAGCATCCCAATTTGAATCTTTTGTGTTGCCATTAATCATATTGCTGGAAGTCCCTATAGATCTAGCAGGTGCCTTCTTGTTTTTAAAGCTTTTTGGTATGAGTATTAACCTGATGTCCATGATTGGTATTGTGGTGATGTGTGGTATTGTTATTAACGATTCTATTTTAAAAGTGGATACCATCATTCAATTGCAGCGTCAAGGTTTTTCTTTAATGAAAGCTTTATTGGTAGCAGGACAAAGACGCTTAAAACCAATATTGATGACGAGTTTGACAACCATTCTGGCCTTAGTACCATTATTGTTTTTAGGTGGATTGGGAGCAGAATTACAAGCACCTTTGGCTATTGCATTAATTGGAGGAATGCTCTTGGGAACTATAGTCAGTCTGTATTTTATACCACTTTGTTACTATCATTTAGCTAAAAGACATAAATCATGAGTATGAAAATAAAACAGATAACCATTCAATTATGTGTTCTATTAAGTTTCACAAATACAATAGCGCAACAAAGCAATACTATATCAGCTATTAGTCAAAAAATCACCCTCCATGATATTTTGGAACTGGCCAGTAAAAACTCGTTAGATGTTTTTAAGGCAAAACGACAGTATGGCGTTAATTATTGGGAATTCAGGTCATTCAAATCGAGTTTACTTCCTAAAATTGATTTTGAAACCACCCCTTTTACATTTAATAGAGCTTTAATAGAGCGTTATGATTCTGAACAGAATATAGATGTATTCAGGCAACAACAAACCATTAATAGTTATGCCAACCTGTCTTTAAGTCAAAATATAGGATTGACAGGCACACGTTTATTTATAAACTCCAGTTTTAATAGGCTTGAAAATTTTGGAGATTTTGAAACAGAAAGTTACAATGCGACGCCCGTAAGGATAGGTTTGGTGCAGCCAATTATGGCATTCAACACCTTTAAATGGCAGAAAAAAACAGCACCCTTGGAATTTCAAAAAGCGAAACAAGATTTTATGTATGAATTACAAACCATCAATTTAAAATCGGTGAATTTATTTTTTCAATGGGCTTTAGCTAGTAAAAAGGTCGAAATAGCCAAGGAAAACAAAATGGCTGCTGAAAAACTGTTTAATATAGGTAAAAAGCGGTATGATTTAATAGCTATTGAACGTAATGATCTTCTCAATTTAGAATTAGATGTTTATAATGCTAGCACAGCACTAACACAAAATCTGCAAGCATTGCAGAAAGCCGAAGCGGAATTAAAACTGTTTTTAAGAGACCAGTTGCCACAAGATGTCATCCCAGAATTACCAGAATTGGTATCTAATTTAAATATAGACTTAAATAAAGCTATTGATTTTGCTTATCAAAACAATCCTGACATCCTTGATTTAAAGCTTAGAAAAATAGAGGCTTTAAGAGATTTGGATAAAGCCATAAAAGATAACCGTTTTGATTTGTCTTTAACAGCCAGTTACGGTTTAAATCAACAAGCGAACACATTTGTAGATGCTTATGGTAGGTTTTTAGACCAACAAATGGTTGCGATAAAACTTAATGTGCCCATTCTAGATTGGGGAGAGCGCAAAGGCAACATAAAAACGGCTAAAATGAATAAAGATGTTGCAGATATTGAGTTGCAACAAAACGAAGACACCTATAAACAAGAAATCACTTTAAAAGTACTGGACTTTAACCTACAGCAAGAATTAGTATTAGGAGCTTTAAAAACTAGTGAGATTTCTAAAGAATCTTACGATTTAACTGAAAAACGCTTTTTATCGGGAAGCGTTGATTTTTTAAACCTAACCTCGGCTCGCAAAGCATCACAACAAGCCAATGAAAATTATATACAAGCCTTACAAAACTATTGGGCATTGTATTATAACGTGCAGCAATTAACCTTGTATGATTTTATAACAAATACCCCTTTGGTACAAGATTTTAATGAGATACTAGAAGATTAATCTTTAAAATATAATTATGATATGACCTACTCTGAAAGAAAAGAAAAAGAAGCACATTTACTTTATTTGATAGAGCATAAAAGATTGAGTAATCTAGAAAAAATAGCTAATGATTATGGTTGTAGTGTAAGAACAGTTGAAAGGATGTTAAAAGAATTGCGTGAAGAAGGCTATAATATTTCTTTTTGTAGAAAAAGTAATAAATATTTAATTAAAAATTAGATAACCGACAAATTTTGTCGGAGGTAAGTGTTTTCTTTGAAATAATTAATAGATATAGGATACATTAAATTTTAAAAAAGCCTCTGAGCATTTCCATGTTAAAAAATATAATCACAAATTGTTTAACTAAAATAAAGCCTATGACATAGACTAATAATACCCAGAGGAAGTCTTCAAATTTTTTATTGGCTAAATAGTTGTTAAAAAAAAACAGCTATTTGATATTCTGCAAAAGTAGTATTTCCTTAAAGACTTTTGTGAAAAAAATAATATCAAATTAATAAAATTAATGAAATGAAAAAAATAATCGGAATAATGGTAGTTGCTGTAGTAGCGATGACTATGTTTTTTAATGTTAATGAGTTGACTAGAACAGATGTAGATTTAGCTAGTATATTGCTTATAAATAAGGCTAATGCAGAAGGCGATACTTATAAAGGGCCGTTGTGTGGGGACAGTAGTGGAACAAAATATTGCTGTAAAGGTTCATCTGGAGATTGTTCAGCAGGAGCTAAGTGTAGTTCTTGTCAATAGTGTCATATTAAAAAGAGATTACTTTAATTCTTGAGGTAATCTCTTTGAATTTATAAAGTCATGAAAAATGAAAAAGTATATAATATTAGTTTTAATATGTGCTATCTATGCAGCATGTCAGTCAAAAAAGAAAGATTCTAAAAAAAATGAAATTAAAAATATAGAGAACATTTATGTAGATTTAAATAAAGCTCAAAAGGTGAAGTTTTCTAAGTTATATGATAACATCAAATGGGTAAAGCTGCAATCTGAATCTATTAGTTTAATGGGGGAGATTCAGAAAATGGAAGTAGATGATGATAAGTTTTATTTTCAATCAAATAATTCGTTATATATTTTTTCTGCCAAAGGAGAATTTATAACTCGTATCTCAAATCAAGGAAATGGACCAGGTGAGTATCTTGTGTTTTCTGATTTTTTCATTGACAAAATGAATAATTCAATATTTATTTATGATAGTAAAGGAAGAAAAATTAATGAGTATGATTACAATGGTGTCTTCATCAATAGAATAGATATAGATTTGGATGGTTACGCATTTACTAAACTTGATAAGAATAAATTTGCTGTATATATAGGTTCTGCCTATTACAATGAAAAGTCAAATAGCAGGTTGAATATAATTGATAGTAAAGGAGAGATTATTAAAAAATTCATTAGAATAAAAGATAACGAGGCAAAGTTTATGCATTTTGGAGATTTGACTAATTTTCAAAAATTTAATGATGGCGTATCCTTCTTATATAGTTTTAATGATACCATATATAGTATTAGAGAAGATAAGATAATTCCTAGGATGTATATTGATTTTGGGGAAAATAAACTTCCAAACAGGTATTTGGACAAGACTTATAAAGATGTAATGCAATTTTTAGAATCACTAAAAGAAACTGATTACGCTTTTCGAGTTATTGGCTTTTTTGAAAGTAAAGATGCTATAGTATTTTCATTTATGCATAAATATGACCTTGTGCATGTTTATTATTCTAAAGTATCGAAGAATAGTTTTATCGTTGATACTTTTATTAATGATTTTTCATTTCCAGAAATAGATATAGTTTCTTCCTTTTCAAACCTCCCGAAGGCTAGTTATAATAATAACTTCTACACAATAATGAGCGCATATGAATTTATTGATAAAATGGATAAGTTAAAGGCAAAAATGTCATACTCGGAATGGGAATTATATAAAATAGAAAATGTAGAATTATTTTCTATTTATGAGAGTACAGATATTGATGATAACCCAATGATTGTTGTTGGGAAATTAAATAAATTTTAATGATATGTAAATTATGAAAGTCAAAAATTGGATTATAATAACTTTAATTTTAACAGTTTTATTTACTGTATATACATTTTTATCAATTAATAACGACTTACAATTAAGGAATGACTTTTTAAAAGAGGAAAATAAAAATCAGAGTAAAAAGAGTAATGATTTAAAAGGTAAATTCAAGCAAACTTTTATGAACTCTCTTTATTATGATAATACTGATTTATCACAAAAGGACATACAATTATCAAAGTCGAAGAGTGAGTCAATAGCTTTTAAAAGTATAATTGGAGAAAAGAATAGATTGGTTTATAGAATTTCTGATGATGTTTGTAGTATATGTTTTGATCAAGTTATTGAAGAACTAAAAAAATTTTATGACAAAAAGGATATTGAAGATATAATTATTTTAGTTCCCTTAGATAGAATGCGTGAATTAAAATCGTATTTCGATGAGTTGAAATGTAATATTCCTTTTTATGGGATAAGTAAAAATGGTTTAGGTTTAGGAATTGATCAATACTCTCCCTTTTTTTTCTATATAGATAAAAGTATGCTGGTTAAGCATGTTTTTATTCCTGCAAAAGCAGAAATTGAAAGCACGCAAATCTATTTGGAAGTAATGGATGAAAGGTATTTTTAGCATTATTGAAACCTGTAAATTATCTGATTTGTATTACAAAGAAGCTCTATGAAGCATGCGAAATTGCGAAATATTAACTTTAGGATTTCTTCTTTTTCTGTGCTTACCGTTTTTATCTGCTTATCCATTATTGGAGCAAGCCTCATACCCTTGTTAAGCGTACAATTAACGCCTTCAAAAACCTTACCATCTATCAACATAAATTACAGTTGGCAGGACGCTTCAGCTAAAGTGATGGAACAAGAAGTGACTTCCAAACTAGAAGGTGTTTTTAATACAGTTAAAGGTATTAAAGCGTTAAGCTCCACATCAGATAAAGGAAGCGGAACTATATCTCTTAAATTTAAAAGCAGCACCAATATGGATGCTGTACGGTTTGAACTTGCAAACTTAATTAGGCAATCCTATTCCGAACTTCCGGATGGTGTTAGTTATCCTAATTTGTCATTAAGTGCCGCCAACGAAAACAAGGCTCCTATTTTGTCTTATAGTATCAATGCGAATGAAAGCCCTTACTATATAAAAAAATATGCGGAAACTCATATTTTACCTAAGCTTTCAACAATTAGGGGTGTTAATCAGGTTAATGTGTATGGGGCTGCACCTTTTGAGTGGGTTATTGAATACAATAGCAATACACTTTTACAGCTTAACTTATCAGTGAATGATATTCAAAGCGCTATAAATACCTATCTTAATGAACAAGAATTGGGTAACGGTATTTTTAAAACAAATGAGGAAGCTTATGATCATGAAATAGCATTAAAATTAGCTTATAAGCCAGCTACAGACATTAACTGGAGCAACATTCCCATAAAAAAGATTGGGAATAGAATGGTTTATTTAGGGAATATAGCCACAGTGACCTATAAAGAGGCTGATGTAACAGGCTATTACAGAATAAATGGGTTGAATACCATTAACATGACTATTTATGCGGAACAAGGTGTCAATACGATTGACTTGGCAAATACAGTTAAAGCAAAAGTTATCGATTTAAATAAGGAGTTAGACACAGGTTATAGCATCAAGTTAACCCAAGATACGACTGAATATGTGGTGGAAGAATTGCAAAAAATACAAAAACGCACGCTATTCTCGTTTCTTATTTTGTTGATTTTAATTCTGCTTATCAATAGAAGCTTTAAGTATTTAGCTATTTTGTTTCTAAGCATCGTTACCAATCTCCTTATTGCGGTTATTTTTTATTACTTATTTAAAGTAGAACTCCAATTATACTCCTTTGCGGGTATTACTATTTCTTTTGGAATCATTATAGATAATAGCATTATCATGATAGATCATATAAGAAATAAGGGCAATAAAAAAGCGTTTTTAGCCATTTTAGCAGCAACGCTAACAACCATCGGGGCTTTAATGATAATTTTTTTATTAGAGGAAAGCCAACAAGCAGATTTATTGGATTTTGCTTTAGTAATCGCCATAAATATAGGTGTGTCCTTATTGGTGTCATTGTATTATGTACCAGCCCTTTTAGAGAAAATGAATCTGTCTAAGAAACGCATTCATTTTTCGATAAAAAGAAAAAGAAGGATCGTGCGGTTTGCAAATTTTTATTCTGAGGTTATTTTTTGGATAAAAAGACCACGTTTTAAATGGGCATTTATTTTAATTTTTATATTAGGTTTTGGAATTCCTTTTCACTTATTACCTAAAGAGATGGAAGGTGATGGGTTTTTTGCTGATATGTATAATAAGAGTATAGGATCAGAATGGTTTGCCAATGATGTTAGGCCGACTTTAGAAAAAGCAATAGGAGGCTCTTTAAGACTTTTTACAGAAGATGTTTTTGAGAATTCGTACTATTCCGAACCCGAGCGAACCACGTTAAGAGTTACAGGGACGATGCCAGATGGCTGTACTATACAACAACTTAATGAGGCCATAACTAAAATGGAAGCCTATTTAAGTCAGTTTGACGAAATTGAACTTTTTGAAACACGGATATCCAGTTATAGAAATTCTAGTATCTCCATTTACTTTAAAGAGGATTACGAATTTAGTGGTTTTCCATACACTTTAAAAAGTCTGTTAGAGTCCAAGGCCATTAGCTTAGGAGGTTTAGATTGGTCTGTTACAGGTGTAGGTAGAGGGTTTTCAAATGCTTTGGGTACGGGGTCTAAACAAAACAGAATTATATTAGAAGGATACAATTATGATAAATTATATGGGTATGCTGAACAGTTGCAGCAACAATTGGTGGACAGCTCAAACTCACGAGTTAGAGATGTAGAAATAACCAGTGGCGGATGGCGGGATAACGCCTTATATGAATATTATTTGGATTTTGACGCCAATAAACTGGCACTTGCAAATGTGTCTCAAACACAATTATATGGCTACTTAAAAAATCAAGTGCATTCAGGACGGTTGATCTCTATTGTACAAAATAATGAATTCCAAGATGTAAAGTTGGTTTCAGATACCTACAAAAAATTTAATGTATGGGATTTAAAACATACACCAATAAGCATTCAAAATAAACAATATAAATTAAATCAATTAGCGTCTATTGAAAAAAAGAAAACAGGGAATACTATTGAAAAAAATAATCAACAATACAGCTTAACTGTTGCTTACGATTTTCTGGGAACAGGACCATTAGCTCAAAAAGTTAGAGAAAGAACCATAGAAAGTTTTGAACCTAAATTACCTTTGGGATATAAAGTATTTGAGCAAAAATTTAATTACTGGAATAACAAAGAAAAAACACAATACTACTATTTATTCATCGTCATTGGAATCATCTTTTTTATATGCGCCATCTTGCTTGAATCACTAAAACAGCCCTTGGCTATTATTAGTATGATTCCTATATCATTTATTGGGGTGTTTTTAACATTTTATCTATTCGGTTTTAATTTTGACCAAGGTGGGTATGCTTCTTTTATTTTATTAAGCGGCATTAGTGTGAACTCTGCCTTATATATTGTAAATGATTTTAATAATTTAAAAAATGATTACCCAAATAGAACGATTAGCTTACTTTATTTTAAGGCATTTAATTATAAGATAATTCCTGTCATTCTAACTATAGTGTCAACCATAGTTGGACTAATACCTTTTGTTTGGAGTGGGCAAGATGAAGCCTTTTGGTTCTCATTTGCTGTGGGATCCATAGGTGGTTTATTGTTTTCTTTAATTGGGATATATATTTATTTGCCCTTATTTATTGCAAAAAGCAATCAATATAGGGTTGAAAGTAATTAACATGGAGTATCGTTTTAATACTTTTCAAAAGAAATAAGTAAAGTGTAATAAATTCACAGGATAGTAAAAATAAATGTCTTTGGAAAGTTTATTTTGAAAAGAACAGAACCCTGTTTAATTAAAAGAAATATGATCAAATATTTAAAAGCAAAATACGTGTTATTTTTTTTATTAGCATTATTTGTTCTTTCCATCGGAATCCCATGGCTTTGTTTTGGTCTTATTCTTTTTTCATTAGTTTATTGGGGGATGATGTATTTAATAGCTTTTATTAAGATTTCTTTTTTACAGAAATTTATAAAGGGCTTCTTTTTGTTTTTATTCATAGCATCAATGGCCATAAGCATAAAGCTTTTTATAGGCGACATTTATAAAATTCCTAGTTCTTCTATGGAAAACACCTTGTTTCCAAATGATATTATTATAGTAGATAAGTTAGAATATGGTCCAAGATTACCACGCTCACCTTTTGATATTCCATTGATAAATATTGCTTTTTATTTTGATAAAAAAGCTAGAGATTCAATAAAGGTTAACTGGTGGGATTACAAGCGATTGTCTGGTGCTTCAAAAATAAAGAATGGAGATGTTTTTGTGTATGAAAATTTTAGTAAAAACGTGTTTTTTGTAAAAAGGGTTGTTGGTGTTTCTGGAGACACTTTAGATATAAACGCTGGGTATGTGTATATAAATAAGGTTAAGCAAGAGTTCGTAGGTACTATGAGAAATAGATACCATTTTAAAGTAAATGATAAAAAAGCATTTTATAATAAAATAGATTCTTTAGAAATCAATAAAATTATTAATAGAGATATAAACGGCACTTATTTGATGCAAGCGGAATTGACATATGACGAACTTAAAAAAATAAAACAATTAAAATGTATAGATTCTTTAGGCTTAAGCTTGGCTGCATTTAATGAGAAGGAGGAACTTTTTGCTAAACCAGAAGGAAAACACTGGACTATTGATGATTTAGGAACGGTAATTATTCCCAAAAAAGGCATGGAGGTTATTTTGAATGAAGAAAACTACACAATTTATAAAACTATTATAAACTTATATGAAGGGGTTGCTATTGAAAAATCCGACTCATCGTTTTTAATTAACGGAAAGCCTGTGTTATCCTATATTTTTAAGCATGATTACTTTTTTATGATGGGAGATAACAGAAAAGGATCTTTTGATTCTAGATTTTTTGGGTTTTTGCCAAAAGAGAATATAGTAGGTAAAGTACAGTGTGTGTTGTTATCCAACTACCAAGATGAATTTAGATGGGATCGGTTTTTAAAAAAAGTCGAATAGGGGAATGAGGTGAAAATGTAACAATAAAATATAAAGTTTATAACAGATTATTTTGAATTTAAAATTTGAGACGAAAAGGAACCTTTAAAAAGTATTTATATATATGAATTTAAATTTCTATTTATTATTGTTAATGTCACCGTTTTTATTTGCTCAAAAAGCAGCTCATATCCCTGAATATTTAGCAGATTCCAGTACGCACGATGGAGCTCAGTTTTCATGGGATAAAACAGCACAGAGCAATAATTTTATTGTTATTTGGGGAAATACTGTTGGAAAAGACCCTGTAAATTATACTGATAATCCAGATTATGCCTTTGATCCTGAGGAAGTGCTTAGAAATATGGAGATTATTTATCAAATCTATAAAGATTATGGTTTTGCTCTAGAAACACCAGGTACTAATCTTGCCAAATATAAAATAGCATTAGTTATGAACCATACCTTTGGTGAAGAAGGTTCAACTGGATGGGCTTTTGGTGGTAGCCAAGATAATATTATGGGAACCTTGTGGTTACATCCTAAAGCGGCGAAAGGCGGACACGCATCGGCACATGAAATAATTCATAGCCTTCAAGCACAAAATAATATCGATTATCGCAAACCGAAAGAGTTAGGCGACGCATGGAAAAATTCAGGAATATTTTGGGAAACGCATGCTAATTTTATGAGATCTTTAATTTATCCCGAGCTTGTAAATGCTTGGGGTGCAGACTGGGATCATATAGAAACATTTGGCAATTGGGTCAATATTTATGAAAACTTCGCTTATCTTATTGGTATCGTTGAAGCCGATGGTATGAATATTATAAATCGGATGTGGCAAGAATCTAAAGCAGAAGAGTATCCTATACAAGCCTACAAAAGGTTGAGTGATTTTTCAATAAAAGAACTCAATGATCATCTTTTCAATGTTTATGCAAAAAAAATGGCTACATATGATTTTTCGATAAAAAACATAGGGCATTATTTTAGAGAAAAGAGGAACCTTGATTTGGAAAAAAGTTTTGAGTCTGTGCAATCAGTTTGGACAATTCTGGATCAAGATGTAGGTATGTCAACCCACTTTTCTGTGCCAATTCATCTGGCTCCAGAAGAATTCGCCTATAATGTTATTCCTATTTATCCAAATGATGATTCGCGTGTAATTCATATAAAGTTTAAAGGTCATATTGAAGCAAATAGTCATGCTGGTTGGAGATATGGATTTGTGAGTTCAGATGGAAAAACAACTAGATATGGTGAGATGTATGATGAAAATGAATTAGAAATAGAATATCAAATGCTTTCAAATGAGACGGAATTATATTTCGTAGTAATGGGAGCTCCTAAAGATAGTATAACAACTAATACTACCACCGATACATGGAAGGGGTATCCTAAGCATTTTCATTTTCCTTATGAACTTAACATCCTAGGAGGTGTTCCTGAAGGTTATCAAGAAGCTTCAAATTTTAGAAAACAACTAAAAAAAAATGGAACTACCCATTCTAATGGAGGTGGTTGGGTTGAAAATTCTGCATTGGTTGCCGACAGTGTGTATGTTGGTCCTTATGCCATGGTTTTGGGGAATTCAAAAATTACTGGTCATGTACGCATTGAAAAAATGGCCTTGGTAAAAGACGCCATTATTTCTGATCATGTTATAGTCACTGATAACGCATTTATTAAAGGGGGAACCTATAGTAATGATGCGAAAATCGCGGGTCAAGCTTTTTTAGAAAATGACATTATGATGGATCGGGCCTTAGTCCATATGCGAGCAAAAGTTAAAGACTATACTCTAAGAGGAAACATTGAGGTTGGAGGAAACGTCGTTGTTTATAATGATGAGGGAGATTGTGATAATGGTGTATATTATAGGATGACTAATTATTATGAAAATAATTTACTGGAATGTGATAATAGAGATGAAAATCATCCGGAAAACAGTGATGTCAATAATAAGATAACACCATTTATCAATGCCGAAATGATAATTAAAGACCCTTTGCCAAAAATTTATGGAAGGTAGACTCTTCTAAACTATTATTACATAATTAATAAATAGATTATCCTTGCTATGTCATGAAGATTTATAACGTATTCTTAATTTTAAAACACTAATAAATATTACTTATGAAAAAAATAATCGCAAAATTTATTTTATTAATTATAATTATTGGATTAAATTCTTGTGCAAATAAGGATGCCGATTTAGAAAAGGCTCTTGAATTGGCAGGTGATAACAGGGTTGAATTAGAAAAAGTATTAGATCATTATAAAGCACCTAAAGATAGCTTGAAATATAAGGCAGCCTCTTTTTTAATTGTTAATATGCCTTACTATTTTTATAAAGATGGCCAAGGTCTTCAAGCTATTTTGGCAGCAAAGGACTCTCTTAAAAACGAATATGAAAAAATTCCGAATTTTAAAGAAAAGAAGATTATCGGCATGCTTAAAACCGAGAAGTTTATTAATTTTTTAAAGTCTTTAGAAAGCAGGAATGCCTATTCAAGTTTATCGGGAGACCTTAAAAACTATTCTGATATTGAAAACATATCTTCTGATTTTTTAATTGAAAACATTGATTATGCCTTTAAGGCATGGAATTTACCTTGGGCTAGACATTTGACATTTGATCAATTCAGTGAATATATCTTACCATATAGAAGTGGTCAACAAAAGCCAAATGCTTGGAGAAAATATTATTTCAATAAATACAAACCACTCATAGATTCTTTAGCAAATGAAAGCGACCCTGTTCTTGTCTGTAAAATACTTAATGAAAAATTATTACCTCTTTATAAACCATTTAGAGGTAGTTTTAATATTAAAATGAGTCCTTTTACCTATTCTATACCTGGGCCATTTATGACAGAATTGGGAATAGATGGAAATTGTGTTATGGTAACAAGCCATACAGTTGAAGTCATGAGATCTTTAGGAATACCGATAACAAGACTATTCACTGATAAAGATGGTTTTAGTGGAGGTAATCATCTTTTAGTAGCCGTTTTGGATACCTTGGGTGAGTGGCAAGGGTTTCATTGTGGTGGACAAAACCCAGGAGATTTTGAACCCGAAAGTCAAATAACAAAAATATATAAAGAATCAAGTATATCAAAGAATAATAATTCAGAGCTAAAGAAAAGAATTAATAGCAAGTTAAGCCATTTCGAATGGGACGATGTTACAGAAAAGTTTATGGATGTATTTAATGTCTCTATAAAAATTCCAAAGATTTATAAAAATAATGAAATCGCTTACTTATGCATCTTTGATCCCAAAGCATATAACACATGGGTTCCTATTGATGGGGCTGCATTAGAAGGGGATCATGTAACTTTTAAAAAGATAGGAGGGAAAGATGTTGTTTATTTAGCTATGGTAGAAAATGACAATGGTATTTTAGATATTCCTATATCAAATCCATTTGTTCTCAATATCGATGGAACCTTACGATATTTAGAACCAGAAGAGGAAAATATGTCTTACGAATTTACAAGAAAATTTCCTTATAATAGCTGGTTTGTAGATCTTTCTAAGTCATTGATTGGGGGACGTTTCGAAGGTTCTAACTTTATGGATTTTAGAAATGCAGTTGAACTTAGTCAGATAAAAGAAACTCCAATAGATGATGATAATATTATTGATATTAAGGATTCAGAATTTAGGTTTGTAAGATTTGTTTATCCAAAAATAACGGGTGATAGCAAATATGGTTTGGCAAGCCTTTCCTTTTATACATCTGATAACAACAAACTAGGTTTAACAACTTTAAAAGGCGATTACATTTTTTCAAAAGGGGTTACGAAAGAGAATATGGATATTATGTTTGATGAGGATTTATTAACCTATGTAAATGTTTATAAGTACGAAAAAGGAATAGATACATCTGTTCCAACCGCCATATTTTCAGATGCACCACCGAATTTAACATGGGTAGGTCTTGATTTGGGAATGAAGCAAAAAGTTACACATGTTGGTTTTGCTCCTCGAAACCCTAAAAACAACGTTTATCCAGGTATGGTATATGAATTGTTTTATTGGGATAACCAATGGAAGTCACTTGGTGTAAAAACAGCGTCTAAAAATAGTATAGAGTATTCAAATATACCCAAAGGCGCTTTACTATGGCTTAAAAATCATACAGAGGGTAAAGAAGAGCGAATCTTTTTTATTGAAAATAATCAAATCGTTTGGAAGTAATAAATTTAGTGACTATATAATATCTTATAAAAAATGGAGCTTTTTTCCTTATGATTTTTTACTATTTAAGAACCATTGTTGATGCAAAGAGAAAATCCAGCAATTAATATAAGTTGTTCTTGTTTTATAATTAAAACCAAATTATATTTGCACCGCTCTTAAATTAAGAGCAAAATATAACAAAAGTTCTTATTAAATAAGTTACCTATTCGGTTACCAAGAAGTAAATGGAGGCGTAACTATTTGAATATTAAAAATATATGTTTG
>NZ_QKPO01000003.1 GCF_003258355.1 Confluentibacter sediminis | reverse complement strand
TTTAAGATACGAATTTAAAAAGAATCATTAATGGTTTTTAAGAAGAAGTTTTTGCGCAGTCTGACGGGTTATTATAATATTTGTAGCGAACCACTTCTATTATTTCTGGAATTTCTTCTTGAAGTTCTAACCCATCAAAAGCTGTATTAATTGCCGTTAATAACACGGCACTATTAGGGTTTTTAGTAATTAACTGATATATATATATTGAATTCTTATGGAAAGTGTCATAACCCGTTTCTTCATTTATATAAAGAAGTGCTATAAACGATATACATAAGCCAATGCTTAACCCAATTAAGTTTAGAAAACTATATGGCTTTTGATTGATGAAATTTTTATAAACTAATTTTATATTGTAGAACATATTTCATGATTTACTCATCTCTTAAACTTTCTGCCGGGTTTCTACTGGCCGCTCTATAAGTTTGCCAGCTTACTGTAAGTAATGTAATAACTAGTGTAAAAAGCCCTGCCATAGCAAACACCCACCAACTTAAAGTGGTTTTGTAAGCAAAGTTTTCTAACCATTTGGTCATGGTATAATAAGCTATTGGACAAGCAACAACAAAAGTAATGAATACCCATTTTATAAAATCTCTGTTTAGCATCAGTATGATTTCGCAAATGGTCGCTCCGTTCACTTTACGAATTCCGATTTCTTTGGTTCTTTGTTGGGTTTTAAATAATGACATTCCTATTAAACCTAAAATGGTAATAAATATGGTTATTCCTGTTATTGTAAAAACAACTGTTTGTAATCTTTCCTCAAAATAATACTGCCCATCAACCATTTTATCTAAAACATTTAAATCTACATTATGGTTTGGGGATTGTTTATCTAACACAGACAACACAAATTTTTCTGCTTTTTCTTTATTTCCTTCTACATATTTAATAGTTAAGCTCCCGGAAACTTTTGAATATTTTTTTACATTAGAAAAAATCATGGGCTCTACCGCTTCTTTTAAAGAATTACTATTAAAATCTTTTACAACTCCTGCAATAATCCCGTGATCAATTCTTTCTCCTATAGGTTTTTTCAACCCCAAGACTTTCACAGCTGTTTCGTTTAAAATCACATCTTGCGAATCCGACCTATTTGTAAAATTATCCCCTAAAACCATTTCAAGTTGATACATTGGAATAAAGTTTTCATCTATTGTATATGCTTCAGCTTTAAACTTTTCTTTAGCATCATAACTTTTTGAAATAGTATAATGAGTACTTACATAAGAAGGTATAGTATTCCCTGTGGCGACAGATTCTATTACAGGATTTTTTAACAGTTCTTCTCTTAAAATTGCAGTGTTAAATTCAGCCTCTCGTATTACTAATAAATTTTCTATATGATAACCTTTGTCTGCATGAATCATATCATACAATTGTTTGTAAAAACCTGCAGAAAATATTAGCATTACGGCAACCATTACTAATTGTAAAGCTATTGCTGCATTTTTTAAACCTATTTTTTTGTTTGATACTTCTCCATTAAAAATAGCTACAGCATTGTATTTATTAATACATATGTACAACCATACACCAACCAATGTTGAAATAAAAATGATTAATGCTATTATATAAATTATAAATTTGTAATTATTAGATAAATCTAAAGACACCTGTCCAACTGATATTTTGTTAAATTCTAAAATTAGTACATCAACAAAAACAAGTGCTATTATAGAAGAAACAATACTTATAATGACTGCTTCAATCAAAAACATTTTTATAAGTCCAACTGAACTTAGACCATTTACACTTCTAATCATTAACTCTTTTAATCTTTTTTTTAAAATTGCCGTATACAAAAGCATATAATTCATTAATGATACAATTAATGCCAACAAACCTATTAATCCATAAAAAATAACATATTGAAATGGCACACTTGTAAAATTATTTATAACATGATCTGAATGCAAATGAACATCTGTAAGTTTTTGAAACTCATAAATAATTTTATCATTATAATCTGGGAACATTTTTTTTATAATTGCTTCAGTTTTTTTTGCTAGTTTTTTTACATCTACATTATTTTCTAACAAGAGGTAATTATCAAACTGTTCTCTTGCAAAGTAATCTGATGACTTCATATTGTTTTGATAACCTTGCAAATTCGAGACAGGAATTACCATTTCTGGCTTAATAGTAGATTTTTTAGGGAAATTTTTGTAAACGGCACCAATGGTATATGTTTCTGTATCATCGATAACTACTGTTTTTCCCACTACTAAAACTTCATTAAAAAACTCTAAAGCAAATCTCTCAGATACAATAATCGTTTTTGGATCCGTTTTAAAAGAACTAAAATCTCCCTGAAGAAGCTGAAAAGAAAGCACCTTTACAATTTCTGGACTTGCATACAAATTGTTAGATCCAAAATATACTCCATTATTTTTCTTCTCTTTGGTATCACTTTTAACACCTATTGGACTCTGTATGTAACAAAAACTCTCTTTTATTTCGGGTAATTGCTCCTTTAATATTTCGATTGCCTTTGGAGCAATATTAGGATTCAAGTTTGAACCATCAAGAGGTGTTTGTGACAATAACCTATAAATATTACCTGCATTTTTGTGGTAGGTATCATAACCTGTATGCTCAGTTACATAGAGCAAACTCACATAGGTTATACAAAGACCAATACTTAAACCCAATAGATTTAAAAAACTATAAGGACGTTGGTTGATAAAGTTTCTGTAAACTAATTTTAGGTGATATATAATATTCATTTTTTTTCTCAACAATTTAAAGTTAAATGCATTACTCATTCCGTAAACTTTCTACTGGGTTTGTGGTTGCCGCTTTATAGGTTTGCCAGCTTACAGTTATTAGTGCGATAACCAAAGTAAACATGCCAGCCAAAGCATAAACCCACCAACTTACATTGGTTTTATAAGCAAAGTTTTCTAGCCACTTACTCATGACGTAATATGCAACTGGCACAGCAATTATAAAGGCTATAATTACCCACTTTACAAAATCTCTGTTTAGCATTAGCATAATTTCTGTTATAGTTGCACCATTTACTTTACGAATGCCGATTTCTTTCGTTTTTTGTTGGTTTTTAAATAATGACATTCCTATTAAACCCAACATGGTAATAAATATGGCAATGATGGTTAACAACAGAATTGTTTTTTGAAGTGTTTTTTCTTTCCCATAAAAATATTCATTTACAGTATCCATATAATTAGGATCTAAAACATTCTTCCTTGCTTCTTCCATACTCCCGTATCTATCTATTAATGTTAAATCACTATAATTTGGATTGAAAATATTTTTAAAATATTCATTTTGATTTCCTAACAACTTTTGCACTATAAGTGAAGATTCATTTTTCTTTTCGGAATTGTATTTAATAACTAATTCATTACCGTTATCCATTTTAAACACTATTGGTCGCACCATCTTATGTAAATTCTCAAAATTAAAATCTTTAACTACTCCTATAATCGTCCCTGAGTTTGTTTTTTTTCCTATAGGATTCTCTATTTCTAAAAGTTTTACAGCTGTTTCATTTAAGAGAACAGCATCCTTTTTGTCTGTACTAAATTGCTTAGAGAAATTACGCCCTTCTTTTATGGAAATGCCATAAAGTGGAATATAATTATCATTTATCCTGAAATGCTCCATATCAACTTTATGGTTTGAATTTTCTAACATATTTATATAAGAAATACTAGAACCGCGCATATTTGGAATAGAAGGTCCTTGGGCAACATCAATTATTTCAGGATATTTCTTTGCTTCATCTATAAAAACATCAGTATCAATAAGATCAACATTTACAGATAACACAAATACACTTTGAGGCTGATACCCTTTATCTCCCTTTAGTAAGAAGTCTAATTGTTTGTAATATCCTAGTGAAAAAATAAGCATAAAACAAACAATGATTAACTGAATTGTTAAAGCATTATTTTTTAGAAAGAAATTATTTCTTGAACTATTTCCTTTAGCGACTCCTATAAATTCAATAGTGCTATACCTTATTAAATAATGATATAATTTATATCCAGATAATAATGAAATTAACATTACAACACACAGTACATACATTAAAAAACGGCTGTTAGTAAACCAACTAAAAACCAAGTGACTATTGGTGAACTTATTAAAAAAAGGAAGTAATAAATCTACTAACAAAACAGCCACAATAGAGGACACTAAACTGATGATGATAGATTCTACAATAAACATTTTCAGCAAACTCAACTTATCTAACCCTACCATTTTTCTGATAGCAAACTCTTTAAATCTTTTTTTGGTAATAGCGGTGTACAACAATAAAAAATTCATTAGAGAAATTACAAATATCAAACCTCCAATAACAGCATAACTAAATAAAACTTTTATAGAACCTCCATTTTCTACCCCAGTCAAATGATCTGAATACAAGTGAATATCTTCTAAAGACTGTATACCAAATTTTTTTTCTTTAAACTTCAGATGTGTTTTTTCAAAATCTATATTTTCTTCTAATTCTATGAAAGTTCTAAAAGCTGAATAACTTACATTTGTATTCCTTTCAGGAATCTGTGACTTTCCTATGGGAAATATTATTGAAAATTGTAAAAGAGATTTTTGAGGAAAATCTCTATAAACTGCACGAATAACATGTTCTGTTATTTTGTTTCCCTCTCTATTTAGAGACCGACTATCAACACTTATTGTTTTACCAATTACATCTACAGTACCAAATTCTTTAAGTGCATATGATTCTGAAACCACTGAAGTGTTTAAATTTTCTTTAAAAGAACTTAAATCTCCTGTTATTATATTAAAAGCAAACACCTCAAAAATTTCTGGATCAGCATATATTGCTTCTTTTTCGTTAATACCATTAATTTTTGGCCAACTATTAGTATAACGAACCACTTTTTTAATTTCGGGTATTTCTTCTGCTAATTCTTCCGCATCAAAAGCAGTTGTCATAGTCATTAGAGCTTCATCACCAGTAATTCCCTTAGCCAGTAACCTATAAATATTTTTAGAATTTTTATGAAAGGCATCCCAACCTGTTTCTTGAGTTACATATAATAACGATATAAAGGTTATACAAAGACCAATACTTAAACCCAATAGGTTTAAAACACTATAAGGACGTTGGTTGTTAAAGTTTCTGTAAACTAATTTTAGGTGATATAGAATATTCATTTTTTTCTCAACAATTTATAGTTAACTACATTACTCATCTCTTAAACTTTCCACTGGGTTTCTTGTTGCAGCTTTATAGGTTTGCCAACTAACGGTTAATAAAGCAATTACTAATGTAATAATACCAGCTATGGCAAAAACCCACCAACTTAAATCGGTTTTATAGGCGAAATTTTCCAACCATTTACTCATGGCGTAATAAGCTATTGGACAGGCGATAACAAAAGCAATTAACACCGATTTTATAAAGTCTTTATTAAGCATTATCATAATTTCTTTTATTGTGGCACCGTTTACTTTACGAATGCCGATTTCTTTAGTTGATTGTTCTGTTTTAAATAATGTCATCCCTATTAATCCTAGAAGTGTAATGAATATGATAATACCAGTTAATATTAAAACGGCCTTTTGAAGTGTTTTTTCACTACGGTATAAGTTTTCAATTAATGAATCTATATGATGAGGAGGATTTATATTTATTGAATAGTTATTTTCTTCTTTTATAGTATTTATCACTTTTACCGCATTTTTATACTTACCTTTTTTATATTTAATTGTTATATCTTTAACAAAGTCATACCCAATATTTTTTGTTTCTGCTTTTTTTCTTTTTTTTATATAGAATGCATAAGGTTCTATTTTTTTACGAAACGATGAAAAATGAAAATCTTTGACAACACCAATTACATTTCCCAAAAATCTATTTTGACCAATAGGATTGTCCTGTAATCCTAAATACTTCACGGCTGTTTCATTTAAAATAATGTCTCTGTCTTTATCAGTTTCATTAAAATTACGCCCCTTAATTAATTTTAATTGGTACATAGGAATATAATCTTGATCGATATTGTTTGAATTTACTTTAACGGATGCTGGAGAATCATTCACCATTGTAGTTATTATCATGGATTGGCTATCGGAACTGGCTAAAGAATAACCAAAAGCAACAGACTCTATGATTGGGTATTGAAGTAATGCTTCTTTATA
Source organism: Confluentibacter sediminis (assembly GCF_003258355.1). Lineage (GTDB taxonomy): Bacteria > Bacteroidota > Bacteroidia > Flavobacteriales > Flavobacteriaceae > Confluentibacter > Confluentibacter sediminis. Next base: position 376,148 of record NZ_QKPO01000003.1, on the reverse strand, counting down.
AATATCTGCTTTTGATTCAGGAACTTTCACAACAAGCAAATTTTCAGTATGATATCCTTTGTCGGTATTTATCATAAAATCTAATTGCCGATAGACTCCTATGGTAAAAACAAGCATTAAGGATACAATTCCTATTTGGGTAACCACAGCTCCATTCTTTAAAAAAAAGTTAGCTCCTTTTTTTGAGTTGTTATTACTTAATATCTCAATAGTATTGTGTCTCCATACATAATACGTAAAATACATTCCTGCCACAATGGAGAGTAATACAACTAACAAACACCCATAAACTACAAACTCAAAATTTTCTAATCCATTTGATATTAAACGACTATCTGTAAATTCATTAAACCATGGAATGGCTATTTTCATTAAAAAAATAGCCATTATAGAAGAAACAAGACTTATAACGATGGTTTCAAAAAAGAATATTTTTAGCAAACCTATCTTTTTTAAACCATGTACTTTATGTATAGAAAACTCTTTAAATTGCCTTTTTGTAATGGCTGTATAGAGCAATAAAAAATTTAATAAAGAGATAATTAATGCCAATGCACCAATGATTACATAGAACATCACTTTTTTAATAGATCCTATCTGGGTTTCATTTACATCATCTGAAAACAAATGAATATCTTCTATAGCTTGTAAGCCATATACGGTACCTCTTCCATTGTGTTTTTTATCAATTTCTTTTCCTATTTTATTTATTTTTTTAGCAACATTTTCGACATCTGCATTATTTACTAATGATAAAAAAGTTTGAAAATCAGAAGCAGAATAAACTTGTGCTTTTCCTGATTGGTATCTTTTAGAATTCTCTATAGGAATAATTATATTAGGTTTAAATAAAGACTTTTTAGGAAAATTTTTAAAAACTGCAACAATGGTATAATCTGCTTTTAAACCATAATCAAATTCCCCATTAGGATATTTACCACCTCCTTCTAAATTTAAGGATTCACCTAGCACAGCCGTTTTCTTAAAATACTTTAATGCCGTCGCTTCAGATATAATTATAGACCTAGATTTAGTTTTAAAAGCATCTAAATTACCTTCAATAAGATTAAAAGAAAGTATATCTACAATTCCAGAGCTAGCTCCTATCGCTTCATATTCTCTAACACTATCGTTAATTGTAAAACTAGTATGTTCATAAACAAACATCTTCTTGATCTCTGGAACCTCCTCTTTAAAACGTTTTGATATTGCAACATTTATAGTTGTAGTTTTTTCATTATCAAAAGAGTTTTTCAACAATAGCCTATAAATATCTTTAGAATTCTTATGAAAGCTATCATATCCTGTTTCTTCTGTAACATATAACAAGACAATAAATGCTATGCATAATCCAACACTTAAACCCGCTAAGTTTAAAAAACTATAGGGACGTTGGTTGATGAAGTTTCTATAAACTAATTTTAGGTGATATATAATATTCATTTTTCTTTTCTCAACAATTTATAGTTAACTGCATTACTCATCCCTTAAACTTTCAACAGGGTTTCTTGTTGCTGCTTTGTAGGTTTGCCAACTAACGGCAATTAAAGCAACCACTAAAGTGAACATACCAGCCAAAGCAAAAACCCACCAACTTAAATTGGTTTTATAAGCAAAGTTTTCTAACCACTTGCTCATGGCGTAATATGCAACAGGTACCGCAATTACAAAGGCTATAATTGCCCACTTTACAAAGTCTTTATTAAGCATGAGCATAATTTCTTTTATAGTGGCTCCATTAACTTTACGAATACCTATTTCTTTGGTTTTACTTTCTGTAATGAACAAACTAATGGCTACCAAGCCTAAGAAGGAAATAAACAAAACAATTACTGTAAAGGCTTCTAACAAGCGTTTTAATTGAAGTTCTTTTTTGTAAATATATTCATAGTCAAAACTAGAAATGACTTTATTTAGAACGCGTTCGTCTTCTATGCCTTTATTTATAAACAACTTTTTTAAGTCAGTCATTAAAGTTTCTTTATAACCTTCCTTACAAGAAATTTGAAATACATTAGGATATCCATTAAAATCAAAGCCTAAAATTATAGGTTGAATAGAATGATATAGTGGCATGTTGAAAACATCTTTAAAAACTCCCACAATAATCCCTTTTCTTGAAGATTCGGTTGCATCGTCATTCGTCAAAATAGATCCAATTGGATTTTTAAGATTCGCTTTTTTTACAAAATTTTCATTAACCAAAACTTCTACTAACGAATTACTGTTTCTTAATTTTGCAATTCTTCCAACATCAAAATGATCATTAACATTATTGGAAAGCAATGATGGATTTAAATTTTTTCCTTGTAATAATTCTATTTTATAGGTTTTTAAATAATTGTTATCACCTTGAATAACAACAGCATCAATTTCTTTATTAAGCTCTAGTAATTTTGTGTTGGATGCCCTAGAATCTGTTCGAAATAAATTTTGTCCTCTGGCAAATGAATTCACATAACTTTTAGATTGAAGTAGATTTTTTATTTCATCTATAAAGTTCATGGTTGCGACACTAATAACATTTTTGGTATCGAAACCGACATCCTTGTTTTGAATATAATCCACCTGTTTTTTTATTGCTAAAACAGATATAATGGTAGCAATGCTTAAAACTAATTGAAATCCAATAATATATTTACTTGAAAGGTTAAAGGTATTTTTTACATTTTTATTGATAATAAGAATAATAGCACTATAGGAAATTAAAAACTCAATAAATCCAATTATTAACCCAATAACTAATGCAAGACCAAAAAAAGTTACTAGCATAAATGCATCTGATGTTAAAGACAGTACATAATCAAAACCTATTAATCCTGATATATATGTATTTAACCAAGGGAAACTAATAAAAGCAATAGTTAACGCGAGTAAAATATTTAAAATAGACTCTGAAATAAGTTGTAATAAAATATTACCCTTAGAAGCACCTAAATAGCGTTTAGTAGTAAATTCTTTAACCCTTGAACTGTTTCGTCCAATATTCATGATGATATAATTAAGACCACCAAAAATCAATACCAAAATTCCAACTAAAGAGATTATTTTTAGAAACTGAAGAGATCCTTTTTTTTCTTCGCTTCTGATGTCATTTGAGCTAAAATAAATAGTATCTAACCTTTGTAGATAAAATGGAAGCTTTTGTATATTACCATTAGAAGCACTATTGTGTGCCTCAAACAGCTCTTCACTTATGTTATCTGTTAACTTTTTAGTGTTGCTTAATTTAGGTATATACAGGTATAATTCTGGGCTCCATTGCCCCCAGCCATCTCCTAATCCTGTAGCTTTTTCATAATCTGAATAATTTATGATGCCTTCTGCTTGAATGGTTGATGTTTCGGGGAAATCTTTTACTACTCCTACAACCACTAAATTTCTTTTGTCTGGATTTTTATATTCTGAAACCGATAAAATTTCACCGATAGGGTTGTTATTTTTAAATAATGTCTTTGCTTTTTTTTCAGTAAGCACAATACCATTGGGCGTATCTTGAAATTGTTTTAAACTTCCAGCAATCATTGGAAAATCAAACAACTCAAAAAAAGAAGGATCTGCATAAATAAATTTACTTAGTTCTGAATTTCCTTTGAAATGGAGTTCTGGAGGCTCATCCTTTTGAATACGAACATAATCTTGTACTTCTGGAAGCTTCTCTTTTAATAACTTTCCTAAGGGATTTGGTGATGCCGAAATTCTATAATCGGCATTTCCCCATTTTGATAATACCCTATAAATCTCCTTCCGTTTTGTATGAAAAGAATCCACACTCAGTTCCTTATAAACAAAATGATAGATATGAAAAGATGCTATTATAGCGATGCTCATCCCTAAAATAGAAACGGCATATATTTTATAATTGCGCGTAATTCTACGCAGGTACTCTCTTAGAATTTTAAATAGCATCTTAAAAATAGTTGGTGGTTAAAACTTGTTTTTAAACTAACTCAGCATCTTTTCTAGTTTCTGTAACAATTTTTCCATCAAATAAATTAATAATTCGGTGCGCATAGTTAGCATCTCTATCAGAGTGTGTTACCATAACAACAGTTGTACCTTCTCTGTTTAATTCTGTTAATAAATCCATCACTTCAATACCATTTTTAGAATCTAAGTTCCCTGTTGGCTCATCGGCAAGAATTAATTTAGGGTTTGCCACTACAGCTCTAGCAATGGCAACGCGCTGTTGTTGTCCACCAGATAATTGTTGCGGAAAATGTTTAACTCTATGTCCCATTTTCATGCGTTCTAAAACCTCTGTTACCATTCTTTTACGTTCACTGGCACTTATTTTTAAATAAATAAGAGGTAACTCCACATTTTCAAAAACGGTTAGTTCGTCAATTAAGTTAAAGCTTTGAAAAACAAATCCTACATTGCCTTTGCGTTCTTGGGTGCGCTGACTTTCTTTCAGTTTTCCAACTTCTTTTCCATTAAATGCATATGTTCCTTCTGAAGGGTTATCCAATAAACCTATAATGTTTAATAGCGACGATTTACCACATCCCGAAGGTCCCATAATAGCGACAAATTCGCCCTCAGTGACATGAAGATTCACATCATTTAATGCTTTTGTTTCAACTTCTTCAGTTCTGAAGATTTTTGATAGATGTTCTGTTTTTATCATGATTTCTAGATTTTAACCCTTTAAAGAGTTTTGTTAATATTTGTTTTTATTTATGATTCGATTATTATTTTTCTATTTTATTCATCCCTTAAACTATCCACTGGATTTTGCTTGGCAGCATTATAACTTTCCCAGCTTACTGTTAGCATCGCAATCAGTAATGTAAATATGCCTGCGAGTGCAAACACCCACCAATTTAAACTGGTTTTATAGGCAAAATTTTCTAACCATTTACTCATCGCAAAATAAGCAATTGGGCAAGCGACTACAAAAGCCACTAAAACCCATTTAACAAAATTTTTGTTGAGCATGATTAAAATATCTTTTATAGTAGCACCGTTCACTTTACGGATGCCTATTTCTTTACTCTTGTTAGTAGAAATGAAAATGATTTGTCCCCAAAGACCAAGACATGTAATTATGATTGCTATTATGGCAAATAAGGAACAGGCATTCGCTAATAGCTCTTCTTTTTTATACATGGAATCGAATTTTAAATCATAAAACTCATATTCTAACGGCTCGTTTGTCGTCATGTCATCCCAAACTTTATTTATGTATTGCATAGTGCTAGCTATATTATTAGCATCCATTCTAACACTAACATTTCTATTAATACCATATTTGATTAGAAGGGGTTCAATTTTTCTATGAATGGGACCAAAATTGAAATCTTTTACAATGCCAACTATCTCAAATTCATCTTGAAATGGCTTAATTTTTTCACCAATAGAATCCTTCAACTCAAAAGCTTTTATAGCTGCTTCATTTACAATACATTGTTTTTTATCATTTGGTGACACATTTCTTCCTTTTAAAAGTTCTATTTGCATGGTTTCTAAAAAGTCGTCATCCACATCAATTTGATAAGCATCAAAATCCCATTTTATACTTGACATTTTCATAGAGATATCCCCTAAAGTACCTCCACTCAATGCCACTTTTTCAATAGAAGGATTATTTAAAAGTTCTGCCTTAAATGATTCTGGGTCTAAAGCTTTAAAAGGAACATTTATATATAACAATTGATTTTTGTTAAATCCTAAATCTTTATGTTTTGCATAAAATATCTGTTTTTGGATGGTTAAAACCCCCGTTATTAAAAGCATACATATAGACAGTTGAAAAATGGGAAGTAAACTACTTCTAAACTTGTTTTTTGTTTTAAAAACAGTATTATTTAAAAAGTTTTGATAGTTAAATTTAGAAAGTAATATGGCTAAGGGAATACTCGATATTAAAACTACAACTGCCAGAGACATGATGATACTAATAATGAATGGAGATGTTGTGAGCGTTTGTATTTTTAATTCTTCTTGAAATATTTGATTAAAATAGGGAAGTGAAAATTGAACTGTAATAAGAGATATAATAAACGCAATTAGTACCCATAGAAAAACATCTGCAAGATATTGTGAAACAATATTTTTATTGCTTGCCCCATTTACTTTTTTTATACCAATTTCCTTGATTCGTTTATATTGTAAAGACAATATATAATTGATGTAATTAATAATAGATAATAACAAAATCAAGATGCCTATTATAGAAATAATTTTAACCAAACTATAATTGCCATGATTATTACCATCTATAACATCAGTATCAAAATAAATAGCATTTAAAGGTTGTAAAGTAATTGCTTTTACAGTTTTATAATACGTACCAATTGACTCATTAATTGTTTTTTCAAGTGATTCCTTACTTTCATTTTCTTTTAAAAGGATGTAATGATTGGTGGTATTGAATATTTCTCCATTTGCAAAATTTGAATTGAGTCTGAAGTCTGAATTTTCAGAGTTTAACAAGATTGAACCCTTAATGCTAGAATTATGTGGAAAGTCTTTAATAACTGCACTAATAATGGTTTCATTTGTTCCTACTTTAAGTTTTTTTCCAATTGGGTCTACCGTTCCAAATATTTTATTTGCTGCTGAATGTGTTATGATAGATGAATTTTTATCTGCAAATGGGTTGTTAGACATACTTTTAACAACATTAACCGACATCAAATCAAAAACTGAATTATCAGTAGCAATTACGCCATCAATATAAACTGAAGATGTATCTGTATAAACAGTCCATGGTTTAGCTCCGTTTATATGAATTGGGCAAGCTTTTTCTATCGCAGCATATTTGTTTTTAAGTGTTTCATTTAGCCTATAATCTAAATTGGCATTTTTAGTTTCTGAATCAATTAGCCTATATATTCTATCGTAATTTTTATTGTACGTGTCAATTGTCAGCTCTTTGTAAACAAACAAGCCTATTATGAGACAAATAGAAAACCCTGCCGAAAAGCCAATAATACCAAGTAAACTAAAGAGACGGTTTCTTCTTAAATCTCGTATGGCTATTTTTAAATTTTTTCTTATCATTTTTATAACTCTGAACTATTTTTAATCAAATCATTTTAATAAAAAGATTGTTTGTTGCTCTCGCAATAGCGGTCTGTTTTATTATTCATCCCTTAAACTATCCACTGGGTTTTGTTTTGCTGCTTTATAACTTTGCCAACTTACAGTTAACAAGGTAATTAGTAATGTAAATATGCCTGCGAGTGCAAAAACCCACCAACTTAAACTGGTTTTATAAGCAAAATTTTCTAGCCATTTACTCATGGCGTAATAAGCAATTGGGCATGCAATAACAAAAGCCACCAATACCCATTTAACAAAATCTTTGTTTAGCATAATTAATATCTCTCTTATGGTAGCACCGTTGACTTTGCGCACGCCTATTTCCTTAATGCGACGTTGGGTATCATACAGTGCAATCGTGAACAAACCAATCGCGGAAATTAACAAAGCGATGATGGTAAAAATGATATATATCGTGCTTAGGCGCTTTTCTTTTTCGTAAAGTGCTGCTATATCATTGCTGAGAAAAGCGTATTGAAAGGTTTCTCTTGGATTAACTTTTTTAAATAATGCTTCAACAAGTAGCAGACCTTCTTGAACCTTATCTTCTTGAAATTGAATTATAAAATCCTCATCAATATCATCCCAAAATGTCATTAGTAAAGGTTTTGGTTTTGCTGATAAGTGTTCGTAATTAAAGTCTTTAACCACACCTATTACCTCATACCCCTCAGTTTCATCCCAAAATTTATTCAATAAAAAGCTTTGTGAAATATCTGTAATATTCCAAAACTTTTTTGCTGCTTCATTTATAACCAACTTTTTTGCTCTTGATTGATCAACTCCTTGCTCAAAAAAACGTCCTTCAATAATTTCCAAATCAAATACTTTATCATAATTATAATTGATACTTAATAGATTTTCCGATGAATATTCATTATCACTATTTTTAAGTTTCCAAGGTGTTAAAAATGGCTTTAAAGGGGAGTAACCTTGAGCGAAATTCGCAATAATTGAATGTGATGCAAGTTCATTTTTAACATATTGATAATTACTTTGTTGGTTAGCTTTCTGGGATTCATAGGCTGCCATTTTAGCTTTTATAATATCTTGCTCTTCCTTGTAATTATTAAAATCACGTCCATTTTGTAAAGGAAAAGGTAGTCGACTGAACAACTTTGTACTAATTATATTTTTATTTCTAAACCCTAGGTCTTGATGTAACATCATATCTAATTGCTTTACAACAATTATTGATGATATTAATAAGATAAAAGTTAAGGTATATTGTAAAACAGCTATGGTTTTACGGCCAACTAGTTGGCTTCCAGAAAAAGCTAAGGGTTTTAAACTTTTAACCAAAGGCCTTCTTAGAATAGTTATAAAAGGGTAAATAAGGGCTAAGCATATTAATATACTTAATACCGTGGTATTTATCACTAAAATGCTAAGTAATGATGGGGCAATCTCTACTTGAGTAAAAATATTGAAAACAGGCAATATTAATTGATATCCCAATGTAATTATAAAAGTAGATACAATAAGCAATAATAAAATTTCAAATAACTTCTGATTTAAAAGTTGCTGTTTTTTTGCGCCATTTACGACACTAATAGCTAATTGTTTTAATGTGCTATTGGTGTTAATTATTTGTAAGTTTGAAAAATTTAAAGCAGATATTATTAAAATAACTAGCATTATGGCCATAAGTGTATAAATCACGTTTTCATCTCCAAAACGAGAAATTATATCTTTAACATCTACAATTCCCTTATTAAAATATAAATTACCAAAAGGCAAAATATTTGTTTTACTATCACTAAATTGATGATGTTTATGCCCTATATTCTTTATTTTTTCAACAAATAAGGCTTTATCAAACTTTTGGTTTACCATTAAAAAAGCCGCTCCCGACCTAGAAAATTTATTTGGCTCATCATCATAAGGCAAAATAAAATCAAAAGTTATAGAACTGTTAGAAGGTGCTTTTGCAACAACACCTTTTACCGTGTAAACATCTTCATAAGAAGAAGTTACTTTAACTTTTTTACCAATGGGATCTTCATCTCCAAACATTTTTTTTGCAAATGCTTTAGTAATTATAACGGCATCAGGATCTGATAAAATAGTTTTTCTATCACCTACTTTTAATTCAAAATCGAAAACTTGAAAAAAACTACTATCAACTACAATCCCTTCTGGAGAAAAGGTGTTTTCCCCATAAGTAAACTTCATGGTTTCAAAAGGGTATTTTTGAATAGTTGTTGAATTTTCCAGTTCTGGATAATCTTTATGATTAAAACCAAAAAATAATCTTGCATCAATTGCTGAGGGTTTACTTTCTGCAGAAACTTCTATGGTCATCATATAAATATCATTCTTCCTTTCATGAAAATCGTCCATACTTAACTCGTTGTTTACATAAGAAAACAATAACGAAATACATAAAGCCCCTAAGCAAAGTGTTGCAAGGCTACCTGTAAATATGGTTTTGTTGGAACGGAAGTTTCTAATGGCAAATTTAAAATAGTGTTTTAGCATCTTAGTTAGTTTATTGTAAAATTATTATGAGGCGTGCGAACCGTGTACTTAACCTCTAGACTCTCTCAACTAGATTGGTTATTGCTATTTTATGTTTGTTTTATGCAATAGCAAAACAAAAAACAAACGTTGCATTAATACAGTTTCAACACGCCTTCATAATAATATGTCGTTTTTTGATTGATTGATTTTATTAATTTAACAATAGTTTATCGGTATCTCCAAAATTGTCATAACTCGACGTAATAACTTGTTCGCCTGGTTCCAACCCTTCAATGATTTCGTAATACTGCGGATTTTGTTTTCCTATTTTAACTTGGCGTTTAATAGCTAAATCTCCTGAGCTATTAACCACATATACCCATTGGCCTCCTGTACTTTGAAAAAAAGCACCACGTGGCAATAAAAGCGCTTCGGTTGGTGCACCAAGTTGTAATTTTATATAATAGCTTTGGCCAGTTCTTATATTTTCTGGTTTGGTATCATCAAATATCATATCAATTTTAAACTTGCCTTCCTTAACATCCGGATACACTTTTTTAATATTTAAATGATAGACAGTGCCATCTCTATCAAATGTTCCAGACAATCCTTTTTTAATTCTATCTATATAATGTTCGTCTATGGTTGATTCAATTTTAAAATTGGTAAGTACATTTATTTGCCCGATGTTTTGTCCTTTGGCTATTTGTTTTCCTATTTCTGCATTTAAAGTTCCCAATTGTCCATCTGTACTAGCTTTTACATTTAAGTTGTCAATACGCTCGTATTCCATACTTAATGTTTGTTTCATACGCTGCAAGTCTCTACTTAATTCAATAATACTTGTTACGCTCAATAGTGAATCTTGTTCGGTTTGGAATTTATTTACTTCGTAACTTTTCTTAGAAAGTTCATAGCTTTCTTTTGCTTGCAGATAATCTTCTCTTGCAATTAATTCTTCATTATAAAGGGATTCATTTTGTTCATAATTACGCTTGGCTTTTTTTAATTGATATTCTGATTCTAAAAGCGTTCTTTGACCTGCAATGCGTTTAGAATCAAAATTAATTTGTGTTTGTCTTAAATCATTTTGTTTGGTAGCTAAATTGTTTTCACTACCCAAAATCTGTCCATACAAATCTCTATTTTCTAATTTCAAAATAACATCGCCTTCTTTTACCATGCTACCTTCTTCTATAAGAATTTCCATAACACGACCACCCTCATAAGCATCTAAGTACACGGTGGTTATGGGGTTTACTGAACCACTGATACTTATATAATCATTGAATTCATCATTAACAACCTCAGATATGGTGATTTTATCCTTTTCGACCTTTAATGAAGAACCTGTATCACCAAATGCGAGATACACAATAAAAATTATAACTAAGACAACAATAGCTGCAATACCTACGTGTTTTGGACGTATGCCCTTTTTCTTTTCTAATATAGTATCCATTTAGTTGTTTGTTACTTGTGTTAAGGTTGGTAAAATGAATGTTCCGTTATAGAAATCCAATGTCTTTTTTTGAATATTGAATTGAATTCGCATTCGTAATTGGTCAATTTTGGCACTTATAAACTCATTATTTATAGCCTGTAAATCGTATAAAGTAATTAATCCGTTTTTTAATTTTTTCTGAGCGATGGTAAGTGTCAATTCTTTTAATTCTACTTTTTTTGAATTCAGCTTATCTTCGGCGAGTAAGGCTTCGTTTTTTTGAATTAGCATTTGAATTTCTTTCTGTACAACTTGCTTTTTTTGTTCTAAATCTACATTTGCTTTTAAAAGATTAATTCGAGCAATTTTGGTATTACTCCAATTTCTACCATTGCCAAATATGGGAATGTTTAAAGAGAACCCAATATATTTATAGGTGTTGCTTTTTGTCTGATCCCAAAATTCAATTTCATTGCCAGAAGTATCTAACCTATTGGGGAAGTAGCTAGTGCTAATCCCTGTGTTAAACGTAATTTTAGGGAAAAATGCAGCTTTGGTAATAGCTAAGTTTTTTTCAGCAGCTTTTACATTCAGTTTTTCCATTTGAAGTGTTGGTAAAAACTGCTGGGCTTTGTTAAATAAGCTTTCCGCATCTACATTTGTTAACGATTCGTTGATTGATTGATTTTCTAAAGGTGCTAATAATTCTATATCATCTTGTGGTAAATTCATTTCTTGAATCAATGCTAATTTGGCTTCTTTTAACCTATTATTAGCTTGTAATACGCTTAATTCATCTGAGCTAACGGTAGCTTCAATTTCATATAAATCAGCTTTAGCTTTCATGCCCAACTCTACTTGAGATGAAATTAACTTATACTGTAATAAATTTATGGATTGTTGTTCGGTTACAATAGATAAAGCCCCTTCATTAAAAAGGACATCATTATACAAATTCATGATTTTGAAAGCCAAATCATATTTGGATTGCTCTGTGGATTGCTTATTTGTTTCAAATTGAATTTTTTGATAAGCGAGTGCGTTCCATTTTTTAAATGATTCAAAAAGAACAATGGAAGTTGATAAGCCACCATTTATTCCATATATATTTTTGGTGTTTACAATGGTGTTGGTATAAGGATCTACGGTTCTACCATAACTCACATTATAACTTGGTAAGCTAGTATAAATTTGAGGAAACATATCTCTCTTGGACTGATTCCAATTTTCCTTACCAATAGACTCATTGTATACTTGACTTTGCTGTCCTAAATTATGTTCCAACGCATAAGCAATGCATTCATCTAATGTCCAGTCTTTTTGTGAAAAACCATTAAAACAAATCATTATAAAGCATAAAAATTGGCAGGCAACTAATGTTTTATTCATTATTTATATTTCTAACTCCTTCTATGTATACCATTAATATGCCATAAAACAAAAATTCTGATAATGTGATTGTTACAAAATAAAAGGCATTGTTATTTATAAAAAATGTAAAATTTATTAACAATAAGTGTAAAAATATTTTACACTTATTGTTAATCTCTACTTCTAATTAGTAGCTTTGATTTTAGAAATAAATCTATTAATATGTTAGATGGCAAAATTCTTATTGTTGATGATAATAAAAGTGTATTGAGCGCTTTAGAATTATTACTTCAAAAATCATATAAGACTATTGTGACAATTTCTAACCCAAATCAAATTACATCTTTTACAGATTTAAAAGATTATGATGTCGTTTTATTGGATATGAATTTTTCATCGGGCGTTAATAATGGCAATGAAGGTTTTTATTGGTTACGATGCATAAAAGAAATAGCCCCTGATATTTCGGTGATTATGATTACCGCTTATGGTGATGTAGAATTAGCAGTCCGTGCCTTAAAGGAAGGTGCTACCGATTTTGTTTTAAAACCTTGGGATAATAAAAAATTAATAGGCACTTTACAAGCGGCTTATCAATTAAGTAAATCACGTCGTGAAGTATCTGGATTAAAGCAAAAAGAAAAACATCTCACAAAAATTATCAATAAAGACAATAAGTATATTATTGGTAATTCTAAAGTGCTGCGTGATGTATTGGCTGTAACAAGAAAAGTAGCTAAAACCGATGCTACCGTTTTAATCACAGGTGAAAACGGAACTGGAAAAGAACTTATAGCCAGAGAAATTCATAAATGCTCCAAACGAAACGATGAAGTTTTAGTGAGTATTGATATGGGGTCTATAAGTGAATCTCTTTTTGAAAGTGAATTGTTTGGACATACGAAAGGCGCTTTTACAGATGCTCATGAAGAACGAATGGGCAAATTTGAAGCGGCGCATAAAGGCACTTTATTTTTAGATGAGATTGGGAATTTACCATTATCATTACAAGCAAAATTGCTGGCAGTTATTCAAAATAAGGAAATCGTTAAGATTGGCTCCAACAAAGCGATTCCTGTAGATATTCGATTAATCTGTGCCACGAACTGCAACATTGATTTGATGGTAGAAGAAGGATTGTTTAGAGAAGACTTGCTGTACAGAATAAATACGATTAACATAGAAGTTCCTCCTTTAAGGGAACGTGAAGATGATATTATTTCACTTCTAGATTATTTTTTAAATCTGTATGGCAATAAGTATGGTAAGAAAGGTTTAAAAATCCATAAATCGGCTCAAAAAAAATTACTTAATTATAATTGGCCCGGAAATATAAGAGAGCTGCAACATACTGTTGAGCGTAGTGTGATATTAAGCGAAGGCTCTATTTTAACTGCTGACGATTTTTTGTTTAAACAACGTTCTCAAACATCTCAAAAAGAATTAGATACCACCTTAGATGATATGGAAAAAAACATGATTGAAAATGCCGTCAGTAAACATAATGGTAATTTTAGTGCGGCTGCTAATCAATTAGGCGTTACAAGGCAAACATTGTACAATAAAATGAAACGATATGGACTATAATGCATAATAATGGCAAGTAAAAATATCTATTTCAGAATCATAACAAGAGTACTATTTTTATTAATAGCTGTTTTTTGTTTTACTTATTTTGTATTGCAAAAACAGATTGATTTCTCAATCTATCTCGGAATTATTATTGTATTTCAAGTAATAGGCTTAATAAAATTTCTCAATAATACCAATCGTAAAATTGCTTTCTTTTTTAATGCTGTAGAGAATGATGATTCTACCATTCATTTCCCCGTTTATACAAAAGACAAATCTTTAAAAGAATTACATAAAAGTTTAAATCGTGTGAATCATTTAATCCAAAAAGTTAAGATTGAAAATAAAACACAAGAGAAATATTACCATACTATTTTAGAACATGCTACTATTGGAATTATAACTTTAAACGAAAAAGGGCATATTGTATTAGCTAATAAAACGTCTAAAAAACTACTTAATTATGAATCGCTAACGCATATACAACAGCTAAAACGGATAGATGAAAAATTATTTAACCTTTTATCACAATTAAAACCTTTTGATCAAAAATTAATTGAATTACATAATGAAAGGGATATCGTAAAACTGACAATTAAATCAACTCAAATAAAGATTGATAATGAAAAATTCCTTTTAGTAATAATCCAAAATATAAGCAATGAATTAAATGATAATGAAGTAGACTCATGGGTTAAATTATTTAGAGTTTTAACGCACGAAATAATGAATTCAATTGCACCAATCACCTCAATATCAGAAACATTATCTGATTTCTGTAAAACTGAAAATGGTTTGATTTCTCCATCTGAAATTAAGGAAAAAGATATTGTTGATGTCGCAAAAGGGTTGGATATTATACAGAGTCAAGGCAAAGATTTATTGAATTTTGTAGAATCTTATAGAACACTCACTAAAATCCCAAGTCCTAAAAAAGACCTGATTATTGTCTCATCACTATTTGAAAAAATAAGAATATTGGTGAGTCAGGAAATTGGATTTGAAAAAACTAAGTTTGAAATAAATATTGAGCCTAAAAATTTAGAGGTATTTGCTGACGAAAAACAAATCATACAAGTATTAGTGAATCTTGTTAAAAACTCTTTACAATCATTAAATGAAAATCCAAATGGTATTATAAAACTATCTGGAACAAAAACAAATTTAAGCAAAACAAGATTACAAATAACAGACAATGGTTCAGGCATTCCACCTAACCTACTTGATAAAATATTTATACCCTTTTTCACTACCAAAGAAAAAGGAACCGGAATTGGTTTAAGTCTTTCCAAGCATATCATGAGGCTGCATGGAGGTACCATAGCTGTAAAATCTGAAGTTAATAAAGGAACTTGGTTTACTTTAGAGTTTTAATGTTTTTTGAACTATTAAATTCATATAGTTTTCTATTTGGATTTTTAAAAATACTCAAGATTTGGTTTTGGTTTGAAGTTAGACCGATGTTAAAAACAAAAAACCTCACTAAATAATAATATCAGTGAGGTTTTTTGTTTTTAAATTTAAGATGTGTTTTAATTAAGGTTTTAAATAAACACTTTCTTCAGGGCCTAAATAACTTGGTTTTAATCCTCCTGCATCAATTACAAATTTTTGAAAAACGAGGCCTGGATCTATCATCCAAATTTTTAGAGTGTGTTTACCAGCTTTGATTCCTTTATGTTCTGATTGTTTTTTTCTAATGTGATCAGTTACTGAATTATTCCACCAATCTGGATATTCCCAGTCGGGTTTTGTATCTCCTTCATTCACATTAATTATTTGTGGTTGTTCATCATCAATAGCGATGGCATATTTTAAACCTTCATTCTTTTTATAATTTATAGAAGGAGATAGATAGGTTTCTATTTTTAAATCACTTCCATCAAAAAGAGTGAAATCATATTCTAAACTAGGCGACATTTTGCTTGGAGTTTGTCTTTCAGAATTTGCAGGCTCTATGGTGATAGCAGAATCGGTTCTTCCCATATTAGGGACTACTGTCCAATGTATAGTTTTAGAATCGTTTTTTTTGGTGAAATGAGCCGCTTCAATAGATACTACTTTATTGTTTTCAATAAAACCAGAAGCATTTATCAAATCGTTGCGAATAGGCACTTTTATTACAAATTTTTGACCTGAACTGGAAATTATAAGATCGCCAGAGTTTTGTCCTTTTGGAGCTTTATTCCAATCGATGCTTACAAAAACTTTTTCTTCATATTCTACAGTACCTTTTTCAGAAGAGAGTTTTATCCAATCTTCTTTTGCCTGTATGGAATAGGTTAACTTATCGCTACCCATATTAAAAATTTCTAAATAATAGGATTGATCATTTATAGGGTCAAATGGCAAAAAGCTTCTGCTATTGACATTTGAACGGCTAAAACGCGAAGTTCCCGCACCATTCTCAACCACGTATCCCAGTCTTGCTGAAGATGGAGTTTGTATATATGATATCTCTGGCATTTTATTAACAGTTGGATTGCTCCAAGTAGTATACCCAATGTGGGTTTGATCCATAAAATGATTCCATTTTCCATCTGCTAATGTTTCATTATAATACTTTGCAAGTGCTTCATCTTTAAAAAAAGCTTCTTTTACTTTGTCGGCATATAAATTTGTTGAAGCTCTATATTGACCAGCATATAATTTGTTTTTTCCAGCAGAAATATACATGTCATTTAAATTGCTCAATGCTTCAATGGGGAAATGAACCAATTGATAATAAGCAGATTTATAACTTTCGGGAAGTTTATCATAAATGGCTTTGCTTTTTGAAAGAAGTTGTGAATATGCTTCTAGGATTCTATCAGCTTCTCTATAATTATCTAAACTATAAGTATCTGGTTTTAGCATTTCAGGAGTACGTCTTGAACTATATTTTGTACTTAACGCTAATATTTCAGCAATGTCTGTAGCATATTCACTTCCAAATTGTTGGTCTGCCCAATTTAAATAATAGATTGGTAAATCAGATGCTTTCATATCAGCATCCCAACCAAAATCAAGAAAGAAACTAATAGGTAATTCCATAGGTTTTAGGTCACCAACATTGACAATCCATAGGTCTTTTACACCCCATTCATAAGCTAAGTTCATTTGTTCCCAAACACGCTCAATTTGTGTGACGTTTAACCAACGATACGAAACAGGACCACCAACAAAATCGAAATGATAATACATACCAAAACCACCTTTATGATTTAAGTCTTCTTTTTTAGGCAGAATGCGAATGTTCCCCCAGTTATCGTCACAAAATAGAATAGTGATATCATCATTAACACGCATGCCCTTATCATAATAATCTTGTACCTCTTTATAAACAGCCCAAACCTGTGGGGTGTTTTCAGCAGGTTTTCCAGTAACATCAGCAATGATTTTTCTTTGGTCGGTAATAATGTTTTTCAGCAAGTCCACAGCTGTGTTTTCACTCATGGCCTCATCACCATCGCCACGCATCCCCATTGTAACGACACTTTCATAATCGCCCATGCGTTCAATACCACCTTTCCAAAATTTTTGCAACCCTTCTTTATTAGTTTCATAATTCCAGGCACCTCCACCATTGGCTCCCCATTCTTCATGTGCTCGCATCATGGGTTCATGATGACTCGTCGACATTACAATACCATACTCATCTGCAATGCGTGCATTTTCAGGGTCATCCACTGCAAAAGCTCTAGGTTGCCACATAGCAGGCCATAAATAATTGGCTTTATTTCGTAGAAGCAATTCAAAAACTTTTTCATAAAATTCATGATTAAAACTACCAAATGTTTTCTCTACCCAGCCCGTTAATGCTGGAGCTTCATCATTAAGAAAAATACCTCTATATTTTACTGAGGGGCCTTTTGAGGTGAATTTTTCTTTTTTGATAAACAGATTATCACTTTTTTTAGCAGGCACATCTGCCCACCAATACCAAGGTGACACTCCTATTTTTTCTGAAATGGTAAATGTTCCATATGCAGCTCCACGTTTATCACTACCAATAACGACCAAAGCCTCTTTTACATTTGGCAATGGGTTTTTAACAGTTTGAATAATGAAACGTTCCCATTGTCCCCGAATGGCATCAACATTTAACTTTTTAGAAGCTATCAATTTATCAATAATAGCACTTTTTCCAATGGTACCAATAATAATTAAATTGCCAGTAGCTTGATTACTTGATGATAAAATCTCAGGTTTTTTACCAGTTACTTTTTCAATATCACTCGCAAGAAATATTACTGATTTTTCAATCAACTTATAATCTGAAGCATCATATAAGATTTTTGCTGTTGACACGCCATCAACAATAGAGAAGTATTGTTTTTTGTTTTTAACATGATTGCTTACTTGAATTTGAGAATGCAATAAGTTAGAAAATAGTAATAGAATAAAAAAATGTCTCATGGTTTAAAAAGTTGGTATTTTGTTTAAAATAATGACTATATAATTTATACCAAGAGTATAAATTTATAGCACTAACAAGAATATTAAAAATCGTTCCAAACAGCGTTAAATAAATGTGAAAAAGCTATCAATTATGAAACATATACTTTAAAAAAAATATAAATAAAGAGGTGAAAAACTGTTATTGATTTTTCAGGTCATGCTTGCGGTTATTAAATCTTTTTAATTTCTTTTTTCTTTAATTATTAATATGTTATTATAAGGGTTTTAAAAGGATTTTAATTTTCAGAAATATGATTCTTGATATTATGATTGATCCGAGTTAAATCTTTAGTAAAAGTAACTTTATCTTTTGGAGATATGATAATGGTATCAGATGTACCATAGGTAATTTCAATTCTATCAAACGAAGGAGCGGGAGAGGATATTAAACTATTTGTTTTTTTAATGCTTTTAATTTCCATAATGTTAATTTTTTTATGGAATAAAAATCCGCATTTAATTTTAAGTTCATTGTTTTCTATTAGGTAATCAGTATTCAAAAACATAATTAAAATAAAAAGATAGCTAGATATTAAAATGCCTATTGATACATAGAATTCTTTATGAATCCCTTTATATATTATTCCCAAAATAGCGGGTGTGAAAAACAAAGCAAATATTACAATCAGCAATAAGTAGGATACTTTGGCTTTATATTTTTTTGTCACCTTTTTGTTGTTAAGTAAAATTACAAATCCTTTTCTTTTTTCGTTTATATGGAGGCTAAAAACAAAATAGGGTATAAACTTGTGTATAAACCTATGTACTACAAATTTAGTGGTTTATTTACCTTATTTTTTAACAATAATTATTTTGTTTTATTGAAAAAATTTCAACAAAATTTACGTAAAATTACACTCAAATTCTCTTAAAAGGTTTGTAGAATAAAAAATGTCATACACTAATTTATATCAGATGTTTCTACAACTAAAAATTAATAGATTTTCTAAAATTCAACATAAACCTAAATAACGGTCGTTATAAAAAAATTAAAGTATTCAATATGTATTTAGCCATAATTATTGTTTTCATCTTAGGATATCTAGCCATAGCTTTAGAGCATAATATTAATATAAATAAAACAGCCACAGCGTTACTCCTGGGTGTTGTTTGTTGGACATTGTTGGTTTTTGGTAGTGACACTATTTTCCCTAATTTAGAAAGTATGGAATCTCTACATTTTCTTTCGGAGTCACTTTTGGAACAAGTAGGGGAAATTTCTGAAATCTTGTTTTTTCTTTTAGGAGCCATGACTATTGTCGAGCTTATGGATGCACATGAAGGTTTTGGATTGATAACAGATAAAATTAAGATAAAGAAAAAAAGTCATTTATTAATTATATTAAGTTTTATAACATTTTTTCTATCGGCTGCTTTAGATAATCTCACGACCGCTATAGTTATGGCAGCCGTTTTAAGAAAAATGATAAAAGATAAAAACGATTTATGGATTTTTGCATCTATGATGATAATAGCAGCTAATGCTGGCGGTGCTTGGTCTCCCATAGGAGATGTAACCACTATTATGTTGTGGATAGGCGGGCAAATTACAGCTTCAAATATCATTGCCGAAATTTTTATTCCTAGTTTAGTGTCTACCCTTATACCATTGGTTATATTAAGTATTAAGTTAAAAGGGGATGTGGAAATTATCAATGAAAATGCTGAATTATTACGCAAAAGAAATGAAGTAAGTACATTTGAAAAAACAATTGTTTTTGCGACTGGAATATCGGCATTATTATTTGTGCCTATCTTTAAAACCATAACACATTTACCTCCTTTTATGGGCATTTTGTTTGGTTTAAGTATTATGTGGATTCTTACCGAAGTTTTACATATGAAAAAGAGCGAAGCACATAAAAAATCGCTTTCAATAACAGGAATTCTAACACGAATTGATACCCCAAGTATATTGTTCTTTTTAGGAATATTACTAGCTGTGGCGGCGTTGCAAGTAGGTGGGCATTTATTACAACTTTCACAAGTTTTAGATGCTAATTTTGATAGTGTCTATATGGTTAATGGATTGATAGGAATATTATCTTCTGTGATCGATAACGTACCAATGGTTGCTGGTGCCATGGGTATGTATACTTTAGAAGTCTATCCAGTTGATAGTGCTTTTTGGGAGCTGTTGGCTTATTGTGCCGGAACTGGTGGTAGTATTTTAATTATAGGCTCAGCGGCGGGGGTTGCCATCATGGGTATTTTTAAAATCGATTTTATTTGGTATATAAAAAAGATATCGTTTGTTGCTATTCTAGGCTATCTTTCTGGAATTTTCACCTACATGCTTTTAAATTAAATACCTGTTTTATTCCCATACGTGTTATTTAGATTTAAGAATAGCTCTTTTTATGTAAATATTTACTTAACTAGTCTATTTTATTGATAATTCATTTTATTTATTCTATTAAATCAATACAACGTTAATTTTTTTTATTGTTACTTTATATTATAAAAAATTTAACGTAAAGTTTAATATTTAACGCTTTACTTTATAGTAAGTATATTAAATCATTCCATAATTTAAACACAGAATAACATGCAAAAACCAAATAATAGATTAGCGGGACAAACATGTATTGTTACGGGATCCAGCTCTGGAATAGGAGAAGCTGTAGCTACCGCTATAGGGATGGATGGAGCCAATGTAGTAGTAAATTATAATTCACATCCAGAAATTGCTGAAGACATAGCTCATAAAATAGCCATTAATAATCTTTGTGGTGATGCCATTGCTATAAAATGTGATGTTAGTAAAGAAGACCAGGTACAGTCCATGTTTAAGCAAACCATTAATCATTTTGGAACGGTAGATATTTGTATACCCAATGCTGGCTTGCAAAAAGATGCCCCTTTACACGATATGTCATTAGCCGATTGGCAATTAGTAATAGATGTTAACTTAACAGGACAATTTTTATGTGCCAGAGAAGCCATTCGTGAGTTCTTACGTCGGGGTATGCGCCCTGAAATATCAAAATCTATTGGGAAAATTATACATATGAGTTCGGTGCATCAAATCATCCCATGGGCAGGTCATGCTAATTATGCTGCTTCCAAAGGGGCCATTGTTATGCTTATGGAAAGCATTTGTCAAGAATATGCCCCTCAAAAAGTACGATGCAATAGTATTGCTCCAGGTGCTATTAAAACCCCTATAAATAAGCCAGCTTGGGATACACCAGAAGCCTTAACAGAATTAAATAAATTAATACCCTATAAAAGAATTGGTATTCCTGAAGATATTGGAAGCGCGGCAGTTTGGTTGGCTTCAGATGAATCTGAATACATTAATGGTACTACTATTTTTGTTGATGGAGGTATGACATGCTATCCTGGATTTACAACCAATGGATAAATAAACAAGATGATGGCAGTAACCACAGAAGAGCACAAAAGACTAGAAGAAAATTATAGCCAGAAGAAGGATTGGTTGCATTGGGGATCTTATTTGAGTGAAAGACAATGGGGAACGGTTCGTGAAGATTATAGTCCTTATGGTACAGCCTGGGATTATTTTACCCACGACCATGCCCGTAGCAGAACCTATCGTTGGGGAGAAGATGGTATTGCAGGGATATCCGATAGGTATTGTAATATCTGTTTCGGAATAGCCTTATGGAATGGCAAAGATCCCATTTTAAAAGAACGTATGTTTGGACTTTCGGGGCCAGAAGGCAATCATGGAGAAGATGTGAAGGAATTATATTATTATCTAGAGAATACACCTTCGCATAGTTATATGAAGCATTTATATAAATATCCTCAAAATGAATTTCCTTATAATCAGTTGGTTTCAGAAAACAGAAAAAGAAGTAAAGCCGATTTGGAATTTGAGCTATTGGATACAGGCATATTCGACACCAATGAATATTTTGATGTGTATACAGAATATGCCAAAGCCGATGCCGAAGATATTCTTATTAAAATATCTATTGTAAATCGGTCGGATAAAAAAGCGCAACTTCATCTTTTACCGACATTATGGATTCGCAATTTTTGGAGTTTTGTGGATATGCCAGAAAAGCCAATCATTAAAAAGAAGATTGAAAATGATAATGCGTTTGTTACCGTAAATCATGTATATGTAGGCAATTATAATCTTTATTTTGAATCGCCTTCAAAACTTCTTTTTACTGAAAATGAAACGAATACCGAAAAATTATTTGGTACACCCAATGACCATTCATTTAAAAAAGATTTATTTCATGATGCTGTAATACATGATGATTTTGCAATGGCAACTTCAAAAGATGAAGGCACCAAATTTTCTCCTTTATATGATTTTGAATTAGAAGCTGGTGCTACAAAAACTATCAAATTACGACTAACAAATCAAGATTTAAAAGAACCTCTAGATATCGATTTTGATGTTATTTTTGAAAATCGCCAACAAGAGTCTGCGGATTTTTATAATCACATAACAAAAAGTGAAGCAGTGGAATTATCCGTTATCCAAAAACAAGCACTTTCAGGATTGTTATGGTCTAAGCAGTATTATAATTATGAAATAGAAGATTGGTTAGCAGGAGATCCAAAACAACCTACGCCACCATCAGAACGTCTTAAAGGAAGAAATAGCTCATGGAAAACGCTGAGAAACCACGATGTCGTTTCCATGCCAGATACATGGGAGTATCCGTGGTACGCGGCTTGGGATTCAAGTTTTCATTGTGTAAGCTTGGGATTGGTAGATTTAAATTTTGCAAAAGAACAACTCATTCTTTTTACACGAGAATGGTATATGGCACCAAACGGGCAAATTCCAGCTTACGAATGGAATTTTAGTGATGTAAATCCACCGGTACAAGCTTGGGCAAGTATGCAATTATATAAAATTGAGAAGAAAAAAATAGGGCTAGGCGATATTGATTTCCTAAAACGCATGTTCAATAAGTTAGCTTTAAACTTTACATGGTGGGTAAACAGATTAGACAGTAGTGAAAACAATGTCTTTGAGGGAGGATTTTTAGGGTTAGATAATATCGGTGTTTTTGATAGAAGCCATGGTATTCCCGGAAATGGCATTTTAGAACAAGTAGATGGGACTTCCTGGATGGCACTTTACTGCTTAGATATGCTGGAAATGAGTTTGGAAATTGCTATGGTTGATCCTACGTATGAAGATATGGCCACTAAATACTTCGGGCATTTTATATATATAGCAGAAGCATTAAATCAAATTAGTTTAGAATATTCTGGTACATGGGATGAGAAAGATGGCTTTTTTTACGACAAGCTTATTTTACCTAATGGTGAATTTGTACCTATAAAAGTGAAGTCTATAGCAGGGCTGTTGTCATTAGCAGCGGTATTATGTGTTAAAAAAGAAACTTTAGAGAAACTACCCAAGTTTGCAAAAAGCGTTCTATGGTTTAGAAAACACAGAAAACAAAGCTTAAAGTATCCGGTAATTCAAGATCATGTCGAAGGGGGAGATTTATTACTGTCCTTAGTGCCTAGAGATCGAATGGAAATTTTAATAAAAAGCTTGTTGAATGAAGATGAGTTTTTAAGTAGTTATGGCATTAGGTCGCTTTCAAAAGTTTATGAGAGTCCTTATAACATTATTATAGACCATGTAAATTATAGTATAAATTATGAACCGGCTGAATCTACTACAGGACTTTTTGGTGGAAACTCCAATTGGCGCGGGCCTATTTGGATGCCTTTAAATTACCTGTTTATTCAAGCCTTAAAAGAATATAACAATTATTACGGAAACAGACTGAGTTTTGAATGCCCAACAGGAAGTGATAATTCCCAGAACTTGGAACAAATAATATCAGAGCTAGGTAATAGGCTCATAAAAATTTTCCAAAAAGACGAAAACGGTAACAGGCCAATTAATGAATTACATTCAGAAACATATAGAGATCCTAATTTTGAAGGACATATATTGTTTTACGAATATTTTCATGGTGATACAGGTAGAGGTGTAGGGGCCTCTCATCAAACAGGTTGGACAGCATTAATAGCTAATTTAATTGAAGATATTTGAAACATCATGGATAACCAATTTACGAAAGAATGGCTAGTAACTAATGGTATTGGTGGCTTTGCTTCATCTACTGTTGAAGGCGCTAACACAAGACGCTATCACGGACTTTTAGTGGCTTCATTAAATCCGCCAACAGATAGAAAAGTGATTGTGGCAAAAGTTGAAGAACGTCTTTTTTTAAATGGTAACTACATAGATTTATCTACCAATACTTATTCAGATATTGTATATCCTCAGGGCTATAAATACTTAAAAGAATTTAATCGAGTCCCTTTTCCAAAGTGGGTTTACCAAGACCAAAATTTCAATTTAGAAAAAGAAATCTTGATGGTGGAACATGAAAATGCCACATTCATAAAATATATTAATAAAGGACACTCAACATTGTCTTTTGAAATCCATCCACTCTATGTTTTTACAGAGTATCATACCCTTTTTCATGAGAATGGATTTACAAATTTCTTTTCGGAAATAAAGGAAGATTATTTGAAAACCTATCCGTATTATGAATCTTTACCAGTTTTCACAAAATGGACAAAAGGAAATTTTATGGAGGCTAGAGATTGGTACAAAAATATATTTTTACCCATGGAAGCCAATAGAGGGTTGGACTATGCATGCGATTATTATAGAATTGGTTACATTACTTGTGAGTTACAACCGCAAGAAGAATTAACCATTTTATTTACTTTAAATGAAAAACTGCTTGAGAATGATATTAGTAAATGCTTCAATTTAGAAAAACAAAAACGATCAAAAAAGGCTACTGAATATAAAAGCAAATTTTATAAAGATTTATTGGTTTCTGGACATCAATTTTTGGTTAAAAGAAAATCTACAAATAGCGATTCTATTATAGCAGGATATCATTGGTTTACAGACTGGGGAAGAGATACCATGATTGCCATGCGTGGACTTACCATTGCTACTGGCAATCAAGAAGCCTCTAAGTCCATTTTATCTACATTTTTCGATAAGGTTAATCAAGGTATGATACCCAATCGGTTTCCAGATAATAGTGATCAGGATGTGGAATACAATACAATTGATGCGACTTTATGGCTTTTTGTCGCATTGTACGATTATCATAAAAAATTTCACGATATAGAATTTATCAAAAAACAAATCGTCGTTTTACAGGACATTTTAGATTGGCATATTAAGGGAACTCGCTATAATATTCATGTAACGCCCGAAGGGTTTTTATATGGTGGACAAGAAGGATTACAACTTACTTGGATGGATGCCATGGTAAATGGGGTTGTCATCACCCCTAGAATGGGTTGTCCTGTCGAAATTAATGCACTTTGGTATAATGCATTAAAGATTTTTAACTTTTTATGTGACGCATTAGCATTTGAAAGTGGTTCGAAATATGATGATTTAATTACAAAATTGGAATCCAATTTCGTAAATATGTTTATGAATAACGAAGGCACTCTTTACGATGTGATAGTGCCCAATCAATCAGTAGATAATTGTTTTAGACCTAACCAGATATATTGTCTGAGTTTGCCATTTACATTGCTAACAAAAGAACAAAAGAAAACCGTTTTTAATGCGGTTAAATCAAAATTATGGACTCCTTACGGATTACGGACTTTAGACGAAAACAATCCCAAGTTTGAAAGTGTATATTTTGGAAATCAGTGGCAAAGAGACCATACCTATCACCAAGGTACTGTTTGGCCTTATTTGATAGGGGCTTATTATGAAGCTTTCTTTAAGATCTATGGAGATAGTGTAGAAAATAAAAAAGAAGTTATTAGAGAGCTGCAATCATTAAAAGATCATTTTTATAATGAATTTGGTATTCATTGTATTTCTGAAGTTTTTGATGGGAAAACTCCCAAACAAGGAAAGGGTACTATCCAACAAGCATGGTCTGTTAGTGCTTTAATAAAATTATATTCAGATTATAAACTCTATGATATAGATGATTGAGAGAAAACTTAAAATCATTATAGTGTACCTAGGCGGATTACTTACGGGTTTATCCTTAATTTTATTCCCTGCCATGGGAAGTATTTTTACAGATACTTCACAGTTCGGATTATCAAGCGGTGAATTTGGGAGTATATTTATTCCACAAGCTCTGTTGGCCATAATTTCAGCATTAACAATACCTTTTTTGGTGTCTAAATATGGAATTAAAAAACCATTATTACTTGGTTTGTCAGGTTTGATAATAAGCATGCTTTTGTTATTTATAAGCCATTTTTATATACAGGAAAAGCAAACGGCATTAATCATTTTGTATTTAGGAACTACCTTTTTGGGGTTTGGATTTGGAGCGGTTATTACCGTTTTAAATCCTTTGGCATTTCAATTATTCCCTGAAAATGAATTGGCATCGGTAACGGGATTGCATTTTTCATTAGGACTAGGAACAGCAGGTGCGCCATTACTATTAGGTCTTATTAAAAATGCAAACTCTTGGCAGTATTTACCATTAACCATTTTTTTTGTTTTAATAGGATTAATTGCCTTAGTCTTTTTTGTTCGTTTTAAAGAAAATCCACTTTTTGAAATAAAAGGATGTTTAAAAATACCCAAGCATTTATGGTGGTTTATAATAATTGTGGTGCTTTATGGAATTTGCGAAGGCACTTTGGGAAGCTATAGTACGGTTTTCTTAAAGAGTCAGGGCTTATCTATCAAACAAGCATCATTAGGGCTTGCCATGTTTTGGTCTGGATTGGCATTTGGCAGAATTGCTTTTAGTTTACTCTCTATTAAATTCAATTTAAGATGGGTGTATTTATTAGCCATGTCGTTAGTGGCCTTGTTACTTTTTTTTAATCCGCTTTATAAATCGCCATTTACAAATATTCTAGTTATGGGAGTAGCCGGCATTTGCATGTCAAGTATATTTCCTAATTCTGTAAGTTGGGCAACCAAAGAGTTCAGTAAAAACGCGGTTATCGTTTCTGGAGTCTTGGTCGCTTCGTTACAATTTGGAACAGCGGTAAGTACCAATTTTTTAGGCTTGTTGAGCAAAGCTAACTCATTGTCCTTTCTGTTTAAAATGATTGGTATAATCGCTTTTATGGTTTTTGTAATCATTTATTGGGCTAGCAAAAAATTTAAACATCATAAAATTTAAAGTTAAATACTATGACTAAACATGTCGATATTATTATCATTGGTTCTGGGGCAGGAGGTGCCACCATAGCCTATAAATTAGCAGACTCAGGAAAAAAAATATTGATTCTCGAGCGGGGTGATTATATTCCCATAGAAAAAGAAAATTGGGATAGTGAAGAAGTCTTTGTAAAAAACAGATATACCACAAAGGAAAAATGGTTAGATAAAAATGATAAGGAATTTGGCCCGGGACAACATTATAACGTAGGGGGCAATACCAAACTTTATGGAGCTGCCTTATTTAGAATGCGGGAAAGTGATTTTAATGAAGTAAAACATTATGGAGGTATATCTCCCAAATGGCCTATATCTTATACGGATTTAAAACCTTATTATTTAGAAGCTGAAAAACTGTATAATGTTCACGGCGAGCGAGGCATAGATCCGACCGATCCAAATGATGAAAATCCGTATCCATTGCCACCTCTTCCACATGAGCCTAGAATACAAGAAGTTGTAGATGATTTGAAAACTTTTGGTTTACATCCATTCCCTTTACCAATCGGAGTAAACCCGGATATTGATAAAAAAGCGAGCGGCCCATTTGTGTTAGATCGGTTTGATGGATTTCCAGACCCCACAGAACATAAAGCAGATGCCCAAACAAATTCTTTAAGATTGGCTTTGAAACATGACAATGTAACGCTTTGGACGAACGCTCAAGTCAATAAATTATTAACAAATTCTAGTGGAACCGAGATTTCTGCTGTTGATGTAAATTATCAAAATGAAAATATTATAATTAATGCAGATATAGTGATACTGTCTGCAGGCGCTATTAATTCGGCTGCATTATTATTAAAAAGTGCTAATGATAAGCACCCTAACGGATTAGGAAATGCATCAGATGTTGTGGGCAGACATTATATGTTTCATAACAATTCAGCGATGATAGCATTATCAACCGAACCTAATCATACCAAATTCGGGAAAACCTTCGGGATTAATGATTATTACCATAGAAGTGAGGATTTTGAATTTCCTTTAGGTCATATTCAAATGTTGGGGAAATCAGACAAAATTCAAATAAGTGGAGACAGTCCCATTCCAGCCCCAGGATTTACATTCGATATTATGGCGAAGCATGCCGTTGATTTTTGGTTGACTTCCGAAGATTTACCAGATCCCAATAATAGGATTATGTTAAAAGATGAAAAGATTAAGGTTATTTACAATAAGAATAATTGGTTGCCACACGAAAAATTGACTGAAAAACTAAAATATGCTTTGAGCCATTCTGGTAAGTTTTCGCATTTTTTTCCAAAACATATTTATTTTAGTAAGAATATGGATATTGCAGCGGTAGCACATCAAAATGGTACCGTTCGCTTTGGAAATGATTCAAAAACATCGGCGTTGGATATTTTTTGTCAATCCCACGATGTGAAAAATCTTTTTGTTGTGGATGGTAGTTTTTTCGTCTCTAGTTCAGCAGTCAATCCAGCATTGACAATCATTGCTATGGCTTTACGTGTTGGAGATTATATTAAAAAAGATATTCTTTAGGGTTTATCTTAACAGGTTTTATATGATCAATCTGACTTCACCTAACTCCTGAATTTCATAAGGAAATTTATCGCCTGGAGAGGCAATGAACATAAAATTGGTTGGAATGCGCCAACGTTTCGATAATTCTTTGATTTTTTCTGGGCCAAAAACACCATGTTCCTCAATAAACTCGACATCAATTAAAGGATACGCTCTATCTAAAGTATCGATGTCTTTTTTTAGGCTAATGTCTACCTTTTCGTCTTTATCTAATATAGTAACTATTTTCACCCGTTTAGTGGCTTCATTTTCTGAAATATACAGCAATACTTTATTTAACGTGGCAACATCGTCACGTTTAGCAAAATACACAAACTGTTGTTTGTTTATATTATGCAGCAATTGTTTTGTTTTTGAGTTTAATTTTTGAAACACTTTTCCTTTATCAGGAAATATATAATCTAAAACGGTTAAAAAAAGTTTGTAAATATGGGTTCTATAAAGCATAAAAAATACTACAACAAGGGACGGAATTAGATATTCCATAAAAATCGCTAAGTATTGTGGGTTTAACATCACATTACCAACAATGGCAGCTCCTACTGCAAAAACCCCAATAAAAAGTCCGAGCCAACTTGATTTTTCAGGTCGTGGTAAACGGGAACGATTTACTTTTAAAAGTAAATTTCCAATACCAAATAAAATCATGACAGAAAGAAAGGCAATGGTATAGACACCAGCAAGTTTACCCAAATCTCCCTGAGTCACTAATAAAATGGAAACACAAAGTACAAAAAACAATATGAAAATTAAATAATTACTGTCTTT
Organism: Confluentibacter sediminis; assembly: GCF_003258355.1. Taxonomy (GTDB): domain Bacteria; phylum Bacteroidota; class Bacteroidia; order Flavobacteriales; family Flavobacteriaceae; genus Confluentibacter; species Confluentibacter sediminis. Next base: position 346,335 of record NZ_QKPO01000003.1, on the reverse strand, counting down.
AGATGTTTTTTTAAGTAGCTCTTTTGGCAATATTCTATCCAAAGCCATCCGCTTCATTAAACCTCCAACACCAACAAAAGATGTTAATACCGCACCACTCAATACTAAGGCTGCATCAATACCAATTAATAACGAAAGCCAATGTCCACTGGCTTTATTTCCCATAATCGATAATAAAGCATCTTGATTTCCTATGATGTTGTCCATGGGTATAATGGCAAGTGCCAAAAAAGCTATAAGTGGATTAAAGACAGTTACTACAATCCACATGTTTCTAAGTGTTTTAGGAAACACCCCTTTTTCTTGTTCTTCAACATAATTTGCCGAACTCTCAAAACCGCTTATTCCTAACATGGCTGCAGAAAAACCTAAAAATAAAGATGTTACAATACCTCCTTTTACGGGAAGATTAAAATTAGAAATTAATGTTTCTATGCCGTGATTAATAATAAAAAAAACACAAAATGAACAAAGAATAGTAAGAGACAATAGATGAAATATAAAAATACCAATAGCTACTTTTGACGATTCTCCGATACCTAAAATAACCAATCCCATAAATACCATAAGCAAGCCTATGGTCACAGGAAGAACAGGAATACCATTAAGAATACTATGCGCATATTTTACGGCTTCACTAACAGAAATAACTGCCGTGGCCATATATGATAAAACAGTAAGCGAAGCTGCTAATGATGCTGTTGATTTTTTTGTGGTATTTAGTAAAGCGTTGTATGCACCGCCATTAAGAGGTAATGCGCCAACAACTTCACCATAAATTTTCCTGAAAAAATATAGTACAACCGCCACTACCAATAATGATATCCAAGCATATTGTCCGGCATACACAATGGCTAAAGCTGAAACATATAGGCAAGAGGAACTTATATCGTTACCACAAATAGCAGTGGCTTCTAATTGATTGAGTTTTTTCGGCATTTTATTGAAGATAAATGTATATAGTGCTAATTTACTCATATATAATTAGCCCTTGACATTGTTTTTTATAAATTCATGTTAACTTAAAACGAATTATTATAAAATTCCATTTATAAATATCAAGTATTCCCTATTATTTTAATCATAAATCGATAAATTTACGGGCATTAAAAATTAAAAAATAAAATTACATGAATTTATTTGATATTGAAAACAAAATAGTCCTTGTTACAGGTGGTGGCGGTGTACTAGGAGGTAGTATGGCAGAATATTTATTGCATCATGGGGCAACGGTAATTATTTTACATTATAAACAAAATACGGTTGATGAAACGGTAAAACGTATGTCCTCAATAAGCCCTAAAGTAGATGGTTTTGTTTGTAATGTGGTTGATGAAAAAAGTCTTCAAGATGTATCAGATGTCATCATATCTAAATATGGAAAAATAGATGTGTTAATTAATGCAGCGGGGGGTAACATGCCTGGTGCCACTGTTGGACCAACCCAGTCGTTTTTTGACATCAATATGGATGACTTTAGAAAAGTAGTCGATTTAAATTTATTTGGAAGCATCATACCATCTATTGTTTTTGGGAAAGAAATGGTGAAAAACAAACAAGGTGTTATCATCAATATTTCATCCATGGCTGCTGAAAGGGCTATTACAAGAGTTGCAGGCTATTCAGCATCAAAAGCAGCGATTGATAATTATACCAAATGGTTAGCTGTGGAGTTGTCTTTAAAATATGGAGATGGCTTACGAGTGAATGCGATTGCTCCAGGATTTTTTATAGGAAACCAAAATAGAGCATTATTATTAAATGAAGATGGTAGTTATACAGATAGAGGAAATACCATTATTGCTAACACACCTATGAGACGTTTTGGCGATGCCGACGAGTTACATGGCGCGTTGCATTATTTGTGTTCAGATGCTTCAAAATTTGTTACGGGAATTACCATTCCTGTTGATGGTGGTTTTAGTGCTTTTAGTGGTGTATAATTTTTAATTTAAAGAAAAATGCAAGAAACATTTAGATGGTTTGGAGTTAAAGACTCTGTTAAATTGTCCTATATAAAACAAGCAGGAGCAAAAGGTGTTGTAACGGCATTACACCATGTTGCCAATGGTGAAATTTGGGAAGTTGAAGAAATTATGAAAGTAAAAAACTTGATTGAATCTCACGATTTAGAATGGTCTTTTATTGAAAGTATTCCTATTCACGAAAACATTAAATTACGTAAAGGTGATTATTTACAACGTATAGAAAACTATAAGCAAAGCTTAAAGAATGTAGCATCTTGTGGGATTAAGAATGTGTGTTACAATTTTATGCCTGTGTTAGACTGGACGCGTACGGAGTTATTTTGGAAATTACCTGATGGTAGCACCGCGTTACGTTTTGATAAAGTGGATATGGCGGTTTTTGAATGTTTCATTATGGAACGCGATGGTGTTGAGGATTCCTATACTCCTGAAATTCTAGAGAAAGCAAAAATTCGTTTCTCTCAAATGACTTCAGATGAAAAACAAGCTCTAGAAGATAATGTATTGAAAGGCTTGCCAGGAACGGTTGATGATTTAACGATTCCTATTTTTAAAGAGATGATTGCCCAATACGATAATTTGTCCCATGCTGATTTAAAAGCGAACTTATCTTATTTCTTAAATGAAGTGATTCCCGTTTGTGAAGAAAATGGCATCGTCATGGCGATTCATCCTGACGATCCACCAATGGATATTATGGGGCTTCCCAGAATTATTAAATCTGAAAAAGATTTAGAAGATTTAGTTAGTTTTATTGACAGTCCTTCAAACGGTATTACATTTTGTACCGGTTCATTAGGTGCCAATCCAAATAACGATTTGCCAAAAATGATCCGAAAATTTGCGAATCGTATTCATTTTTTACATTTGAGAAATGTTAGGAGGGAAGCGGATGGCAGTTTTTATGAAGACAATCATCTGGATGGTTCCTCAGATATGTACGAAGTCGTAAAAGCTGTTTTAGAAATCGAAAAAGAACGAAATATACAATTGCCAATGCGTCCAGATCACGGACATCAAATGCTACATGATTTAGAGCCTAACAAAGCCTATCCAGGGTATACATCTATCGGGCGTTTACGTGGCTTGGCAGAATTACGTGGTTTAGCCCTTGGTATTTCCAGGAGTTCAAAATAAATGACAGTAGGCCTATTTATACCTTGTTATATAGATTCGTTATGTCCTAAAGTGGCAATGTCTATTTTAGAACTTTAAAAAAAAGCAAGGTATAAATGTGGCATATTCTATCGATAAAACGTTTCCGTCAATCGTGCTAAAAAAGTGATAAAAACGAAGCAGATGTTTACTGAAGAATGTCACTTAATTCCCCCTATATAGAACCCAAAGGCATTGAAGTTATAAGTACCGATTTAGGAGAACGCATTTTACAACTAGCCAAAGTATTACCAAACCATATTGAGCTTCCTGCGATTCATAAGACAAAAGAAGACTTCAATAGCATTTAGCAACATAACTTACTAATGGTAATCCTCAATATTTAACTAATGAATCTAGAAAAGATCTAAGAAGTAAATTTTAGAGACTGACATTGCTATTATAGGTACTAATTTTTCAGTCGCTCATAGCGGCAGTTTTGTTGTTATTAAGAACGAAGGTAATGCCGCTAAGGAAGTACATTTAGCCAAGGTTCATATTGCCTGTATAATTTTTTACCTCTTTCAAAAAACACATTTGTTTTCACATGTAAGATCTTCATAAACTGATAGCTAGTAGAAAACGTGTTTTTGGTCTGTTTCTTTCTAGGTCTTTAAGACTGCAACTATAGAGCAATGTTTTGTTATTGGTGAGTAAGGAGCTATTAGTTTGACTGTTTTTATTTTAGAAAATAAAAATGCCAAGTTGTATTCCCTCTAAGTATTTATAATATTACAATAACTTATTTCTAAATAACAGCATATTTTTCATACATTTAACCTTATTAGAAAAAAAGATAAATTGTTTTTTGAGAAGTTAGTTACTTTATCTTTATAAAATGAAAAGACTATTCATATTTAGTAAAAGTAATTTTAGTTTATTAGAATTCTTCCCAGAGTATGGAGGTTTAGCATATTACTTTTTTAGTAATATAGAATTATTAATTACTGCTCTAAGCCATAAAAGACCAGATGCTTTATTTTGCTTGTCCTCCGAGTTTAATGATATTACTAATATAGATAATCAGATACCGATTATTATTTCAGGAAAACTTATTAAAGATTATAATAATTCGAAGCTACAAATTCATTATTTACCAGAAAAATTTACAGCCCAAGACATTTTTAAGCTGTTCATTAATTTGAATTTAGTTGAAGAGACGAATCAATTAAATAAAAGAGGCAAGCAAAAAAAATCTAGTAAAATAGAACTAGAGAAAAGCCAAAAGTTTCTGGATTTTTTAATGGATAATATACCCGATACTATTTATTTTAAAGATAGGGATTCAAGATTTACGAAAATAAACCATGCTCAAGCTGTTACTCTTGGGATTTCTTCAATTGATGATGCTATTGGCAAAAGAGATGCAGATTATTTTGATGAAATTCAAAGCAAAGAATCCTATGAGGATGAACAAACCTTAATGCAAAGCGGTATCCCATTGATTAAAAAATTAGAACATATAGTAACTTCAAAAGGTGATAAATATGTAAGGGCGACAAAAGCTCCTCTAATGGATGCTGATGGGAACTGCATAGGAATGGTAGGAATTTCAAGGGATGTAACGAACGAATATCAAATTGAAAAAGAGCTTCTAAGGGAAAAAGAATTCATGGATTTGTTAATGAATAACCTTCCAGATAGGATTTATTTTAAAGATAGAAATTCCAAATTTATTAGATGCAATTTAGCATTGGCGAAAATGTTTGGTCTTTCTTCACCACAAGAACTATATGGGAAGACTGATTTTGATTTTTTTGAACATGATCATGCGCAAGAAGCTTTTGACGATGAACAAAGGATTATGAGCGAGGGTGTTAGTATGTTGAACAAACTAGAAAGTTATAGAAAAAATGATGAGCTAATTTGGGAATTAACGACTAAGATTCCGTTTTTTAATACTAAAAATGAAGTTGTGGGAATTGTGGGTATCTCACATGATTTTACAGAACAAAAAAGATTAGAAGACAAATTAGAGAAAGAAAGAGAACTTTTGCAGATATTAATGGATAATGTTCCAGACTATATTTTCTTCAAAGATACAGATGCAAAATACACTAGAGTAAATAAGGCTTTTGCAGATTTTTTTAAAGTCGATGTTAATAGTATAATAGGGAAGTATGATTCAGATCTTATTATAAAAAACAAGGCAAAAAAATATTATCAACAAGATTTACAGGTACTTAAGAATGGTAAAGAGTTAATTAATAAAGTTGAAAAATTAACTAATGAAAAAACTTGGGTGTCCATAACAAAAGTCCCAATAAAAGATGAAAATTCCAATATTGTTGGTTTGGTAGGTATTTCTAGAGATGTTACCATGCAAGAATTGGTAAAACAACGATATGCTTCTGCTAAGATAAAAGCTGAGGAAGCTAATAAAGCTAAAAGTTTATTTCTTGCCAATATGTCGCATGAAATTAGAACACCAATGAACGGCATTATTGGTATGGCTGATATATTAAGTAAATCGGCTCTTGAACCACTTCAAATGGAGTATTTGGACATTATAATTAAATCGGGACAAACCTTATTGTCATTGATTAATGATATTTTAGATTTTTCTAAGATAGAATCTGGAAATATGGAGTTGGAAACGGTTCCAATAAATATTAGAAGTATCATTGAAGAGGTGGCAGATATTCATCTTGTTTCTGCTTTGGCAAAGTCTGTAAGTCTTTTTACTTTCGTAGACCCTGATATTCCAGAATATGTAAGTGGTGATTATGTTCGCTTAAAACAAATTATCACTAATCTAGTCAATAATGCTATTAAATTTACTTCTAAAGGAGAAGTTGTTATTTATGTCAACTACATTGAAAATATGGATGGCATTCATAAAATTGAGTTTAAAGTAAAGGATTCTGGTATTGGAATTTCAAAAGAAAATCAAGAAAAATTGTTTAAGTCATTTTCACAAGTTGATGCATCTACAACCAGAAAATATGGAGGAACTGGACTTGGTTTGGCAATTTCAAAGCGTTTAGTTGACCAAATGGGTGGTGTTTTGCAACTTGATAGTTCACCAGATGTTGGATCTACTTTTTATTTTAATGCATTTTTTGGTATTACTGATAAGGTTAAAAAGAATAAGATAATTTTTAACAAAGAAGATTTAAAAGGTAAACACATTGTCTTAGTAGATGATAATGAAACAAATAGGTTGATCTTTAAAAGATATCTTGAGAGATGGGACGTAGAAGTTACTGAATTTTATGACGGAAATGATGCTATTGATTTCCTTAAAGAAAAAAATACCAAAAAAGTAGATTTGGTTTTGGTAGACTACCAAATGCCAAATATTAGTGGAGCAGAATTTGCTAAAAAAATAAAGAGAGATACCTATTTAAGAGATTTAAAAATCATATTGTTATCTTCAGTTACAGATGTAATACCTCATCAAGAAATGAAAAAAATTGGTTTTGAAACAGGACTCAACAAACCAATTAAAATGAATCAACTCTTGAATGTTATTTTAAAAGTTTTTGGAATGGAATATCAACAAGCATATCTGGAAACTGTTGAGAATGAAAATTTCCGTATTGAGTATAAAAATAAACGTTTTTTAGTTGTTGATGATAATTTAGTAAATATTAAAGTAGCCCAAATAGTACTTAGTGAATTATCTTCTCATGTTGAAGTAGCAAAAAATGGACTAGATGCTGTTAATCTATTTAAAAATCAAGAATTTGATATTATATTAATGGATATTAGAATGCCAATAATGGATGGTATTGAGGCCACTTTAAAAATTAGAGAGCTAGAAGAAATGGAAGGAATAGATAGCCCTGTTAAAATTATAGCAATGACAGCAAATACTTTTCAAGAGGATTTAGAATCATGTATGCATAATGGAATGGATGCTTTTTTAGAAAAGCCATTTGTGAGAAAAGATTTAGTAACTATTTTACAGAGGTTGCTATAAATATAAAAAGATGAAATTTTATATCCAATACATTTTCGTATGTAATAAATAAGCTAAAATTTACAGCCTGTTCTCGTTTCTTTTAGAACCTACCTTTAGCCTTTTTGGTTGAAGGTTTTTGTTTTCAGTTGATTCCAGTAAATAAAGCTGTATCTGTCTTTGTTTATTAATCAATAAAAGTATTACTAAAGTGGCGTGTCCTATGCATAAAAAGAATTTTTCATTGGAAGATGGTTCCAATCTAGATGGTGATGACTTAAAAATCGCAGTGTATCCTGTTAAAATTGAGAGCGAAAATGTGTATATTGGCTTTTCTGATTAATACAGAAAATTATGAAACCAACACGATTTGAGAGCGCGATTATTTTGATAGATAAAAAAAATTCAGAAGATATAAATACCTATCAAGTATATGGTTTAGAGGTGTCCAAAGAATTGGTGTATTCCCAACGCATGTCTCAAAAATTATTACAATTTGAACCCAATGCGTCCGAAGAATTGCAAATTGCGGCAAGAGCCCAGCATATTTGCAGATGGAAAATTGCCAGAGATGAATATCCTATGGATAAAGTTGGGTATTTAAAATGGCGTGAAACTCTTAAAAAAATGCATGCAGACATTACAGCTAATATTTTAAAAGAAGTAGGTTATGAACCCGAATTTATAGATCGGGTTTCTTTTTTAATCAATAAAAAACTTATTAAGAAAGATGATGGGAGCCAAGCCTTAGAAGATGTCATATGTTTGGTGTTTTTAGATTATTATTTTGAAGAATTTGCTGAAAAGCATGATGATGAAAAGCTCATTGATATTCTTCAAAAAACATGGAAAAAAATGTCTGAGAAAGGACATGCAGCCGCATTGAAAATTCCTTATTCAAATAAAAGTTTGGCATTAATAAAGCAAGCCATTTCTTAAATATGTTTGTAAATGACTAAACATAGTAATTCTTTAGATCAACGTACTTTCGAACGATTAAGTCGGCTCTATATCATAGCGCTAAGTACGATTGCCCTTTCGGTAATTATCAGTCAAATTCTTATTGGAAAATATCTTCACGATTAAGAAAGAGATTCTACAGTTATTAATATTGCGGGTAGGCAGCGTATGTTGAGTCAGAAATTAACAAAAGAGATTGTTTCTATTTCAACTGAAAATGATTTAGATAAAAGAATAGCATTAAAAGACCAGCTTAAAAAAACATTGTCTTTATGGGAAGCGTCCCACCATGCTCTTCAAAAAAGGACATGATAGTTTAAGATTACCTGGAAATAGCAGTGTTGTTGTTTCTCAAAGGTTCAAGGAATTAAATCCGAAGTTTGGTATCATCAGTGGTTCTTCAAAATCCATTTTGAAGAAATAGAAAATATTCTGCCACTTCCCGTAGGAACATTCAAAAATTAAATATCCGTTTTCACTCATAATTCTGTAATATTAGCAATAACAAGCCTTTCGCTAAAATATCTTCGATTTAACTTCTCAGAATATTTAAATAGTTTAAATTGGTCAAAATGATTAAAGTTAGAATCCCGCCAAAGCGGGATTCTTTTTTATTTAAGCTTAAAAACATTACGATTTCTCAACAGTAATTTAAGCCTTACTAATGTCATTAATTCAGTCCATAATTTGTTATGTGAAAATAATCAAATGACACATCGAATGGTGTATCGAGCTTTGTTATATCTGAATTAAAATAATAGATACTTTTCATATACTGTGTTATCACACCATCACAGACAACCAGTCCTGCTTTAATATCCTTCAATAACATATCTACACTTCCAAGCGTTTCAAATTTGGTACCGTCTAGTGAATAATAAGCTGTATAAAGACTGCCTTTTTTCTCTAATTTTAGAATTAAGTAATTGCTGCCTGTTATTTCTGTTTTCAGATTAAAACTTGCAACCGATTTTGCAATGTCGTTTTCTTCTATCATAAAGTCGATGGTTCCGGGTTGAATTCCGTTAGAGCGAGTGGTTTTTGTAACAGCTCGTAGCATTAATTTAACAAAATTACCGTCATTTTGATAGGCAAGAATTCCAGCGTTTTCTGGTTGCGATGGGGTTCTTGAGCATACCAATTTTGTTTCAACAGTCCAATCATTGTTAGCACTTTGCAATAATATGTTTTTCGCATTATTAGTGTTTTCTGAAATATCTCCAGCTTCACTGGTTATGGTTAGCGAGCCGTTATTATTTGTGGTGCTTACGGTTGCTTTGTTTTCCCTAAACCATTTCCATTGGGTACCAACAGAACCATTGAATTCATCACTAACTGAGTTAATATCGAAATTCAAGTAATACGTATTGGTTTCAAGTGTTATATTATCAATAAATTTCACAACGGCAGTTCCAGGAACAGTTTTAAGTTGTTCGATATCTACGGTAATGTTATCTCCTAACGCAGATGCTTTAATTACGGGAATTTTTGATTTATTGCTTAAAAGGTAGCTGTAGGCTTTTATTTTTTTATTGAAACCACTAATGTTTTTGCCGTTAATGGTAATTGATTTTGGGCTAAGGTCTGGCATTACTTTTAAAGGGTAATTACCAGAAAGGGTTGTGCCATCTACAGTTACATCAGCATAAATAGACGCAACTCCGACGCCCGTAGCGGTTACTTTTCCATTTTCATCCACTTTGATCACCGAAGGATTGTTGCTTTTGTAAACAACTTGAGCTTTTGATAGGTCATAAAAACTATCATCAGACATAGCTGCGGTAACGTTGGTCTGTACTACGTCACCAGGTTTTAAAACCATTTTATTGCTTTCTGCTACAACTGTTGTTAATATGGGTTTATAAGCACCACTCATTTTAGCTTCTACTTGCCCTTTAATATCTCTTGAAGAAGCTCCAATTTCAAAAATGTATTGACCTTGGTCGAAAGTGATTTCACCTTTTTTAGCATCCCAAAACCAAAGATCTTTACAGTCAATATCAATAGATACTGTTTTTATTTGTCCTTTCGGAATAGTCACTCTTTTAAATCCTTTCAATCTTTTAATTGGTCTTTCACTTGAAGCAGGACTATCAGGTGTTTTCAAATATACCTGAACAACTTCATCTCCATCTACTGCTCCTGTATTTTTAACATCAACACTAATAGTGACTTTGTCATTAGGAGAGATGCTGTTCTTATTGATTTTGAAATTGCTGTATTCAAAAGAGGTATAAGATAGACCAAATCCAAATTCATAGGATACATCTTTATTGAAATACCAGTAAGTTCTTCCATTGGTGCCATCGCCGCGCAATGTATAATCATTAAAATCTGGAAGGTCATTTAATGATTTGTGCCAAGTCACATTTAGCTTTCCACCTGGATTAACATCTCCAAATAAAATTTTAGCCATGGCAGTACCTTGTGCCTGACCATTATAACCAGTCCAGATAATGCCTGGAATGTTTGCTGAATTTTTAAATTGTTCTACTTCTACCATACCCATAGTTTGCATTACTACAATCGTATTTGGATTGACAGCAGAAACTGATTTAATCAGTTCATTTTGGTTTCCAGGTAAGGTTATTGCGAAGCGGTCAGATTCTTCCCTGCCAGTTGTTTGATCTGTACCTACAAAAATTAAGGTTACATCTGCTGAGGCTGCCATGTCTAGGGTTTCTTGATCGATATTTGGAGTTTCAGCTTCCCGATATACTAGCACAATGGTTTGAGGACCGGTAATTCCTAAGGTGTTTATTTTAACAGGAACAGATTTAGATCTTCCAAAACCACCAAAACCACCTGATTGTTGGCTGCTTTCAATTTTTTCCGATGCCAATATATTCCCAGTTGCAGAACCAACTCTTACTTCTAGTAATCCACCTTCTCCAGATACGGTCATATTAAATTTCATGGAATCAACATTGGTAATATCAACATTGTTATATGCGGTCCAATCCCCATTTTTAATGCCTCTTACAGAAGTTTGTCCAAAGCGCGCCGAAGTAATTAAGCCTGCAGAGGAGTTGTCAAATTTTGTGGCATCATATTCCTTTAAAACATTATCCTTGCTAACTGTTGAAAAACCCAGCATAGTAAAGAAATCTGTTTTCCTATTGGTATTACCACTTGATTTAGATACAACTTCTATATCTAGATCGTGTTGTTTTATATAATTTTGAATTCCTGCTAAAGGGGTGATTTTTAGTGATGCTTCAACTTCACCCGAATAATCCCCTAATTCTATTTTATCGGCTTGAGGTCCTAATACAGCTATTCTTTTAATTCCTTTTAAGTTAATAGGTAGCGCTTTATTACTTGTTTTGCCAACAGCATTGTTTTTAAGTAGAACAGGCGTCTTAGTTGCTATTTCTAATGCAAGATCGTTGTGAGAAGGATCATTAATAATATTTGGTTTAATACCGCTATAAGGAACTATTTCTTTAGGGTCAAATTCGCCTATTCGCATTCTTATGGTAAAAATGTTTATTAAGGCTTTATCGATGTCACCTTGTGTAAGCAGCCCTTTTTCTAATGCATCTAGCGTGTGGTTTTGATACACACCACCACAATCAGTGTCAACACCAGCTAGAAGTCCCAAAGCCGCAGCTTCTTCATTGGTTTTGGAATAATGATGTCCTCTAACAATATCATCAATGGCACCACAGTCACCTGTAACATAACCATCTAAGCCATAAGTTTTCCGTGCAATAGTATCTACCAAATATTTATTGGCAGACATGGGAACACCGTTTACGGCACCGTAGGCTGTCATAATTGAGGGGAGATTGTCTTCTTTTATCAGTGTTCTATAAGGAAGTAGATAAAATTCCCTCATGTCTCTATCATCCATATCAGAACTACCCGAATGGCGATTAAACTCTGTATTATTGGCAAAATAGTGCTTCCCACATGGAACAGATTTAAGATAGGTCGGATCATCTCCCATTAAACCTTGAATGAAACTTTTTCCAATTTGTGAAACCAAAAAGGGATCTTCACCAAATGTTTCTGCCGTTCTTCCCCAACGCGGGTCTCTGGCGGGTTCAATAACGGGTGACCAATAGGTGAGCGTGAAAATAAGATCATGGTTAAAACCTCTTGCTTCATCTGAAATAGCGTTTGTTTCACGTTTTATAAGTTCAGGATCCCATGTAGCACCAACGGCTACACTATTGGGAAATGAGGTTGCTGTCATACCGCTATTGTTGTTTCTGCCCATAATTCCGTGCAAAGCTTCCCCCCAAAAATCATAGTGATTCACACCAAGTCTTGGGATAGGGGGCATGGTATTACCAAGTTGGCTTTGCTTTTCTTCGGGAGTCATCCTAGAAACCAAGTCAATGGCTCGTTCTTTAAAAGAGTAAGATGTATTAAGATAAATGGGGACTTTTGCTTTCTCTTGCGTTGGCAGAAAGGCCATGCTGCCAATGCAGCAAATAATTAAATAGAAGAGTTTAGTTTTGTTGGGTTTCATTGTATATAAATTTTGTTATTAGTCAATTTGGCTTTATTACTATGAATAAGGTTTGCTTTAACTTAGATATCGTTATAAATTAATTAGGTTTAATACATTAGTTGAGTCAAGAATAATTTATTTCAGATGTCAGATTTTAAAATACATGCTTCGAATGTAAAAAATTAAACGAATATAAATTCTGATTAATATCATAGTTATGATTTATAAAAGAGCGTTATATTTCCACAAAATATTATTAAAGTGATACTTCAAATAGAAGAGAGGGATAAAGGAGAGGTACATTTCTTAGGCTAATAAGTTTTTAATTAAAAACCAAAATAACAGAAGTCCCTTTACCAATAGCACTATTTATTTTAATTTTTCCTTTATGTAAAAGCATAATCTGTTTGCTAAGGCTTAATCCAATACCACTTCCATTTTTTTTGGTCGTAAAGAAAGGTACATAAATACTATCTAGTATTTCATCAGGAATTCCCGCACCATTGTCTTGTACTTGGATAATAGTCTGACTTTTCAAATTTACAGTGGCGGAAATATTGATTTGGGCATGTTCTGTGTGTTCGGTAGCTTCTAAGGCATTTAAAATGAGGTTAATAAGGACTTGTTCAATTAAATGTCTATCGATATCAACTTTTAGATGAGAATCTGAAAGGCTAAATTCTAATTTGATTTTTTTTAATGAAGGCTGTAAAAGATTTTTGATATTATCAAATAAGTCTGAAATAGTAACCGTACTAAGATTCAGTTGTGTTACTTTATGTAAACTTCGGTAAGTTTTGGCAAACATCATAAGGCCTTCACTTCTTTTTTTAATGCTTTCAATTCCAACATCTAAGTCTTCCATATTTAATGGGTTTTCTTTAGGATTTTTTACAGCATCTCTCACATGGTGTTGTAGCGTTTCTGCCAATGATGAAATAGGGGAAATGGAGTTCATGATTTCATGTGTCATAACACTCAATATTTTTTTCCAAGCTTCAGATTCTGTATGGTCAATGGTTTCATCAATATTTTGTACCGCAATAATTTTATAGAGATCATCCTCAATTTTAAAAAGTGAATCCGACACCAACAAGTTTAGTTTATCATGTCCAATAAATACAGACAATGAGGTTGTTTCTGGATGATTTTCAATACATAATTTATTATAAAAATCAGTTTTTCTTTTTTTTAAAAAACTTACTTTTTTAAATTCAGGAACGTCTAAAATATCTCTAAAGGCATTATTTATTAACAGTACGTTTCCAGATTGAGTATTGTAAGCGATAATTCCAGTATCCACCATTTCTAAGATTTGTCTCAAATAAATATGTTGGATTTCTTTTTCACTATTCATGGCTTTAATAGTTTTAGTAACTGTATTAAAGCTTTTGTGGAGTTCTTGAATGTCTTTACTGCCAGACTTTTCATTAAAAAATCTAGAAAAATCCCGATAGGTAATAGATTCAAGAAAATCGTCGACTTCAGTAAGTCGATTATTTATAAAATGGAATAGATTGATTAAAAGTATGATGATGAAGAATAATGAACAAAAAAAATAATATTTAATTTCAAGTTGATAGGTACCAACAGTTAACACTACACCAAATAGTATTAAAATCATTCTAAAAACCAGAGGGTATTTAAACTTTCTATAAGCCATGTTTATTCATCCGTCTATAAAGTGCGGTTCTTGTAATGCCAAGGTCTTTAGCAGATTTAGAAATATTGCCGTTATTTTTATTGATGACTTTTTGTATGGTGGTTTTTTCGACCTCATCTAAGTTCACATCTTCAATTATTTGGGGGGCAATTGGTTGTTCCAATGCAGAAAAAACGAGGTCGTTATCTATTAGCATGTATGAGTCAGCCATAATAACAGCTCGTTCCAAGGCGGATTGTAATTCTCTCACATTCCCAGGAAAGTGATAGTTTTTTAGTTTTTTAACTAAGCTTTCATCTAGTTTAAATTCTGTTTTGAAATATTTTTCAGAGTATTGTTCCAAATAAAACTTGGCTAAAAGCAAAATGTCATTATCCCTATCTCTGAGCGGTGGCACATTGATTTCTACCGTGTTAATCCTATAAATAAGGTCTTTCCTGAATTTTGTTTCATCCGCCAGCATTTCCATCCCAACATTGGTTGCGCAAATCAGACGGATATCAATGGGAACTTGAAGGTTGGAACCAATAGGGGTGATGAATCTATTTTGAAGGACCGTGAGTAATCGTACTTGTTGTTGTAGAGAAATGTTCCCAATTTCGTCTAAAAACAAGGTGCCACCTTGGGCTATTTCAAAACGTCCTTGTCTGTCTTCACGGGCATCTGTAAAGGCTCCTTTTTTATGACCAAACAATTCACTTTCAAACAATGAACTCGTTAAAGCACCTACATCCACCTTTACAAATGGTTGGTCTTTTCGTAAGGAATTATCATGAATCGCTTTTGCAATTAAATCTTTTCCAGTACCATTTTCACCCAAAATCAAGACATTGGCATCTGTTGGGGCTACTTTTTGTATTTTAAGAAATACATGTTTCATGGCATCACTTTCACCAAGAATTTTGCCATCGTTTAATACAGGTTTCCAAGCCTTTGTTTTGCCAACAGATTTTTTGCTTAAAATATCTTGAACAGATTGGAAAAGCTTTTCATTTTTCCAGGGCTTAATCAAAAAATCGGAGGCCCCTTCTTTTAAAGCCCTTATGGCCAAATCAATATCGCCATAGGCGGTAATTAAAATGACATCCACCTCATGGTTAATTTCCTTTATTTTTTTAAGCCAAAATATGCCTTCGTTACCTGTATGTATTAGGCCATTAAAATTCATGTCGAGAATAACCAAATCAAACTTTTTTTGTGATAGGAGTGATTGAATATTATTAGGATTTTTCTCAGTAGTAACGTCCTTTGCTTTAGATTTTAAAAGCAACCTGATGGCTGTCAGCACATCGGCATCATCGTCAATAATTAATATGGAAGCATTTTTAAGTAGCATAATTACAATATTACGATTTTATAAGACTTCTATAAAAAATGTACGATGCTAATTTTTGGGAAGTAAAAAGTGTATCGTTTCCGAACAGTGTTTGTTGCAAAAGCGAACACATTAATAGTGATATTTTAGTTTAAATATTTGATAATCAATAATTTATTTGTTTGGCACGATTCTGCTAAGATAAATATAAAAATTAAAATATTATATGGACATTCCAATTGAAAAAAAGAGATTCAGTACTTCAAACATACTAAAAATTGTAGGTGTAATCGCTATTTTATTACTTGTTATTTTTGTATATGCTTCAACTGGTGGTGGCTCAAAATTAAATGTTGAGACCGAACGGATTACTATTAGCACTGTTGAAAAAGGCATTTTTCAGGAGAATGTTCCTGTTAATGGTATCGTATTACCTATTTCAACTATTTACTTAGATGCGCTTGAAGGCGGTCGGGTGGAAGAATTATTTGTTGAAGATGGGGCTCTCATGAAACAAGGAGATCCTATTTTGCGTCTTTCGAATACCGATTTGGAATTGACCTTGGTAAACCAAGAAACCTCGGTTTATAATTTATTGACCCAAATGCAGATTTCACAAACAGCGGCACGCCAAAATACCATCAATAGATTAAACCAAATGACGGATGTTGAAAATGCTTTTATTGAAGCAAAAAGGGTTTATAATTTGAATCAAAAATTGTATGAAGAAAAAGCGATTGGTAAACAGGACTATTTGCAATCCCAAAACGATTATAATTATCAAAAAGAACGGATGCAATTGGCAAAGGAAATTTTAAAGCAAGATTCCATAGCGGTTAAACAAGTGAGCAATCAAGAGTCTAGTTCTTACGCTAGAACCAAAAATGCTTTGGAGCTGATGCGTAAAAAAGTTGGTGACCTTATTGTACGTGCTCCAGTAGATGGGCAATTAACTTCTTTAGATGCCGAAATTGGGCAATCCAAAAACAAAGGCGAACGCTTGGGTCAGTTGGATGTTCTGAACGGTTACAAAGTGCGGGTAGATATTGATGAGCATTATATTTCCCGAATTTACACCGGTCAAAAAGGAACATTTCCTTTGAATAATAAAGACTATACATTGGTTATTAAAAAGGTATATACCCAAGTGACTAATGGACGTTTTCAAGTGGATATGCAATTTGATGGGGAAGTTCCAGAAGGCATTCGTAGAGGACAGACCTTATCTATTCGGGTGGCTTTAAGCGAAGAGAAAGAAGCTGTTATGATTCCAAAAGGTGGGTTTTTCCAAGAAACAGGAGGCAATTGGATTTATAAAGTCAGTGATGATGGCAATTCAGCTTATAAAGTAGATATCCAATTGGGCAACCAAAACACAGAAAATTATGAGGTATTGCAAGGTTTGAAACCTGGAGACAAGGTAATAACCTCCAGTTATAGTAATTATAAAGACATAGAAGAACTTGTATTAAAAAATTAAAATGAACTCAATGATAAAAATTAAAGACCTAGAGAAATATTACCGTACTGAAGAAGTGCAAACGGTAGCATTAAACAAATTAACATTTGATGTTAAAGAAGGCGAATTTGTTGCCATTATGGGACCGTCTGGTTGCGGTAAATCAACGCTTTTAAACATTATAGGCCTTTTGGATGATCCAGATGGCGGCAGTTTCATATTTAACGGTATTGAGGTTGCTGGGTTCAATGAACGCAAGCGTGCCGATTTAAGAAAACACAACATCGGTTTTGTGTTTCAAAGCTTTAATCTGATTGATGAACTTACTGTGTATGAAAATGTAGAATTACCATTAATATACACTGGCGTAAAACCTGCCGATAGAAAAAAACGGGTGGAAGAGGTGTTGGAAAAAATGCAGATTATGCACCGTAGAAACCACTTTCCACAACAATTATCTGGTGGACAACAACAACGGGTTGCCGTAGCAAGAGCCGTTGTAAATAATCCAAAATTGATTCTGGCAGATGAGCCTACGGGAAATCTGGACAGTAGCAATGGTAACGACGTGATGCAATTACTAACAGAACTAAATGATCAGGGAACCACAGTCATTATGGTAACGCACAGTGAACATGATGCTAAATATAGCCATCGTATTATTCGCATGTTGGATGGACACAAAGTCACCGAAGATATTTTAGTGTAATAATCGTCATCAATCAAAAAGCGAGCTATATGTTTAAAAATTATTTCAAAATTGCCTTCCGAAACCTTTGGCGTCACCGCTTGTTTTCATTTCTTAATATTTTAGGATTAACGGTTGGTATGACAGCCTGCTTTTTAATTTTCACTTATGTTAATTTTGAAACGAGTTAT
Source organism: Confluentibacter sediminis (assembly GCF_003258355.1). Taxonomy (GTDB): domain Bacteria; phylum Bacteroidota; class Bacteroidia; order Flavobacteriales; family Flavobacteriaceae; genus Confluentibacter; species Confluentibacter sediminis. The sequence continues at coordinate 328,550 of NZ_QKPO01000003.1, read as the reverse complement.
GATAATTTTCACAGCAAAAGCGATCGTATCTACCGTATAGTAGCTGATCTTAAAACACCTACTGAAGTTATTAATGGTAGTGGGCCATCATGGGCTGTTGCTCCCCATATTACGGAATTTCCTGAAGTAGAAACAGCTATAAGAGTAATGCAAAATGTAATTCTCTTCAAAAAAGGCAACGTAAAATTTAATGAACCAGAAGCTTTATTTGCAGATCCTGATTTTTTTACAACGTTTGACTTTCCATTGGTTAAAGGGGATTCCAAAACAGTATTAACTGAGCCCTTAAGTATTGTTTTATCTGAAACACTTGCAAAAAAATATTTTGGGGATGAAGAGCCTATGGGTAAGACGATTTTACTAACTGGTGACCAACTACCTGCTACAGTAACTGGTATCATGAAAGACTTTCCCGAAAATTCACAGATAAAAGGAAATGTGGTAGTTTCTATGACTACCATAACGAAGAAATTCAACGCAAGACTGAATGATCAATGGGCAAATTATAGTCCTTATGCTTATGTTTTACTAAAACCAGGTACTGATGCAATAGCATTCGAAAAAAAATTGCCGGGTTTTCTTGAAAAATGGAATGGAAAAGAAATGGATCAACTTCAAATGTATCCTACCTTATTCTTGGAGCCTATGAAAGATGTGTATCTAAGATCGACCCGTGGTGGGTTTGTAACGGGTAACATCAAAAATGTATATATATTTTCAATCATTGGCTTCTTCATAATATGTATTGCGAGCATTAATTTTATAAATCTTACCACGGCACGTTCTGCTGAAAGAGCTAAAGAAGTAGGTATCCGTAAGGTAATAGGAGCTCGTAAAACACAACTCGTTTTACAATTTATTGGTGAGTCCATAATAATATGTATGATCGCTTTCATATTAACTATTGGGCTGATTGCATTATTGAATAACTCCTTTAATGATCTCTCGGGAAAAGTTGTTAGTACAGGGATTTTTAATAACCTCCAATATGTATTTTATCTACTGCTGGTGGCGTTGGGTATTGGGTTATTGGCAGGAATTTATCCAGCTTTTATATTATCTTCTTTTAAACCAGTAACCGTTTTAAAAGGACGTTTTGCAACAGGTGCAAATGGCAATTTATTGCGTAAGAGCCTTGTAGTATCTCAGTTTGCCATTTCTACAGCTTTGGTAATAGGGACTATTGTGGTGTATGCACAAATGAGTTTTATGCGCAACCAAGATTTAGGCTTTAAAAAAGATCAGGTATTGGTCATAGAAACCAATGGAGATTCGGGAGCTAAAGCTCTTAAGGAAACTTTAAAAGGTTTAGCAAATGTCAATCAAGTATCTTTATCAGGTAGTGTCCCAGCAACTGGAAATCCTAGTGCCTATTCTGAAATAGAAAATATAAAAGGTGAATTACAGAAAGCAAATCTTGATCTCTTTTTTGTTGACTTCGATTACATCCCACTTTATAAAATGGAGGTAGTTGCAGGAAGAGCCTTCTCTAGGGATTTTATGACCGATACGACCCAAGCTATGGTATTAAATGAAGCCGCGGTAAAGATGTTTGGCTACACTTCTTCCGAGCAGGCTATTGGAAAAGAATTCAAGCAATGGGGACGTGAAGGAAAAATTGTTGGTGTGATAAAAGATTTCCATTTCCAATCACTACAGCAGCCCATCAAACCATTAACTATGCGTATTGAACAGGGTAATATGGATTATTTATCGGTAAGCTTAAACACGTCAAATCTTCAATCTACATTAGCAACCATAGAAAAAGCATACCAAAAAAACATTCCAAATAGACCATATAGTTATTATTTTTTGGATGAGTTTTTCGACCGCCAGTATAAAAGTGAGGAGAAGTTCGGTACTCTGTTTTTAAATTTTTCTTTGTTGGCCATTTTCATATCCTGTTTGGGCTTATTAGGGTTGGCATCGTACAGCACGATGCAGCGTACTAAAGAAATTGGTGTAAGGAAAGTATTGGGTGCAAGCGTGCCAAACATTCTCAATCTGTTGTCCAAAGATTTTTTAAAGCTTGTTGCCATGTCTTTTTTAGTAGCCGTGCCTGTATCAGCTTATTTCATGCATAAATGGCTAAATGATTTTGCTTATAGAATTAATCTAAGCTGGTGGGTATTTGCTTTAGCTATGCTAATTGCTTTAACGGTGGCCTTTTTAACCATCATGTTTCAGACGCTTAAGGCAGCAACTACAAACCCAACGAAAAGTTTAAGAACGGAATAAAACCCCTTAAAACTAGAGGGGGAATGCTAACTCAAAAAAAGTGTTAATTAAAAATAGTAGAAAGAAAAGCCCAAAACAGTTAAAAATGGTAAAAAATTATATAAAAACAGCTTGGAGAAACATACGTGCCAATAAACTTTTCACTGTTTTAAACATTGTAGGGTTGGCAATTGGTTTGTGTGTGTGTATCATTCTTTTTGCGTTTGTGTATACAGAACTCAACTTTGATAACATGTATTCTAATTCAGAAAACATCTATAGGGTTAATATGGAAACTTCTGAAGAATATGATTTTGAAATATGGGCAGAGTTGCCAAATGCCGTAGGTCCAGCCATCGTGAAGGACATTCCCGAGGCTAAAAAAATGACCCGGTTAATAAAAGATGATTTTGGTGTGACCGCTTCTTTAAAGATAGGCGATAAAAACTACAATGAAAATGGACTTTATTTGGCAGATTCTACAATCTTCAGCATGTTTGATTTTAAATTTTTAGAAGGAAACTCTAAAAATGCTTTTTTACAACCTAAATCAATCGTGCTTTCTCAATCAGCAAAAGAGCGGTTTTTTGGGAGTAAAAGTGCCATGGGAGAACTTATTACCGTAAACAACAGGGATACACTTCAGGTTTCTGGCATTTATGCCGATTTGCCAAAAAATAGCGTCATAGACTGCGATATGGTCTATAATATTAAGGATTCATGGATGGGTACCGACGTTTATTGGAGCAATGCCAGTTATGAGACTTATATACAGCTTCAGCCAAATACCACAGTTGCCCAAATTGAAGATCAAGCAACCGACCTGATAGATAAATATGTTGATAAGGATGGGCAGTACTTTACTAAATTCTTCTTTCAGCCTTTAACAAAAATACATTTGTATTCGGCTAATGTGCAGGACGGTTATTCAACCAGACTTGGTAATATAAATACAATAAAAAGCCTCTTATTTCTATCGTTGCTCATCCTGTTTATCGCTTGTATAAATTATATGAATTTAGCAACTGCAAATTCCCGAAAACGATCAAAAAGTATTGGGGTAAATAAAGTTTTAGGAGCTAACAGAGGTCAAATGCTTTCGCTTTTTTATGTAGAAACCGCTATTCTGGTGCTTTTTTCAGTTGTAGTTGGATATGCGATTTCATTCCTTACTCTTCCATTGTTTAGAAGTATTACGGGTAATGATATTAATTATCATGATTTACTAGCTACACCCATTTTAATTGGTTTACTTATTATATGGGGTGTTATTACGATTGTTGCGGGCAGTTATCCAGCAATTTCAATGTCTAGTATTTCCCCACTTTTATTAGTTAGTAAATCAAAGAAAAAAAATTCAGCTTCGGAATTTGTTAGAAAAGGATTGGTGGTATTTCAGTTTTCAGCTTCCATCATTCTGATAATCGCTGTTACGATAATCCTTCAGCAAATGACATTTATTAAAAACAAAAATCTGGGCTATAATCCCAATGGTGTTCTAGCTGTTTCTGTTAAATCTGCTGAGAGTAGGCAGCAAGTTCGAAGTTTAACACAAAACCTTAAAAGGCAGATGTCTATAGAAAGTGTTTCGGCTGTTCAGTCAATGCCAGGTTTAAATGAAAGTGGTCGTTCAGTGCGTAAATTAAGCACAGATGTGGTAGGAATGCCCATTAAAAGTTGCCGTACTGAGGGTGATATTATTGAAACTCTAAAATTAAATTTACTTGCAGGAAGTAAACTGCCAGAAGTTATTTCAGAGGGAGACTCTATAATATATACATTGATAAATGAAAAAATTATCAACTATTTAGATTATAAGTCTCCTAATGATGCCATTGGTAAAATTATCAATACAGAACTTGGGGGTAGGGCTATAATTACTGGGGTTGTGGCAAATTTTAATTACAATTCTGTCAAAGAAGATATTGGCGGGTATATGTATTATAAATCTAACAAAGCTCCTGAACGTGTTCGTGCACTTTTGATTAGGTATAACACGCAAAATCTTCCACAATTTATGGGGAATTTACAGAAAACCTTTAATGAAAATATGCCCAACACGGCCTTTGATTATGAATTTTTAGACAAACATGTCGCGCAATTATATGCTTCAGAAGAAAAGACAGCGCATGCGGTCTCTGTTTTTTCGGTATTGGCAATTTTTATTGCGTGTCTTGGTCTTTTTGGACTTGCCGCTTTTACCGCAGAACAGCGCACCAAAGAAATTGGTGTACGCAAGGTTTTGGGAGCTTCTGTAGCGGGAGTAACAACGTTGTTGTCTAAAGATTTTTTAAAGTTAGTGTGTATGGCATTTATATTGGCTTCTCCGATTGCCTATTGGATTATGCAAAACTGGTTACAGGATTTTACATATCGTACACCAATTAATTGGTGGGTATTTGTGCTAGCCGGAATTGCAGCGGTTTTTATCGCACTACTAACAGTCAGTTTCCAAGCGATTAAAGCAGCCATTGCAAACCCCATAAAAAGTTTAAGGACGGAATAAATCATCATCAATCAAAAAACGAATAATCATGATTAAGAATTATTTTAAAATAGCGTGGCGAAACTTACTTAAAAACAAAGCCTATAGTTTTATAAATATTGGTGGGTTGGCCGTTGGTATAGCTTGCTTCATTTTGATAGCAAGGTATGTGGTAGATGAATTGAGTTACGACAGATGGAATCCATACGCCGAAAATATTTATAGAATTAATTCTAATATCCGTTTTGGTGGAAGTGAAAATATAATTGCAGATACTTCCGACCCTATGGGGGAGACTATGAAAGAAGATTACCCACAAGTATTGCAATTCACAAGGTTTTATAATTCCAATGGGCCGAAACTTGTCAAAGTCCATAATGAATTTATTAGGGAAACATCGGTGGTACATGCTGATTCCACTTTGTTAGATATTTTTCCTTTTGAAATCATTGCTGGAGAAAAATTGAAACCTCTTCACGGGCGGGATAAGGTATTGATAACGGAAACAGCCGCCAAAAAATATTTTGGTTCAATGCCTTACGATCAAATTATAGGTAAAACTTTAGAGGTTAATGGTGATACTAAATATTACACTGTTACTGCCATTATGAAAGATGTGCCCCAGAATACACATTTCCATTTCAATTTGTTTTTTACGATGGCGAATGTGAATTACGATTGGAACAATTTTCTAAATCATAATTTTCTCACTTATATAAAATTAAAGGATGGTACAGACCCAACAGATATTGAAGCTAAGTTTAAAGAATTTAGTAATAAATATTTACTTCCTCAGGCTAAGGCAGCTGTTCAGATTAATAGTCTTGAAGAATTTGAACAGGCGGGCAATTATATTCGTTATTCATTAATATCTCTAGAGGATATTCATTTGTATTCCAATCGTTCTGGCGAGTTAGAACCTAATGGCAATATTCAATATGTCTATATTTTCTCGGTAATAGCCTTGTTCGTATTGCTTATTGCCTGCATTAATTTTATGAATTTGGCCACAGCCCGTTCTACCACACGTGCAAAAGAAGTAGGGGTTAGAAAAGTATTAGGCACTGATAAGAAATTATTGATTTCCCAATTTTTGTCAGAATCAATTATCATGTGCGCACTGGCTACCATCTTTGGCGTAAGCTTAGCAATAGTATTATTAAACCCTTTCAATACTCTATCAGCTAAAACTTTCCATGTGCAGGATTTGTTTAGCCTTGGGTGGATAGTATTTTATCTATTATTACCTATTGTGGTAGGGGTTTTATCTGGGCTATATCCAGCATTTTATTTGTCTTCTTTTAAACCTATTACAGTGCTTAAAGGTAAAATGCAAATCTCATGGAATAAGGATAGGTTTCGTTCTTCTTTAGTGGTCTTTCAGTTTGTAATTTCCATTGTTTTGATAGTAGGGTCTTTCGTAGTGTTTAATCAACTGGAATATATTCAAAATAAAAATGTAGGTTTTAATAAGGAGCAGATTTTGGTCATAAACGATACTGGCATTTTAGGTAATAACCAAGAAGCATTTAAAAATGAAATAACCAATATGTCGGGCGTTTCAGAAGCTACCTATGCAGGATATATACCTGTTTCAGGGAGTGCAAGGTCAAACACAACATTTTTTAAAGAATCTACCATAAATGTCAACAGTGGCATTAATATGCAAGATTGGAGGATAGACGAATCCTATATTCCTTTAATGGGTATGGAAATGGTTGAAGGTCGGAATTTTTCAAAGGAAATGAAAACCGATTCGATGGCTTTAATATTGAATGAAGAAGCTGTTAAATTGCTCGGGTTTGAAGATCCCATTGGTAAAAAGTTATATGGTGGTGGCCGTCTTGAAGAAGGTATTGTTGAAACCTACCACGTTATAGGTGTGGTTAAAGATTTTAATTACGAATCCTTGAGGGAAAACGTAGGGCCTTTGGCATTAAAATATGGAAGAGCCAATTGGGCTATGGCATTTAAAGTAACAGCATCCAATTTACCTTCATTAATGACTACTATTGAATCTAAGTGGAAACAAATGTCTGGAAGCGCTTCGTTCACCTACAATTTTATGGTTGACTCTTTCAACGATATGTATAAGGCAGAGCAGCAAGTAGGCAACATTGCTTTCACCTTTTCAATTCTGGCCATATTAATTGCTTGTTTGGGATTATTTGGTTTGGCTTCTTACATGGCAGAGCAGCGGAAGAAAGAATTAGGGGTTAGAAAAGTGTTGGGAGCAGATGTTACAAACCTTATCACCTTGCTTTCCAAGGATTTTATAAAACTGGTAATCATAGCTTTTTTGATTGCTTCTCCATTAGCTTGGTATACCATGCACCGTTGGTTAGAAAACTTTGCATACAAAGCGTCGTTAAGTTGGTGGATTTTTGTTGTTGCTGGTTTTATAGCCATTCTTATAGCCTTGGTCACCGTGAGTTTTCAAGCAATCAAAGCAGCCATAGCAAACCCGGTTAAAAGTTTAAGAACAGAATAAAATAAAGAAACCATGATAATGAATTATTTCAAAATAGCGTGGCGGAACTTGAAGCAAAACAAGTTCTATAGTATAATACATATTAGTGGTTTGGCCATAGGTCTTGCTGCAGCCATAATGGTTTTAGCATGGGTACAGAGCGAAAAAAGTTTTGATACGTTTCATAAGGATTATAAAGATATTTATGTATTCAATGCACAATTCAATATAAATGGAGAAAATAGGGTTTGGGGAGGTGTGCCAGGGCCATTAGCGGTTTATTCAAAATCAATTAGCGAAGTTGGTAAACTTGTTCGGATAAACAGTGAATCGAACCAAACCATATCCGATATAGACCGTGATAAAATATTGGGAGGGCTTACTGTAGCAGCAGTTGATAATGGGTTTTTCTCCTTGTTTGACTTTAATGTAATTGAAGGACAAAGAAATCATTTGTTCCCCGATGTTAATTCGGTAGTCATTACCAAAAGTATGGCAAACAAGTTTTTTGGTGATCATAATGTTTTAGGCAAAACCTTGAAATATCGTAATGAGAATTTTACAGTGACTGGTGTATTGGAGGATTTTCCTGAAAATTCATCTCTTCAATATGATGCCATTTTTCCAATGGCTTTGTATTCAAAAGAATTTAAGGCAGGAGGAGGAAATGGCGATTGGAAAACCATTGATGAAGATTTAGGTAATTATTCGTTTCAAACATTTGTAAAACTTCACGCAAATGCTGATGCTAATAAGGTTGCTAATAAGTTCACCAAAAGGTACATGGATGTACGAAATAATGACCCTGCCAGTAAGGTTGAATTCAAGTTGCAGAATTTGGCCGATATGCATTTAATAACGCCAGATGGCAATAAAAGTGCTTACAGAATGGTGCAGGTATTTTTGTTGGTTGCTATATTGTTGTTGGCTATTGCCAGTATCAATTATATAAACCTATCTACTGCGCGCTCATTGACAAGGGCTAAAGAAGTTGGGGTACGTAAAGTTGTTGGAGCCAATAAAAAACAACTGTTTTTCCAGTTTATTATAGAAACAATAGTGCTATTCTCCATTGCCTTAATTATTGCATTGGTTTTGGTGTTTCTTCTTAAACCTTTTTACAATAGTGTTTCTGGCAGACATTTAGAAACGTCTTTTGGAAATACATCTATCTGGAGCACCATTGGATTTGCCTTATTGGGTATGCTAATGGCAGTGAGTATTTATCCTGCCATGGTATTGTCTGCATTTAAACCGTTGCCCTCTTTAAAAGGAAAGATTGCATCGGGTGTGGGAATTGTTGCTTTACGAAAAGCATTAGTGGTTTTTCAATTTGCAGTCTCTGTCATTTTAATTGTTGGCACTTTGGTAATAAGTAGCCAAATGAAGCATATCCGAAAAATGGATTTAGGGTATGATAAAGATTATGTCTTTTCGGTTTCCTTTCCCATTGAAGCTGCAAAGAATGCCAATGCTATAAAAAGTGAACTGGAAAAGGAGCCAAGTATCCAAATGGTTTCAGCTACGGGTATAGGGGATATGTCCCAACTGGATTCTGAAACCAGTGATTTGGAATGGTCGGGACAAATACAAGGCCAGAACCTTTTAATTGCTCAAGCTTCCATAGATAATAATTTTATTCCCACCATGAAGATGCAACTGGTGGAAGGAGCTAATTTTTCAGGTTTACCTTCAGATAAAACGAGTTATATAGTTAATGAGACTGCTGTAAAAGAAATGGGACTCAATGAGCCTATTGTAGGTCAAAAAATAAAGTTTCACAACAACGAAGGCACCATTATTGGGGTGGTGAAGGATTTTAATTTCAAATCACTTAGAGACCCGATTTCACCGTTGCTTTTTAATTCAAATTGGGGTACCCAATGGGGCTGGGGACAGAATATATTTTATGTGCGTACCACAGCTGGGGAAGCACAAAAAACAATAGCGGCGGTGAAAAAACAGTATGATAAAATTGCTACTGATATTCCGTTTAGTTACCAGTTTGTGGATAAACAATTTGAAGCGAAATACGAAGCAGATACCAAAACAGGTAATTTATTTAACTTTTTTGCGGCACTTACCATTTTTATTTCTTGTTTGGGGTTGCTGGGGCTAACTACCTATACAGCAAGGGTAAGAATTAAAGAAATTGGGGTGCGTAAGGTGTTAGGTGCAAGCGTAAACAACTTGGTAAAGTTGTTGGTTAAAGATTTTATTTTCTTGGTCATTCTGGCCATACTTATTGCGTCTCCTATAGCATGGTGGCTTATGGATTCATGGCTGTCCAGTTATGCCTATAGAATTCAAGTGTCTTGGCAAATATTACTGTTGGCAGGTTGTTCAGCTGTAGTAATAGCTTTGTTAACGGTAAGTTTTCAAGCCATTAAAGCCGCTATAGCAAACCCCATAAAAAGTTTAAGAACAGAATAAATCATCATCAATCAAAAAAACATCAAATCATGATCAAGAATTATTTTAAAATAGCGTGGCGGAATTTATGGAAGAACAAGGTTTTTTCTTCTATTAATATTGTAGGACTAGCTATAGGTATGGCAAGTACTATACTCATTATGCTATGGATTCAAAATGAAGTGAGCCATGACCGATTCCATAAAAATCTGGAACGTATTTATACATTAAATAATCGCGATACTTTTAATGGAGAATTATGGGTGTGGAATACGACACCAAAAATTTTGGCACCAACCTTAAAAGAAGAATTTCCAGAAGTAGAGGAATTTACAAGGGTTAATTCTAGCCCATTCTTATTTGCTGTTGGAGATATGCGTATCGATGTGGAAGGTAAATTTGTAGACCCTGGTTTTTTAAAATTATTTAGTTTTCCTTTTAAGGAAGGCAATATAAATACTGCACTTAATGAAACTTATAACATCGTTATTACAGAAAGTCTTGCCAAAAAACTTTTTGGTAATGATGAAGCTATGGGTAAAGTTATAAAAATAGTCGGTCGGGACAATTTCACAGTAACGGGTGTTGTAAAGGATTTGCCTAATAATACCAGTTTAGATTTTGAGTTTCTTTTGCCATGGAGTTATATGAAAGTACTTGGTTGGGACGATGAGTGGTGGGGAAATAATTCTATTAAAAGTTTTGTGATGCTCAAACCAGGTGTGAAACAAGATGTATTCGACTCAAAAATAAAAAATGTTACCAAAGAGCACTCAAAGAATACAGGTGATCTATCAACAATAGAAGTATTTACACAGCCCTTAAAAGATACTTGGCTATATTCAAAATCCGAAAATGGAAAATATGTAGGAAGCAGGATTGAAACTGTAAAATTGTTTGCTATAGTCGCTGTGTTTATTCTTTTAATAGCATGTATCAACTTTATGAATTTGAGTACTGCCAGAAGCGAAAAAAGGGCTCGTGAAGTAGGGATACGCAAGGTAGTAGGAGCTAGAAGAGAGAGTTTAATGTTTCAATTTATTAGTGAAAGCATCATTCTATCATTCTTAGCTTTTGTAATTGCCATTGGTATTGTGGAATTGAGTCTGCCAGGTTTTAATAGATTGGTAGCAAAAGACTTATTTGTAGACTACGGTCATGTGGTTTATTGGTTAGTTGCTTTATTATTTATTTTGTTTACAGGGATATTAGCGGGTAGTTATCCAGCATTTTATTTGTCTGCATTTAAACCCATAAAAGTGCTTAAGCAAACTTTTAAGTCGGGTAATACCTTGGTAACACCTCGAAAAGTACTGGTGGTATTGCAATTTACTTTTGCCATAGCTTTAATCATTTGTACGGTTACCATTAAAAAACAAATAGAGCACGCGCAGTCCAGAGATTCAGGATATAATAAAGATAATCTGGTTTATATGCATATAGTGGGAGACATAGATAAACATTACAGTGTCATAAGAAATGAATTGCTAAATAGTGGTGCCGCTATTTCCGTTACTAAATCTATGAGTCCAATAACGACCCGTTATAGTGATGGTTGGGGTTGGGAATGGGATGGCAGCAATGAAGGGGATTCTAAAACAGATTTTGTAAGAATGGCCTCCGATGCCGATTTTGTTAAAACCATGGGTGCCAATTTAGTTGCAGGAAGGGATATTGACATTTATAAATATTCTACAGATTCTACGGCCATGGTACTTAATGAAACAGCGGTAAAAATAATGCGGTTGGAACACCCTATAGGTGCTTCGGTTCGTGCTGATGGCGAAACATGGCGAGTTGTGGGGGTTATCAAAGATTTTATTTATGAATCTCCCTATGATAAAGTACAACAATTGGCTATAATGGGACCCAAATCTTGGTTTGGTGTTCTACACTTAAAATTGAATCCAGCCAATGCCATCTCAAAAAATATAGGATTAGCAGAGGCTATTTTCAAAAAATATAATCCAGAATTCCCATTTGATTTTGAATTTGTAGATACGGACTATGCTTTGAAATTTCAAGAAGAAAAACGTATTGGTACACTGGCAGGTCTGTTTTCAGCATTAACCATTTTTATTTCATGTCTTGGTTTATTTGGGTTGGCATCCTATATGGCAGAGAATAGAATAAAGGAAATTGGTGTTCGCAAGGTTTTAGGAGCATCTGTAGCCAATATAACAACCTTATTGTCTTTAGACTTTTTAAAATTAGTAGTTATTTCATTATTAATAGCCTCTCCTATTGCATGGTGGGCTATGGAAAATTGGCTTCAAAAATACACGTATCGTATAGATATGGAATGGTGGGTTTTTGCATTAGCAGGAGGGGTATCGATTTTAGTATCCATGATTACCGTAAGCTATCAATCCATACGGGCAGCTATAGCAAACCCCGTGAAAAGTTTAAGAACGGAATAAAGATCATTATCAATCTATAAAACTTCAAAATATGTTTAAAAATTATTTCAAAATAGCGTGGCGAAATATATTAAGAAGTAAAGGGTATGCCTTTATAAATATTTTGGGTCTCAGTTTAGGGTTAGCCTGTGCCATGCTTATCATGCTCTATGTAAAAGATGAGGTGAGTTACGATAAGTTTCATAGCAATGTTGATGATATTTATCGGGTTGTTAGTGAATATTCCTCAGGGATGTTACAAGGTAAAAACCCAAATACAGGCTACTTACAAGGGCCTTATTTTTCTGAAAACACACCAGAAATCAATGAATTTGTTCGCATTCAGGGTGCTTCAAAGGACTTTAAATTGGGAACCGATGTTGTTCCAGAACAACCACTAAATGTAGATCCTAACTTTTTTTCCATGTTTTCGTTTCCTGTGCTTTATGGTAATCCAGAAACCTGTTTGCAACAACCTAAATCGGTTGTGATTTCTGAAGATCTGGCCATTAAATATTTTGGAAAAACTTCGGTGGTTGGAGAAACTTTAATGGTTAAAGAAGGAGAGGATTTTGAACCTTATGCTGTTACGGCTGTCACCAAACGCTGTCCCCAAAACTCCTCCATTAAGTTCGATATATTGTTGCCAATGACTGTTCCAGAAGGAACATTGGCAAATAATGAAAATTGGTTCAGCATTTTTTTGAATACGTTTGTTTCGGTGAAACCCAATGTTAAGGTAGAGTCGGTAAATAATACAATTCAAAACATATTTGTTTCTCAGGCAAAGGAAACAGCCAATATGTTTGCCGAAAAATATGGGGATAAAAATTTTGCCATATTGCCTACATACTCTTTACAACCATTTACAGATATGCATTTGAATAAAGAATTGCCAGCTCAAAATGGACTTAGGGATGGTAGTAACCCCATGTATTCTTATATTTTATCAGCCATAGCCTTGTTTGTATTGCTTATAGCTTGTATTAATTTTGTGAATCTCACAGTGGCAAGGTCGGTAAGACGCTCCAAGGAAATTGGGATTCGTAAAGTGGTTGGAGGCGATAGAAAACAATTAATTGTTCAGTTTTTGGGAGAGTCCTTTTTGCTTTGCTTTATGGCTTTCGCTTTGGCTGTACTTTTGGTGCAGTTAATTTTACCCGTTTTTAATGATCTTTCCAACAAAGTACTGGCCATTTCCTATTTATTTGATACGAAATTACTTTTGGGATTTGTTACGTTGTTTATTGTTACAACTTTATTGGCTGGCTTTTATCCAGCCTTGATCTTGTCTAAATATAAACCCGTAGATACGCTCTATAGTCGATTTGTATTAAAGGGGAAAAATTATTTGCAAAAATCCTTAGTAGTACTACAATTTACATTGGCGTCTTTTTTAATTGTGGGCACGTTTGTTATTTACAAACAGTTCAGTTTTTTAACCAATTATGATTTAGGGTACGACGATTCAAACATTGTTGAAGTACAAAAATATGGCATGACTACAGATCAATTTAGTTTGTTCAAATCTAAATTAATGTCTAACCCTAATATTGTGGAAGTAGCTGGCAAAAATGCCGGTTATATGGGTACTTCAGGTGTAGTAAATGGTGATGAACGTTTTGGCTTTGCTTATGAAAATGTGAGTGAATCCTATATACCTACTTTGAATATAAATGTTGTTTCAGGCAGAAATTTTTCTTCGTTATATGCTTCAGATGCAGCTCATTCTGCATTAGTTAATGAGTCATTCGTAAAAAAGGCAGGATGGCAAAACCCTTTAGGACAAATTGTAAAACTTGGTACAGGGGAGGATGGTAAATATACGGTAATAGGTGTTGTGAAGGACTATCATTTTTCTTCCTTAAACCAATTGATTCAACCTCAATTGTTCACCATGCATCCAGACAATAGTTTTGGGAAAGCACTTATTAAAATTAAGCCGGGAAACGTATCAGAAACTTTAAGTTTTATAGAATCAGCTTTTAAAGAAACATTCCCATTAACACCTTACAATCATACATTTATGGACGAGGTTAATAAAAGAAATTATCAAGCCGAGGCCAAATGGAAACAAATAGTGCTTTTTGGAGCGGTACTTACCATTTTTATTTCTTGTATAGGTTTGTTTGGTTTAACAGTATTGTCTGTTGAAAAACGTGCCAAAGAAATTGGTATCCGCAAAGTGTTGGGCGCTTCGGTAAATAATATATTGGGTATTGTTTCCAGAGACTTTATAAAATTGGTTTCCATTGCTTTGGTTATTGCTATGCCATTGGGGTGGTTAGTTGCTAATAAATGGCTTGAGAGTTATCCTTATCGTATTATGTTTGGTTGGCAAATTTTTGTTAGTGTTATGGTACTTGTCATTTTAGTGGCTTTGTTAACGGTAAGTTTTCAAGCACTTAAAGTAGCCCTTGCCAATCCTGTAAAAAGTTTGAGAACAGAATAATATCATCAATCAAAAAAACATCAAAATCATGATTAAGAATTATTTCAAAATAGCGTGGCGGAATTTATGGAAGCATAAGGTGTATTCTTTCATCAACATATTTGGTTTGTCCATTGGTATGGCCGTTGCCGTGATGATTGGACTTTGGGTACATGATGAGTTAAGCTTCAACGACTACTTTTCTAACAAAAAAGGTATAGCACAAGTATATCAATCCTTAACGTATAATGGGGAAAATCTAACTTATAACGCACTTCCAAGACCTTTAGAAATGGAACTTAGAAATAAGTATAATGATAATTTTAAGCATATTGTCATGTCCTCCTGGAATACCGCGGGTTACCTTGAGTATAAAGACATAAAAATATCCAGTTCTGGTAGTTTTATCCAAGAAGGTGCTATTGATATGCTGAATTTAAAAATTGTAAAAGGTGTTAGAAATGGATTGGCTGAGTTAAATTCTATTATGTTATCGGCATCCACTGCTAAAGCAATATTTGGTGATACTGATCCTATTGGGAAAACAATTAAATTAAATAGTGAACATGATATGCAGGTAACAGCTGTTTATGAAGATATACCAAAAAACAATTCGTTTCACGATTTGAACTATATGACGCCATGGAAATTGTATGTGAATTCAGCAGAATGGATTAAAAATGCAGCCGATCAATGGGGTAATGGGTCTTTTCAAATGTTTGTTCAAATAGCTGATAATACGACTATGGAACAGGTTGATAAAACTATTAGACTAGCAAAAATGAATGCCGCCCCTGATGACCAAAAAGCATATAATCCTAAAATTTTATTATTGCCTATGAACGATTGGTATTTACGTTCCAATTTTGAAAATGGAGTACAATCTGGCGGGCGTATAGAATATGTTTGGTTGTTTGGCATTGTGGGTGTGTTTGTGCTCTTATTGGCATGCATAAATTTTATGAATTTATCTACAGCAAGATCTGAAAAAAGAGCTAAAGAGGTGGGGATTAGAAAATCTATTGGTTCCAATAGGTCTCAGCTTATACGCCAATTTTTAGGCGAGTCTCTTTTTACAGTAAGTGTTGCCTATATAGCTGCTTTAATTTTAGTAATGATTTCTCTTAAAGGGTTCAATACATTAGCAAGTAAAGAAATTATATTGCCTTGGACTAATAGTCAGTTTTGGATGTTATCTCTAGGTTTTATATTGTTCACATCTCTACTTTCAGGGAGTTACCCAGCTTTGTATTTATCATCATTTAATCCAGTGAAAGTACTTAAAGGAACTTTTAAGGCAGGGAAGCTAGCTGCTTTGCCAAGAAAAGTTTTGGTTGTTACCCAGTTTACGGTTTCAATAATATTAATCATTGGAACTATTCTGGTAATGAAACAAATACAATACACTAAAAATAGACCGGTTGGTTACAATAAAGAAGGACTCATTCAAATACCTACAAATAGTCCAGATTTTTATGGAAAAACAGATTTTATGCGGAATGAATTTATAACTTCTGGAGCGGTGGTTAACATGGCGACTTCAAGTAGTCCTTTAACAGATGTTTGGTCTAATAATGGGGGCTATACATGGGAAGGAAAACCGATTGGGTTTCAGGATGATTTTGCCTTTATTATGGTGTCTCCAGAATACGCTAAAACCTTAGGATTAGCATTTGTTGAAGGTAGAGATTTTTCAATAAAATTTCCAACAGATTCAAGTGCAGTCATTTTAAATAAAACGGCTGTAGAGTATATGGGACTAAAAAATCCAATTGGAAAATTAATGAGGGATTCTAATGAAGATGATCCAGATCCACCTCTAAAAATTATAGGCGTTGTAGAAGATATGGTGATGCAGTCGCCTTACGAGCCATCAAAACAAACCTTGTATGTTATTGATAAATATCAGGCTTCTAGTTATTATAATTTAAGGATGAACCCTGACAGAAGTGTTAGTACTAATTTAGAAACTATAGAAAAGGTGTTTAAAAAGAATTTCCCTGGTTTACCTTTTGAGTATGAATTTATAGATGCACAATATGCCCAAAAATTTGCCTCGGAAGAACGTGTGGCTAGTTTAGCAAGTGTATTTACTGCATTAGCCATCTTGATTAGTTGTTTGGGCTTATTTGGTCTGGCGTCTTTTGTGGCAGAGCAACGTACCAAAGAAATTGGTGTTAGAAAAGTACTAGGTGCGTCCATACTAAATCTATGGAAGTTATTATCTAAAGATTTTTTAGTATTGGTGGTTATTTCAATAGCTATCGCATCGCCATTAGCCTATTATTTTATGAATCAATGGATTCAAAAGTTCACTTACAGAACCGATATCTCTTGGTGGATTTTCTTATTGGCTGGGGCAGGCGCTATTAGTATCACCATCATCACCATCAGTTTTCAGTCTATTAAAGCGGCAACAGCTAATCCTATAAAAAGTTTAAGAACCGAATAAAAATAAAAATTATGCTAAGGAATTATTTTAAAATAGCGTGGCGGAATTTATGGAAGCATAAAGTCCTTAGTGTGATTAATATTGGTGGTCTTGCGGTTGGTATGGCGGTAGCACTAATTATTGGCCTTTGGATTTATAGTGAGTTGTCGTTTAATAAGAATCATGATAATTATGATAGGATCGCTCAAGTCATGCATCATCAAACACTTAATGGCGTTACTGATACATGGGAATCTGTTGCTACAATTATGAGTGAGGGTTTACGAAACAAATTTGGTAGTGATTTTAAATATACGGCACAAGGCACATGGAATTCGGAACAAAACTTAGATTTTGAAGGTAAGATATTTGTTAATAAGGGAAGTTATTTTGAACCCGAAATTGCAGAAATGCTTAGTCTTAATATGGTTAGAGGTTCACGAAATGGTTTAAAAGAAATGAATTCAATCTTATTATCTCAATCGGTTTCAGAAATTATTTTTGGAAATCAAGACCCCATGGGGAAAACTTTAAGGTTAAATGATGAAAATGATGTTAAGGTTACAGGCGTTTATAAAGATTTACCAAAGAGTTCTTCATTTAAAGAGCTAGGATTTATTTTACCATGGGCTTTATATGTAAGTCAAAATTGGTATGTTAAAGAACTATTGGAAAGTTCGAATCCTTGGTTTGCAGGAGGAAATACACGAACCTATGTACAACTTTCTGAAAACACCAATATTGATAAAGTGTCTTCTAAAATTGAAAATATAATAATAGATAATGGTACAGAAGATGTTAAAAGAGATTACAATCCAAAAGTTTTTTTACATCCCATGTCTAAATGGCATTTGTATAGTGAGTTTGAAAATGGAGTGAATGTTGGTGGCCGCATCGATGATGTATGGTTATTTGGTATTATTGGTTTTTTTGTATTGCTTTTAGCTTGTATTAATTTTATAAACTTGAGTACGGCGCGTTCAGAGAAAAGAGCTAAAGAAGTAGGAGTACGCAAAGCTATAGGCTCTAATAGATATCAATTAATAAGTCAATTTTTTAGTGAATCTATTTTAGTGTCTATCATTGCGTTTATTTTTTCTACCTTATTAGTATTCCTAATGCTGCCTTATTTTAATAGCATTATGAATTCTCATATTACTATGCCTTGGAGCAATTTAATATTTTGGGTTTTTGGAATCTTTTACAGTTTATTTATAGGCACTTTAGCTGGTTTATATCCAGCACTTTATTTATCTTCTTTTAAAGTTGTTGAGGTGCTAAAAGGGGTTTTTAAAACAGGACAAAAGGCATTACTGCCTAGACAAGTATTAGTGGTATCTCAATTTACAGTTTCCATTATATTAATTATTGGAACCATTGTGGTGTTTCAGCAAATAAAACATGCAGAAAACAGACCCATGGGTTATGATAAAAATGCATTGATTACTGTTTCAACTACGAAAGAAACACATCGAGATATAGAAGCTATCAGGGAAACATTAATTAATAATGGAGCAATCATAGACATTGCAGAATCTCAGAATTTAATAACTAATGAATGGATGATTTTTGGTGGTTTTGATTGGGATGGAAAAGATTCTAATTTGATGGGGAATTTTCATATTGGAAGTGTTAATTATAATTATGGTAAAACAATTGGTTGGAAGGTAAAAGACGGGCGTGATTTTTCAAAAAGATTTGGAGCCGATTCAATTCAACTTATTTTAAATGAATCAGCTGTTGCTTTTATGGGTTTAAAAGACCCTGTTGGTAAAAAATTAAGAAACCCAGGTGAACCAACATCAGTTATTACAATTGTAGGTGTTGTTGAAGATATATTGATCGAATCTCCTTATGAACCAGTGAAACCATACATTTTTGCTAACACAAAAGCAGATGATCAATTAAATGAATTTCTTATAAAGTTAAACCCAGAAAAAAGTGTAAAGGAATCTTTAGCTAAAATAGAGTCGGTATTTAAAAAATATAATCCATCACGACCTTTTGAACCGAAGTTTGTAGACGAAGCTTATGCTAAAAAATTTGGTAATGAAAAACGCATGAGTCAGTTGGTAACACTTTTATCGATACTTGCCATTTTTATTTCATGTTTGGGTTTGTTTGGTTTGGCATCCTATATGGCAGAACAACGAACAAAGGAGATTGGTATAAGAAAAGTACTTGGTGCGTCTATAATGACGCTTTGGAAAATGTTATCAAGAGAATTTATTTGGTTGGTTTTTGTGTCTTGCTTTATAGCCATACCCATCGCTTATTATTTTATGGATAAGTGGTTACATAATTATTCATACCATACAAACTTATCATGGTGGATATTTTGTATGGCAGGTGTTGGAGCATTATTAGTCACATTACTTGTAGTTAGTTTTCAGTCTATTAAAGCGGCAACAGCTAATCCTATAAAAAGTTTAAGAACCGAATAAAAATAAAAATTATGTTATTAGAACTAAAAAATATTTATAAATGGGTAAACTCTGGTGGAAGACGGTTTTATCTTTTAAAAGATGCACATTTACAAGTTGAAGAAGGTGAGTTTATCTCTATTATGGGACCATCAGGTTCGGGAAAATCAACATTACTAAATGTTATTGGTATGTTAGATGATTTTAATGAAGGTGAGTATAACTTTCTTGATGAACCAGTACATCAACTTAAAGAAAAACATAAAGCCAATTTGTATAAAGAGTATATAGGCTTTGTGTTTCAAGCCTATCACTTAATTGATGAATTGACGGTTTATGAAAACATAGAAACACCTCTTTTGTACAAAAAAATAAGTGGCTCGGAAAGAAAAGCCTTGGTAGCCGATATGTTGGATAGGTTCAATATTGTTGGAAAAAAAGACTTGTTCCCTAGTCAGTTAAGTGGTGGGCAGCAACAATTGGTGGGTATTGCCAGAGCTTTGATTACCAAACCCAAACTTATTTTGGCGGATGAACCTACGGGGAATTTAAACTCCAAGCAAGGTGAAGAGATTATGGAATTATTTAAACAGTTAAATGAAGAAGGTGTTACTATCATTCAAGTAACGCATTCAGAGAAAAATGCAGAATATGGTTCCAGAATCATCAATTTATTAGATGGAACTGTTATCGAAAAATAAATATAAAATGAAAATAATACAGATACTTATACTAGGTGTTTTTTTATCCATTTTTAAGGGTTACTCGCAAGAAACCTATACCCTTGAAAAGTGTTTGGAGATTGCTTTTGAAAATAATTTTGACTTAAAAGGTGTCAAATTAAAAGCAGAATCTTCTAAAGTGAATTTAAACCAATCTTGGGGTAATATTATGCCTAATGTGAACGGAAATTATAATCTTGGGATTAATAATGGACGAAGCATAGATCCTTTTACAAATGGTTATATCAATCAACAATTAACATTTTCCAATGCGGGATTAAGTGCAGGTCTTCCCATTTTCAATGGTTTTAAGCTTAAAAATAGCATCAAACAAAGCTACCTAAACTTAAAGGCTTCTGAAATGGAAGTGGAAGAAGCAAAGCAGAATTTGACAGTAAATATTACTTTGGCATATTTACAAGTACTCAATATGCGTGATTTGCTTGAACTTAATAAAGCACGATTAGAAGTAACCCAGAAACAAGTCGATAGATTAAGTTCTTTTTATAAAGAAGGAGAAGGTAATCCTGCTGATTATACCGATATGAAAGGGCAATTGGCAAATGATGAAATAGCTGTTATTGGTTCTAAAAATAATTTGAAAGTTGGTATAAACAGTTTATTTCAGTTGTTAGGTTTGGAATCGGATTTTAATGCCTCATTTGAAGACATAGACCCTTTAAGAGATTTTATAATGTATCCCATGAATGATGTTGAAATATATAATGAAGCTTTACAAAATCTAGCGACATTTAAGGCTAAAGAATTGAGGCAAGATGCTGCTAAAAGTGCTGTGAGTGTTGCAAAAGCCAATTTTACTCCAGAAATATCACTTTTTGGTCAACTTAACACCAACTATTCGAGTGCGGCACAATTATTCACCGAAACAGGGTCAACTATTGAGAATACTGGAAATTTTGTAAACATTGGTGGGCAACAGTATGATGTGATGACCAATAAAACCCAATATCAAGCTTCTGATATTAGCTACAATGATCAGTTTGATAATAATTTAAGCACATCGTATGGGGTGTCTGTATATATTCCGTTATTCAATGGTTTTAGAGCAAAAAATAATGTGAAACTTAGAAAAATCGAATTAGAAGAGTCTCAAATCGAACTTGAGAATACAAAATTCCAGTACAAACAATCCATTGAATTGGGTTACTCTAATATGGAAGCTGCTTTTAATAAATATGAAGCTTTACAACAACAGGTTGAATCCTTTGAAGAATCTTTTAGAGTTAATGAAATCAGATTTAATAATGGCGTTTCTAACGTTATTGAATATATTATTAGCAAAAACAATCTTGATACGGCCAGGCAGAATCTATCTATGGCGCATTACGAATATTTGTTAAGAACGAAGGTGCTAGATTACTATCGAGGAAGTTTTTAATCTTAGATTAAAAACTGATTTTATGAACTAAGAAATAAAAAAAGCCTTAACCAATTGAAAAAAATCGTTAAGGTTTTTTTTAACGGAGGTAAAAGAGGAACTATCCATGATCATATTTCTATATATTTTAAGGGTATTTACTAAGAATAATAATTGTCTAGGCACTGAATTACACATCTCTTATTATTTATGTATCTAAGCTGCGCCCATTTGCTAAAACTTATAGCGTAAAAAATAGGTTTATTATAAAGAACAACCCCTATTCATGTTAAGTTTGTCTGTATTTGCTTCAACTATAAATTCATTAATCAATGTAAAATGATGATTCTTAATTGATTATTAAAGACTTTTCTGAATCACTAGCCAAGTACTTTTCTTTTAAAAACTTTATTCTTTTTTAATAGATATATTCTGAAGCCTGTGATAAACAATACCAATGGCACCATGCCAGAAATAAAAACCATGATCCTCCCATAAACACCAGCAATTTCCCCGATGTGAATAGGGTAGAACTGTGCTGCTATACGATTACTATTAGAATCAAATTTAAAATCGGATAAGGTTCTTATTTCTCCTTTTTTATTGATCTCCACTTCTTTTGTTTTTCGATAACCCGCTTGTATCCAACGGTTCTTTATGTATCTTAATCGATAATTATCCGTTTTGTCTTTTGGGAAATAAATAGCACGTAAAACATAATCTTCATTGGAGTCCAATAAGGTTTCATATAAGGCTGACGATCCTTTAATATGGGTTCTGTTCAGAATGTTTGAATTCCTATTTGGGCCATCAAAAATTCCCAAACCCTTTTTATAGTATGTATTATAAGTAAAATAGGAACCCGTAAAAGCCAAGATGATTAGCGGAATAAAAAAATAGATTCCGAATGCTTTGTGTAAATCGAAGTTGAACTTTCTTTTTTTTGCCTTCCATTTTACTTTAAATCCTTTTTTCAAGCTAAGGGCATAAGCTTTCCACCAAATATAAACGCCAGAAGTTATTAGGATTAGAAATAATAGGATGCACTGGTTCCTAAAATGTACTTACCTATTTTGGGAATTCCCAAAGTACGATGTAGATTTAGTAGGCTATCAAAAAATAAAATAGATACCGATTTTTCACCCAAAGACTCATGAGTTATAGGATGATAGTAATTTGTTTTTCCATTTTTAAATTGAATCGCTATGGTCTGTTGCTCACGATAGGGGAGAAAAATTTTATTTATACTATCCTTGTGGGCTTCCATTAAAGATACGGCAGATTTTAAAATAGTTGCGTCTTTATTATTTTCTACATTTTCAATTTTTAATAATCTAGGATTAAGGACTGCTGTTATTTCTGGTTGCCAAACATATAGTGAGCCTGTAATCCCTGAAAAAGAGACAATAAGGCCACAAGTAAGCCCAATCCAAAGATGGATTTTCCGTATTATTTTATTAAAAGATAGCATTTGTTATAGTGTGAAAACTAAAAACCAATGCTGGCAAATATACCGGCATTGATTCTATTAATGATCATCTTGACTTTTTCTTTTTCTAAAAAATGGTTAAAATAGTTCAATATTAAAAATTATAATGAATACTTAATTGGGCATTGGTGCCTTCACCAGCACCCGTAAAATCTCTTAAAGGTGCGGCCCATTGTGATCTAGCTGGAAGGTAATATTCATTCAATAGGTTATTAACGGCCAAGGAAACGGACATATTGGATTGTAATTTGTAAGCTATGGAAAAATTAAGCAAGGTGTATCCCGTAACAGGAAATTGTGTATGCCTATAGGTGTAAGTATTGTTTGCATCCAAATACGGATCAAATCGTTTTCTGTTCCCTAAGTTAGTCATTCGTAAAGAAGTATTGATTTTTTTTGTAGGATTCCAAGTAATATAGGCAGTCCATTTAGGAGCAGCAATAACGTCACCCCCTAAATAGGTTAAGGTATTTTCATTTGTAGCACTATGGGTAACACCTTCCACATAAGAATACGAAGTTCCTACTTGTAATTTATTGTTATAGGTAACATAATCAATAGCAACTTCACCTCCATAAATGTCCTGTGGTTGTTTGGACGGTACAAAAGAATTGATGTTTTCATCAAAAACAACACCTGTTCCCAGGTTGGAGGTACTGTAATAACCTACTGCCTCTAATTTAAAATTATGGAACTTCGACAAAAACCCGAACTCATAATTTTTAGTCACAGCAGGTTCCAATTGAATGTCATTTATGTTATCGGCAGTGGCAGAACGTAAAACAGAACCTAAATCGGCGATAGAAAATCCTTGTGAATAGCTTATAAAAGGAATAAATTCTTGATGTTCTATATAACGTAGTCCAATATTGAAAGCTAAATTGTCAAATCCAATTTTACCACCTTGAACGGCAACCGAAGGATTATAATTTCCGTCCCCTAAAGGAGAATAAGGCAATGTGTTGTAATCTGCAATATCGATATTCATATCATCGTACCGTAATCCTGCTTTAACAACCCATATGTCGTCAAACTTTAAAGTGGATTGTAAATAAGGTGCCCAACTCAACATTTCAGTATTCGGTACCCATAATCTACCATCCAAAAGACCTTGGTTTGTTTTGTCCTTAAGTAAATCAATCCCGTACGTTAAAGAAACATCAATAGACGTATTGATATTAAAGCTTGTGTTGAAATTAGGTCTAACACCATACTTTTCAGCATTGATAACAGATTGTCCGCCATTTTCAAATTTATCGGAATAAAAGAAAATGTTTTCTGTATTTTGATAATAAAGATCCGTCGTAAAATCTGTAGTGCCAGAAAAAATATGGTTTAGGTTATATTTCAGTTGGCCATTTATAAGTGTTGTTCCTGTTGGTTCTTGCCCATCAACAGACCCTTTAACACCATAGCCTGCAGTTAGCGAATAATCCCCTTGCTCGTTAAACACCTCAAATTCTGCTGGAACAGGAACATAAGGTGTGTCTTGGGCAGATTTGTATAAATCCCCAGATAAGATAATTTTTTGATTATCAGATATTTGATATTCTATTTTCGCTAATGAACTGTAGATGTTTGTGTTGTCCAGTCCGTAAGTTGGAAGAATGACAACTCCGTCGGCATCATATTTAGTGCCAGTTTCCTCATAACTTCCACTTATATAGTAATTAAATTTATCCAAATTACCATTTAAGGATTGATACACTCCAAAACCCATGGCATCTTTTGTTTTTGCCAAGTTAGCAGTTCCCCAAACATTCGTGGATCCTTCGATGTTTTTAGTGGCATTTGGTTTTTTGGTAATGTAGTTTATAAAGCCCCCATTTCCTCCATTACCAAAAATGGATGTTGCGCCTTTAATGACCTCGACCCTACTGATATCATTTGGACTTATGGATTTTATTCCCAATTGCCCATTTCTTAATGGTGTAGATTGTGGAATTCCATCGACCATTACCAAAAGAGAACGTCCACGTAATGTTTGTCCCCAGTTGGAAAATGTGCCTGTTGATACCGCCAATCCAGGAACAGTAAATTCTAATATCTCGCTAATGTTTGTTGTAGAATTTGATAACTCTTTTAGCTTAGCTTCATTAACAACAGTTACAGAAGCAGGAATTTCAGAAAGGAATTCCGAACGTCTACTTGCCGAAACTACAACTTCATTCAGACTGTTTAAATCTTCTTTTAGTATCGTTGAAGATGAAATTGTACCATCTTGTGTGAATGATAAATTTTCACTTTGGGTTTGGTATCCCAACATTCTAAAGGTTACTTTCCAAGTGCCTTCTTCAATATTGGGCAATTCATAAGTCCCTTCAATGTCGGTTGTTGTGCCTTGCTTTAGTTCCTCAATGTAAACAGTAACTCCAAATAGGGGTTGATTTTTTTCATCAGTTATTTTCCCCTTTAACATGGATTGTGAAAAAGCACAAAATGTTAATAGAAAAGCTGTCGTTAGTGTAATAATTTTCATTTATATTTATTTAGACTTATTTTAAATAACGATGCAAATATATTTTCTATTTTAAGAAAAACAAAGATTATTGTAGAAAAAATATTGGGTATTAATTAGCTGGATTTCTATTATTAGATAGTTTTACCATAGCTCAAGTTTATAGAGAATTAATGGTTAATAAGTTATGATAAATATTATAGCTCAAACAACAGATAATGTAGCCATGTTAAATACTACCAACATCTGATGTGAGATAAACTTTAGCTTGATTAATTTTATAATTAAAGCGATTTTCAAAACCTTTAATCCTGTTTTTATGGATATCCATTTGTTTTTGATAGGCTTCAATATTTATTAACTCCCAATAGTAAAAACAAAAACCTTTCTATTTTACTGTCAACATTTCTACGTAATATAGAAAAAGCTTTAGAAATGTGAGCTTCAACACATTTAACAGAAACATTTAAATACTCAGCAATTTCTATATTACTAAGGCCTTCTTGTTTACTTAATAAAAATGTTCTCTTACATTTAGGGGGTAGATTTTCAATCTCCCGTCTTATTAGAGTCAATAGTTTTTCTATTGACTCTAAGTCTTCCTCTTCAACAACCTGACTTAAAGCTTCAATATATTTTTTGTCTAAAGGAACAACAGATTTTAAATTTCTATTTTGGTTGAGAAATTCGTTGTAAACAGATTTGTATAAATAACTTTTAACATCAAAGTCGTCTTTAAGTTTTAAGTGTATTCTCCAAATATTAATAAATACGTTTTGAACAACATCTTTAGCTAAATCACGATCATTTGTCAGCCCATAAGCATAGTTACATAACATGTTATGATAAGTGTCTACTAAAAAAGAATATGCATTAGAATCTCCTTTTTTAAGATTATGTATTAGTTCAATATTATTCATACAACAATAAAAACAGCATTGTGATATTGTCAATAATTATTAATAATAGTTACGAAAATATAAAAAAGTTATAAAAAAGTTAGGGTTCTGTGAAATTATTGTGTTTTAGTAATATATCAGACCAAAAATGATTTCTCAAAAGATACAAAGAATAATAATTCAATACCTTAATAAACAAGCTACTCTTTTGGAAAGAGAAGAACTAGAATTATGGCTTAAAAATCATAATAATTATGAGTTATTCAAAGGTTACGTTAAAATTAACTTCCTAATTGATTTAGATATGGATATGTTTGATGTTGATGATTCAAAAAAACAGTTGCTTGAGTTGATTGATAAAGAAAAGAAAGAATATAGACTGCGTAAGTATGTTAATGTATTTAAGTATGCAGCGGTAGTAATTATTTTTTTAGGAATAGGATATTTATATCAATTAGGATGTTTTACTAAAACCCCTGAAGTTATTATTCCTTCGGATAGCATCACACTTAAGTTGGAAAATGGAAATGTAGAGGTTCTTAGTGAAGATGGAACATCACAGATATTAGATGCCAATGGTAGTGTGGTTGGAAGCCAAAAAGGGAAACAACTAGTCTATGATAACGATAATGTTATGGAAAAATTAGTCTACAATACATTAACCGTACCTTATGGAAAACGTTTTGAAGTGAAACTATCTGATGGAACTAAAGTATATTTAAATGCAGGAACCTCCTTAAAATATCCTGTTAAATTTATTGGTGGTAACAAGAGGCAGGTATTTCTAACGGGAGAGGCCTTTTTTGATGTCGCTCATGATGTAACTCATCCATTTATTGTTAATATGGAAAACCTAAATGTTGAAGTGTTAGGTACTGAATTTAATGTCTCTGCTTATTCTGAAGATTTAACAACAGATGTTGTTTTAATTAAAGGATCGGTTAATTTATATACTAATGGCAAAACGTTAAATGAAGGTTTAAGAATAGAACCAGGAATAAAGGGTGCTCTTAATAGGAAATTAGGAAGTATTACTTCCGAAGCGGTAGATACTTCAATTTACACCTCATGGATGGAAGGTGATTTGGTGTTTAGAAATATGTCATTTGAAAATATTGTTAAAAAACTGGAACGGTATTATAATATGAAAATAATAATTGTTAACAAGCAACTAAATAATGAGATTTTTAATGCCACTTTTAAAGATGAACCTCCTATTCAGGATGTTCTAAACTCTTTTGGTAAAAGCTATGGTATAAGTCATACTATAAAAGACAATGCGATATTTATTAATTAAACCAATAAAACTAAACTATATGAAAGAAAAAAACTATTAAAATCCACTAACAAAGAATTACTTAAAACGTTATAATAAATAAAAACCGGAAGATGCTGTCACATGTCCCGGTAGGGTTATACGTGATTAACCAAAAAATCAGTCATTCACTATTTTAACATTTCAAAAATATGAAAAAACTTCATGATAGTAAAGGTAGTTACCTATCTTTTATCAAATTTGATTTAAAAATGAAACTAACTGTTCTTTTAACATTTGCGTCTTTTTTAAGCATGTTTGCAAATGCCGGATATTCGCAATCTATTACTTTAGATGTTAAGAATATGTCCGTACAGAAGGTAATTGATAAAATTGAGGTAACCTCAAAATACACATTTGTGTATAACACAAAATTTGTTGATTTAAAACATAAAGTATCAATAAAAGTGAAAAATGCCCCAATTTCGGAAGTATTAGACCAATTATTTGAAGGAACTAACACTTCCTACCAAATTATGGATACTGAAATCTTTTTAAATGGGAGAAAACTTGTTGAAAACGATTTAAATAAGCAATTATCCATCGAAATAAATCAGGGACATCAAATAAGAGGTACAGTAAAAGATGCTAATGGTCAAGCTTTACCTGGAGCAAATATTATAGAAAAAGGAACAACAAATGGAACCAATACGGATTTTGATGGTAATTTCTCTTTAACGATTTCAAATCCAAATAAGATAATTGTTGTTTCTTTTTTAGGTTTTGTTACTCAGGAAATTGCGGTTAATGGTAAAACGGATATAAATTTGGTTTTACAGGAAGATAATGCAAAACTTGATGAAGTCGTTGTTGTAGGATATGGTCAAAAAGCCAAAGGGGCAATTACTGGAGCTATATCTTCAGCAGGTAGCGAAGTTTTTGAAAACAGACCTGTTAATAATTCTTTTGAAGCGTTGCAAGGACAATTACCAGGGGTTACAATTACCAGGGCTAGTGGCCAACCTGGTAACCAAGGGTATTCTTTACAAATTAGAGGGTATTCTTCTATAAATGGTAATGTACCCTTAGTCTTAATAGATGGTGTCCCAGGAGATTTAAATTCTATTAACCCTAATGATATTGATAAAGTAACTGTTTTAAAAGATGCTTCGGCAGCAATATATGGTGCACGAGCGGCTGACGGCGCTATATTGGTCACAACCAAAAAAGGTAAAATAGGAAAGCCTCAAATAACATACTCAGCTAATTTTGGATATAAAACACCGACCTATTTGAGAAAAGTTATGGGTACTCTTCACTTTGCTGAATTTTTAGATGAAGGACTTAGAAATGCTGGAGTAGAGGGATTTCCTGATTCTGTTTTTGAAAAAATTAGACAAAATTCCCCACCAGATTTGGAACAAGGATGGAATTATGGAGTTACTAATTATCCAGGTTTTTATGGTGATACTAATTGGAATGATGTCATATACAAAAATTCAATTCAACAAACTCACAATTTGTCAATAATGGGAGGAGGAGAATCTAACAATTACCTATTGTCATTGGGATACATAAAAGATGATGGTGTCGTGAAGTTCGGTGATAATCATTCAGATAAATATTATTTAAGGCTTAATTACGATTTTAAATTACTGGATAAATTAAATATTCAAACTAGAACTAATTTTGAAAATAATATAACAAAAGAACCTACACAATTAGGAACTGCATTAACAGATGTGCCTCGTCAATTTCCGTACGCACCAGTTTATAACTTAAAAGGAGAGTTTTATGGATACCAAGGATATGGAAATCCTGCACAATGGTTAGCAGAGGGGGGACAGAGAACCAAAAACTACTCAAGATTTACAACTAATTTTGAACTAAATTATGAAATTCTAAAAGGTTTAAAACTTACAGGACAAGCTGCTTTTGAGTTTGGGTTTTATAATGAAAATGCTGCCACCAGAACAATAGTTAGACATAATTATGTTGGAGAAGTTCAGAATATTTTGAATTCAACAAATTCTGCTTATTATACCAGTCAAAAAACCTTAAAAAAGATATATCAAGGATATCTTAACTATGATAAAGATATAGATGAAAACAACAAAATATCTTTAACCTTAGGAACTTCTTTGGAACAACAAAAAAATGAAGGAGAATCTATTACTGGATATAATTTTCCAAGCAATGACATTTTTACACTTAATCTAGCTGACAAAACTAATGCGGCTTTTGCAGATTTTACTGGTTATGTTGATCAATCCGCTTTAAGCTCATATTTTGGAAGATTAAGTTATACATTTAAGAATAGATTATTTTTAGACGTTACAGCTCGTGCAGATGGAAGTTCAAAATTTGCACCTAGTAAGCGTTATAGCGAATTATTCCCATCTATAGGTTTAGCATATAATCTTTCAGAGGAAAAAATTATTAATGATCTCAATATCTTTGATCAACTTAAGTTACGGGGTACATGGGGAAAAACAGGGAATCAAGATATCGGATCTTTGGGCTTGTATGACTATATTCCGCTGATTTCAATTAAAGGAAACTACCCTATAGGCTCTCCAAATTCGGGCCTTCCTGGTGCTAGTTCAAGTACAACGTCAGCCGATAGAACATGGGAAACCATAATTAATAAAAATATTGGAATTGATGTAACTATGGCAAATTCCAAGCTATCTCTATCATTTGATTATTTTATCAAAACCAATGATAATATGCTGGTGAATATTACTGTGCCGGCTACTTATGGAGGAGATCCTCCATCTTCAAATCAAGGAAAGCTAGTCACCAAAGGTTTTGACGCAATTGTTAATTGGAAAGATAATATTAATGATTTTAAATATAGTATTTCACTTCAATTGAGTGATAGTAAGAACAAACTAGAGGAACTTAAAAACAGTGATAATTTTGGAGAGGGATTGAACTTTGCGAGACAAGGTTATTCTATATATTCATATTTTGGATATGTGTACGATGGAATTATAAAAACACAAGAACAGTTAGACCAATATAAACAATTAGAAAATATACCATCCAATCTTGGCATTGGAGATGTCATGTATAAAGATTTAGATGGTGATGGAAAATTAACTGCGTTTGGTAATAAATCTCAAGGGTTTGCTGGTGATATGGTGGATTTAGGAAGCCTACTACCTAGATATACTTTTTCTTCAACAATGAATTTTGATTATAAGAATTTTGATCTAAAATTTTTCTTACAAGGTGTTGGCAATAGAAAAGTCCAATATGAAGAAAGAATTAGCACACCAAATGAATTCTGGTGGCCATCTCTTGAATATTATTATAATAAAACTTGGAGTCCGGAAAGACCAAACGCAAGATACGCAAGATATATTCCCGGCGGTGTTGGACTAAGTGATATTAGAAATTATAATTACCACACATCTACTTTAACCGTTCATAATGTATCTTATTTAAGATTTAAAGTTATCACTTTGGGTTATACGTTTCCAAAATCTCTTTGCAAAAATTTAATGGTAGATAATCTTAGGGTCTATTTTAGTGGTCAAGATTTAATAACTATATCCAAAGGAACTTTGGGAGGTAATTTTGATCCTGAAGATGGTTATAGAAGAGAGGGCACCTATCCTTTTAGCAAAGTTTATTCTTTAGGTTTAAACGTAAATTTCTAAATTAAAATTATTATGAAAAATATAAATTATATCAATAAATTCAGAAGTGATAAAGTTCTTACTTCTAAAAGTATATTTATTTGTTCTTTTCTTCTTTTTTTGCTATTCAGCAGTTGTACTAAAGAATTGGATTTAGTTTCAGAAGATAATATAACGGATGCTACATTTTGGAAAACTGGGAAAGACTTTAAATTGGCTGCCAATAATCTTTATAACGGTTTAGACCGCTTTGGTTTTGAAGATACTGAATCCGATATTGCTTTTAATTTTCCCAATTCTGTAAGTAATGGAAGTTATCAGCTTTCTGAAACAAACTCACAATGGACAACGAGTTATAATTATATAAGAGATATTAATATAATATTAGCTAAAGGAGAAGGTTCTACTGATTCAGATGTTAAAAGATTTGTTGCTGAAGCTAAGTTTTTTAGAGCTTGGTATTATTGGAAACTTTTCAGGATTTTTGGTGGTGTACCACTCATAACTAAAGCATTAGATGCTACTGACCCAGATTTATATGCTCCAAGAGCAACTCGTCAAGAAACTGTAGATTTTATACTCAAAGATTTAGATGAGGCAGTAGTGGATTTACCCTTTAAAAGTGAATTAAATGCCAGTGATGTTGGTAGAATCACCAAAGGAACGGTACTTTCATTTGAAGCAAGAGTTTCATTATTTGAGGGTACTTGGGAAAAGTTTAGAAATATGGCAGATGCTGTTAAATATTTGGATAAAGCAATTCAAACGTCTAGTACTGTAATTAATAGTGGAGAGTATGGGTTATATATTGATAAAGGATCCAATAGCTATAGATACTTATTTCTTCAAAATGGAGACGATTCTAATGAAACTATTTTAGATAGACGTTATCAACGTAATGTTATTGGACATTCAACTCCGTATGATTATGATGGTAATGGATATAATCCAACAAGAACCTTAGCAGATTTATACCTTGATAAAAATGGGGTTCCTATTACAAATAATATGTCTGTTTTTCAAGGCTATGATACTTTTGATTCTGAATATATTGATCGTGATCCACGTATGACAATGACTATGATTGTTCCTGGAAAGGAAACTGTACGCGTGTTTTTTCCAGAGACACCAGTAGTCAATTGGCCTGATTTCCCTCAAAGAAACCCAAATACGGGATACATTTTATATAAATACATGTCTGAGGATCCTGAACTAAATAATTCAGGTCAGGAGGGAGATGCAAGTTTGTTTGATTATGATAGACATTTAATAAGATATGCCGAGGTATTATTGATTTATGCTGAAGCAACATTTGAAAAAAACGATGTTATTTCTGATAATGATTTGGATAAATCCATTAATGTAATTAGAGATCGTGTAAATATGCCACATCTTACAAATAGCTTTGTTACTTCAAACGGACTGGATATGAGAACAGAAATAAGAAGGGAAAGAACAGTCGAACTTGCCTTAGAAGGTTTTAGGTATGACGATCTTAGACGTTGGAAAACAGCTGAGAATATACTTCCTCAAGATATTAAAGGTATTAAAATAAAAGGGACTGAATGGGAAAATAGAGAGCCTTATAGTTTGCCATCCTTTCAAAGTAGAGCGGATGTTGATGGTTTCCTAATTTCAGAAACTAATAGGATTTTTGATCCTAACAAACATTATTTACAGCCATTGCCAACAAAAGAAATAGCTCTTTATGCAGAAAATGGGGCTACATTGGAACAAAATCCAGGATGGTAAAACTGGAAACTTACCCTGAGGTAAATTTTATTTACCGAATATGGTATTAAACGTTTAAAAACGATAATTTATGAAGTTTTTTATTTTGCTATCCAATTTAGTGTTTTTTCTATCACCAATTAATAATATTGTTGGGCAATCATCTGTTGTAGAGAATATACCTTTAAAGGGTAATTGTTTTTTAACGTTTAATACCGTTATTCGTGTAAACCAGATTGAAGTATCGAGAAATAAAAATGAAGGAGAGGATGAAAGAAATCTACACACTCCCGATAAGGTAATAAAATTTAGAAATGCAATTACTAAAGCATTTCCTGACGCAAAGATTACTTGGGCGTTCAGTTGGTTGGCTTTGAACGATACATCGGATAATTATCAGCAAATAAGAAGAATAGTTGTAGATTATCATTATCAATATGGTGATGAGATTACGTTCATTCCAGGGGCTTATTTTCCAAATGCCTACAACTCGACTGAACAAGTAAATAAAGATTTACATGAAGGCTTGGTTAAAGTTTCTGAAATGGTGGGCAATTATTATCGGCCGCTTAGCATACTTGCTGGATTTTTATCTTCTAAAAACCAAGAATATCTTGCAAATGAGGAAGATATTCATGTTTGTCAAGGAAATATCTGGAGCCAATATGCAATAGACAATCAAGATGGAGAAGGCTCTATTTCGTATCCCTATTATCCGTCTAAAGAACATTTCTGTAAACCTGCACAAGATAAAAATGATTTCATTGACTGCGTAAATTTAGATGGGTGGACGATGGATTTTTTAGCAGCGAGAAGAGCTGGTTTTTCGGAAGGTTTTAATAGCAGAATGGGAGTGGGTCCTATTGAAACAATTGGGAAATATGGAGCAAAAATTGGGATAGAAGAAATGATGCACACTACAGCTATTCATTTTGACAAAGGCTTTAAAATGAATGGATTTGCTTGGGTCACTAATTGTTGGGAATTATCCCTTCCTTATGATGCAAAGTATTTGACACAATGGTTAAGTGAAATTAAAGAGCGTTGGCCCAATGTCAAGTTCATTACCCAGGGAGAATTTGGTATGATTTGGCGAAAATGTTTTAAAGAAAATAGTTTCAATTACCAATTTGAAGAGGAAGGTTCTGGTATTGGGGGTTCAGATGAGAATAAAAAAATCCGATGGTTTATGAATAAGGATTTCAGACTAGCACTTCTTAGTAATACCAGAAATAATGGTGAAAAAGTAATTGATTTTACTCGTTATGATTTGCTTACTAAAGAGCCTGAATCAGGAAGTACTAGAAATTGGAGTCTTTTGGGAGGAGTTAATCAAAAGAGGCTACGAGGTCAAGATGAGCCGATTCTTATTGACAGTCTTTCATTAGAAGATAAAGCTATGATCAGAAAACACTATCCTTTATTATTACGTCAATAAAAATCATTTCGTATTATCTTTAAATGACAATTTATGATTTGAAGATCGTTCATAAAAACAATATTTATGAACATGATTTATCTTTGAGAAAGAATTTCAATAGTTCATAGATAACAAAAAGACCTTGTGTAATGATTATACAAATTAATGTGATATTTTATATAAAAACATTATAAAAAGGCTGAATATCAAAAATTACAAGTAAATAGAAGGTGTTTTACAAATTAATTGCTTCTTAATTCTTTCGGAGGTAATTTAAATATAACAATTAATGGAAAATAGATGAAACTACACATCGGGACATTAGCCAAAGCTAAGTGATTTGATATTGATTTATAAAATAGGATTCTGCAAATTTTGTGAGTCTCATAAAATCAGACTCACTTGAACAATTTATTAGTAAACAAAATATCTTTTACAAGATAGTGCAGGATACCTTTCATAACTTCATATTTTATATTTGATACTTGGGACACACCCTGTAATATAAATAAAATTAAAAAGATAAGCATACAAGCGATAGAATGGATAAAATCCATATTAATTTTTAATTATAAAAATGAATTATGTATGAAAGAACTGCTTTTTTTTATTTTTAAAACAAAAGTAAAATCTAAAAAGCACTAAAACTTAATTTCAAATGAAAAAAGTACCAATTTTATTTTTTGTGTTTATTCTTAGTTTTTGCAGTAATAAAACTAAAAAAAATCTAAATAAAGAGCTGACAGTATCTTCATTGTTCAAAGACCATATGGTCTTACAACAACTAGATAATATTACCATTTGGGGGGAGAGTGATCCCTATCAAGTTATAACCATAACACCAAGTTGGCAGAATGACACAGACTTAAAAGTTAATAGTGTAGATGAGGTCGACGTTGATGTCAAATCTACGGATGTTTTTTCTGGCAAAGCTCAATCAGATGGCAAATGGCGCATAAAAATACCTACCCCAAAAGCAGGAGGACCCTACTCTATAAAAATTTCAACTACTGAAGAAAGTATTAAAATTAATGATGTTATGATAGGAGAAGTTTGGTTAGCTTCAGGTCAATCCAATATGGATATGCCACTAAAAGGTTGGATGCCTAATGATAGTATCAATGATTCAGCTAATACCATTGCTAATGCTAAAAACCCCAGTATTCGATTTTTTAAAGTGCCATTCGGACTTTCTACAAAGCCTCAAGATTCCATTGCAGGTGAATGGGTTACTTCATCTCCTGAAACAGCAAAAGATTTTAGTGCTACTGCCTATTTTTTCGCAAAAAAATTGCAGCAAGAATTAAATGTCCCCATAGGAATTATTCAATCCGCTGTTGGTGGTACTCCTGCTGAGGCTTGGACAAGTAAAAATACTTTAAAAGAATTCAGTGATTTTAATAAAACTATTGATGAAATATCTGGCATGGAATCAAAAACCAAAACTTGGTTTAAGAACCGAAAAACACAGCCTATACCACAAACTACGGAATCGTGGAAAGATATTAGTTTTAATGATGTGTCTGTATCTAAAGCAGACTTTAATGATGTAAATTGGGAAATTATTTCTTTACCCGGTCGTTTTGATATTATTAATGATAACCAGTTTGATGGAGCCATGTGGTTTCGGAAAAAATTTACAATTGAAGATATTTCAGAAGATTATATACTAAAAATAGGAGCCGTTGATGATATGGATGCTACTTATATCAATGGTGAATATGTTGGGGGGTTAGTTGGTACTGGAAATCACAACATATTAAGAGTATATACTATTCCAAAATCAATATTAAAAGTAGGTGAAAATACGATTGCCATTAGAGGAATAGATACAGGAGGACCAGGTGTTATTTCTGGACCAATAACTTTAGAAACAAAAACTATGGCATCACCTATTTCATTAGAAGGAAAATGGAAATCAAAGTTGATTGCTGATATTTATAATGGGCAATTTGTTTCTTATGATTTAAATACAGATATGTCTAAGCATCCAGATACAGGAAATCTTAATTCCGGTAGCCCTACCGTTCTTTATAATGCAATGATTAATCCTTTGATGTCTTATACTATTAAGGGAGCTATTTGGTATCAAGGAGAATCTAACGTAAGTAGACCTGAGCAATACAAAAAATTGTTTCCTGCAATGATAAACGATTGGCGCACACAATGGAAATATGACTTTCCTTTCTATTTTGTGCAAATAGCACCATACACCTATAATGGTGATGAGCAAAATAAGTCTCAAAAATTGCGTGATGCACAACGAATGGCTTTAAAAACGAAAAAAACTGGAATGGTGGTCACTTTAGATATCGGAAGCGAGTTCAACATCCATCCTTCAGAAAAACAAGAAATTGGAAATCGATTGGCTGGTTTAGCGCTTGCCAATGATTATGGCAAAGATTTGGTAGCTTCTGGACCCTTATTTAAAAATGTAAAAACTGATGGAAATAAGTTAATTGTGTCGTTTGAAAGTGTTGGTAAAGGATTAATGACTGATAAAAACGGTTTATCAAACTTTGAAATAGCAGGTGTTGATAAGAAGTATATGCCAGCCCATGCAAAAATTGTAAATGAAACTGTTGTAGTTAGTAATTCAAATATTTCTAACCCTGTATATGTAAGATATGGCTGGAGTGATACTGCTACAGCAACACTTTTTAATAAGGAAGGTTTACCTGCTTCTACGTTTACTTCTGAAAAAGAGTAAAGCGTAGTCTATTTAATTTATATAATGAAAAATAAATTTCTTTTTTTATTAATTATCACCATGTTAAGTTCATGTGTCGTATCTAAAAATAAGACTTCCTTAGCAGGTAATCCTATTTTTCCGGGATGGTATGCAGATCCTGAAGGTATTATATTTGATGATGAATATTGGGTATATCCTACTTTTTCTGCTCCTTATGAAAAGCAAGTTTTTTTAGATGCTTTTTCTTCTAAAGATCTTACAAAATGGAAGAAGCATGAGAAAATTTTGGATACTACAGCAATAAGATGGGCACATAAAGCTATGTGGGC
Organism: Confluentibacter sediminis; assembly: GCF_003258355.1. Lineage (GTDB taxonomy): Bacteria > Bacteroidota > Bacteroidia > Flavobacteriales > Flavobacteriaceae > Confluentibacter > Confluentibacter sediminis. Next base: position 291,262 of record NZ_QKPO01000003.1, on the reverse strand, counting down.
ACCTTCTATCATCAAAAAAGATAAAAACTATTTTCTGTTTTTTGGAGCTAATGATATTCAAAAAGATAATGAAGAAGGTGGAATTGGTTTAGCTGTTGCTTCTAAACCCGAAGGCCCTTATAAAGATTATCTAGGAAAGCCCCTTATTGATAAATTTTACAATGGAGCACAACCCATAGACCAGTTTGTTTTTAAAGATGTCGATGGTCAATATTATCTCATTTATGGGGGTTGGGGTCATTGTAATATAGCTAAATTGAATGATGATTTCTCTGGGTTTATTCCGTTTGATACTGGTGAAAGATTTAAGGAGATAACCCCTGAAAGCTATGTAGAAGGACCATTCATGTTCATTCGCAATGGAAAATATTATTTCATGTGGTCAGAAGGTGGTTGGACAGGTCCAAATTATAGTGTGGCTTACGCTATTGCCGATTCTCCAATGGGGCCATTTAAACGAATTGGAAAAATTTTAGAACAAAACAAAGAAATAGCTACTGGTGCAGGACACCATTCTGTAATCATAGTTCCAAAACAAGATAAATATTATATAGTATACCACCGCAGGCCATTAGGTGAAACCGATGGGAATTCAAGAGTGACGTGTATTGATGAAATGCATTTTGATGAAAATGGATTTATCATTCCTGCAGTTATTACAAATGAAGGTGTTAAAGCAAATAAATTAAAGTAAAAAATTATTAAACAATTATGAAAAGACCGCTTTTGTCTCTTATTGCAGCTATTGCATTTATTGTATTTGCTCAATCTCAAAACAATCAAATAGCTAAAATTGATAACCCTGTAGATTGGGTGAATCCATTAATAGGAACCGATTCAGATCCTGGTTTGTCCAATGGAAATACCTATCCTGTAATAGCCATGCCTTGGGGAATGAATTTTTGGACACCTCAAACGGGCAAAATGGGCGACGGATGGGCCTACACCTATAATGCACATAAAATAAAAGGTTTTAAACAAACACACCAACCTTCACCTTGGATGAATGATTATGGTCAGTTTTCTATCATGCCTATTTCAGGTAAATTACGTTTCAAGGAAGAGGAACGTGAAAGTTGGTTTTCACATAAGGCAGAAATAGCAACCCCATATTATTATAGTGTTTATTTGGCTGATCATGATATTACTACTGAAATAACTCCGACAGAAAGGGCGGCAAGATTCCGTTTTACATTTCCAGAAAATGAAGAATCTTATATCATAGTTGATGCTTTTGATAGAGGGTCTTATATAAAGATCATTCCTCAAGAGAGAAAAATAATTGGATACACAACGCGTAATAGTGGTGGTGTTCCTGAAAATTTCAAAAACTATTTTGTTATCAAGTTTGACACTGATTTTGAGATGTCAAAAACATTTAGCGAAGCCGAATTAACAAATTCATTAGAGATCACCTCTAAGCATGCTGGTGCTGCCATCGGTTTTAAAACAAAGAAAGGGCATATAGTAAATGCTCAAGTAGCTTCTTCATTTATCAGTTATGAGCAAGCAGAGAGAAATTTAGAAGAGATTGGAAACTCTAATTTTGATCAATTAAAAGAAAAAGGAAAAGAAATCTGGAATAGAGAATTGAGCAGAATTGAAGTTGAAGGAGCTACTCCAGATCAACTTGGTACGTTCTATTCTTGCCTTTATCGTTCCTTGCTTTTTCCAAGAAAATTTTTCGAATTTGACAAAAATGGAGATGTTGTGCACTACAGCCCATATAATGGAGAGTTGCGTAAAGGCTATATGTTTACCGATACGGGGTTCTGGGATACTTTTAGATCGCTTTTTCCTTTCTTAAACCTAATGTATCCTGAATTAAGTGCACAAATGCAAGAAGGATTATCAAACGCATATGATGAAAGTGGATGGTTGCCAGAATGGGCAAGCCCAGGATTACGTAATATCATGGTAGGAAATAATTCTGCCTCTGTTGTTTCAGATGCCTATCTTAAAAGTGAAGGTGCTTACGATTACGATATTCAAAACTTATATGAAGCCTTAATACATGGTGCCAACAACGAAGGTCCCATGACTGCAGTTGGACGAGCAGGAGCACCTTCATATATAAAATTAGGTTATGTGCCTTTTGATATTGGTTTGAATGAAACAGCTGCAAGAACCCTTGAGTATGCCTATGATGATTTTGCCATCTATCAATTAGCAAAGGCATTAAAAAAACCTAAAAAAGAAATAGAATTATATAAAAAACGCAGCTTAAATTATAAAAATTTATTCGATCCAGAATATAAATTAATGAGAGGCAAAGATAGTAAAGGTGAGTGGAGAACTCCATTTAGTCCTTTTGATTGGGGTGGTGATTTCACAGAAGGAAATAGTTTACACTACTCTTGGTCCGTTTTTCATGACATGCAAGGTTTAATCAATCTTATGGGTGGAAATGATGAATTTGTAAAGCAGCTAGATACTGTTTTTTCATTACCTCCCGTGTTTGGTGATAAATATTATGGAGGTGTCATTCATGAAATTAGAGAAATGCAAATAGCCAACATGGGACAGTATGCACATGGCAACCAGCCTATCCAGCATATGACCTATTTATATGATTACGCAGGAGCTCCATGGAAAACACAATATTGGGTAAGAGAAACCATGAATAGAATGTACAATCCAAATGTAGATGGGTATTGTGGAGATGAAGACAACGGACAAACTTCTGCTTGGTATGTATTCTCTGCCATGGGATTTTATCCAGTGGCACCAGCTACAGATCAATATGTTATTGGAGCACCTCTATTCAAAAAGACGACAATTCATTTACAAAATGGTAAAAAAGTAGTCATTAATGCTGAAAAGAATAGTACTGAAAATCGATATATCAATAAAATGCGTTACAATGGAAAAACCTACACCAAAAACTGGTTAAGCCATAAAGAATTAGTAAAAGGAGCCGTTATAGATTTTGATATGTCAGATAAACCAAATAAAGAAAGAGGGGTATCTAAGGAAGATTATCCTTATTCACTTTCAAACGAATAAAAAAATTAGTTAAGTTGAGTTTAGTTGTCTTGGGCTCTTAAAATTAGTTAATAATATATAGAGAGCCCAAGTTTTTTCAATTTGTAAATAAGATTTATATGAATAAATATATATATGCAAAAGCTATTTTTATATTAACTATGGGTTTAATAAGTTGCAAAAAAAATGATACAAAAGAATCTATAAAATTGAAAGATTACGCACAATATGTAGACCCCATGATTGGTACGGCTAAAATGGGGCATACCTACCCTGGTGCAACAGTTCCTTTTGGAAGTGTACAACTAAGTCCAGATACCGATACCATTCCATATTCTATAGATGGCCACTATAACCCAGATGTTTATAAATATTGCTCAGGATATCAATACGACGACAATACAATTGTGGGTTTTAGCCATACCCATTTTAGTGGAACAGGACATTCCGATTTGGGTGATTTTCTAATCATGCCAACAACGGGTGACTTAAAATTAAACCCTGGCACTAAAGAAAATCCAGATAGCGGGTATCGCTCTCGTTTTTCTCATGAAAACGAAAAAGCATCACCTGGTTATTATAGTGTGCTATTAGAAGATTATAATATTAAAGCAGAAATGACAGCTTCAACTAGAGTTGGTATGCACCAATATACCTTCAATAAAAATGAAAAAGCACATATCATTTTAGATTTAATGTCAGGTATTTATAATTATGATGATAAAAATGTTTGGACTTTTGTAAGAGTAGAAAATGATACTTTAATTACAGGATATCGCCAAACTAATGGATGGGCAAGGACTAGACGTGTTTATTTTGCCATGTCATTCAGTAAACCCATTGCCAATTATGGTAGATATCGGTACGATAAACAACCATATAATGGCTTTTGGGGAAAATTTAATGAAGCTGAGAATTTCCCGGAAATAGCAGGTCAAAAAATCAGAATGCACTTTGATTTCGATGTTGAAGACCAAGAAAAAATACAAGTTAAATTTGCATTATCTCCAGTCAGTACAGCAGGGGCTTTGGCTAATATGAAAAAAGAAATTCCAAATTGGAATTTTGAAAAAATTCGTGAGGACGCTAAATTAGCTTGGAATAAAGAATTAAATAAAATAGCCATAGCATCCGATAGCAAAGAAGAAAAAATAAACTTCTACACGGCCATGTACCATGCTTTTTTAGGTCCAACCGTTTATATGGATTCTGATAACAACTATACTGGCTTAGATTTGAATACTCATAAAGCTGAAAATTTTACTAATTATACTAGTTTTTCACTTTGGGATACCTACAGAGCATTGCATCCATTATTCAATATTTTGCAACCAAAAAGAAATTCTGATATGATTTCTTCTATGTTGGCACATCAAAGCCAAAGTGTCCATGGCATGTTACCTATTTGGTCTCATTACGCCAATGAGAACTGGTGTATGATTGGCTATCATAGTGCCGCAGTAATTGCAGACGCCATTGTAAAAGGAAACACTAATTTTGATACTGAAAAAGCGTTACAAGCATGTGTACAAACAGCAAGAACAAGATATTTTGATGGCTTAGGGTATTATATAGATAAGGGGTATGTTCCTGAAGATAAAAATGGAGCTTCGGTGTCTAAAACGTTAGAATACGCCTATGACGATTGGGCGATTGCGCAAGCAGCAAAAAAATTAGGAAAAGATGATATTTACAAAGAATTTATAGAGCGTTCTAAAAATTACAAAAATGTTTTTGATAAAAAAATAGGATTTATGCGTCCTAAATTAAGCAATGGTAGCTTTAAAGAAGATTTTGATGCTTTAGATACACATGGACAAGGTTTTATAGAAGGGAATTCTTGGAACTACAGTTTATATGTACCTCATGATCCAGCTGAAATGATTTCTATGATGGGTGGTAAAGAGCATTTTTCTGCACACTTAGATTCTTTGTTTAGTATGGAATTGCCTGATAAGTATTTTGAAAACACAGAAGACATAACACGTGAAGGTATTATTGGAAACTATGTACATGGTAATGAGCCATCACACCATGTAGCTTATTTATACAATTGGACAAATACCCCTTGGAAATCACAAGATAAAATACGATTAATTTTAAAAACCATGTACCAGGCAAAACCAGATGGTCTTGGTGGAAATGACGATTTTGGTCAGATGAGTGCTTGGTATATTTTTAGTTCATTAGGGTTTTATCCTGTTGCCCCTGGATCTGAAAACTATGCTTTAGGAAGTCCAGCGATTAAAGAAGCCATATTAAATTTAGAGAATGGGAAAACGTTTAAGATAGTAGCAGAAAATCAATCTGATAAAAATGTTTTTGTGGAAAGGGTGGAGCTTAATGGCAAACTATTAGATTCTCATTTTATTAAACATCGAGACATTATGAATGGAGGTGAGCTAATATTTTACATGATTAATGTCCCAAATAAAAACAAAAAAGTGAATTGAATAATATAAAATAATGAAAAGAAGAAAATTTATCCAGAATACAGCTTTATTAGGTGGTTTAACGTTAGCTAATCCTTTTGGAATGGTAGCTGAATCTTTCAGAATTAATAAATTTCCTGTAGTTAGACGATTAAAGAGTAAACGTAATTTTGAAAGCCCAATAATAGAAAAAACTATTAAAGAGTTTCAAGAAAATGTAAAAGACGATGAGCTTGCATGGCTATTTAACAATTGTTTTCCAAATACATTAGATACTACTGTGACATTTTCCAGAAAAAACGGAAATCCTCATACCTACGTTATAACTGGTGATATTGATGCTATGTGGTTACGAGATAGCTCTGCTCAAGTATGGCCTTATATGGCATTTGCTGACAAAGACCATAAATTAAAAGATTTAATAGCTGGTGTTATCAATGCCCAAACACAGTATATTCTTAAAGATCCTTATGCGAATGCATTTTATGATGACCCGAATAAAAAAGGAGAGTGGACTACAGATGATACTAATATGCTGCCAGGAGTTCATGAGCGTAAATATGAAATAGATTCTTTATGTTATCCGATTCGATTAGCATTTAATTATTGGAAAACCACAGGAGATATATCACCTTTTGATGCAGATTGGCAAAAAGCAATAAAGACAGTTTTAAAAGTTTTTATCGATCAGCAACAAAAAAATGGTGAAAACCCTTATCATTTTGAAAGGACAACACCACATGGAACAGATACGAGAACACTTAATGGATATGGTTACCCAGTTAAACCCATTGGTTTAATTTGTTCTGCCTTTAGACCAAGTGATGACTCAACGGTATTTTCTTTCTTGATTCCTTCTAACTTTTTTGCAGTTGTTAGTCTGAATCAAGCTGCAGAAATGATGGAAAAAATAGTAGGCGATACGGATCTATCGAGAGAATTAAGAAGCCTAAGTGATGAAGTATCTAAGGCATTACAAGATTATGGAAAAGTAAAGCATCCAAAATATGGAGAGATTTATGCTTTTGAAATAGACGGTTACGGAAGCCAACTGTTAATGGATGATGCCAATGTACCTAGCTTGTTGTCACTTCCCTATTTAGATGCAATTGACGTAAATGATCCTATTTATCAAAACACAAGAAAATTTGTTTGGTCAGAAGCGAATCCTTTCTTTTTTAAAGGTAAAGCGGCTGAAGGTATTGGAGGCCCACATGTTGGAATGGACATGATTTGGCCTATGTCGATTATAATGCATGGTTTGACAAGTACGGATCCAAAAGAAATAAAAAATTGCATACAAGTTTTAAAAGCTACTCACGGAGATACTGGATTTATGCATGAATCCTTTCATAAAGATGACCCAAAAAACTTTTCAAGGCCATGGTTTGCCTGGGCCAACACTCTTTTTGGTGAGTTACTTTGGAAAACTTATAAAAGTGAACCAGAATTATTAAAATTGTAATTAGTTAATGTTTAATTATATCCACCTTTTACGCTTTATGATTTAAAATAAAATAGTTATCCACGTTATTGATAATCAGTGAGATGTTTCCGTAATAGAAAATGAGTTATGAACAACTTAAAAGTAAATTACGAAAGCATATTGGAATTGTTACAAAAAAATAAAAAGAACACCTTTTAAACTATCAAAGCCTTTAGTCAAAGCTAAGTGTTTTGATCCTGATTTCTTTACAAAATTAGGATTCTGAAAATTTTGTGAGTCTGATTTTATCAGACTCACTTGAACAATTTATTAGTAAACAAAGTATATTTCACGATAGTACAGGACACCTTTCATAACTTCATATTTTATATTTGATGCTTGGTATACCCCGTAGTATAAATAAAATTTAAATAAAAAGTGCCCAAGCAATAGAATAGACAAAATCCATACTAATATTTTAATTCGAAAAATGAATTGTTGTATAGGACTTGGTATAAGAATAAATAAGATTTTCATGTCATCAATGCGAACCAACTCATTTTATTGTACTTGTTATTATTTTCTTTAAGTTTTTCGTGTATCAAAAATATTGAATCTAAGATGTTTGAGAGGTCTGCCAAAAACTTTTTCATTTAAACATAATATAGATGTTAAAAAGGATTATACTATGCCTTTGTACTACATTCTAACACTACAAAAGGGGGTATGGATTTGTATATAATAACAAGATTTCAGATGCTGCTGCTGTTAGTGTTGATGGAGGAAAAGTATATATAATTGAACCAAACTACGGTTTGAAATAATAATAACAGACTGAAAATAAGTTTAATACTGTTTTTTAACATACAAGAATGCTAGAATAACATGATTTCAAAAGAGTACCCAAAAATTTCTATAATTAATATTTTGGGAGATATAACATTTGCATCTTTTGCCAAATAAAGGATGAACAACCCTATTTTAGAAATAAAGTAAATCCGATTGGGATTGAAAACATAAATCCAAAATTAACTTGGATGCTTTCTTCTCAAAATCGAAATAAAAAGCAAACAGTTTATCAAGTTTAGATTAGTAAAAGAAACAGGGATTTTACAACATAAATAATTTGAGATAGTTAAAAAAGTTAAATCAATCCAACCTTTAACGACTGAATAAAACCTATACTCGTTTTGTGTTTATTGTAAAATATAGCAGTTCAAGTTCTTTCAATAATAAAATGATTTAAAAAGGGTAAAGAGCATATAAAAACACATAATGAAGTTTTAATTTTAATATGTTTGATTTCTTTGGAAAAATACTAACGTTCAAACCTAGAGCTTTTATTATAGGCACATAGAATACTATAGGATAATAAATCAAATATTCGAAACTAAAAATATTAAGACGTAATAAAAATGAATAGAAAACAATTTACCTTAATTACATTTATTTTGCTTGTACAGCTTTATGCTGTAGCTCAGGTTCAATCAGGAAAAACAGAAAACTCAAAGTATGTAAATCCGATTATTGGAACAGGTTCCATAGATAGTTTAAGTCTATCTGGGAGTAATTTTCCAGGAGCAGTTGTTCCCTTTGGATTTGTCCAATTGAGTCCAGATACTGAAGACTCCCCTGATGATCCTTGTAGTGGATATGATTATGCTGATAATAAGATTGTAGGCTTTAGCCATACCCATCTTAGTGGTACTGGTGTAGCAGATTTATTTGATTTTTTGTTTATGCCTTTTAGAGGAGAACAAAAATGGAATGCAAACGATGAGGGAGATCAACAAGGCTATAGCTCCTTGTTTAGCCATGAAAACGAAATAGCATCACCTGGTTATTACAGTGTCTTTTTGAATGATCCTCAAATTAAGGTAGAGGTATCTGCAACCGAACACTGTGGTGTGCATAAATACACAAGTGAAACGGATGAGCCATTTTCTATTATTATAGATTTAAATCATTCTTTAGATAAAAAAAGACCTTATTGGTCTTGCAAAATTATTGATGCTCAAATTAGAATTATTGATGATTATACTATTGAAGGATATCGCTCGATTACTGGTTGGGCTAATCTTCGTAAAGTTTATTTTAGGGCAGAATTTTCTAGACCATTCATTACATCTGTGATTAAAGCGGGATCTAGAATTTATACTGATGAAAAAATAGCCAACCATCAGAATTTAAAAACAATCATTGGTTTTGATAAAAATAAAAAACCTTTGGTAGTAAGAGTTGGATTATCTTCAGTAAGTTATGAAGGAGCCAAAAATAATTTACATGCTGAAATTCAGGATTTTAATTTTAATGATGTAAAAACTGAAGCAAAAAAACAATGGGATAAAGAGTTGTCTGTTATAGATATTGAGGGTAGTGAAGATCAAAAAGAAATATTCTATACGTCTTTGTATCATACATTTATTCACCCTAATAATATTGCTGATGTAAATGGCGATTATATTAATAGTAATGGAGAATTAAAAAATACACCAGACAAAAAATATTACAGTACATTTTCGCTTTGGGATACCTATAGAGCAGCTCATCCTTTATTTACGATAACCCAAGAAAAACGCTCGGCAGATTTTATTAATTCAATGCTTAGATATTACAATGATTATGGTTGTTTACCTATATGGCAATTATGGGGTAAGGAAACTTATTGTATGATTGGGAATCATGCCATTCCTGTTATTGTTGATGCTTATAATAAGAAAATTCCAAATATAGATTATGATTTGGCTTATAAAGCTATAAAAGCATCCTCTAGTATTTCTCATCAGAATTCTGCTTTTAATGTTTTGGAAAAATATGGGTATTTTCCAGAAAATATAGAAACTCAATCCGTATCCATTACTTTAGAAATAGCTTATGATGATTGGTGTGTTGCACACATGGCAAAAGGGTTAGGCTTTAAAAAGGATTTTGAACATTTCATCAAAAGGAGTGAAGATTATAAAAATTTATTTGATTCAAGCATCGGTTTTTTTAGAGCAAAGAATAGTGACGGAAATTGGATTGAACCTTTTTCCCCTTTGAAATATGGCGGGAACGGAGGTTACTCTTTTACTGAAGGAAATGCTTGGCAATATCTCTGGTATGTACCTCATGATATATATGTTTTTGAGCAGATGTTTGGAGGAGAAAAGCAATTCACAGCAAAGCTAGATACGTTTTTTACTTTAGAAGCTAAATCAGATGATGTAAATGGAAATGCATCAGGTTTTATTGGTCAGTATGCCCACGGAAATGAACCAAGTCATCATATAGCTTATTTATACAACTATACCAATACTCCTTGGAAATCACAGTTCTATACTAATAAAATTATTAATGATTTATATTCCACGGAGCCTTCTGGATATTCTGGAAATGAAGATTGTGGACAAATGTCAGCATGGTATATCTTTTCAGCTATGGGTTTTTATCCAGTTAATCCTGCTAATAATGTTTATTCTTTTGGGTCTCCACAACTTAAAAATGTTAGAATTAATTTATCTAATGGAAAAACCTTTGAAGTACTTACCCATAATAGAGGAAATAAAAACATCTACATCCAAAAGATTATTTTAAATGGAAAAAGATACAGAAAGAATTTTATAATACATAAGGATATAGTCTTAGGGGGTAAAATAGAGTTCTTTATGGGACCTAAACCGAATAAAGATATGGCTAATTATGAAAAACCACCTATTATATTAAAATAAAAGATTGACATATAAAGATAATGATTCACAAAGTTTAAAAGAAATCATTGACACATATAAAGACCTTTTAAAAGATGTTTTTAATTGGATATATGGTTTAATACCAGATGATAAGTCTATAAAATAACTCAAATGTTGTTTAGGAAATTCTTTAAGTTGTAATTAAAATCAAAAAAATAGTTATCCAAATTTTAGGAAAGTAAGCAGAGGTCATTAATTTTTTATCAAATTTAGTAAAAGGATTTACTAAATTAACTTTTTAATTATATATGTTATAATATGGACGAACAAACGGGCATATCTGTAATGCCAAAAAAAACATGATTCCCATTTATACTTGTTACGTCTTTTTTTTGCTTTATGGTATTGCAAATACTGTTAAAGATACTATGGTACAAGCCTTCGATAAGCTATTAAAGTTTTCTATTTAGAAGAAACTAAGGACAAATGGCTATTTTTGTATGATCGCATTAATGCTTCCAACAATTTATGGAATTGCCTTAGGGAATTTAACAGAGAGCAATTTAAAGTTGGTTCTGCGGTAAAATAGTAGGAGGAGCTTTAATGCCAAAAATAATGTTCTCATTATAGATATGGGAAGAAATGGATTGGCAGATGTTAGAATCATGAATATTTCTGAGGTAAATTTTTCATTTATTTTACCACTTTTCTGTTTTTTTTAAATTACCCGTTATGGTTTAAGTGTTTTTACTAAATATAAAATACTAAGTATAAAAAATAAAGATTCAAAATATTAATTGGTAAACAAAGAGTTGTTTTAAATAACTGAATATAAGTTGTTTAATTTTTTACAGGAATTATTGTATTACGTTATGTTTTTATTTAAGTGTTATTGTGGTATTTTTAATATTTGAATAGTCAAAGATTATAATGTTATCTAATTTAAATGAAAAACAAACGATATTCTATTAAAGATATTGCCGCCGCTAATGGAGTTTCAGTGACTACAGTATCTTTTGTGCTTAATGGTAAAGCTCAAGAAAAAAAAATATCAGAAGCTGTAACAAATAAAATATTAAAGTACGCTAAAAAAATAAACTATAAGCCAAATCATACAGCTCAAAGTTTAAGAACAGGAAAATCGAAAATCATAGTTTTTATGGTTGAAGACATTTCTAATTATTTTTTCGCAAAACTAGCGAGAATTATGGAAGATATCGCTTATAAGAAGGGGTATAAAGTTTTGTTTTGTAGTCATGAAAATAATGATGAAAAATCAATAGATTTAATAGATTTATTTAAAGACACGCAGATAGATGGTTATATTATTATACCATCTCCAGGAATAAAGTCAAAAATTGAAGAACTAATAGAAGAAGGGATTCCTGTAATACTTTTTGATCGTTATTTTCCAGAATTAGATACTAATTACGTAGTCGTAAATAATAAAGAGGCTTCATATAATGCCACTAGGCACCTGATAGATAATAAGTTTAAGAATATTGGATTTATTTTAACGGATGTAGAACAAACCCAAATGATAGACAGGCTTGAAGGGTATAAAGAAGCCATTTTTGAAGCTGGCTTAGAAGAAAATATAATAAAAATATCACGTCAGGATATCCATTTAACTGATGGAGCCAAGAAAAGTAGTATTCAAGGATTTTTAGAAAAAACACCTGATTTAGATGCATTATATTTTGCTACAAACTATTTGGCCTTAAGTGGGTTGAAGGTTTTAAATGAAAATTTTCCTGATTATATAAATAAATTAGGGATTATAACTTTTGATGATTTAGACTTTTTTGAAATATATAGACCATCTATTTCTGCAGTATCTCAACCATTTACTGAAATTGCTCAAACTCTTATGAGTTTAATGCTATCTTTGCTTAAAAACGACATAAAGAGTTCTCCGATTACTCAGATTAAGTTAAAAACAAATCTTATAATTAGAAGTTCCTCTCATAGGGATAATTAATTAGTGATATTTTAAAATTAGACTTTTAAAGTTTTTCTAGATTAGCTTCAAATCATTTTTATATAAGTATTGTTTAATAAACAAAATAAAAAATATTTTTTATATGTTTACTAAATCGATTTACTTAATATTGTAGAAATAAATTAATGTGTCTTATAGGAAACAATAAAGAATCTAACTTCAAGTATTTTTAATTAGCAAATTAAACAATTATGCAAAGAAGGAAATTTTTAAGGGGTACAGTAATTTTAGGAGGTTTATCCATGGTGAATTCAATCTATTTAACGACGTCAAGCCCTCTAAACGAATTTCCTGCAATTAGATTACCTAAACCAGAAAGACATTTTGAAAATAAAAATATGGAAGATGCCATAAAGGAATTTCAAAAAAATGTAAAAGAAGAAGAACTAAAGAAAGGGATCAACAATTGCTTCCCAAACACCTTGGATAGAACGGTGAACTTCTCTGAAAGTAATGGAAACATCCATACTTATAGAATAATAAGTGATATCGATATCATGTGGCTGAGAGATAGCTCTGCCCAGGCTATGCCCTATATGGCATTTGTAGACAAAGATTATGAATTAAAAAAACTAATAGCAGGAGTAGGCAATACCCAAACACAGTATATCATTAAAGTCCCTTATGCCAACACCTTATTTAGAGAGTTTTTATGGAAAGCCTATCAAGAAAACTTGAGTTATTGTTTTAATCATATTTCAAAATGAAGCATTCACTTAATCGAGTCATTTTTTTTCTATTAATAGGATCCCCTATTTTATCCTGCCAGCAAAAAAATGAAGATAAAGAAAAAAAGCAAGATAAAAACGTAGCATATTTTGTGGAAAATCCCACAAAATATGTAGATCCTTTTTTAGGAACGGCACCTTTAACAGATACTAAGTTAATTGGTTATTCACCTCCAAAAGATTGGAGAGTATGGGCAGGCTTAGTATTTCCTGGCTCTTCTTTACCTAATGCCATGGTTCAATTGAGTCCCATAACAGAATACCATACGGGTGCGGGTTATCAATATGAAGACACAGAAATTTTAGGTTTTACGCACACAAACAAGGGACATTGGAATTTGTGTAATATTCCTGTTTTGCCTGTCTCAGGATCAAAAACGTATCCTTATAAATCGAAATTTTCACATGAAAGAGAAGTAGCATCCCCTGCCTATTATCAAGTCTATCTAGAAAATTTCAAAGTGAATGTGAGATTGAGTTCTACCTTGCGATGTGGCATACACGAGTATACTTTTGAAAACAATGATGACAAGCGTATTTTATTTGACCTAAGTAAAGCAAATAATCATGTTGTTGATTGGAAGATCAATAAAATAGGAAATCATGAATTGGAAGGTGTTCAAAATATGGGTAGGGATAAAGTGTATTTTTATGTTGTTACAAACCAAGAAATAACAACATTAGATATCAAAAACATTAACGAAAATGGATATGCAATGGTTCACCTCAAAAATGGTGATTATGGGGCAGTTACTTTAAAGATAGGATTGTCATTTGTAAGTACAAAAAATGCAAAAGAAAATCTTAATGACGAGATTGGAAACAAATCTTTTGATGAAATTCATTCCGAAGGAAATCAAGAATGGCATAGATTACTGTCTAGAATAAAAATTAAAGGAGGCTCAGAAAGAGAAAAAGAACTCTTTTATAGTTCTCTGTACCGATCTTTTTTGTGGCCGGCATTAAGGAGCGATATAAATGGAGAATTTTCAGATGAAGCGGGTATGATTCGAAAAGAGAACTTTAAGTATTACACCTTGCCCTCGTTATGGGATACCTATAGAAATAAATTGGTATTGTTAGGAATGCTACGCCCAGAACTAGCAGGGAATGTTATTCAAAGTATGGTAGATCGCGGAACGATTATGGGCTTTATGCCTACCTTTTTTCATGGAGATCACGCAGCCCCATTTATTGCAGGTTCCTATTTTAAAGGAATTACTAATTTTGATATTCAAAAAGCTTATGAACTCTTATTGAATAATGCCTATAAAGAAGGAGGTACAAGACCACATATTGCTGAGTATATAGCAAAAGGATATATATCCGATCTAGATATTAAAAACCCTCATGTAGAAACAGTATCAAGTGCAGGAGTTTCAAAAACCTTGGAATTTGCACATGATGATTATGCCTTAAGTCTTTTGGCAAACAAATTAGGGGATTCTGAACATGCTAAAGATTTAATGAAACGATCTGAAAATTACAAGAACGTGTTTGACCATAAGACCCATTTTATGCGAGGACGACTAGAGAATGGTGACTGGATTACACCTTTTAATCCCCAATACCCTTATTACGAATATATGTATAGAGAGGCAAACGCATGGCAATTGTCTTTCTATGTTCCTCATAATATGTCTGGCTTAGTTGATTTATATGGAGGCAAAGATCAATTTGAAAGGAAATTGGATTCATTATTTACAGTCCCATGGAATCCCAATCACATAGCAAGAAATGTTTGTGGTTTTATGGGGCAGTATTGCCATGGGAATCAGCCAGATCATGAAGCACCATTTTCTTATTATTTTGTTGATAAACCTGAAAAATCGCAAGAAGTTATAGATAAACTTCTTAAAGATTATTATGGAGTTGGAGCCTATGGACGTGCCTTACCAGGGATGGATGATGCAGGAGAAATGTCATCATGGTATGTGTTTTCAGCATTAGGACTATATCCATTATCTACTGCAGATAACGAGTTCTTAACGACAATTCCAATTTTTGATGAGATTAAATGGCAGTTGAACAATGGTAACGAATTAACCATTTCAAGAACAGGAAACACTCGGAAATTAAAAACAATAGAGACAAATGGAGAAAAGCTAGAAAGTTACTTTGTGCCCTATTCATTATTTAAAAAAGGTGGAACCCTTAATATTGAAACAGAAATAGAATAATCTATATTTTAAATTATGAAACAAATCCTTATTTATTTTTTACCGCTTTTATTTTCTTTATGGTTAAGCGCACAAAATATTGAATACAAACGGGCAGATGCCATATTTTATCCAGATGAGTCTTTAGTAAATACCACAGCATATCAGAAAAAGATGGGTCTTTTGGAGGTGTATTACACAGAGGCAGAGGTAAAAAGAAAATGCCAGTTATAGTGTGGTTTCATGGGGGAGGTTTAATAGATTAGTCATGATATGACCTATCCCGCATTCCCATTATTACTGAATTTTATACAGAACAAAACTAAAACAAAAGATTAGTATTAAGTAAATTTATTTTTTATGTCAATAACCATTGGAGTTGATATTGGTGGAAGCCATATCACAAGTGCAGCAGTAGATACAACCACTTATAAAATAATTTCAGGAACCTATTTTAGAGGTTCAGTAAACAGCAAAGCAAGTAAAGATTCAGTTTTTAAAGATTGGGCTAAGGTGATCAACAAAACGATAAGCCTAACAAATGCTAAAGAAACTATATGTATTGGATTTGCAATGCCTGGTCCTTTTGAGTATAGGACAGGAAAGGCCATGTTTAAAAAAAATGACAAATATGAATCACTTTATCAAGTTTCAGTGGTCAATGAATTGATTTCTTATTTGAATGCAGAAAATGTGTCACTGCGCTTTTTAAATGATGCCTCTTCCTTTGGTCTTGGTGGTAAATTAACGAATGAATTTAAAGAAAAACGAAAAGTAGTTGCAATAACAATTGGCACGGGCTTCGGAGCGGCTTTTTTAAAAGACAATTTACCTATTGCTGATGACGATTTAGTCCCCGAAGGAGGTTGTCTGTGGGATAAGGTTTATAAAAATGATATTGCTGATAATTATTTTTCAACAAGATGGTTTGTTTCTAGATATTGTTTTCTTTCTGGTAAATCAGAAATTAAAGGAGTGAAAGATATTGTTTATCTTAATGATAAATATACCCAACAGGTATTTGATGAGTTCTCGAATAATTTAGCAGAATTTATGCTACCCTTTCTCTCAGATTTCAATACTGATTTACTTTTAATAGGAGGTAGCATTACCAAAGCACACCAATTGTTTTTGCCAAGAGTTTTGGAATTATGGAAAAATAAAGGCGTAGATATACCCGTAACCATCATTCCAAATTCAGAAGAGGCAAATTTAATAGGAGCATCGTATCTTTTTAATGAAAATTTTTGGGAAAAGATAAAAGATGCATTGCCAGTATTATAAAAAATATGGGTTCTGTTGCACATCCTTTTTTAATTCATATTTTATAAAAGCTATAAATTCAGTATAGTGCAGGATAGTAATATTATATGAGTTAATTAGTTTTACTATTTAATACATTTAAATAATCATTAATAATGAAATACACCCAAAATTCTATATCAAGAATATCAAGAATATCAATTATAGTTGTTTTATTTTCTATTTTAATAAGTTGTAGCCCAAAAATAGCAAGTTCACAGAAAACAAAAGTGCCAACTGATTGGACGGCAAATTGGATTTGGACATCTGCCAAAGGGCCAAATAACACATGGTTATCATTAAGAAAAAAAATAACATTAACATCTAAACCTAAAAGAGCAATAACCCAAATTGCTGCTGAAAATAAATATTGGTTATATGTTAATGATTCATTGGTCATTAGAGATGGTGGTTTAGACGGTCGTCCAGATTTAACAAATACATATTATGATGAAGTTGATTTAGCTCCCTACCTTAAAAAGGGAGAGAACATCATTGCGGCACTTGTGTGGTATAAAGGAGGTGAAAACAGTTATTCGCAAATAACCGTAGATCAGGGAGGGTTTCTTTTTCAATCAAAATTATCTGATTCAAATATTCCATTAATCATTTCTGATGCCACATGGAAAGTCAAAATCAACCCAGCTTTTGCTGCCACGGAACAATTAAAGAACCCAGATGGATCTTATAAGTGGGTTGCATGGCCAGTAGTTTATAATGCTCAAAAGGAATTGGGTAACTGGAAAGCGTACGATTATAATGATACTTCATGGAACCAAGCAATTTCTAAAGGGAATCCTACGGTGGCACCTTGGAATCATCTTGTATATCGTACCATCCCTTTTTGGAAAGATTATGGGTTAACACCATACCTAAATCAATCAGAATTACAGAATACCAATATCACTGAAAACACTACTGTAGTAGGAGATCTGGGCATTAATATACAAGGCACACCTTATCTTAAAGTTGATGCGCCTGCAGGAGTTAAAATAAGAATTGTATTAAACGATTTTTATCATCAAGAATATATTACTAAAAAAGGAATTCAAGAGTTTGAGTGTTTTGCATGGCAAAACTCAAGTAGTCATAATGTTAGATATGAATTTTCAAATGTAAAAGAACCTGTGAAATTGTTAAATGTGAAATTTCGACAGACCAGTTATAATGCAGATATACTTGGAGAGTTTTCATCAAACGATACAGATTTAAATACTTTGTGGACTAAATGTAAAAATACATCTATTGTATGTATGCGTGATATGTATTTTGATTGTCCTAATCGAGAAAGGGGACAATGGTGGGGAGATGTTTCTGAACAGATTCTATATTCTTTTTGTTTATATGACACAAGAAGTAATCTATTAAGCAGAAAAGCATACCGTGAATTAATGAACACTCAAAAACCAGACGGCTCTCTTTATACAACTGCCCCAGGGATTGAGTTTCATCTGCCAGACCAGAATATAACTGCAGTAGCAATGCTATGGAAATATTATATGTATTCTGAAGATAAAGATTTGTTAGAAGAACTTTATCCAAATATTAAAAAGTATATTGATTATTGTAACAGTACCACTAATAGTGACGGAATGCTTGTTTTACAATCTGGTCCATGGAACTGGATAGACTGGGGAGATAATAAAGATATAGTTGTCGGTAGTACAAATACGGTGGTAAATGCAAGTTATATATTGCTTTTGGATGCAGTAATGAATATTGCTGATTTATTAGGACATGAATCTGATAAGTCTTATTACAAAACCTTACAAACAAAAGTTAAAGAGAATTTCAATAAATATTTTTGGAATAATACTGCCAAAGCTTACGTATTTCATAGAAATGGAACAAAGCAATCTTCTGTAATAGACGATAGGAGTAATGCTTGGGCAGTCTTGGCAGGAATGGTTGAAGACTCTAAAAGGGAAGATGTATTGAAAGTTTTGAATACAAGATATGATGCTAGTCCTTTTCAGGAAATGTATGTTGAAATGGCTATGATGGAACTTGATCCTAAAGCCACACTTGTTAGGATGAGAAACCGTTATTCGGAAATGATTAATAGTTGGTCATCTACTTTATGGGAAGAATTTCCAGCAAAGAACAGTAACAATCATGCTTGGTCTGCTGGTCCTATATTTCATTTAAGTACTGGTATTTTAGGAATTAGTCCATTAAAGGTCGCATATTCAGAGTTTAACTTTTCACCTAAAATGGGAGATTTAAAACAAGTTTCGGGTACTTTGCCTACGCCCTTTGGAGTGATCAAGGCATCTTGTAACATTACAGATATGACTTTTACACAAACATTGATTTTGCCTGAAAAGACAGTTGGAGTAGTAGGTATTCCTAAACATGTGTTTGACTCTGGAAATGGTGTTAAAGAAATAAAAGTCGGAGATGTAGTTGTTTGGAGAAACGGAAAACCTTTAAAGGAAGTAAAAGGTCTTAGTTTTTATAAAGACGATAATCAATATGTTTCTTTTAAAGTTACGTCTGGTTCTTGGGTTTTCACTTCAATAACAGAGTAAATTTGTATATCATATAAAAATAGTTTCACTTATTTGACAACTTAGCATAGCAATGGCTATAATAACTAAGGTACTTATAAGTATATATTTTATCAGTTTAATCATTAGAATTCCCCAACGCTTCTTGCGTCGGGTGTATCGTAAAGATATGTGAAATTGACTTTATGAGTGATCATATTCATAAGGGTCATAATAAAAGTTTGTTGTTATATCATTTGGTTTGTTCTATAAAATATAGGAGAAAAGTTTTGACAGCAGAAGTTTCACAAACGTTACGAGAGAAATATGTTTAGAAATATCGGCAAGCTATGGGATACATTTTTTAGAGATAGGATATGATGATGATCACGTTCATTTTTTGATTCAAAGTGTTCCAATGATGTCTGCGAAGAAAATTTCAAATATACAGTTAAGAGTTTGACGGCAGAGAGATATTTAGGTTGCATTCAGAGATAAAAAGGTTTTATGGGAGGGATTTTGGACTAGTGTATTACATTAATACAGTTGGTCAATATACCAAATGAGAAGGTTATTAAGAAATATGTTCAAGGACAAGGAAAAGCACATACTTCACAGTTAAAATTATTTTGATAACTTGTATGCTTGCCTAGAGGTAGTTCATTAAAATATTGTAAGTATTCAAGATAGCAACTAACTCAAACTAATTTTAGTTTTATTCGTTTGAAAGGGAGTAAGGATAATCTTCCTTACCCGTTCCTCGAGAGGTATTTGGGGCAGCACTCATCTCAAGGTTTAACGTACCGCCAGCTACTAAATTTTGATAGGTAATATAATTACGGGTATAATTAGTTTTATTCAATTCCGCGGATTGAATATATACATTTGTTGTAGAATTTCCCTTGGCATTAATAACGAATTTTTTTCCATTTTCAAGGTTAATGGTCGTTTTTTCAAAAACAGGACTTCCTATAACATATTCGTTTGTTCCTGGACATACACTATAAAAACCCATGGCACTAAGTACATACCAGGAAGAGGTTTGACCTTGATCTTCATCACCTGGATATCCATTTTCAGAAGAATTATATAACTTTTCCATGATTTCCCTGATTTTATATTGTGCTTTCCATGGTTGTCCAGAGTAATTGTATAGGTAAGGCATATGCTGTATAGGTTGATTGCCATGTGCATATTGTCCCATATTAGCCATTTCCATTTCAGTCATTTCATGTATTTTTCCTCCATAGGTACCAACATGTACCGTATTGGGGACTGTAAAAACTGAATCTAATTTTTTATTGAAATTTTCTTCACCTCCCATTAAATCAATCAATCCTTTTGGATCTTGAAAAACAGACCATAAGTAATGCCATGCATTTCCTTCGGTAAAAGGGCCTCCCCATTCATAAGGGTCAAAATTTGGAACCCATTTTCCATCTTTTTGTTTTCCCCTCATAAAACCAACTTTAGGGTCAAAAACATTTTTGTAATTATACATTTGTTGTGAAAAGATATTCTGATAAAATTTATTGTTTGTCATTTTTGCTAATGCATAACCACAAAAATCATCATAAGCATATTCCAAAGTTTTAGCCGTTGCTTCTCTAACCTCAGGGTAGGGAACATAGCCTAAAGTAAAATATTCTTTCCAGCCATCACGACCATTGGCAGGACCCCAAGGGCCTTTATTTGTAGCTTCATGAAAATAAGCATCTAAAGCTTTTTGTGGGTCAAATGTTTTTAAATCTTTTGCCCAAGCATCTGCTAGTAATGAAATGGCATGATTACCAATCATACTTCCAGCTTCAGTAGGGAAGGACCATGATGGGAGCCAACCGCATTGCTCATACGCTTCTAATAACGCTGCTACATAGCGACCATGCATGGTGGGTTCCATTAATGCATTTAATGGAAATTGCCCTCTAAATGTGTCCCAAAAACCTGTGTCGGTATACATATATCCTTTATGTATTTTACCATCATAAGGGCTGTAATAATAGGGTTCCCCATTATCGTTCAATTCATAGAACTTCCTAGAAAATAAACTGGCTCTAAAGAAACAAGAATAGAAGGTTTTAAATTGTTCTTTCGTACCACCTTCTACTACTATTTTATTAAGTTGTTTATTCCAAGCCTTTTTGGCTAATTCTTTAGTTTTTTCTAGGTTTTTATGGGTTCCTAATTCTGATGTCAAATTCAACTCAGCCTGTGCTATACTGATATAGGAAGAAGCTATTTTGGCTTGTATCTTTTGCCCTTGTTTAAATTTCAAATAAGCTCCAATACCTTTTCCTTCCCCGTATAGTTTATCATCCCATTTTTCGTTTGAAGTATTATCCCATATGCCCTGTATATTAAAAGGTTTGTCAAACTGAATGATAAAATAGTTCTTGAAATTTCCATCGAAACGTTGCATACCACGACCATTATTGACATAGCCTGTAATACGATGTTTTTTTACATCGATACGCACCTCACTTAAACCCGTATATCCATCTAAAACTAAAAAAGCATCCTTGCCTTTTGGAAATTGAAAGCGTAAATGGGCTCCGCGTTCTGTGGGGGCTATTTCTGTAGTAATGCCATTATCTAATAGTACTTTATAGTAGTATGGTTTTGCTATTTCATTTTCATGACTAAATCTGGTAGCTCTATCATTTTCATTTAAAGTAAGTTTTCCTGTAACAGGCATTAAAGAAAAAACAGCATAATCGTTACTCCATGAACTGCATTGATGTGCTTGTTGAAAGCCTCTTATGGTTTCTTTAAAATATTGATATTTCCAACCATCTCCATTATTTCCGGTTTGTGGGGTCCAGGTATGCATGCCAAAAGGAAGTGCTGTAGTAGGATAAGTATTTCCTCTAGTTAATTCATGTTTAGAATTGGTACCTTGTAGGGTATTGACATAATCTGCTAAGTTTATTGTTTTTTGCTGTGCAGTTATACAAAGCATAACAAAAAAGGAAACAATAACTAATAATTTGATTTTCATATCACTAATATTTTAACTGAAATTTTAATACTATTTAAGGCTCTATGGGGCTCTTTTTTTTAATGAGAAAGAAGGAGGGGCATCAGCTGGTGAACTTCCCCAATCTTTGTTAGTTCTTGATCCCATTATTAACTCTAACGTTCCTCCATTTATAATATCATCGTGAGTAAACCAGGGGCTGTTCCATATTTTTCCGTTTAGTTTTGCCGATTGAATATATTTGTTTTCTTCAGAACAATTTTGTGCAATAATCGTAAATTCTTTACCATTTTCTAAGTGAACTATCGATTTTCCAAAAACTGGGCTTCCAATATTATAAATTGGTAAACCAGGGGTTACAGGATAAAACCCTAATTGAGAGAATACCACAAAAGAAGACATGCCGCCTCCATCTTCATCACCAGGCACACCCATTAAGTCATTTCTAAACCATTCTTTTACTAATTTCCGGATTCGTTTCTGGGTTTGCCATGGCTGTCCAGCATAATTATACAAATAAGGAATATGTAAAGAAGGTTCGTTGGCCATAGTAAATTGCCCCACATTTCCTGTTTGATCTGGGAGTTGCGTATAAAATTCACGTTTGCCTCGACCCATAGGTGTTGAGAATAAATCATTAAGGTTCTGAATGAAATTTTCTCTTCCTCCCATAAGTGTTATTAAGTCTGCAATATTGTGCTGTACATCCCAACGATAGGTCCACCCATTGTTTTCACCATAGGAATCACGTGCACCAATACCTCCGGAAAAACGATAATCAAAAGGTTCTATAAAAAGACCTTCCTTATCTTTTGGATGAAAGAATTGGGTTTTAGGATTAAATAGATTGCGGTAATTAAACGATTTTTTTCTGAAGTAATCCCGATCTTCTTTTTTATCTAACTCATCTGCTATTTCCGATAAGCACCACTCGTCATATGAAGTACCTAATGTAACCGCCACAGGTTGACGTTTTTCAAATGAAGATACTTCAGGGATTGTTTCTTTTTCCCCTTCTTTTAATGCGGGAATATAACCATTATTCTTATAGAATTCATCCAGTTTGCCTGCCGGTTTTCCAGACCATGGGGCCAAAGTTTTTTGCATAATGGCATTTTTTGAAGCCAAAAAGGCTTTGTCTAAATCAAACCTCCTCAACCCTTTTCTATATGCATCTAAAAAAGATGCTACTGCATGGTTGGAATTCATTCTGCGACTATCCCCTGTGATTTCAGGAAAAGTTGGCATCCAATATTTATCCATCTGTTCTGCCATTAACAGAAAAGAATGCAAGATATCTTCTTCCTTACCAGAATCTGTCAAAATACGCAAGGGGTGATGCGCACGGTACGAATCCCAAATCCAATCATCAGTATAAAAATTACGTCCTTCATCATTATGAACTTTTCCGTCAAAAGCACTGAAATATCTACCTTCTTCCGATATGCAAACGGGTCTTTCATAACAGCGATACAAGGATGTGTAAAATACTGTTTTATCATCATTGCTACCTCCTTCTACAGCTATTTTACCAAGGGCTTCATTCCATATTTTTCTACCTTCTTCTTGTAAATCAGCCACAGTCTTTTCTCGAACCTCTCGATTCATATTGCGCTGTGCTTGTTTTTCATCGATAAATGAAATTCCATAATTTACAGAAATCGTTCGTTTACCTTTTTTATATTTTAAAATTAATGAAGCATTATCTCCTTGTGCATCAGTCCCCTTAATCAATCCGTCATTGCCGAATGTTAAAACAGTTTCAGGTTGCTCTTGAGGTTCTAAATAAATATACACTTTGGTATTGTTAGATAGGTTTTGAAACCCTGAAACAGACTTTCCATCCCAGTGCATTTCACCATTATTGGAGTTGACTATAAGATAAGGATTTTTAGCATTTTCAAAATCAATTTCATAGCGAGCTGCCTGATGTGATATTCCATAATTTACTGAGATTTGCTGATCGTCTAAAAAAACAGAGTATGAATAAGGTGTCGATTTCTCTAAATCATAACTGAAATTTATAATAGATTTTATTTCATTTTCTTCACCTTGAAAGGGGCTTAAATTAAAAGCTGAATTTCCACGATGGCTTGTAACCATAAGAGGTAAACCGTGTAGCAAATCTCCTGTAAAATCACTTCGTTCTGGATAAACGCGCAGCATACTGTTAGGTAAATGAATGGTAGGGAAAGTTGGCACTAATAAATGACTGATATTTCCCATGTATGGATTTACAAAATCTACAGGGTTGGATGCTTGTGGCCAGACCACCATACTTATTGTAAATAAAATAATGCTTAAAGCTTCTTTTAATAAATTTTTAGTGTTACCCATTTTGTTTAATGCTATTATTTGTAATAAATGATTTATTCAATCTTCACTGAATACTGAACGGTGCTTTATTTAACACTTAATCTTATTCTCCCCATTTTGTAACTTTTAATATTTTTTCGAAGATCTGGTTGTTTTCATATATCCCTAAAAATTCTTCAGCACCAGGGCCGTAGGCGAAAACGGGAATTAAAGTAGCAGAATGCCCCCCAGTGGAAAATGTGGGACCAATTTCAGCATAATCGCTATACTCGCTGCCATCTTCTCTCTTTTTGTTTTTTGCAGACAATGTAAAACCACCCGTTTCATGGTCAGAAGTTACGATTACTAGAGTATTACCATCTTTTTCTGCAAAATCTAAGGCTTTACCAACTGCATCATCAAAATCAATTAATTCTGAAATTAAGTAAGATGCATTGTTCTCATGGCCTCCCCAATCAATTTGTGAGCCTTCAGTCATCATAAAAAATCCTGAATCATCTCTATTTAGAAACTGAATACCAAGTTCTGTTGCTTTTGAAAGGAAATCCCCTCTACCATCTTCCATTCTGGGCATCTCTTTTTTTGCTAATAAAAACCCTGTTTTTTTTACTGATTGGATCTCTGAAAAATCACTTAAAGAGGTAGTGTTGACAATAAATTCCTTTTCTTTGAAAGTATTTAGTAGGTTTTGTCCGTCTTTACGATTGTTAAAATAATCTAAACCACCCCCTGCAAAAAAATCTACTTCCGACTGGGTTAAGTATAAGGCAATTTTTTCTTCTTCACCTCTACTTAATGTATGAGCATAGAAACTAGCTGGGGTTGCATGTGTTATAGCTGAAGTCGCTATTATTCCTGTTTTAATATTTTTTGATGAAGCAATTTCTACTATATTTTCAATATCTGTTTTATCTACAGCAACACCAATTGCACCATTATATGTTTTAACACCACAAGCAAAGGCTGTTGCTCCTGCAGCTGAATCAGTTACATCTTGTTCTGCAGAAGACGTTTTTATAAGTCCTATATTCCTAAAACGCGTATAGTTTGGTGTAGATTCCTTATAGTAAAAAGCAGAAGATATTTGTGATAAACCCGTACCATCACTTATTAATAGTATAACATTTTTGGGTGTTTCATGACTAGTAATCTGTTTGTTAACAATAGTTGTAGTTTTACATGAAAATAGACTAAATACAACAAAAGGAATGACAATTTTTTTAAGACTCATAATTTTTAATTTGATGGTTCAATTTCTGTAACAAATGTGTTTTTTGTACCCCAATTCTTATCAGGAAATTCGGAGGTTTCAATAATTAGTTTACCCCCTTTAATAATGTCTTCATGTCTCAACCAATTCTGATTAAATTCTTTACCGTTTAGAGTAGTAGATTTAATATAAAAATGGTCTTTATGGTAATTTTTGACTTCAATTTCAAATTTTTTACCATTAGGAAAATCAATACTTACTTTTTCAAATATTGGAGCGGTTATATAGTATACAGGAGTTCCAATATTTACTGGAGACAAACCAATACTCCTCATTACAAACCATGATGACATGGTTCCTGCATCATCATCCATGGTTCTAAGATAGGCTTTTGGTTGGTTTTTGTATATCCGTCCTATGTAGGGATCGATACCTTTACTATTGTCGTTAAAATAATTTTGAACCATGGTATCCAATAAAATATTTCGGAAAAGTTTTTGCGATTTCCATGGCTGTTGAGTGGCATTGTAGAGACCTGAAACTTGTAAATCTGGTTGGTTGGCATGATTGTAATTTCCTTCTTCAAAAAATTGGTCCAACTCTTTTATAAATTGATTTTCACCGCCAATTAAATTTTTAAGACCTGCAATATCGTAAGGCACAAACCAGCGGTATTGCCATATGGTTCCTTGATATAAGCCTCTCGCTTGCATGCGATCGACATCATCTCTCGTTAGGTCTGCAAAATCTTTTTTCCAATATTTTTTATAATCCAAAGATTTATTATGGTATGTTTTTGCTAGGTCACCATCTTTTAAACTTTCCACTATTTTTGATGCAGCCCAATAGTCGTAAGAAGATTCTAAGGCCTTGTCAGGAGCTCCAAAATTTAATCGGTTTACTTCTGCAATGATAGAATCTTTAATAGAAGCAAAATCTAATGGATACCCTTTTTCATAAGCATCCAATAAAACGACAAGCGCATGTTCTGTTCTAACTGTAGGAGAAGGTTCGTGCCTTGTGGCCCAATCTTTCTTGCCATATTTATAGAGGTTGGCAATAGATTTTGAAATGTCTGTATATTTATTTGGGTATAATAAAGACAGCATAGGTAATTGTTCTCTATAGTTATCCCAAATCGCCCAACCATTATAAACTTCAAAATCAGCCTTCTGAATAGATCCATCAATGGCTGCATAGGTACCATCTGCCTCACTTATTTTATAAGGTGATTGCAAACCTCGGTATAAGAGGGAATAGAACAAATTTTCACGCTCGGTTTCTCCATTAACTTTTATATGTGAGAGAAGTGAATTCCATTCGCTTTTTGCAGCTTCTTTTACGGAATTTAAATCGCTTTCAATCAATTTATTTTTAGCATAGGCAACGCTTACTGAAGAAAGGCCAACCTTTACCGTTGCATTTTCAGTGTTTTGAAGTAATGAGACATAATAATGATGCTCATTTAATTTTTCAAATCCATTCAAGTTAGAAAATTCCAAAGCATAATAAATTCTATAAACGCCTCCATGACAGGTGGTGTAAGTATCTATCCAACCTGAAATTTGGTTTTTGTCAATAGCATGTCCTTCCGCAATAAATCGGTTAGAAAGCGCAAAAGAAAGATCAACAAATAGGCCTTTCTCATTGGTGTCTTTAGGAAAACTATAGTTTTCTATTCCAAAATTATGATTCACACTCATAGCCGCATGAATTCCATTTTCAAAGGAAACTTCATAAAAACCAGGACTTGCATTTTGTTTTGATTTTAGCAATAGGGTGTGTATGTCTTTATCAATGATGGGTTTGATAAGAATATTACCGCCACTTCCCGTACATCCAACACCTTCTAAATGGGTATGTGTAAACCCTTCGTATTGTTTGGCATAATACTCATAGCCCGTATGAATATGGCTGTATGTTTGCGATCCTATGCTTAACATATTAAACGGAGAAGAGGCTGAGGGAGACATTTGACCATGGTCGCCAGAAGTACCCAAAAAAACATTGACTTTCTCTATTAAATTTGTTTCATTTTTGATAGATATGCTCTCACTGTTTTTGGTGCCTTTGCAACTCCAAAAAAATAGCATGCTTAAAAGAAAAATTTGTTTTATCACTTTATAGGTTCAATTGTAAATTCATAATCAATATTACTATTATAAGGAACACAATATTTTTCTAGAGTAATAGGCCCACAACTAGCATTCCCTACACCTTCTTGAAAAGCATCTAAACTCAAAAGTACTTGTGGTTTTTTTATCGAGGGCAAGGAAAAATTATGCCTGGTTTTCCATAAATCTTCATCAGAATAGTGTAAGGCCGTAAAAGACAACTGATCATTTGAAACAATTTTTAACCCTATTCCTTTCCCATCTGATATAGAAAGCCAACGAATATCTTCCCGATTGCCCATACTTTGAGCTTTTAAATAATTCTCGCTAGCCATATCGTTTACAGAACCTTCGTAGATACCAAAGAAAGCAGCAGTATTACGATCTCTATAATTTTCAAAAGGCCCTCTTCCGTACCAAGAAACTTGTTCTAAATCTGGGTTTAATTGAACTTGAAGCCCCATTCTATGAATGATTTCCCCTTTTTTGGGACTTTCAAAATGTGATTTTACAGTCAACATACCGTTTGCGTTGACCGTATACTGAATGGTATATGGAATTTGGGTTTTCTTTTTGTTGTCTATAGTTGCTATTATGGCTACTGTAATAGTTGCATTTTGCTTGTCTTTGCTAAGCTCTGATTTGAATTTTTTTACCTCGTAACTTGTTTGGTAATAATTTTGATCAGCATATGTGTCATTATTTATGCTACGATACCAATTTAATTGGAAACCTTGATTTTGATAGATGAACTCTTTCTGATTATAAACAAGGGAATTTAAAATACCTTTTTGGGTGTCAAAACTGATTTTAAAATCATGTCCTGCTACTTCTAAATCGTTATCATTTTTGACGATGTTTAAAGGTTTTTTAAGCTCAGCGGTTGGGTTAGTTACAAAAGTTGGTCTATCATTAATAGGTAATTGTTCTTTTGCTATAATATACCCTTTTTTTGCCCAATTGATATCTGTTTTTAAAGCAAAATAAATATTTATAAAATATTCCTTTTTATTTTTTATTTCTATAGAATAAGGAATATTAATTATGGTTTTTTTGTTAGGCTCTAGGGATAATGGAGCTAAGTCACCCTTTTCTACAACGAAACCATTCTCTAATAATTCCCAAGAAATAGTAAATTGATCTAGATTTGTAAAGTCATATTTATTTTCAATTTCAATGTCACCTTTTTCTATAGCCACTGCTTTTATTTTAATGTATTGATATACTTTTTTTACTTCTAACAATTTAGCAGTCTCTCTCCTATCTGGAGTGGTCAATCCATTATCACAAAAATCATTATCATTTGGAGTGTCTCCAAAATCGCCACCAACATAATATTCAGTTTTTGGTCTTCCTTGTTTATTTATTGCTTGATCTACCCAATCCCAAATACAACCACCAATCATACGTTCTGACTCATTCTCTATATAGTTCCAATATTCAGCTAAATTTCCCATGGCATTCCCCATGGCATGAGCATATTCACATAAAAAATAGGGTTTTTGAGCACCATTTTTGTCAAACTCTTCCATTCTTGATAAAGATGGGTACATATGGGAATCTATATCCATTGATTCACTTTTTCCTTCATAATGAATGATGCGAGTAGGATCTAATTTTCGAGCAAGGTTTGCAATTTCATGAAAGTTCTGACCACTACCGCCTTCATTACCCATGGACCAAAAAATAATGGAAGCATGATTTTTATCCCGCTGAATCATGCGTTCAACACGATCAGCATAGGCAGGTAACCACGTAGTATTATTGCTAATTGAATAATTACCGTGATTTTCAATATCAGCTTCATCCATAATGTATAAACCATAATAATCAAAAAGAGCATACGTTTTGGGTTGATTAGGGTAATGACTGGTTCGTACGGTATTGATATTGTGATTTTTCATCATTACAATATCTTGTTCTATGGTTTTAACCGGAACACTTCTGCCAAATTCGGGATGTGTTTCATGTCGGTTTACCCCTTTAAAAAACACTTGTTCGTTATTGATATAAACAAGGTTGTTTTTTATTTCGATTTTACGAAAACCAAATTTTGTGGAGATAACTTCAGTAACTTCATTTTTTTCGTTCTTTAAGGTTAAAATCGCAGTATACAGGTAAGGGCGTTCTGCCGACCATAATTCAGGATGTTGAACAGTAACCGCTATATTTCCTTGAAATTCTCCTCCTTTTTTCAAGTTTGTAACTCGTGTTTCTTTTGTAAAAACTTCAGTACCATCTTCTTTTAATAATTGAACCTGCAAAATACCATTAGGACTTTCTTTCTTTCCGTTATTTTTAAGCCAAAATGTGGTGGCTAATGTAGCCTTACTTAGATCATCCTTTGAGAATTCAGATTGCAATTTAAAATCTCGAATATGCATTTTTGGAGTAGCGAAGAGATAAACATCTTTATGAATACCACTCATTCTAAACATATCTTGATCTTCTAAATAACTACCATCAGTCCATCTAAAAACTTGTACCGAGATTGTATTATTTCCTTTTTTTATGAATTTGGTAATGTTAAATTCAGAAACATTATTTGCTCCTTGGCTATAGCCTACTTTCTCACCGTTTATCCAAATATAAAAGCCACTGTAAACCCCGTCAAAATGAACAAAAATTTCTTTTTCTTTCCAATTGTCAGGAATGGTAAATGTACGTTTGTAAGAACCAACGGGATTTGTTTCTACCTCGTTCGTGTACCCTTTCTGTGGTTCAATAAAAGGAGGGTTATTTTTAAAAGGATACGTAAAATTGGTATAAATAGGAGTGCCATAGCCTTGCATCTCCCAGCAGCTAGGCACAGCTATTTCTTTCCAATTGCTATCATTATAGCTGGATTTATAAAAATCCAATGGTCGCTCCGAAACTTGTTTTACCCAATTGAATTTCCATTTACCATTAAGAGTTTGATATAATGTAGACGAGTTTTCTAACCAAGGTTTATTAAAATTTTGATCAGCTTTTAGTGATGTTAGAGAAGGGTAAGGAACATAAGAAGCATGGCCAGGCTCTTTATTTACGCCGAAAATGGCTTCATTCTCCCAGTCGTTTTTGCTTATTTTTGCTGTTTCTTTGGGCATTTTTAACTTGGATGCTTTTAATTGCCAAATTTGTCCATTATTTGGAATTTGCCATATTTCTTCAGTGGATGTTGAACTTTCTTTTGAAGCTAATAACATACCGCTATTTTTTTGTATGATTTGATAGCCACCTGAAGGCTGTTTTTTTAGTGCCCATTGTTGGTTGGTGTTACTTTTGTTTGCATCCCACTGAATGACAGCGTTTCCGCTACCACTAGTAATGTTGAAATTATCAATTCCTTTATTGTAAAATGGATTAGAAATGCTATAAAAGTCATTATCTAATTTGGTTATTTTCCATGCTTGTGCCTTACTTTTTTGATTTAGATTTTCCAAAAATAAGTGGGATTCGTTTTGCTCAGAATTTTGATTACTAATTGCTTGCCCAGAAGAACTTACAATTACATATAATTTATTGCTTTTTATTTCTTGTGAAAAGCTACGATTAGTCATTAAAAACATTGCTGCAAAGCAGACTGTAAGTAGTGAAATTTTATGCTTCATTATTTGTTAATTTTAAATCTTTATAACGTTACTTTTATTTATTGCATTTTTATTTTAGGGTTCACTTAATCAATTCATTTGAACCCTTACCACTTCTTTTTTGATGGCTTCATTTTGAAGCGTAGGCACTTTTGTAACCAAACAGGTATCTAACCCTTGACCTCTCGCTGCATCTTTTATACGGGGCGACAGTACATTCTCTTTTGTTTTTACTTCATTAACGATAATTTATTCAATGGAATGTATTTTAAATTACAGTGATATCCTTCCCCTTTGTATATTTTGGTGTCATTTAAATCATTTTTTAATTTTGTTTGTTGACTCTTTATAGAATACAATATAATTCTTTAGCTTTTTATAATGGGGTTTTTACTATAATTGTACCATAATTGATCTAAACTAAATCCAGTATATTCATTCCATAATTTGTTGGAATAAGAGTTTGATCTTAATTTTTTATCAAGTTTGTACACTAATTTTTGATCATAATTTTGGCTTACCCACAGTAAAAACCTTGCAGAAATTCTATAGCTATTGGTGTAGTGTTGATTCTCAGAAAATTCAGTTAAGTACCAATCTGCTTTTACATTATCAACACCATATTTGTATCGAACAAAGTCAGCAATTCCTTCGGTTAACCAACTTGGACCTGCACCATAAGGGTAAGACTGTATAAGGTGCATGATTTCATGTGTTATTAAATCTAGGTCATTTGGTCTTTTATGGAGATATTGAGAACTCACCGTGATTTTTCCGCTATTTGCATAAGCAACACCATCGTAAGTAGTGTCAATTTTAATGGTAATATCCATTCTTGCATTTTTATTAAAGTCTTTTACTAATTTTGGATATACATTATAAATGGTACTTTTTAAACCTTTAATTATATCAGGGTCGAGTTTTAAATCCTGATTAATAAAAGTGATTTTTAGAGAATCAATGGTAGGTTTTAAATTATTTATAGCTAAGCTGTTAAAATTAAAACAGACAAAAAAAACACCTGTTAAAATAGAGAGCATCCTTATTTTGGATTGATAATTGGAATTAATTTTATTCATAATATTCGTTTTGGTAAAAATAGTAAAACGTTTTAGTAAATAAAATTTTTTGTTATAATTTATATTAATGTTATTGAGATAATCTGGAGGGTAAATTGATTATTCAATGTTTTTTTGTTAATTAAATTAACTTATTAATCATGTTTTGTGATTTGTTTGGCTACTCTTCCGAAGATATTTTATTGAATCGAGATCGTTAGAATTTCTAGTTTGAGTATTGAAACTGAAGCTATTCAAAAAACAAATAAAAGGCGTACCAATTTAATAAATGTAGTCTTAATTTTCTTTGTAGATGAGGTTTAATGATGAATCATATTATTTTTATATTCCATATAAGTATATGTTCATAAATGTGTTATTAGAGTAGCTTGGTGCGGGAAATAAGGAAAATCATATTATTCTACTCTCTTGAAAAGATTGTCTTTTATAAAAAGCTTGAGGGTTTTGAGTTAATAAGTGATGGGTTTATTAATAGGTACTATTTTATTCAACATTTTCTAGTTTGTTTCTTGTGAAAGTTTTATTCAACTAGAACTTAATCTATTCTTTAATAAATACATGTTTAAATAATTGGTATTTAGTGTTTTGTATCCTCAAAACTAGTGTTCTTACTTAAATTCAGAATAGTGCAGGATAGTGCAGGATAGTATAAGGAAAAAGGATTTTTAATTTTGAATAAATCGTTTTAGTTTCTGACTATGACATTTGTTTAACTATTTACTAACTAAATATTTTCGTTAACTTAAATTTTGATTTTTGTTTTAAGTACTAAGTAGAGCATAAAATGAAAATTTATTAAAAATCAACTTTATGAATGTAAAAATTATCTTATTGTTTAGGTGCATCAAAAATCTAGAAAAATTGACCAGTTTCTTTTTATTTTTTATGTTTTTTAGTGTTTTCTATTCTTCTGCATTTGAAGCCAATGGAAAAATATTAAATAAAAAATTACTTGCCAGTCCAGTAACAGAAGTTTCATTTAAAAAGAATCATGAAATTACTAAAGTGTTAAATGCTTTTTTGTTTCAATCCCAAAAAATTGAGATTGAAGGAGTAGTTTATGATGAATTTGGAACACCATTAGCAGGGGCCACTGTTATAGTTTTAGGGACAAAGGGAGGTTCTGTAACTGATTTTGATGGGAAGTTCACTGTCAAGGTAACGGCAGGTGATAAAATACAGGTGTCTTATATTGGATTAAAAACTATGATTATTCCATATACTAATCAAAAAGAATTTGTGATTCATATGCAATCCGATGTTGGCGAACTTGAAGGGGTTACAGTAGTAGCTTTTGCGAAACAAAAGAAAAACAGTGTTATAGGTGCTATAACTACAATTACACCATCCAGTCTAAAAATTCCATCAAGTAATTTTACAAACTCATTTGCTGGGCGAATTCCAGGTATGGTATCTTACCAAAGAAGTGGGGAGCCAGGGCAAAATACTTCAGAATTTTACATTCGTGGAATAACAACTTTCGGTTATAAAAAAGACCCACTTATATTGATTGATAATAATGAGGTGACTACTCAAGAATTGTCTCGTTTGCACCCTGATGATGTTGCGAGTTTTTCAATTATGAAAGATGCAACAGCAACAGCACTTTATGGATCTAGAGGAGCTAATGGAGTTATTCTTGTTACTACAAAATCTGGTGCTATTGGAAAGGCAAAAATAAATATTAGGGTAGAAAATGTTAGTTCGAGTCCTACAAAAATGGTTGAACTCGCAGACCCTATAACTTATATGCAATTACATAACGAAGCGGTTAGAACACGAGATCCTTTAGGTATTACGCCGTACTCTCCACAAAAAATCGCAAATACGATAGCAGGTGGAAACCCTTATGTTTACCCATCTAATGATTGGTATAAAATGCTATTTAAAGACCGAGCAGAAAGTAGGCAAGTAAATTTAAATGTAAGTGGAGGAGGCGAAGTAGCTCAATATTATGTAGCGGGTAGTTATTCGAATGATAATGGGATGTTAAAAGTGAATGGAAAGAATAATTTTAATAGTAACATCAAATTAGATAGGTATATGTTACGATCAAATGTAGATATTAATGTTACTAAAACCACGAAAGCTGTAATTCGTTTAAGCGGTGCTTTTGATGATTATTCTGGTCCAATTGATGGAGGTTCAGATTTGTTTCGTAAAGTAATGAGAACAAACCCCGTTATGTTTCCTGCATTCTTTGAGCCTGATTTAGCCAATCAACAAACACAACATGTCCTTTTTGGCAATGCAGGTTCTACAGGATCAGTAAATTTTTTAAATCCTTATGCAGATATGGTTAAAGGTTATAGAGAGTCTATAACTTCTCAAATGTCTGCGCAGTTTGAATTAAAACAAGACTTGAGCTTTATTATAGAAGGACTTTCTTTACGAGGTATGTTTAATACAAACCGATACTCAAGTTATAGTGTAAGTCGTTTTTACAATCCTTTTTATTACAAGGTCAATTTATATGATAGAAATAGCGATGTGTACACTTTAGGGGCTCTTAATAAGGATAGTGGAACGGAATATTTGGGGTATAACGAAGGGGGAAAAGATATAAATTCCACTACATATTTTGAAGGAGCAATAAACTGGAGTAAAACATTTAATGAAGATCATAGTGTTGGAGGATTATTGGTGGCTACAGCAAGAGAGAGAGTTTTTGCCAATGCAGGAGATCTTCAACGATCATTACCCTACCGAAATTTAGGTTATGCTGGTCGTTTCACATATGCTTATGATTCGCGATATTTTTTTGAATTTAACTTCGGATATAATGGATCTGAACGTTTTTCTAAAAAAGAACGTTTTGGGTTTTTTCCATCAGTTGGTTATGGTTGGCTTGTATCCAACGAAAAGTTTTGGCAAGGAAAAATTAAAAATACCATTAGTAAGTTAAAACTCAGATATACTTATGGTCTTGTAGGTAATGATGCTATTGGAAACGAAGCTGATAGATTTTTCTATTTGTCTAATGTAAATCTAAATAATAATGACAATGGATCTTCTTTTGGTACTTTTGGAAATACTTATCGGCCTGGAGTATCTGTTGATCGTTATCCAAACGATAAAATTACATGGGAAACATCAGAAAAATATAATTTAGGACTTGAAATAGGTTTATGGAATGAACTGGATATTGATGTAGATTTATTTTCTGAATATCGAACAAACATTCTTATGGATAGAGCTGCAATACCCACGACAATGGGGCTTCAAGCAGCAGTTAGATCCAATGTAGGTGAGGCTTCTAGTAAAGGGATTGAAGTTTCTTTTAATTATAATCATTCTTTTAATAATGGTTTATGGATTACAGGAATGGGAAACTTTACTTACGCTACCAGTAAATTTGAAGTGTATGAAGAACCAGACTATCCTAATGAACCATGGAAATCACATATAGGTAATTCGTTAGCTGGAAATTATGGCTATGTCGCTGAGCGTTTATTTGTTGATGAAGAAGAAGTCAGAAACTCACCAGTTCAATTTGGAGATTATATGGCTGGGGACATTAAGTATAAAGATATTAACAAAGATGGAAAGATTACTGAATTAGATATGGTTCCTATGGGCTACCCACACAGTCCTGAAATTGTTTTTGGTTTTGGATTTTCTGGAGGTTGGAAAGGGTTTGATATTTCAAGCTTTTTTCAAGGGTTAGCACGCACGTCTGTTTTTATTGATGCTTATGCAACCTCTCCTTTTATCGATCAACAGAACGCATTATTAAAAGTATATGCTGAGAATCATTGGTCGGAGGATAATCGTAATATTTATGCACTATGGCCACGTCTTTCCGAAACTCGTATTGAAAATAATCTAAAACCGTCTAACTGGTTTATGAGAGATGCTTCTTTTATAAGATTAAAATCAGTGGAAATTGGATACACTTTACCAGATAGAATATCTGCTATAGTAGGATTGACACAATGCCGTTTCTATGCAGTAGGCAATAATCTTGTTACGTTTAGTAAATTTAAATTATGGGATCCTGAAATGGGCGGAAATGGATTAGCTTACCCTATTCAAAAAGTCTTTTCATTAGGTGCACAACTCTCATTTTAAAAAAAAAGAACATGAAAAAAATAAATAAAATAATATTAGTACAACTAATTACATTAGTAAGCGTATGGTCTTGTAGTGATTATTTAGATGTCATACCTGATAATATTGCAACAATTGAATATGCTTTTAGAAGTAGGAATGAAGCCGAAAAGTATTTGTTTTCCTGTTACAGTTACCGTCCCGAAGTAGGTTCTGTAGATCGAGATCCAGCCATGGCTTCTGATGAAACTTTTAAAAGATATGGGATTAATGGAGCTGGTTATGTGTGGCAAAATACTCTAATTCAAAGAGGTTTCCAACAAGTAAGTAATCCAATATTAAACACATGGGATGGTTATGAAGGATCTGAATCGGCATGGAAAGGTATTAGAGAGTGTAATATTTTTTTAGAAAATATAGATTTAGTACCAGACCTTCCAGATTACGAAAAAAGAAGATGGAGAGGAGAAGTGAAGTTTTTAAAAGCGTATTATCATTTCTATCTTTTAAAAAGTTATGGACCTATACCAATTGTAGATAAAAACCTTCCAATTGATTCTGGTACTGATGAAGTACAGGTATATCGTGAGCCAGTTGATAAAGTCTTTGAATATATTGCCAATCTTCTGGCAGAAGCAGTTAATGATTTGCCTGATGCAAATGAAGTGGTTGAAGGTACTGAGGCAGGTAGAATTGATAAACTTATAGCATTGAGCGTAAGAGCTAATGTATTGGTTTTTGCTGCTAGTCCACTTTTTAATGGTAATCAGGATTATGCAAGCATGATTGACAACAGAGGTGTACAATTGTTTCCACAAACTTATGACGAAAACAAATGGGTGTTAGCAGCAGCAGCCTGTAAAGAAGCTATTGATGAATGTCATGCTCAAGGTAAATCACTTTACAATCTTGTTGACCCATTGGTGATAACAGCAGATCCAATATTCCAACTGCAAACTACGTACCGACAAGCAATAACAGCCAGGTGGAACCAAGAATTGATTTGGGGAAATACCAGATATGATAATAGTTTTCTTGCAAGAAGTACAACAGCAAGATTAGTGCGTATGATAAACTTAAATGATGTAAATAGTCAGTATGCTCCAACCTTAAAGATTGTTGAGAAATATTACTCTTCAAATGGAGTACCGATTGACGAAGATATTAATTGGATAAATAATTCATGGTACAGCAATAGGTATAAAATAAGGGATGAGCCTGCTAAAAAGGAAGAAGAAAAACTTGTTGAGTTAAATAAATACACAGTAAATTTACATTTTAACCGTGAGCCAAGATTTTATGCTAGTATAGGCTTTGATAAAGGAGTCTATTTTGGAAGTGGATATTATCAATTTTCAGATACTCAGAGAGATGTGAAGTATACTGATTTTATAAAAGGTGGTGTTTCTGGATTCCAAGCGGGTAGTGGTTATTCTATTTCTGGATATTCAGTAAAAAAATTGCATAGTTTTAAAAATGCACAAACAATTAACAGTGTTTCTACAGAATATTTCCCTTTCCCTATTTTGCGTTTAGCAGACCTTTATTTATTGTACGCTGAAGCATTAAACGAGGCCAATGGCCCAGTTGATGAGGCTTTTACCTATTTAAATCTTATTAGAAATAGAGCTGGTTTAGAGGGGGTTAAAGAATCATGGCTTAATTTTTCCACTAATCCTGATAAGCCAAATACAAAAAATGGTTTGCGTGAGATAATACATCAGGAACGTGCTATAGAACTAGCTTTTGAAGGAAAGCGTTTTTGGGATATTCGACGTTGGAAAGAAATTAGTGTTATGAACGACCAGCCAAAAGGATGGAATGTTCTAGGAGAAGTCAAAGAAGATTTTTATAAGGTAGTAAATTTACCTCAAACACCTGTGTTTTTTTCTACCAAGGACTATTTTTGGCCAATTAAAGAATCAAACTTATATGTAAACCCTAATTTAATACAGAATTATGGATGGTAGTTATGCTTTGATGAAGTATCTATATAAACAAAATAAACTAAAATAAAATGAAACGTAAACTAATATTTTTATTAACAATTTTAGGCTTTGTCATATACTCTTGTGATGAGGAGACTATAGGACAACAGCCGTTGGATAATGTGCCACCTGGGGAAGTATCAAATGTTGAAATCATAAACACACCAGGCGGAGCTTTGATAACATACTCTGTTCCTAAAGATGAAGACCTTCTATATGTTAAGGCTGTCTATTCTCGTAAAGAAGGGCAAATAAGTGAATCTAAAGCGTCTCAATATGCGGATACTTTGGTTATTGAAGGATTTGGTAATACCATAGAGCGTCAAGTACAATTAATTGCGGTTGATAGGAGTCGAAACGAATCCAAACCAATTAATGTAACTGTCACACCTCTTGAACCTCCAGTTAATACGATAGCTAATACTTTGAATTTAAAAGAGGATTTTGGAGGAATCACTTCTACTTGGGATAATGAGAATAAAGCTAAAATATCAATTGTGCTTCAAGAAAGGGATTCATTACTTAATGAATTTGTTCCTCTGGAAACATATTATTCTAGTGCAAAAGAAGGTAAATTTTCTGTTTTTGGTTTGGATACTTTACCTAAACACATTCAAGCCTTTGTTCAAGATAGATGGGAAAATCGTTCACCTGTAAAAGAATATACAATAACTCCAATTTATGAAACTGAGTTTGATAAAGGAAAATTTGCTTTTATTGATCTGCCTGGTGATGGCCCTCATCATAGTGCTTGGGTTCCAAGTAATATATGGAATGGTACAAATGAGCCTAATGGATATAGTTCTAATCCGGCTCCAGGGATGTGGCCTCAATCTATTACCATTGATCTAGGAGTAATTGGTAGGTTAAGTAGAATTAAACTTTACCAGCGTAAAGAATATATTTATGCTGAGGGAAATCTTAAAAAATTTGAGGTTTGGGGTGCAGAAACTCTTGATTTATCTGGAAGTTGGGATAGTTGGACACTACTAGGAGATTTTGAATCTATAAAACCTTCTGGATTGCCTTTTGGTCAATACTCGGATGAAGATAGCGCAGTAGCATACAATGGCGAAGATTTTTCTTTTATTCCAACAAATCCTAAAATACGATACATAAGAATACGAGTAAAAGAAACTTGGGCAGGTGGAGATAATTTCCAAATAATGGAATTGGATATTTTTGGTGATAATCGTTAATTTTTAAAAATCTTAAAAAAAATATTATGAATACATATTTTTATAATAACAATATTTACATAAACAAACATATAATGGGTGTTCTAAAATATTTAAAAATTAATTCCCTAAAAAAAATCACTTATGTTGTTTCGTTTATGTTGCTTCTTTTAGGAATGGGAGCATGTTCAGATATGAATGATCTTCACAAACCCTACTTGGATGAGGGCGAATATTTTTATGCAGAAAAAGTAGATACTGTTGTAATGGGTTCAGGACGCGAACGGATCCAATTTGGTATACACTTGAGCTCTGAAAATATTGAAACCATTCGTGTTTTTTGGAATAACAATTTGGATTCTGTTGATATTGAAATTGGAGAACAAAAAGGAATTTTCAATAAAATAATTGAAAATTTAGATGAAAATCAGTATATATTTAAATTTATCAGTATAGATAGAAATGGTAACAAATCCCTACCTTATGAAGCGGAGGGAATTGTGTATGGTGCTAATTTTCAAAGCCAGTTATTCAATAGAAAAATATTGAATGGTAAATTTAATAACCCTAATGAGTTAACTGTTAATTGGGATGTAGCTGAAACTGATGTTCTTTTCAGTAGGTTAGTATATACTGATATTAATAATGTTCAAGTTACTAAAGAAGTTTTACCATCAGAAGAAGCAACAGTTTTGTCAGGTTTTTCCAGTGATTTATCATACAGTACAGCATTCCTTCCTAATGAAATGGCAATTGATACATTTTATACACAGCCCGTTGCATTTAATAAAATTTTACTTGATAAATCCTTGTGGTCAATTGTTGATTTCTCTTCTCAAGAAGCAAATGGCGAAGGTCCTGTTAACGGGTTCGCTAAAGCAGCTATTGATGGAGATCTTGGAACCTTTTGGCATTCTCAATGGCAAGGTGCGTCGCCAGGCTACCCTCATTACTTTACAATTGATTTGGGATCAGTGAAAACTATTACCAATTTTGAAATTTTCCGAAGAAGTGGTAACGATGGAGGAGCCATTACTCATGAGTTTTGGGTGAGCAGTGATAATGTGAATTTCACAAAAGCAGCAACGCTTTATGCTAAATTAGAATCAGACAATGGTTATATTGTTAATGCTGATAATGATACTGTGGGAAGGTATGTGAAATATGTTGCGGTAGAAGGTCCAAATAATCATACTTATTTAGGAGAGATTAATATTTATGGTAATTAAAATTTATTTAAGTATTTAGATAAGATAGGATTATATATTTAAAATTTATAATAATAATTAATTTTTAACTAGACTAAATTTTTTTGATTTTAAAAATTTGGTAAAAGCTTTGAAAAAATAAAATATGAATAGAAGAAGTAAGGTATTGTACAAAGAAAAATTGATATGGATTTTTTTAGTTAGCGTCTGTATGTTTTTAGGTTATTCTTGTGAGAGCAGAAAGAATGTAGGAATACAGCAAAGAGAAGTAAATAGCAAACCAAAAATTGTAAATATTGTAAATTTTATTCGATTGCTTGAGCCTAGGGATGCCAATATTACAGAGGATGTTCTTTATCAGACAGTCGTAAATCAAGTTAAAATGATGAAAGAATATAATTTAGGTGGGACTTTCTTATTACAATATGATGCATTATTGGATTCACGTTATCAAAAATTACTAAAAGAATTGCCAAAAGATTCATTTGAAATTGGAGCTTGGTGGGAAATTCCAAAACCTATGGCTGAAAAAGCCGGTCTAAAATGGCGAGGTCGTTTTCCTTGGGATTGGCATGCTGATGTAGGTTTTTCAACAGGTTACACACCAGAAGAAAGGGAAAAGCTTGCTGATGTATATATGAATGATTTTAAAGAAATTTTTGGGTATTACCCTAAATCAGTAGCTTCATGGTTTATAGATGCACATACTTTAAATTATCTATATGAAAAATATGATATAGTAGCTTCTGCAAATTGTAAAGATCAATATGGAACAGATGGTTATACAATGTGGGGAGGATATTGGAATCAAGCTTATTATCCAAGTAAGATAAATTCCTATATGCCTGCACAAAATATGGAAAATCAAATTCCTGTACCTATTTTTAGAATGTTAGGTAGTGATCCTTTACGTCAGTATGATACTGGGTTAGGACATACTATACAAGGAGTTATTACGTTAGAACCTGTATATACTGATGCAGGAGGTGATGAAAATTGGGTAAAATGGTACCTAGATCAATTCATAAATGGAGAATCGATGGAGTATGCATATACCCAAGCAGGTCAAGAAAACTCATTTACTTGGAATAGTATGAAAAAAGGTTTTGAAATACAGTTACCACTAATTTCAAAATTGAGAGACGAAAATAAAGTCATAGTAGAAACACTGGAAGAGTCTGGTAAATGGTTCAAAAAGAATTATAAAGTTACTCCAGCAACATCTGTTGTTGTAGAAAATGATAATGGAACATTATGGAACGACAACCGCAAAACAGTTTGGTTTAATAGCCGTTTTTATAGAGCAAATTTATTGTGGGATCAGGATGGAACTTTAAAATTTAGGGATATTCATCTATTTGATGAGAATTTGAAATCTACTTATTTTGATAAAAAACTTGAATCTAATCAAGCACTGTTTTTCACCTTACCGATTGTAGATGGATACCTTTGGAGTAAACCTGATGAAATAGCAGGATTAAGGTTTAAAGAATTTATAAACGGAAAAGAAACCTTGTTAGAAGGAGGAAGCCCTACAATAACAAATCCAACGAAAGGAAAATTAGTTATATCATGGCCATTAAAAAATGACAAAGGATCAATATTAATGGAGTTTGACGAAAAAAAGGTGACTATAACTTATAATGGGGATAATGAAATAAATTGGTTTTTAGATTTAACAACAAGTAGGGGAGCAGAACTGCCTTTTAAAAAGATAAATTCAAACACTATTGACAGTAAATTTGAAAACACAAATTATTCTATTAAAGCAGAGAAGGGTGACTTTTCCGTACCAAACGACCAAACAATTTTTAGAATAACCCCCAGAATGGATTCTATTGTTCTAGATTTTTCATTGAGGAATTAGCCTTTTAAATAAACATCATTATATTATGAATATGATGGGAAATTAATGATAAGCTTGATATTAATATCAAGCTTATTTGTTTTAAATATTTTTGGACAAGTGTTTGGACTAATGTAAGTTTACTAATAAAATTGCTACATTGATTTGAATCAAAAAAGTAAGCTATAAAGAATTTCTGTCAATAAACTCAAAATCAACTTTTACTTTACCTTTTTCTTTGTGCAAAATCATTCTTGCAGTAATTTCTCCCATCATCTTAAAATTTGTTGATATGACTGTAATACCTAATAATTCTTTTAGAGGCGTATCATTATATGAAATAACCCCTATATCTTCTCCTAAAACAAATTCGTCTTCTCTAATTTGCTTAACTAAGTTAACTAAATCAGACTCTTCAATAGTAATAAATAAGTCTCCTTTTTTTAAAATAATATCATCATAAATATGTTCTAAAATCTCGAAATCAATGGAGTGTTCAACACAAAACTTTCTAAATCCATGTAAAATTCGTCTTGGATAGGGATAAATAGCCTTCTGTGGATAAGCTAAAAACAATTTTTTATATTTCTTTATTTTTAGAAGACCTTTTTTCAGAGCTGAGTAAATATCGTTTTCAAAATCCTGATAAATTTCTACAATTTTACCTTCAACACCTGGTTTATTGTTGTCTAGAATAATTAGTTTTTCTTTGGGCATTTTATTCAAAACTTTTAGGACATTATCAGTAAAACTAATATGTCTTAAATCATCTGTTTTAAAATGAGGCATGATTACATAATAATCATAAGCTGATTTGTGTTTTTCTAATAAATTTAAAAACAAAGATTCATCACAATGATAAATATGTAAATCCGTATGTGAATTTGCTCCAATACTATCTATAAATGAATTATATGTACGCATTTTATAAGAACTAAGTTTATTTACAAGAAACAGAATGTTTACTTTAGATATTAACTTAGTTCTCGTTATGTAATACCCTTTTCCTCTAATAGAGGAAATAATATTTCGTTCTTTTAAAATATTGTATGCTTTTTCTACGGTATCCCTTGATAAATAAAACTCTTCACTCAACATGTTAATCGATGGAATTTTTTGGTCGATTGTAAGATTTCCTTCGGAAATATTGTGAATTATAGAATTAACTATTTGTTGGTATTTAGGAACTCTTGAATTTTCATCAATCCTAATAAATTTCATCATTTTCATTACCCTAAATTTAGTTGTTTAATACTAAAGAATACATTTCTGTGCTTCCAACAAAGAAAAAAAATAAAATCTTTTTTATAAAAACAAATTTATGCATATTGAAGACGAATACTATCCTGCTTTGTTCCGAAAATTGAATAACTCTTTTTAATTTAGAACTTAGTCTAAAGATATCCTAAAATATATTTTTAAATTAAAGAAAACTGGACAGTACAGGACAGAATTTTTTTGGTTCTGTTATACTTTAGTCAAGAATTATATATAATTAATATGAACACAAATACAAAAAAATTTAATTACGTAGACTACCTGTGGGATGATGATAAAGCAAATGTATTAGCTGACGATCAAGTTGCTTTGTTTTTATACCGTTCAAATATATTAGGAGCTGATTTAAGAATCACTAATTATGGCGGTGGAAATACCAGCTGTAAG
Organism: Confluentibacter sediminis; assembly: GCF_003258355.1. GTDB lineage: Bacteria > Bacteroidota > Bacteroidia > Flavobacteriales > Flavobacteriaceae > Confluentibacter > Confluentibacter sediminis. The sequence continues at coordinate 246,865 of NZ_QKPO01000003.1, read as the reverse complement.
ACCATAGAAAAAGACCCTTTAACCAATGAAGATGTTGAGGTTATGTGGGTAAAAGGTTCTGGTGGTGATATTGGGACATTAACTCGTTCTGGAATTGCTGGTTTATATACTGGCAGATTACGCGATTTAAAAAATGTTTACGGAGGTTTAAGTGATGAGGATCGCATGGTTGGTCTTTTTAACCATTGTATTTATGATTTAGATAGTAAAGCACCATCTATCGACACACCACTTCATGGATTACTACCATTTGCGCACATTGACCATTTACATCCAGATGCTTTGATTGCTGTAGCTGCTGCAAAAGACAGTGAAAAAGTAACTAAAGAAATTTGGGGTGATACTATGGGATGGGTACCTTGGCAACGTCCTGGTTTTGATTTAGGTCTTCAACTGGAAAAATGCCTGGCTGACAACCCTGATATTAGAGGTATCGTATTAGGAAGTCATGGTTTATTTACTTGGGGAGACACCTCTTATGAATGCTATATAAATAGTTTAGAAGTTATTGAAACAGCTTCTGAATATATTGAAAACAAGATAAAAGAAAAAGGATCTGTTTTTGGTGGACAAAAAATAGAAAGCCTTCCAAAAGAAGAACGCCTAGATAAAGCAGCTCAATTAATGCCTTTATTAAGAGGTTTATGTTCTTCTGAAAAAAGAATGATTGGACATTTTTCTGATAGCGATGTGGTATTAGAGTTTATAAACAGTAATGATTTAGCTAGATTAGCGCCATTAGGAACTTCTTGCCCAGACCATTTTTTAAGAACGAAAATTCAGCCTCTAGTTTTAACTTTAGATGCCCATGAAGATTTATCAGATTCAAAAGCGATTCTGGAAAAATTAGAACCTGCTTTTCAGCAATATAGAAAAGAGTACGCAGATTATTATAATACTTGTAAAAAGTCTAATAGTCCTGCTATGCGTGACCCTAATCCAGTAATTATTATTTATCCAGGAATTGGAATGTTTAGCTTCTCTAAAGACAAACAAACAGCACGTGTAGCTAGTGAGTTTTATATTAATGCTATCAATGTAATGCGTGGTGCTGAAGCGATTACCGAATATACTTCTTTACGAAGACAAGAAGCTTTCGATATTGAATATTGGTTATTAGAAGAAGCTAAACTTTCTAGAATGCCAAAAGAAAAACCATTGTCTAGAAAAGTAGCTCTTGTCACTGGGGCTGGGGGTGGTATTGGAAAAGCAATTGCTGATAAATTGGTTGAAGAAGGAGCAAATGTTGTATTAACAGACATTAATGAAGATAGTTTAAAAGAAGCACAGGCTAACTATAAACGGGATGTGTCTACCTATGCAATTTGTAATGTTACTAGTTACGATTCTATTAAAGATGCTTATAAAAAAGCATGTTTAGAGTTTGGTGGTGTAGATATTATTGTGCATAGTGCCGGGTTGGCAATCTCTAAACCTATTGAAGAAACGACAGAAAAAGATTGGGACATTTTACAAAACGTATTGGTTAAAGGTCAGTTTGAATTAGCAAAAGCTGGTGTTGAAGTGATGCGTAAGCAAAATTTGGGTGGAAACATTATAAGTATAGCTAGTAAGAATGGCTTGGTTTCTGGACCAAACAATGTTGGTTATGGAACAGCCAAAGCTGCACAACAGCATATGGCACGCTTATTAGCCGCTGAGTTAGCCTCTGATAAAATACGAGTCAATACAGTAAACCCCGATGGTGTTATAGTAGGTAGTAAAATATGGGAAGGGGCATGGGCAGAAGGTCGTGCGAAGGCTTATGGCATTACAGTTGAAGAATTGCCTGAGCATTACGCAAAAAGAAATTTATTAAATGAAATTATATATCCAGAAGACATTGCCAATGGTGTGTTTTCATTGGTTGCCGTTCTAGATAAAACAACTGGAAACATTATAAATGTTGATGGTGGAATGGCTAATGCATTTGTAAGATAATTATAGTTTGAGTTAGTTTAATTTGGGAAAACTTCCCTAACTTAATCGTTATTATATTTATGGAAGTTTTTTTTACGTAAAGTATATGAAAGTAGAAGAACAGAATATCCAAGATTCTAATAAAAATAATCTTGAATCACATAAGAACCATTTTGATTTTTTATCAAATAGCTTAACAAATAATGGTGTAGACGTTAATACCATAATTAACAAATTAAAAGACTTTCAAGTTGCAATTCCTAGTTGGGCTTTAGGAGCTGGAGGAACTCGCTTTGGAAGATTTTCGTTTTATGGAGAGCCTTCTTCATTGGAACAAAAAATAGAAGATGTTGGTATATTACATGCTTTAACAAAAACGGCGGGAGCAGTTTCTTTACATATTCCATGGGATGTGCCTGAAGACTATAAGGCTATTAAAGAATTAGGATCTAGTTTAGATATTAAGTTTGACGCCGTAAATTCAAACACGTTTCAAGATCAAAAAAATGCTAAAGAAAGTTATAGATATGGCTCGTTAAGTAATACCAGTGAAGCCGTAAGACAGCAAGCAATTCAGCATAACTTAGACGTTATCAATATTGGTGACAAATTAGGATCAAAAAGTTTAACGGTTTGGCTAGCTGATGGTTCTTGTTTTCCTGGACAAAACAACTTTCAAAACGCGTTTCAACATACAGAAAATAGTTTAAAGGACATTTACAAAGGGCTACCTAACGATTGGAGTATGCTTATTGAATATAAACCATACGAACCAAACTTTTATAGTACAGTTATCCAAGACTGGGGTACATCTTATATGTTAGCTAATGCTTGTGGAAATAAAGCATACTCACTTGTAGATTTAGGACATCATTTACCAAATAGTAATATAGAACAAATAGTTTCTATTTTAATGCTAAAAGGTAAATTAGGAGGTTTTCACTTTAATGACAGTAAATATGGTGATGACGATTTAACCGTTGGAAGTATCAAACCATATGCCCTCTTTTTAATTTTCAACGAATTAGTATATGGTATGCAAAACAACCCACAAAATCCAGACTTAGCCTGGATGATTGATGCAAGCCATAACGTAAAAGACCCTTTAGAAGATTTGCTTCAGTCTCTTGAAGCAATTCAAGAAGCTTATGCTAAAGCCCTTTTAATTGATCAAAACCAGTTAAAAGCAGCCCAATTAAATAATGATGTTGTAGAATGTCAGGAAATTTTACAATATGCTTACAGGACAGATGTTAGACCATTACTTGAAAAGGCTAGGTTAGAGTTAGGTGGTGCCTTAAGCCCCATCAATGCATACCGCTATTTAGATATAAGAAATCAGTTAATAAAAGAAAGAGGTAAACATACCGTGGCAACAGGATTATAATTTATATTGTTATGATAGATGTAACAGCCGTTTTTGATATAGGTAAAACCAATAAAAAATTCTTTCTTTTTGATAAAAATTATAAAGAAGTCCATAAAGAATACATTCGTTTTAATGAAATAAAAGATGAAGATGGATATTCCACTGAAAATTTACCAGTACTTCAAGAATGGTTGAAGCGGGTTTTTGAGAACATACTTCATGATTCCGAATTTAATGTACAGGCTATTAATTTTTCTACTTATGGAGCAAGTTTAGTGCATCTTGATGAGAATGGAGATGTATTAACGCCACTTTACAATTATACAAAACAAATAGATGACAGTATCATTGAATCCTTTATTGAGAAATATGGCCCCAAAAAAGACTTTATAAATACTACTGGGTGTTTTGATTTAAGCCTTTTAAACTCTGGATTACAGCTCTATTGGATTAAGTATGCCAAACCAGAGGTTTTCAAAAAAATAAAATATTCTTTACATTTACCACAATACCTAAGTTATGTTTTTACAGGCATTCCTTTAAGTGAATATACCAGTATAGGTTGCCATACTGCATTATGGGATTATACAAAAAAGGATTACCATTCATGGGTTTATAAAGAAGGTTTAAATTCGATATTACCTACCATTGTATCGACAGAAACCAGCATAAATATGAACTATAACGGAAAACGTATTAAAATTGGCGTAGGTATCCATGACAGTTCTGCCGCATTATTGCCTTATGTAAGAAGTGTAAAGAAAAAATTTGTATTAGTGTCGACAGGTACTTGGAGCATCTCATTAAATCCGTTTACCGATCATCCTATTTCTGGGGATACAGCTAATAAAGATTCTATAAATTATATGAGAATCAATGGGAAATCTGTTAAAGCCACTCGTTTATTTTTAGGCAATGAATATAAAATTCAGGTTAGTAAATTAGATAAACATTTTGGGGTTCCCGAAGATTACCATCGTCATGTTAAGTTTGATGGTGACATTTATACAGAAATCAATAAAGATTTTGAGCATATGTTTAAATGGGAAGGGATTATAGATGAAGATATGCCCTCTAAAACAAAAATACCATACACTAAATTTGAATACGCATACCATCAATTAATGATTGAATTAGTCATGTTGCAAATTAAAAGCATCAAAGATGTTATTGATGGCGATGTTATTAAACGATTATATATAGATGGTGGATTTAGCGATAATGATCTGTATGTTAGATTACTATCACATCATTTCAGAAATATGAAATTGCGAACTACCGATTCTTCCCTAGGATCAGCTTTAGGTGCTGCAATAGTTATTTCTGATTCAAAACTTAATTCTAAATTCCTTAAAAAAAACTATTCATTAAAAAAGCATGTCCCATTTATTATCAGCTAAATATCTATTAATCATAAAATCACTTTAGCCGCCATTTTTTGAACAAGTTTTAATATTAAATATAATGTCACAGAATATAAAATTAGAGCATCCAAGAGATCAAATTACTAAGATTATTAGTCGAATCTATAAAAGAGGTATGACCACCACTTCTGGGGGTAATATTTCAATTATAGATGATGCTGGTGATATATGGATAACACCATCGGCTATAGACAAAGGCTCCATAAGACCATCAGATATTATTTGTGTTAAAAAAGATGGAACTATAATTGGGAAGCATAAACCTTCTTCAGAATTTCCATTTCACAAAGCCATTTATGAAGAGCGTCCTGATATTAAATCGGTGATACATGCACATCCACCAGCACTTGTTTCTTTTAGTATTGTACGTCAAATACCTAATACGAATATTATTTCACAAGCCAGACATATTTGTGGTCCTATTGGTTATGCAAAATATAAATTACCTGGTAGTGAAGATTTAGGAAAAGTGATTGCCGATGAATTTAAAAAAGGGTTTAAAGCGATCATTATGGAAAATCACGGAACCGTTTTAGGAGGAAGTAATTTAACGGATGCCTTTGAACGTTTTGAAGCTTTAGAATTTTGTGCTCGAACTATTTTATATGGTTCTCAAATTGGAACACCAAGTTATTTGGAAGATTCACAGATTGATGAATTTGAATCTCAAAATAATTATATGATTCCAGAAATGAAATCAATCGAATATCCTTCTGATGAAGTAGAGAAACGAATAGAAATATGCAAAATAGTGCAAAGATCTTGTCAGCAAGGCTTAATGATAAGTACTTATGGCACGGTTTCTATGAGATGGAAAAACAATGATTTCCTAATAACGCCTACTAATATAAATCGTTGGGATATAAATATTGATGATATTGTTCAAATAAAGAAAGGTAAGCGTGAAAAAGGGAAAAAACCGAGTAGGGCGACATGGCTACATCAAGAAATTTATAAACGAAATCCTGAAGTAAATTCTATAATTATGACACAATCTCCATACTTAATGGCATTTGGAGTTACGAAATCCTATTTGAACGTACGTACCATTCCTGAAAGCTGGATTTTTTTACAAGACATTCAGTCTATCAAATATGGAAGTCATTTTAAAACGAATACACATTCTAAAATTATAGAAAATTGCCCAACCGCATTGATCATTGAAAATGATTCTGTGATTATTACCGGTGATAAACTACTGCAAACATTTGATTATCTTGAAGTAGCGGAATTTAGTGCAAAATCAATTGTATTAGGAACTTCCTTGGGCAACATGGTACCAATTAACGATGATCAAGTTGAAGAATTGAGAAAGAAATTTTTAGCTTAGTACCAATTAAATCTTCTATAAAAAATTACAGGATTAGCTCGTTGAGTTTTTTGTGTATTTATACTACATATACTGTTAAACTCATAGCACCTTGAGCTCCAATAACCAAGCATTGTTCTATATCTGCTGTTTTTGATGGGCCTGAAATAAAAAGACCAAAATTTCTTTCCCTTTGAGCAATAAGCTCATATGCATTTAACATGTGGAGGCATATGGCCTCTTTAGATAAAACAATAGCTAAATCATTTGTAATAAATGGAAGTGCACGTAGGGTAAATTGATTTTCAGAAATCCAAATTGAACCATTTTCAGCAACTCCCAAATCTCCTTTTATGATGGCTAAATCGATTAGTGCAAGATCATGTGGATCAGTATTTTCAAAAATTGAAATATTGCCTAATGAGGAATTCTCTAGTTCACAAACAATTTGTTTGGCATTAGGGAACATTTCTTTAATTTCCCTATCAAGATCTGCTAATGCAATTTCTTTAATTCTACCTCCAACTAGTTTAACATTATCTTTAAACCTTTCTGCCAAATTTGTTTCCTCAGAAAAAGCATTTAGGTCTATATCTGGTAAAGGAAGTAATGTGGGCTTATTTTCCCGTATTGATATTAAAATTGCTTCTCTACCCATTTTTAGTTCTCTTTTTGTACCATTCATCAAAGATTTCATTTTTCACCTCTGGTAAGTCGCGTGCTTTTCCCCAAGTATTTAATCTATTATATATCATGAATTTAGGTGCTTTTTTTAAAATAAATCTAGCAGACTTTCCTGATAAACTATACAGCCTAGGTTTTGATAAAACCACTCCTGCAATTTTTAATATTGAATTTTTTAATAGGGGCTGTTTTTGTTGTTTAACAATAACCTGTCTCCATTTATATAGCTGTTTGTGAATATTGATTTTTACTGGGCATACATTTGAGCAAGAGCCACATAAGGTGGAAGCAAATGGTAAAGAACTGTGTTTTTTCATATCCATCCCTGGTGATAAAATAGATCCAATAGGGCCAGGAATGGTAGCATCATAACTATGACCACCACTTCTTCTGTAAATAGGGCAGGTATTCATACAGGCTCCACACCTAATGCAATGCAAAGAAGCCCTGAAATCTTCTCTACTTAATTGTTCGGTTCTTCCATTATCTACAATGACAATGTGCATTTCTTTTCCAGTAGCTGGCTTATTAAAATGAGAAGAATAGGTTGTAATGGGTTGACCCGTTGCGCTTCTTGCTAATAACCTTAAAAATATACCTAAATGTTTTTCTTTTGGAATTATTTTTTCAATTCCCATGCAAGCGATATGCACTTTTGCCAAGTGCGCTCCCATATCAGCATTTCCTTCATTGGTGCAAACTACAAAACCACCAGTATCTGCAATAGCAAAATTAACACCTGTTATAGCTGCATCTGCTTTTAAAAATTTATCTCTTAGATGTTTTCTGGCTTCATGTGTTAGATACTCTGGATTGCCAAAATTTGGTTTTGTTCCCAGATATTCTTGAAATAAAATATCCACCTCCTCCTTTGTTTTATGTATGGCTGGCAATACAATATGGCTAGGGGATTCTTTTGCTAATTGAACAATACGCTCACCTAGGTCTGTATCAATGACCTCAATCCCTTTGGATTCTAAATAGGGGTTTAAATGACACTCTTCGGTAAGCATAGATTTGCTTTTCACTACTTTTTTTGCATTATGCTCAGCCAATATATTGTTTACAATTATATTATGTTCTTCAGCATTAGAGGCCCAATGTACTTTAATTCCATTTTTTTGTGCATTTTTCTCAAACTGAATCAGGTATTCATCTAGATTCGATAGCACATTTGCTTTGATACCAGATGCTAATTCTCTTAAATATTCCCATCCTTGAACCTTATGGGCTGAGAGGTCTCTTTTTTCTCTAACATACCATAATGCTTTATCATGCCAATTGACCTTTGCTTCATTTTTGTTGAATATTTCCGCTTTTTTCGAATGGCTCATATTAAATACAACTATTTAAAATTTCGGCAATGTGCATTACTTTTAATGGCTGTTTATTTCTATTGATTAAACCTTCTAAATGCATTAAACATGAATGATCTGCTCCTGTAATCACTTCAACATGACTGTCAATATGGTCTTTAATTCTATCTTTTCCCATTTTAACTGAAATAGCTTCTTCAAATACAGAAAAGGTACCTCCAAATCCACAACATTCATCTTTTCTTGATAAGATCATTAACTTCAATCCTATGACTTGATTTAATAAATTTTCTTCTATAGAATAATAAGCATCCATTTTCTCAGAACAAGACCCTAGTTTGAGTCCCCTTAAACCATGACAGCTTTTGTGCAACCCTACTTTATATGGAAAAGATGCCCCGAGATTGATTTTTCCTAGCACTTTTACTATGAATTCACACAACTCATAAGCATTGTCCCTTACCTTGATTACTTCGGGGGTTTGTTCTAAAATATCAAAATGGTGTTTAACATGATAGATACAGCTTCCCGATGGTCCAACTATATAATCGTATTCCTTAAAATTTTCAACAAATATTTGACAAGCTCCCTTTGAATTTTCCTCATAGCCAGAGTTACCAAGCGGTTGTCCACAACAGGTTTGCCCTTCTGGATAGTAAACGTCTTGCCCTAATTTCTCCAATAATTCTAAAGTAGCAATAGCAACTTGTGGGTATAATTGATTGATATAACATGGTATAAATAAACCTACCTTCATTTTTTTATTTGATTATTTCACATTCAAATTTTGTTATTTATAAAGTATTATCCGTCCTGTCCCTTCCTGCTTTTCTTAAATCAAATAATATTAAACACATACCATAAATTTATTTAGCAATACAAATGCAATACGGGACAGTACAGGATAGAATTAATTAAATCATATTCTATTTTCGGCTTAGAATATCAATTCATAGGAATACTAATTACTCTATAAATTAGTATTTTAGATTACATTCTAAAGAACCCAAACTCTTAAAAGGACACCCTTAGTAACTTTGTAAACGAAAAATATCAATGACACAATATCATAAAGAAGAAGATATAATAGAAGACATTTCAGGAGGTGAATTTGAAAGAACACCAGTTCCAAAATCTAAACTTAAAAGCTGGAAAAGCTTTTTGGGCATGTATGCCGGAGAGCATGCTGCAGGTACTGAATTTGTTATTGGCCCATTATTTTTAACAGCTGGTGTTAGTGCTTTTGATCTTATTATAGGTTTACTAATTGGTAATTTGTTAGCGGTATTGAGCTGGCGTTTTTTAACTGCAGAAATTGCTGTTAAAAATAGATTAACGTTATATTTTCAATTAGAAAAAATTTGTGGTAAAAACCTTGTTACTGGTTATAACTTAGCAAATGGTATTCTTTTCTGCTTTTTAGCTGGCTCTATGATTACCGTCTCTGCAACTGCTGTTGGAATTCCTTTTAATATGCCAATGCCAAAATTAACAGATACCATGCCTAACGGAGTCTCTTGGATTATTATAGTTCTTGCCATAGGAACAGTTATCTCCTTAATAGCTGCACGTGGTTATGATACTGTTGCCAAAGCTGCCAATTGGATGTCACCTGTTATTGTGTTAGCCTTTGTGGTATGTGGAATTGTGGCTTTAAAACAACTAGGTGTGACTAGCTTTTCTGAGTTTTGGGATATTTGGGAAGAAGGAAGAGCCCCGTTTCCTGGTCAAATAAAATATACTTTTTGGCATGTAGTTATTTGGTCTTGGTTTGCTAATGCCGCTATGCATATTGGAATGTCTGATTTATCCGTTTTTAGGTTTGCAAAAAAAGCTAGTTCTGGATGGACAACAGCTGCTGGAATGTATGTAGGTCATTATATGGCATGGATATCTGCCGCTTTACTATATGCTGTATATATACAATCCCCCGAAGCTCAAGCATTTTTATCCTCCGGAGAAGCTCCTCCTGTTGCTCCTGGTCCTTTAGCATACAATGCCATTGGCATTTTCGGAATTATTGCTGTTGTTTTAGCTGGTTGGACAACAGCAAATCCTACTATCTATAGAGCAGGGTTAGCATTTCAAGCGATATTTCCAAAATTATCTACAGCTAAAGTTACAATTATTGCAGGCTCATTAGCCACTATTGCTGGTTTATTCCCTGCATTCGCGATGAAATTATTAGGGTTTGTTGCCTTGTATGGATTTATTTTAGCACCCTTTGGAGCCATAATTGTATTTGAACATTTCTTCTCTGAAAAAGCTGGGGTCATTAAAAACTATGCTGAGGTAGCTAATATAAAATTTAACACAGCTGTTATATTAGCTTGGGGCATTAGTTTTGGTTTATTCTATTTTATTTCTTTGCAATTTGATGTGTTTTTATCGTTTGTTACATTTCCTGCATGGTTGCTGTGTGGTGTTTTATTTTTAGCCTTCAGTAAATATTATCAAAAAAAGCAATATGCATGAAAGCTTTCTTATAATTATATGTTCTAAACCCCATCTAATCCAAATATTTTAGAGAGATTTCTCAGGGCTTATTAAAACACCTTTAAAAGTGTAATTCTGTAAATAAGAATGACTTTTTTCAAAAGCTATACTAAAAGTTGGTTGTTTAGATCATTTATTATTTCCATTGAAATATAGTAAAGAATTTTATCAACCGTATAAAACTTGAATGCAAAAGAAATATATGAAGGTATTACATTACGATTTGAGTTACAGTTTTTAGAGAATCGGTTATAAAATCTTACCATGTCATTTTGGAGTTTATAGTGTCCTTATCTTATTATCGGTAACAATCGTGGTTAGAATACCCATAAAGAGTATTATGGATAGGGAGTCTTATAGAATTCATCCGGAAATAAAGCATTTACTTTTTTAGGTAAACGATTCCATGCAAATGTGTAGGTTAGTATTGAAACAAAGAATTGGTTAAGAATGCTCTGTTGATATGACAAAAAATTAAATGTCAGTGTTTTAACAAAAATATTTTATTGGAATTTATATCGAACTTACGTTATTTAGAAAATGATGGTGAACAAATAGAAAAGGAAGATGGATTTAGGACAATTTAAATTGTTCGAATAACTAGAGGCTTAACAGGATAGTTTAATCAAAATGCGTATAAACATGCGTATAAACACGTAAGATTTAGAGTTAGATAAATTAATATTGAACAAAAATTTCAATTCAGAATTTATACAAAAGAGAGTAAAATATTTTGTTCTAGAGCTTGTATTAACAGGTGTATAATTTTTTCAAGAAAACACACTTTAATGGTGCAGGTTTAAAGTGTATCACAATAAAATATCTTTATCAATTTACAATTTATTGAAAACTATTTAACTCTTTATGACCCTATTTCCATACCAAGCTATATAAACAAAGCAAATCATTGGTAATATAAAGGAAAAGTTAATCTCGGAAACTCCTAGTATAGTAGTGTCGGCAACGCCATTTCCACCTATATCAATGATAATAGCTTGCATTTTTGGCATTAAAGCCCCTCCAACAATAGCCATTACCAAACCAGCAGACCCAACCTTAGACTGTTCTTCGGTCAAATCACCCAAAGCGATGCCATAGATAGTGGGGAACATTAAGGACATACAAAAAGAAACCCCTACCAAACAATACAAACCAACATCTCCTTCTATGATTATAGTTCCTAATGAAAATACGGTTGCCAATAGAGCAAAATACATCAATAATTTGCCTGAGCTTATAAAACGCAACAAATAAGTACCAATGCCTCTACCTATTGTAAAAAAAATAAAAGCAGCCATTTGGTAGTAACCTGCCGTGACACTATCTATACTTATGGCTTCAGCATATTGATAAATGTATGTCCAACACATAATCTGTGCACCAACATATAGTACTTGAGCCAGGACTCCTAATACATATTTCTTATTTTTTCCTAAAGCCGCAAATGTTTCGCCAATGTTTGGCATCTCTCCATCTTGTTTGGATTGGGGCATTTTACTAACCAAAAACAAGACAAATACCATTGAAATGACAAGACCTAATATAACGTAAGGATTTCTTATTACCATTAAATCCGACGTTCTAATTAGAACTTTCGACACTTGATCTAAAGCTTTAAAATTTACTACATCATCTGATTGTAGGTTTTTTAAAACAAATTGTTGAGCTACAAATAAACCAACAATTAACCCCACAGGATTAAAAGCCTGAGCCAAATTCAACCTTTGTGTTGCTGTTTCTTTGTCGCCCATAGCCAATGCAAATGGATTAGCTGCTGTTTCCAAAAAAGCCAATCCAAACGTTAAAATATACAGCCCTAGGCAAAAAAACCAGAACTGACCTGTAATTGCTGCTGGGTAAAACAATAAGGCTCCTATGGCATACAATCCTAAGCCAATTAATATTCCTACTTTATAAGAATACCTTCTCATAAACAAGGCTGCTGGCAAAGCCATACAGAAATACCCACCATAAAATGCCATTTGTACCCATGCCGCCTCTGAATTAGACAGTTCCAATACTTTTTTAAAGGCTTGTACCATAGGATCTGTCACGGCATTTGCAAACCCCCATAATGCAAACAATGAAGTTACTAAGATAAAAGGTATAAGATCTTTTCTTGATACAATAACTGATTTTTTTTCGTTTTTCATTATAATATGAATTTTTTTATAATAACTTTTAACTTTACTGATTATACTGATTCAAATGCTTTTCCAAAAGCTTAATAAAAACAATCTCCAACAACACTTCTAGCTTGAAATCCACGAACATTACCATTGGAAGTAAAGTGCCAATCACTTATAATGACCAAAAGCATTACTATCACTAGCTACTTCAACGTCATTGTTTTTTATCCAATAGAACTTGACATGTTTTCCATCAATACTTGTGGCAAAGTTGTTTTGTTTTAGTAATTGCTCATTTTTGTTGTCTACTTTGTTTTCTTTGACCGTTTCATCATACTTTCTTTTCCTTACAGGATAAAGACAATTCCACAAAAGAAAGTAGCATTAGTTTCACGATTTTTCTCTTCTCTTCATTTTTTTTGAAGATTAAATAAAATGAATTACCAGATTACGAACGAATCTGGTAATTCAAATTAATCAAAATTAACTACTAAACTAATTAACTAATAAACTAATTATCCATGTGGATTCTCAAAATTAGTTATGGCTAAAATAGATTAAGAATGATAAGACTCCATCCTGTACTGTACCGTTTTTGTAACTTATAGGTATTTAATGTTTTGAATCTTTTGATATCTTCTCTTAGGGTTATTAATTTAAAAACCTTTTCTACCACATTGTGGGAATGCTTTAAATCCTCTATTGCTATGGTAACAAAACCATTAACATAAACACCTATAATGATATCACAAGTATTCTTTAATAGGTTTACTGGAAAATTGTTTAAAACACCGCCATCTACATAATAGGAACCCTTTATGTCAACGGGAGCGAATATCCCAGGAAAGGCTACAGATGCCAATCCGGGTTTTATCAATTCACCATCGTTAAATACGCCAGTTCACCATTTAGTACATTGGTAGCTGTAATAAATAATTATTTTTTTAGAACCGAATAATCATCTTTTTTGAGATATAGTTTAAAGGAACTATAGAATTTTTAAGCATCGATAATACCTAGTTTTTTTACTGCATATTTTTTTAATTCTAATATCTGAATGGTTCTGAAAAAGGTCAACATCTCTTTCCAATCATATCCTTAAGGGTATAAAGCACCCAATATAGCACCTATACTTGAGCCCGCTATATGTGTAGGTATGATATGCTGTTCTTCTAATGCGCGAATGACCCCAATATGATTGGAATATAAAGTTATTTATAGACATAATATGCCAAAAATAATTAAGGATAAACAAAAAGCTAAATTTGTTTACGTCTTGCCTAAATTCGTATTAAGAGATAATGAAAAATTGCTGATTGAATTAAAAGAGCATTATGGACATAGGATTTTGGCAATTAAAACTAAATTATGAATTGCTTATGGATTCCTCTAATTGAAATTTATTTCTTAATGCATTCATATCCTCACTTACTTTTTTATCAATTATTTTTGCATAGTGCTGAGTAGTTCTCAAAGATTTGTGTCCAAACATTTTACTTACGGATTCAATAGGGACTCCATTAGTAAGTGTTACGGTAGTTGCAAACGTATGACGAGCTAGATGAAATGTTAGATTTTTATTTATTCCACATAAATCCGCAATTTCTTTGAGATAAGCATTCATTTTTTGGTTGCTTAAAACAGGAAGCAAAAGTTCAGTGTCCAAAGATTCCTGATGTGCTTCGTATTTATCAATAATTGCCTGGGGAATTGAAAGAATAGGAATATTACTTCTGGTATCTGTTTTTGTTCTTTTGGTTTTAATCCAATTTTGGCCATCAATACCAATAACAATATCATTTTTGGTAAGCTTTTTTACATCAGCATAGGCCAAACCAGTAAAGCAACTAAAAATAAAGATGTCCTTAACTTGGTTCAATCGGTCAGTTGAAAAATCCTTTTCAACTATTTTTTGAATGTCTTCACTTGTTAGAAATTCCCTGTCCACAATTTTAAGTTTGGCTTTCCAATGAATAAAGGGTCTTTGCTAATCCAGTCATTGGCAAAGGCAATGTGAATGATTTTTTTTACATTCGTTATGTATTTAATTGCTGAATTGTGAGTACAGCTTCTTGTTGTTTTTAGATAATATTCAAATCCAGTAATAAACTTAAGATCTACTTCTCTAACAGGAATATCTTTAACTTGATACTCTTTCAGAATATAATCAGTAACATGCTTCATTGCCGTTTTATAGCGTTATGCTGTTCCAGCTGAAAAATCTTTGCCCACTAACTCATTAACTTTATCATTGTGTTCTTGAAAAATCACCAATAGCATCTTTTGATTGCTATTCTTTCCCAAATAGATGTTTTTGATTTTTTCAGCTGTAATCAAAATGTTGTTTTCTGAGAGTTGTTCTTGAATTTTATTGATCTTGAGTTCTATTGAGAGAAGATATTTATTCAATTCCCGAACATCTGGAGTAGTGCCTCTTATTTTACCTGCATCAGAATTCCATCGCGTTAATTGCACTTTACGCCTTATACTAAACTCACTTCGCTTACCATTCTCAGTGATGCGTGCATATATGGCGCATAACCGTTTTTGTCAATATCGTTTCCTCGTGGGTAGAATAGCATGGTGAATGTAGTTTGCATCGGTGCGTATTTTTTATCTCCACTAAAATACAAAAAAAATAATCAATTATAAAAATCACACCATGCTCGTAAACCATTGTATTACAGTGTTTAAAAATCAATTCGGTGCGTAAATTTTATTTTAAAAAATAAGCACCGAATCCCGCACTTTTTATTTGATATTTTATGGTTTTATTTGATATTGAATAAAATTAAAAACCCTGTAAACATTTAATTTACAGGGTTTTAGTGGAATTTGATACATTCCCAGCGGAGAAAGAGGGATTCGAACCCCCGGAGGTGTGACCCTCAACAGTTTTCAAGACTGCCGCATTCGACCACTCTGCCATTTCTCCTTGAGTGCCTCATCAGCTATTCGCTGAATGCGGGTGCAAATATAGAACCCTTTTTTATTTCTTTCAAATAAAAGATCGTTTTTTTAAAACTTTTTTTATGCTTTTTTTTAGATGTTTTATATTTATTTTTAAAAAGTAAACAAACACAAAAATCAATCATATTAAATTCGTCATTATCATAGTAAAACAAAATTTCAAATCTTATTTTTGTAAACGTTTAACATACAAATATGAATATCATAAAACGTTTAGAATGGCGATACGCTACTAAGAAGTTCGATAAAACCAAGAAACTTCCAATTTCTAAATTAAATATATTAAAGCAAGCTTTTAATTTAACAGCAACGTCTTTTGGTTTACAGACCATAAGTTTGGTGGTTGTTAAAAATAGTAAGTTAAGAACTTTGCTCTTAGAGCATTCTTTTAAACAGGCACAAGTTATTGATGCCTCAGACTTATTGGTGATTTGCATTAAAAACACTATTATAGATAAAGATGTAAATGATTATTTTGACAGTATTAAAACCATAAGGAACACATCTGAAACCATTTTAGAGCCTTATCGAAATAATCTTATAAAGACTATGACGGGCATGTCTGCTAAAGAACAACAACAATGGTCCATGAATCAAGCCTATATCGCGTTAGGAAATTTAATGACCGTTTGTGCTATTGAAGGTATAGATTCTTGCCCAATGGAAGGATTCATTCCCGAGAAATATGATGATGTTCTTAATCTGAAAGAAAAAGGGTTAAAATCTGTTTTATTATTGCCTGTCGGCTACAGAGCTGAAGATGATATGTTTGCAGGGTTTAAAAAAGTGAGAAAAGCTATCTCAGATACCGTTTTTGAATTATAATTTATAAAAATATATTATGCCAGGATTTGAATTATTTGGTGACGCAGAAAGAAAAGAAGTAAATGACGTTTTAGAGAACGGGGTTTTAATGCGTTATGGCTTTGACGGCATGCGTAATGGGCATTGGAAAGCAAAAGAATTAGAGATAGCATTACAAAAATCATTTAAAACTAAATATGCACAACTCGTGTCTAGTGGTACGACGGCTGTAACACTTGCATTGGCATCTGCTGGAGTTGGGGCAGGTGATGAGGTGATTATGCCTACGTTCACATTTGTAGCCAGTTTTGAAGCCATCATGGCGTTAGGAGCCATTCCTGTTTTGGTTGATATTGATGAAACCTTAACATTAAGTCCAAAGGCAGTCGAAGCTGCTATCACATCCAAAACGAGAGCCGTTATGGTGGTTCAAATGTGTGGTAGCATGGGAGATATGACTGCATTGCAAAAAATATGTCATGAACACAAATTACTTTTAATTGAAGATGCTTGCCAGGCCATTGGAGGAACCTATAATAACAAACCTTTGGGCAGTATTGGTGATTTGGGCTGCTTTTCTTTTGATTTTGTTAAAACCATTACCTGTGGAGAAGGGGGAGCTGTTATTACTAATAATGAACAGTATTACACCAATTGTGACCATTACAGCGATCATGGTCATGACCATATAGGACAAGATAGGGGGGCAGAAACACACCCATTTTTAGGATATAATTATAGGATATCAGAATTGCACGCTGCTGTAGGTTTAGCGCAAATAAAGCGCCTGCCAGAGTTTTTATACCTTCAAAAGAAAAACTATGGTATGCTTCGTGAAGCATTATCTCAAATTCCGGAAGTTGTTTTTAGAACGGTTCCAGAAGGCGGTGAAGAAAGCTATGCCTTTTTAAACTTCTTTTTACCAGATTTAGAAACCGCGACTCAAGTAGCGCAAGAGTTTAAAACAAGTGGCATAGATGGTTGTTTTCATTATTATAACAATAATTGGCATTATATAAAAAAATGGGATCATTTAAAAGAATTAAAATCGCTTTTCCCAATTTCGGCTGAAGTTAGAACAGGATTAGAATATCTAAAAACTAAAGAATTTCTTCAATCTGACCATTATATTGGTAGAAACTTATCTTGTTTAATTAAACTATCTTGGACAGAAGAAGAAGTTAAAATGAGAGCAAATAAAATGGTAGAGGTTATTAAAAAGGTTTTAAATACTTAATAAGTAACATAATCCACAATTTCTAATCCATAGCCAATCATACCCACACGCTTGGTTTGCTGGCTATTGGATATTAATTGTAGCTTGTGGATGTTTAGGTCGTGTAATATTTGGGCACCAATCCCAAAATCTCTGATATCCATATTGATTTTTGGTGCTTTTGTGACAATATTATTTTTTTGATTTTCTTTTAAAAAAGTTAATCGGCTTAATATATCAATAGACTGAATTTCTTGATTAATAAAAATAATAGCCCCTTTCCCAGCATCATTAATGACTTTAAACATATTGTTTAATTGCTGGTCAACATTGTTTGTTAAGGTTCCTAAAACATCATTATTAACCAACGTAGAATTTATTCTGGTTAATACAGCTTCATTAGTTTCCCACAAACCTTTTGTTAAAGCAATATGTATTTGATTATTAGTAGTTTGTTTATAGGCTCTTAATCTAAAACTTCCAAAGCGAGTTTCAATATCAAAATCTTCTTTTTTCTCAATTAATGAATCATGTTGCATTCTATAGGCAACTAAATCTTCTATAGAAACTATTTTAAGGTTTAGCTTTTTAGCAACTTCAATTAAGTGAGGTAAGCGGGCCATGGTACCATCTTCATTCATGATTTCTACAATAACTCCTGCAGGTTTTAATCCTGCTAACCTCGCAAAATCTATGGCAGCTTCGGTATGCCCCGTACGCCTTAATACACCACCTTCTTTGGCAACTAAAGGAAATATATGGCCTGGTCTAGATAAATCGTGTGGCTTGATATCTTCATTTATTAAAGCCTTTACTGTTTTGGCTCTATCGCTTGCGGAAATACCTGTAGTTACACCTTGTCCTCTTAAATCAACAGAGACCGTAAAAGCCGTTTCCATATGGTCTGTATTTACGCTGACCATCATATCCAATTGTAATTCTTTACAACGTTTTTCTGTAAGAGGTGCGCATATAAGACCTCTTCCGTGAGTGGCCATAAAGTTTATCATTTCAGGAGTCGCTTTATCTGCGGCGGCTATAAAATCACCCTCATTTTCTCTATTGGCATCATCTACAACTATAATTACTTTACCATTTCTAATGTCTTCAATGGCATCATGTATGGTATTAAGTTTAAACTGTTTCGAGCTATATGTGGTTTCAGTTTCAATCATCATAATACAAAGATATTGCTTATTTTAAAGACTCTAAACAATTTTGTTTTAGATCTTCTTTGATTTTAGATTTTAAAAAGGGATAGGTTATCATATATAATGGTAATCCAACTATCAATAAAATCAAATGTGATATTTTTAATTTCTTATTAATGTACTTATAAAAGTTGGATAAATTCAACATGGATTTCAAGTAGTAAACCACAAATAAAAACAATGATATTAAGCTTAATTGTATAGATGCTGACGCCAAAGATGGTAACTTATTATTTCTAAAAACAAAAAACAATACCAATAAAATAACGCCTATACTATAAAGCACAATTGAAAATTTTGAGTGTACATTAAAATTTTTGACTATAGTTTGAGACATACCAAAATTCTTATTGAATTTAATGTTGTCATTTAAATCTTCAGTTTTAATGCCTCTACTGTTCAATAAATTAATAGCTTCAAACCGAATACCTTCTTGATACCCCAATGCCTCATAATTATTTATGGCGTCTTTAAGCCTATCGTTAGTAAACGAGTATAGAAATTTATAGTCTACACTATCACTATCTTTTATGTTCAACATTTTCTTTATAGGATCCATAATGCTGTCCATTTCAAACAAACCTCTATCTTCGGTTGCCCTTTTAGTAAAATATACACCTAAGGGTAACATGATTAATGTTGAAAACCAAGGGGCTAATACGGGATTTAATCCCCCACTTTTAGCACTATTGGTGGCGAAAATACCAATAAAATGATAGGTTAAAAAAATCAAAATAGCTACTATCATAGGGAGTCCAATACCTCCTTTTCTAATCAAAGCACCTAAGGGAGCACCAACAAAAAATAAGATAATACAAGCAAACCCTAATGCTAATTTCTCATGTAATGAAATAATATGCCTGTTGTAATTAATAGTATCAGTTTTTATATTATTTTTTTTAGTTTCAATAAATTGTTCAACACTACTTATGGTGCTAACTGATGTTCTAAGAAATTGAACTTTTTTATTTGTAGGATACAAATCTAAAATGTTTCCTGTAAAGATGGAATCAGATTTTACTTGTTCTTTGTTCTCTGGAATTGAGCTTATAACATCTGAACTGTGATTTTTCTCAATATTACTCCGTTGATAGAGGGATTTAGAAAATAGTTCCTGATTTTCTTGGTGTTTTTTAGAAAGCGAATCTAAAGTATAATTCAATCCGCTTATATTAAGCATGTTATATTTGTCAGTTAAAGATTTATCGTCAAGGTCTACATTATCTACTTGAGATAAATCTATGTTGATGGTATATGTTTCAAAGGTGCTTTTTGCGAAAGGCTTTTTTTGTCTTTCAGTAATATCCTTAGGTTGTAGATCATTATAATAGTTACCATCTTTAAGAACCAATTTTAAAACATTCGATTTTTCACTACTTATAAGTTCACCTGTTTTTGATTTTATGGTTTCAGCATACCTTGTACCATTGGCAGCTTTAATGTGAATGATCACATTCTTAAGATATTGGCCTTTATCCCCACTTTTATTATCCACTTTAATATTATAGTCCCCAACTTCATTAAATTGTCCTTCGGCAATAGCCATAGCAGGTTTTAGTTTTGCAATATTTTTACGAAGATTGAATGAGTTAAATTCTGCCCATGGAATCACATTATTTGCAAATAAAAAGGTGGTAAAACCGAGTATAACTATAAAAACACTTAATCCAGACATGGCTCTTTGTAAAGAGATTCCGGTAGATTTCATAGCGGCAAACTCGTAATTTTCTGCAAAACTCCCAAACACCATAATGGAAGCTAATAATATAGTAAGTGGTAATACTAGGGGAATAAGTTTAGGTAAAAAATAAATTAAAAATTTAATTATAACAGCAATATCTAAATCTTTTCCAGCTAACTCCCTAATATATAGCCAAATGGTTTGTAGCGCAAAAATTAGTATGAGAATAGAAAACACACTAATAAAAGTTTTAAGATACGTTGTTAGTATGTAACGGTCTAATATTTTCACACGAAATTTACCTAATCTAGTTTATTGATGTAATAGTCTTTGTACTTATTGGCATCAAAGGTAAATAAGGTTTTTGATAAAGGCTCATTTGTTTTAAAAGAATTAACGGTAAGTGTTGTTTTAGTACCATTTTTTCCTATTTGTATGAGTGAGTAGATATGTTTTGTTTGTGCATCTATTCCTAATAGGATATATTTTATTTCAGAATTTGAGTCTATAGGCGTGAGCTTGACATATTGAATTTTTCTGCCTTGTACATTTTGTTCAATATCTAAAGCATAGGTATAACCATCTTCATAAAAAGACAGCATTTTACTTGGTGTTATATTGTCTTCTGAATCTTCATTATGTGATGAAATGGTCACTTCTTCATCTTCTGGGCTAATACTGTAAAGCTTTTTACCATCAAAAAGACGTGTAGTACCTAATATATTTAATTTATATTTTTCCCCTTGTAAAACCACATCTCCTCGAGTTTCTTGCTTTATTTTTTCTGCGGTATTCTCTAAAACATATTTGAAATCAATAGAAATGTTTTGATAGCTTTTTACTTTTTGGGATACTTCATTTAAAAGTGCTTTTCCTTTATTTTGTGAAAAGGAACTACTAATCGTAATTGATAGTAATAAGAATGTTATGATGTTTTTAATTTTCATTTTTATCATTATATGTTTTCATTTTCTAAAAACTTATCTAAAGTCGTTAAATCTGTTATTAATACTTGTCTAGCTTTACTGCCCTCGAACGGACCAACAATACCCGCAGCTTCTAATTGATCAATTAATCGCCCTGCTCGGTTATAACCTAATTTTAGTTTACGTTGGAGTAGGGAAGCAGAACCTTGTTGCGCTTGAACTATGACAATGGCTGCATCTTTAAAGAGTTTATCTCTTTCCGATATATCTATATCAATACTCATGCCACTTTCTTCTCCAATATATTCTGGTAACGCATAGGCTTCAGGATAGGCCTTTTGTGATCCAATAAAGTCTGTCAATTTTTCAACTTCTGGTGTGTCAATAAATGCACATTGCACCCTAGTCACATCATTTCCTTGTGTAAATAGCATATCACCACGACCAATAAGTTGGTCAGCCCCCGAACTATCCAAAATAGTTCTGGAATCTATTTTTGATGTTACTCTAAAAGCTATTCTAGCAGGGAAATTAGCTTTTATAATACCTGTAATCACGTTTACAGAAGGTCTTTGTGTAGCAATAATTAAATGGATGCCAATGGCACGTGCTAATTGTGCTAATCGTGCTATTGGGGTTTCAACTTCTTTTCCAGCCGTCATAATTAAATCTGCAAACTCATCCACCACCAACACAATGTATGGTAAAAATTGATGACCTTCATTAGGATTTAATTTCCGTGCTTTAAATTTTACATTATACTCAGCAATGTTTCTGCAAAGAGCATTTTTAAGTAATTCATAGCGATTATCCATTTCAATACATAAAGAATTTAATGTATTGATAACCTTAGTGTTATCTGTGATGATAGCATCTTCGCTATCGGGTAGCTTGGCTAAATAATGGCGCTCAATTTTATTGAAAAGTGTAAGCTCTACTTTTTTGGGATCAACTAATACAAACTTAACTTCTGCTGGATGTTTTTTGTAAAGTAACGACGTTAAAACAGCGTTTAATCCAACCGATTTTCCTTGGCCTGTAGCACCTGCCATAAGTAAATGGGGCATTTTTGCTAAATCGACCACCAGTGTTTCATTGCTAATGGTTTTTCCCAACGCGATAGGCAGTTGCATATCTGAACTTTGAAACTTCTTTGAAGCAATCACTGAACGCATGGAAACTACAGTAGAGTTTTTATTTGGTACTTCAATACCTATAGTTCCTTTTCCTGGAATGGGTGCTATAATACGAATACCAAGTGCTGAAAGAGATAATGCAATATCATCTTCTAAATTTTTAATTTTAGAGATACGAATCCCAGCATCTGGAACAATTTCATAAAGCGTTACCGTTGGGCCAATAGTAGCTTTAATATTGGCAATACCTATACTGTAATTTTTTAAGGTATCTACAATTTTATTTTTATTGTCTTCTAATTCTTCTTGGTTAATGGTGATGCTCTCCGAATCGTATTTTGTCAAAAGGTCTAGAGGAGGAAATTGATAGTTAGCAAGCTCTAAAGTGGGATCAAATTGTCCAAAATCTTCAACCAATTTATTGGCTAAATTATCGGTCTCAGAAAGTTCTTCTTTAACTTTAACAACTTTCATTTCCAAAGATTCTAATTCTATATCTTCCTCATCTTCAATAATATTTACTTTTAAAGGGGAAATATTATCTCTTGTATTAATTTTTTGCTTAGTAGGTAATTCTTCGTTATCTAAAGATAAATCAAAAGCAGATTTAATATCTTCCGCTTCAGCCGATAAATTATTATCAAAAATTATGGATGGTTCTTTTTCCTCACTATCGGAAAACTCATCCTTAATATTTTTTTTAGCAGAAGTAAATAGTTTGGCAAAACTTTCAAAAGTTAATTTAAAACGAATAGCCAAATAGGTTATTAAGCAAAATAGAAGTAGAAGTACAATACCAATAACACCTATGTAATCTTGCAAATATGAATTTACCTCAAAACCAATAACACCACCAAGATTATCATTTAGATTAACAAAAAAACCAAAGAAAATTGAAAGCCAGATAATTACTAAAAGCCCCCAAAACCAATGGCTTCTTAATTTAGCTTTATTAAGATCCATTAAGACATAAACGCCAGAAAGAAAAATAAGTATTGAGAGTATAAATGAAGAAATTCCAAATCCACGATGTATAAAAAAATCACTCAACCAAGCACCACATTTACTTAACCAATTTTTTGATACCGTGTCCCTTGATGTAAAATCAGACAAGCTACTTTGATCTGCTTCTCCAGTAAAAAAGAATGACACAAAGGAAATGAATAATAATATACCAAATATAGCTAAAAAGCTACCTAACACCAGTTTTTGTTGGTTAGACAACTTAAAGCTTGGCATTTTAAAAGGTTTTTT
This sequence comes from Confluentibacter sediminis, assembly GCF_003258355.1. Taxonomy (GTDB): domain Bacteria; phylum Bacteroidota; class Bacteroidia; order Flavobacteriales; family Flavobacteriaceae; genus Confluentibacter; species Confluentibacter sediminis. The sequence continues at coordinate 223,020 of NZ_QKPO01000003.1, read as the reverse complement.
AGGTGATTTTTTAGTTTCGGTTTTTTTCTTCGCCATTAATGCGCTGTTAGTTTAAACAAAAATACAAATTACTAACGTTTATCCTAAAGGTAATAGTATTTAAAAAAATTTAGGAATGTATATAATTAAACCAATAGCTATAGCGAATAAAGAAGCTATAAAAACGGCACCAGCTGCTATATCTTTTATAATACCTATTTTTTTGTGATGCTCTGGATGGATAAAATTTGCCATTTCTTCAATGGCAGTATTAATACCTTCCATACTCATAACCAATCCTATAGCTAAAAATTGAATGATCCATTCCATATTAGTTATATGGTTATAAAAACCTGCAATTGTTACTAAAATACCAATAGCAAATTGCACTTTAATACTAGCTTCTGTTTTTAAAAGGAGCAAAGCACCTTTATAGGCATAACCAACACTTTTAATTCTATTAGCTAAAAAAGATTCTTTTTTATGCCTCATTTTTTATCGCTTTTAAAGCTGCTTCATAATTTGGTTCTTGACCAATTTCAGGGACTTGCTCTGTATAAATAATGGTTCCTTTATTATCAATTACTATAATACATCTTGAATGTAAAGCATCAAAAATACCAGTAGTTATAGTTAAGCCATAAGTTTTACCAAAAGCGCCTGTTTTAAAATCTGACAGCATAATAACATTTTCAATGCCTTCGGCAGCACAAAACTCTTTTTGCGCAAAAGGTAAATCTCTAGAAATACATAGTACTTTTGTATTATTTAAAGAAGCAGCATCTTTATTAAATGTTCTAACAGACGCTGAACAAACTCGAGTGTTAACACTTGGGAAAATATTTAAAATAAGGTAACTTCCTTTAAAATCTTCCATTGTTTTTGTAGAAAGGTCAAGTGATACCAATTCAAAATTTGGGGCTTTAGTTCCAACATATGGTAAGTTTCCCGATGTTTCTATTTGATTTCCTCCTAATGTTATAATAGCCATATTGATGTTTTTAAGGTCTAAAATTAGACATTACTACTTAATAAACAGATTTTTTTAAAAAAATATTTAATTCCGATTTTATAGGGATTATACATTGTAAAAATTGTATGTATTTAAATCATGATTTTTCCAATCTGTCAACTTAATGTAAATAAATGTACTTTTTTAAAACCGATATTTAAAATTTTTCGTTTGTCTAGGTATAATCTAAAATTGTTTAATAAAAAAATTAAAAATCATGAAAACATTAAATGTATTAAAATCAAGCGTATTCACAATCGTCCTTATTGCTTCAATATCTGTTTTTTCACAAACAAAAATGATGAAAGAAGATACTAAAATGGTTGGGGGTGCCGCTATGTATCCAACCAAAAATATTGTAGAAAATGCTGTAAACTCAAAAGATCACACAACTTTAGTTGTTGCTGTTAAGGGTGCCGATTTAGTGGATGTTTTAATGAGTGAGGGACCTTTTACTGTATTTGCTCCAACGAATGCAGCTTTCGACAAATTACCTAAAGGAACTGTGGAAACATTGGTTAAACCAGAAAACAAAGAAACTTTACAAAACATTTTAAAATATCATGTTGTGGCTGGTAAATGGAATGCCAAAGATATCCTCAACATGATTAAAGACGGACATGGTAAAGCCATGATAAAAACTGTAAGTGGTGGTACATTAACAGCTTGGTTAAAAGGTAAAGATGTTTATATTACTGATGAAAATGGTCATTCGGGAATGGTTACTATAGCGGATGTTTATCAATCTAATGGTGTTATCCATGTTATTAATGCCGTTCTTTTACCAAAATCATAAGACCTTACATTTGAATTTAGTTAATAGCAAAAAGCCACTTCAATTTATTGAAGTGGCTTTTTGCTTATCTGTTTTTTTTAATTATTTATCAATAGACCCTAAAACACGCTGCATAAAAGCATTTAAAGCCTCTTTTTTTGGCGTGCCTTCTTTTATCATTTTATGGACTTCAATAGCACCATACATATTCGATATGAGTTCACCTATAACGTCTAGTTCTTCATCTTTAAGTGAAGGTACTTCTGTTAAAGCTTCCAATGTTTCAATGGTTTCCCCCACAAAGTCCTCGTCATTATCCTCAATAAATTGAGTCAAATGTTTAATTACTGGTAACTTCATCTACTAGTTCTTTTAAAACCTCAAACTTATTTGTTTGAACTTGATTTAAGAATGTACCATTTTTAAAAGTGGCAAAGGTTGGTAAATTGTCTACTGTTGCTAATTTTCTAGATTCTGGAAATTTCTCAGCATCAGCTATTACAAATTTAGCATTCTCATGTTCTGAAGCTAATTTTTTGAATTTAGGCTTCATGATTCTACAGTTTCCACACCAAGTTGCCGCATATTGTACCACAACTAAATCATTATTATTTATGATATCCTGTAAGTTATCTTCTGATAATTCTTCCATTTCCTTAATTTGTTTTTTAGTGATTTGCTAAATAATTAGCCACACCACTTCTGTTAGCACTCATAGCATCTTTACCTTCTTCCCAGTTTGCAGGACAAACTTCACCATGTTTTTGATTATGGGTCAATGCATCAATAAGACGTAAATACTCATTTACATTTCTCCCTAATGGCATGTTGTTAATACTTTCATGTTGAACTAGACCATCTTCATCAATTAAATAAGTAGCTCTATAAGTGACATTATCACCTTCTAATTCTAAAACTCCGGTTTCTTCGTTATAATTTTCGCCAGTGATATCTAGAATACCTAACGCACTTGAAAGATTTCTGTTGCTATCTGCCAAAATAGGATAAGTAACGCCTTCTATACCTCCATTGTCTTTAGATGTACTTAACCATGCAAAATGTACCTCTGGAGTATCACAAGAAGCACCTATTAAAAGCGTGTTGCGTTTTTCAAATTCCCCGATAGCCGCTTGAAATGCATGTAATTCAGTTGGACAAACAAAGGTGAAATCTTTAGGATACCAGAATAATAATACTTTTTTCTTGTTTTTAACAGCCTCTTCCAGAACGTTTACTTTAAAAGTATCGCCCATTTCGTTCATTGCGTCTACATTCAAATTTGGAAATCTTTTACCTACTAATGCCATGTTTTTTTATATTTATTTGTTATTAATTTTTTACAATACAAATATAAAAGAGAGATAACGATTAAATGAGAAACTAAAATTCTTATTATTTATTTTATTATAGATTTTTGTTATTGATTTAATGATACCTCATAATTTTATTCTATTTAGAGGCTAGTTGCTTTATTTTAATTGAAAAAGCGGCAAATAATAGTGTCATAAACGGACTTAACCAATTGAAAATAGCATAACCAGCATAATGTAATGTATCCACCCCTAATACACTGCTTTGGTAGGCACCACAAGTATTCCATGGAACTAATACGGATGTTACTGTGCCACTATCTTCTAATGTTCTCGAGAGGTTTTCTGGAGCAAGTCCTTTATCCCTAAAGGCTTTCTCATACATTTTCCCCGGTACTACAATAGCCAAATATTGGTCACTTGCGGTAATGTTTATGGCCAAACAACTAGCAACAGTACTTGCAAATAACCCAAAGGTAGTATGGAATAATTTTAAAAGGGCTTTACTGATGGTTGTTAGTGCGCCTATGGCATCCATAATACCACCAAACGCCATGGCACATAGTATTAACCATATGGTTCCCATCATTTTAGCCATACCTCCAGAAGTAAATAATCCTTTTAAAGCTTCATTATCTGTAGGTATTGATGTTTCAACCGTTATAGCATTCATGATACCTTTATATCCAGTAGAAAAATCTAAATGGGTTCCTCCACCGATGATTGTTACAATATTAGGTTGAAATATAAGTGCAGCTATACCTCCTAATAAAGTACCTATTAGTAATGCGATCAATGGAGATGTTTTTTTTACAATTAAAAAAATAACTATTACAGGAACTAAAAATAGCCAAGGACTCACATTAATGGATTTTTCAAGAGCTTCTAAAATAATATGGGTATCTGCAACACCTTTTGTTTCTAGATTAAGACCAATCATGATAAAAGCTATTAAAGTAATTATAATGGTTGGCGTTGTGGTGTAAAGCATATATCGAATATGCGTAAACAAATCGGTTCCAGCCATAGCGGGTGCCAGATTGGTGGTATCACTCATTGGTGAAATTTTGTCACCAAAATAAGCTCCAGACAAAACGGCTCCTGCAGTCATCCCTAGTGGAACTCCCAAAGCTTCAGCAATACCTATTAATGCGATACCAACGGTTGCAGAAGTAGTCCAACTACTTCCGGTAGCTACTGATATAATAGCGCAAATAATAACACAGGCGGCCAAAAATATGGTAGGATTTAAAACTTGTAAACCGTAATAAATCATGGTTGGAATAATGCCGCTAATAAGCCAAGTGCCTGCTAAGGCTCCAACCATTAAAAGAATGAGTAAAGCTCCAGCTGTAGATTTTATATTTTCAGCAACCTCTTCCATCATTTGGTCAAAACTAACTTTATTGAAAAAACCAACAATAGCTGCAACGGCACCTCCCAATAATAATATAAATTGGTTAGAGCCACTCAAAGCATCATTTCCAAAAACGAATACATTATAAGCAAGCATTCCCACAAGTATAAATACAGGTATTAATGCTTCCCAAATATTTAGTTCTTTGTTCTCTACAATATGTTCGTCTTGTGGTTGTGTAGGCTTAATATCTTGGCTATCCATATAATTGAAAATTTATAATTGTAATAATACGATTTTCATGAACGCTACGCAAATGGAAATAGTTCCTTACTTTTACTAATAAATGCAATATGAGATCAATAAGTTATAAGTGGATTGAATTTTTGATTTTATTTATATTCATTCCAATAAGCTATACTTTTAATTACCACATTGTTATTAAAATGATTATTGGCATTTTAGGTTTTGTCTATGTTATTTACATCCTTTTAGAGATTGAGAAAAAAGCATTTAAAATGTCTAGGAATATTAATTGGAAATTATTTCTAAAAGAAACGCTTTTAAAATTCTTAATTATTGCTGTTTTAACTACTTTGTTTGTTTATTTTAATAACAAATCATTATTATTTAGTGTTATGCTTAGCAAACCTTTATTGTGGGTTTTTATGCTATTTGTTTATAGTTTTTTATCTGTATATCCACAAGAATTAATTTATAGAACCTTATATTTCCAGCGATATAAAAGTTTATTTAAATGTCAACACGTTTTCATTTTAATAAATGCGCTCGTTTTTGCTATGGCCCATATGTTTTTTAAAAACTCTTTGGTTTTAGTTATAACTTTTTTGGGAGGACTTTTATTCGCGATAACCTATTATAAAACAAAATCTACTCTTTTAGTATCCATAGAACATGCCATGTATGGATGCTGGTTATTTACTGTGGGAATGGGAGGGATGTTAGGTTTTCCAACATAACCTTTATTTAAGAAGATGTTCTTAAAATAATATCTTTGGAATCTTTTTATTATTTTTAGCCAACTGAATATTTAATCTAACCAAAATTAATTATGAAACAATTAAGCTACATTATTTTAGGGCTTATTATCGGTGCTCTTTTAACTTATTATTTTTGTCCAAGAATGATCAATCAACCTCCAGGTAAAATTGTAAAACCAAAAGGTGTTATTACCGTAGAACAAGCGAAAGCATTAAACGATAACTGGACTAAATACCGAAAACAAGCTGTAGATTCTGCTGCTAAAGAGCAAGGGAGGGAAGAGGACGACCGTTCTACGTATTGGTCTTTAGAAGATATTGAAAACTATTTAGATTATGCTAAACATTACTCTGATAGTATAGGGTATAACATGACTGGTATTCGGGTGTATCTTGGAGTATATGGCGAAAATGCGGGGCAAACTAAAAAAAACCTAACGACCATGTTTATGGTGCCCACTTTACAAAAAGCGAAATCCCTGGCTAGCAGTTTTTATATAAATATGCAAGGTGGAGGTGGCTCCAATGTACCGCCATTGAATGAGGGAGCAGGCGGTCAAGGTGGATATATTCCACATAATGATTAATGAACCCTTTATTTTACAACGTATATTTGTTTGTAGGTTAAATATTATTTTTTCATAAATTAAAAATTTAATTTATGAAACAAACAATGAATTTAAAGATGGTGCTTATATACGGATGTATGTTTGCACTAATATATGTTGTAGCTTCTAGTTTTAAAACAGAAGGTACTAAAATGTCAAACACGTCTAAATTTTATAAGCCTTCTGGGGTCATTACCCAAGAAAGAGCTATTGAATTAAGAAAAACTTGGCATTCCAAAAATGAAGCTTTATTTAATAAAGCAGGTCATGCTAAATTTGATGATGAAATAATCTCATTAGGATGGTCATTAGAGGATTTGCGTAACTATTTAGACTATGCGGAACATGAAGCAAAAGAAAAAGGGTATAACATGACGGGGGTAAGGGTTTACTTTGCAGCATATCCAGAAAAGGGTGGCCAAAACACGCTCTTTTTTGCACCGACAGGCTATAAATCTGCCTCGCAAGCATCTGTGTTTGGTTCGCTCTTTACGGCAGATGATGAAGCGGTTATACCTGTTTCTCCTTTAAATAAGGGTACAGGGGGGCAAGGTGGAGATGACCCACCGCCACCACCGCCAAATGATTAAATGAATGAATTTTTATTAGAATACAATAATACCATTACATTTTGTGTGGAAATTTTAGCAGCTGTTACAGGTTTAGTGCTTTATAATAAGTATAAACCAACAGCTGCTACATATTTTATCTACTTTTTGGCGTATTTGTCTATTTGCGATGTATTTAATACCTATGTGTATTATATAAAAGATGGTTTTTTGTATTTTTTGAGAGGTACTGTTTTTATTAGAAATTTTTGGTGGACTACTTTGTATTGGAAAATCGGAGCGATTCTATTTTTTTCATTTTATTATCATGGCATCTTAGCGAATAAAATATTTAAAATGATTTTAAAATACAGCGGTTATTCCTTTTTGATATTTTCTAGTATTTACGTATTGTATAATTGGGATGCTTATTTTGTTCAATTTTTCCCCATAATAAGTATTCTAGGAGCGGTCATTGTTTTTTTATGTACAGCATTTTATTTTTTTGAAATATTAAATAGCGAAAAGATATTAACGTTTTACAGATCCATTAACTTTTACATTAGCGCGGCTATTTTTATTTGGTGGCTTATTATTACGCCTTTGGTGTTTTACGATATTTATAATTCCCGTTACGATTGGAATTTTATCTTCTTAAAATGGCAAATCTATTTGTTTGCAAATATAGTGATGTACTTAACGTTCACATTTGCATTGATTTTTTGTAACCCTGACATTGATATCCAATAAAATGAATCAATTTATATTAAAAATAACATTAATGCAAGAACCTGAACGATTAGTTAGTACCGCTGCCGAGCGTTATTTGCTAATTTATATGATTGCTGTTTTAGTGATTGTAACCTCATTGGTTATCTTGTTTTTTGTGGTCTTTTTAAAACGAAAAAATAAATTGCTTTTAGACCAAATTAAACAACAACAAGCTTTTGAAGCTGAAATTGCCCAAGCTCAAACAGAAACTCAAGAACAAACCTTAAAAAATATTGGTTGGGAACTTCATGATAATGTAGGGCAGTTACTATCGTTTGCCAGTATGCAATTGAGTATTTTAAAAATGCAAGTTGCTGATGATGTAAAAGAAAAATTTAAAGAAACGTCAGATGCTCTGCGAGATAGTTTAGCAGAAGTGCGACAACTTTCTAAAACATTAAATAATGAAGTTATTTTAAATATTGGTTTTGAAAAATCGATTACCAATGAACTTAATCGATTGAAGAAAATGAAATTCACCACAGCGGAACTTGATATTATTGGTGAAAGTGTTGAGTTTAAGGACAGGAAGCATGAGATTATTATTTTCAGAATTCTTCAAGAATTTTTATCCAATTCCGTCAAGTATTCCGAAGCTCAAAACTTAAATGTTATTTTAAACTATCAAACAGACAATTTGGTGATAACTATGAAAGATGATGGCAAAGGGTTTAATATGGATGAAGTTGAAAAAGGTTCCGGCTTGATAAATATGAAGAGTAGGGCCGCTTTAATTAATGCTAAATTAGAACTTACTTCTAAACCTAACGAAGGTGTTACTTTAATTTTAATTTATCCATTTAACTAATTTCTAGCAAGCATCCCAAATGATATCTTTTGGTAAAGGAGCGGTTATCTCTATGATCTCATTTTTTACAGGATGCATAAAACTAATATGTCTAGCATGAAGATGAATACTCGCATCTGGATTGCTTCTATCGAACCCATATTTTAAATCCCCTTTAATGGGGCAACCTATACTTGAAAGTTGTGAACGTATTTGGTGATGTCTTCCTGTTTCTAAATTAACCTCTAGCAAACAATAATTATGTAGTTTTTTTAAAACTTTATACTGAAGAATCGCTTTTTTACTTTCGGGAACTTCCTTTAAATGCGCAACGGACTTGTTGTTTTTTTGATTCTTTTTTAGCCAATGAATTAAAGTGTCACTTATTTTTGGAGGTTCATTTTTAATGATCGCCCAATAGGTCTTATGAATATCCTTAGAAACAAATAGTGCATTAAGTCTCGGTAAAACTTTACTGGTTCTTGCAAAAATTACAAGACCAGTGGTTGGTCTATCCAATCTATGAACAACACCTAAATAAACATTGCCTGGTTTGTTGTGTTTTTCAGCAATATATTCTTTTACAACGTCGCTTAAAGGCATATCACCCGTTTTATCACCTTGAACAATATCACCAGCACGTTTGTTGACTATTATAATGTGATTGTCTTCGTAAAGAACTTGTAAATTAGACTTATTAGATAAAATCTTAGACATTTTTAACTAGTTAGATTTTTAGAGTTGATTTGACTTTGGAAATCATTTTAATCATTTATTCCAATTGTTTGGAAGTTTTATTTAATTCAATGACTGTTATAAACGTCAAGCCCAAAGCAATTAGCAACTATGTTTTATTAGCATGGCTCTAAAGTAATTTCTAAAAACCTTGAAAAATCTTTATTTGATTTTCGTGAATACCCATCTTCAACTCTTTAAATCTACGCATTTAAAAATCTAATAATTCTAACCCCTCTAAGAAGCTTGAACTAATATTGCTCATTTTCATTAGGAAAGTCGACCGATTTCACATCATCAACATATTGTGTGATGGCGGTAGTCATATCATCATATAAATTCATATATCTTCGTAAAAATCGAGGATGGAATTCATGCGTCATGCCCAACATATCATGAAGCACTAAAACCTGTCCATCAACACCATGTCCAGCACCAATGCCAATAATAGGGATACTGACGCTTTTAGCAACTTCTTCAGCCAATTTAGCAGGTATTTTTTCAAGTACAATTCCAAAACAACCAATACGTTCCAACATTTTTGCATCTTCAATCAAATCTGCAGCTTCTTGTTCTTCTCTTGCTCTAACGGTGTAAGTTCCAAATTTATAAATAGATTGCGGTGTTAATCCTAGATGTCCCATCACAGGAATACCAGCATGTAGAATACGTTTTATAGATTCTTTAATCTCTTTGCCACCTTCCATTTTTACGGCATGTCCACCACTTTCCTTCATAATTCTAATTGCAGAACGCAACGCTTCTTTTGGATCACTTTGATAACTGCCAAAAGGTAAATCAACCACTACCAACGCCCTATCTATAGCACGAATTACAGAAGATGCATGGTAAATCATTTGATCCAAGGTAATAGGCAATGTTGTTTCATGTCCAGCCATGACATTGCTGGCAGAATCACCAACAAGAATAACATCGACACCGGCGCCATCCACAATTTTCGCCATGGTATAATCATAAGCCGTTAGCATCGATATTTTTTCACCATTGGCTTTCATATCAACTAAGGTTTTAACAGTAATGCGTTTATATTCTTTTTTAGCAGTAGACATAATTATTTAGTTTATTTTGACAGAGAGCAAAAGTAATAAAACAAATTTGAAGGAATAAAAATATAAGCTAACAATCTGACATGTTTACTCCGATTGCCAACCCGCCTTTAGAGGTTTCTTTGTATTTAGAGTTCATATCTTTTGCAGTTTCCCACATGGTATTTACAACTTTATCCAATGGTACTTTTACATTTTTTGGATTGGTTTCCAAAGCCAATTCTGCGGCATTAATAGCTTTAATGGCTCCCATGGAATTACGCTCGATACAGGGGACTTGTACCAAACCACCAATAGGGTCGCAGGTTAAACCAAGATGATGTTCCATAGCAATTTCGGCAGCCATTAATACTTGTTCCGGTGTGCCTCCTAATAATTCTGTTAACGCACCAGCAGCCATGGCAGACGATACACCTATTTCTGCTTGACAACCACCCATAGCCGCTGAGATGGTAGCACCTTTTTTGAAAATACTTCCAATCTCTCCTGCAACCAATAAAAATTTTTTAATATGCTCAAAATTTGCATCGTGGTTTTCAATAACCATATAATACATGAGTACTGCTGGTATGACACCAGCACTTCCATTTGTTGGTGCAGTAACAACTCGACCCAAAGAGGCATTAACTTCATTAACACTTAACGCAAAACAGCTTACCCATTTTAATATCTGTCTAAATTTAACTTCAGATTTACGAATAGTTTCTAGCCATTCTTGGGGATTATTATAGGTTGCATCGCTTATTAAATTTTTATGGATATCGTTTGCGCGGCGTCTTACGTTCAATCCGCCAGATAAATTGCCTTCCGTATGGCAACCAATATACATGCATTCTAGCATGGTATTCCAAATCCGTTTTAGCTCAAAATCTATAGTTTCATTAGTTCTTAATGATTTTTCATTTTCTAAAACAACTTCAGAAATTGACATATTAAGATTTTTACAATAGGAGAGTAATTCTGTCCCTAACTGAATAGGGTAAGGAAATGTTTTAAATATTTCTTTATTCTTTTTAGCATTTTTACGTTCTTCTTTAACTACAAAACCACCACCAATGGAGTAGAAGGTGGATTTTTGCTTTCTATCATTAATCATTGCTGTGAAAATTAAACCATTGGCATGAAATGGTAGAAATTTTTTATTGAAAACAATTTGGGTTTCTGGATTAAAAAGGATGCTAAATTCATTATTAAAAACAATTATGTGTCTCTCTTTGATAGTACTAATAATTGAATTAATCGATGCTATAGGAATTAATTCTGGATTTTCACCGCTCAGTCCTAGCATAATAGCTAAGTCTGTAGCATGTCCTTTGCCTGTTAAAGATAAAGAGCCATATAAATCGACTTGTATTTTTTCAATCTTATTAAAATTATTGGATTCTTTCAATTCTTTAATCCAGCGTTCGGCGGCACGCCAAGGGCCTAATGTATGGGAGCTGGAAGGTCCAACACCTATCTTAAGCATATCAAATACCGAAATACATTCCATGGTTAACTGATTTGAGTCAAATATAAGATGTTTTAAATATTAGGTCGGTTAACTAGTAGGTAAAATTAAAAATAATGACATGATGTCATATTTTTTGTCATGGCATAATCATTGACATATTGAACTTGAATTTAAAAACGAATATTAAACACAATTAATAAAATATACTATTATGAGTAAAATTATTGGAATCGATTTAGGAACAACCAACTCTTGCGTTTCTGTAATGGAAGGTAATGAGCCTGTTGTAATCCCAAACGCAGAAGGTAAGCGTACTACGCCATCGGTGATTGCTTTTGTAGAAGGAGGCGAAATTAAAGTTGGTGATCCAGCAAAACGTCAAGCAGTAACAAACCCTACAAAAACAGTTTATTCAATTAAACGTTTTATGGGAAATAAATATTCTGAATCTAAAAACGAGGCAGAACGCGTACCATATAAAGTTGTAAAAGGAGATAACGACACGCCAAGAGTTGATATTGATGGACGTTTATATACGCCACAAGAATTATCAGCTATGATTCTTCAAAAAATGAAGAAAACAGCTGAAGATTATTTAGGAACTACAGTAACAGAAGCTGTTATCACAGTACCTGCTTATTTTAATGACTCACAACGTCAAGCAACTAAAGAAGCTGGTGAAATTGCTGGTCTAAAAGTTCGTAGAATTATCAATGAACCTACAGCTGCGGCATTAGCTTATGGATTAGATAAAAAAGGTAAAGATCAAAAAATTGTTGTATTTGACTTCGGTGGAGGAACACATGACGTCTCTATCCTTGAGTTAGGAGACGGTGTGTTTGAAGTGCTTTCTACCGACGGTGATACCCATTTAGGTGGTGATGATGTGGATGAGAAAATCATTGGTTGGCTAGCAGATGAGTTTAATGCTGAAGAAGGTATAGATTTACGTAAAGATCCTATGTCTTTGCAACGTTTAAAAGAAGCTGCTGAAAAAGCTAAGATTGAATTATCATCTTCGGCTCAAACAGAAATTAATTTACCATATATCACGGCTACTGCTAGTGGACCAAAACACTTAGTACGTACTTTAACACGTTCTAAATTCGAACAATTAATTGATGATTTAGTAAAACGCACGATTGCGCCTTGTGAATCCGCTTTAAAAGCAGCAGGTTTATCAAAAAGTGATATCGATGAAATTATATTAGTAGGAGGTTCTACGCGTATTCCTGCAGTACAAGCTGCTGTAGAGAAATTCTTTGGAAAAGCTCCAAGCAAAGGAGTGAATCCAGACGAAGTAGTATCTTTAGGTGCTGGTATTCAAGGGGGTGTGTTAACAGGAGATGTTAAAGATGTATTGCTTCTGGACGTGACGCCATTATCATTGGGTATTGAAACCATGGGGAACGTTATGACAAAACTTATTGAAGCGAATACGACCATTCCTACTAAAAAATCGCAAGTATTCTCAACAGCAGCTGATAATCAACCTTCTGTAGAAATACATGTATTGCAAGGGGAACGTGCTATGGCAGCTGATAACAAAACAATCGGACGTTTTCACTTAGATGGTATTCCACCAGCAAGAAGAGGAACGCCTCAAATTGAAGTAACGTTTGATATTGACGCTAACGGAATTATTCACGTAACAGCAACAGATAAAGCAACTAATAAAACGCAAAATATCCGTATTGAAGCATCTTCTGGATTGACAGAGGAAGAAATCAAAAAAATGAAAGCAGATGCAGAAGCCAATGCAGAAGCGGATAAACAAGCGAAAGAAAAAGCAGAAAAATTAAATGCTGCTGATGCTATGATTTTCCAAACCGAAAGTCAGTTAAAAGAATTTGGTGATAAATTATCAGATGATAAGAAAAAACCAATCGAAGAAGCATTAGAAGAACTTAAAAAAGCTTACGAAACTAAAGATATCGCTGTTATAGAGCCTGCTTTAGATAAAATAAACGAAGCTTGGAAAGTGGCTTCTGAAGAAATGTACAAAGCACAAGCTGATGCACAACAAGGTGGTGCAGCTCCAGGACCAGATGCTAGCCAAAACGGACAAGCAGAAGGTAGCGATGTTGAAGACGTTGACTTCGAAGAAGTAAAATAAATTATCTTTCCTGTGAAGGCAAGACTCCATAAAAAAAGCAACCAGAAATGGTTGCTTTTTTTATGGAGTCAAATTTAAGAATAAAACAATCTATCATGCATGCTTGCTATTTTAGTATATTTGTGTAAATAGAAGTTCCATGTCATCTAAACTTTCACAATTATTACAAATTGAACATCCTATAATCATGGCTCCCATGTTTTTAGTTTCCAATACGGCTATGGTTAAAGAAGCCATGAAAAGTGGCATTGCCGGCTGTATTCCTGCATTAAATTACAGAACGTTGGAAGAATTAAGAAGTGCATTAAGAGAACTCAAAATGGCTAAAGTAGCAGGTGGGGCATTTGGTTTTAACTTGATTGTAAATAAATCCAATTTAAAATTTAAAGAGCAATTACGAGTCATTTGCGAAGAAGGCTGTGATTTCATCATTACATCACTTGGAAGCCCTGAAGATGCTATAAATGAAGCATATAAACATCATATAAAAGTATTCTGTGATGTGGTGGATTTAAAGTTCGCACAAAAAGTAGAAGGTTTAGGAGCCGATGCCATCATCGCGGTTAATAATGAAGCGGGTGGGCACAGAGGTAATATAAGCCCCAAAGATTTAATCACTGATTTGGTGGCACATTGTAACATTCCCATTATATCAGCAGGTGGGGTTGGAAGTAAAGCAGACCTAGATAAGATGCTTGGTTATGGGGCAGCAGGCGTTTCGGTTGGGAGTCCATTTATTGCTTCTGTTGAATCCAGCGTAACTAATGAATACAAACAAGCTTGTGTAGATTATGGTGCTAAAGATATCGTCATGACCGAACGTATTTCTGGAACACCTTGCACGGTTATCAATACACCGTATGTTCAAAAAGTGGGAACAAAAGCCACTTGGTTAGAATCTGTTTTGAACCGACATAAAAAATTGAAAAAATGGGTTAAAATGATTCGGTTTGCTAAAGGCATGAGAGACACTCAAAAAGCAGCCAATGAAGTCACTTATAAAACGGTTTGGGTGGCAGGACCAAGTATTGAGCAGACAAAAACCGTTTTGTCTGTGAGTGATATAGTGAAAAAATTAATTGTGTAGGCATTTATTGTATTTTTAATTTGAATGGATTTACAGCTTTAAGTTGTAATCTTTATGAAAAAAAATCTGATAATTTTAGTTGTTCTTATTTCAAATTTTGCTGAAGCACAGTTTATCAAGGAAAAATCAATAAACGTTCAAATAGGTTACGGGCTTAGACGTACCCTATTACAGCGTAGCTGAAATTGTTGATGATGGTTTTTTTGTGCAAGTGGATTTAGTTATGAAAGTAGCAGGGTGGTTTGAAATTCGTCCATATGCCGGTTTTATATTAACAAGTTCAAATAGAAAAGATTTTCACGACAACCCAACAGATGAAATGGCTGAATCGAAGGCTTTTTTATTGGGAGGTAAAGTACGTTAAGGGCTCCAATTCCTTGGGTAGCACCTTATGCAGAAATAGGAATAGGAACTTCCATTGGGAGATTTGAACTTCGACATATTTCAGCAATTTTGATAAAAGTGGTATCATTTATCATATTCCTTTCTCATTTGGTTTGGAGCTGGGGAGAAATAATAATGTAGATTTAGGAATTGTGTATTACTTTCAGCCTTCTGTTCAACTATATGTTGAAGCTTTTGCGGTTGGTGTAACCATTACATTAAAAAATTAATATAATTGGTTATATCTATTTCTTCACTTATTTTAATCACCTATAATTTTAGATAATTTAGCAGGATTGTTTATAACTTTCTTAAGTTGTTTATACTACATGTTGACTTGCAGGATTTAAAAAATTAACTTCGCTTATCACTACATATGAATCATTGCAACGATTTCATATCATAATAATTGGCGATAATTAAAACTAAATTTTGAAAGAACAATACGAAATAGAATTTATATCCTTTAAAGATAAATTATCCTCTTTTATCTTCAGGCTTGTTACAAACAGACAAGACACAGAAGACATTGTTCAAGAAACCTATCTCAAAGCATTTGAAAAGCTAAATACCTTTAGAAAACAATCATCTTTTAAAACGTGGGTATTTACTATTGCTATGAATACGGCTAAAAACCATTTGGAAAAACAAAAAAGATGGCAGGAAAACGCGCAAGACTATGGAGCCAACCTGCATTCAAAATCCCCCGAATACTGGGAAAGGTTTCAGCATGTTTTTAAAAGCACCCCTGATCAAGAGTATGACATAAAAGAACATATTAGTTACTGTTTCAACTGCATTAATAAAACCTTGCCATTAAAGCAACAGGTGTGTTTATTGCTAAAAGAGGTTTACCATTTTAAGGTGGATGAGATCATACAAATTACCAACTTGACTGAGGGAGTTGTAAAACATGCTTTAGCGGATGCACGTAAAAACATGATTCGCATTTTTGATGGTCGGTGTGCTTTTGTCAATAAAAATGGAGTTTGCCATCAATGTACAGAGCTAACAGGAATATTGAACTCAAAACAAAATGCGTATATCAAAGCCCAAGAAGTGAAAATGGTACAAGAGGGCAATTCAGTAGACAAGGAATATTTGCTGGATTTACGATTGGAATTAGTGAAGGGAATAAATCCTTTAAATTCAAAAAACACTTTAGTAACGACATACTTTTTAGAACACTCTGAAAAATGGGTAATCGAAGGAAAATTAAAAAAAGTTTTAAAAAAACCGTCCGAAAAGTAAATCTAGTTTGTCTAAATACTAAAAAACTCTAAAAAAGTATGCAGACAAAACTAAAAGCACCTCTACAATTAAACCAGAAAATCACCGTCAAGGCTTCAAAAGACAAGGTCTGGAGAATATTTAATGACCAATCTCTTTTACCCAAATGGACACAAGATGTTCAAATATCCCATTATGATGAAGTAATGGCTTCACCAGGTCAATTAAGAAAAAACGAATGCATTGTAAATGGCAAAAAAGGAACCATTGAAACAAGATGTGTTGCCATGTATGGAAAAGACAGAGCCGAGTTTTTCGTAGAAAAAGACACTTTTGGAATGACCAAAATGTTGCTAAATATGTCATTTGCAGCGGAGTTTAGGGAAATTTCTGAAAATGAAACAGAATTTGTAATGCAATCTCATTTCACACCAAAAAACGTATTACTGAAACTGATGAATCCAATTATCAAAAAGAAAATGAGAAAAGAAGTTGATATCATGATTAAAGGATTAAAAAGTTTTATTGAAACAGGAAAGTTGAATCCGTTAAACCCAGCAAATCAATGATTACTATCCTAAAAAAAATACAATGAAATATTTTACTCCAGATTTTGTAGAATTCTTCATGGATTTAGCAAAAAACAACCACAAAGATTGGTTTCACGAAAACAAAAAAAGATATGAATTGAGTGTAAAAAAACCGTTCACACTTTTTTTAACAGACTTGATCACAGAAATTCAAAAATTCGATCCAACATTGGCTATTGAATCCAAAGACTGCATTTTAAGGATTAACAAGGATATTCGTTTTTCAAAAGACAAAACACCCTATAATTTATATTATACTGCATTTATTTCAGCAGGTGGGAAAAATGACAAAAGTATTCCTGGTTTGTTCTTAAGATTTAGCCCAGAAGAAATTGGCATTATGGCAGGTTGTTACGGTGTTTCGGCAACACAACTTTTAGGAATTAGAAACACCATTCAAGCAGACATTGCGATATTCAAAAAGTTGTATACTGATAAAAAATTGATTGACAAATTCGGCTCCATTCAAGGCGAAGAACTGAAACGTATTCCAAAAGAATTTCAGGCAACTTATGAAAAAGAACCTTTGATCGCAAAAAAGCAATTCTACGTTGTAGCCATGCGGGAACCAGAACTATTGACGAGCGACCATCTAATCAATGAAATAATGTTGTATTGGCATACGGCAAGACCATTCAATGATTATTTAACAAAAGCAATAAAATCATAGGGAAATGGCGCATGATGAATTTTTAGCAGACCGGGTAAGACAAGCCTTTAATGAAAGTAACACCTCTTTTGAAGAAAAGAAAATGATGGGAGGTTTGTGTTTTATGGTCAATGGCAAAATGTGCATTGGCGTTGACATTGATAAAAACACAGGAAATTCAAGAATAATGGCAAGAATTGGAGAAGATCATTACCAACAAGCCTTGCAAAAGGATGGGAGTTCTGAATTTAACCTCACCGGTCGACCAATGAAAGGTTTTGTTTTTGTTTCTGCAGAAGCAATTGACAGGCAAGAAGATTTAGCATATTGGATTCAACTGTGTTTGGATTATAATCCATTTGCTAAATCAAGTAAGAAAAAATAATTACGGTTAGCACATTATAAAAATTAATTACTAGTGCAAGTTTACTTATGAAAATGCTCATTTTCTGTTTGGTTTGTATTTGCTAAACTAGGCGTTTAAACGCACAACTAATATTATGAAAAACGATTAAAACTTTAAATTTCATGACTATTTTTTAGCTTCTACCAATTCCAATTGCTCCAAACTTACATTAGTCGTAAACATCCCATAATTAACAACGGCTTTGTTTTTTTCAATTTTATCAATGCTTCCAATAGCACGCCCATCTTCCATGCGTACACGGTCTCCAACTTTTAAAACAGCTTTAGGTTTGGGAGTTTCGATAGCTTTTTTCTTAGCTTCTTTCTTTTTTTCTCTAATAACTTCAACTACTTTTTCAGCTTCTTGTTTAACAGCCGCTTCTTTGGCTTTGATTACTTTTTTCTCTTTAATGGTGACTTTTTTACGTTTGGAATTTTCTATTTGAACCAATTTAAAAAGTTCATCCATCAGAACCTTTTTTTGTTTATCGTTGAAGTACTTATCCGCTAATCCATCCAGTTTTTGTCCTAAATAAATTAATCGCTGATTACTATCATACAATTCTTGATAGCTTTCTAATTTCTTTTGAATTTTAGTATTGATTTCTTCTAATTTATCGGCTTCTTCAATTTTTTTTCGTTCATTTAATTTTAAAGATTCCCCCGTTTTTTCTAGTTTACTACGTTCTTTTTGGAGTTTTGCAATGGTTTCGTCAAACCTCACTTTACTGCGTTCAATTTTCTTTTTAGCTCTGTTAATCAAACTAAAGGGAATGCCATTTTTTTGAGCAACTTCAAAAGTAAAAGAACTTCCTGCTTGTCCAATTACAAGTTTAAACATAGGTTCTAAAGAACGTTCATCAAATAACATATTGGCATTTAGCATAAAGGGCAATTCATTGGCCAACATCTTTAAATTGGAATAGTGTGTTGTAATAATTCCAAAGGCTTCCCGATGATAAAATTCTTCTAAAAATGTTTCCGCTAATGCGCCACCAAGTTCGGGATCGCTTCCTGTTCCAAATTCATCTATTAAAAAAAGGGTATTCTTATTACATTTCTTTAAAAAATAATTCATTTGTTTTAACCGGTAGCTGTATGTACTTAAATGATTTTCAATAGATTGATTATCTCCAATATCACTTAGAATTCTATCAAATAAACATACTTTACTGCGTTCGTGTACAGGGATTAACATACCACTTTGTAACATAACTTGTAATAAACCAACGGTTTTTAAAGTGATACTTTTACCACCGGCATTGGGTCCCGAAATAACTATAATTCTGCCGTCACTATTTAATTCTATAGTTTGTGGATAGGTCGTTTTTTTCTTTTCTAAATGATTTAAATAAAGTAGGGGATGATACGCATCACGCAAAAAAAGGCGTCTATCATCTGTTATTTCTGGAAGAATACCATTTATGGAACGTGCATATTTTGCTTTTGCTGCAATCACGTCTACATCTATTAAAAAAGTTTGATAACTTTCTAATAAAGGCAAAAACGGACGTAAATAATTAGTGACTTCTTTTAAAATCCGAATGATTTCTTCCTGTTCTTCGTACTCTAAATTATTAAGTTCTCTAGAATGTTGTAAAGTCGTTTCGGGTTCAATATATACAATACTTCCTGTTTTACTGCTACCCATAATAGTGCCTTTTACTTTACGGCGATGCATGGCTTTTACAGCTAATACACGTTTATTATCAACTACAGATTCTCTAATATCGTCCAAATAATCAAGACCGTGATACGTATTAAGAGCTGATGCAAAACTCTGATTTATTTTTCCTTTTACATGGTTAATGGATTGGCGTAATTCACAAAGTAAATTGGATGCATTATCTTTGATGTCTCCAAAACGATCGACTATGGCATCTATTTTTTCAATAATGGATTTTGTAACTTCTATATGAGCAACAAAGTCAGCAAATGTTGGGTAATAGTCTTTAAACTTATTAATACATGTCACTATCTCGTTAACAGTAAGAGACATAGAAGCTATTTTTTTTAAGCTGTGAACTTCTAAATATGTATTTTCAATTTTTAAAAGCTTTAATTCTTTGGTAATAGCATCAAAACCATGGTTAGGAATGCGGTTATCGTTATAAAAAGAGGATACATATTCATTGGTTAATTTAAGGGCGTAAAGCAAATCCTCTTTTGTTTTAAAAGGCGCTATTTGCAAGGTACTTTCATTACCTAAAGGCGTAATACAAAGTTCACTAACTTGCTTTAAAACAGTTGAGAATTCAATATCTTTTAATGTCTTTTCGTGAATGTGTATCATTGGGTTTTGTAAAATCTACTAAAAGCGCAAAGTTAAAAATTCTTTAGGGATATCAGGTTTATATTAAATCATACTTTATTTGATATAAAAACTTGTAAAAACTAAAACTTTTAGGTTATTTGTAACATTAATTTCTATTATTCTACAAACATTAAAAATATATAAATAATGAACTTTTTAAAACGTGTATTATCCACCGTAGTGGGGCTTTTTGTGTTTCTATTTATTTGTTTCGGATTACTTATTGTTGTTGGATTGCTATTTGGTTCATCTTCAGAAGAATTTGTGACAGTCAAATCTAATTCTGTACTAGAATTAACCTTAGATTTTCCTATAAAAGACTATGCAGGAAAAACGGAGTTTAAAGAATATACCTTTTTAAATGAAGATAGAAAAAATGGACTTTTCAATATTATTGATGCCATTGAATATGCTGCCACCGATGATCATATTAAAGGGATTACTATTGAAAATAACTTTATTGTAGCTGGGATTACACAAACTAAAGAAATACGTGACGCCTTATTGAAATTTAAAAAATCAGGAAAGTTTATTACTGCGTATTCAGATATCTATACCCAAAAAGATTACTATTTGAGTTCTGTAGCCGATACTATTTACCTAAATCCTGCTGGCAGTTTAGAGTTTAAAGGTTTATACTCAGAACAATTATATTTAAAAGATATACAAGAAAAAACAGGCTTAAAAATGGAAGTGATTCGCTACGGAAAATATAAAAGTGCCGTAGAACCTTTTTTGGCTAATGAAATGAGTGCCGAAAACAGAGAACAAATAAGTGTTTACTTAAATTCTATATGGAAACAAGTAAAACAAGATATTTCGGAAAGTAGACAGGTCTCTATGGAAAATCTGGATAGTATAGCTGATAATTTATTAGCCAGAAATGCCATATTGGCAAAAAAATCTAATCTAATTGACAAAATCGCTTATCATGACCAATATATTTCAGGACTTAAACATGCATTACATCTTGAAAACGAGGATGATATTGAACGCATCACTATTGAAGACTATGCCATTCATACGGCTGATAAACTAAAATCAAATAGTAGTAATCAAATAGCCGTTATTTATGCCGAAGGGGATATCATTTATGGTGAAGGTGACGAAAATAATGTTGGACAAGGCACGATGAGAACGGCTTTTAAAGAAGCTAGAGATGATGAAAAAATAAAAGCGATTGTATTGAGAATTAATTCACCTGGAGGTGATGCACTGGCCAGCGAGCTTATTTGGAGAGAGATAGAATTGACAAAACAAATAAAGCCAGTGATAGTATCTATGGGAGATTTAGCAGCGTCAGGGGGGTATTATATCGCTTGTAACGCTGATAAAATTATTGCAGAACCCACAACCATTACAGGAAGCATTGGTGTGTTTGGGATGCTGCCTAATGGAAAGGAGTTAGCGGACAATATCGGTATAAATGCAGAACAAGTGGTCACTAATAAAAATGCCGTGGATTATAGTTTTTTTGAGCCATTAAGTGAACAACAACATGATTTTATCAAAGAAGGTGTTATAGATATTTACGAATTGTTTACAAAACGAGTCG
Organism: Confluentibacter sediminis; assembly: GCF_003258355.1. Classification (GTDB taxonomy): domain Bacteria; phylum Bacteroidota; class Bacteroidia; order Flavobacteriales; family Flavobacteriaceae; genus Confluentibacter; species Confluentibacter sediminis. The sequence continues at coordinate 201,287 of NZ_QKPO01000003.1, read as the reverse complement.
CTGATGGTAGAAAGATGACGCAAGACGACGTTAAAATAATCGCAGAAGGGCGAGTTTGGACTGGAGCAGATGCTATAAACATTGGTCTGGTTGATGAAATAGGTGGTTTAGATTTGGCATTAAAAACAGCTGCTGAAGCAGCTAATATTAAAGATTACAAAATAAAGGAACTTCCGGTTTTTCAAAAAGATTTGGATAAAATATTGAGAGGTTTTGGTTTAGTAAAAACTAAAGAAGCTATTTTAAAAGAAGAATTGGGTGAAGAAAATTATAAGATGCTCAAAAAAATAAAATCAATGACAGAAAAAAAAGGTGTACAATTATTGTTCCCTTATAGCACAGATATAAAGTAAAATAATTTCTTTTAATGTATTTTTGCCATTATGATTACAAACGAGCAACTTGCAGACCTTACTAAAAGAAGTAAAAAGCTAAAAACATATTTAGAGATTGACAAAAAGCAAATTCTTATTCAAAACGAAGAAGAGAAAGTTGCCAATCCAAGTTTTTGGAACGATCCAAAAGAAGCAGAAATTGTTATGCGGAATTTGCGTTCATTGAAAAAATGGGTGCAAGATTATCATACAATTACGACCCAAATTGAAGAGTTGGACATTCTTTTGGAATATTATAAAGAAGGGGAGGCTACCGAAAAAGAGATAGACGAATTACAAAATAAAGTAGTGTTACTTTTGGAAGAAGTCGAGTTTAGAAACATGCTTTCTGATGAAGGAGACAGCTTAAGTGCTGTTTTACAAATTACAGCAGGAGCAGGAGGGACTGAAAGTTGTGACTGGGCAAGTATGTTAATGCGTATGTACTTAATGTATGCTGAAAAAAGTGGATATAAGGTTAAAGAACTTAACTTTCAAGAAGGCGATGTTGCGGGTATTAAAACGGTGACTTTAGAAATTGAAGGTGATTTTGCCTTTGGTTGGTTAAAAGGTGAAAATGGAGTGCATAGATTGGTACGCATATCCCCGTTTGATAGTAATGCCAAACGCCATACCAGTTTTGCTTCTGTTTATGTGTATCCATTGGTCGATGACACTATAGAAATAGAAATCAATCCTGCAGATATTGAAATTACCACAGCACGTTCTAGTGGTGCGGGAGGACAAAATGTTAATAAAGTAGAAACCAAAGTACAGTTGACCCACAAACCTACGGGCATTCAAATTTCTTGTTCAGAAACGCGTTCACAACACGACAATAGAGCTAGAGCCCTTCAGATGTTGAAATCACAGTTGTATGAAATAGAACTTCAAAAACAATTGTCTCAACGAGAAGATATTGAAGCAGGCAAAATGAAAATAGAGTGGGGCAGCCAGATTAGAAACTATGTATTACATCCTTATAAATTGATAAAAGATGTAAGAACAGGACATGAAACTGGTAATGTAGACCCCGTTCTTAATGGTGAAATCACCCCGTTTTTAAAAGCCTATTTAATGATGATGGGGCAAAAAGAAGAAACACCAGATACATTATAAAATATATGAAACATATTGATACTATTATTTTCGACTTGGGGGGCGTGTTGATAGATTGGAATCCGGAGTATGTTTTTCTGGATGTTTTTAATGGAGATAGACAGAAAATGCAATGGTTTTTTGATACGATCTGTACTCATGATTGGAATGAAAATCAAGATGCTGGCTATCCCATAATTCAAGCGACACAAGATTTAGTGAATCGTTTCCCTGATTATGAAACAGAAATACGAGCTTTTTATGGCAGATGGGAAGAGATGCTCGGTGGTGCTATCCATGGCACGGTTGATATTCTTGAGAAACTCATTGCATCAAAAAAATATAAAATGGTGGCGTTGACCAATTGGAGCCATGAAACATTCCCTATAGCTTTAGAAAGATTTGAATTTTTACATTGGTTTGAAGGTGTTTTAGTGTCTGGCGAAGAAAAAACCAGAAAACCTTTTGACGAGATTTATCATTTAACGCTTAAACGTTTCCATATTAAAGCAGAAAATGCTGTTTTTATTGATGACAATTTACGCAATATTGAAGCAGCCAATAATCTAGGTATTAATGGTATTCATTTTAAAAATCCAGAATTGCTTTTAGAACAATTAAAAGCTTATAATATTCATATATAATGATTAAAATATATCACAATAACCGTTGCAGCAAATCTCGCAGCGGATTGGAAGTTCTAGAAAAATCAGGAAAACCTTTTGAGATTATTAAATATCTTGAAGATGTACCTTCGGAAAAAGAATTAAAGGATATCATTAAACTGTTAGGTATTAAACCAATAGATTTAGTTAGGAAAAACGAACCTATTTGGAAAGAAAACTATAAAGACAAAAGCCTAACCGATACAGATATAATAAAAGCTATGGTAGACAACCCCAAATTAATTGAACGCCCCATAGTTGTTAATGGGAACAAAGCTGTGATTGGCAGACCAACAGAAGCGATTTTAGATATTATCTAGTAGGTTTCAATCAATTCTATGTCTAACCCCAAAAACAATAATTTATGGAAGGTTGGGAGTATGGCACCTGTTTCCGCAGTTTTCCAATCTGTCCAAGTAGCTTCCAATCCATCTATAGGTAGTATGGATGCCCAAATTTTAAAACTTTTTGGTTTTCCATCTTTATCAAATTCCCATAAATAAGAATCTCCAGGAGTCACTCCACCGGAATTATAAGTGACTAATAAAGAATTGTTATTGACTAGTTTACGCTCAACATCCTTATTGAAAACAGTGTAAGGTGCTGTTAACCAGAAGGAATCGTTGTAAAAATATTTCAGAGCTTTTTCTTTAAGTTCTTTTGCCATATCACCCTCTATTTTAAAGCTATGGACATAGGCTCTACTTAAATCTGGATTCTTTAAATTGAGAGTCACTCTAAATTCCTCCCAATATACATCACAGATATTCTCTTTTTTTTTCCATTTATAATGATGTCTATTTTTAAAATCCCACTCAATATAGTTGGTGTTTTTGTAAGCATCATAGTCTAAAGCATCAAGCATTTTATATGCCAAAGCATCTGCTTTTTCTCCAGAAATTCCAATAGGCAGCTCTTCGTTGTATTTAAAAAAAACATATCCAAAAAGCAATAAACTTGGTAAGGTGAAAAAGATAATCACTCCAGTTATTATTTTTAATATTTTTTTAGATTTGGCAGTCATTAAAAAGAATCGTTTTTTGTTGAATAACTGTTTCAGTGTCTCAAAATATTAAATACTAATGAGTTGCTAAAGGAAAAGTGTTAAAATCCGATAGAGGTAGTATGACTTCGATTATCGGTAAATACATTTACATTTAATCCTTAAAATTAGAATTCTATCGAACCCATTTTTTAGTCAATTCATTTAGTTTTTGTTTTGAAAAAACAATAAGTTCTTCAAAAAAATGAGTAAATTCGGATTCAAACTCCATATAAAAAACTTCTAATTCTTGAACAGCCTCATTCATGCCGGAACGGTTTTTGGTACGTCTGTTCATACCATCTAAAACCTTAGCAATACCCTCAATAGAAGCATAACTTAAAAGCCAATTATCCGCTATCATATAAGGCATCATTTTTTTTATTCTCAAGGGGAGTAAATCATAATGTACTTCTAAAGAAGTATAAAAATTATCCACATACTCAACTAAAGGGATATGGCAATATAAATTCCAGTTTTTTGCCAAAAAATGGTCATATAAAATATCTACTATAACTCCAGAATAATGTCCGTACTTTTCATGTAATCGCTTGGTGCTTTTTCTAACTGTTTCATGAGCATCAGTAAAGGTGTCAATATGTCTGTGAAGCATGATACCTACTTGAAAATCATTGCTAAATGTCTTGTAATCATTACCCTTAATGCCATCAGCTATAAAATTGCCTATAGTAATTAGTTCGTTGTCTCCAGAGAGATAAATGTGTGCTAGAAAATTCATTGGTGTAATTTACAAATTACGATTTTACATTTCCAATTTATAACTATTATATTTGTTAAAAAACTAAATTAAAATATGACACTTATAAAATCAATTTCAGGAATCAGGGGGACTATTGGCGGACAGGTTGGCGATAACTTAACACCAATAGATGCCGTTAAATTTGCAGCAGCGTATGGGGTTTGGATCAAGCAACAACGCCAAAAAGAAGATTATAGGGTTGTTGTGGGCCGTGATGCTCGGATTTCTGGGGAGATGATTCAAAATTTAGTGATGAACACCTTGGTAGGACTTGGTATCCATGTGATCGACCTAGGATTATCCACCACGCCAACCGTAGAAATGGCTGTGCCGATGGAACATGCCGATGGCGGGATTATTTTAACGGCGAGCCATAACCCCAAACAATGGAACGCCCTAAAACTATTGAACAACGATGGTGAGTTTTTGGATGCCGTTGAAGGAGCCAAAATTTTAGAAATAGCCGAAAGTGACGATCTTAATTTTTCTGATGTGGATAGTTTAGGAAAAATAACAAAGAATAAAGCTTATTTTGATTTACATATCATTGAGGTTTTGGATTTGGATTTGGTTGACATGCCAGCTATTGAAGAAGCCAAGTTTAAAGTGGTAGTCGATGGTGTGAATTCCACGGGAGGGATTGTTATTCCGTTACTTTTGGAACGTTTGGGTGTAGATGTCATAAAACTTTACTGTGAACCAAATGGACAGTTCCCACATAACCCAGAGCCCCTTAAAGAACATTTGACCGATTTATCTAAAAAAGTGGTGGAGACAGGTGCCGATTTAGGTATTGTGGTCGACCCAGATGTAGACCGTTTGGCATTTATGGATGAAAACGGCGAGATGTTCGGGGAAGAATATACCTTAGTGGCCTGTGCCGATTATGTGTTGAGCAGAACACCTGGAAACACCGTAAGTAATATGAGTTCGACCAGAGCCTTACGAGATGTGACCGAAAAGCATGGTGGCAAATATGAAGCCAGTGCGGTAGGGGAAGTCAATGTGGTAAGTTTAATGAAGAAAAACAAAGTCGTTATAGGTGGCGAAGGTAATGGCGGCATTATTTATCCAGAATCCCATTATGGACGTGATGCCTTGGTTGGTATTGCACTATTTTTAAGTTTATTGGCTGATAAAAGAATGCGAGTCAGTGAGCTTAGAAAAACCTATCCTAACTATTTTATGAGCAAAAAGAAAATTGAATTGACACCGGGCTTAGATGTCGATGGAATTTTAAAAACTATGGAAAACCGCTATCAAAATGAGCAATTAACCACGATTGATGGCGTTAAAATAGATTTTGCTGACAGCTGGGTGCATTTGCGTAAAAGTAATACCGAACCTATTATTAGAATTTATACGGAGGCCAAATCGCAACAAGAGGCAGATAATTTGGCGGATAAATTTATTGACGAGATAGGGGCGATTGCGAAACTATAACGTTATTACAAGGAATGAATGACTGAAGTCATATTATAATAAGGAACTCATAGTAAACCGATTGCTTCCATGCATTTAAAGTGATGGAAAGATTAACGTATATTCTTATTCTTGTGATTTTGAGTTTATAAAGTCATACCTTAAAAATTGGTAAAAGGTTAATTAATTGATAAAACCATTCTTGATTACAATTATTTTAAGCTTATTTGTAATTCATTTCGCCAATCAGAAAGTATGAAAAGAGTAATCTCTATCGTTTTTATAATTTTTGGACTACATTCTATTTTAGCTCAAGTTGAGAAAAATGTCCATGACTTAAATGCATTAGGTAATTTACTGACGGAACCTGTTAAAGATATAATAAATAAAAATCTAATTGATAAAAGGGTCGTTTTTCTAGGTGAATCTGAACATCACATCGGTTCAGAATTTTTAGTTAAAACAGAATTTATTAAGTATTTAGTACTTGAAAAGGGATATAAGGACATTGCTTTTGAAAGTGATTTTTTTGGATTATTTTTTGAACATGATAAAAAGAATATTTTGAGTGTTTGGTCTCATTCGGTACAATGCCAAGAACTCTTTAGCTTTTTAGAACAAAATAATGTCACCATTTGGGGCTTTGATAATCAACTGTTTTCTCCCTATGCCAATTACAATTTTTCAAAAAAATTAGATGAATTTTTAAATGAAAATAAAATTGAACATGACGCTAAGTTCATACAACTGTCTGATTTAGTAGTTAAAAGTAGGTTTACGCTTAAGGGAAAAATAAATAAAAAGGATTTAAAATATTTAACAGAAACGATTGATACGTTTTTAAATGATTTAAAAATACGATCCAGCCCAATTTGGTTTCAAATTTTGAAAAGTTTAAAAACCACTATTCCAATGTATACTGCAAAAAATGATATCAGAGGAATAGCCATTAGAGATGCTCAAATGGCAAAGAACCTAGACTTTTTAGTTAAAACTATGCCTGGCAAAAAGTTTATAGTTTGGTTGGCAAATGCCCATATGGCAAAATATGAATACGACTTTATGAAAGGACAAACAATGGGTGGGCAATTTGTAAAGCTAAATCCTGACATTTCATATCATATCGCTGTTTCTTCAATATATATGCCATATAGAAGCGGTATTGAAAAAGCCAGTAATGACAAAGAAAATTTGCTCCATTTTTTGCCTTCAACAAAGAACAATTATTTTATTGATGCAAAACAATTAATTATTGATAACCCAGAATTTGCAGAAAAAGAATATCATGGTATGTTTAATCTTAAAAAGAATAAAACAAATTGGTTTAAGCATTTTGATGCCCTTGTTTTCATTTCAAAAGGAGAAAAAATTGAATTTATGAACTAATCAACTGTTTTTCACTTTTTCACTCTTCTTCCGATGCTTCCAACGTTTATGCGTCCAAAAATAATATTCGGGAGCTTCATAAATTTGCTTTTCTACCTCACGCAAAAACATATCGGTCAATTGGTAGTCTTTATAATCTTTAGGATTTTCGGCTAGTGTCATAATTTCTGCTTCATAAAATCCCCGTTTCACTTTGGTTACTTTGAGATAAGCAGTCGTTAAATCTAATTTTTTAGCCAATCGTTCTGCACCAGTAAAACAAGGCGATTTTATGCCCATAAAGTCACCCCAATACACATCTTTCGTCAGTCGTGGCGATTGGTCACTTAAAAAGCCCGTAATGCTTTTAATACCGTTAATTTCATTATTATTAATAACATTAATGGTTTCTTTGGTACTTATTAAATCGGTATTAAATTTAGAACGAATATTTTTTACCAATTTATCAAAATGTTTGTTGGCTAAGGGTTTATAAACAGCCAAACCTTTAAAATTAATATAATTTTGCAAAACTATAGACCATTCCCAACTGGCATAATGCCCGAAAATTAAAATGATACTTTTATTTAAAGCTTCCAATCGTTTAAACTCTTGTGGATTGGTAACTTTAAAACGTTTCTTGAGTTCAGTCTCAGAAATGGTCATGGTTTTCGCCATTTCCAAAAACATGTCACATAAATGGTGGTAAAATGCTTTAGTAATAATTTTGATGTCATTCTCGGATTTTTCAGGAAAAACCAACTTTAAATTGTTGTAAACGGTTTTCTTTCTATAACCAATAATATAGTAAACTAACACATATACACAGTCTGAAACGAAATACAACAATCGAAACGGCAATATGGAAATAAGCCACAAAAGGGGATAAACTAAAATATAAACTAGAAATTGCATGAATTAATTTTAGATTTGCAAATATATACCATTTAGAATTTAAACATTTATACCTATGGGTGATTTAAATATCATGACTATTGTAATTATAGCTGCTAACGTTATCATTTCCTATAAAGGATACGGAGATTTTTCTTTTTTTGAAAAATATAAATTTCAAGTAGGTCCTATACAAAGAGGAGAAAAGATAAGGCTATTTAGCTCTGGTTTTTTACATGTCGATACACAGCATTTACTTTTTAATATGTTGACATTGTACTTTTTCGCCAATGTTGTTATTGGATATTTAGGGTCATTTAATTTTGTTATTATTTATGCTGCAAGTTTGCTGTTTGGTAGCTTATTGTCTCTTTACTTTCATAAAAACGAATATTATTATAGTGCTGTTGGTGCCAGTGGTGCTGTTACAGGTATTCTATATTCTGCTATTTTATTAAAACCTGATATGGAATTAATGATGTTTTTCATCCCTATTCCAATTCCTGCCTATATTTTTGGGATTGGCTACTTATTATATTCCATTTATGGTATGAAAAATAGGGTTGGCAATATTGGTCACGATGCCCATTTTGGTGGTGCTATCGGCGGTTATGCCATTACATTATTATTATCGCCTTGGTTATTTCAAACCAATTTATTGATGATTGGTTTATTGGCGATTCCTATTGTGTTATTATTTATTTTGAAGAAAACAGGGAAGATGTAATTCTCTATTATGGCACAACTATTGAATTTATAATAATAATAAAAGCCTTATTATTATTGTAACTTTCTGATAATTAATACTTTTATTGTTTTTAATAATCAACATTATAAATAGTTCGGTTTGTTTTTAATGACAGATTGACTTAAATATATCTATGAAAAAATCTAATTTTATAAGTCTTGACAGTTTGTCATTGCAGGAATTCGATGAAAACTCAGAATTAATTCCCTTAATGACTCCTGAAGATGAAGAAGAAATAAATAACGAAAAACTACCAGAAACATTACCAATTCTCTCTTTAAGAAATACGGTTCTGTTTCCAGGTGTGGTGATTCCTATAACTGCTGGCCGCGATAAATCTATTCGCCTTATCAATGATGCTAATAAGGGCAATAAAGTTATTGGTGTGGTGTCTCAAAAAGATGAATCTTTAGAAGATCCTTCAGTTAAAGATATTTACGAAACAGGTACGGTTGCCAAAATTTTACGTGTTTTAAAAATGCCCGATGGGAATGTTACCGTTATTATTCAAGGTAAAAAGCGTTTTAAAGTTGCTGAAGTTATTACGGAAGAGCCGTATATGAATGCCACGATTCGCGAATTACCAGAAGCCAAACCAGCGACTTCAAACAAGGAATTTTATGCTATTATAGATTCTATAAAAGAATTGGCACTTCAAATAATTAAAGAAAGCCCAAACATTCCAAGTGAAGCCTCTTTTGCTATTAAAAACATAGAGAGCAATTCGTTTTTAGTGAATTTTGTATCATCAAACATGAATTTATCGGTTGCTGAAAAGCAAAAGCTTTTAGAGATTGATGATTTGAAGAAGCGTGCTATGGCTACACTTAAATTTATGAATGTTGAGTTTCAAAAATTAGAACTTAAGAATGATATTCAGTCTAGAGTTCAAATGGATATGAGCCAACAGCAACGTGAATATTTCTTGCATCAACAAATGAAAACCATTCAAGAAGAATTGGGTGGCGTTAGTCATGATGAGGAAATTGAAGAGATGAAATTGCGCTCTGAGAATAAAAAATGGGATGAAAAGGTGGCCAAACATTTTGAAAAAGAATTGGCTAAAATGCAACGCATGAATCCGCAAGTGGCTGAATATTCTATCCAAAGAAATTATTTAGACTTGTTTTTGGATTTACCTTGGAATGAATTCAGTAAAGATAAATTCGATTTAAAACGTGCCATGCGAATTCTAGACAGAGATCATTTTGGACTAGAAGATGTTAAACGCAGAATTATAGAATACTTAGCGGTTTTAAAATTGCGTAACGATATGAAATCGCCGATTTTGTGTCTGTATGGCCCTCCTGGAGTTGGTAAAACGTCTTTAGGAAAATCTATAGCTGAAGCATTGGGTAGGGAATATGTGCGTATTTCATTAGGTGGTTTGCGGGATGAAGCAGAAATTCGAGGACATAGAAAAACTTATATAGGAGCTATGCCAGGACGTATTATTCAAAGTTTGAAAAAAGCGGGGACATCAAATCCGGTATTTGTTTTAGATGAAATTGATAAACTATCTAATTCTCATCAAGGCGATCCATCTTCTGCGATGTTGGAAGTGTTAGACCCGGAACAGAATAATGAGTTTTATGATAATTTTTTAGAAATGGGTTACGACCTTTCTAAGGTGATGTTTATAGCAACATCCAATAATTTATCAACCATTCAGCCTGCATTAAGGGATAGGATGGAAATCATCAATGTGACTGGCTATACTATTGAAGAAAAGGTTGAAATAGCAAGACGTCATTTATTGCCAAAACAATTAAAAGAGCACGGTTTAACAGATGCACATTTAAAGATTGCAAAACCGCAATTAGAAAAAATCGTTGAGGGTTACACTCGTGAATCTGGTGTTAGAGGATTAGAAAAACAAATAGCAAAAATGGTACGTTATGCTGCCAAGAATATTGCTATGGAAGAAGAGTATAATATTAAAATTTCTAACGAAGATATTATTGAAGTATTAGGCGGACCTAAAATGGAACGCGATAAATATGAAAACAATAATGTAGCGGGTGTGGTGACTGGTTTAGCTTGGACGAGTGTAGGAGGTGATATATTGTTTATAGAATCCATCCTTTCAAAAGGGAAGGGGACGATGACTATTACAGGAAACCTTGGTACTGTCATGAAAGAATCGGCTACCATTGCTATGGAATATATTAAATCAAATGCCGATGTATTTGGTATTGAATCTTCCGTATTTGAAAATTACAATGTGCACATTCACGTACCGGAAGGTGCTACCCCAAAAGATGGTCCGAGTGCCGGTATTACTATGTTAACCTCCTTAGTATCCTTATTTACTCAAAGAAAAGTGAAGAAAAGCTTGGCAATGACAGGGGAAATCACACTTCGTGGAAAAGTATTACCTGTTGGTGGTATTAAAGAGAAAATATTGGCTGCAAAACGAGCTCGTATAAAAGAGATTATTTTATGTGAAGAAAACAGACGCGATATTGAAGAGATTAAAGCCGATTATTTAAAAGGATTAACGTTTCATTATGTGACAGATATGAGTGATGTCATTAAATTGGCAATAACAAATCAAAAAGTTACAAACGCTAAGACATTATAAAAATTAATGATATTTTTTTAAAACCTCGATTTCGTCGAGGTTTTTTTGTTTTAAGATAAAATATACTTGTTGTCGTTTTAATATAGATTTACGATAAATAAGTTAAAAGTTAAAAGTTTAAAAGTTAATTTTGTTTAACCAACAACAATCCATAACCAATGAACAAAATAACCATAGCCATAGACGGATTTTCATCTACCGGAAAAAGTACCGTAGCCAAGCAATTGGCTAAATATTTAGGGTATGCTTATATAGATTCTGGTGCTATGTATCGGGCGGTCACTTGGTTTGCTATGAAACAGAATATTATTAATAAAGAAAAATTTGATGTTGATTCTTTAGTTTCTCATTTAGATGATATCCATATCAGTTTTATTTTTAATAAAGAGGTTGGTTTTGCTGAAGTGTATTTGAATGATGAAAATATTGAAAAAGAGATACGGACTTTAGAAGTTTCCAATTTTGTAAGCAAGGTTGCGGAGGTTTCTGAAGTTAGGAAACTATTGGTTAAACAACAACAAAAACTGGGGAAAGGAAAAGGTGTTGTTATGGATGGCAGAGACATTGGAACGGTCGTTTTTCCGGACGCAGAGCTAAAATTATTTATGACGGCTTCCGCAGAAACCAGAGCCGAAAGACGTTTTGAAGAACTTACCGAAAAAGGTGACACGGTTTCGTATGATGCTGTTTTAAAAAATGTTCAAGAGCGTGATTATATAGATTCACACAGAGAGGATTCTCCTTTGATTAAAGCTGATGATGCCATTGAAATTGACAACTCAAACCTGTCTTTGGAAGAACAATTCAATCTTATTTTAGAGTTAGCTAATAACGCATTAGAAGAGAACGCATAAAAAAAGAGGTGTAAACCTCTTTTTGAATTTATAAGTTTGGAATAATCAATTCCTGTCCAGGGTGGATTAAATCAGGATTTTTAAGAATATCTGAATTTGCTTTGAATATCACTTGATATTTAGAAGGACTATCATAATACTGTTTAGCAATTTTACTTAGAGTTTCTCCACTTTTTACGGTATGTCTATGATACACACTTTCATCGGCTACTTTTATGTTAGCCATGATATCAGAAGGATTTTGGCCTCCTATTTCTTTAATTTTATCCCAAAGCAGGTTTTTTTCATATTGGGTTTTAGCGGTACCTTTAACTTTCAAAATGCCATTTTCTTCAATAACATCGCCATCTTTAATATCTAAGGCTTTCCCTAAATCAAGTACTGGTTGATATTTTTCTTTTGCTGTCATAATTTTGTTTTAAATTATTTTCATTAAATATACTAACCATTTATAAATTTTCAAATTAAATTATCACAAATATTCTTACATAAAAATATTTTTCATATTAGGCTAAATCATTCAAATTGTGTATTTTTGCACTCCTTTTGGCAATTCAACGGAAAGAGAAAAGGAATGAGACTAAAATATTTATAACACTTCTGTGTGTAAATTGCTTAAATCTTCCGAAGCATACAGAATACAAAACGTAATATAATAAGGCCTCCTTTAATACGGAGATTATTTATATTACTTCTTATTTTTAAATGGCTGAAAAAGCAAATCAAGCTGAAGTTGAAGCAGTAAATGCAGCAACAGCAGAAGCTCCAGTAGTATCTGAAGCTCAAGCAAATCCTGAAAAATTCTTAGCAAACTTTAACTGGCACAATTACCAAGAAGGTATTGATGAAGTTGATGACAAACAATTAAAAGAATTTGAAAAATTAGTAGCAGAAAACTTTGTTGACACACTTAATGATGAAGTTGTCATTGGTACTGTAGTACACATTTCTGATAGAGATGCTATTATTGATATCAATGCAAAATCTGAAGGTGTTATCTCTTTAAATGAGTTTCGCTACAATCCAAACTTAAAAGTTGGGGACAAAGTAGAAGTATTAATTGATGTTCGTGAAGATGCCACAGGACAATTAGTATTATCTCACAGAAAAGCACGTGTTATTAAAGCATGGGATCGTGTTAATGCAGCGCATGATTCAGGTGAAATCGTTAATGGTTTTGTTAAATGCAGAACTAAAGGTGGTATGATTGTAGATGTTTTTGGCATCGAAGCCTTCTTACCAGGTTCTCAAATTGATGTAAAACCAATTAGAGATTACGATCAATATGTAAATAAAACTATGGAGTTTAAAGTTGTGAAAATCAACCACGAATTCAAAAACGTAGTTGTATCTCATAAAGCACTTATTGAAGCTGATATTGAAGTACAGAAAAAAGAAATCATTGGTCAATTAGAAAAAGGTCAAGTATTAGAAGGTATTGTTAAAAATATCACATCTTACGGTGTCTTTATTGATCTAGGTGGTGTTGATGGCTTAATCCATATCACAGATTTATCTTGGTCTCGAATCAATCATCCAAACGAAATTGTAGAATTAGACCAAAAACTTAATGTGGTAATCCTTGATTTTGATGAAAACAAATCAAGAATCCAATTAGGTCTTAAACAATTATCTAAACACCCATGGGAAGCCTTAGCAGATACGGTTACTGTAGGTGATAAAGTAAAAGGAAAAGTTGTTGTTATTGCAGATTACGGTGCATTTATTGAAGTAGCTGATGGTGTTGAAGGTTTAATCCACGTTTCTGAAATGTCATGGTCTACTCATTTACGTTCTGCACAAGATTTCGTTTCTGTTGGAGATGAAGTTGAGGCAGTTATCTTAACTTTGGATAGAGAAGAGCGTAAAATGTCGTTAGGTATCAAACAATTAACGTCTGATCCTTGGACAGATATTACTAGTAAATATCCATTAGGTTCTAAACATGTTGGAACCGTTCGTAACTTTACAAACTTTGGTGTTTTTGTTGAATTAGAAGAAGGTATTGATGGATTGATTTACATTTCCGATTTATCTTGGACTAAGAAAATTAAACATCCAAGTGAATTCTGTGCTGTTGGCGATAAATTAGATGTGATTGTATTAGAGTTAGATGTTGAAGGACGTAAATTAAGTTTAGGTCACAAACAAACAACTGTAAATCCTTGGGATGAATACGAAACAGATTTCGCTTTAGAAACTGTTCATACGGCTCAAATTACTGAAATCGTTGATAAAGGTGCTACTGTAGAGTTTAACGAAGATATCGTTGCTTTTGTACCTACCCGTCACTTAGAAAAAGAAGACGGCAGCAAACTTAAACAAGGTGATACAGCCGAATTTAAGATCATTGAGTTCAATAAAGAGTTTAAACGTGTTGTAGCATCTCATACTGCTGTATTTAAAGCAGAAGAAGTAGCAAACGTAAAAGCAGCTGTTAAAAAAGCAGAAGCTCAAGCAGCAGAAGCAAAACCAACTATAGGTGATGCTAATGAAGCTTTACAAGCTCTCAAAGATAAAATGGATGGCAAACCTGCCAAAAAAGCAAAAAAATAATTTTTTTGTCATTGACTTTGTCGAATCTTCGATTTCCTGTATAGACAGGAGTCCATTAAAAAACGAAAGCCTTCAAGAAATTGGAGGCTTTTTTATTTCAAATAGATTTGTTTAGCCTGTTTTTGATGACATTTTTAATGTAAGTCGATGTTTTGGTAATATTAACCAAAATTTCATAAAATATGATAAAAATGTTGAATGTCTTTAAAAGAAAATGGGCGGGGCTATTTCTTATTAGTATTTACGTCTTAAGTTGTAGTACTGAAGATAACCATCAGGGCAAGGTAAAACTTTCATCGCCTACAGTAGAACCTGGTGGAAGCTTATCCATTAATGCATCCGCTCGTTTTAATGCAGAGGTAATGGATGTAGCAGATAGCTTTAACCTAATTTACGAGTGGTCTCTTGGTGAAGGCAGGGGAGCACTAGTTGTTGATGATCAAGTAAAAGAAGGGCAAATGCAAACTACGATGCCTTTCGTAGTCGTGCGAGGAGTAACAGCGGGTGAAGAAACCATCACAGTAAAAGTATTGGATAAACATACTGGAAATTCTTTAGGAGAAGATAGCATAACATTCGAAATTACTGAACCATCGGGTATTTCCAAATGTTTTGATGAGCCATTGCTTTTTTTTAGAAATAACAATTGGGATAGTCCTGCCGTGACGGCTATTGGATTGGGTACAGACACAAGAAAAACAAACAATCCATCGTCTCAAAATTGGATCACTGATATTTCCAAAAATGGAAATTGGTTTTTGAGAGAAGATTATTCTGATTCAGGGAATAATTTTTCCATTTGGATGGATGCCTGTGATGGATCAGAAAGCAAAAAATTGGCAGAAGGGCTACACATATACAGTCCAACGTTTGGCCCGAATGACCAATACGTTTATTTTTCTCAATACGTAAGTTATCCTGCCCAACCAGAGGATCCTCGTTCTTATGAAATCGCACGAGTTAATATAGAAACAGCAGAAAAGGTCTTTATTTCATCGTTTGGAGTGTTTTCAGAGGAACCAAAGATTTCTCCCGATGGTAAATGGATAGCTTTTAAACATGGTAAGGAAACATTTAATGCCAATGGGACATATGCAGGGAGCATTGATCATTTAGCCATCATACCTAGTGAAGGAGGTCCTGCTCAATTTCTAGTTCAAATTGAAGGAAATGATCTTGCAGGATTCGACTGGTCTCCAGATTCAAAAGATATAATTTTCAACTGGCACAAACAAAGCGGTAGTTCCGCAACACATACTAATGGAATTTATAGGGTTTATATTGATGGGGGAGGATCACCATCATTAATTTTTCCTGAACCTCAAGGAAATGGGAGTCCCATATATTATGCTAATGGTGCCCGAATTGCATTTCATGGTCATCCTTCTGGCAGTACTGATACACAATATGATATTTGGAGTATTGATGCTAATGGGGGCGATTTGCAACGTATAACTGATGAAAAATACAATGTGTTTTTACAGTTTATTTGGGAGCCTTGAATCGAAAAATGAGTCAGTGTGTTATTTTTAAAATGAACATAAAGCAAATAATGGATTAAAATAATTAATAATATTTTTTTTGGATTAGTTAGTTGATTTTATGAGGTTGTGACTTTAAAGCCTTCAAGAAATTGGAGGCTTTTTAATTTTAAAGTAAAAATTTTAAAATTTTACATTACCTTTGTACTCCAGATACGTTTGGACAGCATATGAGTCAAAAAGTTTTACTTAACGCAAAAGAGGTAAACATCATTCTTCATCGATTGGCTTGTCAACTTATTGAAAAACATAATGATTTTTCCAATACCGTTTTAATTGGTTTGCAGCCACGGGGTGTTTTTTTAGCCAATAGAATAGCAAAAATATTAAGAGAAGATTATAAAGTTAAAAATATCCAATTGGGTCATTTAGACATTACGTTTTATAGAGATGATTTTAGAAGAGGTGATAAGCCTTTAGAAGCCAATAAAACTGAAATCAATTTTATAGTAGAAGATAAAAATGTGGTTTTTATTGATGATGTTTTATATACAGGCAGAAGTATTCGTTCTGCACTTACGGCCATACAATCCTTTGGAAGGCCAAAACAAATTGAGCTATTAACATTAATTGATAGACGCTTTAGTAGACATTTGCCCATTCAGCCTGACTATAGAGGCAGACAAGTAGATGTTATTAATAATGAAAAAGTAAAAGTGCATTGGTTGGAAAATGAAAACGAAGACTCTGTGTACTTAATTGAAAAATAACCAATACCTATGAGCGAATTAAGTGTAAACCACTTATTGGGGATTAAGTATCTTAATAAAGAAGATATTCAACTCATTTTTGAAACAGCCGATCATTTTAAGGAAGTTATAAACAGACCCATTAAAAAAGTACCTTCGCTAAGAGATATTACCATTGCTAATTTATTCTTTGAAAACTCCACCAGAACCAAATTATCTTTTGAATTAGCCGAAAAAAGATTATCTGCCGATGTACTTAATTTTTCGTCATCCCAATCCTCGGTTAAAAAAGGAGAAACACTTATAGATACCGTAAATAATATCTTATCGATGAAAGTAGATATGGTAGTCATGCGCCATCCAAACCCAGGAGCAGGTGTATTTCTGTCAAAGCATGTTAAGGCGAGTATTATAAATGCTGGTGATGGTGCACATGAACATCCAACACAAGCCTTATTGGATTCGTATTCAATTAGAGAAACATTAGGTGAGGTGAAGGGTAAAAAAATAGTTATAGTTGGTGATATTTTGCATAGTCGTGTAGCATTATCAAACATATTCGCTTTGCAACTTCAAGGTGCTCAAGTCATGGTTTGTGGGCCAAAAACTCTTATACCTAAATATATTGACAAGCTTGGAGTAAAGGTTGAAACAGATTTAATTAAAGCTTTGAATTGGTGTGATGTAGCAAATATGCTTCGTGTACAAAACGAACGTATGGATATTAATTATTTTCCTTCAACCAGAGAATATACCCAACAATTTGGGGTCCATAAAGAACTTTTAGATTCTTTAAATAAAGAGATTGTTATCATGCACCCTGGGCCTATAAATAGAGGTGTAGAGATTACCAGTGATGTGGCAGACTCAAAACAATCTATTATCCTAAATCAGGTGCAAAATGGGGTCGCTATTAGAATGGCTGTGATATATTTATTAGCCTCAAAAATTAAACAATAAATTATGATTTTAGATCAGGACGGACATATTTCAATAATCACGCAAGAGAAAGCAACTATAATAGAATTAGTAAAAAAGATTCAAAGCTTATATCCTAAATTTAAGAATAATAACGTTATCATTGTTTTATCAGTTCTAAGCATGTTAACGATTGAAGATATTCTTGAGTTTCTAGAACTATCCAATAATCACAGGGCAGCAAAGCATTCTTTTGTAATTGTTTCAGATAAAATTGATTTAGAAACTGTTCCAGAAGAAATTATAGTAGTTCCAACAGTTCAAGAAGCATATGATATTATAGAGATGGAAGATATGGAACGTGATTTAGAATTATAAAGATTTGTTTGTTAAGTTGTTTGTCGTTAGGCCAATGCAACTTAATAGCTTAACAATATTCATCATACATGAAGTTAACCATTCTGGGTTGTTACAGTGCCACCCCAAGAGCTCTTACAAATACCACATCGCAAGTATTGGAAATAAACAACCACATGTTTTTAATAGACTGTGGAGAAGGGACTCAAATTCATTTAAGAAAAAATAAAATAAAATTCAATCGCATTAAGCATGTTTTTATTTCTCATTTACATGGCGATCATTTTTTTGGATTGGTTGGTTTAATTTCTACCTTCAGATTATTAACACGAGAAGCAGATTTGCATATTTATGGTCCGGAAGGCATTAAGGAAATTGTAACACTTCAAATGAAACTAGCAGATTCATGGACGAACTACAATTTAATTTTCCATGAACTAAAATCAAATACCTCAGAGTTAATTTTTGATGACGAGAGTGTTGAAGTGTATACGATTCCTCTAAATCATAGAGTTTATACCAATGGGTTTCTTTTTAAAGAAAAAGAAGGTGATCTTAGATTAGATATTGATGCGGTTGAAGAAGCTCATATAGATTTAGCTTATTATAGAAAACTTAAACAGGGCTTTGATGTTGTTAATGAAAAAGGTGAACTTATAAAAAACAAAACCGTTACCCTGCCCGGGGCTAAGCCAAAAAGTTATGCATTTTGTAGTGACACTATGTATAAAGAAGACATTGTTCCCATAATTAATAAGGTTGATGTATTGTATCATGAGTCGACCTTTTTAGAAAAGCATGCAGACCTCGCTCCAAAAACAAAGCATTCAACCGCAAAAGAAGCTGCTAGAATCGCTAAAAAAGCTAAAGCGGGGATTTTGTTGCTTGGGCATTATTCAACACGCTATGATGGTTTAAATGCTTTTAAGGAAGAGGCGCAAGAAATATTTGAGAATGTTGAATTGTGTGAGGACGGAAAAGTGTTTGAATTTTAATTCATTTCTTTAATGTTTAGTATCCAATCAACTGCTTCATCCAAAGAAAGACATCTTTTCAGGCTTTTTTTATAAAATTTCTTTTCAAGTGTGGCATTCATAAAAGCCATATTGTTATAAGTAACGACAGCACTGGCAATAATAACATCATATTCAGTATCTACTTTGAACCACGTTTGAGGATTTATAGAATAAGAGTTTATTCTATTTGATATGTAGCCCAATTTGATGCCTTTACCATAAAAATCAACTAGATTATCCATGACTTTTTTTATCATTTCCCAATCAAAATGAATGCCTTCATGTACTTCAGCAACAAAAAAATTTTCACAGAAGTAAAAATTTCCAAAAGACATTTCTAGTTTAGGTGTTTTTATAGGGTTGAAATATTTGGATTCTTCAAATTTCATAAATACAATTCTTAGAGTTGGTTAAATTAGTGAGTTTTTTATTGTCATAAAAATTTAATTTTAGAATTTAAATTTTTGTTATTTTGTATATATGAATAGTGATTTAAGCCATTACCGAAAATCTTATGAAAAGCATGAATTACTGGAAAGTAATGTGCCAGAAAACCCAATGGAATTATTTAAAAAATGGTTTCACGAAGTGGATGATTTTTTTGCAGGGGAAACTAATGCCATGACCGTTTCTACAATTGGTTTGGATGGTTATCCAAAAAGCAGAGTCGTACTACTTAAAAAATACACATATGAAGGTTTTATCTTTTACACAAATTATGATAGCGAAAAAGGTAAGGCAATAGAAGCAAACCCAAATGTTTGTTTATCTTTTTTTTGGCAAGATGCTGAAAGACAAATTATCATTAAGGGACAAGCAGAAAAAATAGCGGAAAATTTAAGCGATGGCTATTTTGAATCAAGGCCAAGAGGCAGTCAATTAGGGGCTTTGGTCTCAAAGCAAAGTCAAGTTGTCGAAAGTAGGGAAGTCCTTGAAGAACAATTGATACGTCTTGAAAGTGACTATGAAGGGAAAGAGATTCCAAGACCAAAAAATTGGGGAGGATATATTATCAAACCTATTGAAATGGAGTTTTGGCAAGGGAGACCCAATAGGCTCCATGATAGAATTAGATATAGACTTCAAGTGGATTACAACTGGTTAATAAATCGATTATCTCCATAAAATATCGCTGTAATACCATTTTTTATTTTATTTTTAATCATTTCATCGATTAAATGCACTATGTAACGATTAAATGATTGTTTTTAATCGATTTTAACATTTTTTTAACATTCACTTCATGGTTAGGGTGGTAAATTTATAGTACCAAATCTAAATACTTAACCTATGAAGTTATTAAATAAACTGCCATTAGTGGCATTGTTTGCTGTATTGAGCTACTCTTGTTCAACAGACAGCATGGATGATAAATCGGATTTAATTACCGCAGATCTTGTAATTCCAGCAACGACATCATTCGAATTAGAAATTCTAGAACTTATCAATGATCATAGATTATCGGTAGGTTTAAATCCGTTACAAAATATGGATTTAATAAAATCCCAAGCATTTAGCCATACAGATTATATGGTTGAAGCACAGGAAGTATCTCACGATTATTTTTATGATAGAAGTAATTTCTTAAAAAAGAACGCAGGGGCCGTAAAGGTATCCGAAAATGTAGCTTACGGTTATACATCGGCACAGTCTTTAGTGAACGCTTGGTTAAAAAGTGAAGGACATAAAGCAAATATTGAAGGTGACTTTACCAATTTTGACATTTCGGCAGAAAAAGCAACAGATGGTAAATGGTACTATACCAATATATTCATAAAAAAATAGAAAATAATATAATCAAAAATTAAAAATATAACTCATTAATATTAATGAGTTATCGATAACTTTATTGTTATTGAATTTAGCTTTTGGTATAAAATCCTCCTAGTAATTGGGAGGATTTTTGTTTTAATTCTAAAAGAATAATGGATGTAAGCATCTGTCTGAAACCAAAGTAAAACCCACCTCCAATTATGACAGCTCTAAAAAGAGTGTAATAGTCATTCTACGTTTATGCTTTTTTAATTGCTATATATGTAGGGAAGAGCATAAATAGTTAAAAACCTAAATCTATGAATCCAATCAAAATAATTTAAAATTCAGTATCAGCGAGCAGGCATAACTAATGTTATTGTTGCGGTAAAAAACATTAAAATCATATAAATCCGTCCTAACCTTCTATGAATGATTGTGTCTTTTTTATTAGCAATTAGGAATATTGCAATGAAAGAACAAGGAACAACCAGTATCTCAAGCATAAACTATTTTAAATAATTATAAAAAAAGAACCCATTAGCGACTTATATTCCTAATGGGTTTTAACACTAATTATTATTGAATTTTGACTTGTTTATTTTATTTCAATTACAATAAACCGAGTACGTCTATTTAATTGATGCTGTTCTTCGGTACAAGGTTTAGTCCCATCACAGTCATTTACCAGTCTATGCTCTCCATAACCTTTATATTCTATGATTCTTGAGGGTTCTATACCTTTTGATATCAAATAATCATAAGTTGATTTTGCCCGTTCTTGTGATAATATATCGTTATAGGGTTCAGGACCTCTGGAATCTGTATGTGATTCAATTTTTATAGACATAGTAGGATAAGTATGCATCATCATCTCTGCAATTTTATCCAATTCTTTTGAGCTATCTTTATTAATATTATATTTATTGAAATCAAAATAAATGGTACTTAACTCTTTAATAGGTAGTTCTTTATTTATAGGGTGTAATTGAAAGTCTTTTGTAATGCTAGTTATATTATCTTCAATTCCTTTAGATGTTATAGATACAGTCATGTCTTTATAATCATCTTTATTACCTTTTAAGTAATAATCCGACTCTCTATCCATATTGATATCATAATGACCATTTTCGTCTGTAAATACTTTAGCAAGTTCGTTGCCATTAGCATCAAATAAACTAACGGTGGCATTTGGAATAGGTTTGCCAGTAATAGCATCTGTTATAGTTCCTTCAACTTTAAGTTCGGTCAATTTGTAATAGGCATAAATATCGTCATCGCCAACACCACCGTCTCTATTTGATGCCATGTAACCAGTTAGTCCATCTTCATTCATAAAAAACGAAAAGTCATCCTTATTTGAATTAACAGGAACACCTAAATTTAAAACACTGATTATATGGTTGTCCTTATCTGAAACCGTTCCGAAAATGTCTAAAAGACCTAGACCTAAATGTCCATCAGATGAAAAGAAAAGTACATCTTCATTATTAATAAAAGGAAATACTTCGTTTTTATTGGTATTTACAATACTTCCTAAATTTTTTGGAGTTCCTAAAGAACCATCTGTATTAATATCTACATAATAAATATCAGTGCCCCCTAAACCACCTGGCATATCAGAAGCAAAATACAATTTACTATTATCAGTATTTAATGCTGGATGACCTACTGAATAATCATCACTATTTATGCTGAGTTCTTCAATATTTTCCCATGAATCTCCTATAAGAGTGGCTTTGTATATTTTTAAATTACTGATTCCATTTTTATCTGTCTTTAATTCATTTTTAATGAAATTAGTTCTAGAAAAATACATGGTTTTTCCATCTTTTGAAATCGTTAATGGGCCATCATGGTAATTGGAGTTTATTTTTCCTTTAATTTTAGATTTATGATGAATTATCGAATCACTATCTTTTGCAGTAACATAAACATCTAAAAAAGGTTGGTTATTCCATCCATACACGTGTTTTGTCGATACACCTTTATCTGCAGAAGATGTAAAATAAATAATACCATCACGCTCATAAGCGCCAAAATCACTTTGCTTTGAGTTGAAATTTACTTCAGAGAAAAAATATTGTTGTTTAGCATTGAATATAGAGGCTATAAAATCGGAATCTTTAGATAAAGTATCATCATTTAAAACACCTCCAGCATCTTTAAATTTTTTTATCCAAATACGAGATTCATTATAGTCTTTAATACCTCTTAAAGCTTCGCTGTATTTATAATAATATTCAATAGGCACATTGGATTGTTCAACTACTTTTTTATAATGAATAGTAGCGATTTCCGGATTTCTCAAATACATATAACAATCTGCTAATTGTCTGGTGTTATAATCTGAATTATAATTATTGTTTATTAATTCTTCATAGACTTCAATAGCATTATAAAATGAAAATTTGTTATATAAATTATCAGCTTTTTTTTGTTTACTTGATTGTGCAAATAAGCTAGAAACGCATAATATAATACAAATAAATATATGGTTTTTTAATTTCATTTGGACTTATATTTTAATTAATACATTTTTGCTTATTAGTCATTAAAACTATATATTAAATCATATTCATTATTCCATTTTAACAACAATAAACTCAGTACGTCTGTTTAATTGATGTTCTTTTTCTTCGCATTTTTCTCCATCAACACAACCATTTGTTAATCGACGTTCGCCAAAACCTTCATGTTCAGTAATTCTTGATGGATTTATACCTTTAGATATTAAATATTCATAGGTTGAATTAGCCCTATCTATAGAGAGTTTATCGTTATATGATAATTCACCTCTAGAATCTGTATGGGATTCTATGCGTATTATCATTTCTGGATAATCATTATTCATTAAATTAACAATTTTATCTAGCTCTAGAGCAGCGTCTGGCCGAATATTATACTTATCATAATCAAAGTAAATAGTGTTTAATTCTGCCAGTTTCACAATATTCTGTATTGGATTTAAAATTAAATTAACGGTAATAACAGACTCTACGGTTTTTAAGTTTTTAGAAGTGAATACTCTATAATCATCTATATATTTATCTTGGCTACCTACAATTTTGTAATCTTTATTTCTATCAATATTAATTGAATAGTTTCCATTTTCATCAGTGACCATATAGACTATTTTATTTCCTTTATCATCATAAAGTGAAATAAGAGCATTTGGAATTGGCCTAGTGTTTATAGCATCGATTACAGTTCCTTTTACTTGTAACAACGGTACTCTGTAATAGCTATAAATATCATCATCTCCTTTACCGCCTTCTCTATTGGAAGAAAAATAGCCAGTAAGTCCGTCAGCATTCATATTAAATGAAAAATCATCTTTATTTGAATTAATGGGAACCCCAAGATTAAGTACATCCGTAATGTTTCCATTTTCATCGGCAATAGTTCCAAAAACATCTAATAGACCAATACCCATATGTCCATCAGATGCGAAGAATAGCGTACCTTCATTGTTAATAAAAGGGGTTCCTTCTGTATTCTTTGTGTTTACTACGCTTCCTAAATTTTTTGGGATACCAAGCGAGCCATCAGGGCTAATATCCACTACATAAATATCTGAACCGCCAAAACCTCCAGGCATATCCGAAGAAAAGTATAACTTGGTATTGTCTGGGCTTAATGCAGGATGCTGTGTGGAGTATTCTTTATTGTTTATAGATAAATCTTCAATATCCGTCCATAAATCATCCCTTAAAGTAGCTCTGTAGATTTTAACATTGCTAATGCCTTTTTTATCATTTTCTTTCCCTAATTCATTAGCATTATTTCTTGAAAAATACATGGTATGACCATCATTCGTTATGGCTATTGGACCATCATGATAGATAGAATTGACGTCTCCTTTTAGTTTTGATGAGAAGTCTACTTGCTTTTTGGAATCTTTAGGTGTTACATAAACATCTAAGAAAGGTTGTTCATTCCAACCATATAATCGTTTTATTCCTAAGCCTTCATCTCTAGAAGATGTAAAGTATATTTTATTATTATATTCAATAGCTCCAAAATCACTAAACTTGGTGTTGAAGGGTACTTTATTTAAAAAATATTGTTGTTTTGAGTTAAAAACATGGCTAATAAAATCAATATCTTTTTCAAAATCATCTGTATTAGCGACACCTCCTGAATCTTTAAAGCGTTCCAGCCAAATTCTAGATTCATCATAATCTTTAATACCTCTTAAAGCCTGTGCATACTTATAATAATAATCTATAGGCACATCTTCTTGATTTACTACCTGTTTATAATATAAAGCAGCTTTTTGTGGATTTCTTAAATAAGCATAACAATCTGCTAATTGCCTAGTAGCATAGTCTTTATTATAATTGTTTTTTATAAGGTCTTGATATACTTCAGCAGCTTTAACAAATGAAAATTTATTAAACAACGTATCAGCTCTTTTTTGCTTTCCTTGTTGTGCAAATAGCACCAAGTTTAGCATTAAAGCAAAATAAATTAATATGTACTTTTTTGATTTCATAGTTGATTGATTCTTTTTTAAAAGTATCTAGGTGATTTTAACTTAGAACTTAAGAATTTGAATTCGTAAATAATTAAAGCTTCATGAGTGCCACTTGTGTAAGCTCTTATATCTGAGATGGGTTTTTCATAAGAGTATCCAATACGTAATTGTCGGGATATCTGAAAATCTATAAGGCCTCCAATGGCAGCAGTCTCTTTGTTCAATCTGTAAGAGGCTCCAAGCCATAACTTTTCATTAAATAAAAAGTTTCCTGTAAAATCATATGATACAGGGGCACCATTAGTGGCTTTAACCATGATGGCTGGTTTGAATTTTATGGCTTGGCTAAAATCAAACACATAACCAGCAGTACCATAGTAACTAATACGTTCCAACGCTTCAAAACCTTGTTCTTTATTTCTGTCTGTATTTAATAATCTCGGAGCAGATAAACCAAAATATAGTTTATTTGTACTGTAATAGACGCCTAAACCTATATTGGGTGTCCAACGGTTCTCAATACCTAAAATTAACGGATCAAATTTTTCATATTCTCTAAAATCTGCATCTAAGCTATATTGTGTAAAACCAGCTTTAATACCAAAGGCTAATTTTCCGGTTTTTCCCGTAGGAATGGCGTATGAAAAATCCCCATACAAATATGAAAAATTTTCAGGTCCCAAATCATCTTCGATAAATGATAAACCTAAACCAATTCTATCATTTCTTAATGGTGTATGAATTGATAATGTTTGAGTGGTTGGACCACCATCAAAACCAACCCATTGACTTCTGTGCAATGCAATGATACTCAAGGCATCTCTACTACCTGCGTAGGCAGGGTTTATAGAAATGGTGTTGTACATATACTGTGTAAATTGTGGCAATTGTTGTGCCATCCCAACCGTACAACTAAACAGTGCTATAGCTATTATATAATTTTTTATAAGTTTCATAGGTTAATGTTTTTATTTGGTTGCTAAGTAAATTGGGCCTGTAAATGGTTTGAAGCCACTATTTTCGAAAGTTATTATGTAATAATAAGTCCCGTTTGGTAATTTATCGGCAGCTCCTATATGCGATTTAGAACTTCCGTCCCAACTATTCGCGGGAGGAACTTGTACATCTTCAATATCATCTACAACAGGATAGTTATTGGATTCAAAAACTAATGCTCCCCATCTATTGAATATTTTTACGTGGGCTTTGAATCCACAAAACCCATTCAGTGAAACAAATAACGCATCATTTCTAAAATCTCCATTAGGTGTTACGGCTTTTGAAATTATAACATCCGTATCTTGGCAAGGTAGCACATCACAATCAGCATTGATATTCATCGTTAATTCTGTAATACTGATACAGCCATTTTCAATTGTTGTGTATCTAAATACATAATCGATACCTCCATCTTGTGGAAGGAAATTAGCATTAATAGATAATTTTGTTGGATCAAAAACACTGTCGGTTAATGTAGCTGTTAAATCTCCTTGAATAATCTCCCAAGTACCGTTTAAATTAGTGCCACTTAAATAATTATTTAAATCTACAACACCATCATCGTAACATCTGTCTTCTGCTGTAATTTGTGAAACGACTTCTTCCATAGTTACATTAACTGTTTGAATGAACGTATCAAAATTACCACAGGCATCTGTTGCTGTCCATGTTCTTACAATTTGATAATCAGAAATTGACGTTTCATTAAATGAATTTGTTTCCTCAAATGTAACTGTTACATTCCCTGAACAACCATCCGTAAATTCTAAAGATGGTACCTCTGGAATATTAGCGCAACTTACATTTAACACCTCGTCAAAAGGAGTCGTAACTGTTGGTGCTTTTGTATCCTCAACTGTTATTGTTTGCGTATAAGTTTCGGTTAATCCAGAAGCATCTGTCGCTGTCCACGTACGCTTTAAAATATAGTTAGAAATACAGCTTCCATCAATTTTTTCTTCATTAAAAGTAACACTAGCAGTTCCACAATTATCGGCTGCTGTTAATATTTCTGCTACAGGAATAGCATCACATTCTACAGTAATATCAACAGGTAAGGACTCAACAAAAGTTGGTTTCGTCATATCTGTTACAATAACATTCTGTTGAACAGTGACACTATTGTCGTTACCATCATCAAAGGTCCAGTTAATAATAAAGGTCCCTTGGGTTGAATACGTTAAAGGATCAGTAGTGGTTCCAGTAATAGTTCCAGCACAATTGTCCGTTGTAGTAGGAGCGATCACGGTTACAGAACACTCACCAGTTAAGTCGGCAAGCGTTGGTGCAACAGGAGCAGTTGTATCTTTAACGATAACATTCTGTTGAACAGTGATACTATTGCCGTTACCATCATCAAAGATCCAGTTAATAATAAAGGTCCCTTTGGTTGAATACGTTAAAGGATCAGTAGTGGTTCCAGTAATAGTTCCAGCACAATTGTCCGTTGTAGTAGGAGCGATCACGGTTACAGAACACTCACCAGTTAAGTCGGCAAGCGTTGGTGCAACAGGAGCAGTTGTATCTTTAACGATAACATTCTGTTGAACAGTGATACTATTGCCGTTACCATCATCAAAGATCCAGTTAATAATAAAGGTCCCTTGGGTTGAATACGTTAAAGGATCAGTAGTGGTTCCAGTAATAGTTCCAGCACAAGTGTCCGTGGTGGTAGGAGCGGTTGCGGTTACGGAACACTCACCAGTTAAGTCGGCAAGCGTTGGTGCAACAGGAGCAGTTGTGTCCTTTATTGTGATTGTTTGCATAACATTTATTGAATTCCCACAATCATCGGTAACACTATAGGTTCTTGTTATTATTTCGGGATTATTACCTCCATCTGACACATCAGAAACGAAAGTGACTTTGGGGGCTATGCCTGAATTATCGGCTTCACCTATCACCACATTTGGATCTGGGGCAGGTATATCACCAAAACATTCTACAGTAATTGATGGTAATGGGTTTGAGGCTGTTGGTGCTTCATTTATATAAGCATCGGAATCTATGATGATGATTTTTGGAGCTGGTATAGATTCACCTATACATTGCCCCGAAGTTTCATATCCTTGAATTAGATTACGGTTGAATGATACATTTGAAGTTGCACCTACACCAGTAATAACGCCATTCAGGCTAATATTCAAACCATCATTTGGATCACTTAAAATAGCACAATTTGTTGTAGAAGTAAGTCTAAATTCAATATCAGCTAACACTTTCTCTACGTCCTGTAAAAGAGGTAAGGTACCAAGATTCCATACAATAGATCCATTTACTCCTAAATTAGGATCATAAGTTGGTTCGTTTACAGTTGAAAATGGTGCATAAGTATTATAATCTATAATTAAGGCATCTGGATTTACCGATACAGGTAGTGGTATCGTCATGACGGCATTATTTAATGCTTCAGTACCTTTGTTTTTTATTTCAATTTTATAATCTACATATTCTCCAGGTTGTACGGACTCAATAGGAGGATTGGCATTGCCATTAATGGAGGTAGTGGTTAAAACACCTTCCGGTTCTGGAACATAAGAATCTATTGCAAAGGTTAGATTAAATATAGTATATGTATCCAAAGTCGAGCCATATCTAAATCTTGTTGATGTTTGGTTATTTGCAATAATACCATTATTGGTATTATCAATATTAAACATTGCTATATCTATACCTGTATTATTTTTCAAATTGGGGTTACGAGGGTTGCCTCCTGTTTGTATTGAGGAATTGAAAAAATTTGTTTCTGTATTACCAGTATGACTTAAATTTTGATAAGTATCATTATCTTGTCTTAAAATTTGGAAATAATCTTCAGTCCAAGGAACATCACCTTCACCAGCCATTAAACCAATTTTAACATTTACATTTCCGCTTTTTACCGCATTAAAACCACTAATGGTTATATCATAATTATCCATTGTTTCATTATTATTTACAAATGCATGTCCATCAAAAACTGTCACATCCCTCCATTTCATCTTTGAGTTTTCATAAACAACAACTAAACCCCAACCTCCAAAAAAACCAGTAGCATCAGCACTACCTTCTCTCGTGGCTATATCAGCCACAAAATATTCTCCAATACCATTTTCAATAACATAATCGGTAATTTCCGCATAAGCAGAATATATATTTTTATCTTCTCCAGATGGGAAATAGATGTTTTTGTTATCCGTCGTAGTATTAATAGCTGAGATTTGTGTATAATTTGCAGAACTTGGACCTTTTAATAAAACGCTACGTTTATCAAGAGTTTTTGTTAAACTATTTTTAGTTACTTGAAATGTATTGGTATCAGTTTGTCCTTCTGCAAATGCTCTTCCTGTCCAATACAAACCCGCATAAATAATATTAGAACATTCAGGGATAGCACCGTCTTCATTAGATAAGGTTAATGTAGCTGAAGATGAGTTCAAAGTTGTATCATCATCATCTACATCAACATACTCCATATTAGATTCATTGGTGCCCTCATCAGAATAAGTTTCAAGAGTTAGATTTGTATTTCCAATCATTGTAAAATCCCCTTTCACATGATAAACTGTTGATGATGGAGTTGTTATAGAAGTTCTTGGTGTAAAAGGCACTCTTACTTGACCATAACTTTTAAAAGTACATGTTAAAATCAAAACAGCTAACAATACCAGTCTAATTGAATTGCTATTAGTAAATGTGTCTTTATTGTAAAGTTTTTTCATTGGGTTTAATTGTTTTAATTGACTTTATAGATCGTGTTCTTGTGACCAAGTTTTTCAGTTAAAAAAATATGTACTAAATATTAATAGAAAACTGTAAAAGTTTGTTAATGATCGTTTTTTTATGATGTGATTCATTTTTAAATAATTTAAAACATAATTAATTTAACCAGTTATTTTTTAACTAATTCAAAACAAAAAATAAAGTTTTTGAGGGAAAAACTGTGAGGAAATAAGAACCTTCTTAACAATGTTCTTAGATATGAAATTAGATTTGGGGTCATAATTTTCAATTATATCTAGAACAAAGCAACGTATATGTTAGAATTAAATCAAAAAAAAATGTTTAATGCCTAATAAATCCGATAAAGAGAATAGCGCTTTCATTTTAACGTTAATTGCCTACCATTTATCCATTGTTAATTATTAATCATAAATTTAACCCCTCTTATCTTTATATCATAATCTTTTTATTTTAAATTTAATAGCTAAATTATATAAATAAATTGAATTACGTCGATAAAAACAACTTTTAATCGACGTTAATTGCATTTAATCGAATTTTATGAAAAAATTAATTATTGCCAGACATGCAAAATCCTCTTGGGAATATGATGTCGTTGACCATGAGAGACCTTTGAATGATAGAGGTTTAAAGGACGCACATAAAGTATCCAATGAACTTAAAGACAAATTAAATCCAGAATTGGTATTATCAAGCGATGCTTTAAGAGCAAGGTCGACAGCCAATATTTTTATATCAAACCTAAACATTGATACGGATAAATTGTATTTAAATCATGATCTATATGATTTTTCTGGAGAGAAGTTAATTAAAGTGATTAAATCTTGTAATGATATATATAAGGAATTAATGATTTTTGGTCACAATCATGCCATTACATATTTTGTAAACAAATTTGGAGACAAGCATATAGATAATGTACCAACATCTGGTGTTGTAATTATTGAATTTGATATTCTTAATTGGAAGGATTTAAAATTAGGAAAAACAATTAATACTATTTTTCCAAGGGATTTAAAACATTAAGCTTTAATATTAAGTTTAAAATAGAATATATTTGTAATATATTATACAAATTGCTAATGATTACAAATGAAAGCCTTAATAATACTTACATAAACAGAGAGATAAGTTGGCTGCAATTTAATGGAAGAGTTCTTCAAGAGGCTTCCGATGAAAGAGTTCCATTAATAGAGAGATTGCGATTTTTAGGGATTTTTTCGAATAATCTAGATGAGTTTTTTAAAGTTAGATATGCTACCGTAAAGCGTATTGTTGAAGCTGGAAAAGGGGCGAAAAATGAACTCGGGGGTATTAGAGCCGAAGAATTGCTTGAAATTATAACCAGAATAGTTATAGACCAACAAACGGAGAGTTTAGAGGTTCTGTCTGCTATAGAAAACCGCTTAAAAGATGAAAATATCAATATCATTGATGAAACAAATATTAGTTGGAAACATCATGATTTTATAAAAAAATATTTCATTCAAAAAGTAAGTCCAGCTTTAGTAACTATTATTTTAAATGATTTAGTGACACTTCCTAATTTAAAAGATAGTGCGGCCTATTTGGCGGTAAGAATGCTAATGAATGATGATTCCAACCAATTTGCACTCATAGAAATTCCAAAATCAATAAATCGTTTTGTTGAACTTCCAAAATACGGAGGAAAGGATTTTATTATCATGATAGATGATTTACTTCGTTATTGCCTTAGCGATATTTTTAATATTTTTAATTATAAGAGCATTTCTGCTCATATGATTAAAATTACCCGAGATGCGGAACTTGATTTTGAAAGTGATTTAAGCAAGAGTTTTATTGAGAAAATTTCAGACAGTGTAAAGCATAGACAAATAGGAGAGCCTGTTAGATTTGTTTATGATAAAACTATAGAAGACGAAACCCTGCGCTTTTTAATGAGTAAAATGGGTATTACAGAAACGGATAGTATTATTCCTGGAGGACGTTATCATAACAGGCGTGATTACATGAAATTCCCCAGCATGGGAAGGCAGGATTTACTATATCAAAAAATCGAATCATTACCCATTCAGGGATTAAGTCTAGAAAATAGTATTTTTGAAGCTATTGCTAAAAAAGATTATTTACTTTATGCGCCTTACCATACATTTTCTTATGTAGTTAAATTTTTAAGAGAAGCCGCTTTAGACCCGAAGGTAAAAACCATTAAAATCACCATATATCGTTTAGCTGAAATATCACATATAGCCAGTTCTTTAATTAATGCTGCCCTAAACGGAAAAAGTGTAACGGTATCTATAGAACTTCAAGCGAGATTTGATGAAGAGGCTAACATTAATTATGCACAGCAAATGCAAGAAGGTGGCGTTAATTTAATTTTTGGTGTCCAAGGATTAAAAGTACATAGCAAAATGTGTGTTATTGAGCGAGAAGAAAGTAAAAAAACAGTACGTTATGGTTTTGTAAGTACAGGTAATTTTAACGAATCCACAGCAAAAGTTTATACAGATTATACATTATTTACATCAAACCAAAGTATTTTAAAAGATATTACAAAAGTGTTTATGTTTTTTGATACGAACTATAAAATTTATAGATATAAACACATTATTACATCACCACATTATACTAAAAAAGCTATTTTTAAATTGATTGATGAACAAATTATTCTTGCCAAAGCAGGTATGGGAGGTTATATAAGATTAAAAATGAATAGCATCACTAGCTATCTAGTTATTGATAAATTATATGAAGCAAGTAAAGCTGGGGTTAAAATAGATATGATAGTAAGAGGTATTTGTTGTTTAATTCCTGGTATTGAAGGCATGAGCGAACATATAAGCGTAATAAGTGTCGTAGATAAATTTCTAGAACATTCTAGGGTTTATATTTTTGGCAATGACAGAGATGCTAAAATTTATATCTCATCTGCAGATTGGATGACAAGAAATATAGACAATAGAGTAGAAGTCAGTTGTCCCATTTATGATGAAGATATTAAAAAAGAAATTATTGATACGTTTAATATATGCTGGAGGGATAATGTAAAAGCTAGATTGATTAACACACCACATGTCAATGAATATAAAATTAATAACGATCAAGCAGTGAGATCTCAAATTGCTACTTACGACTATTATTTAAAAAAGATAGAAAACTAATATGCTCTCAATAAAAAAATATGCTGCCATAGATATTGGCTCTAATGCTGTAAGATTGCTTATTTCAAATATCATTGAGCAAGAAGGCATACCAACACAATTTAAGAAAAACTCCTTAGTGCGAGTTCCAATACGTTTGGGAACAGATGTTTTTTTGTCAAATAAAATTTCTGTAGAGAATACAGAACGCTTAATAGACACCATGAAAGCTTTTAGACTCCTTATGAAATCCCATAAAGTAGTTAAATACAAAGCTTGTGCGACGTCTGCAATGCGAGAATCCTTAAATGGAAGAGAGGTCGTTGATTTAGTGCTTAAAAAATCAGGAATTCAAATAGATGTTATTGAAGGTGAAGAAGAAGCTGCTATTATTGCTGCTACAGATTTAAATAAGTATATAGATAACAATAAAACGTATTTATATGTCGATGTAGGTGGTGGTAGTACTGAATTCACAGTTATTCATGAAGGACATCCAGTAGCTTCAAAATCTTTTAAAATAGGCACCGTTAGGTTGCTAAATGACATGGTTCAAAAAGAAGCCTGGTTAGAATTAGAAGAATGGATTAAATTAAAAGCCAGACCTTATGATAAGATTGATGTTATTGGTTCTGGCGGCAACATTAATAAAATTTTTAAGGTGTCTGGAAAAGCCATTGGAAAACCATTGACTTATTTTTATTTAACGTCCTATTTCAATACTCTTCAAAGTTATTCTTATGAAGAGCGTATAACCGTTCTAGATTTGAATCAAGATAGGGCCGACGTTATAATTCCCGCTATGCGTATATATTTATCATCTATGAAATGGAGCGGCGCAAAAAACATATATGTTCCCAAAATAGGGTTGGCTGATGGCATAATTAAAAGTATCTATTACGATACGGTTTCTAGCAATACACAGTAAAATTATGCACTTCACCTTTTAAAATATTTATATTTTGATTATATCATATATATTCGCTTCAATAAAATTTTAACCCAATCCTATTAATTATAAATAAGGTATAAAACATAAGTTGATATCAACCAAAAATGTTTTATGTGGGATTACATCCTATAATTAATTGTTAATAAAAGATCACAGATGAAACGACTATTACTTTTAGTATTCCTTCTAATAACTTCTATAAGTGGGTTTTCACAAAGTGGGACCTTCGGAGTCAGAGGTGGTTACAATATCTCTAATTTAGATTTTGATGTCTTACCTGCTAATACGGTAAACAAACACAGAAATAGTTTGTATATTGGTTTTTTTGCAGATTACGGCTTATCTAATTCAGTATCCATTGTGCCTGAGTTACAATTTTCTGCTGAAGGAGCTAATGATGAAAAATTGCATTTAGATTATATTCAAGCTCCCATATTCTTTAAGTTTAAATTAAGTCCGAGAGTTAAAATAGGAATAGCTCCCCAAGTTGGAATAAAAGTATACAAGTATTTAGATGGTATTAGGGAATTTGCTTATTCTGGAGTGGCTGCAGCTGAATACAAAATAAACGAAGTCTTATTTGTAGATGCTAGATATACCTACGGTTTTTCAAATATTTTTGATGAAGAACTAAATATAGAAGCTAAAAACAGAAATATTCAAATAGGTATTGGTTATCAATTTTAACCATGTATAGCTTCACTTTTTCCTAATTCAGCTATTATTTTCGATTCGTATTCAAGAAGTTGTTGCCATTTGGCATCAACTTCTTTTTTTTCGCCATATTGTCTGGCAAACCCTAAAAACATAGTGTAATGATTTGCTTCACTCACCATAAGGTTTCTGTAAAAAGCAGCTAACTCTTTATCTTGAAGTTCTTCTGAAAGCAACCTAAAACGTTCACAACTTCTAGCTTCAATTAAGGCAGCATACAATAAACGATGCACCAATTGAGTTGTTCTGCTTCCGCCTTTTGGAAAAAAAGTTACTAGTTGTAGGACATAATCATCACGTCTATCTCTACCCAGAGTCCAGCCGCGTTTTATTATTATATCATGAACCATTTTAAAATGACTAATTTCTTCTTTAACCAGAGCGACCATTTCTTGTACCAACTCGGTGTATTCCGGAAAGCTCACAATAAGTGAAATCGCCGTACTTGTCGCTTTTTGTTCACAAAAGGCATGATCGGTAAGTATATCTTCTATATTTTTCTCAACAATATTAACCCAGCGAGGGTCTGTTGGTAGTTTAAGTCCTAACATAGTTATATGGTTCTCTCGGAGTTTAATTTTTCTATTAGATAGTGTCCCTGATTATCAACTTTTAGTTTAAAAATAACAGATTCATTATTATTTGGATAGGTATAACCAGCAAACAGATTAATATAATCTTTTTCTATTGAGGTTTCTTCATCTATCCAAATCCTAGTATTTATAGATTCTGACAGGTTCTTATCAATATTTTTAGCATGTTTGATAAAAAAATCCTTATCAATTATTTCATTAAAAATCAATACATTATCTTTTTTTATTTTAACTTCAGAAATCCAATCCCTATGGATATCTATATGTGTTATGGTATCAACTTTATATTTTTTAGAAACAGATTCATTCATATTTGCATAGGTTTTTAGATGAATTGAAAAGCCATTGCTTAAAATACTATCAGTTTCAATTTCGCTATAAACTTCTGGAATATATTTAGTTATTTCTATAGGTTCTAAAGTGTCTTTGAATTTTTCGACAGATAGCTTTAAAGCTTCTCCTTTATTTTTTCTTCCATCACAGCTTATTAAGCTAATAATAATTAACAAAAATAAAAACACTAACTTCTTCATAAATAACAGTTTAAATATCTAAATCGAAAGTTTTTCTTAAAATATCTATATTAGGGTTTTTCGCTTTCAGCTTTTCAAATTTTTCTAATGTTGAATAGGCATATTGCTTTTCTTTTTCTTCATTAACGGAAATAGATAAATCAATACTATAGTTGTTTAAGGATTTTCTTAAAAAAATCAAAAGATCATATTGTTGCCGTTCCAATTCAACCTTATTTGTAGCATTTGGAAATTCTAAATAAACGGTAGAACCCACAACTTTTGGTGTATCAATGGATAAAATAGAAGCTAAATTATGTCTTCCTTTATCTTGTAATTGTTTAACGAATTGATTCCAAAATTCAATAAGTGCATGTTGCGTGAATGGTTCATTAGGTAAATTTTCTTCATCTAAAACAACATCCATCTGTTTTATTTGATGTTCTTTTTTTGCTTTAATACTACTTAAAGAAAGTCCAGAAGGACGTTTGTTGTCTTGGTTTAGAACAATTTTAGGAGGTTGTTTTGCTTGTAAAGCTTCTACAGCCCTGGGTTTTGATGGCGACGATGCTTCTTTAATTCCAATTTCAGAAGAATGACCTTCTTTAGAAATCTTAGCCTTAGGTAGATTTACAGAAATAGGAGTGATGCCTTTACTTTTAAAATAAGATGGCGGAATTATGTAATGTTTACTATTTTTTTTTTCTCCATCAAAAGTGATAGAGGCAAGCTGCATGAGACAAAGTTCAACTAATAAGCGTTGATTTTTACTGGTTTTGTATTTAAGGTCACAATCGTTAGCAAGGTTGATACCTTGCATTAGAAAGTCTTGTGGGGCTTTTTTAGATTGTTCTAGATATTTTTCTTTGGTTTGATCCCCAACCTCTAACAAATCTATAGTTTCTGGAGTTTTACTGACCAATAAATCCCTGAAATGTGACGCTAATCCGGCAATGTAATGATGTCCATCAAATCCCTTAGAAAGCGTATTGTTAAATTGCAGCAAGAGATCTGGTATTTTATTTTCTAAAATGAAGTCTGTACTAGTAAAATAAGTTTCATAATCCAACACATTCAAATTCTCAGTAACCGCTTGTCTGGTAAGGTTTTTACCTGAAAAACTTACTACTCTATCAAAAATAGACAACGCATCCCGCATGGCGCCATCAGCTTTTTGAGCTATAATATGAAGCGCATCATCTTCAGCATTCACATCTTGTTCTTTAGCGATATATTTTAAATAATCTTTAGCATCTTTAACGGTTATGCGCTTAAAATCAAAAATTTGGCAACGTGATAAAATAGTTGGAATGATTTTATGCTTTTCAGTGGTTGCTAAAATAAAAATGCAATGTTTTGGTGGTTCTTCTAATGTTTTAAGAAAGGCATTAAAAGCCGCTTGAGATAACATATGTACCTCATCAATAATATAGACTTTATATTTTCCAACTTGTGGTGGTATTCTAACTTGATCGGTTAAGCTTCTTATATCATCTACAGAGTTATTAGAAGCGGCGTCTAGTTCAAAAATATTAAAAGCAAAATCTTCATCACCGGTTTCCGTACCATCACTATTAATCATTTTAGCCAAAATTCGGGCACAAGTTGTTTTACCAACGCCCCGAGGCCCTGTAAACAATAAGGCTTGTGCTAAATGATTGTTTTCAATGGCATTTAATAAAGTGTTGGTAATAGCCTGTTGGCCAACAACATCCTTAAATGTTTGTGGTCTATATTTTCTAGCTGATACAACAAAATGCTCCATGGAAATATCTTGAATAACAAAGTTAAAAATTCAGTCTAAAATTAGGCATTATCATTATGAAATTTAAAAGTAGTTATTAACAATTAATTGTATTTTTGTGGACAAGTAAATCGCCTTATCGATCCGTTTTACGGGTAGGAAAGTCCGAACACCATAGTGCAGCATAGTGGCTAATAACCACCAGTCGTGAGGCTAGGAAAAGTGCAACAGAAAGTATGTACAGGTCATGCTGTAGTGAAACCAGGTAAACTCTATGCGGTGCAATGCCATGTATACCAACGTTTGAGGGCGGCACGCTCGATTGTTGGAGGGTAGGCAGCTAAAGTGTATTGGTAACAATGCGCGCAGATAAATGATAAGGGCTTTTTGCTCTTGTTTCTAAAACAAGTTCAGAATGTACAGAATTCGGCTTATAGATTTACTTAAATAAACAAGCTCTTTGTTAATTCAAAGAGCTTTGTTTTTTAATCGTTTTCACTTATTTCAAAAAAAGAGAACACACTTCCGCCATAGCCTTTGGAATAGCTGTAATATGCCGATGATGATAGATCGGTCTGTTTGGCATGCTCAATAATTAATAGCCCCTCATCTTCCAATAATTTATTTTGAAATACTAATTCTGAAATTGCGGAAAATTGTTCCAAAGTAAATGCATAGGGTGGATCTGCAAAAATTATATGAAATTGCAAAGATGCTTTTTCTAAAAACTTAAAAACATCACTCTTAATGGTTTTAATAGGCATCTTGAAAGTTTGGGCAGTTTGATTGATAAATTTTATACAACCAAAATCTTCATCTACACATAAAATATCTTCTGAACCTCTGGACGCAAATTCATAACTGATGTTTCCCGTACCTGCAAAAAGATCTAATACAGATACCTCATCAAAGTAAAAATGATTGTTTAAAATATTGAATAGCCCTTCTTTGGCCATATCGGTTGTTGGTCGAACGGGCAAATTCTTTGGGGCTACTATTTTTCGGCTTTTATATTGCCCAGAAATGATTCTCATTAAAAGCTATTCAGAATTGTAAAATTGGAATGATTACTTTTTGGCTGTGCATCCAAGCTATATTTGTAATGGTCTTGACGTTTACCAAAAAAGACGAACTGCACGTATTTATAAGCCATGGCATATAGTTCATCCTTTGAATCAATATCTCCAATAAAAATTAATTCAAACAATTCAGGGTTAAGTTGCAATTGTTCCGTAGTAAACAAAATATAATAAATAAAATCTTCTTTGGTAGTATACTCAAAGGTGTTATATAATAAGAGTTTTGATTTGTCTATAACAATCATTTCAAAATGATTACTATTTACATTTATATATACTTTAGTATTGGTGGCATTTTTTTCAATAACTAAAATTTGTTCCATTAAAATTGTTGAAATATGCTTATAGGTAAACGCCCCAAATACATCATAAATAAAGTTATTGATATTTACATAAGGAATATAAACATTAACACTGTCATTTATATCAATAGTATCATAAGCTATAAAATCTGATTTTAAAATTTTAGAATTGAATTTCAAATAATCAGCTAAAGAATTTTCATCAAACAATGCTTTAGGAACTAAGGTAGAAAGCTCATTTGAATGAATTACATGGACGCTATCAAAATGAGATAGCAAAAAAGATTCGGTATTAAACAACTGTTTTAACTTGTCTAATACTTCATGATGATTTAATTTCTTTTCAAATGTATAATTTCTTAATACAGATATGGTTTTTAAATCTCTCTGTAGGATACAAAAAGAAAGTCCACTCAAACTTATTTGAATGGACAATGCTTGTTTAGAGGGTATATTGTAACTATTACTCGTTATTGCCATAGGTTTTAGACCAATTCCCATTTGTGGTTGATTCTTCCATGGAGCCGACAGTTATAGCGTCACCAGCTACACCGACAACAGAAGAAGGAACTTGGTTTTCTTGAATTATAAGGTCTTTATCCAAATCGTATAAAACTATATCTTTTTTTACAGAAGCTTCAAACACTGGAATTTTTAAATCATCTTGTTCTATAAAACCAGCTTTAAGTTGAAATTTTTCTCCTGGTTTGCCTGCAGGCACATTCATCATCGTTTTATATCTATTTGAATTTTTAAACAAAGAATCTTTTATTGTAACATATCCTAAAGTATCAGTAATAACAATGTCTTTAGTCATATCCACACCAAACTGTTTTGATGCAACTTCATCTCTTACAGTAGAATCTCGGCGTTGTGTAATCGTAAATTTAGCTTCTTCTATAAATTTAACTAAATTATCAAAGTTGTCAGTGAATTTACCAGTAACTTGTCTGTGAGCTAACTCAGCATTTCTGATGTCAACTAAGTTTTTTATAACAGCTGTATAACGTTTTTCTTTTTCTTGATTGAAAAGTATTGGGTTATAAATAGATTTAAACGTGCTATATCCTAAAAAAGCAATTAGCACCCAAAGGGCAATAATTAAAATAGGTTTAAATTTTGTTGGTATAAATTTATCTACCAACTTAACCAAGCCAATGGTTAATAATATTACAGCAATTACAATTAAAATTATTGTCCACATAATTTGTTTAGTTTATTATATATGTTATTAAAGGTCTTTCGCAAATCTACAATTTTTTTTTAATCACAAAAACCAATGTTGGTAAAAATCATTTCTATATTTGAATAATTTATAATTTTCCACTTAAATAATGACTTCTTCCGAATTTTACACGCTAATAAAACAACAATTCCCATTCACTCCAACTGTAAAACAAAATATTTTATTACAACAATTATCCGAATTTATTTTCAGTAAAACCCAAAACAGTCTTTTTTTGATAAAAGGATATGCGGGTACAGGTAAAACAACCATTATAGGAACTATGGTTAATAATCTTTGGAGAATAAAAACGAGTGCTGTTTTAATGGCACCAACAGGTAGAGCCGCTAAAGTCATTTCAAATTATTCGGGCAAAGAAGCATTTACTATTCATAAAAAAATATATTTTCCAAAATCAGAAAAAGGAGGAGGGGTGAAGTTTGTTTTACAACCCAATAAACATAAAAGCACTATTTTTATAATAGATGAAGCCTCCATGATACCAGATACGCCAGGAGACTCTAAACTTTTTGAAAATGGCTCTTTATTAGATGATTTAATACAATATGTGTATTCTGGTCACCAATGCAAATTGATTTTAATAGGGGACACTGCGCAATTGCCTCCTGTAAAGTTAGATGTAAGCCCAGCACTGGATGAAAACACGCTTCGATTACACTATAATAAAGAAGTTATTAAAATGGAATTGGATGAAGTGGTGAGGCAAGAACAAGATTCTGGTATCTTAGCAAATGCTACCGTTTTAAGGGAAGCGTTATCAAATGCATTTTACGATGGTTTTAAATTTGATTTAGTAGACTTTAAAGATATTATCAGGCTTATTGACGGCCAAGATACTATGGATGCTATAAATGATGCTTATAGTGCTTTGGGGAATGAAGAGACTGCCATCATAGTAAGAAGTAATAAGCGAGCCAATCTATACAATCAGCAAATACGAAGTAGAATTTTGTTTAATGAGAATGAATTGACTGTAGGCGATTATCTCATGGTCGTTAAAAATAATTATTTTTGGATTAAACCAACCACCGAAGCTGGCTTCATAGCAAATGGTGATATTATTGAAGTTTTAGAAATTTTTAAAATAGAGGAATTATATGGTTTTCGGTTTGCAGAAGTCAAAGTACGCATGGTAGATTATCCGAAAATGAGTCCCTTTGAAACGGTTTTGTTGTTAGATACGGTGGAATCTGAAACACCATCATTATCTTATGAAGATTCAAATAGATTATACCAAGAAGTCATGAAAGATTTTGAAGCCGAAACTACTAAGTATAAAAAGTTCTTAAAAGTAAAAAACAACAGACATTTTAATGCTTTACAGGTTAAATTTTCTTATGCTATTACATGCCATAAATCCCAAGGAGGCCAATGGAACACCGTTTTTGTAGAACAACCTTATTTACCAAATGGTATTGATAAAGATTATTTACGATGGTTGTACACGGCCATAACTAGAGCCAAAGAAAAATTATATCTTATTGGTTTTAAAGATGATTTTTTTGAGGAATAATTAATCGTATTAATATGGAAACATTTATAAGTATTTGTCTTGGAGTTGGTTTAGCGGCATCGGTTGGTTTTAGGGTATTTTTACCATTGTTTGCATTAAGCTTAGCATCCTATTGTAATGTTTGGGAACTCAACGACTCCTGGCAATGGATAGGAAATTTAACGGCCTTGATAACTTTTGGTGTTGCTACCTTAGTTGAGATTTTTGCCTATTACATTCCTTATATAGATAATTTATTAGATAGTATTTCGGTACCCTTAGCGGCTTTTGCCGGAACGGCGGTTATGATGTCTACTATGGTAGATTTAAGTCCAGTCATAACATGGTCACTCGCCATCATAGCTGGTGGCGGAACGGCAGCAGCAATTTCAAGTTCCTCAAGCATCATGAGGTTAACATCAACCACAACGACTGGTGGATTAGGGAACCCTATAGTATCAACTATAGAAACAGGCACGTCTATATTCATGTCCATTATGTCTATTTTTTTACCGATTTTGGCTGTTATTTTCGTCATAGTGATCCTATTCATAATCTACAAAATTTATAAAAAGTTTAAAACATCCAAAGCCTAATACATTATATATTTATCTTATTTTTGATCTAGAATAGATTTACATCATATGAAAATAATCTCCATGATACCTGCACGATATAGTGCAACAAGATTTCCAGGAAAATTAATGCAAGACCTAGGTGGGAAGTCGGTGATACGCCGAACTTATGAAGCTACGGTTGCTACAAATCTATTTGACGATGTTATTGTGGTCACCGATAGCTCCATTATTTATAATGAAATTGTAGATCATGGGGGTAAAGCCATCATGAGTATAAAAGAACACGAATGTGGAAGTGATAGAATCGCGGAAGCTGTTGAAAATTTAGATATAGATATTGTAATAAATGTTCAGGGAGACGAACCTTTTACAGAGGAAGCTTCCTTGAGAAAACTGATTGAAGTTTTTAAAGAAGATCATGATAAACAAGTTGATTTGGCATCTCTTATGGTGCATATTACTGATGAAGACGAAATCAATAATCCTAATACGGTCAAAGTCATTGTAGATCAGAATAACTTTGCGCTTTACTTTTCCCGCAGCCCGATACCATATCCAAGAGATAAAAATGTTAACACAACATACTATAAGCACAAAGGGGTATATGCCTTTAGAAAACAAGCCATTTTAGATTTTTATAGATTACCTATGTTAACTCTTGAAGCTTCTGAAAAAATTGAATGTATTCGTTATTTAGAATATGGTAAGCGGATTAAAATGGTTGAAACCCATGTGCAAGGTGTCGAAATTGATACACCTGAAGATTTAGAGCGCGCCAAAAAATTATGGAAATAGATTATAAAAATATACGGGTTATAGGTTTTGATGCCGATGATACCTTATGGGTAAATGAAACCTATTTTAGGGAAGCAGAGATGGAAATTCAAAAACTTCTATCGGTGTATGAAACCCCCAACAAAATAGATCAAGAGCTTTTTAAAGTAGAAATACGGAATTTGCCAATTTACGGTTATGGTATAAAAGCATTTACCTTATCTATGGTTGAAGTGGCTTTGGAATTATCAAACTATAGTGTACCCAATAAAACGATTGAAGCCATATTGAATATAGGCAAACATATGTTAGAAAAGCCCGTAGAGTTACTGGATGGGGTAGAAGATGTTTTAAAAGAATTATCAAAGAATTACCGACTCATTTTGGCTACAAAAGGTGATTTATTAGACCAGGAGCGTAAATTGAAAAAGTCTGGGTTAACTGATTATTTTCATCATATAGAAGTGTTAAGCGATAAACAAGAAACTAATTATTCTAAACTATTAAATCATTTAGATATTAAGCCATCTGAGTTTTTAATGATAGGGAACTCTTTAAAATCGGATGTATTACCATTGGTAAATATTAAGGCCCATGCCATCCATGTGCCTTTTCACACCACTTGGGCTCACGAGGAAGTAACTGAAAATGAAATAACAGGAAAAACCTATAAAACCATAAAAAGTTTAAGAGATATTTTAGACTTATTAAATTAAAATACAAGAATTTTAACACGATTTAAAATTAAAATAGTAGTAATTTTAACGTTTGAAAAAGAAAAACATATTAAATGAATTATAAAAACTTTCCCATGGTACCAAGAGTTGTTTTTGGTAGAGGTAGTTTCAATCAATTAAGTGAAATATTAACCCCAAAACGCTTGAACTTAAATGCCCCATTTATTTTTTTGGTAGATGATGTGTTTAAAAATAATACTTGGATAACATCAAGAATTCCCTTGTCTTATGATGATAAAATTATTTATATATCAGCAGCCGAAGAACCTAAGACATCTCAAGTTGATGAATTAGTTGAAGATATTATATTAACGACCAAAGAACGCCCATCCGGAATTATTGGAATAGGAGGGGGGACGTTATTGGATTTGGCAAAAGCCGTTTCCATCATGCTTACCAATGAAGGAGAAACAAAAGATTATCA
The DNA here is from genome assembly GCF_003258355.1 of Confluentibacter sediminis. Lineage (GTDB taxonomy): Bacteria > Bacteroidota > Bacteroidia > Flavobacteriales > Flavobacteriaceae > Confluentibacter > Confluentibacter sediminis. The sequence continues at coordinate 157,178 of NZ_QKPO01000003.1, read as the reverse complement.
AGGATGGGATTTAGTCAAAAATCCAGCCATATACCATGTTGGAATACCTACAATTTCCGGGACAGGAGCAGAAGTTTCAAGAACGACTGTATTGACGGGACCAACGCAGAAATTAGGTATCAATTCAGATTTTACGCCTTTTGATCAGGTGGTATTGGACTCTGAACTTGTTAAAAATGTACCAAAAGACCAGTGGTTCTATACGGGTATGGATTGCTTTATTCACTGCGTGGAATCGCTAAAGGGTTCCTATTTAAATACATTTAGTGAAACCTATGGCAATATGGCATTTCAACTATGTAAAGAGATTTTTCTTGGAAATAATTTAAGTGATGTTGAATCTCAAGAAAATCTCATGATGGCATCTTGGCATGGAGGTATGAGTATTGCTTACTCCCAAGTTGGAGTTGCTCACGCTATGAGTTATGGATTATCCTATTTACTAGGCATTAAACACGGTATAGGGAATTGTATAGTTTTTGATCATTTAGAAGAATTTTATCCTGAAGATGTCGTTCTTTTTAAGGATATGAAAATGAAACATAACATTGAATTACCGCAAGGTATTTGTTCAAATTTAAATGATGAAGAGTTTGATATCATGATTGGTGTTGCTCTAGGATTAGAACCCTTATGGGAAAATGCTCTAGGCAAAAACTGGAATAAAATAATAACACCAAAAAAACTTAAAGAATTATATCAAAAAATGTGATTTCATTCAAGTAATGGCATGAAAATTGAATTTAAATAAGCATAGCAATGAAACATAAAGTAAACAATCATTGTTGTCAATAAAAAGAAACATTTGCTATTAGAAAAAGTAAAAGCTACCATAAAACATGGTAGCTTTTTATTTTATTAAAATAATCACTTTTTTATTTGACTTCTTTTAATGCATTGTCTATTAAAGCTTTTAAATGTTGTTTGTGAGCTCTTGATATCATATCTCCCGATGGAGTTGCCATCATTTTAATAGCATTTAAATTATATAATGCCATGGACTTTGCAGTATTAGTATATCGATCCGTTTGTTTTCCTGTTAATATGTCAATTAAATCATTGGTATATTCCAATTGAAGATTTTGTCTGAAGGAATTCACATTCCCATAAATATCTGCTTTAAAGATAGCATTGTTTAATTCGGACATAAAACTAGCTAAATTGTATTCGTTTCCGTATAATTCAGAATCAGAAATTCTTTGCAATGTGTTATAATGCAATAATTGATCCAATACATTTTTTTGATAGCCCAATACTTGGTCGTGGATTTTAGGATCTTCTGGTAACCTAAAATTAAACCCTCTACGTTGCATGGCCAAATAGTTGTATAAATCGTTTGGGGCACTAAAAGCATCTGGAGCAAACACATACTTGCTCAACGCTGTCATGGCTCTTTTTTGGTCTCTTAAACTAACCGGCGTATAAGGTTTGGTTCCACCTTCTTGACCAGCCATGGCGCGATCGACATAAACACCACCAATAAATTTGGAAATAGTATTTGCTGCAGATCCTTTTTGATTACTTAATATATAATAAACGCGTCTTAATTCTTGATAAGATTCACCGGTTTTAGTAAACCTCATTTTTATATCTTTTATCAAGTCGTTTGATAATTCAATTCTATCTATTGCCCACGCTATCTGGTCATTGGATTGATCGGATACGTTTACTCTTGGATCTATAGCTTTACCAGCAGAACGCATATCATCGGCATCGTTTCCAAAAATATGTTCAGGTTTGGTAGATTCATTTAGTAATGCTTCGCGTTCAGCTTCCGTTTTAAAGGGCTTGTATCCTAATTCAATAGCCCAAAGATCATATGGTCCCACTGCGACATCATCATACTGTCCTTGTTTCGTTCTATCTCTAGTAATGTTTAATGCGGCATAATCCATAACCGAAGCCGTTAAACATTTACCTTTAATAAACTCAGCATCGTTTAACTGATCAGGGGAAAACAACTGACTAGCTTTCATGTTATGATTTAATCCTAAAGTATGTCCAACCTCATGCATGATTAAAGCCATCATGGATTCTTTTTTAATACGTTCCATTTCTAAATCTGTAGCACCAGTAGCTGAAACAACAGCATTTGCAAACATAACTTCTTCATGTAGTTCGTTTCCTAAAAAACAGAATTCGTGGTCACTTCTATGGGAGTTAGAATTGTCGAAAGGCTTATTTAAAGAACTTAATTCAAAAATCTTATCATATAAAACCCGATTGGTAAAATGCACGAACTCAAGCATGATGTCTGCACCTAGAATTTCACCTGTTCTGGGATTTACAAAACTTGGGCCATAGCCACCAAAAGGAGGTTCTGGAGATGATGTCCATCTTAAAACGTTATATCTAATATCTCCAGCATCCCAATCGGCATCATCAGGCTGAACCTCAACAACCATCGCATTTTTAAATCCAGCTTTTTCAAATGCCACATTCCATTGTAAAACAGCTTGTTTTATAGTTTCCCGCCATTCTATTGGGGTTGAGTTTTCTATCCACCAGGTTATGGGCTTAACAGGCTCTGATATAATAGAGTCTGGATACTTTTTAACTAAATGCCATCTATGGATTAAATCTCTGTAAGCAATTGATTTAGTAGATGTTTGATCGTTAACCTCTGTTGTAAAATAGCCCACTCTTGGGTCATCAAATCTTGGTTGATAATCATTATCAGGCATGGCTATCATACTATGGTACACCTTAACGCTGACGTTTCTGCCATCAGCCAAGGCATTAGACCCATTGTTTAGAACAGAAGGAGAGGAATACACATATTCTACTTCTATATTGGTGTTTTCAGGATAATTTTTAATGGCATTAATTTTTGTTTTGGATTTATCTAAATTGCCAAGTTTAAATGCTGTTGGAGAACTGTTAGGTGAAGAGGGACTTTTTACTTGTGAAAACGTTTCATTTAAAAACAAATTATCAGCAGGAATTAGATAAAGCCCTTTGTCTTTATCATAAGCAGCGATTTCTATACTGGCCACATTACCATTGCTAATATTAGCATCTTTTGATTTAGATAACGGATTATTAGGGTCAAAATAAAAAGAGGTATTTTGTGTTATAAATTCAATCTTATTGAAATACTTTTCTATTTTAAATACTTTAGAATCGTCATAAGAGCCCCTGTTCATTCTACCTGCATCCATTATTCCATCAGCTATTTGGCTGAAATAAATATAATCCTTACCAATTTGATCTTCTCTAATAAGTATTAGCAAAGATCCCTTGATAGTGTCTTGGTAAATTTCAAATAAACCATCCATTTTTTTACTTGATTTTACAAGCTCTTCAATGGTTTTTTCCTTCTCTTTTTTGGAACTAGCAGTAGTAATTTCTGTTTGACCTTCCTTCTCTTTTTTCTTTTTTTTGGTTTGTGCTTCTGAAAATTGGAATGGAAAAAATAAAAGTAATACAAAAGCAACACAAGTTACTTTGTGGATTTTTAAACAATAAGATGTCATGTTAAACAACGATTTTAGGATATAATCCTGTTAGTAAATTTGAATTAGTCGCTCTAAATATATAAAAAAATTATTAGCATGAAGTAAGGTTCAATTTTTAAAAGATTGATTATTTATTGTTTAAAAAGCATTTTCTATTTATTATTTATAATAACTGAAATTTTCCCTACCAAATTTCAGTACCTTTATAACCATGATTAAAGACATAAAAATAGCCGTCTTAATAGATGGTGATAACATCCCTTCCAAGTACATCAGTGAAATGATGGAAGAAATCACAAAATACGGTACTCCAACAATAAAACGAATCTATGGAGATTGGACAAAGCCTCATTTATCTAAATGGAAAAGTGTTCTTTTAGAAAATGCCATAAGTCCCATGCAACAATACGGTTATACCGTTGGTAAAAATGCCACGGACTCTGCCATGATAATCGATGCAATGGATATTTTATATTCAAGTAAAGTAGATGCTTTTTGTTTGGTGTCTTCTGATAGTGATTTTACTAAACTGGCAACACGTTTAAGAGAAGCAGGTATGCATGTTTATGGGATAGGAGAGAAGAAGACACCGGATCCATTTATTGTAGCTTGCGATAAATTCATTTATTTAGAAATATTGGGATCTTCAGATGAAGACAAAGACACTAAAGGAAAAAGCAAAAAAGACAATTTATATAATATTACCCCCAATGTCATTCGACTTTTAAAAAATTCTGTGTCTGATGCCGCCGATGAAGACGGATGGGCTTTTTTAGGGGATGTGGGGTCACTTATTATAAAAAAGCAACCCAACTTTGATGCTAGAAATTTTGGTTTCGAAAAATTAACACCTCTTTTTAAATCTTTAAATCAGTTTGAATTAGAACAGAGAGATCAGCCTAATGCTAGGTTTAAGTTGATTTATGTGAAGAATAAATAGTTTTTAAAATTATTTATTCCATTTTCTAATACTTACAGTATCTTCTGTTGGAAAATCTTCGGGAATTTTCTGAGTTACTTTTCCAGTAGCTGCCCATTCACTTCCGCGTTGTAATGTTGTAATAAAGCCAACACATTCCATAGAATAATCCATGTGACCTAAAATGGTATGAAAAATGCGTCCTTTACCATAATCAATAACCATTAGGGCTGGCTCATGTCTTCCTGTTCTTCGTTTATCAATAGAATTATCTGAATAAGCGGTTGCAAGAACCGTCATATCTTCTGCTGTTCCGCGTAAACGTTCGTATAATTCATCTTTATTATGTAACCATACCTTAGGAAGTCCTTTCATGATAGGATGTTCTGGCGCACGAGTTTCGATTAAGAATTCATGTTGAGCACCATGCGAACCTGCACCTCCTTTAATAGTATCATGGACTTGTTGATTATCATCATTGTAATAAACATAAGGGCCTGTTTTTTCGTTTCTGCCGCCCCAACCACCAAGACCAATCATTTTATTGAAGGCATCCCATTCGCCCCAAGAATTATCTCCTGAATGAATGACTACAAGTCCGCCACCTTCAAACATATATTTTTCAAAATTAGATTTGGTCTCTTCAGGAAGATCGGTTGCTTGCCAACCAAAATTAGAAACAACTAAATCATACTTTTTGAAATCTGGATTAAAGTTGGGATCATAGGTTGGTTTTGAAACAATGGTTCTTTCTACGCCATCATTCAAAGGGTATAATGTAACCAGTTCGTTTTTATCGTTAACTCCTTCTACCTTATCATAAGCATTACCCAACAACAAGAATTCTTTTCTATAAACATCAACCTCAAACAAACCCGTTTGTTCAAGATAATCTTTAATCATAAAAGTTGATTTAGGCCAAATACCATGATTGCTTTCACCATCAATAATAAGTGCTTTTAATTTTTTAGACAGGCTTTGCGAATGTCCAACATTAAAGTTTAGTAAAGCTATTAAAATTATGAAAAGGGTTCTTTTTAATGTCATTGTATGGTTTGTTTAGTTAGTAATTTATACTTTCCCAAGTATTTTATCCATCACCCAACTAGTGTGTAATGCCGTCTCACCCGTGGAAGGATGCGTAAATGCATCATTAAATAAAGCATGCTTTAAGTTTTCCACATGATTTATTTGAATGTGTTTTGGGTTTTCTATAAAAATTTCTTCAGTGTTGGTATCACTTTTTAATAGGATGGGATGATCCTGAAAAATGGGGAATTCAATCTGACCTTTGCTTCCATAAATAACAACATTGTCTTCATAACTATTACAACCAAAATTCCATGTTCCGGAGCCTGTAATACCATTTTCATGAATCCAACAGGCTGTTATGGCATCTTTGGCAGTATAGAGTTTTTGCTGATTTAAACTGATACCCTTTGCATCTTTAATATTTCCTAAAAGAAACGTGAATAAATCAAGACCGTGGCTAGCTAAATCATCAAAATAGCCACCATCTGCAATGTTTATATCCGTTCTCCAATTATAGTCACCAGACACATCTGTTGCACTCGGATATTTATTTAGTTGCCAAGAGATGTGGCGAACCTCTCCAATAAATCCCTCATCTAACCATGCTTTTACTTTAAGAAATCTGGGCAAAGAACGCCTGTAGTAAGCAACAAACAGGGGCGTGTTGGTTTCTTTAAAAGCGTTATAGATTGCCAAACTATCTTTATAACTAGGCGATAAGGGTTTTTCTATACAACAAGGCTTATTGACTTCGGCAACTTTTAAACCATAGAATAGATGTGTATCTGGAGGTGTGGCAATATAAATAGCATCAATATTGGGATCGTTAATTAGAGCATCTGCATCGGTATAATATGTTTCTATGTGATGTCTATTGGCATAATCTTCAGCTTTTTCCTTATTTCGTCTCATAACAGCGCTTAATTTAAAGCCATTTGTTAATTGATAAGGTGGGCCACTTTTAATTTCGGTAACATCTCCACAACCAATAATTCCCCAATTAATAACTTTTTTACTCTCTAGCATTATTTTAATATATTGATTATATATTGTTTTTAATTTAATAGAAATAAAATCTATATAAAACGTTCAAATTTAATCAAATACTTACATAACTCTAGTAAATAACAGAGCTTACGTTATAAAAAAAGAAAAGACCACCAGTTAACTGATGGTCTTTATAAATATATCAAATACAAAAATTAATCTTCACTTTCCTCCATAGTGTGATACACGTTTTGAACGTCATCATCATCATCCAGTTTCTCTAAAAGTTTTTCAACATCAAGAACTTCTTCTGGTGTTAATTTTTTTGTGACCTGAGGGATTCTTTCAAAACCTGAGGATAGTATTTCAATACCCTTTTCCTCTATTGCCGCTTGAATTGCTCCAAAACTTTCAAAAGGGGCGTAGATTAAAATACCATCTTCGTCAGCAAATACCTCTTCTGCACCATAATCTATAAATTCCAGTTCTACTTCTTCTGGATCTAATCCTTCTGCATTGATTCTAAAATTGCAGGTATGATCGAACATAAAAACCACGGAACCAGATGTACCTAAACTACCATCACATTTATTAAAATAGCTACGGACGTTGGCCACGGTTCTGGTATTATTATCCGTTGCCGTTTCAACTAATATAGCAATGCCGTGTGGTGCATAGCCTTCAAAAATCACTTCTTTATAATCACCTTGTCCCTTTTCACTCGCTTTTTTAATAGCCCGTTCCACATTATCTTTAGGCATATTTACTGCCTTGGCATTTTGTATAACGGCTCTTAAACGCGAATTTGCAGCTGGATCTGGACCACCTTCTTTTACAGCCATAACAATGTCTTTACCAATACGAGTAAAGGCTTTACTCATGGCAGACCAACGTTTCATTTTACGTGCTTTTCTAAACTCAAAAGCTCTTCCCATAATCTTATATTATTATTCCTGTAAACAGGACAGTTGTTAATGATTACTGATTTTTAAATTTTCGCAAAGTTAAAAACCTTCAAATCAAAAACAAATTATTCTTCCTCATCTGGTTCAACAATACGTTCAATAGCTTCAGCCAATTTAAAATCTAAATCGGTGACACCCTTCGCACTGTGAGTTGACAAAGAAATGGTTAGTACATTATAAACATTAGACCAATCAGGATGATGATTAAGTGCTTCACATTCAAAAGCAATCCGACTCATAGCACTAAAGCAATCTTTAAAATTCTCGAATTCGAATTCTGCATGAATGGCATCATCATAATAATCCCAATCAGGAAACCGTAATAAACGTACTTTTATGTCTTCTTCTGAAAGTGTATTCATCTTTTTAAATTTTAAGTGTTATTGTAAGTTCACAATTTAATAAATATAATCAATTATACTTTAATTCAGATATTATTTCTTGGCTTACTAATTGTAAATGTTTTGGTAACAGATTGTGTTTTGGCAATACAGCTAAATACCTATCTTCATTGGTAGTGAATACTTTTTTATAAATGGCTTTATTATTTTCGTCAATTGAATCTATAATTTCTTTAATAAAATCATCATGATGCACCAAATCATTACTTCCTAAATGAAAAACACCAAATTTATTACGGTTAATAATGTAATGGATTTGTTGGGTTACTTTAGAATCATTTGTAACGTTAATAATTAGATTAGGAAACACTTCAACTGGCTCATTATCTTTTAAATTTTGTAAAACGTCCAATATTCGGGGAGATTGCGCTCCAAAAACCATAGGAAGCCTTAAAATAGTGGTTTGCTTTTTAGGTAATCTTAAAAGCATATTTTCAATTTTTATTTTGAAATGTCCATAAATACTATGGCTTAATGTTTTATCGTCTTCGTAACTTGGATATTTGCTGTAAGCGTCAAATACATTGGCTGAGGACAAAAAAATTAACCAGGTTTTATGTTCCAAAATATATTCTGCTATGTGTTTGTGAGCTATGACTTGCGCTGAAAAATCACCTCGTAAAGCTGAAATGATAATGGTTGGTTTAACAGCTTCCAAGATTTCATAAATATCATCTTCTTCAACAGCATACTGAAAAAAATGTTTGTTCTTTTCAAAATGTTTGTTTTGGGTATGATAGGTTCCAAAGGTTTTAAAATAGGAGCAGAGTTCTTTATAAATGGCACCGCCCAAAAAACCACTGGCCCCTAAAATTAATATGGTATGTTTATCTTCCCGTTTAATCATTCAGCATTCTTATTTAAAGCCATAACGTACTAAAAAATAGATAATTTTGTTTTAGAGGTAAATTGCTCTAAAGCAGTCATCCCTAATTGCGAATTACCTTTTTTATTTAACCCAGGAGACCAAGTTGTAATGACAAATTTATCTGGCAGCAAAGCTACAATACCACCACCGACACCACTTTTACCAGGTAAACCAACCTCAAATGCAAATTCTCCAGCTTCATCATAAAAGCCACAGGTAAGCATGATGGCGTTTATTCGTTTTATTATAGATTCATTAAGGCGTGCTTTGTTTAATAAGCAATGACCTTTATTTGCAAATAAGTAAAAGGCTTTCGTTAATTGTTTACAAGACATCTCGATGGAACATTGATGAAAGTAAAAATCCAGAACCTCGTCGACACTGTTTTCTAAATTATTAAAAGACTTTAAGAGATTGGCCGCTGCATAATTTTTAAAGCCCGTTATTTTTTCAGAATTAGCTACATCTAAATTGAAATTTATAGAATCATCATCCGCTAAATCTCTAACAAAATTGAGAAAGTCTTCTTTTGGATTTTTTAAATTGGAGATTAAAATATCAGCAATAACAATCGCTCCTGAATTAATTAAGGGATTTCTGGGAATCCCATTTTCAATTTCCAATAATGCTAATTGATTGAAAGGATGACCAGAAGGCTCTACATCTACCCGTTTTAAAATGTCATTGCTCACGAAACTAGCAGCTTGCGCCAGCGCCAATACTTTAGAGATACTTTGTATTGAGAAAGGCTTATCAAAATCACCCACACCATATTCATTGCCATCTAAAGTTCTTAAATGAATTCCGAAATGATGCTTATTGATTTTTGCTAATTCTGGAATATAAGATGCGACCGTTCCCTTATCATCAATAGCGGTTACTTTTTGATGGATTTTATTTAGAATGTGTTCAAAATCTATTCGCATTATTTTTTATAAAATGGCAATTTTACCACCGTAGCAGGTACAGCATTTTTACGAATTTGGATATATATGTTACTTCCAATCTCTGAAAAAAGAGTAGGTACATACCCCAAACCAATACCTTTATTCAAGCTAGGTGACATGGTACCGGAAGTTACTTCTCCAATTTTATGACCGTTAGCATCTACTATATCGTAGCCATGACGAGGTACGCCACGTTCATCTAATTCGAAAGCGATTAATTTACGTTTTGGCCCCTGTTCTTTTTCAGCCTTTAAAGCTTCAGAATTTGTAAAATCTTTAGTGAATTTGGTGATCCAACCCAAACCAGCTTCCATAGGTGAGGTCGTATCATCAATATCATTTCCGTAAAGGCAATATCCCATTTCCAATCGCAAGGTGTCACGGGCCGCCAAACCAATAGGTTTTATGCCATAAGAAGCTCCGGCTTCAAAAACTTTGTCCCAAATTTGTTTGACTTCGCTGTTTTTACAATAAATCTCAAATCCGCCACTACCAGTATATCCTGTTGCCGAAATAATAACATGCTCAATACCTGCAAAATCACCTACGATAAAATGGTAAAAATCAATAGCTGCTAAATCATGACTTGTTAAAGATTGCATTGCTTCCACTGCTTTTGGGCCTTGAATAGCCAACAGGGAATAGTCATCACTCAAATTACGCATGGTGGCACCTACATCGTTTTTAGATTGAATCCAATTCCAGTCTTTGTCAATATTACCAGCGTTAACCACTAATAAATAGGAGTCATCTTTAACCTTATAAACAATTAAATCATCTACAATACCACCTTCTTCATTTGGTAAACAACTGTATTGTGCTTTGCCGATGGTTAATTTGGAAGCATCGTTGCTTGTTACTTTTTGTATCAATGCCAAGGCATGGTCTCCTTCAATTAAAAACTCTCCCATGTGAGATACGTCAAATACGCCAACGGCATTTCTAACAGTGTCGTGTTCGGCATTGACACCTTCATATTGCACAGGCATATTAAAACCTGCAAAAGGGACCATTTTAGCTCCAAGAGCTTCGTGAGTTGATGTTAAAGCGGTATTTTTCATTTAAAATTATATGTGTTTTTGAATTCCAGCGCAGGCGGAAATCCTATTATTTTTTAACGAAAACAAAAGTATTGAAATTATATGGATTTGTTTTTTAAGAGTGCGTTAAATTGGGAGTGTGGGATTTTGGATGGTTAAGGAGTTTTATTTATCAACTTAATGATGTGAATAGTTTGAATATATTATACCAGATGTTAAACAGACTTATTTTTAAGTACCGCTATATTTCTAGCACCCTTTTGTGCAGAAAAAGTCGCAATGGTACAGGTTACTAAAATCATGACAATAGTGCCATTTAAAATAGTTTCATCTAGCAATCTAATAGGTTCACCCAAACTGGTCTTTCCTATAATAGTATTATATCCAACCAATACCGCTGCTAAGGTTGCTGCGGCTTGCGCATTACTCAGTCCGAAAATAATGCGTCTTTCATCTCTGGAAAAGTGTAATGATTTTTGAGTGATCCAAGCGGCTATAAATTTGGACGATGTGGCAATCATTGTCATAACCATCGCCACTTTTATGGTTTCAAAATCGGTGAAGAAGGCTCTGTAATCCACCAACATCCCCACGCTGATAAGAAAAAAAGGAATGAAAATGGCATGTCCTACAAATTCCACTCTATTCATTAAAACAGAATCGTTGGCTATTAATCTATTCATTGCCAAACCCGTTAAAAAAGCACCGATAATACCTTCAATACCCGCACTTTCAGCCAAAAAAGCTCCTAGAAACACGATGGCAAGTACAAAAATATATTGAGAGATGCCATCATGATAGCGCTTTAAAAACCATTTGGCTATGATAGGAAATACAAACATGGTTATTAAAAAAAAGACTATGATATACAGAGATAATTTTAACCAAAACATCAAATTAACATCTCCTTTTTCCATTCCAACAATAATGGCTAAAACCAATAATGCTAAGGTATCTGTAATAACGGTGCCACCCACAGTAATATTTACGACCTTAATTCTATTAACTCCCAATGCACTTAAAATGGGGTAAGCTATTAAGGTATGAGACGCGTACATACTCGCTACTAGAATAGAGGAGGGTATGGAGAGTTTTAAAATATAAATACTTGAAAACGTTCCTAAAATCATGGGAATTACAAAGGTTAGCATACCGAACCATAAGCTTTTAGATCGGTTTATTTTAAATTCTGCCAAATCAATTTCTAAACCTGCCAAAAACATAATATAAAGCAAACCAGCGGTACCAGATAGAATGATGCCACTATCTCTCAATAACAAATTAAAACCGTTCGGGCCCACAATGGCACCAGCAATAATAAGTCCTAAGATGTGCGGAATTTTTACCTTATTTAAAAATATAGGCGTTAATAAAATAATAATAAGTATGATAAGAAACTTAAGAATTGGGTTAACTATGGGAAGCTCAAAAACCAGCAGAGGCATTAAAACCATATCTTATCATTTTATAATGTAAAGATATATAGGAAATGGTTATGATATGTATGCTAAAATTAATTTTAAGTAAAATTATGGATTGTTTTTAATCGCTCTAGAATAATTCCATTTTGTCTATAACAAGTTTAAAGTTTTCTGCTTTTTTGTTTCCTATTAAAAACCCTATGTCTTCAATAGAATCATTTGAAAAATTGGGTTGATCGAGCTGTTTGCCTCGAAACCAAGGATACATATCATTTAGAGGAATTTCAATGGTTTGCCAGATTCCAGAAGTTGAAAAATATGAGATATAAGAATAATTATCTTCTGTGTCTGACTTTATTCTGAATTGATACTTTTTGCCATCACCAAGAAGTATGATACGGATTTTAGTAAAATGCTTTACTTCTATTTTTTCAAACCGATAGCGTAAAGATGAGAACCCGCCATTATTTTCTAATGAAATATGACCTTCGAAGATACCAAAACCTTCATCATTTATTTTGAAGCTTCCAGAGGATTTACCTCCCATAACTAAATCGTTTACCACTCTCCAGTCTTGAATATTGGATTGAGGAGAGAAGTCAAAAATGGTATGAAAATTCATTAATCCTTTTTAACAGAAAACTTATAAACGGTTCTGGATTTATAAGGTTTGTCTGGTGTTAATACTGTTGAGGGAAATTGTGAGTGATTTGGGCTGTCAGGATAATGTTGTGTTTCCAGTGCAAACGATGACCTGGAATTTTCAGGCATCGTGCCAGTTTCCTTAAATTGATTCCACGACCTGCTATTTCCTGAATAAAATTGTAAACCGGGTTCGTCGGTAAATACTTCCATATAGCGGCCACTTTCGGGAGAATAAACTGTGGCTGCTATTTTTGCATTCGCATCCAATACATAATTATGGTCGTAACCTCTAAACGCTACCTCTTCGAACATACTGCCTATGCGCTCACCAATGGTGTGTGGGGTGGTAAAATCAAATGGTGTATTTTTTACAGACTTTATCTCGCCTGTTGGGATGCTCGTATTGTCAACAGGAGTATAGTTACTGGCATTAATAGTTAACACATGGTCTTGTATAAAACCTTTGCCAGTACCATTCAAATTAAAATAAGCATGATTGGTAACATTGATAATCGTTTTTTTATCGGTGGTTGCTAGATAATCAATGATAATCTCATCCTTGTCTGTCCATGTATAAGTAACAGCCATAGTAACCGTCCCTGGAAAACCTGCTTCCATATCGGGGCTTATATAAGTAAATTTAACTACATTCTTTTTTTTAGTCGTTAAAATCTCTGGACTCCAAACCTGTGCATACCACCCTTCTGGTCCTCCATGCAAGGTGTTTGGTTTGTTGTTAATAGGCAAGTTATACTCCACACCATCGAGTGTGAATTTTCCATTGGCAATTCGGTTTGCGAAACGCCCCACAGTAGCACCTCCAAAAGCATCTCCTTTAACAATAGTTTCTAGAGTTTCGCCACCTGTTGTTATATTTTCAATAGTACCTTGTTTATCTGGTACCTCAATTCTAACAATTCTGGCGCCATAATTGGTAAGTTTTAATATATGCCCTGATTTGTTTTTGAGCGTAAAAAGAACAATCTCTTTTCCATTATGATCTCCTAAAACTTCTTTTGTGGTTTGTGCCAAAATAATATTGCTTATTAATAAAGTAACAAGTATGAATGCCTTTTTCATGTAAAATTTAGTTTGCTAGTTTGATGATGTTTAATAAAAGCTGTGGTACATTTTTATATTTTAATCTTTGTTGATGTCAGTCAGTTCAAATGAATTTCAAACTTTTTCTGTTTGAAATTAGTATCGAGAACAAAATTTTTATTCAGGAATGGTTACGATACAAAATTCTGAAAAAGAATCTCATTCAAACAGATATACAATATCGTTATAAGTATCAAAATGCACAACGAGTTTAACATATTTATCAAATATCAGCACTATTGCATTTTATCACATCACTAAACCAATCCGCTGATTTTTTAGGAGTTCGCTTTAAAGTATTGAAATCGACATAGTGTAATCCGAAACGTTTCTCATATCCAGACGCCCATTCAAAATTATCCATAAAGGACCATGCAAAATAGCCTTTTAGTTTTATACCTTCATCAATGGCTTCTTGACAAGCTTTTAAATAGCCCTTATAAAAATCTAAACGTTCCTGGTCATTCACTTGTCCATTAACAAGTTCATCATTGTAAGCGCAGCCATTTTCGGTAATATATATATCTGGCTTATGATAACGTTCATCTATCCAGGCTAGCATTTTTTTACAGCCCCAAGGAACTACGGCCCAATTCATTCCTGTAAGTTTCCATTTTTCATCTAAAGACAAGTCAACATCTTGATCTTCAGAAATCCCTCCATTCCCATACACACTTTGCTCTTTTTTAGTGCCGTCATTATGTGCTGCATACATGGTTGTATAGTGATTCAATCCAAAGAAATCAGAAGTGCCTTGTATCATAACTTTTTCTTCAGATGTAAATTCAGGAAGTCTATTACCCAACCTTTCTTTCATAGATTTTGGATAATCTCCTTTATAAATAGGGTCTGCAAACCAGGCTAAGAAAAATTCGAGAGCTCTTTCGGCAGCTTGTTTATCGTTTTCACTATTAGTTAGAGGTTCTCTCCAATCACAATTATTGGTAATTCCTATGTTGCCATTTTGGTAGCTATATTTTTCTCTGTAAATATGAACCGCTTTAGCATGCGCCAATATAAAATGATGGCCTGCCAAGTAAGGCTCAGACGTTGAAACTCTGCCTGGTGCAAAAACTCCTTGCCCATAGCCCAAAATAGAGGCTACCCAAGGTTCGTTTAAAGTGATCCAATTTTTAACGCGATCTCCAAAATGCTCAAAACATACATCGGCATACGCAGCGAAATAATCGGGCAGGGAAGCTCCTAGCCAACCATCATCTTCTAATTGTAAAGCCAAGGGTAAATCCCAATGGTATAAAGTAACCCAAGGTACAATATCAGCCTTAATTAATTCATCAATTAAAGCGGAATAGAATGCAATACCTTCTTCATTTATAATGCTTTTGCCCGTCGGCATGATTCTTGCCCAGGCAATTGAAAATCTATAGGCTTTGACGCCCATATTTTTCATTAACTGAATGTCATCCTTGAATTTATGGTAATGATCGCAAGCAATCTCACCAGTTTCTCCGTTATGAGTTTTTCCTGGAATATTTGAAAAGGCATCCCAAATAGAGGGCCCTTTGCCACTTTTTAATGCTGCTCCTTCAATTTGGTAGGAAGAGGTAGCTGTACCCCATATAAAATCGTCTGGAAATGTTTTCATTTGTAAACAATATAATATGAATTAATCTACTGATTGCGCTAATCGTTTGGCATTTAAATCACTCGTAATGAGATCCATTTTTGTTTTATCAAGGGGATATAATAACATAATGCCAGCTGCTCCAAAAGCAATAATAGCAGGTATCCAACTCATGAGCATAATCATGCCAGGAATAGCGCCTTCAATGGCTACGGCATCTTGACCATTATAATGAAATGATGACAGAACAAAACCTATAATAGCTCCGGCTATACCACCTCCAAACTTGGTCGCTAATGAACCCGCAGAATAAATAAGTCCTGTGGCTCTTCGTCCATTTTTCCATTCTGAAAAATCTGCTGCATCGCCCAGCATTACGAATAATAATGTTGGGAACATGGCAGAAGCTGCTTCAGAGATAATTCCTATTATAAAAATAGCGGTTACATCTTGGGGACCACAAAAAACAAACAGGCAGTTAACCGCTGCGGAAAAAATCAAGGCATATATGAATAATTTTTTCTTCCCCCATTTTCTACCTAAAGGAGCGACAAGCATAGCGCCTCCAATAGATGCCAACGTTAAGGCAACCATAAAACTGGCGGCTAGTAGCTCTTTATGCAAGTAATGCGCAAAATAAATGACAACGATACCTTGTTTTATAGCTGTATAAACGTTGAACAACAAACCTATAACAAGTAATACTGCCCAAGGACGGTTACTAAAGAGCTGCTTTAAATCTTTTTTAATATCGCTTTTCTGATTTTTAGGAGGTTTTACTCTTTCTTTTGTAGTTAAAAATGTGATGATCATAAAAATAGCCAAGAAAACAGAAAGGAGATAAATAGATTTGCTATAGCCTTCTTTTTGATTTATGACGGTGACATTCTCTGTATTTAGATTGTTAATATCTGAAACAATAAATTGATATGTTTTATTAGCTTCCATTGGAAAACTCTTGCTTGAGGTCGCTTCTTGATCGGTATTGTTCGCATCAACCCAAGTGAACTTTCCAAGGCCATTATCAATTTTTATACGAGCACTTTCAACATCTATGGGTGCTTTAACAGTCACTTCATAATTTGAAGTATCTTGTATACTGTTTACCTGTATTTCAGGATTCACATTTCCAAAATACAGCACCAAATAAAGCAGAGCACCTTGAACGAGCATACCCCCCGTAAAAGCACCAACCATACGATAGGAACCAAGAGAGGTCCGTTCTTTATCATCCCCAGTCATCACAGCCATAAGGGCTCCATACGGGATATTATTGGCTGTGTAAATAAGTGTGAAAATAATATAGGTTACATAAGCGTAAATGATTTTGTTCTGTTCTCCTAATTCTGGAGTTGTGAATAGAAGAGATAAAATAAGAGCGAGTGGAACCGCAGTCCATAAAATCCAAGGTCTAAATTTCCCATATTTGGAATCGTATCGGTCTCCTATTATACCCATGAGGACATCGCTAATACCATCACTAGAACGTGCCACCAACATGAGTAATCCTACGGAAATAGGGTCAATACCAAAAACGTCTGTATAAAAAATGAATAAAAACGTAGAAACACCTCTCCAGGCTATGTTTGCTGCACCATCACCAAGTGCATATCCAATTTTTTCTTTTAACGAAAGTTTTTTAGCTATTTCCATTTAAACATGCTGTTTTTAAAATTTGTGCCGAACGAAGTTAGCAGAAATTTTAACATAAGCAAGCATAAATGATTTTTGTAAGAAAATTTAAGTCCATAAAAAAGTATTGTATTTTCAAAAACATCAACAATAATGGACTCTGATAAGTTGTTTACTGGTAATAATTTAAACTTAAAAAAAGTATCAGGTTTTTTTCAAATTCAGTAATGAATACAAAGACACTAAAGTCCATACACCTTCTAAAATAATAAAAGGCCAATATATCAATAGAATGGAGGCGATACATGCCATGGCCGCACCTATAAGATTCAATAATATGAATATTAGATTTTTAGTGGTTACTTTACCTGTTACATTTAAAAAATAGGCGAGCAGTATTTGAGAAACACCTATAAATCCAATCCAATCCGTTAGTCCCATATATTTATTTCAGTAAATAACTTTTCAAATCTTCATAAGTAGAAATTGTAACAGCTACTTTTTCTTTCCCCATAACAGATTGTATTTGCCTAGGAAGTGGTTGCTTTTCTTTAATGACTTCCTCTACCACATCTAAGAATTTAGTAGGATGTGCTGTTTCCAAAAACACACAATGCGACTCTGGGCGTTCTTTTAAATAGGTCTTACAACCTAAATAACCCACAGCACCATGCGGATCTGCCACATAGTTATAAGTAGTATAGATTTCTTTTAAAGCTTCTCTAGTTTCATCATCCGTAAAGCTATAAGAAGACACATTATCTTTTAAAAATTCAAAGTTGTTTTTATAGATTTCTTGAATACGAATGAAGTTACTAGGCGCCCCAACATCCATAGCGTTGCTAATGGTTTGAACCGATGGTCTTGGCTCGTATAACTGTGAAACCAAATAACGTGTCACTACATTATTGGCATTGTTGGAGGCAACAAAATGATGTATTGGTAAGCCTAATTGTTGAGCCATCATACCGGCACAAATGTTTCCAAAATTACCACTTGGCACCGAAAATACGATGTTTTTATACTTATTATGTAGTTGTTTGTAAGCAAAAATAAAGTAGAATAATTGGGGTAACCAACGCGCCACGTTAATAGAATTAGCTGATGTCAATTGCATTTGGCTTGTTAAACTGTCGTCTAAAAAAGCCGTTTTCACCATTGCCTGGCAGTCATCAAACGTGCCATTAACTTCTAAAGCAGAAATATTTTGACCTAGCGTTGTTAATTGCATTTCTTGAATATCACTTACTTTTCCGCTAGGGTAGAGGATGACTACTTTTACACCTTTAACTCCTAAAAATCCGTTGGCTACAGCCCCACCAGTATCACCGGATGTCGCAACTAAAACAGTCACTTCTCTATCATTTCCTTGATTAAAATAACCTAAACATCGTGCCATAAAACGGGCCCCAACATCTTTAAATGCCATCGTTGGGCCATGAAACAATTCTAATGTAGATATGTTTTCATTTAATTCCACAACAGGAAAATCAAAAGACAAGGTTTCTTCTATAATTGTTTTTAAAACATCCTCCGGAATCTCAGGTAAAACAAATTGTTTGATAGTTTCAAAAGCAATTTCAGAGTGTGATAGATTATCAATGCTTTCAAAAAACTCTTGTGATAAAGGTGTGATGCTTTCTGGAAAGTATAATCCTTTATCTGGAGCTAATCCTTTAATGACTGCATCTTTAAAAGATGTGTTTGGCGCTTTATGGTTTAATGAGTAATAGTTCATATTTTTTAATTGACCGATGACTGAGAACGGATGCTTTATTTAATATTTTTTTTAAATGCATTCATCATATTCATTAGATGAAAAGCTCCATCATAGAATTCAATAAATTTTGTTTCATTAATATAGTTTCTTCTTTTAGCCTTAAATAAGTCTTCCGTCTTATAAAATTTTAATTCCTTCCACATTAATTTTAGATACATGAATATCAAATTCAATATCTGTTTTCGAATATATATTCTCCATAGCATCTTTCACATTGTTAGCTATTTCAATACTCTTATTTAATGAGAATATTGAAGGTCCAGATCCCGAGATGCCACAGCCCAATGCACCTGCTTCAAGCACAGCATTTTTCACTTCATTATAGTAGGGAATCAATGTACTTCTATAGGGTTCAATAATAGCATCATGAAGAGATTTTTGCATCAATTCATAATTATTGGTATGCAAGGCATGTATTAGGCTTCCAACATTTGACCATTGTATGATAGCATCACTTAATGGAATATCTTTAGGTAAAATAGCTCTCGCTTCTGAGGTTTTTATTTCGATTTGCGGATGAATGATGGTGGCATACAAGTCATTTGGAGTAGGTATTTCTAATATCTCTAACGGTTTTATACTCTTTACCAACGTAAAGCCACCAAACAAAGCAGGGGCAAGATTATCGGCATGCTCACATTTGCTAGCCAAAGCCTCACCTTTTATAGCAAATTCAGTCAGTTGTGTCTTATTATATGGCCTACCCAAAAGTTCGTTCATACCAAAGACACTTCCTACGGCACTGGCAGCACTACTACCAATACCACTTCCAGGTTTTATGTTTTTGTAGATTTCTATTTCGAATCCGCAATCAGGTTTCAAAGTGTTATACATAGCAAGAGCAGACACCCCAGCAACATTTAATTCTGCCTCATAAGGCAAATCGAAACCTTCAATTCTAGTGATATAAATGCCTTTTTTATCAATTTTTCTAATCACCATTTCATCACCCACACTGTCTAAACAGAATCCCAATACATCAAAACCACATGCTACATTTGCAACGGTAGCCGGAGAGAATATTTTTATTTCATTCATTTTTTATAGATAATAGAAAATAGATACTAGAAGAAAGACTAACTATAGATTCTTTATTCTTTTTCTCTATTCTCAAGTCTTTTTTAATCATTTCCAATTCTAATAATATCAGCAAATAATCCAGATGCTGTTACTTCGGCACCCGCACCAGCTCCTTTAATAATCATAGGTTGTTCTGGATAGCGTTGTGTATAAAACATCACAATATTATCTTTTCCTTTCAGATTATAAAATGGATGATCGCTTGGAATTTCTTGCAAGCTAACACTCGCTTTACCTTGATTTAGCTGGGCAACATATTTTAACTGACAACCTTTCGCTTTTGCGGAAGCATATAAATTTTGATAATGGGCTTCATCTGCAATCAATGTTTGGTAAAAATCATCAACAGAGTCACTTTTTAATCCGGATGGAGATAGGAACGATGAATTTGAAATATCTTCCAAATTCATTTCCATACCACTTTCTCTGGCAAGAATTAATATTTTTCTCGCCACATCAACACCACTTAAATCGATTCTTGGGTCGGGTTCTGTATACCCTTCTTTTGCTGCTTGTTTAACAACATCATAAAACTTAGTGGTGTCATCAAAATTATTGAAAACAAAATTCAAACTACCAGACAAAACCGCTTGAATAGAGGTTATTTTATCACCAGAAGCTATTAAATTGCTAAGGGTATCAATAATGGGTAAGCCCGCACCTACATTGGTTTCAAATAAGAAAGGTACATTGTATTTTAATGATAAACGCTTTAGTAGTTTATAATTTTCATAATCACTAGAACATGCTATTTTATTGCAAGCCACCACACCAATACTTTGACGTAAATACTTAGCATATAAACCTGCAACGTCTTTATTGGCGGTAACATCCACAAAAATACTGTTGCGAAGGTTTAAGGCTTTCGTTCCTTCAAAAAAACCATCTAAGGTCGCTTTTTCTCCTTTTGCCAATTGGTCTTTCCAATCACTTAAATCGATACCTTCTTCATTGAAAATCATATTCCTAGAATTGGATAATCCAGAGATTCTTAGATTAATCTTGAGGTTTTCCTTCAAATATTTACGTTGTTGCTTAATTTGCTCAACCAATTTTTCACCTACATTTCCAACGCCTGTAATAAATACATTGAGCTGTTTTGTTTTGCTTTCAAAAAATTGTTCATGCAAGGTATTAAGCGCTTTTTTTACATCACTTTGTAAGATAACAGCTGATATATTTTTTTCTGAAGCCCCTTGTGCAATCGCTCTAATATTGATATTATTTTTCCCTAACGTGCTAAACATTTTACCACTGATGCCTTGATGGTTTTTCATATTATCACCAACTAAAGCAATGATAGAGAGTTCATTTTCAACTATGATGGGGTCAATTCTGTGTAACGCAATTTCGTTTTCGAAAGTAGCATCAATAGCAGTTTTAGCCAGTTCAGCATCATTTTCATCTATGCCTAAGCAAATAGAATGTTCTGAAGATGCTTGCGTAATTAAAATAACATTGATTTTCTCTTGCGATAAGGTTTCAAACAAGCGTTTAGAAAATCCTGGAATTCCAATCATACCACTGCCTTGAAGTGTTAATAATGCGATGTTTGAAATATTACTAATACCTTTAACTGGCGATGTTGAATTCGTGATTTCGTTTGAAATAATGGTTCCAACAGCGTCAGGCTCTAAGGTGTTTTTTATATGAATGGGTATATTCAAATTTAAAACAGGCTGAACCGTTGGCGGATACAATACTTTAGCACCAAAATGAGATAGCTCCATAGCTTCTTGATATGAAATCTTTTCAATAGGGTAGGCTTGTTTTACCAATTTCGGATTGGTTGTAAACATTCCGCTAACATCGGTCCAAATCTCAAGTTGTTCTACTTTTAAGGCAGCGGCGACGATAGCCGCAGTAAAATCAGATCCCCCACGACCCAAAGTGGTTTGTTCCCCTAGTTGTGATTTAGCAATAAACCCAGGTAGGATGGTTATTCTTTGTGAAGCATTAGCAAAATAATCCTGAATATTTTTATTGGTAATATTGTAATTTACTTCTGCTTTAGTAAAGTTAGAGTTTGTAACAATTAGTTCTTGGGAATTTTTACATTCTGTTGATAAACCACGATTTTTCATGGTTTCAGCAATAATAAATGATGACAACAACTCACCAAAACTAACCAATTTATCAGATGTTTTAGGTGATAGTTCATTTATTAAATAAATTCCATCCAATAAGCTTTTAAGGGCGTTTAACCTAACTATAACATGTTCAGTAATCGAAGTGTTTTTATTTGGGTTTAACTCATTTATAATATTAAAATGAATGTCTTTTATTAAGTTGAATGTGTTAATGTACTCAGCGTCTTTGTTTTGAGCCTGTTTTCCAGCCAAAAGTAATTTATCAGTGATACCTCCAACAGCTGAAACCGTACAGATTATATAATCGTTTTTAGAATAATTTTCTAAAATATTTATAACGTTATTGATGTTTTTTGCAGAACCTACAGACGTTCCGCCAAATTTTAAAACCTTCATTTTTAATGAATTAAAGTTTAAATACATGTTTTAAGAAGATGTGATTATAAAAATCACACAGATAGACCGAAGAAAAATATACTAGCAACCCCAAAGGGTTGTAATGGTTGTAGCAATTCCAAAAATAGACGTAATGTCTTCTTTAGGAGAAGATGTATCAATACGTGTATTTTGGTTTAAAAGCTTCATTTTTTATTTGAATACATTTCAAAAGTATTACTTTTAGACATATAAAAAAACAAAAAAATGTTTTTTACGTAATTCTTATGTAGAATTGATTTTTTTTAAATTAATACCATCCAAATTATTTAGAAATAGAAAATCTTTAATGAATTAAAATGAAACTATTTTCAAAAGAACAAATATACGAAGGTGACAAGTTAACAACAGAACGCCAAAATATATCTTCAACCGATTTAATGGAACGTGCAGGCACTCAAATTTTTAATTGGATGCATCTGCGGATGCAAGGCGTACAAGTACCCATCCATATATTTTGTGGTATAGGAAATAATGGAGGAGATGGTTTGGTTTTGGCCAGACATTTAATTCTTGATGGCTATAACGTCCATATTTATATAGTTAATTACAGTGACAAGCGCTCAAAAGATTTTTTGATTAATTATGAGAGAATAAAAAATGTCACTAAAAAATGGCCTTTGTTGTTGAATGATGCTGAAGATTTTCCGGATATCAATCCTGACGACATCATTGTAGATGCCGTTTTTGGAATAGGATTAAATAGACCCGTGGCCGATTGGGTTAAAAGCTTGTTTCAGCATATTAAAATAAGTAAGGCTTTTACATTATCTATAGATATTCCTTCTGGTTTACGAACTGATAAAGTGCCTTCGGATGAACATGGCGTTGTATGGGCTGGATATACTTTAAGTTTTGCATCACCTAAATTGGTGTTTTTTTTACCAGATACAGCAAAATTTACGGAACACTGGGAAGTTTTAGACATTGGTTTAGATAGAGACTATTTGTATACAACGACTACTGAAGCCGATTTAATTGGTAAATCTGAAGTTTTAAGCATGTACATGCCTAGAGAAACATTTTCCCATAAAGGACAATTCGGACATAGTTTAATTATTGGTGGAAGTTACGGTAAAATAGGAGCGGTCGTTTTAGCGAGTAAAGCAGCGTTATCAGCAGGAGCAGGATTGGTAACGAGCTATATTCCAAAATGTGGTTATACCGTTTTGCAGGCTGCTTTTCCAGAAGCGATGGTGATTACAGATGACCATGAAAAAATTATTTCAGAAATTAGATTTGATATACAACCAACGGTTATTGGTTTTGGAGTAGGCATAGGAACCGATGATAAAACCATGGCAGCTTTTGAAACTTTTTTAAAAACAAACAAGACGTCTTTAGTTATTGATGCTGATGGGATTAATATACTATCTAAAAAAACTGAGTTGATTGAATTATTGCCAAAGGATACTGTTTTAACCCCTCATCCAAAAGAATTAGAACGCTTATTAGGACCTTGGAAAAATGACTTCGATAAATTAGAAAAAGCGAAAGTATTCTCAAAAGCACATAATGTTATTTTAGTCATAAAAGGAGCCAATAGCATCACCGTTTATCAGGATAAATTATATGTAAACACCTCGGGGAACCCTGGTTTGGCAACAGGAGGCAGTGGTGATGTATTAACGGGTATCATTACAGGTTTAATATCGCAAGGATATAATCCTTTGATAGCAACAGTTTTCGGGGTGTATTTACACGGAAAATCAGCCGATATTGCCATAGAAGATTATGGCTACCAAAGTTTAATTGCCAGTCATGTTATAGATTACTTAGGAGCCGCTTACTTAGATTTGTTTAAGCAGCCGGAACAACCCATTCAAGAAAATAAATAATATTTAAATACTTAATTCATTAAATAAGTCTACTAATCTAGGATCTGAAGGCCTAGGCGCATCGGCACTTACTATATTTCCATTAGGATCTATTAGAATGAATCTTGGAATGCCATTGATTCTGTAATTTCTAATAAAATCTGATTGCCATCCGTTTGGAGCAAATACTTGGATGCCGCCTAATTCTTTATCCGTGACCATGGCTTTCCAGCTTTCTTTAGCTTTTTCCCAAGACCCTTGATGGGTTCTATCATCGTCGATGGACACACTTACAAACTGAATGTTTTTGTTATGATATTCTTTTTCTAAATTTTTAAGAGAAGGTATCTCAGCTTTGCAAGGACCGCACCATGTTGCCCAAACATCTATATACACATATTTCCCTTTTAAATCGTTCAAAGATGTTTTGGTACCATTATGATTTTCATAATCTTCAAATACAGGAGAAGGTGAGCCTTTTGGAAGATTCGTTCTTAAAGCAACGACATCCGCTAAATAGGATTTATAAGGTTGAAGCATCGGTTCAACTTCATTTATATATTTATTAGTGATAAGCGTATCAATATTTTTATCAGAATTATAATATGAAATCAATTCATTTTTAATTTCTGAAAACTTATGTTCCAATTGAATGGAATCCAAATTAACCAACTCATCTAAATTTAAAAGTTTTTCTTCTAATAAATATTTTTTGGCAATAAAGTTGCTTTGTTCTGCCCCAGTACCTGAATATGTAATACTTTCATCAAATTCATCTGTATTTAAGGTTAAATGAATATCAAAACCATTTTTTAGAAACAAATTACTGGACTCACTACCATCATATAAGTTATAAATGCCTGTTTCTACTTTTAACGTATCGCTAAAGGTGCCATCTTCATTAACATGGATTGTTTTTGAATATGGACGATAGCTCGAACGGATTATTAATGAATCACTGTTTTTATTAGTTATTTGCCCTGAAAAGGAGACATAATCTTTTGGTTCTTCTTTACAGGAAAATATTAAAGTAGAAGTAATGGCTAGAATTAATAGTTTTCTCATTAGTTATATGTTTTTTCAAAAATAATTATTGTGAATGGATTGGATTAAATTTTAACAGTAGTTTATGTATCATAATAATAAATTCCTTCAAATACGTTTCAAAGCATAAACAATTAAATCATCAATAATCTTATTTGGGTTTTCGCTAAAAGTGCCATTGGCTCTGTTGGCAATAATAGCATTTAACGATATCGCATGATGTCCCAATAATTTTGACAAACCATAAATGGCAGACGTTTCCATTTCTAGATTGGTTATTTTAATACCATTAAAATTAAAAGTATCCATTTTATGATTCAATTCAGAATCTTCAATTTCCAATCGTAAGATCCGCCCTTGAGGCCCATAAAAACCTCCAGCCGTAGCTGTTAATCCTTTATCGATAGTAGCACTATCAAATTTCTTTTCTAGAACTTCGCTATTTGAAATTACAATGGGTGTTGGCTTATCTTTATTCCAGTGTGTATGTTTTACAAAAGCTTCTTCAATGTCTGGATGGTTGATTGTTTTTACTTTATATGCATGTAACATACCGTTCAAATCTAAAGCATGTGTACTTATCAACATAGAATCGATTGGAATATCTTTTTGAAGGGAACCAGAGGTGCCAATCCTAATTATATCTAAGCTGGTTAGTTTTTCTTTTACTTTTCTAGTTGTAAAATCTATATTTACTAATGCATCAAGCTCGTTAAGGACAATATCTATATTATCCGGCCCAATGCCTGTAGAAATAACCGAAATACGTTTCCCTTTATAAACTCCAGTTTGGGTTTTGAACTCTCTTTTTTGGGTCTCAAAATCTATGGAATCGAAGTGTTTAGTGACTTTTCCAACTCGATCTTGGTCTCCAACAAAAATAACAGTATGGGCGATATCCTCCGGTTTCAGATTTAAATGATAGATACTGCCATCTGGATTTAAAATAAGTTCGGAGGCTTTAATAGGCATTTAAATTTGTTTTTATTAGTTTATTGTGTTCTTTACTAAATTGAAAATCGGCATTACTAACCCCACCATAATACATTTTATTGTTGATTTCTGAATAAAAATGATGTTGATTTAATAGAGCTTCATGACCTTTTCTATTTAGTGTATAGCCAGATTTGTCAATATTAAAAAACAAGGAAAGCTTGTCTATAATTCTCAACAATTGAATATCCCCAAAACCATAATAGCCTTGGTAATTCAATGCATAGCCAAGTAAATGATGTTCAGATTTTATAGTGTTGTTTTTTACGATTTCAAGAATGTTTTTTTCCAAAACGTTTAATCCGCTTTTAGAATCAGGAAAACGTTCTAAATGTGCTTTTAAACAATTACTTAAATATTTAAACGAAGAACTTTTAACAATAAAAGGCTTGAACAAATTATGATCAATCCCACAGTAAATTTGCCATAGAGACACAGCTAGTTTTATATCATCGTCGTTAAGCAAAATACGGTCTTCGTAATGTTTTATTAATTGAGATGATGAGAGTTCAGATAAACCAACCAAATTTTTATTACCCTTAATTCTGCCACTACAAACCAAATATATAGGTAAAGATATCTTTTTTTGCTGAATAAGGCTTATCACTGCAATCATGTTAATGTGACAAAACAAATCATATTCAAACCAAAGGACGATTTCTGAGTAATCTTCAGAATGATTCAATTTTTTCAACTCATCTTTAAAGGCGTATACATCCAATTCCAATTGATAGAATGAAGCAAAAAAAGCTTTCCGGGTTTTAAAAAAAGCTTCAGAATCGATATCTACAAAAGTAGAACCTTCACAGAGCATTTCTTCCCAAGTGAGGATGTCCCCAGAAAATTCCAGTTCAAGAAGATATTTGGTCAAACTACTTCCGTTGGTAATATGAAGAGGTTGTTTGTTCATAAATTATCCGCCAACACGTTTTACTTTAAATCCTTTATTTTTAAGAATTTGCATGATTTTATCTCTATAATCCCCTTGGATAATTATTTTGTCTTCTTTAAAACTTCCGCCAACACTCAATGCGGTTTTAATATCTTTCGCCAATAATTTAAAATCTTCGGAGGCACCGGTATAGCCTTCTAAAATAGTTATGGGTTTGCCTTTTCGTTTTTCATATTTACAGATAATAGGGGCGTCTTGCATCCAAATACCATGTTCTTCAGAATCATTGTCATCTGAAGGTTCTGGGGTGTGATCTGGAAATAAGTTTTTTAGTTGGTCTTGTAAATCCATGTTTTTTTAGTTTACAGTTTCAATCGCAGTTGCAGTAACTTCAAGAATAATTATGCAGAAAACTACCACTGAGACTGGAAACTTATTTTTTAATTAAACCCAGTTCAATCAAACGCTCTGTTAAAAATTCGCCTGCTGTAATATCATCATATTGTTTTGGGTTACTGTCATCAATACAATTATCTAAAACATCCAGTTTCATATCACTAATAGGATGCATAAAAAATGGAATCGAGTACCTAGAGGTTCCCCAAAGTTCTTTCGGTGGATTTATAACACGATGTATTGTGGATTTTAATTTATTGTTGGTGTGTCTAGACAGCATATCGCCCACATTAATCATTAATTCATCTGGTTCAGCAATAGCGTCAATCCATTCGCCTTTATGGTTTTGTACTTGTAAACCACGCCCTTGAGCACCCATTAATAAGGTAATTAAATTAATATCACCATGCGCTGCTGCCCTAACGGCTTCTTTAGGCTCTTCTACAATAGGCGGGTAATGTATGGGACGTAAAATAGAGTTCCCATTTTTTATATAATCATCAAAATAAGTTTCTTCTAAACCCAAATGTAAAGCCAAAGCACGTAATACATATTTAGCCGTTTTCTCCAGCATTTTATAGGTTTCTTTTCCAACTTTATTGAATTCAGGAAGCTCTTCAACAATGACATTTTTAGGATATTCAGCTTCTAACTTCGGATGATTCTCAACATATTGCCCAAAATGCCAAAACTCTTTTAAATCACCTTCTTTTTTTCCTTTAGCACTTTCTTTTCCAAACGACACATAACCGCGCTGACCGCCAATGCCTGGTATTTCGTATTTTTGTTTGGTTTCTAATGGCAGATTGAAAAACTTCTTAACTTCAGAATATAGATTTTCAACTAATGCATCATCTAAAAAATGACCTTTTAAAGCTACAAAGCCAATGTCTTCATAGGCTTTCCCAATCTCATTTATAAATTTCTGTTTCCTTATTGGGTCTTCAGAAAGAAAATCATTTAAGTCAACACTTGGAACTATTTTCATAGAATTAATTTTATTTAGCATACTTACAAATGTACAAAAACATTACAAAGATTTTATATAGCATTTTACGCCTTTACATACATCTTTTTGCCTATTTGTACTATATTTGATAAACTTTGAAAAAGAATGATTAATGAGTAAATCCCATACTCCTCAAAATATATCTTACAATATTAACCATTTGGATCCGAGTTTGATTATGGGCTTGTATAAAAACATGCTAAAGCCCAGAATGGTAGAGGAGAAGATGCTCGTTTTATTACGACAAGGAAAAATCAGTAAATGGTTTTCTGGTATTGGACAAGAAGCTATTTCTGTTGGAGTTACTATGGCTATCAGACGAGAAGAGTATATTTTACCCATGCATAGGAACCTGGGTGTTTTTACGTCCCGCAACATACCATTACATAGATTATTTGCGCAATGGCAAGGAAAGGCTTCCGGTTTTACTAAAGGCAGAGACCGATCGTTTCATTTTGGTAGCCAAGATTATAAGGTTGTTGGTATGATTTCACATTTAGGCCCACAATTAGGCGTGGCAGATGGCATCGCATTGGCTTCCAAATTGAATAAAAAACCATCTGTAACGGCTGTTTTTACGGGAGAAGGTGGCACTAGCGAAGGTGATTTTCATGAAGCACTAAACATTGCCTCTGTTTGGCAGTTGCCCGTTATATTTTGTGTGGAAAATAATGGCTACGGATTATCTACACCAACACATGAGCAATATAATTGTAAAGACATTGCCGATAAAGCTATAGGTTATGGTATGGAATCCCATATTATAGATGGAAATAATATTGTAGAGGTATTTACAAAAGTCAACACCCTTGCTAACAGCATGCGAAATACACCAAGACCAGTTTTATTGGAATTCAAAACCTTTAGAATGCGTGGACATGAAGAGGCTAGTGGTACAAAATATGTTCCTAAAGACCTTTTGAAGGCTTGGGAAAAGAAAGATCCATTAATAAATTTCCAGAATTTTTTAATTAATGAAGGCATTTTAACAGAACCCCTTATAGCTTCTATAAAAGATGATTTTACCAGAGACATCAATAAACATTTAGATATTGCTTTCGCTGAAGATATTATAATTTCAAATGCAACTAACGAATTAAATGATGTATTTAAACCATTTAATTATGAAGACGTTAAAGAAAATAATAACTCTACAGAATTGCGTTTTATTGATGCCGTTTCCCAAGGGTTAAAACAGAGTATGGAACGGCATGACAATCTTGTTATCATGGGCCAAGATATCGCCGAATACGGAGGGGCTTTTAAAATGACTGAAGGGTTTTCAGAGCAATTCGGAAAAGAACGTGTTCGCAATACGCCCATTTGTGAATCTGGAATCATTGAAACGGCGATGGGACTTTCCATTGCAGGCATGAAAAGCGTGGTGGAAATGCAGTTTGCGGATTTTATTTCCTCTGGATTTAATCCCGTAGTTAATTATTTAGCGAAATCACATTACAGATGGGGACAGCATGCCGATGTCGTTTTAAGGATGCCTTGTGGAGGTGGTGTAGCTGCAGGACCATTTCACTCACAAACCAATGAAGCTTGGTTTACAAAAACACCTGGGTTAAAAGTGGTTTACCCTGCGTTTCCTTATGATGCTAAAGGACTACTAAACACGGCTATTAACGACCCTAATCCTGTATTGTTCTTTGAGCACAAAGGCTTGTATAGAACCATTAGCCAAGAAGTTCCAACAGATTACTACACTTTACCATTTGGTCAAGCCTCTGTTATCAGGGAAGGAACAGATATTACGATTATTAGTTATGGTGCGGCTGTGCATTGGGTTTTAGAAGTATTGGATAACAATAAAGACATTCAAGCAGATGTTATTGATTTAAGAACCCTGCAACCTTTAGATACTGAAGCTATCTATACTTCCGTAAAAAAGACCAATAGAGCGATTATACTGCATGAAGATTCTTTATTTGGCGGTATAGCCAGTGATATTTCTGCACTTATTATGGAAAACTGCTTTGCTTACTTAGATGCACCGGTAAAACGGGTGGCCAGTTTAGATACCCCCATTCCTTTTGCAAGTGCATTAGAAACACAGTATCTTCCTAAAAACCGGTTTGAAACTGAATTAAAATTACTTTTAAAGTATTAATATTATATTTATAAATCCAACACCGCTAAAATTATTGCTTTGAGAAGTTTATTCATTATTTGTGTTTTGCTTTTCTATGGCTGTAAAAAAGAGCCACGCTTTGAAGATGATTATGATTGGCATACTATAAAAGTAACCGCTTCAGCATATAATTCTACAAAAGCACAAACAGATTCTAACCAACATATTACAGCGTTTGGAGATAGTTTAAAACCAGGATTAAAATATATAGCCGTATCAAACGATTTATTCAGAAAAGGTCTAAAACGCGATACCCCCGTTAAAATTGAAGGCTTTGATAGTCTCTATTTCGTGAAAGATCGCATGCATTCCCGCTGGAGAAACAAAATAGATATTTATATGGGCCTTGATATAAAAGCAGCAAGAAAATGGGGCAGAAAAAAAGTATCTATTTCTTATGGAGTCCCTAAACCAACTGAAATCGATACTATTTCTAAGTCTTTAACACCCAGAGAAAGACGCTACCAAAACAAAGTGTCAGATAATAATTAAACGCTTCCCATTTATTTCATTTCAGTTTCCGATAATATAAAAGGGTAGGCTTGTTTTACTTTAATAACCTCTTCGTCCGTTAAATCATTTGATGCTTTTTTAAGCATGGTATTGCTGTAAGTATTTCTAAGTTCATAATACGCTTTCGTTAATTCGTCTTGAACAGCAATAAATTGATTATATGAGGTTTGCTTATCTGCCTGAAGTGAAAGCACGGCTGATTTTGGATTATCTGATGACGTTGAAGATCTTTCGCCGTGGCAATAGTCGCAACTACCATCTCCATTATTATCGACAAATTTTTTGGTCATATCTTTAAGCTCATAAATAGAAACCACCTCATTATCAACCATAATGGCATCATGATTATTGATAACTATTCGCATGACATTTCTATCTCCAATGTCTTTGGTACAGTCTACATGAGGAGGGCATTCCCCTGGTAATTTTCTATTAAAACCTTTGTCCTTCGGGATAGCCGAGGTTACAAGAAAGAACATAAGTAAAAGGAATGCAATGTCTGCCATAGACCCAGCATTAACTTCTGGTGATGATTTTGAATGTCTCATGGATTGTAAGTTTAAATGTTAATAAAAACTTAAATCACAAAAATAATACCAGAGTTATTTAAAAGCTTTTAATAGCTCTTAGTTTGAGAGTCTTTCCAAATGATATCTTCATGATGTTCTGGAGTATGATTCGCTCTGTAAAAAGACCATATTTCTTGGGTTATATGGTCTGTATGTTTTGAAATTCTTAAAGTTGAGTTCATTTTTTGAAAGATGATGAATTGATGATGTTTTATTTCGGAGACGTTACTTATCTGTAACGTCTCTTGTTGTTCCAATTAAAACTTTTAGTATTAACTGCTGTGCTTGTAATTTGGTTGTTGTTTAAAGTTCTCATGATATTTTGTTATTTTTAATTGATTTATACCTGATAGACGACCATAAATCAGATTTGTTACAGTACTATGCATAACATAATAATAAATTAACATAATTTTAGGAATAGGGCAGGTATTTTGATCATTAAATAGCCAAAATGTATGCTCAACATGTGTTTAGGAATGGTTTTTGTGTTAAAACAATGCAAAAAGACATTGGCTTAGTTAAACGTTTCAGATAAAGAAATATCTTTGATAACTAATTAAGGTAATGATTACATACAAACCCCATTCATTTAAAATATATTTAAGTCTGTGAAGTTTTATTTTTCATTTTTCGTTTTTATGTTCTTTTTAGCATCTATGAATGCTCAAATTGATAGTAGAAATAAGTCCATTTCAATTCCTGCCATAGAGAGTCCGAAAGATTCTTTAGATTCAAAAAGTATCTTACCATCTAAACCTATTGAAAGTAATAATACCTTTAAAGGTTTTTCTACCCCAAAAACATCCCCTCAATTCAATTTTCCTAAAAAAGAATTTTCAATGACTGGTGGCGAGGTCTTTGGAAACCCAGGAGAATTATATCAAAAGAGATTTGATAAGATAGAAGAAGATTTGAAACCAGAAGAAAATGGAGAAAATTCTGGGTTAAAAGAAAATGCTTTTTGGGGAGATTATAGAACAAAATCTGATTATATTGATATTTCTTATAGAGATTTTGGACTAGTTGATGGTGATTATTTAAGAGTTTTAGTTGATGATGATATTATAAGATCGAACGAACTTTTGATCGCAAATTTTACTGGTTTCAGGTTGAAATTAAAAGAAGGTATTAATAAAATTGAATTCTATGCAATCAATGAAGGTTCTGTACTTCCAAATACTGCTGAATACAGAATTATTGATCAGTGGAGTTATTTAATTACTGGAAAAATATGGGCTCTAGCTGCAAAGGTGAAAGTGACTATAATTATTGTAAAAGAATGATAAACAGGAAAAATACTGCTCATTCTCAGTGAGGAGATAATTATCATAGCTGGGCGTTTTTAGATAAAAATACTTATCCATCAAATTGGAATCTGTACCCATCTCAACCAAAGAAAAGTTGCATTTCCACACTAAATCACAACAGTTTTTTTATATTTTAAAAGGTCAAGCCACTTTCTACATCGAAAACCGTATAGAAATTGTAAATGAGAATGAGGGTACTTATTATTTCTAATGAAAGTAATATCCCAACCTTCAACAAATCAGGATAGGAAAACTATTAAACGTTGAATTATTTAAGGATTTTATCTATCAACGTTAATTCCTCTACAGTAAAACTCAAATTATCCAACGCTTTCACATTTTCTTTTAATTGATTGGCAGAACTAGCACCGACAAGCACAGAAGCTACTTGTGGCTGTCTTAAGATCCAAGCAATTGCCATTTGCGATAATTTTTGTTCCCGCTTTATAGCTAAAGTATTTAATGCCTTTACTTTTTCAATAGTATCATTTACCGTATCCGTATTTAAATAGGAAAAGGCTTTATTGGCTCTAGAATTTTCAGGAATACCATGTATATATTTATCGGTAAGCATCCCTTGTGCCAATGGAGAAAAGGCGATGCATCCCACACCATGCTCATGTAATGTGTTCAAAAGACCATCTTCAACCCAACGATCAAACATAGAATAGCGGGCTTGGTGAAGTATAAAAGATGTATTTAAACTTTTAAGAATCTTAGCGGCTTCTTGCGTTTCTTTTGGTTGATAATTGGAAATCCCTACATATAATGCTTTTCCTTGACGCACCATATCTGCCAAAGCACCCATAGTCTCTTCTAAAGGAGTTTCGGGATCGGGTCTGTGGTGATAAAAAATGTCTACATAATCTAAACCCATACGCTTCAAGCTTTGGTCTAAACTTGCTATTAAATATTTTCTAGAACCAAAATTCCCATAAGGTCCTGGCCACATATCATAACCAGCTTTACTGGCAATAAACAATTCGTCTCTATACTTTTTAAAATCTTTTTTAAAAATAGTTCCGAAGTTTTCTTCGGCAGACCCATACGGAGGCCCGTAATTATTTGCCAAATCAAAATGGGTGATTCCTAAATCAAAGGCACATCGTAATACCTCTCTAGCATTTTGTAAACTATCAACGAATCCGAAATTATGCCATAACCCTAAAGAAATGGCAGGTAAAAGAATACCACTTTTTCCGGACCTCTTATAGTCCATTTTATGATAACGCTCTGGGAATGCTGAATACTCTTTTATTTCGCTTTTGTCGTTGATTTGCATCGTTTTTTGAGAAAAATTATAAGGTAAAAGTAAAAATTTAATGAGACAAAAGCATACACATTAAAAAACTATTGATTTTCATTAAAACTTTAAATAAAATTTTAGCACGAATCATTCGTCATAAACCCTTTAAAGGTGTTATTTTTGCAAGCCATCAATTATCACGTATGTCAGTATCAAAAACAGAATTAGAAGAAAGAAACGCGGGCAAGGATCTATATAGTTATCAAAAAGGGGCTATAGATAAAATTTTTAAAAGCTTTGAAGAATCTCCAGACGATTACCACTTACTGTATCAATTACCCACAGGGGGAGGGAAAACCGTTATTTTTTCTGAAATTGTTAGACAATACCTAAAACATCACAAAAAAAAGGTCTTGGTGATGACGCACCGTATCGAGCTTTGTAAACAAACATCTAGTATGCTTACGGAGTTTGAGGTTGTAAATAAAGTGATTGACAGTAAGGCCGATTTAAGTGACCAAGCAGAGTATAGCTGTTTTGTAGCTATGGTGGAAACTTTGAATAACAGACTGAATGATGACAAATTGGATATTTCTGATATCGGCTTAGTTATTATTGATGAAGCTCACTATAATTCTTTCACAAAACTATTCAAGTTTTTCAGTCAATGTTTCATTCTGGGCGTTACAGCAACACCTTTAAGTTCTAGTATAGAATTGCCAATGACCGATAATTACGACGAATTGATTGTGGGCGAAAGTATAGAATCCTTAATCCAGAATGGCTTTTTAGCACGTGCCGAAATGTTCTCATACAATGTGGGCTTAACCTCTTTGGTGGTAGGTGCTAACGGTGATTATACAGTTAAATCATCAGAAGACTTGTATACGGCTAACGACATGTTAACCAAATTAATACAAGCTTACGAAGAACGCTCAAAAGGTAAAAAAACCCTAATCTTTAATAATGGAATCAATACATCTTTACACGTGTATGATACGTTTAGAAAAGCGGGATATCCGATAGCGCATTTAGACAATACCAATACCAAAAAAGAAAGAGCACAAATTTTAAAATGGTTCAAGAAAACACCTGATGCCATTTTAACATCTGTAAGTATTTTAACAACAGGTTTTGATGAGCCAACTGTAGAAAGTATTATTTTAAATAGAGCAACCAAATCATTAACCTTATATTATCAAATGATTGGTAGAGGCTCTCGTGTTTTAAAAAACAAAAAAACCTTTGATGTTATCGATTTAGGAAATAATTTCCATCGATTCGGTGCTTGGGGGGAAGATTTAGATTGGCAACGTATCTTTAGATCTCCAAATTATTATTTGGATTCTCTTTTAAGCGATGAAGATTTAGAAAGCAATTTTAGATACGAAATGCCAGATGAATTACGGGCTGAGTTCTCAAAATCCGAAAACGTTCATTTCGATATTCAGAAAACCTATGTAGAATCTGTAAGAAACGGTGAATCTTCCAAAGTAGTATTAGAGCGTTCCATAGAACAACATGCCAAAATTTGTATAGAAAATAGTGAAGATGTATATGATGCATTGGCATTAGCAAAAATGCTTGGAGACGATATAGATTTTAGAATCAACCGCTATACGAAGTGTATTAGCAAAAGCACATTCAATTTTGTGGAGTGGCTAAAAGGCGAATACAGAAAGAAATTAAATGCTTATTTAAGATCTAATTTCGACGAGGTTTTTGAGGCTATTCATGGCTATCCTCCAGAAGACTAAATCTCTATTAGGCTTTTTTTATATGATATTGCTCAAATAAGCGTATCTTTGTAGTCAATATGCATGTTTAAGCATTTTTTATAATTTTTTGATAAACAGGTTCTCGTTAATAAGATTTTATATAAAATTAATTGCAATGCAGTAATTTTTAATAATTAAAACCCTTTACCGTAAACTATGGCAAAATCACAAGTAACTTTTAACAAGATTGAGAAAGAAAAAAAACGATTAAAGAAACGAGAAGACAAGCAAAAAAAGAAAGATGCTAGAAAAGCAGAAGCTAAAGAAAACCCTCAAGGGATTCAATTTGCTTATGTAGATTACAATGGTAATTTAACAGACACGCCACCAGATCCTTCTATGAAAGTTAAAGTAGAAGCAGAAAGTATTGAAATCGGTATTCCAAAGAAAGAAATAGGAGATGATGAGCCTACCGCAAAAGAAGGAAAAGTATCCTTTTTTGACACTTCAAAAGGTTTCGGATTCATTATAGACAGTATCAATCAAGAAAAATATTTTGTTCATGTGAGTGGTTTACTTCAACCAATAGCTGAAAACGACAAAGTAACTTACGAACTAGAACGAGGACAAAAAGGAATGAATGCTGTTCGGGTTAAAAAGATTTAATTTTAATCCAAGTCCATCAACTTTTCATAGTTTTAATTCATTTTTGAGACATCATAGTGCCTTATGAGTTTGCATGCCATAGAAGAAGATCAAGAATACATTAATCTACAAACAGAATTAGTTAGGTTACAGCAACACATTAAAGCAACAAATAAACGCGTAGTCATTCTATTTGAAGGCAGAGATACCGCTGGAAAAGGAGGAGCCATTATGCGTTTTATTCGTTTTTTAAACCCTCGACTCTTTAAAGTCGTAGCATTGTCTAAACCAACAGAAAGAGAATCAGGACAATGGTATTTCCAACGTTATATAGAACATTTACCAGGTCCAGGAGAAATGGTGCTTTTTGACCGTAGTTGGTACAATAGAGCAGTGGTTGAACCTGTGATGGGATTCTGTAGCAAAGCACAATACCGTCTATTTAATAAACAAGTGGTTCAGTTAGAAAAAATGCTTATTGAAGACGGCATACACCTCTTTAAGTTTTGGTTTTCTATCGATGCACAAGAACAAAAAAGACGCTTGGAAGACCGTGTGCATAATCCTTTAAAGCAATGGAAATTGAGTAGCGTAGACGTAGAAGCCCAATCAAAATGGGAAGACTTTACAAAATACAAGGAAGCCATGTTCAAAAAAACAGGGACACCACAATCCCCTTGGATTGTTATAAAAGGAAACGAACGTGACGTTGCTAGAAAAGAAGTGATTCGCTATGTGGTTAACCGATTTGAATATGATAAGAAGGGGGAGACTAAAGAGCGTTTATCACTGGATGATTCGATAGTTACAGAAGTATT
The DNA here is from genome assembly GCF_003258355.1 of Confluentibacter sediminis. Taxonomy (GTDB): domain Bacteria; phylum Bacteroidota; class Bacteroidia; order Flavobacteriales; family Flavobacteriaceae; genus Confluentibacter; species Confluentibacter sediminis. The sequence goes on along the minus strand of NZ_QKPO01000003.1, from coordinate 119,685 downwards.
CGATTTAATTAGTTTAAAAGCATGTTTAAACAAATAATTTAAACCTGCTAGTTCATAAAAAATATGGCTATTCCACGTAAAACCATTATCGTTATATTAGCTTTTTTTGCTATCTATGTTATTTGGGGTTCTACATACCTTCTTAATAAAATAGCCGTAGCTCAATTACCGCCCTTTTTTCTAGCCTCATGCCGCTTTATCGTTGCAGGTGCTATCATCTTCGTTATTGCTAAATTCATGAAACTTAATTTAGCCATTACGAGAAAACAACTTATCAATTGTGTGTTTTCAGGATTTTTGTTTCTTGTATATGGAAATGGCGTATTTGTTTGGGCATTAAAATATGTAGACAGTGGCTTCGGAGCTTTAGAAGCCTCCACACAACCTTTATTCATATTGCTATTAATGCGCCTTATCGATAATAAAAAGATGAAAACCAATTCATTAATTGGTATTGGTTTAGGCATCATTGGTATGTATATTTTAGTAAGCCAAAGAGATTTAGTAACCCAAGAAGGCACCCTTTTAGGCATGTTCATGATTTTAACCTGTGTATTAAGTTGGAGTTATGGCAGTGTATTTGTTTCTAAAGCAGATTTACCAGGCAACTATTTTGTAAGTACAGCCTATCAAATGATGAGTGCCGGAATCCTTTTGGCTATCACCAGCTCAATACTTGGAGAAACTTGGATAGCTCCAATACATTGGGATCCGTCTGTAAGATGGTCCATGATACTGTTGAGTGTCTTTGGTAGTGTCGTCGCTTTTACCTCATTCAATTATTTGTTAAAAGTGGTATCGCCTGAAAAAGTATCAACATCAGCTTATGTAAATCCAGTGATTGCCATTGTTTTAGGATGGTATGTCTTAGATGAGGCCATCTCTTTCCAAACGATTATTGCAGCTGGTATTCTTTTAACGGGCGTGTATTTTATAACAACCAAAAGAAAAATTAAAATAAGACCATTTGGACGTTAAACTTGCCATAAAATTTATGCTGATAAGCACGCTTTCTTTTGCCTGCATGAATAGTGTTGTAAGGTATTTAGTGAACATCAGTGCTTATCAAATAGTATTTTTCAGATCCATCAGTTCTTTGTTTTTAACCGTAGGGTTTCTTTACAAAAACAAGATTCCAATGCTTGGAAATAATAAGAAGATATTGATTTTAAGAGGATTTGTTGGGGTTATTTCTATGACATTGTTTTTTATGGCAACAAAATATATTCCCATAGGCACCGCCGTATCCCTACGATATTTAGCCCCGATTTTTGCTGCTGTTTTTTCCATTTTTCTTCTAAAGGAAAAAATTAAATTTTGGCAATGGATTTTCTTCTTGTTGGCCTTTTCTGGTGTTTTGGTTTTAAAAGGCTTAGATAGAGAATTAAACAGTTATGGATTATTACTAGCGGTTATTTCAGCTGTTTTTAGTGGTTTGGTTTACATTATAATTAGTAAAATAGGGAAACGAGAGCACCCTGTAGTAGTGGTTAATTATTTTATGTGTATTGCCACATTAGTAGGAGGCATACTGTCTATTAATAATTGGGTAAATCCTGAAGGATGGCTGGAATGGTTATTAATATGTAGTTTAGGGGTTTTTGGATATTTTGGGCAAGTGTATATGACGAAAGCCTTTCAAGTAGCATCCACAAACCAAGTAGCACCCTTAAAATATTTAGAAGTGATTTTCACTGTTCTGGTAGGCTTGTTTTTATTCGGTGAAATCTATACCCTTTGGAGTATTCTTGGCATGTTCATGATTATTCTAGGACTGATTTTAAACGTGTGGTACAAATCAAATAGATTAAATTAAATTGTAAAGCAAGCCATGTCTTTGTATTTTTGTACGCTTTATTAATTATACATAGCAATAGAATTAATGACCTTTAAAACCCGTATCAATATAATAAGAAGACGGATTATGCACAGCATAACCAAGAATATTGGCAGTAATTATTCCGAACCAAAAGTTGGCGACCTTAACCTAGTTGATATAAAAAAAGTACTGATTATAAGACCCAATCATAGATTAGGCAACCAATTATTACTCACGCCTATTGTTCAAGAAGTTATAAATACATTCCCCAATGGCGAGATTGATTTATTTGTAAAAGGAGGTGTTGCCAATCCCGTATTTGAAAATTATAATCAAATCCGTAGAATCATTCAACTTCCCAAAAAACCATTCAGCAATTTATTGAAATATGCCAACGGCTGGATATCTATAAAACAAACCCATTATGATTTAGTCATTAATGGTGATAAAAACTCATCTTCAGGAAGGTTGTTAACGCAAATCTCTAAAGCTAATTTTAAAATTTTTGGTAACGATCACGAAGACATTCGCCTAAAGCATCATGATTACGAACATATTTCAAAATATCCTGTTTATAATTTAAGATACTATCTCACAAAGTTAGGATTGCCAGAGAACAATGCACCCATACCTCTATTGGACATTAAATTGAAGGATTCTGAAATAGCTGTAGGAAAGAAAATCTTAGATAACATTATAAAAAACAATAAAAGAACCATTTGCTTATATACCAATGCTACGGGCGATAAGTGTTATTCAGAAGATTGGTGGAACACCTTTTACACACGTTTACAAAACGACTATCCCGATTACAATATTATTGAAATGCTACCCATTGAAAATATTTCAAAAATAAACTTTAAAGCCCCCCATTTTTATAGTCAGGATATCCGAGAAATGGCTGCCATCATTAAAAACACCTCTATATTCATAGCAGCAGACAATGGGGTGATGCATTTGGCGAGTGCCTCATTAACGCCAACCGTAGGCTTCTTTTCCGTAACAAGTATGGATATGTATGCACCTTACGGAAATGGCAGCGTAGCCTTGCAGACCAATGAAACCTCAATGGATGATTGGCTTAAAGCCATCAATAACATCCTGATTTTTTAACAAATCCTTATCAAAACATACTTTAATTTCCCACAGCATATTCGTAAATTGTCGAAAAAATATTTATATGAGCAAACAAGCATTATTAAGCCCTTATAGCAGTGAAAATTTAAGTCTTAAAAATAGAGTCGTTATGGCACCTATGACACGTAGTAGAGCCAATAACGAGGGGAAGGTACCCACCGATGAATTAGAAGGCGTTTATTATGAACAACGAGCTTCCGCTGGTTTAATCATTACCGAAGGCTCACAAGTATCACCAAGAGCCGTTGGTTATATAAATACCCCTGGTATTCATACCAAAGCACAAGTAGAAGGTTGGAAAAAAATTACCAAACGTGTGCATGACAAAGGTGGCAAAATATTTATTCAATTATGGCATGTAGGTCGTGTATCCCATTCATCTTTCCATAATGGAGAGTTACCATTAGCACCCTCAGCTATCAATCCCCATGAACAAGTATATACCAAAGATGGTCTCAAAGAAACACCCACACCAAAGGCAATGACCTTGTCTGATATTAATGAAACAATTAACGATTTTAAACATGCTGCCAAAAATGCTGTAGAAGCTGGATTTGATGGTGTCGAAATTCATTCTTCCAATGGGTATTTATTTCACCAATTCTTTAGTGGAACAACCAATCATAGAACCGATGCTTACGGAGGCAGTACAGAAAACAAAGCCCGTTTTTTCTTTGACGTGCTAGATGCCATTAAAGAAGTGATTCCAGAAGAAAAAATAGGAGCCAGGTTTAACCCCTCATTAAATAATGTATTTGGTATGACTATGGATGAACAAACCATCCCAACCTTTGAATACATCATTAAAAAATTAAACGATTACAATTTAGCCTATGTGCATTTATCGGAACCATTTACAGATGTCTCAAATATTCCGTATGCCGTGACTGAAATTGCAAAACATTTCAGACCATTATACAACGGTACCTTAATGATTAATGCGGGCTTTACACAAGAAAAAGGAAATGCCGTAATAGAAGCTGGTAATGCCGATTTAGTATCTTTTGGGAAGCTGTACATTTCTAACCCCGATTTGGTGGAGCGTTTTGAAAACAATCTAGATTTAGCAGACTACAATCCAGACACGTTCTACACCCTAGGAAAAGAAGGCTATATAGATTATCCAAAAGCAACCAACACACACGTATAACAATTAAACTTGATCCTATGATATCGCCATAAAAGTTTACATCTAAATACGAATAAAAATAAGGCGATAACAGATAACCTTTATAAACAAATAAATTACTTACATATGAAATTTACAAGAAAAGCAAACGCACAATGGAAAGGTGCAGGAAAAGATGGAAAAGGCTATTTAACAACAGGAAGTGGTGTGCTAAGCAATACACAATACTCTTTCCATACCCGTTTTGAAGATGGTGAAAAAGGAACCAACCCAGAAGAATTAATCGGTGCAGCACACTCAGGATGTTTCGCCATGCAACTAAGCTTTTTATTAAACGAAGCTGGTTTTACAGCAACAACACTAGATGTAGCAGCAGTAGTTACTTTTGAAGACGGTAGCATTACCAAAGTAACCTTAACTTTAGAAGGTGAGGTGCCAAATATCGAAGCAGCCCAATTTCAAGACATCGCAACAAAAGCTAAAGAAGTATGTCCAATTTCAAAACTTTTGAATACAACAATCGAACTTACAGCTACTTTAAAATAACGTTTAAAACATATAAAAAACCAGTACACATTTATGTGTACTGGTTTTTTTATGGAGAATTTTAATATACCTTAAGGTAATCATCCCCAATACACCTGTCAGTTCGAGTGATGCAACACAGGAGCATCGTATCGAAAACCCATAAATCACTCATACTCTTTAGTCACCCTGTCAGTTCGAGTGACATATCGAGGCACGAGATATGTTGTATCGAGAACCAGTTCGAGTGATGCAACGAAGGAGCATCGTATCGAGAACCCATAATCACTCATACTCTTTAGTCACCCTGTCAGTTCGAGTGGCATATCGAGGCACGAGATATGTTGTATCGAGAACCAGTTCGAGTGATGCGACGCAGGAGCATCGTATCGAGAACCCAAAAAAGCAAGTCATTCATCGGCAATTTTTACACTTAAAAACATTTTATCGTAAAGTTTGGGTATTCATAAGATTTTTAATGCACAGTCAATATAAACAACTAATTTTAAACAAATTAATCCATAACCCCTGATGAAAAAGATTATCATAACCTTAAGTTTGGTGAGTTTTTTAAGCTCAAATGTTACCGCTATCGCCCAAGATGTTGCAAGTAGTAAAGACAATAACCCTATTTTCGATTATTCCGAACGTTATTTAAACAATACAGACAGTATTCCAGATTATGAAGCCAAAGCCGAAAAACTAATAATCACAGGAACGATTTACCAAAGCGATGGAAAAACACCCGCAAAAGATGTCATTTTATATATTTTCCAACCAGACGAAAACGGTAATTATAACCTAAAACGGGATGCCAACCGCAAACGATATGTATACCACAGAGCATGGATTAAAACCGATGCCGATGGCAAATACACCTTTTACACCTTCATGCCCGGTAAATTAATCCGTTCCAAAGAATTAAAACAAATCCGCCGTATTATAAAAGAACCAGGAAAAGACGCTTACGACATGGCACCCTTCTTTTTCAACGACGACCCATTAATACCAGATCTAACACTAGCATGTCGTGCCGAAGCCGTTAAAAGCATGCTAAGAATCAACGAAAAAGACGGTGTATACACATCAACAAAAGATATTAAACTAAGTAAATCAACCACTACAGAGCTTTAACAGAGTTCAGTATCAGTATATAAATTGCTATTTTAAAACAGACCAGCATGCTTAAAAAACATGCTGGTTTTTTTTATGAGTTTAACAAAAAATTAAACAATTTAGGATAAAAAATGTCTATATTTAGTTAACAACCAACAAGTATAAACCAGTTCAATATCAAACATTTGTAAAATCATGAAAAATAGTTTATTAATAAGTATCATAGTAACTGTTTTCCTAGCCTGTGGGTCGAGTAGCCAAAAACAAGCTCATAGCAGCAGTAAAGAACTGGACACTATGATTAAAAACCAATCCTTCGAAATCACATCCCATGCCGCACAACCATTAATGACCGCAGCCATGCAACAACTAGCAGATTCCAGACTATTTACCAATGGCAGTACAGCGGGAAACATAAACATAACCTCACATACCAACTATCTAAGAATGAAAAATGATTCCGTAATGGCCATCCTGCCATTTTATGGAGAACGCCAGTTTGGAGGTGGCTATAATAGCCCATCAGGCATAGAATTTGAAGGGGTTCCAAAAGATTTACAAATAAAAAAAGGCAAAGCATCCTCATATGACATCCGCTTCAGCATCACAGACAAACATTCAAATACCGATAACTACCAGGTATATATCAAACTATATCCCAATTTATCCAGCACCATCCAAATAAATAGCGGCAGCCGTAGCAATATCCAGTTTCAGGGAAACGTTCATGCACTAGATAGCATACATTAAAAACCTATATACAATTTATTACAGCCCCATACACTTCAAAAAGGATATGAGCTATTAGGCGTAAATGCTGTTCAAATAAAAACCAGCTCATAACAATACCCTTTCTATTTGTAAATCAAAACCTGTACCTGAAAATTTATACAGTTAATCTTTTTTAAGTAATTTTACGAGATAACATTTTCAAACCAACGATTCATAACCAAAATTAAGACCACCACACTATGTTACTTTCCAATCACATCACGAGCTCAAAAATTTTAAAAATAGCAGGCATGTTCCTGTTTATGGTAGTATTTGGCTGCGCAAACAAAAATATCCCCTCTAGAAATCAAGGCCCCGGAGATATTTATGCCGCAGCAGGTTTTACGCCCATAACAGCCCATAGCACCACGCGCGCATTGTTTGCCGATTACAATGGTCCCCTATATCAGTTAACCCGTGAATCCGATGGAAAGACCTTAGATATCGGAGTCGTACAACCCAGTGCAGGCGATCCAGGAGGCTATGCAGATGCAGCAGCCCAAGATGCATTCGCAGCCAATGCCATTTGCTGGATAAGCATCATTTACGACCAATCAGGACATGGCAACGATTTGAAACAAGCCCCTCCCGGCACCTTCAGAGGCGTTGCAAAAGGAGGCTTTAACAGCCTGCCAATAGCCGATATGGCACCAATAACGCTGAACGGCCATAAAGTCTATGGCGCCTATATCATGCCCGGAGCAGGATTGAGAAATAACAATGCCGTAGGTCTAGCCATCAATGACGAACCAGAAGGAATTTATATGGTGTTAGATGGAACACACTATTCCAGTGGCTGTTGCTTCAATTATGGAAATACATCCACCAACAGTACCGCAGTAGGAACAGGCACCATGTCAACGGTCTATTACGGAACAGCAACCGCCTGGGGAAAAGGAGAAGGAGAAGGCCCATGGATCATGTCCGATATGGAAGCCGGACTATTTTCAGGATATGAAACCAAAGAAAACGCAGCCAATCCATCCATAGACTCTTGGCGTTTCGTTACCGGCATGGTAAACGGGGGCGGAGGTAACCAATGGGAAATATGGGGCGGCGATGCACAAAAAGGAGAGTTGCAAAACTTCTACAAAGGCCTTCGTCCACAATCAAAAGAAAAAGACACTTATTTTCCAATGAGCCGTAAAGGCTCAGTACAAATGGGAAATGGGGGCGATAATGGAAATGGATCCGCCGGAACATTCTACGAAGGCATCATGACCGCTGGCTATCCAACAGAAGACGTCGTAAAAGCCGTTCAAGCCAATATTGTAGCCGCCAATTATAAGGTGCCAAGCGTGGCCTTATCACGATTAACAAGCTTTACCCCAAGCTCTAAGCAAGAATTGAATGTCACATTTACAAATACCACGGCAAACCCTATTTCAAACCTGACATTGACCATAAACTTACCAAAAGATTGGCCCACTGTAGAAGCCAAAACCTTTAGCAAACCCATCGCTCCAGGAACCACGGTAGAAGCCACCTTTAGCATCCAGTCACCAACAACCATCGCCGCAGGATACCTAAGAACCAAAGCAACATGGGAAGATGACACCTATACAACATCACAAAGAATACGAAATGTCCTGCCTGTTAAAATTAACGAAGCCAGTTTCAGCGGTGGCGACCATCCCACCAATCAATTTTTAGAGCTTTACAATACCTCAGATACCGAAGTAGACATGTCCAACTGGTCGGTGATCAACACCCCAGGCGAGGGCGCCCCCATAACATTAGCTAAAATTCCAAAAGGCACCACATTAGCACCAGGTAAATTCTACCTTTTCGGTTTAGCAGCGTCCGGCTTGCTAGCACCAGTAAAAGCAGGAGACAACCTCCTGAATGTACGCAGTACCGAAGGTCTAAAAGTAGGTCAGCAAATAAAGATAGCAGGCGACCCTATAACCATTGCCAAAATAGGCACCCCAGCAACTCCACAAACAAAAATATTCGTACCCGTCACCACAGGACCATGGCTAAACCTTCCAGTCGGCACCACCAATCTTCCAGTAGCAAATGCCGACGGTTTTGCCGTAGGCGATAAGATAGGCATTGACTTAGGAGGCAATTACGAAGTAGCCACCGTCACCAAAGTCGGAAAAGGAGCTACCCAAAGCAGTCTGGCAAAAGCTGCAAAAGCTGGAGACACCACCATCAAAGTATGGCAAAACGCCAATATGACCCCAGGAGATACAATAACCATCAACACAGGAACCCGTGTAGAATACGCCCTGGTTAAAAAGATCATCAACACCGTACAAGCCCCATTAAGAGGCCGCTTTACAGGCGACCCAGGAGAAGTAGAACTAACAGCACCACTTAAAAAAGACCACATCTTGGCAGCCGATGTCGCTACCCCAGGAACAGGCATCAGCTTTTCGCCAGCCACACGCTTCCCCCATAAAAGTGGCGATGCCGTACAAGCCCTTGGTAGCGGAATCACCTTAAAAGAAAATCTAAACAAAAACTATGATACAGGAACCCCCATAAGCATACCAGGCAATAAAACAATAGGATATCAAGGAGCCGTTCAAGCCAATCAATATTACGGACTCCCCATGTCTATCTACGCAGGTACCGTGGCGCTGATGGATGCCAGTGGCAACGTGCTGATGGATGCCATGATTTACGGATCAGAACAAGGCAACTCAAGCTCACGAGGCTCCGTAGCCACTCCAGAAATTGCGACGCTGGAAGGCGACCAAAGCCAAGGAGGATGCATCGCCATACTACCCGGTAGCAGTCAAGGCTCCTTTACAGATGCATACGACCCCATGATTAGAAGTATAGGACGTTTTCCCGATGGTGCCGATAGCGATAGCAATTGCGAAGACTTTAAATCACAAGCCATCCTGACTTCAGCCAGTCCAACAACACTAGGCTCCAAAAACATTAAAGTCACCAGCATAGAAGGCTTTAAGGAGGGACAATCCATAGTTATAGGGACAGGCCCCAATGCCGAAAAAGTAAAAATCACAGAAGTAGGAACACCAGGCGCTACCAAGCTAACAACGTCCATAAAAGCAGGAGCAACCACCATTCCTGTAGCGAACGTATTTGGTTTTAGCGAAGGGCAAACCGTGATGATTGGTAACGGCACCAGGTTGGAAACCGCCGTAATTACCACAATAACAAGACCCCGTCGTAATTTTGCAAACCCCAGTGAAAGCCAGGGAGCCACAATCACCCTGAGCAAAGGATTAAGCCATCCACATACCACAGGCGAACCCCTGTCAGGAAGCGGAATCACGCTGAGTGCCGCTTTAAGTAAAACCCATCAGCAAGGAGAGCAGGTGTCCAGTAGTTTACCAACACCAGGAAAAGCAAATGCCTATTAGTAACAAGTCAAAACATGTCAATAAGAAGATAAATACAACCCAAAATCATAAAAAAACATGTATCTTTAAGATTCATGATATAAGCTAAAAGCACCTGCCGTTTATGAAGTATTTGATGTCCAGCCTCCTAGTTTTACTCTGCTTTGCCTGCAATGAAGTGAATCCCAAAGGCGAAAAAGAAGTACAACAATTTGTAAAACAATGGAACGAAGACCATACACCCCTAAAGTCCCCGTACTTAGAACGTGACTATATGGATGTCGTTACCTATTACGGAAAAGAACGCACCAAAAACCAGGTACAACAAGATAAAAATTTGCTCTTTCAACAATTTCCAGACTATACACAACGCATATTAAATGACAAATTGCAGATTACCAAAGAAGCAGGCAGCTATTTAGTCACCTTCACCAAACACGTCACATACAACGGCATCACAGCAGATTACGTCACCTATCTTTCCCTAATAACTAAAAACGGTACGTTCAAAATACTCCGGGAAGAAGTTGCCGAAAATAGTAAAGATCTGGAGGCACCCATTTTCCCCAGTACACGCGAAAATAACATGCTAATCTCCCATAACAGGCAAGTATTTGGCGATTTTAATGGCGATGGCCTATCCGACTACGCCTCAGTAATCCCTCCAGAAATACAATCCACAACAAAAACCAACGCCCAAAGCAAAGATACAGTAGCATGCAAAGGCGAATGCAACAGTACTATCATATTCAGTAATAAAGACCTCAAACCCATCACAATTAAAGGCGCCTACAAATCCCAATTAGAAAACCTCAAGGACCTTAACAGCGACGGTGCCGACGAAATTGGATTTTGGGATATAAAACCCACCACCAAAAGCCTCTATGTATTTAACGCCACAACAGGAGCCTTACTTACAGAACCCATCGTGATTAATACCAGCGTCCATAAAAACCTCAAGCTAATTGACGTCTTTAAAAAAACAGGCACCAATAAAATTACAGTAACACATAGCGAAGAAGTAAATGGAAAGTGGATTTTACAAAGCGAAGTGGTTTTGTTGGATTAATTATAATTCTACAATTTAATCGAACCCTTTGTATGCGACGACGTAGGAGGGAAGCATAATAGGAGGAGAATGGGATATGTTAGTGTTATTTTGTTTAATTCCTTATACCAAGTGAATGAGCAATGAATTGTTAAAGAATGCCCTCAGATAATTTCCTTAAGTTTTCATTCTTTTCTAAATTTGTTCAAATTAAATAATGCTTTGACCAATCAAAAATCTATCGCAGTATTACCCTTTGTCAATATGAGCAATGATATGGACAACGACTATTTTTGTGATGGCATCACAGAAGAAATAATTAATGCACTAACAAAAATCAATCAACTTAAAGTTATTGCAAGAACCTCTTCATTTGCCTTTAAAGGTAAGGATATTGATATAAGAGACATTGGTAAGCAATTAGGGGTAAATACAATTCTAGAAGGAAGTATTAAAAAATCCTCGGACAGAGTTAGAATAACAGCACAGTTAATTAATGTTGCTGATGGAACACATTACTGGTCTAAAAGGTTTGATAGGGAATTAGTCCATATTTTTGATTTAGAAGATGAGATTAGTCTTGCCATAGCAGATGAAATCCGAAACAATTTTGGACATTTTGAAGTGCAAAACCATTTAATTAAACAGCCCACAAACAATATAGATGCGTATCAATTGTTTTTAAAAGGTCGCTCACAGCAATTACTTTGGACGCCAGAAAGTTTAACGCAAGCCATTTCATTTTACGATAAAGCCATTGCTTTAGATAAAAACTACGCTAAAGCCTATTATGCCAATTTACAATGCTATGGATTATTGGGCATGTGGGGCTATATGCCACAGCAAAAAGCCATAGACCTAGCCATTACCAATCTATTAATGGCCAAAGAAATAGACACATCTTTACCAGAATACCCACACTCTTTTGTAGGGAAGTTTCTCTGGGGAGAATGGGATTTTAAGAATGCCTATATTCATATCAATAAAGTCTTGGCAATAAACCCAAACCATATAGATGGCCTAGAAGCTATGGCAGAAATGTGCTTGGCACTTGGCTTCTTTGACTACGCCTTAGTGTATGCAAACAAATTGGTAGACGTAGATCCACTTTCCGCAAACAATCGATACACATTAGCCCATATTCTCTACTATCAACGCCAATTTAATAAAGCCTTGGAAACTGTAGAATATGCCATAACCCTAAATCCCGAATTGGCATTGGCGCACCATTTAAAATGCTTCTGCTTAATATGGCTCAACAAAGAAGAACTCTTTTATGAATTTATTCAGGACACCCCATTAGAAGAAGAGAAAAACCTACTGTTCAAGCTTATTAATGAAAAGGATTTTGAAATTTCTAATCAAATCATTACAAAATGGTCTGAACCCAACAATAAAGAATCCCTGATAGTCCCCTATAGTGTATATATCCTGAGCAATTCCAGTCATAAAGAGCTTGGTTTTTTATACCTAAAAGAAATGATAGACAAAAAACGGGGTCAAATCATAAACTATAGGCATGACCCATTTTTACAACCATTGCACAAAATAAAGGAGTTTACAGATTTACACCATGCCAACTTGTATCTCTCAGATATAAAGCCCTTAAAAGAAGATGAAGAAAAATCAAACTCGACTATTTTAGACGATAATCAAATAGAATTGCTAAAGGAAGAACTGCTCACCCATTTTAAGGAAGAAGAACCATTTTTAAATCCACAATTGAATTTAAAAATGGTTGCAGATGTGTTAGGATTAAATACCAATAAAATATCATACTTAATCAATAAAGCATTTAACCTTAATTTTAATGACTTTATAAATTCCTATCGCCTAAGTCACTTTAAAACTATTGCCCTAGATCCTAAAAATTCACATTTAACCATTCTTGGCTTAGCCTATGATAGCGGCTTTAATTCTAAAAGTGTGTTTAATAACTATTTCAAAAAAGTAGAAGATATAACCCCTAGATCTTGGTTAAAAGGAAATTCGTAGGAAATCGCTATTAATTCGTTTCAGATTATAATTCAGAACGATTGCTTATTAAATCTGATGAATCTTTGCATCAAAATTAATAATCAAAAAACGAACAATTATGAAAATTTTACAAAAACCCGTGGTCGTATGTATAATATCCATCTTAGGGCTTTTTACATCGTGCTCAAATGACGACCCTACAAATGCCCTAATAACTCACTACACATCCGTTGAAAACCTATTGAATAAAATTGATTTTCAAGGATATGCCATTGTAACCAAAAACGGTAATGACTTACTACGTCAAGGTTTTGGATTAGCAAATGAAGACACAGGATTACCACAAGATTACAATCTAGCTTATCGTATAGGTTCAGTTACCAAAACTCTAACAGCCGCAGCGATAGTGCAGCTAAAACGAGACGGAATTATCAACAATTTTAATCAAACGTTAAATGAATTTGATGCCCAATTTCCCAATGGTGACCAAATTACCATTGCACACCTACTATCACATCAATCAGGAATTCCAGACTATCAGTCAGTAGCTGAACAAACTTTCGAAGATGGGCAAACATTAGATGAAATAGATATTTATAATATCATAACAGAATTAATTGCCGAAGATGGTCTCAATTTTACACCAGGATCAAACAAACAATACAGCAATTCAAATTACCTCATTGCAGCATTGTTGGTGCAACAAGTATCAGGAATACCATATCATCAGTACATCCAACAGAAAATTTTCACCCCTTTAGGAATGCTAAATTCATTTAAAGGAACAGATGAAATAGAACTTGATACGCACGCACAAGGCTATCTAGACCGAAACGCAAATAGCACATATCCTATGTCCATTCCGTTTGGTGCAGGCGATTTCAGTAGTACCCCAAAAGATATGGAAACTTGGACAAACGCCGTAAAAACAAATTGGTTTTCACAAAGTGAAAAAATCGAAATATTCGCTCAAGATGTCCCAAGCGGATATGTTGATTTTGGGTTGGGATGGTTCACCACACAACAAGGAAACACCACATTATATTGGCACGGAGGAGATATTAATGGTTATTGGAGCATGATTGGTTTTGTGCCAGAATACAATGCAACAATTGTACTATTAAGCAATCAACAAGACGATACAGGAACACAACGTAATACGATTATTGAACAATTATTAACAAACGAGTTTAATTAAAACTACACAATAACTTAAACTATTCAAATATGAAAAAGTTAGCTTTAGCATCAATAGTAACAACATTCACATTATTTACAACCACTCTCTTCAGTCAAGAATCAATAAAGCAAGCATTTGAAATTAAAGTCATTACAAGCGTAGAATCTATTGTTCCAAGTGGATTGGGTAGATCACGTATAGTCTCAGCAAACGATGAAAGAGACTATGCCCAATTCTCATCAGAACAAACAGAAGAGAACCATACCCGCAATACGTCCAAAAGAAAAGATATTAGAGTTAAAAACTTTGAAGAGACCAAATTATTGAACTTCTATAATTTAGGAGGAATACGCTTTCAAAATATAGTAGCCAATGATGCCGTCATTTCATCAAAACTAACAACAATGCTTTCAGAAGGTTGGGATTTGATATTTGTAACAAGTGCAGTAGAAAGTGACGCAGGTGAAAATGATGATAATGGAATTTTTATCACACGTTATATTTTTAAAAGAAAACGGAACTAAAAAACAACAAAATACCTTATCAATAATGAAACATATCAATATATTATTAGCAGGAGCAACAGGCTATTTAGGTAGTTATATATTAAAAGCACTCGTTGAAAGGCAAAATCAAGTCGTCGCTATTGTGCGTAACCCCAAAAAGTTACAAAACCAGAATGAGAATTATTTAGAAATAAAACAAGCCGAAGTAACAAACCCAAAAACCTTACGAGATATATGCAAAGGTATTGACACGGTAATTTCTACAGTAGGTATCACCAGACAAAAAGATGGATTAACCTATATGGATGTCGATTATCAAGCCAATATGAATTTGCTGGAAGAAGCAAAAAAAAGTGGCGTAAAACACTTTGTCTATGTATCTGCCATAAACGGAGATAAGTACCGAAATCTAAAGATTTTTGAAGCCAAGGAAAAATTTGTCGATGCCTTAAAAGCCTCGGGGTTAAACTATACCATCGTGAGACCCAATGGTTTCTTCTCAGACATGAAAGACTTTTTACAAATGGCCAAATCGGGTCGCGTCTATCTGTTTGGTTCAGGCAATCAAAAATTCAATCCCATCCACGGTGAAGACTTAGCAAGAGCCATTATAGACTCATTAGACGATAACAACAAAGAATTAACCATTGGTGGCCCAGATGTTTTAAGCCTTAATGATATTAGTAAACTCGCTCTAAAAGCTTTAAACAAACCTGAAAAAATCGTTCACTTACCCGATTGGATAAGAAAAACAACCATTTCCCTTCTAAAAACCTTTACAAGTGTCAAAACCTATGGACCAATTGAATTCTTTCTAACCTTAATGGCAGAAGATAATATCGCGACAACATATGGTAACCACCATTTAGAAGATTTTTACAAACAAGAAGCCAAAAAACAATAAAGTTCAAAAAGAAACAAAATGAAAGCTTTAGATACAATAACTTTATACATTCATTACACTCGGTAATTTGCTGGCGGAAACTATTTTAGAAACAGCACAAGCCATTATAAATCGGTAGTCAGGTGTTGACCTATTAAATATACCAAAACAAACCACACACCCCTATGAAAATACCCAATCCAAATACACAATTCCCCTTACCAAACTACAACAAACTTTGTTTTCTCAAAAACAGGATTAAAAATCCCAATATTATTGTGGGAGACTATACCTATTACGATGATTTTGAAGATGTATTAAACTTTGATAAAAATGTTAAATACCATTTTGATTTTATTGGAGACAAACTCATCATTGGAAAATTTTGTATGATTGCATCAGGAGCAACCTTCATAATGAATGGAGGCAACCACCTAACAGAAGCCACATCAGCATATCCATTTGCCATATTTGGTGGAACCTGGCAAAATGCCATGAAAGGCAAAACCTATCCCTCTAAAGGAGATACCGTGATAGGCAATGATGTATGGATAGGTCACGACGCAACAATCATGCCTGGCGTACATATAGGAGATGGTGCCATTGTTGCAACAAAAGCCGTAGTTACAAAAAACGTAGAACCCTACACCATTGTAGGAGGCAATCCTGCCGAAGCCATAAAAAAACGTTTTTCTGAAGAAACAATCACAAAACTACTCCAATTAAAATGGTGGCATTGGGATATAGATAAAATTACTCAAAATCTAGATAAACTTACTTCACACCCAGAAGCCTTGCTTCAAAACAAAAAAGCATAATATATAGCCAGGCTTAACACAAAAATGTTAAGCCTTTTTTGTGCACTTCATGATGCCATTACATTTCATAAAAAAACCATGAATAGTATTAAAAACCAAAAAAGGTTTGAAATCATAATTTAGGACGATGCGCCTTGCCTTAGGGCGTTTCTTTGTCCCATAAAATAATCAGTAATTAAAAAACAACCAATAAAAAACAAATCAAAATGAAAAAACTATTAATCATAAGCCTAACACTTTGTACAATAAATATTTTTGCGCAGAATAATACAAAATCAATAAAAAACAATAACACAGACTTCAAATACAGAGTCAGCTTTCCAGCAATCATCTTAGGAAATATTGGCAAAGGAGGCGAAAGAACAAATACACAACACTTTGAGTTTCATATAAAGCGTGAATTAGATTCAAAAAACATCATAGGTATAAAATTTGCCACATGGAGATTATTTCAACCAATGGGAATTCAGTGGTGGGACGGACTAAAAGACAAAATAGATTCAGAAACAGAATTTTACCCTGGCTATCTACGCGAAACAGGCCTAGGATTTTCTTATCAGCGAATGCTTTGGAAAGGATTATTTGCCTCAGTAGAAGTATTACCGCAATACAAAACCTATTCAGACTTAAACAACAAAAAAATAGCAAATGGGTTTAAACTATACACGTCTTATCACCTTGGTTACCACATAGCCATTGGTCAAAAAAAACGAATCTTTATCGAACCCCAAATTCATTGTCAAAATTGGATGATAGATACAAACACCCCAGAAGCATTCAAACAAATAGATAATAGATGGAAAACCTATTTTCTTTTTGAACCAAACCTCTATATAGGTTTCAAACTTTAAAAAGAGCAAACAACTATAAAGCCGTCGCTACAAGTCTAAAACCTTATCTTCCAGTACGTAAAGGTTTTTTAGGATATAAAACCCAACACCAAAAGCCTCTATGTATTTAACGTCTCAGCAGGAGCCTTACTTACAGAACCCATTGTAATTAATACCAGCGTCCCTAAAAACCTCAAACTGATGGACGTCTTTAAAAAAACAGGCACCAATAAAATTACAGTAACACATAGCGAAGAAGTAAATGGAAAGTGGGCTTTACAAAGCAAGGTCGTTTTGTTGGATTAATTGATAGTCCTACAATTTAATCGAACCCTTTGTATACGGCGAGGTAGTAGCGAAGTGGAATGTGTGTGGAATGGAATAGTTTAATAAAATCTTTAATTTTTAATAGGATT
The DNA here is from genome assembly GCF_003258355.1 of Confluentibacter sediminis. GTDB lineage: Bacteria > Bacteroidota > Bacteroidia > Flavobacteriales > Flavobacteriaceae > Confluentibacter > Confluentibacter sediminis. The sequence continues at coordinate 102,210 of NZ_QKPO01000003.1, read as the reverse complement.
ATTTTAAAACTGTCCGTAAATTTGTCCGTGTCCGTAAAAACGTCCGTAAATCATTCTATATGGCAACAATCAATTATTATTTAGATAAAGCTGATAAAAAAGGTTTATCTCCAATTCATTTAAGGATTAACTGCAATGGTAAACAAATAAAGATTTCTACTGGAGAAAAAATTGCTTCAAATGATTTTGATAAAGAAATTCAACAAGCCAAAAACACTTCCGATAAACATATAGAAATAAATCATTATTTAACTTATTTGAAAGATAGAGCCAATGAGTTATTTAATAAGTCTTACAAAAAAAAATATACTAATAAAGAAATAAAAGAAACACTAAATAACTATGTCAGTGCTTATAAAGAAGACCATAATGTAAATATTTTAAGAGAACAAATTTCTCTCTATGGCAAACCTTTTACGTTTGTCGACTTATTTGCTGGTGCTGGTGGTTTTAGCGAAGGTTTTATTCAGGCTGAACATAATAATAAGTTTTTTGATTTTCTTGTTGCTAATGATATAAATGAAAACTGTGAACTCACTCATGTGGTAAGATATAATCATCAACTAGGGCTTGATGCCGAGTTTTTATGTCAAGACATAACAGAACCAGATTTTTTGGATAATTTATTATCAAAAATTAAAGGCAAAAAAGTTGATGTTGTTTGTGGTGGGCCACCTTGTCAAAGTTTTAGTTTAGCAGGTAAGAGAAAAAAATTCGATAAAAAAGATGACTTATTTTCTCATTATTTAGAAGTTATTAAAGTTTTACAGCCTAAATATTTTGTTATGGAAAATGTAAAAGGTATTTTAACAAAAGAGAAAGGTAAAATTAAAGAACTAATACTTAAAGAAATTAACTCTATTGTTGATATCAAAGAAATCCCAAAATTAACTGACTTTATAAACGGATTAAAAAAAACAAAAAAAGAAGATGATTTTCTATTAGATTGTTTAGTGAAGCGTATTGAAATTGAACAATACAGTGAATTAAAAGCTGAAAATGCTAAAGAAGTTTATATTAAAACTGTTGAAGCTAAATTCCGTAAACTAACCCCTGAAATTGTAGATTACAAAACAAGTAAAACCGATGAAAGAATTAGCACTATTCGTCACGGTTTTAATTTGTTAATTAGAAATAAAGAATGGGAAAAACTGAAACGAGATATTATAAGAGAGAAAGATTATTGTAATATTGATAATGACTATTTTGTAGATTCTTTTACAAATTTTTTAACTGAATTAGATGCAAATGAAATCATACTTAAAATTGAAGAGGCTTTTAAACAATTAAAAGTTTCTACCATCCATAAAAAAACATGTAATGATATTCTAACCGCTTTAAAAATATATACTTTAAATACTGATGATTGTTTGAATTTAGCAAAAGAATTTTGTGATGAAACACAAAATTTAGAGCTAAATAATATTGTAAGTGATATAAGACTATATAAAATTGAAGCTCCTTTTGTAGTTAATTCTTCTAATTATGGAGTACCACAAAATAGAGAAAGAGTTTTATTTATTGGCTGTAGAAAAGACCAGAATTTTATTTCGGAAATACCTGCAACAGTTAAGGAAGAAGAGAAAGTATCCGTTTTTGAAGCATTATATGATTTAGATTTTATTGGTAACGATGATGAAGCTCATAGATATGAATTAGTTGATATATCTAAACAATATAATGGAACTGCAAAAAAAATGAGTGGCCTTTTAAAACATAGAAATATTGATGGAAAACCAAACATAACAAATGGAAAGACTTTTTCTGACTGGAGTAAAAATGGAAGGTTAAATGGAAGATTCAAAAATGCATCAAAACCGTTTTATGTAAAAAGTACAGAAGCTTTAAAAAATGGAGAAAAAGTTTTTGATGTCCTTCACAATCATAAAACAAGTAAGCAGAATGATGATGTTTTAAAACGTCTTGAAATTATTTTAAAAGAGGGAGATTATAAAAAAGCGCAATCTAAACTTAATAAATGTGGGTTATCATCAAACAAAAGAAATTATAATGTTCTTTGTCCAGAAAAGCAGAGTCCAACTGTCATGACTATTCCTGATGATTACATACATTATAACACACCAAGAGCATTGACTGTAAGAGAAATGGCAAGGTTACAATCATTTGATGATTCTTTTGTTTTTCAGGGCAAGCGTTCTACTGGAGGGAATAACAGAAAAACAGAAGTTCCTCAATACACATTAGTTGGTAACGCAGTTCCACCGCTTTTAGCAAGAGCAGTTGCAACCGAAATCTTGAAAAATATTAAATGAGACAACTAACAACTAAAGAAGAAGAAAAGCTTAAAGTTTTAACCGAAAATTCAATCTCACTAACTTTAATTGAACCTACAGAAACTGGCTTAAAAAAGTCCATATTGGATGCTACAGGAACAGTTAGAAATTATTTAAAGACAAATAATTTTCACGATTATAATTTACAATCCCAAGGTCCTGAAAGTAAAATTATTATTGATTCTATTATATATGAAGTAGATAAAGTATACAAATCAAAAACATCATTATATAGGCCAAACACTAAAAATGGAGATCCAAGAATATGGTTTTCAGGGTTAAGTAAATTTTCAAACCCAAGCGATATTTTGGCTTTAATTGGTTTTGAAAATAAATTACACGTTCTTAATTTAACTCAATTACCAATTGAAAAATTAATAGATTCAAGAATAGCAAATCCTGTTAAGGAATTAATTGAAGAGATTAATTATATTGAAAATGCCATATCAAAAGAGTTGTTAAATATGTTAATGAACCTTGCGAAAGGTGGTCCTATTTTATCGATGTTAGATGCCGATACTTCAGTGGGGAGAACATTAGAAACTGCTTTAGGTATTAATATCAATTCATCCAAATCACCAGATTACAAAGGAATTGAATTAAAATCTTTTAGAAGTAATAAAGGTAACCGAAAAAATTTATTTGCTCAAGTACCGGATTGGAAATTGAGTAAATTTAAAAGCTCTTCAGAAATTTTGAATGCTTTTGGATATTGGCGAGATGAGGATTATAAATTGTATTGTACAATTTCAGCAATTACAACTAATTCGCAGGGTTTATCTTTAAAAGTTAATACAGATATTAACCATCTTATTGAATATTCTGATGATAAGAAAGTAGGGGATTTTGTAGTTTGGACTTTAGATATATTGCATAAAAGATTACTTGAAAAACATAGAGAAACATTTTGGGTTGCGGCAGATACAATTTATGAGGATGGAAAAGAATATTTTAAATACAAACAAGTTGAGCATACAAGAAAGCCAATTGTATCTCAATTCGATATATTATTAGAACAAGGAGTAATTACTTTAGACCATTTAATTAAAAGAAACTCAAAAGGAAAAGTCGTTGAAAAAGGTCCATTATTTAAGATAAAACCTAATAGTTTAGATTTATTATTTCCACCAAGTAATATTTATTCTCTAATTTAAATTTATATCTTGGTGTAAATTATTTTTTATGCCTAATAATAGAGAAAACGCAATTAGATTTTTAGAGACACAATGGTCTTCTATTAATACTAACAAAGTAATTGGCATAGAAGCTGAAGTAAGGTTTGAAAATCATTTAAATACTGCCCCATTAAGAAGCCTCTACCAGTTTATTATTCCTGGCGGATGGATTATTTCACCAGGTAATATTAATATAACAAATTTACCAACAAAAAACAGGATTGCTGTTTTACCAATACCAAAGGCATTTACGTGGTCTGGAATTATTACCCCTCCTTCATTTTCAGGACAAGTATTAGCACATTCATACTTTCAACAAGCTGGTATTAGAGTGTATTTTGCAGAATGTAATACTATTTTGAATGCTATTAATGAAAACTTATTCATTATACCTGCAATAGGAAATTATTTAAGAAGTTATGATATAAACTTTAAAAAAGTTGGAGATCAAGGATTAGTTCCTGTTCCCATTACAACAGTAATGAATAATTTTTCACCACGAACGGGAGCATTAGGCATGAGAGCATATGCATTACATAGGATCGATAGGACTCTTCCTATTTGGAATGATAATCACATTGTTACTAATTTATTTTGGAAAGATTATGTTAGATATTTTTTACAAAGAAATTACGTGGTTTCTAATAATGATTTAGATTTTTTTTAGTTAGTAATTCAGGCAAATCCTATCCTGTAGAATTTAAAAGTAAAACAGCTGCTAATGACTCACAAATTGGTGACTGGTTTGGAATTGATGTTGGACCTTTTGCTAAACTTTCATATTTTATTTCATTGAGCAATAATATGGATGCTATATATGTTGTAGAAGAAGTAGATGCACATAGATCAACTGTTGATTGGTGGGCAATTAAATTTTCCGACCTTCTAAAAGGCTGTAGTTGGATACAACAAGGTGGTGGTGCTGGAATGGGCGGTGGTAGAAGTTCTACTTTGAAAGTCCCTAAAGCTATTTTTACACAGTTAAATACCTTTCTGACTACTATATAATTCATTTATGTAAAACAGAATCTCGATATTTAACTTGACCTCACAAAATTTTAGTAAAACAATAGATGAGTGAAACGTCCACATTTTAGGGGTCTAGTAAATGCCATTTATTTAGAACTTTAAAGATAACCTAAATTCAAATTTTTTAATACCTTAGCGTAGTAAAAATAACACGCTTCTACATGCCTAAGCAAAAAGGGCTTATAAAAATAAAAGGCACGCTTAATGGGGTAAGCTATTACCAACTTAACGGAATAGATGTGGCCCGTCGTGCGGTCGGGCCCTCCAAAGAACGCATCCAAACAGACCCAGCATTTGTAAAAGTAAAACATAACAACCAGGAGTTCGGAGGAGCCTCCAGCCTCTCAAAAGCCATCCGTCAAAGCTTGGGAGACACAGCCACAACATTCAAAGACAGCTATATGGCAAGTCGCTTAACAGGAGTATGTCATAAAATAATCCAAAAGGGGAGTGGCACACACGGTCAAAGAGAAGCCCATATACATAACAATCCAGAAGCCCTTATAGGCTTTCAATTAAACAAAAATCAAGCGTTTAATCAATTATACACAGCAAAACCAAGCATGACAGGCCATCACAACCAAAATAATATCACCATAACCCTCCCAAAAATTTCAGAAGAACACCTTAAAAAAATTCCTAAAAAGGCCACACACGTACAGTTCACAGCAGTACTAAGTATGCTATCCAACCTCCAATGGCAATCAAAACACCAAAGCTACCAACCAGTACAACCAGAATACCATGGAATAAGCACAAGCCAACAAACCATCCCATTATTATGTAAAATAGAACACACAAACATTCCTAAACCATCTCATAAATAGTAAATCATAAATAATAAATCATAAATAGTAAATCATAAATAGTAAATCATAAATAGTAAATCATAAATCTATTACATATAAAAATCTTTTATCTAAATTAGCCACCATTAGCAGAGTTGCAAAATGGCTGTCGCTATAAGTCTAAAAAACTTATCCATAAGCATACAATGGCACTACCTACTAACAACACAATATGTACTATAATTTATATTATGTAAAATAGAATTATATATACTACTCTTATTAACAATAAACACGCTATCAAATAGCGTGTTTATAAATTTACCATTTAAGTTCACAAAATATTTTAAAAAGATTGACAACCTTTACTAACTAACCCACATCTTATGGAAATATAATCTGGTTCATAACCACATCTTTCTTGTTCAATCTGCCAATAACAATAAGGATCGCCGGAAACATTCGTTTGATTGATTTTAAAGGATGGGAAAAATTCCTTTTCAACATTCTCTTTTGACGTTTTGAACAGCTCTATCGTCTTTTTGTTATCCTTCAAGCCATAGACAGCATAATAATAAACGTTCTGTTTATTTAAATGTATGTCTATTTGATAGACTTCATCAAATAAATCACTAAAATCCTCTTTCATAACAGTTTTTAACTTTTCCGAATGCGATGAGCTTATATACTCACTCTTAATAAAATCTAAAACGGGATCTGTTGGATTGGTGCCTTTAGAATCCATGCTCTTAAAAGCTGAAAAAAATAGCACTGAAACACATGCAAACATGATTACAAATTTAATTTTCATAATAAATAGTTTAAGGTCCTACTCTCTTTTAATATTAAGGATTTTCGGTAACTCCTTCATTATAATTGAGTTAAAATAAAACATATTATTTGTTTTTGCAAACTTTTTCTGTATTAATTGTAAGTATAGATAATTAATTGTAAGTGTAAATAATATAAAAACAGCTTTCTTATTCCAACCACAATAGTCAGTGGTTGCTGGCTTTTTTAGATATTTAGTGCATCTAACATGGTAAACTATGTGCATAAATTTTGCAGGTTGAAACCATATATTGATTGCTATAACCACATTTTGATATGACTTTTTGATGTATTACATTTAAAACAAAAAATACATGATTAAAATAGAAGTTAAGTCTCTGCCTCTGGGGGATGTCATTAGGGACATCGCCAAAGCATTTAGCACCAACTACTCCGGTAGCTGCGGTGAATATTATTTAGACATTCCAAAACATTTAGGCACAGGATACATTAAAGGGATTAATTTTGATGGCGGCATGGGATTAATAGAATACAATTGTCTCTTTAATGAAGCCGTAGAATTTCATTTCACATTAAACGAAGTCCATCCCTTAAAATTTCTATACTGTCTAGAAGGCTCATTAGACCACAGATTCGAAAATTCCAGCACCCTCAATACCATTACAAAATATCAGCAAGTTATTGTAGCCAGCAGCTTATTAAATGGCCACATACTATCCTTTAAAGAAAACGAACAATTTATCATTAACAGCCTTGAAATTGTACGAAGTGTCTTTAAAAGTAAAATTGAATGCGACCTTATTACCATGAACTCCAAACTACAAGACCTGTTTAATGACATTTTGGCTAAAAAACCATTTTATTACAACGGTTTTTACAGCCTAAAGCTGGCAAGTTTATTTAGAGACATGCAGATTTTTGAAGGTAAAGATTTTTTAAAAAAGCTGTTTTTAGAAGGCAAATCATATCAAGTCCTTACCGAACAAATCATTCAATTTGAAGACGATTTAGTAGAAGCCCCCAAAAGAAGCATTCTTAGACAATCAGAAATCGACCAAATAGACACCGCAGCTAAATTGATTTCCCATCAAATTTCAGAAAAAATCACCATCAAAGATATTGCCACAGCTGTAGGATTAAATCCCAATAAATTACAAGAAGGCTTTCAATATCTATATGGCACGACAGTAAACCAGTATATACAACGAACCCGATTATCCCTAATCAGCAACCTAATTATAAATACAGACTACTCCATATCAGACATTGTCCATTTAACCGGCATCACCAGTAAAAGTTACTTGTCTAAGATTTTTAAAGAAGAATACGGCAAATCACCATCCGACTTCAGAAAAGAATATTTAGATGCCTGGCTAGAAAAAAAGAAAAACCTAAAAAGCTAACCTATATGAATAATTTCCCCCCTCCTGTCATGCACTCTGCTCCTTTGTGTTAGCATTCATGTGGATTGTGTTACACGTTTGTTTAAAGACCTAATACATTTACACGATTAATCCTAAACAAAAAATCCCATGAAAAATTTAGAAGACCTTTTTGAACATCAATTAAAAGATCTGTACAGTGCAGAATCCCAACTTATTGAAGCTTTACCAAAAATGGTAAAAAAAGCCACAGATACAAAGCTAAAAGATGCCTTTGAAAGCCACTTAGAAGAAACCAAAGAACATAAAGAACGATTGGTTAACATATGCAAAACCCTAGATATTAAGCCCGGCGGTGAAACATGCAAAGCTATGGAAGGCCTTATAAAAGAAGCCGAAAGTTTTATGAAAGAAACCACTAACCATGAAGTGATGGATGCTGGCTTAATCGCTGAAGCACAACGAGTAGAACATTATGAGATTTCCGGTTATGGAACCGCAGCCCGATATGCCAAAGAATTAGGACACGATGACATTGCCAAAATCCTTAAAAAAACCTTGGATGAAGAATACAGTGCCGATGAAACCTTAGATCAATTAGCAGAAGGCAGACTCAATAAAAAAGCCATTTAATTGTTTGATTGTATGAGTATTACAAAAGAAAAACTATATAGTTTAGTTAAGGATATCTATGAAAGAAATGTGGATGCTCATAAAGGATTCTTGAAAGCAGCAGAGATGGCTAAACAAAAGGATATTAAATTATTTTTTACACAAAAAGCGCATCATAGAGGTTTGTTTAATGATAGATTACTATCCGAGTTAAAGACCGCCTTCAATGTCCCCAAGATGGAAGGCACTTTAACAGAAACCATTCAAACCCCAGCCTGGATAGATCCCAACATGTTTTTAGATGCTAGTGAAGAAGCCATGCTACAAGAATCACTGAGGGGTGATACCGCGGCATTGAAAGATTACGACAATCTATTAAAGCATCCCAACCTGCCTTCCAACATCAGATTTATCATAAAAGAACAGGTTACCGTTATTAAATTAGATAGACTTAAAATGGACCAACTAATTAGTTTTTTCAAATAATCCAATAGGCATAATATCCATATTGTTGTGCCATTTCATTTCTAAAATCCAATGCATTGTCAGTTCGATAACTAGTTTTTGATAGAAAAGTGTATCAAGACCCATTAAATTCTTCATACTATTTCCTCATTTTCAATGCTAAAATCCTTTCGAACTGACAAATTTTATTCAAAATACATAATTATGGCCTCAAAATATTATTACATACCATATTTTACGACATTTTTTATATATTAGTACCAACTAAACCAACCCACTAAACTTTATTTGATATTAAGGCTCGAAAATTCATGTTTCGAGCCTTTTTATTTTACAAAAGCCCATATTAAATGTTTGTTAATTACAGTTTCTAATATTTAAAGCCTCTTAGTAAATACTATCTTTGCAGCTTAAAACGTTTGCTATCATTAATGAAGTCAAAAACAAAAACCAATACAGGAAAATCACGTTCAAAACTACTACACCAGTATTATCAATACACTGGTTTTTACTCTTTTGTGTGGAAAAGTGTTTTAAAAGCATTACCCTACATTATTGTTTTAGTAGCTGGTGTATTTGTTTTCAATCATTATTACAACATTAATACCCTATTGGTACGTATGACCGATACCCTACCAGCTTGGGGTGTTTTAAGCGTATTTTTTATTTCCGAAACCATTTTAGGTTTAGTCCCTCCAGAAATTTTTATTGCCTGGTCTGCAAAAATGGATATGCCTTGGGTGTTTCTTGGCATTTTAGGAAGCCTATCATATGTTGGAGGACTTTTATCCTATTGGATTGGGATAGCCATTACAAACATACCAGTAGTACATAATTACCTAGAAGTCAAAATGGCCAAACAGCTAAAAAACTCCAAAAAATGGGGCGGCTTTTTAATTGTTGTAGGGGCTTTGCTTCCTTTACCATTTTCAATATCCTGTATGGCAGCAGGCCTTATTAAATTCCCCTTCAAAAATGTCATGCTGTTTGGATCTTTGCGCTTAGTGCGTTTTCTAATATACGGACTGATCCTGTTCCATGTATTTTAAAAATTTATAAGATAAAACCGTTAAATAATCTAGATACCCTATTTTTGTAAATTAAAATAAAATGTATGTTTTCACTACTAAATATCTTTCGTGCCATTGCCTTTTTAGAAGGAATATCCTATATATTATTGCTGTTTATTGCCACGCCCATTAAGTATTTTGCCGAGGATCCACAATATGTAAAACTACTAGGCATGCCTCACGGTTTGTTGTTTATCACTTATATCGTTTTAGCCATCATGCTTAAAAGCGAATTAAAGTGGAACACAAAACAATTTACGACCATTTTATTGGCTGCCATCATTCCTTTTGGAACATTTTATATTGATAAAACATATTTAAAAACCCAAAGCAATGGATAGTATAAATCACCTAGTTTACAAATACTTAAAAGAACTAGGGGCAACAGATACTTTAGCAATTAATTTAAATGCATTCGTGCTGGTCTTAGCGCTTTTACTCCTAGTTTTTATTGTAGATTTTATAATTAAAAGGCTTTTAATTACAACATTTAGCCAATTTGCAAAACGAACTAAAACCAATTTTGATGATTTATTAATCACCAACAGAGTACCTACAAATGTAGCCCATATAGTACCATTATTAATTGCCTTAGAATTCATACCACTGGTATTTGTTGACTTCCCTGCCTTTGAAAACTTTTTTGAACGAGGCTTAAAAGTCTTTGCCATTGTCTTAGCATTATGGATCGTTAGAAGCGTCCTACATACCCTAAAAGATTATTTTAAAACCCTACCCAATTTAAGGGACAAACCCATAGATAGCTATATACAAGTATTTATGATCTTTATTTGGGTCATTGGACTATTTTCAGCGATTGCCATCATTACCCGCATTCCTTTTTTAAATTTTGTAACGGGCTTAGGAGCAGCTTCGGCAGTCATCATTTTAATATTTAAGGACACTATTCTCGGTTTTGTAGCCAGTATTCAAGTCTCTATAAACGATATGGTACGCATTGGCGATTGGGTAACCTTTGAAAAATATGGTGCCGATGGCGATGTGATTGAAATTAACCTAGCTACTGTTAAAGTCCAAAATTTCGATAAAACCATTACCACCATCCCTACCTATGCCCTGATTTCAGATTCGTTTAAAAACTGGCGAGGCATGACGAATTCTGACGGCAGACGGATTAAGCGCGCTTTGTTTATTAAACAGGAATGCATTAAATATTTAACCCAAGACGACGTGAATCAATTAGCAAAGATTCAACTTATCACCTCTTATTTGGAAACCAGACAAAGCGATATAAAAAAATACAATACAGAAAACAATGTTGATAAAGGTCTCCTGTTAAATGGCAGAAACCTGACCAATATTGGTGTTTTTAGAAAATATATTGATGTGTACTTGAAAAATCATTCCGCCATCAATAAAGACATGATGATTATGGCGAGACAATTAGCGCCAACATCCCAAGGGATTCCTATGGAAATCTATGCTTTCAGCAGTGACAAACGTTGGGAAAATTACGAATACATCATGTCTGATATTTTTGATCATTTATTAGCAGCCCTTCCCTATTTTGGACTAGAGGTTTTTGAACTCCCTAGTGGCACGAGTTTTAAACAAACACCTACGCGACGAGATTAATTTATGAGGTGAAGCAATCTCATTATTTAGCTGAAGGTATAACTTTGTCATTCCGCACGGGATGCGGAATCCATTCTTTACTGAGATTCCTGCCTTCGCAGGAAATTAAAAATTAGACGAAGTCAGTGATGACAATAAAACAAAAAGGTGAACCATATCTGATTCACCTTTTTGTTTATATAAAGTATACTTGTTAGATATTAGCAGCTAACCAGTCCCCCACTTCTTTGGTTCCATAAGCTTTCCCGCCATCCGCTAAATCTTCAGTCACCATACCTTCAGCTAAGGCTTTGTTTACAGCATCCCTTATAGCTTTACCTTCTTCCTGTAAATTAAACGCCATTTCAAACATCATAGCAGCCGATAAAACAGTCGCCATAGGATTGGCAATATTCAATCCCGTAGCTTGAGGATATGACCCGTGAATAGGCTCAAACAATTGGTTATCCGTTCCCACAGAAGCCGACGGCATTAACCCCATAGACCCCGAAATCACAGAGGCTTCATCTGTTAAAATATCTCCAAATAAGTTTTCAGTAATCAAAACATCATAACTATTAGGCCATTGGACCAAACGCATGGCTACAGCATCAACAAACTCATAACTTACTTTTACTTCAGGATAATCTTTTTCCATGGCTTGAACCGTTTCTCTCCATAAACGAGAGGTTTCCAAAACATTGGCTTTATCGACACAACACAATTTTTTAGAACGTGTCATCGCTAATTCAAAACCTTTTTTAGCTAAACGCTCCACTTCTTCCCTGGTATAAACACAATTATCGAAAGCGGTTTCACCTCCATCTCTTCTACCCTTTTCACCAAAGTAAATACCACCGGTTAATTCACGTAAAATCACTAAATCAGTGCCTTCAATACGCTCTCTTTTTAATGGTGATTTATCAATCAATGATGGAAATGTAAATGTTGGACGGATATTTGCAAACAACCCTAAAGCTTTACGCATTTTAAGCAACCCTTGTTCTGGACGCACTTGGGCTGAAGGATCATTATCATATTTTGGATGACCTATAGCACCAAACAATACAGCATCCGCATTTTTACAAATATCGTGTGTGGTATCTGGATAAGGTTCACCAACAGCGTCAATAGCTGCTGCGCCTGTTAAAGCTGGAATCCAAGTAATATCGTGTCCGAATTTTTTAGCAACAGCATCACTTACTTTTACCGCTTGATCTATAACTTCTGGTCCTATACCGTCTCCGGCTAAAAGAGCAATATTTAATTTCATGTATGTATTTTCTTAATTAGTAATAATGTTTAACATTTTCTCTGTGGCTTTAATAGCAGAAACCGTTTGATCGGAGTCCAAGCCACGTGTTTTGAACTCTTTCACCGAGTTTTTCCAAGTAATAATAGTTTCACACAATGCATCAGAGTGACTACCTGGCGGGATTCTCACGGCATAATCTATAAGTTCCGGCAAGTCCTTTTTCTTGGCTTTATAGATGCCACGAAGCGCATTCATAAACGCATCAAATTGACCATCTCCCTGTGCATTTTCTTCGTATGTTTTCCCTTTAATAGTAATGGAAATGGTTGTAGATGGTTTTAGTCCTTTAGCATGTGTTAACACATAAGAATTCACCTTTACATTTTCCAGATATAAATGACTATCCAAGATATCAGAAATGATATAAGGCAAGTCTTCTTTGGTTACTACTTCCTTTTTATCACCTAACTCGATAATACGCTGCGTTACTTTTTTTAAATCTTCGTCATTAAGTTGTAACCCTAATTCCTGTAAGTTCTTTTGGATGTTGGCCTTACCAGAGGCTTTTCCTAAAGCATATTGTCTGGTTCTTCCAAAACGTTCAGGCAACAAATTACTAAAATACAGGTTCTTTTTATTGTCGCCATCTGCATGAATACCAGCTGTTTGTGTAAATACATTGGCACCAATAACTGGTTTATTGGCAGGAATCATGATTCCTGAAAACGTTTCCACCAACTTGCTGACTGTGAATAATACTTTTTCATTTACACCAACTTTTAAGTTCGGCAGAAAATCGTTAATCACCGCAATGGTACTTCCCATAGGTGCATTTCCAGCACGCTCCCCCATCCCATTTATAGTTAAATGTAAGCCGTCTGCGCCAGCTTTTAATGCTTCAACAACATTGGCAACCCCTAAATCGTAATCATTATGCGCATGAAAATCGAAATGTAAATGCGGATATGTTGTTTTAATTTCTGAAACAAATTGATACGATTCCCACGGCGTTAAAATACCTAAGGTATCGGGAAGCATAATACGCTCTACAGGTTGTGTAGCAATAAATTCTAAATACTCCAAAACATAGTCTTTAGAATTACGCATACCATTACTCCAATCTTCTAAATAGACATTTGTTTTAATCCCTTTCTGAGACGCTAACAAAATAGATTCTGAAATCTCTTTAAAATGCTGACTAGGAGTCTTTTTAAGCTGATGGGTTAAATGATTTAATGAACCTTTAGTTAGTAAATTTTGAACCTTTGCTCCTGCTTCAATCATCCAGTCAATAGACACGCCATTATCCACAAAAGTCAATACTTCAACTTTATCTAAATAGTAGTTATTACTAGCCCAATTAGTGATGCTTTTTACGGCTTGAAACTCCCCTTCTGATACTCTAGCAGAAGCTATTTCGATACGATCCACTTTTAATTCTTCCAGTAAAAGCTTAGCGATTGTTAATTTTTCAGAAGCAGAAAACGACACACCCGAGGTTTGTTCACCATCGCGTAATGTCGTATCCATTATTTCAATTTTTTTGAAAGTCATTTACAACAATAGTCCATTAGCAAATGATTCAATATCAGATTTCATGCTTTGTAAATAATCGATATCATCAAAACCATTTAGCATATTGTCTTTTTTATAACTATTGATATCAAAAGATTCTTTAGCACCTGTTGATAAAATGGTAATGGTTTGTTCTGGAAGATTAATCTCTATTTCAGTATTAGGATCATCGTAAATAGCATTGAATATTTGTTCTGAAAACTCTGCACTCACTTGTACTGGTAGCACTCCAACATTTAAACAGTTATTTCTAAAAATATCAGCAAAAAAACTAGATACCACGCAACGGAATCCATAATCGTAAACGGCCCAAGCCGCATGCTCTCTTGAAGATCCAGAACCGAAATTCTTGCCTCCAACAAGGATTTTACCGCTATAAATTGGATTGTTTAATATGAAATCTTTTTTTGGAGAACCATCATTATTATATCTCCAGTCGCGGAATAAATTATCACCAAAACCTTCACGCTTTGTTGCTTTTAAGAAACGAGCAGGGATGATTTGATCGGTATCCACATTTTCTAAAGGTAATGGAACCGCTGTACTTGTTAATATATTGAATTTATCGTATGCCATTTTGTTATGTTTTTTGTTTAATCGTTAATTTGTTTATAAATCAATGATTATAATAAATCTCTTGGGTCTGTAACCACACCAGTAACAGCAGCAGCAGCAGCCACTAACGGACTCGCCAATAAAGTTCTTGAACCAGGACCTTGACGACCTTCAAAGTTTCTGTTAGAAGTACTTACCGCATATTTCCCAGCTGGTACTTTATCATCATTCATCGCCAAACAAGCAGAACAACCAGGTTGTCTCAATTCAAACCCCGCTTTGGTAATGATATCCAAAATACCTTCTTCCTTAATTAATGCCTCCACTTCATGAGATCCAGGAACTAACCAAGCAGTTACGTTATCTGCTTTTTTACGTCCTTTAACAATAGAAGCAAATGCTCTAAAGTCTTCAATTCTACCATTGGTGCAACTTCCTAAAAACACATAATCTACAGGCTTACCAATCATGGCATCATCTTCATGATAGCCCATATATTCCAATGATTTTTTATAAGTAGCAACACCACCTTCAACAGCCTCTGCATTTGGAATGTGTTTAGAAATACCCATACCCATACCTGGATTCGTTCCGTAGGTAATCATAGGCTCTATATCGCTAGCATTGAATGTTAATTCTTTATCAAAGGTTGCATCAGCGTCAGTTTTCAACGTTTTCCAATACGCGACTGCTTTATCCCAAGCATCCCCTTTAAGGGATAACGGTTTTCCTTTTAAGTAAGCAAAAGTGGTTTCGTCTGGAGCAATCATACCACCACGAGCACCCATCTCAATTGATAAGTTACAAACCGTCATACGACCTTCCATGGTCATATTTTCAAAAACATCTCCAGCATATTCAACAAAATAGCCGGTAGCACCAGAGGTTGTTAATTGAGAAATAATATATAATGCCACATCTTTAGGAGTCACCCCTTTACTTAGGTTCCCATTCACATTGATGCGCATCTTTTTAGGTTTTGGCTGCATGATACATTGCGTAGACAATACCATTTCCACTTCAGACGTTCCAATACCAAAAGCTATAGCGCCGAAAGCTCCGTGTGTAGATGTATGCGAATCACCGCAAACAATAGTCGCACCAGGAAATGTTATCCCGTTTTCTGGGCCTACAACATGTACAATACCATTTTTTTGATGCCCCAATCCCCAATGGCTAATGCCATATTCGTTAGAGTTATCTTCAAGTGCTTTTAATTGATTGGCTGATAACGGATCTTCAACAGGTAAATGCTGATTTATTGTTGGTGTATTATGATCTGCCGTAGCAAATGTACGCTCTGGATATAAAACGCTTAACCCTCTACTTTTTAGACCTAAAAAGGCTACAGGACTGGTTACTTCATGTATAAAGTGTCTATCAATAAAAAACACATCTGGTCCTCCTTCAATCTTTCTTACAACATGCGAATCCCACACTTTGTCAAACAATGTTTTACTCATATAATATTTTAATTTTAGAATTATAGCCTTAATTAATACTTAAAAAGGTATTATTTCAGCTATTTTGGACAGCAAATTTACGAAAAACTCTATTTTATTGAAGAGTTTTAAAACTATAAGATTCATTTTATTATATTTTTATAAAATAACCAATAGATAGTATTTTTTTTAGATTTAATGCAATAGAATATGATAATCACTTATTAAATTTCAAATCCAAAACAGGTTAATGTATTTAAGTCTATATATAACACCTCCCTGTTTGGTTTTAACAAATGGTTCTGTATTTCACTAAGCTGTAAAATCAGCTGATTCTATAATAATTTTACTTGTGAATCTTCGTTTGGTATTTTTAAAGAATACCCCAATTCTGAATTCAGTTTTTTAATAAAATAAGTTGATAGCAAAGGAGATTCTTTTTCAATATTTTGATGAATAAAAAAGTCTATTTCTTTAATACCTTCCTCTTTCCAAACCTTCAAGCGTTCTATCCAATCATCTAAGCGGTTATAATCACTTTCATGATTAGCACCCACATAACGCACAAAAGCAGTAGCATTGGTTAATCTCATGTGCATAATATCCCTTCTTCCCGCGCTATCAACGATCACATTAGAGATGTTATTAGTTTCCAAAAGGCTATACAAATCATTTGCTACCGATGCATCATTATACCAATTGGTATGTCTAAATTCTACAGCCAAAGCAATATCCTTAGGCCAAGATTCCACGAAATTCACCACTCGATTAAAATCTTTTGGAGAAAAATTATCATGCATTTGTAAAAATATGGTCCCTAATTTTTCTTTTAAGTTTGAGGCATTATATAAATAATTTTCAACAACCTCTTTTACATCTTGCAAGCGTTTCCAATGACTTATTTCTTGATTTAACTTTGGGAAAAATTTAAAACCTTTTGGTGTTTTATCATACCAATTAGCAAATTGTTCTGCAGGGAAAATTCTATAAAATGTGGCATTCAATTCAATGGAATTAAACTGACTTGAATAATAAACTAACTCATCTTTGGTTCCTTTTGGATAAAACCCTTTTAAGTCAGCTTTATTCCATTTGGCACAGCCCACATAGATTTCAGGAATCGTATCATCTTTAAATCTATTTAAAATCCTTTTTGTTTCAAGATGGTCTGGCGGCAATGTAAAGTCTATGTTTTCGGGATTGTCTGTACTTCCAAATTTCATATTATTGGCATATTATAATTAAAATTAAATATAAAAATATTAATTGTTAATAACCTAGTTAACAAGTAATAAGTTCCAGCATTTTTCAAGGTTTATAAATCCATAATTTTATTAAAACTCTTTAAATCATGACCTCAAGACAACTTAGTTTAAATAGTATTCGACCAGAAATTTCTACTGACACCCTTAACGATAACATGAGCAGTGACGAGCGTTTTCAGAATTTAGTGTTACGTCCCATTGCCAAGTTACAAAACGATTTATTGGTTGAAGTTTTTAAAAATTATGTTGAAAAACATAAATGTGTATTTTATGGTTTATCTTTGGAAAAGCGTTTAATTTACATCGAAAACGCCATTAACAAAGACATGAAATTTCGTAATTCCCTAAAAGGCATTATTATAGGTATGTTTACGGTTGAAGAATATTTAATTTATATTCAAAACTCATCTGCCTTAAATAAGCGAATGATGCATCTTGTAAAAGAACGCTTGATCAGCAACATTATTCTTTTTGAGAAACCCGAAGTGCTAAAAGCCGTTTAAACTTTAATGAATACAAAACAAAGACTATTAGAAGTATGTAATGAATACGTTGATAAACGCATTAATGATTACAAAAATGAAATTCAATTAATAAAAGAATCTATTGCCAGCAATGACAAAGGCAACTCTGAAGATGATGATTCAGGTCATGGCAAATTATTGAATGATTTAGAAAAAAATATGGGCTATTTAAATGATGCCCGAAATACGAAAGACTATTTAAAACAAATAAAAACCAATGTAGAAAGCAAAGAAGCTATTATTGGTAGTATTGTAAAAACTAACGTGATGAGTTTTTATATTTCAACTAGCATCGGTAAAATAACTATTGATAACCATGATTATTATGCTATTTCAGTCAATTCCCCCATTGGCCAATTACTGATTAATAAGCCCGTTAACTCTAGTTTCGAGTTTAATAAAAATAAATACGTAATCAACGAGATTATATAATAGACTCCCCATTCAAATCGGTAGTAAGCACATCGCTCATATAATCAAAATATGGGCGAATGGCTTTAAATGACAAGTCGATATCTTTTAAAAAATCAGGGCTTAAGACTTGTTTGTCTGTATATTTTTTCGTGAAAATATACTGCTTCTTTTTTATTAAATCGATGGCTTTGTGGTCTTTATTAAAGCCTTTAGGAGCTGATTTTACTTCATCACCCACAAAATCTCCCCAAATGGCTTTAAACATATTATCACTAATTATGCTACGGATTTCTTGATCGTCCATTTCAAATTCTTTTCGGATTCTCAATAAATCTGCTGGTACTGGCTCCCAAAACCCAGTTGCTATAAAGCTTTCATTATTAGGCTGAATATGAAGATAATAACCACCTCTAAGCTTTGGTTTTGTTCTATGAAAAGAACCTCCAAAATGTGTCTTGTAGGGAGCTTTATTTTTAGAAAAGCGTACATCTCTATAAATCCGGAACATTTTCAAACCATCAATATCATCATGCTTTTTTAAATTTTCCAAAACAGCTTGATATACTTTTTTAATATCAGATTCAATGGCTTTAAATTCAGTTTTATGGTCATTGAACCAATCTCGATTATTATTTTGCTCTAATTTTTTAAAAAAGTCTAAAGCGTCTTGGGATACCGTTGGAGTCATAATTATTAAAATAAATAAGGTTCTAAAATACAAAAAGTCCTGTTAAAAACAGGACTTTTAATACTTTGAATTGTTATTTTAGTTTACTTTCTTAAATACGTTTTAATTTCAACTTGTTTGGTGTCTTTATTATAATATTCGGTTACAAAATTCCCATTTTTGTCGAAATAACCAATACCAGAATGTGAAGTCCCGTCTACAATATAATAACCTTTAATACTAGCAGCCCATGATTTACCAATTTTTTCAGACTGATTGTTATCCATACTATGTGACATTTCAAATCCGTTATCGCTTGGAGAAAACACATAGTTTCCATCGGCCATTTTATAGGATGTTTCTTTAGTTAAAACATCATAAGAGTCACCTCCATCATTATCTATATAAGTCAATTTTTCAACTTTTGTAGCTGTAGGTATGCGCTCTTGATTGGTTTTATTTTTATCATTTTCATTTAGCTCAATGTCATTCGTTTCTCTTGTGACGACTTTAACTTTGTTTTCGGTCGTTTTTTCGTTGTCTTTTATTTTTATAGTTTTTACTTCTACTTCTTCTTTTACTTCTTTTGGTTTTTCTTGTGCAAAAACAGTTCCTGTAAACAGGAATAAACAGATATAAATTACATGTCTCATCTTAAAAGTTTTTAATTATTAATATGAAGTAAAAGTAACCAACTTGTAGACTTGGTATGTTATAGAGTTTTGTGAATTCTTTGTATAATTCTCACATATGCAATATGATAGATTATATGAGATTAATCAAACTCTATATTGTTAAGAATTAAGCCGGAAGCCGGAGCGATGTAATTCATTTTAATACTATTTTCTGGAAGTAAACTGTTTTTAATATCTTCTAGTGATACATTACCCTTTCCTAAATCAATCAAAGTCCCCATCATCAAGCGAATTTGGTTACGCATAAACCCCTTGCCTCTTACTCTTAAAATATAGGATTTTTTTGGAAAGTAATTAGCCGTGTAAATGGTATTCTCGACCAATTCGCATGTTAAAATCTCTCGGTTATAGATACCATTGTCAGTTGCTCTAAAGCAATAGGCTTTAAAGTAATGCTCCCCCTCGAAAAGTTTGGCCCCTTGTTTCATCAGCTCTATATCTAAATTTTCAAGAATGGTAGTCATAATAGGCGCACAAAACGGATGGCATTTTTCCCCATACGTGAATAAATAGATGTATTCCTTGATTTTAGAGTGTTTAATGATATTGAATTTTTTATCGACTTCTTGAATATTTACAGCTCTAATATCTTGTGGTAAATTATGATTGAACAGTTTCAAAAAAACAATTAAATCTTCTATGGGTTCTTCTAAAAATAATTCAAAAGCAGCACATTCCGCAGACACCATGGCATCCGTTCTACCAGAACCCAAACTTTTAAAAGGTTTTCCTTCCAAAATAAAATTTAAAGTTCGGTCAACCATCAGATGTAATGTTTTCACATCAGGTTGCTTTTGCCATCCGTGAAAACGATAGCCTAAATATTGAATGTTTATAAGGTAAAAAAATGATTTCATTGAGATTTATTGTGGCAAATTGCGAACCATTACTTGGTGTAATTATTCCAAAATGCTTCTGCTTGTTGCGGTGAAAATTCACCATCAAAAATAATCAGTCGATATTTTAAAGTATAGGTTTTATTAGGTTCAAACAACCAATCTTTGGTTTTAGTAGGCGAAAAATTAACAAAAACAGAACCTTTGTGTTCTCCAATGGGCCAAACACGAATAGGTTCTGGATGATTATAATTTTGAGAATGGGATAATAGGATAAAACCTCCTGAATCAGTACCTAACTTTCCTTGGCAAAGCATCCACTTAGCCATGGTGTTATCAGCATCTTTTCTGGTCTTTCCTTCAGAAGTTAGTACGGTACTATTAGCATCATTCCAAGCTTCAGTAGCTCTTAAAGACAATCCTTGATAGCGATATGCTAGGATTTTAAACTCTTCTTCTGTAGCGCAACTATAATCAAATTGTAAATCTATAATGTAATAAGCATCCTTTGGATTGTAAACTTTTACAGTTTGTATTTCGTTTAGGGCTACTTTGTTTTTATTGTTTTTTAAAACAACATGTTCATGTAGAACTTGAAACTCGACAAAGTCCTCTGTTGTTTTAACATACTTGAATTCTGCATGGCGAACGGTTGCTTTTTTATCTCCAATATTCCAAAAATCGAGCGTATCACCTTCAAACATGGTTTTTGTCCAAGGATTCCACATACCAAAATGGTGGTAATGGTCTTCTGGATGAATTCTTGTTAGTCTGTGCCCCTTTAACGTATTGATGGGATGGAAAAAACCACTGCGTTTATAAACAGAGTCAACGCCTTTTGGCGGATATAAAACACCATATTGATACCCGAAAAGGGTTTGATTATGATTTTTAACCTCTAACAATCCGTTTTCTTTTGTAACAGATAGCGTTTTTTCTTCTTGTGAAAAAGCTATACATGAAAACAAAAACAATGCAAAAAGCACTAAAATAGATTGTTTGGTTCGTTGCATCAGTTTTGTTTTAGAATTATTTGTGCCTGCCTTTTAATTCTTTTACAATATCACTTAAGGTAAAGCCTTTAGCTTGAAGTAAGATTAAATAGTGAAATAATAAATCTGCGGATTCATATAAAAACAAATCATCCTTAGTATCCATCGCTTCGATAACGGTTTCAACAGCCTCCTCGCCTACTTTTTGAGCGATTTTATTGATGCCTTTTTTGAATAAAGATGCTACATAAGAGGTTTCAGAGTCAGCATTCTCTTTTCTGCTCTTAATAACCTCTTCAAGCTGGGATAAGAATCCATAACTTTCAGAATTTGCTTCTCCCCAACAGGTATCGGTTCCTGTATGACAGGTGGAACCGACTGGATTTACTTGAATCAAAAGTGTGTCATTATCACAGTCATTTTTTATATCCACAAGATTTAAAAAATGACCACTTTCTTCTCCTTTTGTCCATAAACGTTGCTTACTTCTACTAAAAAAGGTAACTTGTTTGGTTTCTATGGTTTTTTTATAAGCGTCTTCATTCATGTAGCCCAGCATCAAAACCCTTTTTGTTTTGACATCTTGAATGATGGCTGGAACTAATCCGTGTGCGTCGTATTTAATAGTCATAATTTATCTTGTCATTGCTAATCGCTTGTTGTGATCTGGCAATCTGTTTAATGTTTAGCTTTAATTTAATGAATCACTTCGTCATTTCTTCCTCGTAATGACGATTACAATCTAACTTCTATATTATTATTTTTTAATGCTCTTTTTAATTCTGGAATGGGAATTTCACCAAAATGAAATACACTGGCTGCTAAAGCAGCATCGGCTTTACCTTCCTTAAAGGTATCAATGAAATGTTGCACATTTCCAGCACCGCCGGAAGCAATGATTGGAATATTCAACTCCCTTGATAATTTAGCCAATGCTTCATTAGCAAAGCCATTTTTTGTTCCATCATGATCCATCGAAGTAAATAAAATTTCCCCGGCACCCCGTTGTTCCACTTCTTTTGCCCATTCAAACAAATCAATATCGGTTGGAATACTTCCGCCTGCTAAATGTACTTTCCAGTTGCCATCAATCTGTTTTGCGTCAATAGCCACCACAATACACTGACTTCCAAATTTATTGGAAAGCTCGTTAACCAATTCGGGGCGTTTCACTGCAGATGAATTGATAGATACTTTATCGGCACCATATTTCAATAAATCATCCACATGTTCAATGGATGAAATACCGCCGCCAACCGTAAACGGAATATTAACTTGCTCCGCCACATGCATCACCATATCCAAAGTCGTAGCACGTCCTTCTAAAGTGGCAGAAATATCTAAAAACACCAATTCGTCTGCACCAATATCCGCATATTGTTTTGCCAATTCAACGGGGTCGCCCGCATCACGCAAATCCACAAAATTAACACCTTTAACAGTACGTCCGTTTTTAATATCTAAACAAGGGATGATTCGTTTTGTTAACATCTTTCAAAGTTAAAAGCTAAAAGTTAAAGTTAAAAGTTGGCTGCTTTTAAAATTTCACTTTTAAACGTTTGTTATACAAATTTTTCTAATTCTTTTAAGCTGATTCTGTTTTCATAAATCGCTTTTCCAATAATAACTCCTTCACAACCTAATGCCTTAAGTTTTGGTAATTCATCAATAATTGAAATCCCGCCTGAAGCAATAAGTTTGACAGATTGTCCAGTACTACTATTTGTACATGCTTCAATAATTTGGCTATACAAATCAAAAGACGGCCCTTCTAGCATACCATCTTTAGCGATATCGGTACAAATAACATATTGAATACCTTTTTTCTGATAGGCTTTAATAAATGGAATCACATCTTCTATACTATCTTCTTGCCAACCACTAATGGCGATTTTACCATTATTACTATCGGCTCCCAAAATGATTTTTTCACTGCCATATTTAGAAATCCAACCTTCAAATGTTTTGGGATCTTTAATAGCAATACTACCACCTGTAATTTGTTTTGCTCCAGAATTAAAAGCGATATGCAAATCTTCGTTGGTTTTTAAACCACCACCAAAATCAATTTTCAAACTGGTTTTTGTTGAAATTTGCTCCAATACTTTAAAATTCACAATGTGCTGTGCTTTGGCACCATCTAAATCTACTAAATGTAAATATTCAATCCCAGAAGCTTCAAACATTTTGGCAACCTCCAATGGATTTTCATTATATATTTTTTTGGTGTCGTAATCGCCCTTTGTTAATCGAACACATTTCCCGTCTATGATGTCTATGGCTGGTATGATTCTCATTTTCAATATTAAATATTAAAAGTTAAAAGTTAGAAGTAACTAACCATCAACCATTTGATTTATGTTTATTATTCTTTTTTGCTGTATTAATAGAAGCTACAGTAATTGCTAATAATTCTTTGCCTTCTTTTTGAAGTTTTAAAATTTCTTCTGAAAATTCAGGCAAAACCTCATTGAAAATTTCCAACCAATAGACACTTTCATCAACCTCTTCCTCAACGATTTTCAGTTTATTAATGAAATCTAAAGTAGATTTGGCTCGCTGTGAAGCTCTATAATTAGCACCAACAGAGCTTGAACAACGAATCAATTGATTTACAAAGGCGTTATATTCTCTTGATTTTGGTACTTTAAAACAAAACTGCCAACAATCTAAAGCAAATTGTTTTGTTCTATATATTAATTCGTTCTTCAAACTACTTCTAATATTTAACTTTTAATATTTAACTTTAGGAAGTTCTCTAATATTTTCTCTCCTGCAAGGCTGCTTTTTTCTGGATGGAATTGCACTCCATAAAAATTATCGTGTTGCAAAGCAGATGCATAATTGATTCCGTAATCTGTTTTAGCGATGGTTTGCGGACAATGTTCTGCATAATAGCTGTGAACCAAATACATGTATTCACCTTCTTTAATTCCAGTAAACAACTCTGATTTTAAATCTTTTATAACATTCCAACCCATTTGTGGAACTTTCACATCGTTTGAAAACCGTTTTACATCTGTATTAAAAATCCCTAAGCCTTTTGTATGACCTTCTTCGGTTGAATTGCAAAGTAATTGCATCCCCAAACAAATCCCTAAAACAGGTTGTTTTAAGGTAGGGATTAAAAGATCCAAGCCACTTTCTTTTAGCATGCTCATAGCTGTACTAGCTTCACCAACTCCAGGAAATATGATTTTATCAGCAGCTAGAATCTCTTCTGCATTGTTGGATAAAATTGCATCAATCCCCAAGCGTTTAAAAGCAAATTGAATACTTTTAATATTTCCAGCACCGTAATTTATTATGACTAATTTCATTTTTTGTTGTTAGTTGTTGGTTATTAGTTGTTGGCAAAACCAACAACCAAAAACTATAAACCATAGACTAAAGCATTCCTTTTGTTGATGGTAAAATCATTTTATCAATATCACGCTTCACCGCCATTTTAAAAGCTTTTGCAAAGGCTTTAAAAATAGCTTCTATTTTGTGGTGCTCATTAGTACCTTCTGCTTTAATATTAAGGTTACATTTAGCACCATCGGTAAACGATTTAAAGAAATGATAAAACATTTCCGTTGGCATTTTTCCAACCATTTCACGTTTAAAATCGGCTTCCCAAACCAACCAGTTTCTACCACCAAAATCAATAGCCGCTTGTGCTAAACAATCGTCCATTGGCAAGCAGAAACCATAACGTTCAATGCCTAATTTATTACCTAACACATTGTGAAACAATTCTCCTAAAGCAATGGCGGTATCTTCAATGGTATGGTGCTCATCTACTTCTAAATCGCCATCCACTTTGATATTTAAATCTATTTGTCCGTGACGCGCAATTTGATCCAACATATGGTCAAAAAAAGCAATGCCCGTATCTATTTTACTTTTTCCAGTCCCATCCAGATTTACTTGAATGGCGATTTTAGTTTCATTGGTGTTTCTTATAATGCCACCAGACCTATCATCAGCTTTTAAAAATCCGTATATTTTACTCCAATCGTTAGTTTCTAAAGCAATATATGTATCTAATTCTTCCCGTTTAACAGTGATTTCATTAGTTCCTAAATGGGTATTATCATTTATAAAAATGCCTTTAGCCCCTAAATTTTTAGCCAATTCTATATCTGTTAGCCTATCCCCTATTACAAAAGAATTTTCTAAATCATAATCCTCAGAAAAATACTTAGTCAATAAACCCGTATTGGGTTTTCTCGTCGGTGCATTATCTTTTGCAAAAGTTCTATCAATAAATTGTTCTTTAAAAACAATGCCTTCATCTTCAAAACATTTTATTATGAAATTATGTACTGGCCAAAAGGTGTTTTCAGGAAAAGAAGATGTCCCCAAACCATCTTGATTGGTAATCATAACAATTTCATAATCCAATTCTTTAGCAATTTTGCTTAAATATTGAAATACTTTAGGGTAAAACTCTAACTTTTCAAAAGCATCAATTTGCTCATCAGAAGTTTCTTTAATTATGGTGCCATCTCTGTCTATGAATAATACTTTTTTCATATAACTTTTGTTATAGGTCCTGAATTTATTTCCAGGACCTTTTTAATTTAATATTAATGTCTCTAATTTCGGATTGGTTTGTTAATATGTAACAATATACTTTTTCATTCATGATAATTCTCCTTCAATAAAAAGTTCCTAATTCTGAATTGATAAAAGGGTTTTTATTAATTTCTTATTCTCTTCTGGAGTTCCAACTGTAAACCTCAAACAGTTTTCGCAACCCACCTGAGTCGTTCTATTTCTAATCACAATCCCTTTTTCCACAAGCTGACTATAGCGCTTATTGGCATCATCTACTTTAGCCAAAATAAAATTGGCATCAGATGGATATATTTTTGAAACGAAAGTAACATTTTTAAGTGCTTCCATCAAAAGGATTCGTTCCTTTAAAATATCCTGGATTTGATTTTTTGCCAGATCTTTGATGCTTAATAATTCCATAGCCTTTTTTTGTGTCAACTCATTGATATTATATGGCGGCTTGATGGTGTTTAAAACTGAAATAATTTCTGCGGAAGCAAAACAAAGACCTAAGCGAATCCCCGCCATGGCATAAGCTTTAGATAGGGTTTGTGTGATAACTAAATTCGGAAACTCATCCAATTTACTCAACCAACTCGCTTCGTTTGAAAAATCGATATAAGCTTCATCAATAACCACTAACCCATTGAAATTTTTAATCAGTTTTTCTATGTTTTCACTTTCAAAACTGTTTGCCGTCGGATTATTGGGCGAACAAATGAATAAGATTTTACTCTTAGTATTTCCTGCCGCTAAAATGTCATCAACTTTTGGTTGAAAGGTTTCATCTAAATCAACTTTAATAATATCGATGGCATTTAAATTTGCCAACACTTCATACATACCGTAGGTAGGCGGTAAAATGATGACATTGTCTTGATTGGGTTCGCAAAAGGCTCTAAAAATCAAATCTAAAACTTCGTCACTACCATTTCCTAAAAGGATGTTTTTTGAAGACACCCCTTTAATCTCAGATAATATAGCTTTCAATTTTCCTTGTTGTGGATCTGGATAACGATTCACGCCATTTTCAAACGGGTTTTCATTGGCATCTAAAAATACCATATCGGCTGGCACACCTTGAAACTCATCTCTTGCAGAGGAATATGGTTTTAATGCCTTTATGGTTGGTCTTATTATATTATTTATGTCAAAATTTATTTTCATAATCATTTATGAACTAAGTTCATGAGATTCCTACCTTTACAGGAATAACAAATTTATTTTAAATCCTTTAATCGTATTGAAACTGCATTTTTATGAGCTTGTAATCCTTCCGCTTCTGCCATCAACTCAATGGCATTTCCAATATTTTTCAATCCTTCTTCTGATATTTTTTGGAAGGTCATGCTCTTTAAAAAACTATCTAAATTGACTCCTGAATACGCTTTAGAAAAGCCGTTGGTTGGCAATGTATGGTTCGTTCCAGAAGCATAATCACCTGCACTCTCTGGAGTAAAATTTCCAATAAAAACAGACCCAGCATTGGCAATACTATTTATATAATAATCTTCATTTTCAGTACAAATAATAAAATGTTCTGGACCATATTCATTTATCATTTCCAAAGCTAATGTATCGTTTTCAACATAAATCAATTTTGAATTTGCAATGGATTTTTCAGCAATCGCTTTACGTGGCAGTAGCTGTAACTGACTTTCAACCTCGTTAGATACAGAATCAATTAGTTTTTTTGATGTCGATACCAAAATAACCTGACTATCTGATCCGTGCTCTGCTTGACTTAATAAATCGGAGGCCACATAAGCAGCATTGGCAGTCTCATCGGCAACTACCAATAATTCACTGGGGCCCGCTGGCATATCGATAGCCACACCGTATTTTGTAGCTAATTGCTTTGCAACGGTGACAAACTGATTTCCTGGTCCGAAAATTTTATACACTTTAGGAATTGTTTCTGTCCCAAATGTTAAACCAGCAATGGCTTGAATACCGCCTACTTTAATGATTTTGGTCACGCCACATAATTGTGCAGCGTATAAAATCTCTGAGGCTATTTTACCTTCTTTATTAGGAGGTGAACATAATACAATCTCTTTACAGCCTGCAATTTGTGCTGGAATTGCCAACATTAAAACCGTTGAAAATAAAGGAGCTGTGCCTCCAGGAATATATAAACCTACTTTTTCAATGGGACGTTTTTCTTGCCAACAGGTCACACCATTTGTAGTTTCTAATTTAATCCCTTTTGTTTTTTGAGCTGAGTGAAAGGCAATAATATTTAACTTTGCTAGGTCAATAGCGTTTTTTAATGCATCAGAAATCAATAGTGCTGCACCTTGAAGTTCTTCAAGAGTTACTATATTTGAATCTAATGTTACCCAATCAAAACGTTCGGTATATTTTTTTATGGCTTCATCTCCTTCATCTCGGACTTCATTGAAAACAGATATTACGGTCGTTTCAATATCATCCACCGTTTGGGTCGGTCTTTTTAATATGTCTCCCCAAGTATTTCTTTCTGGATTGTATATTTTATTCATTTTAAAATTCCTTAAAATTTTTTAATCATATGATATCCTAGTGCATCAAAGCCTTGCGATTCCCAAAACTTTTTCCCTTTAATATTTTTAGCGTAACAATTAACTTCCAATCCTTCACAACCCAGCTGTTTTCCATATTCAGCCAACCAGTTCATCATCAATTCACCAATGCCTTTACTACGATATTCTGGTTTAACATACACATTGTCTGGTTCTATATGTTTGCCTGCATACAACTTATTTAGTACCCAGAAACCAGAAATCCCTATTAATTCCATGTCGCGATAAACACCTATGCATTGATAATTACCCATAGCTAACATATCAGCAAGACGTTTTTTTAAAATTTGGTATTCGAATCTACCCTCATTAAGTAAAATTACTAATGGAAGAATGGTTTCCATTTTTTTGTATGAAATCAATTCTATTTTAAACTCTGAGTTCACTGGACTAGGATTATAAAACCATTTTCTCTATAGGACAAACCAAAATGCCTTGTGCCCCATTTTTTTTCAACTCGTCAATGACATTCCAAAATTCGTTTTTACTTATTACAGAATGTACAGAACTCCAGCCTGCTTCTGCTAATGGTAAAACCGTTGGGCTTTTCATGCCTGGTAGCACGTTTATGATATCTTGAATTTTATCGTTAGGAGCGTTCAAAAGAATATACTTTGATTGCCGTCCTTTTAAAACCGATTGAATTCTGAATTGAATGGTATCTAAAATAGCTTGTTTTTCTTCACTTAAAACTGGAGATACTGCTAAAACCGCTTCCGATTTTAAAATCGTTTCAACCTCTTTTAAATTGTTTTTAAACAAGGTGCTTCCACTAGACACAATATCACAAATAGCATCTGCAAGTCCGATATTTGGGGCAATTTCTACAGAGCCATTAATAATATGCAAATTGGCAGTAATGCCATTCTTATCTAAATAGTTTTGAACGGTATTTGGATAAGACGTTGCAATACGCTTGCCTTCTAAATCTTTAATACTAGTATATTTAGAAGATTTAGGTACGGCAATACATACTTTACATGTTGAAAACCCTAATTTTTCAGCAATGGTGATACCTTCCCCTTTTTCTATCAAAATATTTTCACCTATGATAGCGGCATCAACAACGCCATCTTTAAGATATTGTGGAATATCACCATTTCTTAAATAAAACACTTCTACAGGAAACCCTTTAGCAGATGCTTTTAATTGATCTTTTCCGTTATCGATATAAACACCGATGTCTTTTAAAATGTCCATGGATTCGTCGTGTAAACGACCCGCTTTTTGAACTGCAATTCTTAATTTACTCATTGTCTTGTTTTTATGAGTTTGAAACAATCTAGTTGGCATTAAAATTAAAAAACCCGCTTGATTGTCTCAAACGGGTTTATAAAATATGTTGAATTTATTCAATACATTTTCAGTTCGCTTGAGTGCAAATTTGAAAATGGTGATGATGTAATTGAATAAAAATCATTTTTGTTTTAATTTGAAGCAAATATCTAAAATATATATTTATAATTAAAAGTTTTTGTATTTAAATTTATAATATTATGGTTTATTTATTATAAAATGAATAAAATTAAATATTTTCACAAAATAATCCTTCTAGAATAAAATATATGAAATTTAAATTCAGAATCATTTCTTTAATAGTCTTTTTCATGGTTATAGATTTTGCTTTTGCACAAGAACCAGCCGATATAATTTTAAAAAGAGCTACCGAAAAAGCCAAAATTGAAAACAAAAATGTATTTGTAATGTTTCATGCCTCATGGTGTGGTTGGTGCAAAAAAATGGATGCTGGGATGAATGATGTGGCTTGTAAAAGCTTCTTTGATGATCATTTTGTGATTGAGCATTTAACGGTTCAAGAGTCTGCGGAAAATAAAAAACTTGAAAATCCTGGAGCTCAGGAATTATTAACTAAATATAAAGGAGATAAAAGCGGGATTCCTTTTTGGTTAATTTTTGATACCGAGGGTCATTTACTAACGGATAGTTTTGATAACAATGGACAGAATTTAGGATGTCCTGCATCAAAAGAAGAAGTTGCCGTTTTTATTGAAAAATTGAAAAAGACTTCTTCAATGAAAGATGAAGAATTGAAAATTATCTCAAACGTTTTTACACTTAAATAAAAAACTGAGCAATTAAAATGAATCACTCAGTTTTATAATGTCTTTAAAAGTTTGTTTTTATTGATTCCCTAAAATTACGGGCAAACCACTATCGCCTGCACCAATCACTATAACTTTACTATTGGGTGATTCTGCCAGTTTCATAGTGGCATCAATTCCTTTGTCCTGTAAAATTTTATCTGTTAAAGAAGCACTTAATATTCTGTTAGATTCTGCTTTCCCTTCTGCTTCAATGATCACTTTTTCAGCTTCTTTTGATGCGGTCACTAATCTAAATTCATATTCTAATGATTCTTGTTCTTGTTTTAGTTTACGTTCAATGGCATCTTTGATGGTGGAAGGCAATGTTACATCCCTCACCAAGACTTCATTTAATTGAATATACTGTGATTCAACTATTTTTTTTGTTTCTTCAAAAATCTCTTGTTGTATAGCGTCTCTTTTGCTTGAATACAATTGTTCTGGTGTGTAACGACCAACAACACTACGTGCAGCGGAACGTATAGCAGGAAGTAACACACGTTCTTTATACATTTCACTTTTTTCTTGGTGTAATTTTCCTAAATTTTTAAAATCTGGTTGAAACCAAACGGAAGCTTCTAATTTAATATCCAATCCATTAGAAGACAGAACATTCATTTTTTCAAGTATTTCTTGTTGACGAACTTCATAGATAAATACTTTATTCCAAGGTGCTACTAAGTGAAAGCCTTCACCCATTGGGGGTTCATCGGTTACCACACCTTCACCGAAAGTCTGAAACAGTACTCCAGCTTCACCTGAATCTATAGTTACTGCAGATTTTGCTAGTATAATAATAAGGATAATCGCTGCTATGATAGCAGGTATTGCAATTTTTGGTAATCTTTCCATTATATATTTAGTTTATATTAATCCGTTATATTTCCTTAAAAACCATTCAATAGCAAGAGTTAAGGCTATTAGGAAGAGTAGATATTTCCAATCTATCAAAGGTACGGTATTTTTATTACTTTTTTGGATGGCTACAAAACGAGTGTCTTTTAATAAATCATTCACTAAACTATTGGTAGTATTAATAAAATAACTTGCCCCTCCACTATGAGTGGCTAAACGCTCTAGTTTTGTTACGTCGGCATTTAAGAATTGCTGCTCTACGTCGTATTCCAAGATTTGAAAATTACCAGATTGCGATATATTTTCATTTTTAGCAAAAACTTTAAAAGTATATTCAGAGGGTTTTAAATTACTTAAGTCTACTTGATAATTATTGTTTTTCAATATGAACGGGAAGCTTTTTTCTTCATTTGATATCTTATCTTTTACCGTGATGGTAAGGGTTTCTCTAGCATCAAACTCAAAATTTTTATCGAAAAACTGTGCCTTAATGATAATGTTACCTGAACCATTATAAAATGAT
Source organism: Confluentibacter sediminis (assembly GCF_003258355.1). GTDB lineage: Bacteria > Bacteroidota > Bacteroidia > Flavobacteriales > Flavobacteriaceae > Confluentibacter > Confluentibacter sediminis. The sequence continues at coordinate 70,216 of NZ_QKPO01000003.1, read as the reverse complement.
TCGGAATCAACATTTAACCGGTTTCTCTTTTTGTTGGATGCTAAATATTGAACCAATTTCCCCATAAAATTATCGAAACCATTAAAAGACTTGGTATTTAAATAACTTTGGGCGCGCCATTGCCAAATATTTTCTCCAAACAAAACAGCTTCTCTCCTACCACTATTCTCAAAAGTCACTAATAATGGTTCTTTTGTAGGAATATTGTTAAATTTTTTATACAGAATCGTTTCAAAAGGAATCGAAAAAGTTATTTCTCCATAATTTGATTTTAATGGCGGAAAAGACTCAAAATCAATGTCATCTATTATAAAAGGTGAATAATTTAAGTTTCGTTCAGCTTGGTAATCTTCGGTTTGATTTGTTATTTGTTGGTCGTAATTAGAGCTGATAGTATTTAAAAAATTCAAATCTGTTTTTGTACCAACAATGACCATACTGTTCTTGTTCTCCTTATTTAAAATATCAAATAACTGATTAAACTTATTATTTGGCTGGTATAATATAAATAATTGAAAATCATTAATTTGATTTAAAGATTCGCTTGATTTTAATATCGTAACGTCTCGTTGCTCATTACTTTCAATACTCTTTTTTATAACCCCTAAATCAGGATGTAAAAAGTCACTAATTAAGGCTACTTTTGTTTTTTGATCAATAACTTCTACCGCAAAGTTTTTTGTATTGTTTACAATATTCTTTTCATTATCTAAAGGGACAAGTGTTGCTTTGTATACACTTACCCCAACACTATTTGCAGGTAATGTAAAATTAATAACCTTAGAATTGTTATTTTTTGAAAAAGTAATGGACTGTGAATAAAGCGTAGCATTACCATTGGTAACAATAAATTGGGAATTAACATTACTGTTTCCATTATAAACTAAAAAGACTTCAATAGGAAAGCTGTTTTTTAGAAAAGCATATTTATTAACGTTTAACTGCTGAATTTTTAAATCGGTATACGTAATGGTATCTCCTAAAATGATAGGATAAATAGGTTGCTTATATAATTCGGAACTAAATTCATAATCACTTCCATAAGTTTGATTACCATCTGTAATTAAAATAGTTGGCGAAATAGATTCTTTATAAATTTGAGATAACTGATTGATAGCGTTACTAATATTAGTCTGTTGCTTATTAAAAACCAAAAAATCTTCCGAATTCAGATCATCACCAAAAGAATAAAACTCCAAATTAAATTTATTATTTAATTCGGTATTCTGGGTTAATGACTCCACTAATCTTAAGGTGTTTTTATCTTGCTTTAAGTCTTTTACTGAACTTGAATTATCAACAGCCACTAACAAATTTGGCTTTTCCTTATAAAATTCAACATGCTCAAACTTAGGGTTGATTATCAATAATAAAATAGAAAAAATGGTCGTAAATCTTAAAAAAACAAACATCCAAGTGAGTTTGGATTTTCTTTTCGATGTATTCCAATACTGAAAAAGCGCTAATAATAGCGCTAATATTCCTGCAAGTATGATAAATATAAGAGTTATAGAACTCATTAAAGTTTTTACCTAATTTATGTTAACATTCCACCATCAACATTGAGTGTTTGTCCTGTAATGTAAGCACTCATATCGCTTGCTAAGAACACACAAGCATTGGCTACATCTTCAGGAGTTCCTCCACGTTTTAAAGGGATTCCGTCTCTCCATCCTTTAACAATATTTTCATCAAGTTTGGCAGTCATCTCCGTTTCAATAAAGCCAGGGGCAATCACATTACTTCTTATATTTCTAGAACCTAATTCTAAAGCCACGGATTTTGAGAACCCAATAATTCCTGCTTTTGACGCAGCATAGTTAGTTTGACCTGCATTTCCTTTAACACCAACTACAGAACTCATATTAATAATGGAGCCTTTACGTTGTTTCAACATGGTTCTTTGAACCGCTTTTGTCATATTAAAAACCGATTTTAAATTAACTTCAATAACGGAATCAAAATCTTCTTCACTAATACGCATTAATAGGTTATCTTTGGTAATACCTGCATTATTGACTAATACGTCAATACTCCCGAATTCAGATACCACATCATCTGCTAATTTTTGAGCTTCATCAAAATTAGCCGCATTACTTTTATAACCTTTCGCTTTTACACCTAAGGCATTTAATTCTTTTTCCAATTCATTGGCTGCTTCAACAGAAGCACTGTATGTAAATGCGATATTGGCACCTTGTTCAGCAAATACTTGAGCAATTCCTCTACCTATGCCTCTACTTGCACCCGTTATAATAGCTGTTTTTCCTTCTAATAATTTCATTCTGGTTTTATATTTTTTTTAGTTTTCATATGTAACATCCATATAATCATTCCTGTAGACAAATTGATTTTAGGAATGGATGTTTCATTTAGTTATATAAAAAAGTTGTTTTTCAAATATAGTAATTACAAATTGTATCAAATAAAAAAACCTCACAAAATACTGTGAGGTTTTTAATCTGTATAAATCGTTTTAAGCTAAAACCTCGGCTACTTTTTTACCAATTTCAGCAGGAGAATCTACTACATGTATGCCACATGCTCTCATGATTTTCTTTTTAGCTTGCGCTGTATCATCACTACCTCCAACAATAGCACCAGCATGCCCCATGGTACGACCAGCTGGAGCCGTTTCACCAGCAATAAACCCTATAATTGGTTTTTTACTACCACTCGCTTTGTACCAATGAGCAGCATCTGCTTCTAACTGACCTCCTATTTCGCCAATCATAACAACAGCTTCAGTTTCTGGATCGTTTATTAATAACTCAACGGCTTGTTTGGTCGTCGTTCCTATAATGGGATCACCACCAATACCAATAGCAGTCGTAATTCCTAGTCCTTGTTTTACAACTTGATCTGCTGCTTCGTAAGTTAAAGTTCCAGATTTAGAAACAATACCTACATTTCCTTTTTTGAATACAAACCCTGGCATAATCCCTACTTTGGCCTCTCCAGGAGTAATAACTCCCGGACAGTTAGGGCCGATTAAACGACAATCTTTATCTTTAATATAATCTGCGGCAGTAATCATATCTGCCACAGGAATACCTTCTGTAATAGTAATAATAACTTTAATACCTGCATCAGCAGCTTCCATAATGGCATCGGCTGCAAAAGCTGGCGGCACAAAAATAATGGTTGTATCTGCTCCAGCTTTTTCCACAGCTTCTGCAACTGTATCAAAAACAGGTCTATCTAAATGCATTTGACCACCTTTACCTGGGGTGACACCACCAACCACATTGGTTCCATACTCAATCATTTGACTTGCATGAAATGTTCCTTCGCTACCTGTAAATCCTTGTACTATTATTTTTGAATTTTTATTTACTAAAACACTCATTCTATATTATTTAATTTTTAAATAAAGCAGTGCAAAAATACTTTATTGTGGTTAGTTATACGTTTAATTTTTGTTATTTTTTTTGATTTCATTTAAAATATCAGGAATCTGTTTGATAGATGCCATTTCTTTTAATTCAGTTCTAGCTTCTTGCGCCGGTGTTCCCCAATAGGTTTTATGTCCTTCCAGCGATTTACTAATACCTGCCTGTGCATGGACAACAGCTTTTTTCCCAATAGTCACTCCACTAGTACAACCTACTTGACCCCAAAAGGTCACTTCATCTTCAACAACCACACAACCGGCTATTCCTACCTGAGATGCAATCAAACATTTTTTTCCAATAACAGTATCATGACCAATTTGTATTAAATTGTCCAACTTTGAACCTTCTCCAATTATCGTATCACCCGTAACACCTCTATCGATGGTACAAGATGCACCAATATCTACATGATCTTCAATCACTACCCTACCACCAGAGACCAATCTATCAAATCCTTCGGGCCGTTTTTTGTAATAAAAAGCATTAGCACCTAAAACTGTATTTGCATGGATGGTCACATTATTTCCAATGACAGCTCCATCATAAATACTAACATTTGAATGAATCATACAATTATCTCCAATAGTAACATGATGCCCTATAAAACAATTAGGTTGAATTACAGTGTTTTTTCCAATGATGGCGGAATCTGAAATGGATTTATTAGCAGACTGAAAAGGCTTAAAATGATTGGTTAGCTTATTAAAATCCCTAAATGGGTCATCACTAATAAGAAGTGCTTTTCCTGTGGGACATTCCACTTGCTTATTAATTAAAATAATGGTTGCTTTAGAATGCAACGCTTTGTCATAATATTTTGGGTGATCTACGAAAACGATGTCACCAGCTTCAACCACATGAATTTCATTCATGCCTAAAACTATAAAATCATCAGCACCAACAAATTCGCAATCAATTAATTGAGCTATTTGCTTTAGAGTATGGGGGTTTGGGAATTTCATTTATAAATTGAGGTGTTTAGTTGTTTAATTGTTGAGATGTTTAAACAGATAAACGCATCAACGAATAAGCCTTATTACTCTTTTACACGTTCTTTATAAGTCCCTTTTTCAGTTTCCACTTTAATTTTGTCTCCTTCATTAATAAATAGAGGCACATTAATAATGGCACCAGTTTCAACAGTTGCAGGTTTGGTGGCGTTTGTAGCTGTATTTCCTTTAACACCTGGCTCTGTAGCAGTTACTTCTAAAACAACACTTGCTGGCATTTCCACGGAAAGAGGCATGTTATCTTCCGTATTGATAATGACAGTTACCACTTCGCCTTCTTTCATAAGTTGAGGACTATCGAGTGCCGATTCACGTAATTGTATTTGGCTAAAATCTTCTGTATTCATAAAATGATAATATTCACCATCATTATATAAAAATTGAAATTTATGGGTTTCAACACGAACATCTTCTAATTTATGACCTGCAGAAAAGGTATTATCCAAGACTTTTCCGTTAGTAACGCTTTTCATTTTTGTTCTTACAAACGCTGGCCCTTTCCCTGGTTTAACGTGTAAAAATTCTATTATTTTATATATATCATTGTTGTAGCGGATGCATAATCCGTTTCTAATATCGCTTGTAGTTGCCATTTTATTGTTTTGTTATTAAGTTGTATGCTATTCAGTCGTTTATTGTTTAATCAATTGTTGTTAAGTGGGAAGGACAATTCCACAAAAAACGATTTTACTTTTTAATTTGATTTAAAATATCCTTTCATAATACCTCGATGTGAATTTTTGATGAATTGAAGAATTTCATCGCGCTCTGGCGTTGCTTCCATTTCTGCTTCAATAATTTCTGCAGCTTGTGTATTATTATAATTTTTTTGATAAAGAATTCTGAAAATATTCTGAATTTCCCTTATTTTTTCTGTTGTATATCCACGTCTTCGCAACCCTACTGAGTTAATCCCAACATAAGATAATGGTTCGCGAGCTGCTTTTACATATGGGGGAACATCTTTTCTAACCAAAGAGCCTCCCGTTACAAACGCATGATTACCTACAGAACAAAATTGGTGTACAGCCACCATACCAGCTAAAACAACATAATCTCCAATAGTTATGTGTCCTGCCAAAGTGGTGTTATTTGAAAAAATACAATTGTTACCAACAATGCAATCATGGGCAATGTGACAATAAGCCATTATCAAACAATTATCTCCAATAACGGTTTTCATTCTGTCTGAAGTACCTCGGTTGATAGTGACACATTCACGAATAGTCACATTATCCCCTATTTCAACAGTTGTATCTTCATCATTATATTTTAAATCCTGAGGAATCGCAGATATGATAGCGCCTGGGAAAATATTACAGTTTTTTCCAATTCTAGCACCTTCCATAATAGTTACATTACTACCAATCCAAGTACCATCTCCTATTTTTACATTATTATGAATGGTCGTAAAAGGCTCAATAACAACGTTTTTTGCAATTTTTGCACCTGGGTGCACGTATGCTAGAGGTTGATTCATTTATTAATTTTGTTTAAGTTCTGAAATATTAGCAAACATATAATAATTATTTCACTTTAGATATTTGAGCCATAAGCTCTGCTTCGGCACATAATTTTCCATTAGCATATGCATAACCTTGCATATGACATATCCCACGACGTATGGATGTTATTAAACTACACTTAAATATTAAAACATCGCCAGGCACCACTTTTTGTTTAAATTTAACATTATCCATTTTCATGAAAAAAGTTAAATAATTTTCTGGGTCTGGAACAGTATTTAACACTAAAATCCCACCCGTTTGCGCCATGGCTTCAACAATTAAAACTCCTGGCATTACTGGGGCTCCTGGAAAATGACCCGCGAAAAAAGATTCGTTCATGGTGACATTTTTTTGAGCTATCACATAATCATCCGTAAGTTCAAAAACTTTATCTATTAACAAAAACGGTTGTCTGTGTGGCAACATGGCCATAATTTGATTCACATCCATTAATGGTTGTTGATTCAAATCTATATTAGGGACATTATTGCGTTTCTCGTTTTTAATAATTTTTGAAAGCTTTTTAGCAAACTGTGTGTTAATAAAATGCCCTGGCTTATTGGCTATTACTTTTCCTCTAATTCTAGTACCTATTAGGGCTAAATCCCCCAAGACATCCAGAAGTTTGTGTCTCGCAGCTTCATTAGGATAATGCAATGTAAGATTATCCAATATACCATTGGGTTTTACAGCAATAGAGTCTTTTTTAAAAGCTACTTTCAGTTTCTCCATAGTTTCAGGAGATAAAGGTTTATCTACATAAACAATAGCGTTGTTCAAATCACCTCCTTTTATCAATCCATGCTGTAACAACATTTCTATTTCATGCAAAAAACTAAAGGTTCTAGAATTAGAAATATCTTTTTTAAAATCTGAAATCTGATTTAAAGTAGCATTTTGCGTACCTAATACTTTAGTGCCAAAATCTACCATTGTGGTGATTTGGTATTCTTTGGATGGCATTACTAAAATTTCACTTCCTGTTTCTTCATCTGTATAAGAAACAATCTCTGTGATAACATATTCTTCCCTGCAAGCATCTAGTTCTATAACCCCAGCATTTTCAATAGCTTCCACAAAAAACTTAGAAGATCCATCCATGATTGGAGGCTCAGAAGCATTTAATTCAATAATAACATTATCAACATCTAACCCAACTAAAGCGGCAAGCACATGTTCTGAGGTTTGAATGGTGACACCATTTTTCTCTAAACAAGTTCCACGTTGTGTGCTAGTTACATAACTAGCATCGGCTTCAATTATAGGGGTTCCTTCTAAATCAACACGTTTAAAAGCTAATCCGAAATTTGCTACAGCTGGCTTAAATGTTAAGGTTACATTTTTCCCTGTATGCAAACCAACACCTGTTAAAGATATGTCTTTAGATATTGTTTTTTGTTTAATGTCTGTATTAACTATTCCCATTTATTTTTTTTTCTAAATCATCAATATTTTTAACAATTTTGGGCAAATTTTTAAAGTGCACATAGGATTTATTATAATCTATGATGGAAAAAGCAGGAGACCCTTGTATAATCTCATTATCCTTAATGCTTCTACCAATTCCTGATTGTGCCTGTATTTTTACGTTATTTCCAATAGTAATATGCCCCGCAATACCTACCTGCCCTCCTATTTGACAATTTTCGCCAATTTTAGCAGATCCCGCAACGCCTGTTTGAGCGGCTATAACAGTATTTTTTCCGATTTCAACGTTATGTGCTATTTGAATTTGATTGTCTAACTTAACACCTTGTCTTATTATGGTTGAACCCAAAGTGGCTCTATCAATGGTGGTTGCAGCTCCTACATCAACATTATCCTCAATAACCACATTTCCTATTTGAGGTATCTTACTGTATGTACCATTATCATTGGGTGCAAAACCAAATCCATCTGCACCAATAATGACTCCAGAATTTATCACACAATTATTTCCGATAATAGTATCGGCATAAATCTTAGCTCCGGAAAAAATAGTGGTATCATGACCTATAGACACATTATCTCCGATATAAGTATTCGGAAAGACCTTCACGTTATTTCCAATGGAAACATTTTCACCAATATAAGAAAAAGCGCCTATGTATATATCATCCCCTTTTTTACAAGACTCTGATATAAAAGAAGGCTGTTCTATACCTTGTTTATTGAATTTTACCGAGTTGTAATATTCTAATACCTTTGAAAAAGCCTTGTATGCATCATCTACTTTTATAAGAGTGGTTTTAATACCATTTTCAGGTTTAAATGTTTTATTAACGATTGTGATAGAAGCATTTGTTGAATATATAAAATGATTGTACTTTGGATTTGAAAGAAATGTTAAAGAACCTTCTGATCCTTCTTCTATTTTTGATAATTTAGAAACTTCAACATCTGGATTCCCTTCCACATCACCTTCTAAAATCCCTGCTATTTGTTGTGCTGTAAATTTCACACGCTTAATCTTTATTGTTTTTTTATTACTTAATCCGGCAAAAATAGGAAAAATGTACTAAAGTTTTTCCTTAGGATAACATATAAAATATTTTGTAACAGGTTTGGCCAAGGCTTTTACATTAAGCTGGTCTGATGCTTTTACTATATCTTCAATCTTTCCAGATTTATGCAAAATATTAATGCTATGGTGATTAAGTTGATAGGCTTGATTAGAAATTTCTCCCATAAATACAAAATATTCAGCTTCTTTCTTTGTAAGTTTTAATCGGTCCATTACATGCTGAATATGTGATTTTAATTCCTCTTCTTTTATTTTTTTATTCTTCAATTTAATTTTCAGCAAGTTTCTATTTATTATCATTTCAGATAGATGACTCAATACAAAATCGTCATGATGTTGCCATTCCTTTAGCGCTAAAATAATATCATAATCATCTAATCGAGAAAATATTTCTAAGGTCTCATCATTAAAATTTTCAATAGAAATTTCATTGTTTAAAAAGTACTCCAGTGATTTACTTGTATTGAGTTTTTTTATTTTGTTTAATTCTTTTGCCCGCTTTAAAGTTCTAATTAATAGTTGCTCGGCAACTAAACCTGTTTTATGTAAATAGACTTGCCAATACATAAAACGCCTGGCAACAATAAATTTTTCAACACTATAAATACCTTTTTCCTCAATAACCAACTTATCATCTACCACATTCAGCATGGTAATTAATCGTTCACTGTTTATGTTGCCTTCAGCAACACCCGTGTAAAAGCTATCTCGCTTTAAATAATCTGCCCTATCCATATCTAATTGTCCAGAGATAAGTTCACACATAAAAGGCCTGTGATAATCTCCTTTAAAAATTTTAATGGCTAGCGTTAAACTTGAGTTAAATTCAGCATTCAACTTCTCCATAAATAATAGAGAAATTTGCTCATGAGACACATTATTTACAATACTATTTTCCATCGCATGAGAGAAAGGGCCATGACCTATATCATGCAATAAAATAGCACTATAAAGCGCATCTTCTTCTTCTTTAGAAATGACAATACCTTTAAAACGAAGCACATTAACCACTTGCTGCATTAAATGAACACAACCTAGAGCATGATGGAAGCGTGTATGATGAGCACCAGGATAAACCAGATAAGACATACCCATTTGAGTAATTCGTCTTAAGCGTTGAAAATACCTATGCTGTATTAAATCGAAAATAAGAGGATTTGGAATAGTAATAAATCCGTAAATTGGGTCGTTTAATATTTTGAGTTTGTTATTAGTCGGCAAACTTTGATCTTTATTAATTATTACAAACAAATATACATGAATAACATAAATATACTTTGGGTTGATGATGAAATTGATTTATTAAAACCACACATTTTATTTCTTGAGAAAAAAAACTACACCGTCACTACATGTAAAAGTGGCACGGAAGCGATTGAAATACTTGAAGATAAAAATTTTGATATTGTTTTTTTAGATGAAAACATGCCAGGTTTAACTGGTCTTGAAACTTTAAATGAAATTAAAGAACGTAGAGATAATTTACCTGTTGTCATGATTACAAAAAGTGAAGAAGAATATATCATGGAAGAAGCTATTGGCAATAAAATAGCCGATTACCTCATAAAACCTGTAAACCCAAATCAAATTTTATTAAGTTTAAAAAAGAATCTAGATCATTCTAGATTAGTTTCAGAAAAAACGACTTCCAATTATCAACAGGAATTTAGAAAAATAGCGATGGAATTGGCTATGGTAAATTCTTATGAAGAATGGGTTAGTTTGTACCAAAAACTTATTTATTGGGAAATTCAACTTGAAGATATTGAAGACATTGGCATGGCTGAAATTTTAGACTCCCAAAAAATTGAAGCCAACTCCCAATTTGGCAAGTTTATAGAAAAAAATTATTCCAACTGGTTTCAGGGAAATGCAGAAGCCCCGATAATGTCCCATACCCTCTTTAAAGAAAAAATAGTACCCGAATTAAGCAAAGAGAAACCAACACTATTAGTAGTTGTTGATAATTTACGATATGATCAATGGAAAGTTTTTGAACCCATTATTAGCAACTATTACAAAAAAGAAAAAGAAGAAGCTTTTTTCAGCATTTTACCAACTGCCACACAATATGCGAGAAATGCTATTTTTTCAGGCTTAATGCCGAGTGATATGGAAAAATTATTTCCAAAGTATTGGAAAAATGATACGGATGAAGGGGGTAAAAACCTATTTGAAGCTGAATTTTTAGAAACTCAAATGAAACGGCTTGGACTGAATCATTTAACACACGAATACCATAAAATAACCAATTTAAAATCTGGTAAAAAATTATTGGAAAACTTTAAATCGTTAAAAAATAATGATTTAACTGTGGTTGTATATAATTTTGTAGATATGCTTTCACATTCAAAAACAGAAATGGATGTTGTGAAAGAATTAGCGGCTAATGATAAAGCCTATAGATCGTTAACACTGAGCTGGTTTAAAAACTCACCTTTATTAGAAATGATCAATCAAGCCCACCTACTGGGTTTTAAACTTATATTAACTACAGACCATGGCACTATTAATGTTAAAAATCCGTCTAAAGTCATAGGAGATAGAGATACTAGTTTAAATCTCAGATATAAAACAGGCAGAAGTTTAAGTTACGAATCTAAAGATGTTTATGTTGTAAAAGATCCTAAAATAGCCCACTTACCTTCCATTACTATGAGTAGTTCTTTTATTTTTGCTAAGAATGACATATTTTTAGCTTATCAAAATAACTATAACCACTATGTAAGCTATTATAGAAACACCTATCAACATGGAGGTATCTCCCTTGAAGAAATGATTATTCCATTTATAGTCTTTAATCCCAAACAATCCATGTAAAGCAAAAAACATCGTCAAAATACATTTTGCACTAGTTTTATTAAAATATTATTTATATTATTGTAATCATATTATATAACCTTGGAAATAATTTACAACATTGAAAATATCAATGATGTTGCAAAACAACTCATTGCCAATTTAACAACAAAAACAATATTAATTTATGGGGATATGGGTGCTGGTAAAACAACCATTATAAAATCCATAGTTAAATTACTGGGTAGCAATGACGACGTTAGTAGCCCAACATTTTCGATAGTTAATGAATATGAAGCTGACAATATATTAATTTACCATTTCGATCTTTATAGAATTAAAAATATTGAAGAAGCTTATAGTTTTGGAATTGAAGATTATTTGTTTTCAGACAATTGGTGTCTCATTGAATGGCCTGAAAAAATCGAAAGTATAGTGCCAATATATTATGATCGAATTGATTTGGTACAAAATCCAGACAATTCTAGAACATTAAAATTGAATAACAAAAACGAGTTTAACCTTAAAAATATGCTGAGCAACCAAAAATAAACAACTATAATTTCTCCAAATTTTGTGTTTTTACGGTAAATCCACAGGTAAAATTTTAAAAATCAATGTTTTTAACATAATTTTAACATTTTAATCAAATCTGCGATTTAGGCTTTATCTAAATTTGGGTATTAATTAATTAATCCCTTATAGAAATGAAAACTAAAAATTATTTAATCGCAATCGCAATCTTCGGAGGAATTTTGTTTACAGCTCAAGCAGTAAATGCTAGCCCAAATGGAGCAAAAATTGAAAAAGCTAAAATCAAAGTTCCACCAGCAGGATAGGAAGAGTTTAATATTAGGAAGTATTATTGCTACATTAATTGCAATAACACCTTATTTATTTTACTTATATGAAAGTGTTCCAGTTAAAAAAACTTGGAACACTTTTTTATTTACTTATAATAGTGGATTTTATCAGGATGCCAATGCATCCATGTGGGTTCTTACCAGTAAAATAGTTCCTTTACTTCTTTTAATAATTTGGTTTTTTACATGTCGTCATTGGTGGTATCATTCATTATTAGTTCCAATTTCAATGTATTCATATCAAATATTTATCACTATAGGTTCTGATTTTGAATATATTGATTCCAATCAACTTATTTATTTAATACCAATTATGGCAATAATTGTTCCTTCAATTTATTTAATAAGAGCTAAAATATTCAATGAAATAAATACAGTATCAAAAACCATGGAAGAACTAGAGGATGAATTTAAAATATCTCCAAAAAACTTTTGGGATAGAATTAGACAATATTTTTAGAAGCTAGATGATTTTTTAGTAAGTCTTTCCAATTCCTCTAAATCCATTTCTTTAGTGTTGTTTTTTAATTTTGAATTACCAAATTTATAATTAAAACCAAATACAAATAGTCTATTTTCCATTTTTGTTTTAAGAAACACATCTTGATTTAAATACTTTGTAGAAGTGCTAAAATTTTGAGTATTAAAAATATCTTCGACACCTAAATTTAACGACGCTTTCCCTTGCCAAAATGTTTTTTTAATGTTAACATTTAATCCCAATCTTTCACTAGTTATATTAGCTCCATCTGCTATTGGAGATATATAAGTATATGAAAGATCCAAAGTCAAACTTTCATCTTTTAAAAAACTAAAATAATTATTTATTTGGGTATACAAAGACCATTTATTATTAGATATCAATTCATTATTGCTTTCTAATGCATAAAATTTATTATCGTAATAAAAAACGGAAGCTAGCCCATATAAATACCATCGTGGTGCTATTTTGGTATATGTGATAAAATCCAAGCCATAAGTGATGCTATGATCTATGTTTGTATTTATATATTTTAAAATGTTATTGTTATTTTCTTGAAATACTATTTCTAAAGAGGGATTGTTTTCATAGCGATAATAAAGCTCAAATGTGTAATTTTTATTGAATGTGTAACCCAATGTAAAAACATCGTCAATTTGAGGTTTTAAATTAGGGTTGCCTGTACTATACGTATTATCATTAAAATAGTATTTAAAAGGGTTTAACTCGCTATATCTCGGTCTGGAAATACGCTTTTTATAATTAAAATAAATGCTGCTATTTTCATTGAGATGATTTAAAATATAAATGGATGGGAAAAATTTTGCGTATTCACTTGTGTTCAATTCATTATTTAGCAACGAATTACCAGTGATATTGGTATACTCCGTTCTTAATCCAGTTTGTAAACTCCAACGCTCCCAATCTTTAGAATATGAGATATACGCTGCATAATTCATTTCATCATATAAAAAGGTATCCGAATTTAATAAATCTTCAACCTTATCACCATTCACAAAATTATATTGTTTCAAAACACTTTCTGAATCTATACTCGAAATTTTAGCTCCCGCTTGTAATTGAGAGGATTCATTTATAGGTAATTCATAGTCAACCTGTACTGTATATAGTTTTATGTATTGACTGGAAAATGTTTGAAATTTATTGTACCTAAAAGACGTTTCTGTATTGGGGTAAAAGTAACCTGTGTCAACATTTTGATAATCAGAATAATCATAATTGGTATGGTGAGCACTTAAGGAAAGCTTCTCTCCTTCTCGTTTAAATTTATGAACATAATCCAATGTAAACGCATAATTGATTGTTTCACTAACTAAGGATTTATTGGTTTCAAACAAGGAATCTAATACTTTACTTGAGTGGAATACCTCAGTTATTGAATTAACATCAAATCTAGTGTTTTCTCTTGTTGAAATAAGCATATTTGATGAGAATCCTAAACTATTATTCTCGTCAAAATCATAATCAATATTAGCGTTTATATTATGATCTAAAGATTTTTTGATTCTATTATAATTGGTAATCCAACTGGTGGCATCGTCTCCATTTGAATCAAAAAAGTTAACAAATTCATCATTATGCCTAAAATCCTTCCGAGGACTCACACTATAATTGATATAGGTATTCAGCTTTTCAGTTTTAAAAAAATGACTGGTTCCAGCAGTATATTTTGGGTATTCAAAACCTTGCTTGTAATTTCCAAAAATACTTCCATTATAGCCAGCGATGATGTTTTTGCTTGTTATGATATTAATAACAGCACCGCCCTCTGCTTCATAGTTAGCCGGTGGATTTGTAATGATTTCTATAGATTTTATGTTCGCTGCCGAGGTTCCTTCTAAAAGTTGTTGGACTTCGTACGATGATAAATGTATTCGTCTATCGTTTATATAAATCACAGGCTCACTATTTTTTACGGTTATCTTTCCATCATTAACAAAAACCCCCGGTGAATATTTTAAAACATCAAGCACATTATTATTTGAAAGTGTAGAATTTTCAACATCAAACACCAACCTATCAACCAATCTTTTTACAGTGGGTCTTTTTGCTACTACCATAACACCTTCCAACTGTTCTGTGTCTTCTTCTAATACCATAGTATCAAGACTTATACTAGAACTCAATGCTATATTTTGCATGTATGCTTTAAAACCTAGATAAGTTATTCTCAGGTGATAACTTCCTTTTTTTAGATTATCGATTTTAAAAAAACCAGTATCACCTGTTGTTGTCCCACTTATTATTTTAGAATCATCTTCGGTTAACAAAACAACATTCGCATAGGCTATAGGCTTATTATTGGCATCTATAACTTTTCCACTTAAAGTTAAATCTTGCGCAACCAAAGAAAATGGAATCGTAAAGAACAAACAAACTATTGATTTTATCGGCATAAATACATTTATAATTACAAACTTATAATAATTTATTTAAAAAGCTATCAGTTAATTACATATCCATATTGAAACTTTTTCTTATATTTTTTTTATTGAAATATTTCTTTATTTGTGTTGATTTAACAAAAAAAATATTCGTAATTTCATTTTTCTTTAAAATAAAAAAAATGTCAGATTTACCATCTCCTTTTACCAAGCAACAATTGTTGCCTCAAGAAGAAAAACTTGAAATATTTAAACGTAAAGGAGAACTATATATTGGAATCCCAAAAGAGACCGCGTTTCAAGAAAAAAGGGTTTGTTTAACTCCTGATGCTGTTTCTGCTCTTGTAAGTAATGGCCATAAAGTTTTAATGGAATCTGGAGCTGGTGATGGTGCCAGCTTTACAGATAGAGACTATAGCGAAGCTGGTGCCGAAATAACTAAAGATACCGCAAAAGTATTTGCCTGCCCCATGGTACTTAAAGTGGAGCCCCCTAGTTTAGAACAAATAAAGCTGTTAAATCCTCAAGCCATACTAATATCGGCATTACAGATTAAAACACAGACTAAAAAGTACTTTGAAGCTTTAGCTTCTAAGCGCATTACGGCTTTGGCATTTGAATTTATTCGTGATGAAGATGGCTCATACCCTGCCGTAAGATCGTTAAGCGAAATTGCAGGCACGGCATCCGTCTTAATAGCCGCTCAATTATTATCAAATGACGTAGAAGGAAATGGTTTAATGTTTGGAAATATAAGTGGCGTCCCCCCTATTGAAGTGGTTATTTTAGGTGCGGGAACGGTAGGTCAATTTGCTGCAAGGAGCGCTTTGGGATTGGGTGCAAATGTAAAAATATTCGATAACTCTATTACTAAGTTACGTAGAATTCAAACCCATCTAGGCAGACCACTTTACACCTCTACAATACAACCAAAAAACTTAACAAAAGCATTGAAGCGTTGCGATGTCGTTATAGGAGCTGTTAGAGGAAACAATAGAGCTCCCATTATAGTGTCTGAAACACTTGTACAATCCATGAAGAAAAGATCTATTATAATAGATGTTAGTATTGATATGGGGGGATGTTTTGAAACAAGCGAAGTTACTACGCACAAAAGCCCTACATTTATAAAACACGGTGTTATTCATTATTGTGTACCTAATATCCCTGCGCGATATTCACGAACAGCCTCTATATCAATTAGTAATATTTTCACTCCATATCTATTAAAAATAGCCGAGGATGGTGGTATTGAAAATTCTTTACGATTTGATAAAGGTTTAAAAAATGGATTGTATTTTTACCACGGTATTTTAACAAGTAAATCTGTTGGTGAATGGTTTGATTTAAAATATAATGATATTAACCTCTTAGTATTTTAAATTTTAGAATAACTATTTCCATTTTTTAAAAACATTACATGACATTATTACAGCGATTTGGGTATTACCTCGGTGGATTTTCTATTGGATTAATCATATTAGCCTTCTTTTTAAATGGAAAAAAAGCATCCTGTAGTTATGGTCCAGATGCCCGAGTTCTTAAAAACATACATTCAAAAGAAATGATTTACAGTGATGATGTTCAATTATTTATGAATACGCATCACTTGGATACATCTGCAGTAAATGATGTTCTTAGAAAAGGAGATGTCAATTTTTCTAAAAGCGATACACACAAAAAACCTTGTGCTATTTATACTATTGAAGGGGATTACAATGAAAAAAACCTGATTCTATCCATTGAAAACTGTGATAGCATAGCTACATTATTAAATATGTCCATTAAAGAATGATAAAGCGTAGTTTTGACATTGTTTTTCTACAATTGTATTACTGATACTTTCGCCTATTTCTAATATTTCAAGGCTAAGTTGTACTTCAAAAATTAAAGACATTCTTGTTCGCTGTATTTAATCTTGTTTTCTACGTTGCTTTTCTTTGCTTATTAAATTTAATTCCCTGCCTGTTTGACCAGCTACAGATGTGTTTTCTTCAGCTCTGCGTATTAAATAGGGCATAACGTCTTTTACAGGTCCAAATGGCACATATTTGGCTACATTGTAACCTTTATTAGCCAGATTAAAACTTATGTTATCGCTCATGCCATACAGTTGCCCAAACCATACGCGAGCATCATTATTTTCTAATTTGTTTTCATTCATTAATGACATTAAAAAATAAGAGCTTTCTTCATTGTGTGTCCCTGCAAAAAGGGATATGGTATCTATGTTTTTAACAATGTATTCCACGCCGTTATTAAAATTCTCATCTGTGGCAGATTTACTTTTACATATGGGTGATTTGTAATTATGATCCTTAGCTCTGTCATTTTCCTTTTCCATATAAGCACCACGAACTAACTTATAGCCTAAATAAAATCCTTGAGATTTAGCCAATGCATGTTGATGTTTCAAAAACTCAAGCCTATCATGCCTATACATTTGTAATGTATTAAAAACAATAGGCTTATCTGTATTGTATTTTTGCATCATATGTGTAACCAAGTTATCTGCCGCATCTTGCATCCAACTTTCTTCCGCATCAATCAACACAGCCATATCATTAGCTTTTGCTTTTTTACAAATAGCGTCATATCTAGCAACAATATTATGCCATTCTTCTTGCTCTTTTGGCGTTAATGAATCCCCAGCCCCCTTTTTTTCATAGAGAGACATACGACCAAGGCCTGTTGGTTTGAAAACAGCTATCGGAATGGCTTTTATCTCTTTTGCGAAATCAATTATTTTTAAAATAGTTTGCATGGCAGAATCAAATTCCGCTTCACTTTCTTTACCTTCCACAGAATAATCCAATACAGAGCTAACCCCTTTTTCAAACATTTTATGAATAACAGGCAAACAGTCCTCTTCATTTACACCTCCACAAAAGTGATCAAAAACCGTCGAGCGTATAAGCCCTTCAATAGGTAAATGAGCCTTTAATGCAAAGTTTGTAGCGGCAGTTCCAATTTTAACTAAAGGCTCTATAGATATCATTTTAAATAAAAAATAAGCACGCTCTAATTCGGTATCACTTTTTAATGAAAAAGCAATTTTTGTATTATTGAAAATTTTTTCTGAAATCATTTTGGGAAATTTATGCAAAGATAATTATCTCTTAAGGATTCATTTGCTTAAAAATTCTTAATTTCGCCCAATTGTGAAAATTTTTTTTCGTAAAAAAATATCTTTTATAATTTAATTATTATTCTATTGATTAAATTATTTAAATATTGAAGATTTTATAAGCTATCTGATATTAAAAAAACATTTTTTATAGATGAATTCCATTACTGCAAACGATTGTATCATTCATTTTAATGAAACATGCTATACTTCACTAAATCAATACATTCAAAATAATAATTTTTCTAAAATATTTATTTTAGTTGATACCAATACCCACACTTATTGCCTACCAAATTTCCTTGCTAAACTGGAAACAAATTCAAGTATAGAAATCATAGAAATTGAAGCGGGTGAAATCAATAAAAATATTGACACTTGTGTTGGAGTTTGGAATTCACTTTCTGAATTAAATGCCGATAGAAAAAGTTTACTCATAAATGTTGGTGGTGGTGTTGTAACCGATTTAGGTGGCTTTGTAGCGTGTACATTTAAACGTGGAATTGCTTATATAAATGTTCCAACTTCATTGTTATCAATGGTTGATGCATCTGTTGGTGGAAAAACAGGTGTGGATTTAGGCAATTTAAAGAATCAAATAGGTGTTATAAGTAACCCCGATATGGTGCTTATTGACACCGTCTTTTTACAAACCTTACCTCAAAACCAAATGAAATCTGGTTTAGCTGAAATGCTTAAGCACGGATTAATCAGCAGTGAAACTTATTGGAATAAATTTAAAGACCTGTCAAAATTAAAAATTGATGATTTAGATGATTTAATTTACGAGTCCGTACTAATTAAAAAAGCAGTTGTAGATGAAGATCCTTATGAAAATGGCTTGAGAAAAACACTTAATTACGGACATACTTTAGGCCATGCCATTGAATCTTATTTTTTGACTAATCCAAATAAAACATCATTGCTCCATGGGGAAGCCATAGCTATAGGAATTGTTTTGGCTAGTTATATATCAACCAAATTAGTTGGTTTTCCTGAAGAAACCACTAACGGTATTAAACAATTATTCGGTAATTATTATGGGAAAGTTGACATAGCAAAAAGTGATTATCCATCAATCATTGAACTTCTTAAATATGATAAGAAAAACAATCATGGAAACATAAATTTTGTATTGTTAGAATCTATAGGAAAACCAAAAATTGATTGTTTGGTAGACGAGTCCATCATTATTGATTCTTTTAAGTTTTATTCTGAATAATTTGAGGTAAATTACTGGATTTTTTTTATATTAATATTTACCTACTAAATATATTATACTATGCTCCAAGTATTTACTAAAAAACAATTTCTAAAAGACTTACTTGAAGATTTTGTCGATATTCATAATCATATTTTGCCTGGTATTGATGATGGCGCAAAAAACATTAAAGAATCCATAAACTTAATAAATAAATTAAAAGACCTTGGAATTAAAGAATTTATTCCAACACCTCATGTCTATGAGGATTTTTATCCCAATACCGATGAAACCATAGGGGATTCTTATTTTAAATTATTGGAAGCATTAAAACCTAAACTATTATCTAGTATAAGAATTAATCCAGCAGCGGAATATATGATGGATTATAACTTTGAAAAACTTATAGAAGATAAAAATTTATTTACTTTAAAAGGTAATTATGTACTTGTTGAAATGTCTTATTTTCAAGCACCTATTAATTTAGAAGACATTATATTTAAAATAAAAACCAGAGGTTACATTCCTATTCTAGCACATCCAGAAAGATATCCTTACTATCATAATAATAAAGATTTTTATAATAAACTTAAACAGTTGGGCTGTTTTTTTCAATTAAATTTGCTCTCGTTAACTAATTATTATGGAAAGCATGTTGAAAAAACAGCAACTTATTTAATAGATGAAAATCTTATAGATTTTGTTGCAACTGATGCCCATAATAAAGACCAAGTTGCTATACTTTCTAATTTAATTTTAAATAAAAATCAAAAAACTCTATTACACAGTATAATAGAAAACACTAAAAACAATTTTAGCATCCTTTAAAAATTATATGCCTGAGTTTTTAGCTAAAACATCATTAATTTCTTGTAACAAAAATAAGAGCAGTTGTTAAAATAAATGACGTAATTGTAATTATTGTAGAAATTCTTAAATCACCAGAAGCCGCACTAATAGAAGAATTATTAGGTTCTACATAAATGTAATCGTTTTGGGTTAAATAAAATACAGGAGAATTAAATACCTCTTTATTAGTCAAATCTACTCTTGTATACGTTTTAGTACCATTGAAATCCCTAACCACTAATACATTGTCTCGCCTACCTTTAATAGTTAAATCTCCAGCTAAGCCTAATGCTTCGAGTATTGATACTCGTTCTCCGGATACAGGATATACGCCAGGTGATCTCACTTCGCCTGCTACAGTAACTCTAAAATTTAAAACCCTAATAATTATTACAGGATCCTTTAATAGTTGTCCCTCAGAGAATTTCTTCTTAAATAATTCTTTTGCTTCCTCTACGGTTAAACCTACTAATTTAACTTTACCTAAAATAGGGTAATCTATGTTGCCATCTACATCAATTAAATAATCAATTAAACTTCCCATGCTACCACTTTGTATTACTATATTATAAGGTACGGCATCTTGAGGATTTATAGTAGAAACATATATACTTAATATGTCTCCAATTTTTAATTTAGCTTTAAAAGTTTCAGTATCAACCATAGTTTCAAAATTTTTAGCATTTTGAAAATAAACAACTTCCTTTTTGCTTACACATGATGATAGAATAAAACTAAAACACAATAAAACAATTAATTCTTTTTTAAAAAAAGTAATATTCATATTAAAAATTATTTGGGGGAAAATACTAATTTATTTATTAATTTATATTTACTTGATTGTTTTTTTCAGGCAACATGCCTTTTACTTTTTTATAAGACTGAACTCGTTTATATAAACGGTCATATTCAGAATTATCAGGTTGATTTTCAGGGATTAATTGCTTCATCTTCAACATAATATCATTATGCTGAAAACGGTTAGCAAAACACAATTCTTCAATTTCTGATTTTATTTTAGCATGATTAAGTTCCAATGAAGTAAAAATTAATATTTTTTTATGGTATGTATATGCTGGACTTTCAATAGTAGACGTGAATTCTTCATGAATTTTTTCTCCCAAGGCTAATCCAGTTTCTTTTATGTCGATGTCTTCAGGATAGTTTAGACCTGCCAAATTTATCATTTTTTTGGCAATATTGTATATTTTTATGGATTCACCTGTGTCAAACACAAATATTTCACCTCCCTTACCCATGGTTGCTGCTTCCAAAACAAGCTCAACAGCCTCAAAAATTGTCATAAAAAATCTAGTCATCTCTTTATGAGCAATAGTTATTGGATTCCTATTTTCAATTTGACTTTCAAAAACAGAAATTAGTGAGTTTTTAGAGCCCATTACATTGCCAAAACGGGTTATTACAAATTTCGTCTTACTTTCTTTTTGCAAACAGGTTATATAAAGTTCGGCCAATCGCTTTGTAACCCCAATTGAACTGGTTGGATTTATGGCTTTATCAGATGATACAAATACAAATTTTTTCACATGATACCTCGATGATGCGTCTGCTAAAAACTTAGTACCATTGACATTTATTTTAATAGCTTCGTATGGCGACTTTTCCATTAACTGTTCATGCTTATATTCAGCTGTATGAAAAACAAAAGTAGGTTTATACTCTTGAAAAAGCATGTCAATTCTTAAACTATCGCTAATATCCGCCACAACAGCTACAAAATTATGTTTTCCTTTTAGTTTTAAATCTAGCTGCAAATCATACAGTGCGGATTCTGAATGATCTATTAAAATCAACTTTTTTACATCAAAATTAATAAGTTCTCTAACCAACTCTTTACCAATAGAACCAGTAGCACCTGTTATTAACAGCGTCTCTCCAACAAATTCTTTTGCAACATTCGTGTTGTTTATTTTTATTTGCGTTCTTCCCAATAAATCTTCAATTTGAATTTTTTTGGTTTTATTAAAAGTAAAATCTCCACTAACCCAAGATTCCAAAGACGGAACTTTAGTTAGTTTGATATTTAATGCCTTTAAAATCAGACACCTATTTTCATCAATATCTTCTATGGATATTATAATTTCGTCAATGTCAAAAGATTTGATGAATTCTTTATTTATTTTGTTTAATGGTAAAATTGATATGCCATTTATAGATTTTCCTTTATTTAAAACGTTGTCATCAATGAATCCTAGAACATTAAACCTTTGTACTGTACTATTAATTAATGCATTATAGGTAATCACAGCCGAATCATCCGTTCCGTAAATAAGCACTCTTTTCGATGATATATACTTATTATTAAAATAATTAAAATACATTTTAAACAATAATCTGCTAGTGCTTAACAAAACAAAACTTAATAAGGAATGTATTACCAATATTGATAATGGAATTGTAAAACCATTAATTAAATTTACCTCGTTATTTATAAAAACAGACAAAGCGGTTAAGGTCGTCATGAATACAACAGACTTAAACAAATTAACAATATCAGAAAATGCTGTATATCTTATTACACTTCTAAATGATTTAAAAAACAAAAAGCTAACGGCGGTACATGCCAATACAAAAGGAATTTGTATAAGAAATTGATTTAAATCGAAATTTAGCCTAAAATTAAATCTTATTATATAAGATATAGAAAACGCCAATAATACAATGGCTATATCTATAGCAAACACCATCCATTTGGATGCATGTTTTTTCGAATGATTGGTAAAGTATTTCTTTATCATAAACTTGGGGTTTTTGTGATAATATTGAGAATTCTATATAAATCATTTTGCATTAAATATGAAGCACTAGTCAAACAAAGTCCTTTTACAAAACCTTCTATGTTAGAAACAAAAAAAGAAATCCAATTGGCATTTAAGGCTTCGTTAACAAATTTTTGTTCTGAGTCTCCCATATGCGGTAATGATAAATATATTTTTGTTTTAGTCAACATACTATAATTTTCAGGTCATTATATTGGAGATTCATCCAATTAACAATCAAATAATTAAAATGTTTTTGAAGATCCCCTTCGTGGATAAACAAAAATCAAATTTCACTAATTAATAACCATACATTACATTTAATAATCACAATAATTTTCAGAAGTACATTAATTTTTGAGGGAAGAGTTTTAAATGTATATCTTTTTTAAATCATTTTAGACATTAAATTTTAAATTAATTTACAGCTATTAATCAATTTAATTTTTCGTTTAACAATGTAAATTTAGTAATTGTTTTAGTGTGAAAAGAGAAGAATTAAGTTAATTCGCTAAAAGAGTAATTAAAATCGGTTAAATACCTTTTTTTTGTTATTCAATAAAAAAAAAGACGATTATATGCATAATCCCCAAATATTACCTACTACTTTATGTCTTAAAAGTAATATAATTGTGAATATTACAATATTGAGATTTTTATTATGGGGTATAAATCACATATTATTTCAATTTATAAACAAAAGTAAAAGCCGACTTAATTAGTTAACTTTGCTTAATATATTTTTTCATTTTACTAATATTAATTAAGCAAAATTTAAATTTAAATGACTTATCAACAATTAGAGGCATTAAAAGGGAAAAGAATTCTAATTACTGGAGGAGCTGGATTTATTGGTTCTAATTTATGTGAAATGTTATTAAAAAGCAGTAACGTAGTATGCTTAGATAATTTTTCTACAGGTAAAATAGAAAATATCAAGCCATTTTTATCAATATCCAATTTTACACTTATAGAAGGAGATATAAGAAATTTTGTTGATTGCCAGAATGCTTGTAAAAACATTGATTATGTACTGCATCAAGCTGCTTTAGGTTCTGTGCCACGATCCATTATAGATCCCATCACTACGAATGAAGTAAATATCTCTGGTTTTCTCAATATGCTAGTGGCATCAAAAGATGCCGGTGTTAAAAGGTTTATTTATGCAGCCAGTTCCTCAACTTACGGCGACCATAAAGCACTCCCTAAAACAGAGGATGTTATTGGAAAGCCCTTATCTCCTTACGCTATTACAAAATATGTAAATGAATTATATGCTGAGATTTTTTATAATACCTATAAATTTGACACTATTGGTCTTAGGTATTTTAATGTTTTTGGTAAAAGACAAGACCCTGATGGAGCTTACGCTGCTGTAATTCCAAAATTTGTAAAACAACTTATAAATCATGAGTCTCCCGTTATAAATGGAGATGGAAGTTATTCTAGAGACTTTACATATATAAATAATGTTGTACAAATGAATATAAATGCCTTAACTATTGAGAATAAAAAGGCATTGAATACTATATATAATGTTGCTTACGGACAGAGAACAACGCTTTTAGAATTGGTACATTTATTGAAAGATTATCTATCTGATTTTGATTCCGAAATTAAAAACATAGAAATAAAACATACTAATAACAGAATTGGAGATATCCCCCACTCGTTAGCATCCATTGATAAAGCAAAACAGTTACTAAATTACCATCCTAAATACGATATTAGTACTGGCTTAAAAGAAGCTATTTCTTGGTATTGGGAACACTTAAGATAATTACCATAAAATAATTATGAAGAATATAAAAATTGCCGTTATTGGTCTGGGGTATGTCGGTTTACCGTTAGCACGCCTGTTTGCAACAAAATACAATGTCGTGGGTTTTGATATTAATGAAAAAAGAATTTCTCAACTACTTAAAGGCATAGATAATACTCAAGAAATTGAAGCGGATATGCTACTGTCAGTATTAAAGAAAAAACCAAATAATGATATTGGTTTGCTTTGCTCATTTAACATAAAAGATATTAAAGATTGCAATTATTATATTGTAACAGTACCTACACCTATAGATAAAAATAATAGACCTAATTTAAACCCCTTGTTCAAATCCAGTGAAACCGTTGGGAGTGTTCTTAAAAAGAATGATATCGTCATTTATGAATCAACTGTTTATCCTGGAGCTACCGAAGAAGAATGCGTCCCTATATTAGAGACATTAAGCAACCTCAAATTTAACATAGATTTTTATGTAGGTTATTCCCCCGAACGAATAAACCCTGGTGACAAATTGCATACTGTAGATAAGATATTAAAAGTAACTTCTGGATCCACTCCTGAAACAGGAAAAAAAATCAATGAATTATACGCAAGTGTTATAACTGCTGGAACCTATTTGGCTCCATCCATAAAAGTTGCTGAAGCGGCCAAAGTTATAGAAAATTCACAAAGAGATATAAATATTGCATTTGTAAACGAGTTAGCTAAAATCTTCAATCTTTTAGGTATAGACACGCATGAAGTATTAGAAGCTGCCAGTACAAAATGGAACTTCTTACCATTCAAACCAGGTTTGGTAGGTGGCCATTGCATTGGTGTAGACCCATACTACTTAGCTCAAAAGTCTATAGCAGTTGGTCATCATCCTGAAATAATATTGGCAGGAAGACGTGTTAATGATGGCATGAGCTTATATGTTGTATCACAAGTTATTAAACTCATGCTACAAAAAGAGATAGCTCTAAAGGATTCTAAAATACTAATTCTAGGCTTTACTTTTAAGGAAAATTGTCCAGATGTTAGAAACACAAAAGTAGTCGATATTGTTACCGAAATTAAAGGCTATGGAATTGATGTAACTATTTTTGATCCATGGGCAAATCCAGAAGAAGTTGAACTCGAGTATGGGCTTGAAACTACAAAAATTTTGCCTAAAACGATTTTTGATGCTATCATACTCACAGTAGCACATAGTGAATTTCAAAATTTAGACTTAAAATCTTTATTAAAACCGATTGGTGTCTTATACGATGTGAAAGGAGTTATAAAACAGAATGTTAGTGGGAGATTATGATTAAGTTTTTACACAAAAAAACCCTTTAAATAAAGGGCTTTTTTATTATATATGAGTGGTTTTTACATTTCATTAAAAATGGAATGCATCAAACGTTTTTTGTCATTGATACTTTCTTCAAGAGAAATCATGGTTTCTGTTCTGTAAACCCCTTCTATATCATCTAATTTAAAAATAACCTCTTTAGCATGTTCCGTACTTCTTGCTCTAATTTTGCAAAATATATTGAATTTGCCAGTAGTTATATGAGCAACAGTAACAAAAGGGATTTCATTAACACGTTCTAATACAAACTTTGTTTGAGAGGTGTTGTTTAAAAATATGCCAACATATGCAATAAATGAATACCCCAGCTTTTTGTAATCTAAAGTTAAAGAAGATCCTTTTATAATACCTGATTCTTCCATTTTTTTCACACGTACATGTACCGTTCCAGCTGATATTAAAAGTTTCTTTGCTATATCTGTAAAAGGAATTCTAGTGTTATCTATTAACATATCAAGAATTTGGTGATCGATTTCGTCTAATTTAATTTTCCCCATAATTAATTATTCTTAATTAAAAACCAAAATTAATACATTTTCATCAATAATAAGGCATAATTACATCATTTTATTTCGATAATATTGATGTTTTTTTATTATTTATCATTACGAAATCGTTTTCGTAGTTCAGTTCAATAGTATTAAAATGAGTATCCAATACTAAATCGCTATTAGCATTAATCTCTTTATGACCATAATACAAATCTAAATTTTCAATTTTTTCAATTTTAGGAACAAATTTAACGACTCCATCAATTAATCGCTCTTGATATTGAATACCTATATCTGTTGTATCTGAATGCATTTTCAATTTCGCATTTCTAATAATAACATCTAAAAAACATTTATCATTTTCAGGAATATTAAAATAAGATTTATACAAACTGCCATCTACATCGCCCTCGGATATATAACATAAAGATGTTAATAAAGAAATATAGATATATTTTCTGGTATGTTCTCGCTCATAGTCATCAAAATAATGCCCCGCTTCAAATAATATCGTTGGAATGTTTTCACTTTGAAACGTATCCCCGACACAATTTAAATTAAAAGCATCATCATATACCCCTACTTGATTTGGAATTACTTGCTGAAGAGCTTCATTCATTTTGCCAATAACCTCCATAGCAATCATCCTATTGGATGTTACAGCACATAATTCATCTTGTGCCGGAGCCAAAAAAGATACTGTTGCTGGTTTATTGGTTTTACCAGCACTAAAAATAGTGCGTTGCCCATGAAGATTATAACAAAAATCCGGATTAAAATCTTCAAAAACAGCTCTTAAAATCTTGCTTTCCGGTTGCGTTCTTAATTGTGCATCCCTATTTAAATCCACGTTATTAGCATTGACCCTAGTGTAAGCTAAAGCTCCATCTGGGTTTAATATAGGAATGATGCATATAGTACAAGTGTCTAATATGCGTTTTACTGATTGATCTTCAGAAAGAAAAGTATTCAAAAGATCGAAAATAGCCTTCGTGGTGGTGGATTCATTTCCGTGCATTTGAGACCACATGAGTATCTTTTTTGGACCTGTACCAACTTTAACAGCATGAATAGGACTGTTTAAAACAGAGTGTCCTATAATTTTAACATCTACCAAATTCCCCCATTTTTTTATAAGAGGTTCTATGTGATTGTTGGTGATATACCTATGATATAATGTGCTTTCTTTAAATCTAGAAAACAGTATTTGAATAGCTTCTACTTTCATTAAAAATAATTATTCTACAAATGTAAACAAATACAATTTTACATTTGTAAACAAAAATAAACCCTACAATCGTTTACATTATTAAACAAAAAAACACTGTTTAATACATTGGTAACACTACGGAAAAGTACTTTATGAAAAAATAAGTGTAATTATGTATATTTCAGAATATTAAATACTATTACGTAAAGTTTTTATTTATACAAATAGCATATTGTTTAAGATTGTTTATGAATTTTAAATATATATATTTACATTTGTAAAACCATAATTCATTTCAATGGTTTACAATGATAAACAGCGAGGATTTTACTAAAAGACTACAAAAGATTATTGACTTTTATGGAGAATCTGCGTCTTCTTTTGCTGAAAAAGTAGGCGTACAACGCTCGAGTATTTCCCATATTCTTTCAGGAAGAAACAAACCTAGTTTAGATTTTGTTTTGAAAATTTTGTCAACCTATCCCGAAGTAGAATTATATTGGTTGTTAAATGGAAAAGGCTCGTTCCCTGCTTCAAATAACATATTACATCAAGAAGATTCGAAAAAAAAAGAAATCCCTTTAGATATCCAAACCAAGTTAAATTTAGAATCTAATGATGGAAAACATATTGAACGGATTGTTATCTTTTATTCGGATGGCACTTTTAAAAACTTCCAAAACTAATATTGTAAACTTAGTTTAGTAATTTTGCAATAAATGACATGTATGAATAAGTTTTTTATATTGATTAGCCTGCTTAGTTTATTTGGCTGCTATAATAGCGAAAGAAATTGTAAAGATTATAAAACAGGCCATTTTTATAGTGAAGTCACTATTGATGGTAAATTGTACACATCTACTTTTTCCAGAACGGATAGTTTACAGGTTGAAACTTACAATCAAAAAAAAGATTCCTCGCATGTCAGATGGATTAATGATTGTGAAATGATTTTTAAAACCATACATCCAAAAAACAGGGTTGAGCAGAAAGATATTCATTTAAAGATTTTAACAACAACTGATTCGTCATACACCTATGAATATTCATATATTGGAGAAACAAAAAAGCAGAAAGGAGTTGCTTTTAGAATTAAAAATTAATTGAATGGATATAAGAAAGATTCCACCAATTTAAATTTTAATTCTTTTGAGTCAGTTATTTCATAAGTTAAAAAAAGTTCTCCCCAATAGTCTCCATCCGAAAAATCAGCTATAATCCATTTATGATTAAGAAGTTTTACGGTATTAATCATCATGCGCCTTCCTTCGCTGGAGGCATAAGGAATTATGGGGTGTTCGCCTTTTGCTTCATTTAACTTATAAAGTTCATCTTTTATGAGTGGAATTAATTCATCTATCTTATAACCTTTGTTTTCAAAATAAGAAATGGCATCTTCATTCCTATCTAAATTAAAATGGGATACATCCAAAATGTCATTTTGAAGTGTAGCAAGAGAGTCTTTATACTTTTCCAATTGATTGGTGTATGTTTCTAACTTTTTATTTTGAATTTCAATGATTCGTTTAGAGTTTACATACAGAAATAAAGCTAACAATATGGAAAAAACAAATAGATACATGAAAATTTTTTGCTTCATAATAAACTTTTAAATGGTGATTTGTAAATTATCATATGCCAAAAATACATTTTTCGGCAATGTTTTTTCTACCTCTTCATGAAAACCCATCATGTGGCTTATATGTGTCAAATAGGCTTTTTCCGGATTAACTCTTTCAATAAACTGTAAAGCTTCCTCTAAATTCAAGTGCGAATAATGAGGCTCTATACGAAGCGCATTGACCACTAAAACCTTAAGATTTTTTAGCTTTTCTACTTCTTTATCTTGTATGGTTTTCATGTCTGTTATGTAAGCGAAATCATTAAACCTAAATCCAAAAACTTGTAGCTTTAAATGTTTTACATTTATGGGGATAATCTCCTGACTATTAATTTCAAAAGGCTTATTTTTAATACGATTAGGTAGAACAGTTGGGGCTCCGGGGTACTTGTGTTCTGTTTTGAATATATAGTCAAACTTCTTCTTTAAAGATTTTAGCACACGCTTATGCCCATAAATGGTGATATCTCCTTGTTTAAAATAAAAGGGTCTAATATCATCCAATCCCATAATATGGTCTGAATGTTCGTGAGTGTATAAAATAGCATCAATTTTTTCACAACCACTCATCAACATTTGCTGTCTGAAATCGGGCCCACAGTCAATTAAATATGTAACCCCATTAAGTTCTACTAATACAGAAGCTCGCAATCTCTTGTCCTTAAAATCTTTACTTAAACATACAGGATGATGACTCCCTATAATTGGAATGCCTTGGGATGTGCCTGTACCTAAAAATGTTACTTTCAAAAAAAATGTTTTAAATCAAATTAATACTGTATAAAGTCTAAATCATAATTTTTAATCTGCTTTTTAAAAAAAACCATAAAATAATTATGTTCATTTTATCTTCAAACAAAAAGCTATAGAATTAGATTAACAAAATTAGACTTAATTTTTTATTTGCATCCAATATTTGATACCTTTGTTTTGTTCACTAAAGTAACCTAAAAATAATATGGAAATAACCATCAAAGGAGATAAAGAGTTTGATGACATTCCCTCTCTAAAGACGAAAGCCCTTCGCATAAATTTAAACGAAAACATTTACGGAACATTTGCTGAAATTGGTGCAGGACAAGAAACCTGCAGACATTTTTTTAGAGCTGGTGGCGCATCTGGTACCATAGCAAAAGCGATGTCTGCTTATGATAAAGATTTTAGTGATGCCATTTATGGTGTTGAAGATGATGGTCGTTATGTTACTGAGGCTCGACTTAGAAAAATGCTAACGCATGAAATGAGCCTTATTGAAAAACGTCTTACAAGAGATAAAAACCCAAATAAAATATTTTTTGCTTATGCCAATACGGTGGCCACAATTGATTTTGCTAAGCAGTTTAAAGGTCATGGATGGGTAGGTATTAAATATCAAATTGAAGCTGGCAAAGATTATAATGAAATTATTCTACATGTTCGCTTCAAAGAAACAGATGCCAGATTACAACAAGAAACATTGGGTGTTTTAGGTCTAAACCTAATTTATGGCGCTTTTTACAAATATAATGAACCAAAAAAATTGCTACGTTATCTATATGATCATCTAGATAAAGATCAATTAGAAATAGATACCATAAACTTCTCTGGCCCCGCTTTTAAAAATGTTGATAATAGGCTGATGAGCTTACAACTAGTAAAGAATGGCATGACAGATGCCGTGATGTTTGGTCCAGATGGTAAAAATATCTTGCCGGCTAAAATTTTATACAAGAAAAATATTTTGGCTTTACGTGGTAGTTTTAGACCCGTAACGAAAGTAAATATGGCCATGTATGACAAGTCATACGAAATGTTTATAAATGAAAATAAAGTTGACAAAGAAAATACAGAGGTTGTCTTTGAAATTACCCTATCCAATTTACGTGCAGAAGGAGAAATAGATGAGCAAGATTTTATGGATAGAGCCGATTTGCTATGCTCACTTGGTCAATCGGTAATGATTTCTAATTTTCAGGAATATTATAAAGTTGTTGAATATTTTTCAAATTACACGAAAGCCAGAATGGGACTTGCCATGGGTGTGAACAATTTGGTAGATATTTTTGACGAAAAATATTATCGTCATTTAAGCGGTGGTATTCTCGAGGCTTTTGGAAAATTATTCTTTAAGGATTTAAAAGTATACTTATACCCTATGCTTGATCCAGAGACAGGTGAGCTTATAGATAGTGAAAATTTAAAAGTATATCCTCGTATGAAAGAATTATATAAATTCTTTAAATACAATGGTAAAGTGATTGACATTAAGGATTATGATAAAAGCATCATGAACATCTTCTCAAGACAAATTCTGCAGATGATTGATGATGGCGAAAGAGGTTGGGAAGATATGGTGCCTGAAGGAACGGCCGATTTAATTAAAGATTATCGTCTGTTCGGATTTACACGTAAACCATTGCAAACATTAAAACCTATTACGCTTAAAAAAAGAAAATAATAAAAGCCTCATTACGAGGCTTTTTCATTTATTCTAATATTTGAGAAGCATGATTTTTCGCTTTAACATCGTGAATAACTTTTGAAATAATACCTTTTTCATCTATAACAAAAGTGATTCTGTGAATACCATCGAAGGTACGTCCCATAAATTTTTTAGGCCCCCAAACCCCAAACGCATTAATAACATCTTTATTTACATCAGCAATTAATGGATACGGAAATTTATATTTCTTTTTAAAATTTGTCTGAGCTTTTTGACTGTCAGCACTAACTCCAATTACTTCAAAGCCTTCATCTACAAGGGTTTTGTAATTATCACTTAAATTACAAGATTCAACCGTACACGTTGGTGTATTTGCTTTCGGATAGAAAAAAACAACTAGTTTTTTGCCTGCATAATCACTTAAGGAAATCGTTTTACCTTGTTCATCTAAAGCTGTAAAATTTGGAGCTTTATCTCCTACTTTTAATGTGTTCATATTTTCTAACTTTGTAATTGCTAAATTACAACGGAATGACCAAACAAGAAAGCGTAAACTTTATTATTAATACTTTAAATAAGCTATATCCTGAAATACCTGTCCCATTAGACCACAAAGACCCTTACACATTACTTATCGCCGTATTAATGTCCGCTCAAAGTACAGATGTTCGTGTAAACAAAATAACGCCTTTATTATTCGAGAAAGCTGACAATCCGTATGATATGGTTAAACTTTCGGTTGAAGAGATAAGAGAGATCATTAAACCTGTTGGTTTATCTCCTATGAAAAGTAAAGGGATATATGGATTATCCAAAATACTTATTGAAAAACATGAAGGACAAGTGCCTCAAAGTTTTGAAGCTTTAGAAGCACTTCCTGCTGTAGGACATAAAACAGCAAGTGTGGTCATGTCTCAAGCCTTTGGGGTTCCCGCATTTCCGGTAGATACACATATTCACAGGTTGATGTACAGATGGAATTTAAGTAATGGTAAAAATGTGGTTCAAACTGAAAAAGATGCAAAACGTTTATTTCCAGAAGAATTATGGAATGATTTGCATTTGCAAATTATTTGGTATGGCAGAGAATATTCACCTGCTAGAGGTTGGAATTTAGATAAAGATATAATCACAAAAACTATTGGCAGGAAAGCGGTAATCAATGATTATTTAAATAAGAAAAGTCCTAATTAAAAAATTAGGACTTTTCCAAAGATTTAGTTTAATACTAATTCAAACTCTACCTTAGCCGACTTTAAAACACTCAAAGCTTTTGAATAGTTAAGAAGAAAATCAATAGTTTCATCTTTAGGTTTTAAATCATTTGATGTTTCAATAGAAATTTTAGTGTAATTTTTTGCCATTTTAATAAATTATACGTTGATAAATTAATAACGCAGCAAAATTTACTTTATTGTGTATCTGTATTAATTTGTTAAAACAATATTGTGTTTATCAATTATCTTCCTCAAATTAATTAGCGCATAACGCATACGCCCTAAGGCCGTATTGATACTAACACCTGTTTTATCTGATATTTCCTTAAAACTCATATCGTTATAAATCCGCATTAGCAACACCTCCTTTTGATCTTCAGGAAGTTCGTCTACCAAACGTCTTACATCATATTCTACCTGCTCTTTTATAATACTGTTTTCAGCATTTAAACTAGTATCACTTAATACCGAAAAAATGCTAAACTCACCGCTATTATCAAATTTTGGTAACCTGTTGTTTTTCCTGAAAAAATCAATGACTAGATTATGGGAGATTCGCATCACCCAAGGCAAAAATTTACCCTCTTCATTATAATTACCTTTTTTAAGGGTGCGTATGACTTTAATAAAAGTATCCTGAAAAATATCTTCGGCGACATCTTTATCATATACCTTTGAATAAATAAAACTATAAATTTTTTGCTTGTGTCGCTTTATTAATATTTCTAAAGCGCTTTCATTTCCTTTAATGTAGGAGCTAACTAAAGTGGCGTCTGTTATGAGTTCTTCTTGCATAATAATTACTTTTATTGCCGCGAAGTAGCCTTCGTTGCTTGGGGTTAATAGTTTAAAAGTAATGTTATGCTATAGGCTGTTATTTATGTATTTGTGTAATTATGAGTCAAATATAACAACAATCATTCCTAAAAAACAAAAAATAATATTTTTTTTTAATATTTCTTTAAGATAAAATCTATTTTTTAGGTTGTTATACTTGTATTATCTTTACAAGATTATACGCTTACTATATATGATTACTAATATTTCCGAAGTAAATCCAAAAGAAAATATCATCATTAAAGGTGCTAAACTGCATAATTTAAAAAATATCGATGTTGTCATTCCCAGAAATAAATTAGTGGTTATAACAGGCTTATCGGGCTCAGGAAAATCAAGTTTGGCTTTTGATACTCTATATGCAGAAGGACAAAGACGCTATGTGGAAAGTTTATCGAGTTATGCCAGACAATTTTTAGGCAGATTAGATAAACCCAAAGTAGATTATATAAAAGGCATTGCTCCCGCCATTGCTATAGAGCAAAAAGTAAATTCCACCAATCCACGTTCAACCGTTGGTACAAGCACGGAAATTTACGATTACCTTAAATTACTATTTGCTAGAATAGGCAAAACTTACTCACCCGTTTCTGGTAATGAAGTAAAAAAAGATACCACTACAGATGTTTTGGAATATTTAAAATCGTTTCCTGAAGGTGAAAAATTATTGCTTCTCGCTCCTATTCACTTGGAAGATGGGCGTTCAATAGCTGATAAAATTAAAGTACTGAATCAACAGGGCTACGCAAGATTAAAAGTTGGCGATGATGTTTTAAGAATTGAAGACGCGAACATTGATAAAAAATTAGAATCCAGCACATATCTTGTTGTTGACAGAATTATTTTAAAAAATGAAGAAGATTTTTTAAACCGATTGGCCGATGCCATTGAAACTGCTTTTTTTGAAGGCAAAGGAGAATGCATCATAGAAACCCTTTCCGATAATACACAACGTCATTTTAGCAACAAATTTGAATTGGATGGCATTACTTTTTTAGAACCAAACGTACATTTATTTAGTTTTAACAATCCTTATGGCGCATGCCCTAAATGTGAGGGCTATGGTGATATTATTGGCATTGACGACGATTTGGTAATCCCTAACACAGCGCTTTCCATATATGAAAATGCCATTTTTCCGTGGCGTGGCGAAAGCATGAGCTGGTACAGAGATCAATTGGTTAATAATTCCCACAAATTCGATTTCCCCATACACAAACCTTATTTTCAATTAAGCGATGCCCAAAAACAACTTATTTGGGACGGAAATGCACATTTTGAAGGTCTGAATTCATTTTTTGCGGAGTTAGAAGCCAAAGCTTATAAAATTCAAAATCGTGTCATGTTATCTCGTTATCGCGGAAAAACGAAATGTAAAACCTGTAATGGCAAGCGTTTACGAGTTGAAGCTGGTTATGTCAAAATTGCTGGTGCAACTATTACAGATTTAGTGGAAATGCCACTAGAAAAGTTACGTAGTTTTTTTAAACAACTAGAGCTAAATGATTATGATACCCAAATAGCTAACAGATTATTAAAAGAGATTAATAATCGCTTATTATTTCTAGCTAATGTCGGACTAGACTATTTAACGTTGAATAGAAAATCGAACACGCTTTCTGGTGGTGAAAGCCAAAGAATCAATCTTGCAACATCTTTGGGAAGCAGCCTCGTAGGGTCTATGTATATTTTAGATGAACCTAGTATCGGCTTGCATCCTAAAGACACCGAGCGTTTAATTTTAGTTTTAAAACAATTACGGGATTTAGGAAATACGGTTATTGTAGTTGAACATGATGAAGATATTATGAAGGCAGCAGATTACATCATTGACATTGGCCCTGAAGCGGGAACGTTTGGTGGCCATGTTGTTGCCACAGGAACCTATGCAGACATACTGAATTCAAATTCTTTAACCGCTCAATATTTAAACGACACATTAAAAATTGAAGTCCCTAAAAAAAGAAGAACCTCAAAATATTATATTGATATTATTGGAGCTCGCGAGAATAACTTGAAAAATATTGACGTACGTTTTCCTTTAGAAATGCTGACTGTAATTACGGGTGTTTCTGGAAGTGGAAAAAGTACGTTGGTTAAAAAAATATTATTTCCTGCTCTTCAAAAAAAATTAACCGATTTTAGTGATAAACCCGGTCAATTTAGTGCCTTAGAAGGTCATTTTAGTAATATAAAACATATAGAATTTGTAGACCAAAACCCCATTGGTAGATCGTCTCGTTCAAATCCTGTCACCTATATTAAAGCGTATGATGATATAAGAACGTTGTTCTCTAATCAGAAACTAAGCATGCTTAGAAACTATCAAGCCAAGCATTTTTCTTTTAACGTAGATGGTGGACGCTGTGAGACTTGCAAAGGCGAAGGTGAAGTAACCATTGAAATGCAATTTATGGCCGATGTGCATTTAGAATGCGAAACTTGCAAAGGAAAACGCTTTAAAAAAGAAGTGCTTGAAGTCACTTTTGCCGATAAAAATATAGATGATATTCTTAATTTAACTATTGATGATGCCATTGCTTTTTTTGAAGCAAACAAACAAAATAAAATAAAAACCAAACTCCAACCTTTACAAGATGTTGGTTTAGGATATGTAACTTTAGGACAAAGCTCTTCTACCCTGTCTGGTGGCGAAGCACAACGCATTAAATTAGCCTCATTTTTAGGAAAAGCAAATAATAAAGATAAGGCCCTTTTTATCTTTGATGAGCCAACAACTGGTTTGCATTTTCATGATATTCAAAAATTATTGAAATCATTTAAAGCTTTAATTGAAATAGGTCATTCCATCATTGTTGTTGAACACAATATAGATTTAATCAAGTGTGCCGACTATATCATTGATTTAGGACCCAAAGGTGGTGAAACAGGCGGACATCTCGTTGCCATTGGAACCCCAGAAGAGGTTATAAAAACCAAATCTGAAATCGGAACGTACTTAAAAGAAAAGCTCTAATCCTTTTTAATAAAACAAAAAGGCGAACATGGCTAAAATAAGCACTGTAGTAGGCGCAACAAACGATAAAAATAAAAAGGAAGCCATACTGCCTTTAATAAAGCTTTTGAATTTGCCTTGCTGATAAAATTTACTAAGTGCCAAACATAAATAAATAAAGGTAGAAAGGGCTATTAGCCAATCTATACCATCTGGTATATCCACTATAAAATTAACAATTATAATAATAGTAAATACCGTAAATAAAAACGCAAAATAGTAGAAGCTAAACACTAAATGATACGAATACGAACCTCGTTTTCTATATAATAACTTTAAAATTAAAGCGAAAATTGGCAATAAAAAGAACATAGCAATGGGTACAGCATCATAAAACGTTTTTAAAATACCTCCACCTTGTCTAGTTTTGTAAATTTTTAACCCTTGCGTATACAATCTTTGTTTAAAATAGCCATCCCCTTCCTTAAGACCCATAGCTTTATAAATAATATCATTACTAGCACCTGCGTCTATTAAAGAATCTACTTCAGCTTTTTTAAAATCAAAATCCCCGTTTTCCCTATTGTCAACTTTCCTATTTAAAGAATCTATAGCTAGATTAGAAAAATGAGTGTATTTTTCAGTTCCCGCCAAAGCTTTGGTTATTTCTACTTTTGCTATGGAATCTGCTATATGTTTTTTGTTCTTTTTATCTAGTAATAAGGAATCTTTGGTATTTTCCCCTATATCATTATTTAATTCTCTTTCTTTTTTAAAGCTTTCAGAAAAAGTTCTATCCAAGCTTTCTACTTGTTCCCGTTCTATAAAAGAAAAGAAAAAGAAAAACACCACTGAAACAAATAAATACATCTGTGCAGGATGTAAATACCGCAAGCGTTTACCTTCAACAAATTTACTTGCTAAATAACCAGGTTTAGCCATTAATGGCCAAAAACTTTTAAAAAATCGAGCATCTACGGAAAAATAATTAGAGATGGTATTACTAAACAAAACACCCAATGTTAATTCTTCTTTATCGTTTTGTCCGCAATACGGGCAAAAATTATAGTCATCTTTAAATGTGCGTTCGCAGTTCTTGCAGGCAACGTGTTTTATGGACATGCAGGTTGAATTAGTCACTATAAAATTATGAAATTATTTTTAGCAAACTCAAATGCCATAAATAATAAATCAAAATTTATTAACACATAAACAGCTCAAAATCAGACATCAAACAAATGATTATATTTTTGGCACGCAAATTGAATTCACTAAAACAACAGCGAAAGCCGAAAAGCTAAAGAGTAGGCGGAATTTTAATTTTTGAGACTATGAAATGAACATACCTAAAAATTAGGGTAATACCTAAAATTTAGCTATGTGAATTGCATAAGACCATTATTTAAAGAAATAATTAAGAACTCATGAAAACAATACTACTTTTATTTACAGGTATGCTACTTAGCATACATACTGTAACAGCAGAAAATCCTAACAAGGATCATAATGTAGATGCCACAAAACACTATCGTTTTGCACAACCTATTACGTTTATGGAACGTGGGGTGGAATTTTTAATATTCCCTGATGGTAGTTTCGATTTTAACACAAATTATATGGTAAACTCTAGACGAAATACAGTGAACGTCACTTATAATGGCCCTAAAACTACGATTAACTATACCTCTAGTCGCCCTATAAAAACCAATATCACACGAGATAGAAACGGTATGATACGAAGTATTAATAACATATTTATAAATTATGATAGATTTGGAAAAGTCACCCGAATTGGCAATGTTTTTATGGACTATGAACATGGAAAAAAAGGGATCTTAACACATGTTGGCAATTTACGTGTCAAATTTAACCGTTGGGGTGAAATCGTTGCCACTCGTGGTTATGTAAACCGAGAAAACCGTTTTGTCGCTTATAATACTGTACGTCATAATGATTATGTCAATAATAATGAGCGTTATGATAATGACAATAATTACTACTACTTTAAACAAGATGGTAATGTTAAAAAACAGAAAAAGAGATAAACCTTTTTAATTCAAATGTCTTATTTAAATAAAAATCCCAAAACGCTTTAATGCGTTTTGGGATTTTTAATGAATTTGTTATGTGTAATTTTATAAATTGATTTAATCAAAACTTACTCAAAGCCAAATCTTTTTAATCCTTCGTGACTTATCTTTATAGCCTCCATAGGCTTCATATTGAAAGTCAAGTCTTGCTCAACTAAATAAAATTCCATTCCAGACAAATCTTTTTTATCAAGAATCCCATAAAAATCAATATTTCCATTGCCTACTGGTGCAAAATTACCTCGCTCATCCATATCCTTTATATGCCAACTTTTAAATCGACCAGGATATTTTTCAAAATAAGAGATAGGTTTGGCACCTGCTTTGGTCACCCAATATAAATCCATTTGAAAATTAACATAATTAGGGTTGGTGTTTTCTAATAAATAATCTATTGTAACAATACCATCTTCATTCTTTTTAAATTCAAAATCATGGTTGTGATATAATAATTTTAGTCCTGCGTTATAACATTTTTCACCTAAGGCATTCAATATTTTAGCAAGATTAGTCGCCCCTCCCGTCATGCCCATACTTTGGGTTTCTGAATAATATTTGAATAAGCCCATAGGAGGCACTGGAATCACAAAATATTTAAATCCCGCAGCCTTCACATCTTCAATCATTTTATCAGCGTTTTCAAAGGTTACTGTCCCTTGATGAGCACTCATGGGTATCAATCCAATTTCATTTAGGTAATTTTTGAACTCTAGCGGACTCATCCCGTAAAATTTACCATCACTATATTCGGCAGATTCAATGTATTTATAGCCAATATTAGCAACTTCTTTGAGAACATCTTTTGGGCTTAAAGCCATTTCGTCTCGTAATGTATAAAGAGCTAGACCACCAAATTTCTCCTGAGCGAAACTAACCATTGAAACGAAAGAGAAAAAAGCAAATGTTATAAAATATAATTGTAAAGTGCTTTTTATTTTAGATCTATTTTTCATAAAGCATATTCTCATTATTAAGAATTGGTTCTACATTTTAAATATTATTATAAACAAAGTTAACTCTTTTTCCTTCAATTAAAATACAATACATTTCAACTTTAAAAAGTTATCAACTTTTGTTTGTTGATTTACAAGGTTTTAAATATAGTCATTGTTTTTTGGCACGCTGTTTGTAAATACTAATGTGTATAACAAATTACCAACTGGTTTGGTACTTAAAACTCACAAATCATGAAAAAATATATATTCTTATTAGCAAGTATCCTACTTACTGGGTTTACTGTTAATGCCACTACAACCAACTCAGGAAACACAAATACTATTATTAACAATGGTTACGGTAACTCTTTCATTTTTGTTGAGGACGGTATCGAGTTTTCAGTGTTCCCTGACGGGCAATTCGATTTTAATATTTTACGTGGAAATTCCAATTTAAATGTATCGATTGGTACGCCTAACGTAAATATTAGTTTTAACTCTGGTTACGATTATAATGCTTATGTACAATATGATGAGTATGGTGCCATTATTCAAATAGAAAACACACCTATTTATTACGATTATTACGGGCGTATTTCCCAAGCTGGAAATGTAAATATTTATTACAACAACAATGGTTATGTATCTCGTGTAGGCGGATTACAGGTGTATTACAATAACTACAACGTTTTTACACACTGCTCAGGATATATTAATGTGTATAACAGACATTATGTATACAGACCTTGGCATCGTTATTATAGTGTTCCTGCATATGATTACTGTGTGGTTTATAACAGACCTTACAGACAATATTACAAGCCTGTGCGTTACGTTTATAATAGACCTTTCTATAACAATTACAGACCTAAAACCGCCATTTATAGCCGACGAGGTGATGTTATAAGTAGAAATAGAAGTTATGCAACCGTAAACAGAAGTTCTAGAAATATCAGTGAGATCAATAGAAATTCCAGAAGAGATTATGCAGATAATAGAACCTCACAAAATTACAATCGTGATAATTCCAATGATAATAGATTGTCTCAATCTAGATCCCAATCATCCAATAACAATAATAGAAGAGATAATGGTAATCTCAATAATTCTAGAAGTAATACCAATATGGCTTCAAAAAATGATACTGGCAGAAGAGATAATAATATATCTAGAAACAATACAGAAACCATGACTAACAACAGAACTAGAGAGTCTGTTAACAAAAACATGAGCCCAAATAATAATTCGAGAATTGAAAGTTCAAAAAATAATAGAAATAATTCATATAATAAAAAACCAGAAAGCTCAAATTCTCGTATATACACAGAAAGAAATAATAATACTAGAAGTACACCACAAGTAAACTCCAGACCAGCTCAAAGTAGTCAGTCTAGAAATGTGCAACAAGCACCAATTAGACAAGCTCAGAGTCAGGCGAGAGTTTCAGAAAATAGAAGTCATTCTAGTAATAACAATAAACAGTCTAATACAAAAAGAAGACTATAAAGATTTTGGTTGGTTAGTTGGAAAGCCCTGCGATATGTTTGCCTCAAAGCAAAATTCGTGGGGTTTTCTCTTTTACTGACTATTAATTATTTAAAACGTCTGCCAATTGCTTTGTTAAGTTTTTTCGACTAAATTTTTGAAGTCCAATAGCATGAGATTGTAATGTATTGTTTTGAAACGCTTTATAATAATTTGTGATAGTTTCTTTTAAAGCTTGGTAATCATTATAATAAAAATAGCTTCCGGTATTGCTTTCTTTAATGATTTTTTCAACATCGGAATCTTTTGGTCCTAAAGCAACAATAGGTCTATTAGAAACCATATATTCAAATAATTTACCAGGAATGATACATCTGGTTTCTTCTGAATCTATTTCAATCAATAATAATACTTGGGATTTTTTTTGATAAGCAACTGCTTCTTTATGTGACACATACCCTATATTATTTACACTATCAGTTAAATTATGATTATTTATGGATTCTATTATATTTTCACTCACCGAACCTATGAAATTCACTTGTAAATCTTCCTTAAACCCCTTTAATTCTTCCGATAAATCCTGTAAAACTTGCCATAAAATTTCTGGATTCCTTTCCGACAACAACGATCCAATATGAGATAAAGAGAATTTAGTATCCAATGAAACATAGTTCACCGTTTCATTATCGTATCCATTCGTAATTACAGAAATGGGTTGGTTAGTTATATTTTCAAATTCCGTTTTGGTAATATAACTGGTCACAATAATGGTATCAGCACTATTTAGAACCTCTTTTTCTAAAGCTTTATGTTTTTCTTTTGAAGTTTTGGAAAGTTTTAATTTTTTATGGTAGCCTATGGTTGTCCATGGATCTCTAAAATCGGCTAACCACCTCACCCCTAGTGTTTTTTTTAATTGCAGCCCAATAAGATGCAGACTGTGCGGCGGTCCCGTGGTAATAATGATTTCAATATTGTTTTTTAATATATAGTCTGAAAGATATAATACAGAAGGTTTTACCCAAGCAATCCGCGCATCTGGAATGAAAAAATTACCTCTTATATAAATCAATAACTTCTGAATTAAGCTTTGCTTGCTTTGAATGGGGATAATACCCTTACTTATAGAACTTGATGACTTTTTGGAAAACAAACGGGCCAATTTATAAGGTTCTTTTATGGGCTGTTTTAAAATAACCAAGTCCTTAGAAACTTCAGAATTTAAACTTATATCCGTTATAGGATAATTAGGATTTTCTGGAATATAAACTATCGGTTCAATATTGAATTCTGGCAAATACTTAACAAATTTCAACCAACGCTGTACACCAGGGCCTCCTGCTGGTGGCCAATAATAGCTTATGATTAAAACTTTCTTTTTATCCATTTTTTATTCCTTTCTAAAGGGAAAATAGAATATCAATAATGGATTCCTGCTTTCACAGGAATGACAAAAACTTATTTTTTTCTGAATTCGTAAAACAAACCTCCCAATAGTAATAGCCCAACTAATATAGAACTTGCTAAAGCAATGCTGCTTCCTGTTTTAATAACACCTGGTTCAAACTTAAATTCAATAACATGATCTCCTGCTGGAATTTCCATGCCTCGTAAAACATAATCCAATCGAATATGGGTTGTTTCCTTTCCATCAATAAATGTTTTCCATCCTTTTGGATAATACACCTCAGAAAAAACTGCAAAGCCTTTTCTTGAATTTTTAGATTGATATTTTAAATAGTTAGGCTTATGTTTTAATAATTTAATAGACGCTGTGGAATCTACTTTAAAACTGGTAGTTGCTACCTTAAAATCATTTTTATTTAAAACAGCTATATTTTTATTGTCCAAACTATCAAGTGCTTTTATTTCTTCATTTGCAGAATCTACAATTTTAAAGTTTTTAATAAACCAAGCATTACCATTGGCATCTGTATTTGTATAAGGAAATATATTTCCTTTTTCATCTTGTGCAATAATATATTTAGTATTAAGCATATTAAGCACATTAATGTTGTTTTTAGAAACATAAAAGTCAAACACCTCACTGTAACGTTTCAATTCTGCTGCATTATATCCGTTTAGTGAATTGTGAAAATATGATGCTTTTGATGG
This sequence comes from Confluentibacter sediminis, assembly GCF_003258355.1. Lineage (GTDB taxonomy): Bacteria > Bacteroidota > Bacteroidia > Flavobacteriales > Flavobacteriaceae > Confluentibacter > Confluentibacter sediminis. The sequence goes on along the minus strand of NZ_QKPO01000003.1, from coordinate 26,791 downwards.
CCCATTCACTAGATCAAACACCCTATAATAGGTTGTGTCTTTTAAAATATGGTTATCAACTTCATCTGCCACAAATGGCTTATTTACTTTAATCGCAGATACAAAATCATCATTATTCACGTAACGTTTATCAACCACAACTAAATCAAATAAAATAAGAGAACCAAAAACAACAATAACCCACTGTTGTTTAAGTTTATCTTTTAAAAATAAATAAATAGCTCCCGCTGAAAGTATGACTAAAACTAGTGTTCTTATAGTATCTGCAGTGAAAATAGACTTTCTGTCTGATTTAATAGCATCAAGAAATTCTTGTCCGTAATTCTGACGATATACCCCATCATTAACACCTACAAAATCAAAAGAGGATTTAAATACTAAAAAAAGTATAGCTAAGCCACCCGTGATGATGGCTGAATATTTTAATGCTTTTAGTTTTTCTTCTTTCTTATCAAAATCATTAAATAATTTAACCAATCCGAAAATAGCCAGTATAGGAATACATAATTCTAAAATAACTTGAATAGAGCTAACAGCTCTGAATTTATTGTAAAGTGGCACATAATCAATGAAAAAGTCTGTTAAAAATCCTAAATTCTTCCCATAAGACAATAATAAGGACAATATAGTTCCTCCAACAAGCCACCATTTCAATCGTCCTTTTACTAAAAACAAGGCAAACACAAATAAAAACAAAACAACGGCGCCAATATACGCAGGCGCTTCTACAATGGGTTGTTCTCCCCAATACATAGGCGCCCGTTTTGATTCTTCTACTGCTTGACTAGTTGTAGCGCCTAATTTTCTAAAAGCTTCATAGGTAGCTGAATCTTGACCAACATCTTCACCATTTCCACCACCCATAAACCTTGGGATATAGAGATTGAAAGTTTCTAAAATACCGTAACTAAACTGGGTAATATAATCCTTATCTAAACCTGATGTGACTACTTTTGGCGACCCATCAGGATTTATAGTAAGTTCACTTTTACCACGTGTGCTTTCTTTTACATATTCTTGTGTGGCTAAAATATTCGTGGCATTTAAAGCTACTGCTAAAATAACAGCACCTACCAATATTCCAATAGATTTAAAATAATGAGGAAGAATTTTCTTTTTATAGGCATCCACCAAATAGGCAACTCCTAAAATAATGACCAAAAACATCAAATAATAAGTCATTTGGAAATGGTTAGCTACTATTTCCAAGCCCAAGGCTATGGTTGTTAGTAAAAAACCAGCTATGTATCTTTTTTGAAATGTGAGTATAATGCCACTTAAAACCAATGGCATATAAGCAATGGCATGCGCTTTACTATTATGACCAACCCCTAAAATAATTATTAAATATGTTGAAAACCCGAATGCCAAAGAGCCAAGTATGGCGAGTTTATAATCTACCTTTAAAACTAACATCAAGATGTAAAAACCTAGAAAGTATAAAAAAAGATAATCTGCGGGTCTTGGTAAAAAACGAAGTGCAGAATCTAAACTTTTAATATAATTATGAGGATATCTAGCACCTAATTGATAGGTTGGCATACCTGCAAAGGCACTGTTGGTCCAATAGGTTTCTTCGCCCGTTGCCTCTCTAAAATCATTTTGCTGTTTACTCATGCCTATGTATTGCATGATATCACTTTGAAAAATTTGTTTTCCTGATAGAACTGGACTAAAATAGGCTAATGACATCACAATGAAGCCAAGGATAACTAATAAATGGGGAAGAGTATTTTTTATTGAAAATGGCATGAATACAGATTAAAAATGATTGTGAAAATTAGTCAATTTCTTCGTAATCCACATATTCACCAACGTCTTTATTCGAAGTTTTAGTATTTGGCATTTTATCTATGGTTACTTCACCCTCTTTTTTCGCAGCTTCTTGCTGAGATTTTTGAAAATCGCCAAACTGACCACCAAAACGTTCAGAAGCTTTTTTTGCTACATATTTTATGAGTATTGGCGCAAATATTCTTGACATTACTTTTACTACATAGTAAATTACCAATATAATTAGTATGGTTCTTATTAACCCAGTTGCAGATGCTTGTTGTAGCATAAAAAATATTTTTTGCAAAAATACAATTCTAATCATTTAAAAAACGTTGAAAAGACTTAAAAAAAGTATAAAATATCTATATTTGAATCCCATTTAGATATTATTTTACAAATATGCACGATGAAATTATATTTAGAAATTATCTAAAATCTTAGTTATGAACCAAATCAAATCTACTTTCATTTTAACCTTAATTTTAATTTCAAGCAAAACATTCGCCCAATATACGGATGTGATTAACTCTAACAGACCTGGCATATCCAGAAGTGCCTTTTCTGTGGGGGTGAATGTTATTCAGTTTGAGGTTGGCCCATATATCATTAAAGAAAAACGCACACCAGCTTTAAAAACGGAAGTTTCTGGTTTTGGAGTTGATTTCGCAGCACGATATGGCCTCCTTTGGGAACAACTTGAATTAAATATTGAAGGGACGTATCAAAATGACACAAAAACGTATTTTTCCAACATTCCATTTGATGAAGATAGGGCTAATTTTAAAACGTTAGCCATGGGTGCTAAATATTTGGTTTTCGATCCTTATAAAAATGCAGAAGATGACAAACCAAACTTGTATAGCTGGAAAGCAAACCATCGCTTTAAATGGAAGTATCTAATACCTGCTGTATCTCTATATTTAGGAGCTAATTATGATACTAAAAACAATCTTTATGTAGCACCAGGAATTGAAGGTTTTAGTCCAAAAGCCATGCTAGTTACCCAAAATAATTTTTCGGGTGGCTGGGTGTTTGTGATGAACTTGATCAAAGACAGAATTGGAACTGACCAATCTGACTTTTCATATATATTAACGCTTACGCATTCATTTAATCCGAAATGGGTTGTTTTTGGAGAAACCCAAGGTATTAAAAGTGATTTTTATGCCGATAATCTTTTTAGATTTGGTGGTGCTTACTTATGGAATAAAGATTTCCAACTGGATACTGCTGTAACTTTCAATACAAAAGACACACCTTCAGTTTTCAGTGTTAATTTTGGAATGTCTTACCGATTGGATTTCCATAAGGATAAAGAAATAAAAAGTGAAGATAATGGAATGTCAGTTATGGAAGAAGGCAATCGAAAATCCAGAAGAACTAAATCTGACAAAAACGACGACCAAGATATTAAAAAACCTAAAAGAGAGGCTGTAGATTTCAATTAAGACTCTTTATCAATACATATATGCTAACATTAAAAGAAGTAAAAACCAACAAAGACTTAAAAGCCTTTGTAAAGTTTCCGTTTAAATTATATAAAAATTCAAAGTATTGGGTACCTCCTATTGTTAGTGAAGAACTAAAAACATTCAGTAAAAAAGATAATCCTGTATTTAATGATGCCGAAGCTACCTTATTTTTAGCTTATCGAAATAATGAAATCGTTGGTAGAGTTGCATGCATTATTAATTGGTTAGAGGTCAAAAATCAAACTAGAAAGATGAGATTTGGATGGTTTGATTTTATTGATGATTTAGAAGTCTCTCAAGCACTTTTTAATAAAATAGAAGCCATTGGGAAGAATCATAATTTAGAATTTGCTGAAGGTCCAGTAGGATTTTCCAATTTGGATAAAGTAGGTGTGATGACTGAAGGATTTGATTCTATTGCGCCTATGGTTACATGGTACAATCATCCTTATTATGTTAAGCATTATGAAGCAGCTAACTACGACATAGAAAAATCATATTCTGAAAGTAGATTTCCTTTTAAAAATGTAAAACCTGAGTCCTTCTTAAAAGCCCAAGAACTTATAAAAAAGCGTTATCAACTTAAAGCTTTAAAGTTTACAAAGACCGAAGAAGTCATGCCTTACGCAGATAAAATGTTCGATTTATTCAATGAAAGTTATGCTTCATTATCATCATTTGTTGCCATAACAGATATTCAAAAACAATATTTCAAGAAAAAATTTATAAGTTTTGTAAATCCAGAATACATCAAATTTGTAGTTGACAAAGATGATAAACTGATTGGTTTTGCCATTGTCATGCCCGCATTTGCAAAAGCTTTACAGAAAATGAAAGGAAAACTATTTCCTTTCGGATTCCGGCATATTTTACATGCAAAAAAACACAGTAAAGATGTTATCTTTTATTTGATAGGTATCCATCCCGATTATCAAAACAAGGGCGTTCATGCAGTTATTTTCAATGAGTATTACAACACGTTTAAAGAAAAAGGTATAGAAACTTGTTTTAGAACTCCAGAATTAGAAGATAATTATGCGATTCACCAAATTTGGAAACATTTTGATCCTGAAGTCTATAAAAGACGAAAAACATTTAGAAAAGAGTTATAAAAAAGAGCCGCTATTCTGCGGCTCTTTTTTTTTTACACTAATATGATTATTTATTCACCCATAGCGGCCATTACCGCAGCAGATAAACGTTGGTAAGTACCATTTTCAAGTCTAGCTCTAATAGCTTCAAAAGCATCCAATGTGATTTTTACATCCTCTAACGTGTGCGTAGCAGTTGGTATTAAACGTAACAATATTAATCCTTTAGGAATTACTGGATACACTACTATAGAACAGAAAATACCAAAATTTTCCCTTAAATCTTTTACCAAAGCCATGGCTTCAGGAATACTTCCTTTTAAATAAACAGGAGTTACGCAACTTTGAGTGGTTCCTATATCAAAACCGCGCTCTTTAAGTCCGTTTTGTAAAGCATTGGTGTTTTCCCAAAGTTTGTTTTTTAATTCCGGCATGGTTTTAAGCATTTCTAAACGCTTTCTAGCACCAACGACCAATTGCATTTGCAATGATTTTGCAAACATTTGAGAACGTAGATTATATTTTAAATAATCTATAATTTCTTTATCAGCAGCAATAAAAGCTCCTGTTCCTGCCATAGATTTAGCAAACGTTGCAAAATAGACATCTATATCATCTTGAACACCTTGTTCCTCACCTGTTCCAGCTCCTGTTTCACCTTGCGTACCAAAACCATGTGCATCATCAACTAAAAACCTAAAATTGTATTTTTTCTTTAAAGCGGCTATTTCTTTTAGTCTTCCTTGTTCACCACGCATTCCAAAAACACCCTCAGAAATTACTAAAATCCCACCTCCAGTTTGTTCAGCCATTTTAGTAGCTCTATCTAAGTTTTTTTCTAAACTTTCTATATCGTTATGTTTGTATGTAAAACGTTTTCCCATATGCAAACGCACACCATCAATAATACAAGCATGAGCATCTACATCATACACAATAATATCATCTTTTGAAACCAACGCATCTATGGTAGAAACCATGCCTTGATAACCAAAATTCAATAAATAAGCGGCTTCTTTATTAACAAACTCAGCAAGTTCATTTTGTAAAACTTCATGAAGATCTGTATGACCCGACATCATTCTTGCCCCCATGGGATATGCAGAACCATAATCAATTCCCGCCTGAGCATCAACTTTTCTAACTTCTGGATGATTTGCCAAGCCTAAATAGTCATTAATACTCCAAGTGATAACGTCTTTTCCTTGAAACTTCATTCGGTTAGAAATTTGACCTTCCAACTTTGGAAACACAAAATAACCTTCTGCTTGTGACGCCCATTTACCTAAAGGCCCTTTATCTCTATAAATTTTTTCAAATAAATCTTTCATCTATTATAAATCTTATTGCAATTAATGTTTGACATGAGAAACTATTAGGGATATATTACGCTTGCTTTTAGGGAAGCCTATGGTCCGTAGTTAGTCCTTGCAAAATTAAATATTTATATTGTTTGTACATAATTTTTACCATTCAATTATTGATGAAATAAAAAAAGAGATAGCTTTTTGTGATTACAACAAAACTATCTCTTTAAAACATATTGTTTTTGTACTATTTTATATACTGAATTGTTTGGGCAGACTCGGCATTGACACTATCAAAAAAGCCTTGTTCACTCATCCATTTATCGCTATAAATTTTACTCATGTAACGAGAACCATGGTCTGGGAAGATAACAACCACATAGTCGTCCTTCTTAAATCTTTTTTCTTCAGCTAGTTGCTTAATAGCCTGCATAGCTGCACCAGATGTATACCCAACAAATAAGCCTTCTGTTTTGGCTATTTCTCTTGCTGTATGAGCACTTTCTTCATCAGTTACTTTTATAAATTCATCTATAACATCAAAATCTGTAGCCGTAGGAATTAAATTTTTACCAAGCCCTTCAATTCGATAAGGATAAATTTCTTCCTCATCAAACTCTCTAGTCTCATGATATTTTTTAATTACCGAACCATAAGCATCAACGCCTATAACTTTAATGTTCGGATTTTGCTCTTTTAAATATTTTGCTGTTCCTGAAATGGTTCCCCCCGTTCCGCTACAAGCAATTAAATACGTTATTTTACCTTCAGTCTGTTTCCAAATTTCTGGTCCTGTAGATTTATAATGTGCATCAATATTAAGTTCGTTAAAATATTGGTTTATATAAACCGATCCTTTAATTTCTTCGTGAAGGTGCTTTGCTACTTGATAATAAGATCTTGGATCGTTGGCACTGACATGAGCAGGACACACATAAACTTTTGCGCCCATGGTTTTTAACATGTCTATTTTATCTGTGGATGATTTTGAACTAACAGCCAGAACACAATCATAACCTTTTATAATACTCACCATAGCAATACTAAAACCTGTATTGCCAGAGGTCGTTTCTATAATTGTGTCTCCTGGTTTTAATATACCTTGCTTTTCAGCCTGTTCAATAATGTAAAGAGCTATTCTGTCTTTTGATGAATGTCCTGGATTAAAAGATTCTACTTTTGCATAAAAGCTACCTTTAAATTTGGATGTTAATTTATTGATTCTAATAAGTGGTGTTTTACCTACTAAATCTAATACATTATCAAAAACCTGATTTCTGTGTTTCATAAATGCTATTTAATCAGCTAAGTCAATATTACTAAAAATAATTGAGACCTAAAACCTAACAAAAATAAACATTTTTTTTTATTAACAATGAATTCCTTCCAAATCTAATAAAAAAGCATACTCCATCGCCACTTCTTTTAAGCTTTCAAAACGCCCTGAAGCCCCGCCATGACCAGCATCCATATCTGTATGTAACAATAATTTATTAGAATCTTTTTTTAAATCCCTTAATTTAGCAACCCACTTAGCTGGTTCCCAATATTGCACTTGTGAATCATGCAAGCCCGTTGTAACTAACATATTAGGATATTCGCTTTCAATAATGTTGTCGTATGGAGAATACGATTTCATATAATTATAATATTCCATATCATTCGGATTTCCCCACTCATCATACTCACCAGTTGTTAATGGAATGCTATCATCTAACATAGTTGTAACAACATCAACAAATGGAACTGCTGCAATAACCCCATGATATAATTCTGGATTCATATTTACAATAACTCCCATAAGCATGCCTCCTGCAGATCCCCCATACGCATAAAGATGGCTATTCGATGTATATTTTTGTTCAATGAGATATTTGGAACAATCTATAAAATCATAAAACGTGTTTTTTTTATGCAACAATTTTCCGTTTTCATACCACTGCCTACCAAGATATTCCCCTCCTCTTACATGAGCAATGGCATATATAAACCCCCTATCTAATAAACTTAAACGGAGACTTGAAAAGGATGGGTCTATGGTTGAGCCATAAGAGCCATAGGCATACTGTAATAAAGGACTATTGCCATCTAACTTTGTAGTGTTTTTATATACTAAAGACATGGGGATTTTTTCACCATCTCTGGCAGTCACCCAAATACGTTTTGAAATATAATTTTCTTTTTTAAACATTCCTCCCAACACCTCTTGTTCCTTCATTATCTTGCTTTGCTTCGTTTGGAGATTATAATCTACTACTGCGCTTGGCGAGGTCAGCGAATTAAAGCCATACCTTAGGATATCACTGTCAAAATCTGGGTTATTACCTATATATGCTGTGTAAGTTTCACTCTCAAAAGGCAGATAATAGTCTTCTTCATTATTCCAGCTCATGATACGCAATTTATTTAAACCGTTTTCGCGTTCATTTACCACCAAATAATCTTTAAAAATTTCAATATCTTCTATTAAAACATGGTCTCTATGAGGTATAACATCTTTCCAATACTTCTTTTCGGTTAAATTTTCACTGGTTTTTAGCAACTTAAAATTAGTGGCACCATCGCAATTAGCAATAATATAAAAGCAATCATTATAATGAGCAATACTATAATCTAATTCTCTTTGTCGTTTTTGGAATATTTTGAATGAATCATCTGGCGTATCAGCATTCAAAAATCTATATTCTGAAGTTAATGTGCTTGACGACCCTATAACAATATACTTCTTAGACTTGGTTTTATAAACAAAGGTATTGTACGTTTCATCTTTTTCATGAAAGACTTCAATATCTTCTTTTGTATCTGTGAATAATGTATGCTTGAAAATTTTATGGGACCGTAACGTAACGTCATCTTTCATGGTGTAAAACAATGTCTTACTATCATTTGCCCACGTAGAACCGCCTGTAGTATTTAATATGGTATCTAAATAAATTTCACCTGTTATTAAATTTTTAATTTGAAGCGTGTATTGTCGTCTTCCTAAAATATCTGTTGAAAAACTAGCTAAAGTATTATCTGGACTGATGGAAATACTTCCTAAATTGAAATATGCTAAGCCTTCTGCCATTTTATTGCAATCAAACAAAAGCTCTTCATCGGCATCCAACGTTTCTTTTTTCCTTACATAAATAGGATAATCTTTTCCTGTTTCATAACGTGTTATGTACCAATAACCATTAAGTTTATATGGAACGGTGGTATCATCTTCTTTAATTCTACCTTTCATTTCTTCAAATAATACTTTTTGAAAATCTTCGGTATGTTGCATACTTTGCTTAGTATATTCATTTTCAGCAATTAAGTAGTCTAACACTTCTTGGTTTTCTTTGTCATTTAGCCAATAATAATTATCAACCCTTATATCCTTATGGATATGAAGTTCTTTTGGCTTTTTATTTGCTATTGGAGGTTGAATTGTATTTTTCAATGAAGTTATGTTAATTCTAATTTATTAGGTGGGCAAAAATATAAAATTTAAATAGTTTTGTAATGAATAAAAAAATATAAAACTATGTTTGGAGATATGATGAATATGATGGGTAAACTTAAAGAAACCCAAAAGAAAATTGAAGACACAAAAAAGCGTTTGGATACTGTTTTAATAGATGAAAAAAGCCATGATAATTTATTAAATGTTACTATAACGGCTAATAGAACTATAAAATCCATAAGTATTGGCGATGACTTACTAAATGATAAAGAACAACTTGAAGATTATCTTATACTAACACTTAATAAAGCCATAGAAAAAGCTACCCAAGTTAATGAATCTGAGTTGGCTTCTGTGGCTAAAGAGGGTATGCCAAACATTCCGGGAATGGATTTGTTCAAGTAATAATCTATTAAAATTAACTTCCTTTAATTTTTAATTAATTCTTTAGGGGATATTTTACTCTACAAATTGTTTGTAGGGTAACATGGTCATGTCCTCAAACTAGATAATTTTCTTTTAACAAACTTTTAACTTCGACTAACTAAACCATACTCCAATTTTGCCATCTAATACATTAAAACCAAAAAAATGAACAAAAACCTCATTATTGCATTTACCATACTGGTAAGTTTATTATCATTTAAATCAATAGCACAACAAAAAGAAGTGACAATTACAGGTAAAGTTATTGATAAAGAAACCAACCAGCCTCTAGAATATGCTACAATATCCTTTTTCAGTAAAAAAGAAAACAAAATAATTACTGGTGGTATCACAAATCCTGAAGGGAATTTTAGCATTCCTATTGAAACAGGAACCTATGATATTTCAATAGAATATATTTCCTTTAAAAAAATAACTATAACTGATAAAAAAATTACCGCCTCTCAAAACTTGGGATCATTTTCATTGCAGATAGATGCAGAAGCTCTTGGAGAAGTGGAAGTTATAGCAGAAAGAACTACAGTTGAAATGAAACTTGATAAGAGAATATATAATGTTGGACAGGATCTTACCGTTAGAGGAGGAACTGTAAGTGATGTTTTAGACAACGTTCCCTCTGTTTCTGTGGACGTTGATGGAAATGTTGCCTTACGTGGCAACCAAAATGTTACCATATTAATTAACGGAAAACCTTCTGGGTTGGTAGGGTTAAATTCTACTGATGCTTTACGCCAACTTCCTGCTGATGCTATTGAACGTGTTGAAGTTATTACGGCACCTTCTTCACGTTACGATGCTGAAGGAACTGGAGGTATCTTAAATATTATTTTAAGAAGAAGCAAATTACAGGGTATGAATGGGGCTGTTACAGTTAATGCTGGGACACCTACAAACTATGGTGTTTCTGGAAATATAAATTATAGAACTGGTAATTTTAATTTTTTCAACACATCAAGCTATAACTATAGAGAAAATCCAGGAAACGGATTATCTGAAAGAGAAACATTTAATGGAGATCAACCTAGCACTTTCTTTAATGAATATAGAAATTCAGATAGAACCCAAGACGGCTATACCATAAGTAACGGTGTGGAATGGTATATTAATGATTCATCATCATTAACGGCTGCATTTGTATTAAGAAATAGTGATAATGAGAATGAAACTTCAAATGAAACCTTTCAATTAGACGAGAATAAAGATTTAATAAGACGGTTTGTTAGGTTAAATCCTGAGAAAGAAGACGATAAAACATTTCAATATTCCGTTAATTTCGATAAACAATTTGGAGGCAATTCTCAACATAAATTAACATTTGATTTTCAATATGAGAATAGCCAAGAAGACGAATTCTCTCTTATTTCAAACGATGGAAACCCTTCTCAAAAAGTTCAAACCTTAGAAGACCAAAAACGTATATTACTACAAACTGATTATGTACTGCCCATTGGAGAAGCTAGTCAGTTTGAATTTGGATATCGAGGTAATTTTAATGTTTTAGATACAGATTATAGATTAGAAAATTATATAAATGATGATTTTGTTTTAAATACAGGTTTAACTAATAATCTTATTTACACAGAACATGTTAATGCGGCATACACCCAATATGGAAGTAAAATAACTAAATTCTCTTATTTATTAGGCCTACGCTTAGAAGAAACCAGAATTACTGTAGATCAAGTGACTACTGGCGATTTTAGTAAGAGAAATTATCTAGGGCTCTTTCCTACTCTTAATTTATCCTATGAAATTACAGAAAATCAAAGTTTGACACTTGGATATAATAGAAGGATCAGTAGAGCTCGGTCTCGTTTTATTAATCCGTTCCCTTCTCAATCAAGTCCTACCACTCAATTTATAGGAAACCCTAATTTAAATCCTAGTTATTCAAACACTGTAGATATAGGTTACCTTAACAAGTTTGGAAAACTTACTTTAAGTTCTTCACTTTATTATCAAAGAGCAACCGAAACCTTTAATTTTATACAGCAAGGTACTGGTGATTATTATTTCCCTGAATTAGATCTTACAATTAATGAAAATAATCCTAATTATGATAATCTGGCTTCTCAATATAATGATGAAGTAGAAGTATTACAAAGCACACCTATAAACTTAGCTTCTAATACCCGTGTAGGTTTTGAATTCACCTTAACTTATAGACCTACTAAAAAATGGAATTTAAACGGTAACTTCAATATATTTCAGTTTAAGAACAAAGGCGACTATAATGGTACCAATTTTGATGCAGAAAATGTTAGTTGGTTTGCCAGAATTAATAGCAAATACACCTTACCAGGCAATATAGATTGGCAAACACGTGTTTTTTATCAAGGTCCTAGTGAAGATGCTCAAAATAAATCTAAAGGCATGTTTTCTACAGATTTGGCATTTAGCAAAGATATATTAGATAACAATGCTTCCATTGCGTTTAATATAAGTGATGTATTCAACAGCCGAAGAAGAATTTCTGAAACCACGACTCCAACTTTTTACACTTATAGTGAAAATCAATGGAGACAGCGTAGTTTCAATGTGTCTCTTACATACAGATTTAACCAACAAAAAAGAGAACAAAACAGACAACGCCGTCAAGGAAACCAAAATGGAGAAGGAGGCCCTGATGGAGGTGGTTTTGACGACATGCAGTTTGAATAACAAACTCTTACTCAAATAAAAAAGGGAGCTAAATTAAATTAGCTCCCTTTTTCTATATAAAAATTATGTTTTTTTAATTAAGCTTGTTTTTTAGCTTTTTTTGCTTCTCTCATCTCTTTTAATTTTTCAATTATAGAACCACCTATCCAATAAGGAATTGCAAAAGTTAACAAAAATATCATTAACCAAAAACCTATTGTAAGAATAGTTAAAAACGCTAAAAAACCTAAATACTGATCAAATTCAAACATAATTATATGTGTCTATTTAAAATAATAATGCAAATATACTATATAGCTTTTTGTTATACAATACAAAAATTAAGATTTATCAACAGACTTATTCCTAATTTAAATTAGGCTGAGGCGTCATTCTCAAATAAGGTTTTACTTCTTTAAAACCTTTTGGGAAAACACTTGGAATATCTGAGGTAGCTATAGAAGGCACGACCACACAATCATCCCCATTCTTCCAATTTGCAGGTGTTGCTACTTTATAATATGCTGTTAATTGCAATGAATCTATAACACGCAGTAATTCATCAAAATTTCTCCCTGTGGATGCAGGATAAACAATCATTAATTTTACTTTTTTATCAGGTCCAATAACAAATACAGACCTAACCGTTAATTTATCATTTGCATTAGGATGAATCATATCATAAAGTTCAGAAACCTTATGGTCTTCATCTGCAATGATTGGAAAGTTTACTGTTGTATGCTGAGTTTCGTTAATATCTTTTATCCATCCTTTATGGGATTCCAGTCCATCTACACTCAATGCTACAACTTTTATATTCCGTTTATCAAATTCCGCTTTATATTTTGCTACAGTCCCCAATTCCGTAGTACAAACAGGCGTGTAATCTGCTGGATGCGAAAATAAAATTCCCCAGCTATCTCCCCAACCACTCGTGAAAGTTAATGGTTCCTTCTGATGATTGTGCTGTAAAATTTGGAGCTATATCTCCTAATCTAATTGTTGCCATAATTTTTAATTTAATTTATTATAAAATATGTTTTCGTAGAAATATTCAATTTGTAGTCTTGCTAAGATACCGATTTTTATCAAATTAGCATTTAATGAAAGCGTTATATCTATGTTAAAAAGGTGTTTAAAAACTAACAACTATCATATAATTAATCACAAAAACCGCTAACTTTGTAACACAAATTAAACCATTATAAAAATGAATTTCAGAATAGAAAAAGATACCATGGGCGAGGTAAAAGTACCCGCAGATAAACTTTGGGGAGCACAAACAGAACGTTCTAGAAACAATTTTAAAATTGGAGCTCCAGCATCCATGCCTTTAGAAATTATTTACGGATTTGCATACTTAAAAAAAGCGGCTGCATATACCAATTGTGAATTGGGTGTACTACCTATTGAAAAACGTGATTTAATAGCTAAGGTTTGTGATGAAATCTTAGAAGGGAAACATGACAGTGAATTTCCTTTGGTTATTTGGCAAACGGGTTCTGGAACTCAAAGCAATATGAATGTGAATGAAGTGATTGCTAATAGAGCTCAACAACTTGCAGGAAAAGAGATTGGCTTAGATGAAGCTGTAATTAAGGCGAACGACGATGTTAACAAGTCTCAATCTTCCAATGACACCTTCCCTACTGGTATGACCATTGCAGTTTATAAAAAGATTATAGAAACGACATTACCTGGAGTTAAACAATTGCGAGATACATTAAAAGCTAAATCTGAAGCATTCAAAAATGTTATTAAAATTGGTCGAACTCATTTAATGGATGCGACACCTTTAACATTAGGTCAAGAGATTTCTGGATATGTGTCACAATTAGACCATGGCATGAAAGCTTTAGAAAACACGCTAGCACATTTAAGCGAATTAGCTTTAGGAGGTACAGCTGTAGGTACAGGTTTAAATACTCCTAAAGGTTATAGCAAGCGCGTTGCAGAATATATAGCTAAATTTACTGAATTACCATTTATAACTGCTCCTAATAAATTTGAAGCTCTGGCCGCACATGATGCCTTAGTCGAAACGCATGGAGCATTAAAACAATTAGCTGTTTCTTTGAATAAAATTGCAAACGATATCCGTATGATGGCATCTGGCCCAAGAAGTGGGATTGGAGAAATTATCATTCCAGCTAACGAACCAGGAAGTTCTATCATGCCTGGAAAAGTAAATCCTACGCAGTGTGAAGCTCTTACTATGGTTTGTGCCCAAGTAATTGGCAATGATGTTGCCATCAGCTTTGGTGGTGCTCAAGGACATTATGAATTAAATGTTTTTAAACCTGTAATGGCTGCAAACGTCATGCAATCGGCACAATTAATTGGTGATGCCTGCCTAAGTTTTAATGAACACTGTGCCATTGGGATAGAACCTAATCATGCTGTTATTAAACAACTTCTGAATAATTCTTTAATGTTGGTTACAGCGTTAAACACAAAAATCGGCTATTATAAGGCTGCTGAAATTGCAAATACAGCACACAAAAACGGAACAACCTTAAAAGAAGAAGCTATAAATTTAGGTTATGTAACTGCTGAGGATTATGACGAATGGGTTAAACCAGAAGACATGATATAAAGCACGAAGTAAATAATTTTATCAAATACTATAAATAAAAAAACAGGTATAAATTTATACCTGTTTTTTTATTTATAGTATTGTCCCGTCCTGAAATTCATTATCTCAGAATCTGATAATTCTGCCTTTCTATTTCGCCTTTTAACCTGTACGTCCACTAATCTTGGAGATTTTTCATGTTTTGAGTGAATTCTTGCTGAAAATCATCCAATTTTACAAAGAATTCTGTAACTTTATCTATAAACATTTAAATATTTTTATAATATTAAAATTCTGAATATCAGTTATTAACAATATAAAAACACTCTTTTTCTTATCCATTATTCACGCTAATTAATTCAATGTCTGATAATTTAGGTTTTACAGGTTTGAAATAGAAATTTTCAGTTTGGGTTAGTTTTTCGTAATTTGCCTCTAAGTGGCTCTTAGGTGTAGTTGACTGGTAATCACTTCAATTTAGTACTTTTTAATGTTTTGAGGAACTTCTTTTTATAATACACTACGGCATTACTATTATAAATATTACATAAAATAATCTAGCTATGTGCCAAAATATTTCCTTTTATCGACACAAACCTAGGCTAAATCACCCCGTGAATAGGGTTTAATTTTTGTTTTCCATCACCAAAAAGATAAACTCGGCCACCTTTAGCCATGTTTAAGAAGTATTTCATATCAGAAAAAAACCATTGGGAAGTATATTACAACTTCAAAAGGCAGATGCTTTTAATTCATCTAAAATTTTTATTTGGCGTCAAATATTTTTAATTGCCTTAATTTGCCTCCTTTGATGACCGAAAGATATTGGAAGGCTTCTTTTAATAATTTGGAATTACCTTGATAACCAACATCTATGTAGGTTAATCCATGCTTTTTGGCGTGTAATATCCTCTGTAGAAAACACCCAGTCTATATTTTGTGTCACACCTTTAAGAGTATGGAGTTTGTTATTTCTCCAATAAAAATATCATCTACGTTACCAAACAATTTTTTTTGAGCCTTCTTGCGGATTAATACGCGTACCCAAAAGCCTCTCTTTTTGAGTTCTTTGATTAAAAATTCTTTCTTTACCTAGTCGACATTTCCTTTTAAAAAAATCTATATCATGACCAAAAATCATTAACAACATTATATCTATTTTATTGTCAATTTTTTGGCGAATTATATTTAAAGCTTTACCTATTTGGTTTTCTACGGTTTTAACAGAAAGGCCTAAATGTTCGGCTATTTCTTTATAGCGCATTCCACTTTGCTTGTTAAGCAAGAATATTTCTTTACAGCGAGGAGGAAGTTGATCTATTGCACTTTTTACTTTTTGTAATCTTTGATTAAATAAATCATCATCATCTAATAAGTTAGATAGGACATGTACTCTTAGGTTCTCAAGTTGGTTGTCCTGTTTCTTTTTTTCTCTACAAGCATCAATGAAATTATTATATGTAATTCTGTAAAGGTATCCGCTTAAAGAACAATCGACACGTAATGTTTCACGATGATTCCATAATTTAAAAAATGTATCTTGAACTATATCTTCCGTAAGGTCTCTGTCACCAGTAAAATTTAAAATATAAACACACAAACGTTTATAATAATAAATATAGACAGACTTAAAGGCCTCTTCACAGCCATCTTTTATATTTGCAATTAATTTTTTCTCATCAGTTTTAATATAGTCTATCATTTTCCGCAATGAAAATACATGTTTTATTAGATAAAATGTAAAGATATGATAATATATATAAAAAAAAAGTTTGTTTGATGAGGGTTTTTTATAAATCTCCGTATTATATATAAATAACAACTGAATTATGAAACAAGCCACTACAAAACTTATAACTAAGTTTTTAGGTAATAAACTTTCTCAAGAGGAATCTGAAAGTTTAAAAAAATGGATGGAGCTTCCAGAAAACAAATTGTTTTTAAAACAGGAAATAGAGCTTCATCACTTAATCAATAACTGTTGTGTTTCTTTTGATGCAGAAAAAGCATATAGTGAACATGTTAAGAGTGTGAAAATTAAAAAAACAACAAAAGTTATAAATATACGCAAGCCACTATTTAAATATGCTGCAGCTATTCTTATTGTTACGTTAGCTACAAGCTATCTTTTTAAGGACACATTATTTAACAGCCCACAATACCATACTCCTATTGTAATAAATAATACTATAGAATCTGGAACGGATAAAGCAACTTTAACCCTAGAAGATGGCACTAAAGTACTCCTAGAAGAAGGTACAAATTTTCAAACCCCAAACATAATTAGTAACGGAGAAGAAATAGTATACAAAGCTAGAGAAACAAATACAGAAGAAATGGACTATAACTACTTAACTATTCCTAGAGGGGGGCAATTTTTTGTGAATTTGTCTGATGGTACAAAGGTGTGGCTCAACTCAGAAACTAAGTTGAAATATCCGGTGAGTTTTGTTGAAGGTGAAACACGACAGGTTGAGTTGATTTATGGAGAAGCTTATTTTGAAGTTTCTCATAGTACGGAACATCTTGGTTCACACTTTAAAGTATATAACAAAAATGAAGAGGTTGAGGTTTTAGGTACTAAGTTCAACATTAAAGCTTATAAAGATGAAACAGATATCTATACCACATTAGTTGATGGTAAAGTAAAAGTAAGAGCACAAAAGACAGAACTTGTTTTGCAACCAAAACAACAAGTAAAAGTAAGTAAAATATGTAGCGAATTGTCTATCAAAGAGGTAAATGTAAATAATATCATTTCTTGGAAAGATGGAAACTTCGATTTTAAAGATGTTCATTTAGAGGATATTATGAAAGTATTGTCTCGTTGGTATATCATGGACGTTACATTTGAAAATGAAGAATTAATGAAAGAACGATTTAATGGTAGAATAAGTAAGCATTATGGTATAGAAGAGATTCTATCTAGTATAAAGGAGTCTGGGATTATCAATAATTACGAGATTAACAATAAAAAACTCACAATTAAATAAAGAGAAATTTTATAGAATGTTCAATAAAAAAACAATATGATTATGATGTAAAAAAAAGAATAAATAATTGCAAAAAAAGAGGAAAACAGTTTACACCCTGAGAAGTACAAAACTGATATTCCTCCATTTAACCGTATTAATTAAAGATTAACTAATAACAAACAAATTTATGGAAATAAAATTAACTAATAGCCTTTTAAAAAAATGGCTTCTAATTGTGTTTATGAAAACATTTATACTCCTATTAAGTACAGCAGCATTTAGTTTGTCTCCCATGCATTTAATATCTCAAAATGCTAAAATTGTTATAGAGAAAGACCAAGCTGTTAAGGTTGATGAGGTGTTTGATATTATAAGAGAACAAACAAAAGACTACATGTTCATTTATAGAACAGACTTATTTAAAGATCTTCCGAAAGTTCAGTTAAAAAAAGGAGTTATACGTATGGATGCTCTTATAAATAAAAGTCTTAAAGGGGCAGATTTAAATGTTATTGTTACAAAAAATAAAACCATTATTATAAAAGAGCTTAACACAATACGACAATTAAAAATTAAAGGGACTATTTCAGACCAATCAGGAATACCTATTCCAGGAGTAACAGTAATTATTAAAGGAACAAATAAAGGAACAACAACAGATATGGATGGAAATTACACCCTATTTGTTTCATCTCCGGAAAATGTTTTAGTGTTTTCTTTCTTAGGCTATAAGAAGAAAGAAATAGTGGTAGGGAATCAAAGTACAATAAACATTGCGTTAGAAGAAGATATTGCAGAGTTAGATGCTGTAAAACTGGTTACAACTGGTTATCAAAAAATTAGACCAGAGCAAACCACAGGAAGTTTTGCTACTATTGGAGCAACAGAATATGAAAGCCGAATTAATACTACAGATTTTTTAACAGGTCTTCAAAATAAACTGCCAGGAGTTCTCATTAATACTGATGTAGATTTTGAAGGAAATAGCTTGTTTCAAATACGTGGTATTTCAACCATTGAAGGAAACAGGTCGCCACTAATTGTAGTAGATGGTTATCCAACAGAACTATCGTTATCATCAATTGATCCTAATGATATAGAATCTGTAACTGTTTTAAAAGATGCCGCAGCCGCAACTATATATGGTGTGAGAGCCTCTAATGGCGTTGTTGTTATAGAACGTAAAAAAGGAAAAGTAGGTAAATTAAAGGTTGATTTTAGAAGTACAGTAAGTATGAATCCTAAAACAAATTATAATCGTTTTCGTTGGGATGATGATGTATCAGCACAACAAGTAGATTATATGTTAGAAAGAAACCAATCTAATGCAAGTTTGCTTTATTTTTACTATACATTTCCAGGTTTAGGACAGTTATTTACAAATCCGAAACCAGTAATAATATTAGCTCAACAAGCAGCTGGTTTAATAACAGAAGATGAAGCCCAAGCTCAATATGCAGAATTAGGAGCCTATAATAATACCAAAGATTATAGTAAACATTTTTTACGAACATCAATGACTCGAACACATAATATGAATGTTTCGGGTGGTAGTGAAAAAGCCTTATATTATTTAACAGCGAACTATAATACGACAGATTCAGAGATTAAAACAAATAGTAATGATGGTTTTAGATTATCGGCGCGTGCTAATTTTAAGCTTTCAGATCGCTTATCGCTAAGATTGAATACAGATTTCCAAGAATCTAAAAGCAATTCGTCACCTGTGCCAGGTATAAACTCATTATATCCATGGGAACGCTTGCAAGATGAAGATGGCAACCCAGAATCGGTTTTTCTAGGTTCTGTTGTTAATCCTTTTTATAATCAAACATTATTAGATGCAGGCTTGTACGATAATATGTATTATCCTCTTATAGATATGAATGCTATAAATGATGAGCAACATCAAATAAGTAATCGTATAAATGCCGACCTAACTTACGATTTAGGTAAAGGTTTTAATATAAGTGTTGGCGGTATATACGAGATTTCTAACAGAGATAATAGTCATCTCGCAACTGATGAATCATCAGAAGTAAAACAGTTACTAAACAGATATGCAGAAAGCAGTATAAATGGTCCAGTGTTTAATGTACCAAAAGGAAGTTTTTTAAAAAAACAAAATACAAATACCAATTCTTATACCCTAAGAAATCAACTAAATTATAATAAAATACTAGCCGAAAACCATTCGGTAAATATGATTTTAGGTGGAGAAATAAGAAGTATGATAAATAAAAGCCATACATCATCACTTTTTGGTTATAATGATCAAACATTAACACATCAGCCAGTTGATTATTCTAGGTTAAGCTCTGGGTATGTACCTAAATATGCAAATAGTAATCCGTCATTAGCATATAATAACTTGTTTAACGAGACTTATACTCAAGATCGTTTTGTTTCACTATACTCTAATTTAGTATACTCTTTTAAAAATAAGTATTCCGTAACAGGAAGTTTTCGCATAGATCAATCAAACCTTTTTGGAACCGATCCAAAATATAGATATAAGCCATTGTGGTCTGTAGGTGCAGCTTGGAACATTCATAAAGAAAACTTTTTGCAAGATACATATTGGCTAAAAAGTTTAAAATTACGCGGCGCTCTAGGTTTTAATGGTAATGTGGCTAAAAATTCATTACCACGAATAATAGCATCAGATGGTTATAATGTAGATTATAATGATATGCGTAGATTGTCTCTATTATCACCTGCTAATAGTAAACTGCGTTGGGAGCAAACATATAACACAAATATAGGTTTAGATTTTAGTGTATTTAAAAATATATCAGGAACAATAGAGTATTATGTTAAAAAAAGCACCGATGTTTTAGCAACAAACGCTATAGATAATTCGCGTGGGGTAACATATGCAAAGGTAAACGAAAGTGCATTAAGAAATAATGGTTTAGAGTTTTCTATACATGCCGACTGGATAACACGCAAACGTTTTAACTGGAATTCTGGAATCGTTTTTTCTTATAACACAAGTAAAATTTTAGATGTTTATAATAAAGATGTAAAACCAAATGGCGAGTCTTGGAGTTACACTAATTATAATACAAATTATTTGAAAGGATACTCTATTGGTGCTGTATTTAATTATAGATATGCAGGTTTAGATCCTGAAGATGGTCGTACCTTAATTTACGGAATTGACGGTAGTAAAAAGCATTTTGATGAAGATAACGATGGTATTAACGATGTCGTTTATAGAGGTACAACAATACCAAAATACAGTGCAGGTTTTAGCAATCGTGTAGATATAGGAAACTTTTATTTTTATGCTATGATTAATTATTATGGTGGTTTTGTAACTAAAATACCTGTTCCCGATCCAACAACACCCAGACCTTTACAAGGGGCTTATAATTTTTGGAAGGCACCAGGAGATGAGTTAGAACCAGGTATGTTACCTAATTTAACAGAGCTATCTAGTGGTTATGGTAGTTATATAAGAGCTTTAGATACTTATACAGTAGATGGCACGTATTTTACTATTGGAGATATTACAGCCAGTTATAGTTTAAGAGAATCACAGGCTCTTAAAAATATAGGTATTGCTAATTTAGAGTTTCAATTTCAAGCATCAAATGTCTATACATTCGCATTAAATGATAAAAATTATAGCAAAGCCATGGGAAGTTATGAGAAAAACTATATAACACCAACCTACATATTTGCAGTAAACATTTCTTTCTAACAATTAGAAATTATAAAATTTAAAAAAATGAAACAATATATATTAAAAAAAAGTATATCAGGTATTCTCGCAGTAGTATTATGTGTAATAGTGTCCTGTGATGATTACTTGGGGATTGAACCTAAAGGACAACGTTTATTAGAATCTACCGAAGATTATAATCTTTGGTTAGATAGCGAAAGACTACATGAATCTGCGATTTATGAATTAAACTATTTTTCAGATGTAACAGATCTGCCCACTATAGATGATTTATGGGAAAATGTTTCAGAAAGAGCCTATACTTGGCAACCTCAATTAACAAACGAACCTTTAGATTCTTCTCCAATATGGGCATATTCATATGGAAACATGTATTATTATAATGCTGTAATTAATGAGGTGTTAGAATCAATTGGTGGTACTGAAAATGAACGCTTGTCATTAAGAGCAGAAGCTTTGTTAGGACGGTCTTTAATTTATTTAAACCTTGTAAATTTATATGGTAAAGTGTATAATGAAACTACTGCGAGTCAAGATTTATCGGTGCCATTTGTAACATCTATTGATGTTACTGATGAAACCCCTCAGCGATCAACAGTACAGCAAATTTATAATCATATTATAAGCGATTTAGAAGAAGCCATACCTAATTTACCATTAGATAATAGCGGTAATCGTTTTCGTGGCAGTGTAGCAGCGGCTTACGGTGTGTTGGCAAGAGCTTATTTATATATGGGGAAATATGATTTGGCTTCCCAAAATGCACAACTAGCTTTAGATAATGGGCCTAACGAAATTCTTATGAAATTGCCAGGGCAAGTAATAGATTATAAAACAAGACCAGATATTATTTTAGCAAGAAAAGGAGGCGGATTCTATTTTTCTACAATAATACCAACATTAGATTTATTGCAATCTTTTGATGTTGATGATCAACGTTTAAAATTAAACTATAAAGGTCTTTCTTCTCTACCTTATCCCTATACATTTACAACGCGTGGTCAAATAACTTATGAACCTCATGGATTACTTTCAGGTGCAAAAGATTATCCTAACTGGGGTATAGATGTAGCCGAAATGAATTTAATTATAGCAGAAGCTGCTGCACGATCTGGAGATACATCTACAGCATGCGACCAGTTGGATTTATTAAGAAGTAAACGCTTTTTAGCAGCAGATTATGTTCGTTTTGATTCAACGGACCCAGAAGAGGTTTTAGAAAAAGTACTGCAAGAACGTATTTTCGAGTTTCCTTTTGTAGGCTTACGCTGGTACGACATGAGAAGGTTAGCTGCAGAAGGACGTATGTCCACTGTTTATAGATATGATGGTTTAGGAAACATCATAGCAACGTTAGAACCAGATAACGATAGGTATACACTACAAATACCCATGCAGATTATGTCTTATAATGACGATTGGGAACAAAATCCATAAAATATTATGAATAAACTATTTTTAAATATAATATTCCTTTTAACCACTGCGGCTTATGCGCAAAATGGAGCGTATAAACTTATAGGAAAAATAGGAGATTTAAATGCACCAGCCAAAGCAATTCTTGTTTGTAATGATGAAGGCTTTGAAGAAACCGTTGACATTAAAGAAGGCCATTTTCAGATTTCTGGTACACTAGAACAACCAGCAATAGGTGCTTTGTTCATTGATTTAAAGGGAACAGGTAATCTTTTAGGAGCCAAACGGTTTTTTATTTATTTGGAACCTGGCAACATTGAAGTAAGCAGTAAAACATATCCCGCAGATAAATTGGTTGTAAAAGGCTCAAAATACCATACAGGACATGAAGAGCTAGAGGCTGCTTTGCTACCTTTAAAAGAAAAGAAAGCTGTTTTAGATTCAGAATATAAAGCCTTAACAGAAGCGCAACTTAATAATGAAAATATAATAGCAGGTTTTGATGAAAAAGATGCACTTATTGATGAGGGAAAGAACAAGGTTTATTTAAAATTTATCAAATCGCATCCAAATAGTTTTATGAGTTTGGAAGCGCTTAATAAGTATGCAGGTACTTCACCAGTATATTCTGAAATTAAACCTTTATTTGAAAGTTTATCAGAACCCATAAAAAGCACAAAAACAGGAAAAGATTTTTCAGAGTATTTAGAGCGTAGAAAAGCTACAGATATAGGCACATTAGCACCAGATTTCACTATTAATGATACCAATGGTAATCCAGTTAAATTATCAGATTATAAAGGCAAATATGTGCTTATAGATTTTTGGGCTTCTTGGTGTGGCCCTTGTCGCAAAGAAAATCCGAATGTTTTAAAAGCATACCAAACGTTTCACCCTAAAGGGTTAGAAATTCTTGGAGTGTCTTTAGATATAGAAATGATGAAAAAAAATTGGTTAGATGCTGTTGAACAGGATAATCTGCCATGGGTTCAAGTATCTGATTTAAAAATAGATAATGTGGTTTCTGGTTTGTATGGAATTAAGTTTATTCCTCAAAATGTACTAGTAAATCCCCAAGGAATCATTGTAGCTAAAAATTTAAAAGGAAAAGAGTTACATTCAAAATTAGCTGAAATTCTAAAATAAAATGAATGATAAGCACTTCTATAAAAATTAAGGAAGTGCTTATCAATTCTAATTATTTCTTATTAAAATTTAATAATTGTCCATAAATACTGCTTAAATGTAAAATAGCAGCGAGATATTTTATTGTCCAAACTTTCTTTTGGGAATTATTAATTAATAAACTATATGAAATCGCCATTAACAAACACCCATGAAAATAAAGTGATACCCTATGTCTCGATAGAATCTATCGGGATTAAAAAAACAATAAATATTTACATATGAAAAAAATAATTTTTTACATCATACTCATGCTCCCAGTACTGGTTTTAGCACAAAATAAAACGTATAAAATTACAGGTACCTTAAAACCTATAGAGAAATTTGCGAAAGCACATATACTTTATCTTACACAAAATGAGCAATTTATATTTAAATCTTTTGATATAAAAAATGGATATTTTGAGTTTAATGGAGATTTAGATGTCCCTGTTAAAGCAGATCTATATGTACAGCACGACTCTATAAGTTTTAACCCGAATGCAGCAGATAAACTTTCTATTTATTTAGAGCCAGGGCTAGTAAAAATAATTAGCAATACAGACTCTATTTATAATGCAAAAGTAAAAGGAACAAAAAACACAGAAGATTATGCTGTGTTACAGAAAGCTTTAATTCCTTCTAACAAAAAGTTGTCAGTTTTTAAAAGTCAGTTTGCATCTTTGCCATCAGAAAAAATGAAGGATACCGTTGTGAAACTTGAATTAGAAAGAAATGAAGAAACTGTTTTTGAAGAACAAAAAATAGTACTGTCAAATTTTATAAAGTCGCATCCTAACTCAATAATTAGTATTGATGCTCTAAAAACCTACGGAGGCTATATACCTAATTTAAATGAAATAGCACCTTTATATGAAAGCTTGTCTTTACAGGTTAAAAACTCCAATTTAGGACAAGAATATGGAGCAAGCTTAGCAAAATTAAAAGCTACGGCTTTAAATGTAATTGCACCTAACTTTACCCAAAATGATGTTGATGGTCATCCTGTTAAATTATCAGACTATAAAGGAAAATTTGTGTTAGTAGATTTTTGGGCATCGTGGTGTGGCCCTTGTAGAAAGGAAAACCCCAATGTATTAGCTGCCTATAATAAGTTTCATTCAAAAGGGTTAGAAATATTAGCCGTGTCTTTAGATCATAAAGAAGATGCTTGGTTAAAGGCTATAGAAAAAGATCAGTTGCCGTGGAAACAAGTATCAGATCTTAAAGGTTGGAAAAACGAGGTTGCTATTCAATATGGAATTCAGGCCATTCCTCAAAATATGTTGATTGATCCTGATGGTAAAATTATAGCAAAAAACCTTAATGGAGAAGAGTTACATACCGAACTAAAAAAAATATTTAAATAAAAAACATAATGAAAAGCAGAATCCTATTAGTATTATTTATAATGTTTTCAATAGTTACATCCGCACAAACAAATATGGATGGCATAGCGTTTTCTCATGGCAACTGGGCAGAAATAAAAGCAAAGGCAAAAAAAGAGAATAAATTAATTTTTATTGATTGTTATACGTCATGGTGTGGGCCTTGTAAAAAGTTAGATAGAGAAATCTTTCCATTAAAAAGTGTTGGCAAAGTTTTTAATGAAAACTTTGTGAGCTACAAGCTAGATATGGAAAAAGGAGAGGGTATCGATTTAGCAAAAAAGTATCATGTTGGTGCTTACCCAACCTTATTATGGGTAGATCATAATGGAAATTTAGTGCATAGGGTTGTAGGTTATATGAAAGAAAATGAATTGATTGAACAGGTTAATAAAGCTACTGAAGGAGGTAATTACAATAAGAATCTTGAAAAGCGCTACCACAAAAATAAAAACAATCCTGAAATTGTTAAACAGTATTTAGATTACCTACTACTAACAGCCGATTCACGATCGATAGAAGTAGCAGAACAATACCTATCTATTATACCAGAATCAGATTATACGACCCCCTATGTATTTAAATTATTATCTAATAGTGTAACTAATCCCTTTTGCGATGCTTTTACTTATGTTGTGAATAACCGTGAAATTTTTAATGATACCTATCAAAAAGAATATGTAGATGTTATGTTTACCAATGTGTACGATAAATATGCAGGATCCTTATCCAATAATGTACGTTCGGGAAAAGAATTTGACGAAGCAGCCTATAAAAAGCTTTTAGACCTTATGGAAAAAAGTGATTATGAACACAAAAATGAATTGGCAGAAGATATACTTGTAAAGGTATTATTGTACCAAAAAAACTGGAAAAACTATGCGGCAAAAATAAATTCAATTATAAAAAATAATTCCTACAAAAAAATTACTTATAGAAATTATGTTGATTGGTATAAACCTGTAGTTGAAAGTAATTGTGAAGACCCTGAGGTTTTAGAAAGTGTTTTAAATTGGATAGATAATGCTATAGACGTAAACAAGGTTTTTAGCATGAGTTTTATTAAAAAAAATTGGGAAGCTAAAATAGTTATTTTAGAAAAAATGAAACGTAAAGAAGCTGAATTATTGAAAGCCAAAACAGAGCTAGAGCTATTAAATAAGCTAGAAACTAAGCAAGAAGAAGCGCAAAAAGAAAAAGAGAAAACAGAAGAGATATTGAGAAAATTAATGAGGGGCTAATCTTATTGGACTTGAAGTAAATGGTTGCTCACCGATTTGTACACCTTTTATATGATTTTAATCCGTTTTATTTATTATCAAATAAAATGGCTAAAACAACCAAAAATTGTAAATCAAATAATTAAAAGTATTTTGTTGTAGCCTATTACTAGGTTCGTCGGGGTGGCAGGATTTT
>NZ_QKPO01000029.1 GCF_003258355.1 Confluentibacter sediminis | reverse complement strand
AGGTGTGCAAATCGGTGAACACTTATTTACCAGAATTGTTGTAGTTTTAAGGAACATTTAGGAACGATTTGACTTTTGTTTTTACAAATACATGTTTAACGAAAGCTTCTAAAAATGCAAACAAACAACACCTTTTCGGTGGTTTTCTTCACAAGAAAGTCCCGAAGCAAACAACAGGAACTCTCTATTTATGCAAGAATTACCGTAAATGGCAAGCGTTCTGAGATCAGTCTAAAGCGACATGTCCAACAAAGAGAATGGGATTCCTCCAAAAATAGGGGACGGGGCAGCTCATATCCCATTCAGACCTTGAACAAGTACCTTGACCAAGAATACAGCAGGTTATTGGACTGCCATAAGCAACTTTTGGATGAATCAAAAATCGTTACAGCTAACGCCATAAAATACCGTTTCTTGGGAGAGGATGACAACCATAAAACTTTATCAGAGCTGATAGACTACCATAATGTCAATATGGTTACGGTTTTAAAGCATGGCACTCTGAAAAACTATT
>NZ_QKPO01000028.1 GCF_003258355.1 Confluentibacter sediminis | reverse complement strand
TAATTACTGTTTAAAGTTAATATTATTTTTACACTTTTAAACAGTTCGGTTTTAAGGGAAGCTTACACCCAAATACAACCCCTAACCACCAACCACTTGGGGCTTTAGTGGAAAGGATGAATTTAAAGCAATTAGGTTAAATATTAAATCATCAGGTAGCTTTACTCATTTTCATAAAGCCTTAATCTGTTTTTTACAGCCAGTAATTCTTTTCGTAACTCCCTTTCCTTCTCCAATAAATTAAAAACCACATCAATACCCTCAAGATTTACATTTAACTCGTGGTGAAGTCTGATTATTTTTTCAAGATTACCAATTTGGTCTGGATGCAAAAATTGGTTTTGCTCAATAATTTCAATTTGGATGAGCCCCATTTTATTCAAAGCATCTACAAATGAAATTTCAATGTTATAATGCAAACAAAGCGTTTCTGTCGATATTAAATGTTGTGCAATCATCTTACCTTAATTTTTGTAATTCTTTAAATAAAGCTATCTCTTTATCACTTAAATCAGTAGGTGTTTTTATGTTGAAAGTGATAATTAAATCCCCAAATTCGCCATCATGGTTGTAAACAGGAAACCCTTTTCCTTTTAGTTTGACCTTAGTTCCCGTTTTTGTTTCAGGTTTAATTTTAAGTTTAACCTTATCCGTGAAGGTATCAATAGTGATGTCTCCACCCAAAATAGAGGTGTATAAATCCAGATCCACATGTTTATAGAGATTGTTACCCACACGCTTAAATTGTGAATGATTATTAATAACAAATGTGATATACAAATCACCATTTGGCCCCCCATGGATACCCGGTGCTCCTTTCTCTTTTATCTTTATAACTTGCCCATTTTCAACACCAGCAGGAATAGTTAGCCTTATTTTATTATTATTAACAGTCAGGACTTGTTGCTGAGTGGTGTACACGTCCCTCAAATCTAAATGCAATTCAGCATTAAAATCTTGACCTTTAAATTTTACCCCATGACCTCGTCGCGAAGATGCGCTTCCTCCCCCAAACATAGATTCGAAAAAATCTGAATAATCTTGGTTTGAATACCCTTGTTGGTTCGATTGATATGGGGGTTGTTCACGTTGGGATTTTTCAAATGCCTTTCCGTGTTTCCAATGCTCACCATACGTATCGTATTTTTTACGATTTTCCGGATCACTTAATACTTCATTTGCCTCATTGATTTCTTTAAACCTTTTTTCAGCTTCTTTATCGTCTGGATTTAAATCAGGATGGTGCTTACGGGCGAGTTTTCTGTAAGCATTTTTAATATCCTTCTCAGTGGCCGTTTTTGGAACGCCCAAGATTTTATAATAATCTATAAATGCCATTTAATGAGTCTTAGTTTTTATTTTAATCAAGCATGGTGAATTTACAAAATAATACTAGTTAAATCAATAAAAAAATAGTCAATAAATAGAAAAACAATTTAGAAATAGCTTAAAAACAGCTAATAAAATAGCAACCCATTTAGCAAAATAAACAATAGACTATACAACAATAGCTCACTATTATTTAATAATAAGGGAATTAAATAAACAAACTAAAATCTATAGGAGGCTCTTAATCAAAAACAAAATTATAATTAAGAGAAAAAATGGGACTATTCATGATCGTTAGTTCATAAGATCCTAGAGGACTTCCAAGAAAAAACTCAGAATTAGCATCTCCATGTCGTTGGGTATAATATAAATTGTACTGATTCTTTCTAGCGTATAAATTATAAATTGTAAACGTCCAATCACCAACCCAACGTCTGTTCACTTTCTTGCTATACTTTATTTTCCACGAAAGATCGAGGCGGTGGTATGTTTTTAAGCGCGCATTATTCCGTTCAAGAAATATAGGTACGTCCACACCTTCCAAACTAAAATAACCATTAGCAACCGAATATGGACGACCAGTTTGCGCTGTAAAATTAAAACTCAGTGTATTGTATTTATCACCCTCAAAATTTACAGTACCGTTAAAAACATGAGGTCTGTCAAAATCAGAAGGATACCATAGGTTATTGTTAACTCTATCTGATAGTTTTTCACTTTCCGTTTTTAAAAAACTTCGAGACCAAGTATAATTTAGCCAGCCATTAACTTTCCCATTAGGTTTTTTTAAACTGAATTCTAATCCATAAGCTTTACCTTTTGCTTGTACAACATCCCGTTCCAAAAACTCTTCTAAAAAGAAATCAGCTCCAGGTTTATAAGTCAAGTTATTTTGAGTATTTCTATAATAACCTTCAACACCAAGTTCTAAGTTGTTATCCTGTAAATTCTGATAAATACCAACACTATAAGTATCACTCTGTTGAGGTTTTATATTGGGATCCGAAGTTTTCCATCTAGAGGTGGGTAAAGGGGTGGTAGCATTATAAATATTCTGCAAATACTGATTCAAACGAGCGTAACTTGCTTTTAAGGAAGTGTTTGTGCCTAATTTTAAATTCGCGCCCAGTCTAGGTTCTATAGCATTATAGTCTTTAATTTTGTCTCCCTTACCAAACTCGGTAATACTGGTAGTTTCTCCAGTAGTTTCATCAAAAGTAGCTTTAGTGTAGGGGCCAACAAATGCAAAGTTGGTAACTCTTAATCCCCCAGAAACAGTCAGTTGCTTAATAGGGTTCCAATTTATATTCGTGTAAGCAGATAATTCATAGCTGTTTTCATCATCCAAAGACACAGGAAGTACACTGTTAGCATTACCAGGATCTAGTTGACCAGGCTTTATTTTGTACTTATTGCCTTGAATTCCGGCATAATAATTTAACTTATCGCTTACTTTCCGCTCGTATTCAGAGAAGATACTTAGAAAATTGATTTGAGATTCATATTCTATCACATTATTGTTGGCACTTTCAGGAAACAGTGTTTTGGGAGTGTATTTACTAAGCAAAAAAACAGTTCTTAAACTAGAATCATCAGTGAATGAATGCGTCCAATTTAATGTATTGTTAAATGTTTTAAAATCATATTGATTGCTTTTGGCATTAATATTTTCAATTTGAGAAATCAAATCAAGTTGGTAAAAATCCTTGCTATAAAAATTTGTAAAGGAAATTTGGTCATTATCGGTAGGAAGATAAAGTAATTTAATGGTATGGTCATAAAATCGAGCTTTCGTTTTTTCCAAGCGTTTTGAAACTATGGGTAAAAGAAAATCGGTAAAACCAGCTCTTGTGCCTGCGTACAACAAAAGCTTGTCTTTAATAATAGGAGTCTCTAAAGATAATTTACTAGAAACCAACCCGATACCACCACTTAATCTAAGTTTGTCCACATAAGGATTTTTAACTTTTACATCAAGAACAGATGTCGTTCTCCCTCCATATCGTGCCGGAATATTGGCCCGATACAAGTCTATTGAAGAAACAGCCTCAGGTGTAAAAACAGAGAATAGCCCAAACAAATGCGTTGGATTAAATACAGGAGCATAATCATATAACAAAAGATTTTGATCCAGAGAACCACCCCTAACCGAAAGTCCATTACTTATTTCTCCAGCATTGCTAACACCAGGTAATAAGGTCATTCCTCTTAAAAGATCCACTTCACCAACAGCAGCAGGCATTTTTATTAATTCCTGGGCAGTCATTTTTACGGCTCCCATTTGAGGTGTTTCCAATCGGTCACTAACCTTTTTGGCACTTAAGATAACTTCTGATAGTTGTTGTTCTTCTTCACTTAGCGTTAATCGCAGTATTTTATCTTGATTCAATAAAATCTCTTTTTCCAAAGTTTTAAAACCTATGAAATATATTTTAGAATAATAAGTATCTTCAGGTAACGTAATGCTAAATTCACCATTCATGTTGGTAACTCCGCCACAAGCACAAGGTGTTAAAGTTATCTGTACATTTTCAATAGGTCTATTAGTAACATGGTTCAGTATTTGAAAAGTTAAGGAATGTACTTGCGCAGACAGAAAGTTTGTAGCACATAGCAATAACATAAGTGTTGCAAACCAAGTGAGAAGTTGTTTCATTTTTAAATCTATTATTCTATTTTAAATGTATTATTCTATCCATCCTTCAGGTTCAATAGAGGTGCGGTATCTGCTTTCTTCACATGGGGCTTTATCATAAACAGGGCCAGGACCAGAGGGTGGTGCTTCAGGGTGAGGTGTAATTTGGTTCTCTATAGGAGCGTCTTCTATTCTATTACGATCTATCATAACATATTTTGTAATTGCTGAAGAAGCTGTAAATCGTCCCAAAACATATTCATTGGGGTCATCAGGATTATACATGTTCCCTATAAGCGCGGCAGGTAAAGGCGCATTGAATCCTCCATTATTATCAACTAAATCTTTAATGGTTTTGTAATACTCATAAGCTTTGGGTGTAAGTGAAAATTGTTGTATTTCTACTAAAATTTTTGTTTTCCTAGTTAATAAAACATTAGCCACAGGTAAAGATTTGGTTGTAATACCATTAGAGAATTTATCTGAAAAAATTTTAATCTTATTACTATAATCTATTTGCCAACAATCTGATTCGCAATAATAGGTGTAATAGTCTACCATGGGGTCAGGAATGCATTCATTATCTCTAAATTTACCTTTAAAGCAAATTTTACAAATCTGAGCTTTATCATAGGTTTTAAAACGCCAATAATAATAATTAGCCTGTTCTACAGGATCATCAAAGGTTATCGATATCTCATGTCCTGGGACATATCTATTATAATCTTCAACAAACTCTAATTTCTGATCATATCTTACACTTATATCTTTTATGGGGATAGAAGGGGTAATGGTTTCAATTTCCGAAAGATATTTTTTCCCGTTTGGTAAGTTAGCTTCTAAATACCATTTTTCACCAACCTCACCTTTAAAACTATTATCCTCAGGAAGGTACTGATAGTTTTCTTCAAATAATGCTATTCTTTCACCCGTTATGGCATTGACAAATGAAATATTAGCACCACTAACAAAGATATTTCTGTAGTAACGAGCAACATCAGATTCTGTTATGTTGACATAAGAAGACCCTTCGGTAGTTCCTACAAAGCCATCAATGTAAATCATTCCTTCAATAAATTGATATTCAGGAGTCACAGGGTTTGTACATGTCAATAAAGAGAAAGATAGTAAAGTAAGCGTGACGAAACGTTTAAGTTTTTGTTTAGTTGGCATCAAATTTAATTCAGTTCTTTCAAATGTAGTAAAATATAAACAATATGCTGTTTTTTTAGTGTGTTAAAATATTGAATGAACTAATGTAAGAATCAATTATTGTAAATAATTTCTTGAAATTCTTAGCTGTTTTTAGTTAGATTTTCACTTCAAATCTGATTCTTATCACATTAATATCTGTTTTCAACTTATTTCTTTATCATTTTCCAATATGACCAAAATCATAGTTTGACTTCTGCTTTGTGATGACATTTGCCCCATAATTAATAAAATAATAAGGATATGAACACGTATGAAAAAATAGGCAGAAGAATTTTAGGTTTAATGGTTCTTTTTACAATGACATTAAATGTAACTCAAGCTCAAGAGTTTAATTTAGTTAAAGGAGAATCTTCATTAACTGTTTTAGGAACGTCTAGTTTACACGATTGGCATATAGTTGCCGAGAATCAAAGTGGTAAAATAACATTTAAAAATCTGGAAGCTGGTCAAATAGAAAAACTGGCAATAGAAATCGTTTCAGAAAGTTTGAAAAGTGGCAAAGGGGCGATGGACAAAAACACTTATAAATCTTTAAACACCGATAAATACAAAACAATCACTTATCAATTAGTAGAAGTTAAAGAAGTTACAAATAAAGGAGGCGGAAAGTTTTTGGTAAGTACTCAAGGCGACCTTACTATTACAGGTGTGAAAAAACGAATTCCTCTAGACTTTTCTATCACAATTTCTGGGAACAAAATTACGCTAGTAGGACAAAAACAAATTAAAATGACAGATTTTAAGATAGATCCTCCTAAAGCCTTATTCGGTACCATAACAACAGGAGATGATATTACAATCAAATTTTCAAACATATTTAAATAAATCAAATAATAATTAACAAACACAAAAAATAGAAATCATGAAATCAATTTTAAAATTATCATTAATAATAGCGGCTTTTTGTTTGTCAGGGAATATTATGGCACAAGAAGTGTCTTTCGGACAAATACAAAACCAAATTCCAAGAGGTAAAGATGGAATTAACGTTTTTGATGTAAAAAAAGATAATGTAGAATTCAAAGGGATCAGTATCGATTTAGGGGGATCTTTCGCTTTACAATTTCAAGCTATAGATCAATTTAATGATCAACCAGCTACACAACCTGCGCCAATTTCTGGTTACAGATTGAATAATTTACAAAATAATCTTAATTTACCAACAGCCAATATGGTTATTGGAGCTCAATTGGCAGATGGAGTACGTGTAAATTTAGATTTGTACTTAGCAGCAAGACACCATCATGAAACATGGGTTAAAGGAGGTTATTTACAAATAGATAAATTAGACTTTATTAAAAAAGATTTATTGGCTAATTTTATGCAATATGCGACTATTAAAATTGGACAAATGGAAAATAAC
This sequence comes from Confluentibacter sediminis, assembly GCF_003258355.1. Lineage (GTDB taxonomy): Bacteria > Bacteroidota > Bacteroidia > Flavobacteriales > Flavobacteriaceae > Confluentibacter > Confluentibacter sediminis. The sequence continues at coordinate 26,592 of NZ_QKPO01000028.1, read as the reverse complement.
TATGGTGATGCCCATTTCAGAAGATCCGATAACGGAAATGCCTTAATGAACCCATTTGTTGGAAACAATATCATGGATGCTTTTATTACTGAGCCAGGAATTGAAGTATACTATAATAGAAGTGGTTTTGTAAGTATGTTAGGAGTTACTAACTCAAAATTGAATCAAAATGTGGCAGAAGTTAAAGCAACTGCTCCAGGACAAAACACAACTATTAGCCCTTCTATTTTAGCTAAATTAGGTTTTGATAAACAAATAAACGAAGACTTAAGGTTAAGACTTACAGGTTCTTACTATCATGTATCTAATATAAGTAGTAATTTATACTCATCTGATAGAGCAGGTAGCCGTTTTTATAGCGTAATGACTCACGATGCTTATACAGGAGTTGCCGGTGCCGTAGCTAGTAATTTTGATGCAGAATCCAATAAAGATACCGGACGTTTCAATCCAAGATTTGGAAACTGGGCGACTTCTATTATGGTTAACCCATTTATTAAATATCAAGGATTAGAAGTGTTTGGAACCATAGAGGTAGCTTCTGGAGGTGATAAAAAAGGAACAGACGACAAACGTACAGTAAACCAATTTGCTGGAGATGTTTTATATAGATTTGGAACTAATGAAAACTTATTTGTAGGAGCAAAATATAATACAGTAAGCGGAAAACTTGCAAATGCCGATGCAAATGACATTTCAATTAACAGATTTGAAACCAGTGTAGGTTGGTTCATGACAAATAATATATTAGCTAAATTAGCTTATATAAACCAAGACTATAAAGATTTTAGCCAATATACAGGAGGAAATCCAGAAGATCTTTATGGAGGTAACTTTAAAGGGTTAATGTTTGAAGCTGTGATTAGTTTCTAAGTGATATTGAAAAACTAAACTTTGGTAAAAGTAAGTCTAAACGTAAAATGATTATATTAACGGGACCAATAAAAATAATCATTATAAACACTTTTAGGCTTACTTTTATAATTTATAAAGAAACAACATTAGTTAAATAATTAAGGACATGAAAAAGATACTTGTTTTAATTTCTGTATTTACATTATTAGCTTTTTCTAAAAATTTTACAGGAAATACTACCGTAATAATTACACCAAATAGTAAACTTATTATTAAAGGTAAAACTAATGTTAATAGTTTTATATGTCAATATAACATCTCAAAATTAAATAAGCCTATCAAAATTCTTTTTAAAAACCATGGCGATAAAATTACTTTCGAAAAAACAACTTTAGTTCTAGATAATGTAAATTTTGATTGTGGGGGGGCTGGAATGAATAATGATTTTAAAGAGCTTTTAAAATCAGATATTTACCCAAATATTTTTGTTAATTTAAAAGAAATACGAAAAGACCAAAACAATCAGAACCTAGTGAATGCTTTAATTGATTTGGAGATAGCAGGCGTTACAAAATCGTATGTAGTTCCTGTTGAGTTAAAAGGAGATGACCTTATGAATGTTAAAGGTATTTTAGCTTTAAATCTACGCGATTATAATTTAGAACCTCCCAAAAAAGCATTAGGACTTATCGTTGTTAAAGATGTTATTGAGATTAATTTTGAATTAGCAGTTAAAGAGTATTAATGCACAACTTTAATGTATCTAAACAGCCTTTGCAATTTAAATTGCAAAGGCTGTTTACTTTTAAGCTTAGTGATATTAAATTATTCTGTTACCTGTGTACCATAATATATGGTTATCCCAATTAATGCAATTAAGATAATGGCAATAATATAAAAACCAGTTTTTGTGATGCTATCTTTTTTGAAAATGTAATTTCCCTTTTCCTCATTTTTTTCTTTTACAAATTCAAAGTCCTCTTTTTCTTTATGTTCCATAATTTTTTCTTTTAATATTTAGTTAGTTTAATGATAATGATTTGGTTATTAATAATTCATATTTAAGAATTAATTTTGTTATCCATACTTTTCTCTCCCGTGGTGTCTAGATGTTCTCCGTTTTTAATGGCTTCAGTAGATTTATCAAAATTACTGCCGTCTTTTTTGTAAAATGTAAAAAAGTCGAATCGATCGTTTATGGATATGGCCTTTTTGCCATTTATAGCAATTGGATGTTGCAATAAGGAAGGATTCTTTTTAAATATTTTAAGTAAATCATCTGTATCATAATTAGGTATATTATCTTTTTTATCATCATCTAAAAGTTCTAGAGAAAATAATTCCGACAAAGGTTTATCGACCATTTCTGCAATTTCTAACCAAATACTATCCGATATGCTTTCTTTTTCAATATTAATTACTCGTAAAGCTTTATCACTACTTTGAGCGTAAGCTAAAACTTTTTTTCCAAGATCAGATTGGTCTGAATATATGTATATTAATTCCTTGTCATCTATTGCTAATATTCCCATTATTATTAAATTTTAAATTTTTATAAATTTCCAACAATTCACAGGGTTTATGTTATACAATTTTTAATTTGTGTTATAGGATTTTTATGTGGATTTAAAAGAAAAGCCTGAACGATCAATCGTTCAGGCTTTTTTTGATATAATTTTTAGAAGTTATTTCTTTTCGACACTGCCAGAAACACTATTGTTTTTTTCTACTTTTTCTGGGTTTCCGTAATAATTAATATCACCGCCGCTACTGGCTTTGGCAATAAGTTGTTTGGACGTGTTTACTGTAATATCCGATCCTGAATAAGCATTTACTTGGCTAAATTCGGTAAAAAGTTCACTAGCTTTAATATCACTTCCACTAGTAGCTTCTGCTATAAGTTTCAGCGTTTTTCCTGTTAATTTCATATCGCTTCCACTAGAAGATTTACATACTAAGTTATTAGTGTCTAGGTCTAGAGTCATGTCGCTACCACTATTACTGTTAAGTTCCAAGTTTTCGGTAATAATAGTATTTCTGGAGTATACATTACTGCCACTGGTTGAGGTTATTTTTGATATGTTTTTAAAACTTACCATGACTTTTTTTGATGTCGATTTTCCTATATTTTGTTTTGTGTGGATTTTTAAAACATGATGGTCTACTTCGGTAATAATGATATCTTGTAAGTTTTCATCTGCTTCAACCATAATAGATTCTGAATCACTTTGTGTTAAATAAACGTCTAGACCTTCACTAGCTTCAATACTATGGAATGTGTCGTTAATGGATCGAGTCTGTTCTACCACAAGTCCATTTCCTTTAACTCCAGTATTTAGATTGATATCAAAATTGCAAGAGAAAAACAATAAACTTAAAAGGGTTGTTACAATAATTTTGGTTAGTGTTGTCATGACTATTGGTTTTTGTTTGATTTTAATTTATAATTCAAATATCTATTAACTAGTTATTGATTTATAAATTAAGTATTTGATTTGTTGTTTTTTGATGATGAGTTGTAGTTATTATTCAGATGTAATATTCACACCATTTGAGTTTATATCTACCTTAACGCTTTCTGATTCTGCTTTAACGCCATTTTTATCAATCTTAATGGTGTTTTCATCATTGTTTATTTCAACACCATTTTCATCAATTTTTATGTTGGGAGATTCAATATGTACTTCGAATTCTTCCCCGATACAATCATCACACTCAATACCCTCATCCAGAATGTTTAAGTAATGATTAACATGTTTTTCAGAGGAAATATTTGAATGATAATAATTTAAGAAAGATGAGGTGTTTTCATTTAACTTGATTACAGAGCCTATTGGTAAATAAAGCGTCACCACGACTTCTTGGTCACTAATTTTATTTTCTGTGGCAGTCGATAAATAGGAATCCAATATTAATTCATTATTATTGAAAGTATAATTATAATGGATGTTTTTAGCACGAGTTATGGCTTTTTCATAATTTCTGCCATCGGCACTTTTTTCAATACTTATAGAGGCCATAGAATCTGTAGTTGATTTGATTAAAATGCTTATATCAGACCTGTATATGGTTTTTTGACCATTTTCATTATTAGCCATTTTAAATCCATTGGACCTATATCTATTATTTGAAAACAAATCATTATCTGCCATTTTGATTTTTAAGGTATCATTGGTTTTAATTTGAAGTGTGCTTTTTTGTATGGTGTGTTCATTAAAAGTATGTTCACTAGCTTCTCTAATTCCAATAACAATTAAAGCAATAACAGAGAATAACCATAAACCTAACAAAGTAAACTTTGCAATGTTTCCAATGGATTTAAGATTATTAATAAGAATTTTTAAACCAAGATAGAATAGGAAAAAGAATGGTATGCCAACTCCAAATAAAACAAATATGGATACCAACCATAAAGGGGTGTTTCCAGAATTAGCAATCTCAACAAAGTCCATTCCGGGAATATGAATGATGTCTATAACACCTATAGAAAATAAACTAATAATAAGTGCAATTAAAACAGCGGCTCCAACAACCATTAACATGATGCCAATAAATTTGGCTATCACTTTAAAGAAGAACATAATAATGTCTGCAATGGTATCAAAGAAATCTTTAGAGCTAGATTTAATAGAACTACTTCCTTTTTTGGCTGCACCAGAAACCGAGTCTGAAACGTTTTTAGCAACATCTGAAACCGTATGGGACACATTTTCAAAACCGTCTTTTATTTTTTTTTCAATGTTGCTAATGTTAACAGGTTCTCCCGTCATCATTATTTTTTCGGCAGTTGTGGTTGCAGCAGGAACAAGAATCCAAAATAATACATATATAAAAATAAAAGTACCACCAGAAGCAATGGTTAGAATAATCCATAGTAATCGCATCCAAATTGCGTCAATACCTAAATAGTGTGCCAATCCAGAGGAAACACCACTTATGTAAGAGTTATCAGTATCTCTAAATAATTTTTTGCTTGTAGTTGCTTTTTTATGTGAAGTTGATTTAGGTTCGTCTTCAAAAATTTCGTCATCAACAAGATAATCTTCTGGTTGTCCCATAATGGCAATAACCTCGTCAACTTCTTTATTGCCTATAACTTGTTTATCGTGTTTCACACGTTCTGTAAATAGTTCAGCAATACGAGCTTCTATATCTGAAATAATTTCAGAACGCCCTTGAGAATCTGTAAATGAACGTTTTATAGCCTCAAGATAGCGTTGTAATTTTAGGTAAGCATCTTCATCAATGTGGAAGAATATACCAGCTAAATTTATGTTGACAGTTTTATTCATTTTTTTGTTGTTTTTTGGCTTGTTACTAAATTTACCGCATTTTGCAGTTCACTCCAGGTTGTGTTTAATTCGTTTAAAAATAATTTGCCGGTTTCAGTTAAACCGTAATATTTTCTTGGAGGACCCGATAAGGATTCTTCCCATCTGTAATTCAAAAGTCCAGCATTTTTAAGTCTTGTTAGTAGTGGGTAAATCGTGCCTTCTACAACAAGCAGTTTAGCGTCTTTAAGGGTGTCAAGTATTTCTGCTACATACGCGTCTTCATCTTTTAAGACCGAAAGTATGCAGTATTCTAAAACACCTTTACGCATTTGTGCTTTTGTGTTTTCTATCTTCATGTTCTAAAGCTTTTTAATGTGGTGAAACTGTTCGTTTTTTGATTGATGATTGATTATTTGATGAAATTTATTGTTAAAGGATATTGAAAATATTCGCCATCTCTTGCTTTTAAACTAGCCCTGACTATTAATACAAGTTCTATGATAAAACCGACTACAGCTATAACCCCTAAGCCACCACCTATGTATAAAAGGGGAGAAGGTCTATCTATACTAATATGAAAATTATTGAAACCATTAAAATCTATAAAATCCAACCCATGGAATATTTTGAAAATAAAAAAGGGAACGGATATAGTTCCTAAAATAATAGTATAAAGTAAAACACTTAATTGGAAATTAATAGCTTGCTTTCCATGGGCATCTACAAACTCAGATTTTTCTTTGTTTGCTATCCAAAGAATTATAGGTGCTATAAAATTACCTAATGGAAAAATAAACCTACTAAATGTAGATAAGTGAATGAAAGTAGCGATGTTTTTTTGATGGGTATCTAGCATGATTTTTTTGATTGATGTGATTTATTCAAACATTTTAAAGGATTCCGATTCGGTGGTTTTTCCAACAATAAAATTCGTTTCGTTAATAAATAATAACTCTCCTGTATTTATTTTTGTCATGTCACCTCTAAGTTTAGAAACAAGTTCTCCAATTTGATTAGCTAATGCTTGTTTTTTTTCTGAACTGAAATTATGGAATCGAGAATCTGTTAATGATATGATTATGTCGTCTTTTCTTAACATTTTTATGTCTATACTTTTAATGTTATAGGTTTCTTTAATTTCATTTGATAGTTTATTCATATAGATGATTTCATCTTGGACTTTAGAGCAGTTTGATAGAGAAATCATCATTAGTATTATAAAAGCAAGACGGTATTTTTTCATAAGTTTAAAAAGTATATAATAGTTTCTTATGCAAATATATGTCTTAAAGAAGGTATTATGTTACGCATAGTAGTTTTATTTAACATAATATTAACATTTGTTAATGCGTTATATTTTCATAGGGACTTTTTTGAGTTTCAAGGATAATATGTTGTTACCTCATTTTATTGGGGTTTTTTGAAAAAAAACTTGGTTTTGCAGGCGATTTCATAACTTAGTAAAAATTTAATGATTCAAGATGAAAATCACAGCAAGTAAGCTAAATACTTTTACCATGTTCAAACTGCCGTCGGCATATTTGTGTGGTGTTCGGACTAAATACATAGATAGTGAAACATGTGTGGTCACTGTTAAGCATCGATGGATTAATCAAAACCCGTTTAAATCTATGTTTTGGGCTGTACAAGGTATGGCGGCAGAATTTTCGACAGGTGCTTTAATGATGACAAAAATTAAAGAATCAGGGACATCCATATCTATGCTGGTTGTTAAAAATGAAGCTAGTTTTACTAAAAAAGCAACGGGATTAATCCGATTTGTTTGCAAAGATGGTTACAAAATTGATGATGCTATTAAAAAAGCCATTGAGACAGGCGATGGGCAACTTATCAGTTTAAAATCAATTGGAACCAATGAAGAAGGTATTGAAGTGTCTAATTTTGTTTTTGAATGGAGCATCAAAGTGAAACGTTAGACCATTAGAATATTGGGTTTTTAGTCAGTCTATTGTTCTTGAATGATTTTTCTATTTTTTCATCAACCATCAACCACTAATAAAAAACTGTAACAAATATTTAAATCAGCATACAAATATAAATAAACAATAAATCCTTGAAAAATGACAGCACACGAAATTGACTATGTAATCTACGGTGAAGAAATGCAATATGTAGAAATAGAACTCGATCCTCAAGAAGGTGTTATAGCCGAAGCGGGCAGTTTTATGATGATGGACGATGGTATTAAAATGGAAACCATTTTTGGTGATGGATCTGAAAACAATAAAGGGTTTTTAGGTTCTATTTTAGGAGCGGGAAAGCGTATCCTTACAGGTGAAAGTTTGTTTATGACGGCTTTTTACAATGACTTAGTTGGCAAAAGAAAAGTGTCATTTGCATCGCCTTATCCTGGAAAAATTATTCCCATTGATTTAGCCGAATTTAGAGGTAAATTTATTTGTCAGAAAGATGCCTTTTTATGTGCGGCCAAAGGAGTCAGTGTCGGTATTGAGTTTTCAAAACGCTTAGGTAGAGGCTTGTTTGGTGGTGAAGGTTTTATCATGCAAAAACTGGAAGGTGATGGTAAGGCATTTGTTCATGCGGGTGGGACTATGGCTAAAAAAGTATTACAGCGAGGTGAAACGTTACGCGTCGATACGGGGTGTATTGTAGGGTTTACTCAAGATATAGATTATGATATTGAGTTTATTGGAGGGATTAAAAACACCATTTTTGGAGGAGAAGGCTTGTTTTTTGCCAAACTTCAGGGCCCAGGTACGGTGTATATTCAATCATTGCCATTTAGTAGATTAGCAGGAAGAGTCTTGGCATCTGCACCCCAAGGTGGTGGTAAACAAAAAGGAGAAGGCAGTATTCTTGGTGGTTTAGGTAATATGCTAGATGGTGATAACCGTTTTTAAATATGAATGAATACTTTCCAATTTTAACTATTAATTTTAAGTTAAATCAAAAAATGTATTCAAATTTTTAGTAAATTTAGGGACGGAATTTTAAATTTACAGCATATAAAACAAATCTACTTTTTATTGTAAACCTAAAACCAACGAATAACCATGGCAAGAGCAATGCTTGAGTACACCAAAACGGTGCTTAACAAAGTTAGTTTTGATGCGACACTGTTCTGTAAAGAAGTTCAAAAAGCAGTACAACGATTATTACCTTATGAGATTGAGGAACTTAAGGAATTTGTTCTAACCTTGATAAGACAAAATCCAGAATTAGATAAATGTTTAATTTATTTAAAGGCATAAAAAAGGCGACCATTTGGTCGCCTTTTTTATTTTCTTAATATTTAACAATGGTTATTTTTGGTTGAATTATATATTTGAAAAGAAAAATCAGCTAAAAAAGTTTATTGACATAGTATTTCTTTTATTTTTTTCATCAAGATACTTATCCATTATTCACGTTAAATTATGTTTTATAAAATAAAATAATCGTCATTGAGAAGTTAGGAAGAAGCCATCTCATGATATTTGTTTCTAAATAGAACAAACAAAGAACAGATGACTTCACGGCGTTCGTAATGACGATGCATTCTGCTATTTATTTTGAAGGTAATGGACTTATAATTTTGACATTTTGAAATGCTATAGCACCTCTAATAATTCCAGATATAACGGTTTGCATAGCTTCAATAATTTGAATTTTCAATTCACTTTTATGATAGATGATGCTCACCTCCCTTGCCGGAGTTGGTTCATTAAAATAATGTAAATTCTTTTTTGCTTTGTCATTCAAATCCAACGTATGTAAGTAGGGTAGAAGCGTCATACCCATACCTTCATCGGCTAACTTTATAAGGGTTTCTATACTGCCACTTTCCAATTGAAATGCTTCGTCTGTTTGACTTTTAAACACTTTACAAAGATTGATAACCCCATCTCTAAAGCAATGACCATCTTCCAGCAAAAGCATGTCGTCAATTTCTAAATCGGATGTTTCTAATTTTTGTTTGCTTTTTAGTCGGTGGTTTTCAGGAATATAACCTACAAACGGTTCGTAGTATAATACGCGTTCTTTAATAAAATCGGTTTCTAAAGGCGTGGCAGCAATGGCAGCATCTAAATGGCCTTCTTTTATTCTATTTATTATTTCTTCGGTAGTTAGCTCCTCGATTTTTAATTTAATCTTTGGATACTTTTTTATGAAGGATTTCAAAAACATAGGAAGTAGGGTAGGCATCACTGTTGGTATAATTCCCAGCTTGAATTCGCCACCAATAAATCCTTTTTGCTGGTCTACAATATCCTGTATTCTATAGGATTCGTTGACTATGTTTTTTGCTTGAATCACGATTTTTCTACCAACATCAGTCAATTCAATAGGTTTCTTGCTTCTATCAAAAATTTGAATATTTAATTCATCTTCCAATTTTTGAATTTGCATACTTAAAGTGGGCTGTGTTACAAAACACTTTTCAGCCGCTTTTGTGAAGTTTTGGTTTTCTGCAACTGCTAAAACATAATATAATTGTGTAATCGTCATCGTGTATCAATTTAGACTATAAAAATATAAAAACTATCAATAAAATTTATAGTAATAACCCATAATTATAAGTTAAATTTGTAATAACAATAAAAACAAACAGTTATGACACTAAACAGCATAGGTTTAGATACCTTAAAAACTAAAGATTTAGCAAAAGATTTAAATAATTTGTTAGCAAATTTTCAAATATATTATCAAAATTTAAGAGGTATTCATTGGAATATTAAAGGGAAGCGTTTTTTTGACCTGCATATTAAGTTTGAAGAGTTATACACCGATGCTAATATGAAGGTAGATTTAATTGCAGAGCGTATTTTAACCCTAGGAGAGACCCCTTTTCACACCTTTAAAGATTATATTGAAAATGCCAAAGTACCAGTTGGAAAAAATATATCGCAAGATGAAAAAGCCGTGACTTTAATTATAGATTCCTTATCTGAATTATTAAAAATTGAACGTGCTATTTTAAATAAATCTGATGAGGCTCATGATGAAGGTACGAATTCGATGATGAGTGATTTTATAACGGAACAAGAAAAAACGGTTTGGATGATGAAAGCTTGGTTAAATGAAACCGTATAAATAGAGTTTATTCATAGCAGAAAAGCGACCCATGGGTCGCTTTTTTATTTTAGAATATGATAGTCATGTCTATATCTTCATGGGTTACATCAAATTTAGCAGAATCAAATTCTGGTGGGCCAAAACTCATGGAGTTGTTAGACGCACCATAAGATTCTTTGGGCATGCCATTTGCTTCATAATCCATAGTGTTGTTACCGTTAGCATCATGTAATGCCAGTATGGCATAGGTTCCTGGCGTAACATTTGTGAAAGTAGCAGTGATTTTTCCATCAACTATGTTGCTTTTAATGGTTTGGATGCCTTTGCCTTTCATGAAGGTATCTTTAGTATGTAATGACAGTAATACATTTCCATTGTTATTGCTTATTTTGTTAATTGTCACCGTTATGCTTTGCCCATTTTTTATTTCTTGAGCGTTGATAAAGTTTAGAGATAATGCTAGTGCGATAATGGATAGGATGGTTTTCATGATATTTGATTTTATTTGTTGTTATATTTCAAATATCTGGCTGAAAAAGATGCTATAATAATTTGGTTTACCGAACTGTAAGTTTTTAATGATGACCTGTTGATTTTAGCAAAAAAACATGAAATACGAATTTAAAACATTGTTATAATAACCCCCGTGCTTTTATTTCTAAATACTTATTAATGGTATCTATGGTTAGATTTTCTGGAGTTGTTAAAATGGAGTAGATGCCATATTTTCTTAATTCGTTAACGATGAGCCGTTTTTCGAAGGCGAATTTTTCAGCAATAACCTTGTCGTATACGTGCTGGATGGTTTGGGCTTTTTCATTAATGATACTGTCAAGTTCTGTATTTTTAAAGAAAATGACCACTAATAAATGACTTTTTGCTATGGCTTTTAAGTACGGTAATTGTCTTTCTAAACCATCTAAGGTTTCAAAATTTGTATAAAGTAATAGTAAGCTTCTGTGGTTAATGTTGCTTTTTATACTCGTGTATAAGCGGCTAAAATCACTTTCAAAAAAATCAGTTTTTATGTTGTAAAAGGCTTCTAAAATAAGTCGCATTTGAGAGTTACGTCTGTCTGCAACAACCATGTTTTCCACCTTTTTAGAAAAAGAAAACAAACCAGCCTTATCATGCTTTTTTAAAGCAATACTGCTAATCACTAAAGAAGCATTTATAGCATAATCCAACAGGCTTAAGCTATCAAAAGGCATTTTCATAATACGCCCTTTGTCTATAATGGAATATATGGGTTGCGATTTTTCATCTTGGAATTGGTTCACCATTAATTGGTTTTTCTTAGCGGTGGCTTTCCAATTAATAGTTCGCAAATCATCTCCTAAAACATAATCTTTTATTTGTTCAAATTCCATAGTATGTCCTAGGCGTCTCACTTTTTTTAAACCATAATCTAAAGAGTTTTGATTAATATTTAAAAGTTCAAACTTCTTTAATTGTTTAAAGCTGGGGTAGGTTGGTACCATGGCGCCATGATTAAAAGTGAACCGTTTTGCTACTAAGTTTATAATGGATGATGCATATATGTTCAGGTTCCCAAAATAATATTCACCCCGTTTTGTTGGCCTTAATAGATATTGAATTGATTTCGATTTTCTAGATGAAATAGTTTCTTTAAGTTTAAAATCACGAACCTGAAATTGCTCGGGAATTTCATCTATAATCTCTAAATAAACTAAAATAGAATAGTTGTTATGGATGTTTAATTGAATGCTGTTTTCATCACCATTCGAAAACTTATCGGGTAACAGTCTAGTGGCTTCTATTTTGTTCTTGCCTATAAAAATAATTAGAAAATCAACAACGAATAATAGCGCTAATATGACTATAAAAAGTTGAGCCATATTAAATAAAATGGGAATAAAATAACTTAATACAAACAACACGACAATGCCAATGCCAGCATAGAAAAAGCGAGGTTGTATGTAGAATGGTTTAAGGAATTTCAATATTAAAAGTTAAAAGTTAAAAGTTAAAAGTTAAAAGTTATTCTAAATAAACGACTACACGACTAAACAAATCAACACCCAGAACCCAACACCCAAACCCCATCAAACTATCTAGGTATCTCCACTGTTTCAATGATTTGTGCAATGATTTGTTTACTGGTAACACCTTCCATTTCTCGTTCGGGCGTTACAATAACACGGTGGTGTAATACCGGAATGGCAGCTCTTTTTATATCTTCTGGCGTTACAAAGTCACGACCCGACATGGCTGCAAAGGCTTTGCTGGCTTTTAAAATAGCGATGGAGGCTCTAGGTGAGGCGCCTAAATATAAAAAAGGGTTGTTTCTTGTGGCAATTATTAGTTCGGCAATATATTTTAGCAAATGCGCTTCCACTAGAATTTGTGTCACTACATTTTGATAATTAGCTATTTGAGAGGCCGTTAAAAAGGATGAGATTTCATTAATTTTTACTTTTTCTTTTAATTGATGCTCTCTGGAAATAATTTCAACTTCTTCATCTAAATTGGGGTAATCGACATCAATTTTGAATAGAAAGCGGTCTAATTGAGCTTCTGGTAAGCGATAGGTGCCTTCTTGTTCTATCGGGTTTTGAGTGGCTAAAACCATAAAGGGAGTGTCTAGTGCGAATTTATTGCCATCAATGGTAATTTGCTGTTCTTCCATAACTTCAAATAAAGCAGCTTGCGTTTTTGCAGGGGCTCTATTAATTTCATCAATAAGTACCATATTGGAGAAAATAGGCCCTTTTTTAAACTCAAATTCCGAAGTTTTTAAATTAAAAATAGAAGTTCCTAAAATATCACTGGGCATTAGATCCGGGGTGAATTGAATGCGACTAAAATCGACACTCAACGATTTGGCAATAAGCTTAGCCGTTATGGTTTTTGCAACTCCAGGCACACCTTCTATAAGGGCGTGGCCTTTCGCCAAAAGCGATGCAATCAGCATGTCTATCATGTCTTTTTGACCAACAATAACCTTTCCAATCTCCTCTTTTATCTTGTTGACACTTTGTTGTAATTCAGATAAATCCAATCTGTTTTCAAATTTTAATTCCGAATCCGTGTTTTCAGCAATAATTTTATCAGAATCTGCTATTTCAGGTTTAGACAATAATAAATCTTGCTCTTGTGGGTCTTTATTTTCTTCCATAATTAATTTGAATAAAACGCTTCTATATGTTTATTGAGTGTAAGAAGATTGCCTTCAAAAAACTCTTGTCTTGATTTTAACCAATTTATATAATCTATAAGTTTCTTGACCTCTTCTTTTTTCTTTCCTGTTTTAGAGGCCAATTTTGTTATAAACTCATCGTTTAAAACAGAAGTGTCTAAATTATAATCGGTTCTAATTTTTTCTAAAAAGTAAGTTATTTTTTTGTGTATTAGGTTTTTGTGGTCTTGAATATCAAAATATAAATTAGAAACGGTTTTTACAAAGGCTACAGTGGTATTTTGCAAAGGTTTAATGATTTTAATGATGCGTTGCCTACGTTTGGCGTTAAAAACCACAAATAAAACAGTAAAAATCAAAGCCGTGTACCAAGCCCATTTAAACGATAGTTGCTTTAAAAACCACGATAGATTAGATGTCTTTTCAGCATTGCTATAAGCAGATTGTATTTTTGTGTACGAGTCAAAATACACATCACTTTCTGGTAAATAAGATATCAGGGCTTCTGTATATTTATATCGGTTATCTTTTAAAATATTATAATTCGTAAAGGCTTTAGGTTCTAAATGCAAATAAATATGCCCTTTGCCAAAAGGGACTTCAATAAAATTGATGCGTGTTTCATCTGTTTTAACATAGCCTAAGATATGATAGTTAATAGAGTCAAATCTTGAAAAATAATTAACGCCTTCATTTTTATCAATCATGGCATTTGATAAGCTTTTGTTTTCAAAGGATACATAAGAAATACTGTCTTTTTTATTGGAAGCATAATTAACATCGATGTGTAACGTGTCATGGATTTTTTGACTGAAATAATAGTCCGATATAAAAAGCGTATTGCCTTCATCAACAAAATGCAATAATTCATCTACAGAGGCATCCTCCAAATAATCAGAATTACCAATGATGAGAAAGCTTCCTTTTGCCACATGATCTCCATAGCCATTTTCAGAATTGGCTTTTAAATAACTTTCCGGGGTATAATATACCGTTCTAACTTTATGCTTTTTAAACAAACTTGGCAATTCCTTATAAAACACACTTAAGCCATAAGGTTTGTTGCTTTTTTCGTTAAAAGATTCTTCCCAATCGACTGTTTTCGTGTTTTTTATGCCAATAGCAACGGCTGCCGTAATTACCAAGGCAATAATAACGAGAAGTATGGGTACTATTTTCTTCATTATTTTACCTGATTGATTAAGGTTGTAAAATTATGTTTCGCTTTCCTGTATTGTGCAGTGTCTAAAGGAAATTCGCCATACCAAATATAATTGTACAAATAGGAGGTGTAAGCAAAGTCTTTTCCATAGGATTTATCATGGGTTTCATTCAAATATTCGGCATTGGTTTTATCATCTTCAAACTTGATATGGTTTTTTAAGGTCAATGTTTTTAAAACCAGTAGGTAGTAGTATCTAATGGCAAGCCTGTAATCCTCATTGTCTTCAGCACGATTTATTAGGGCGTTAATGTCGGCATTTTCAATATTCTCGGAAGTAATTTCAGTAGACCCCTCAATGTTTTTATGTCCTTTAGAAGAAAATAATCCACTACCACCTTCATTCAATAAAATATAAACCAAATACAGAACAGCTATAAAAATGGCTATGTAAAATATCCAGCTAAACGAGCCTAAATTAATGCTGAAACCTTCATGGTTATTTGATTCTTTAATAGTAGGATCTCCATTTTTGTATTTTTCATACTTTCCAGAGCCAGTAGGCGTATTGCTTACGACCTTTTTACCTTCATAATCATATTTTTTTCCAGAATACTGTTCTTTAAAATTCGGATTGAAAGTCCTGTTTTGTTGAGGTTTTTGTTGGATAGAGGCCAAGCTAACGGAGCTACTTAAAACAGTCCATAAAATCAAGATGACGATATGTAATCTTTTGTTCTTCAAATATGTGAAAGGCTTAAATGAATCCTCCTGTTTGTTTTTTTGTAGACTTTAAACGGATATATTAAATAATAAAAACTGATGGCACTAAGGGTGATAAGTATAATGCCAACAGATAGCCAATTGGGCATGATATTGGAATAGCGGGTAATGAAACCCTCTAAAAACCCAGCAGACAATGTAAATGGAAATGTGCTTATCAATATTTTAATCCCTGTTTTGGCACCGTGTTTAAAAGAGGTAAATCTGGAATGTGTACCAGGGAACAAAATACTGGCTCCCAATAATAAGCCTGCAGCAGCTTCTATAACAATAGCAAAGATTTCCATAGAACCATGAATCCAGATGCCTCGGACACTTTCCCAAAAGACGTTTTTTTCATAAAAAAAGTATTGAAAGGAACCCAGCATGATACAATTTTGAAATAAAATATAGATCGTCCCCACACCACCAAAAACCCCCAATATAAAAGACATGACCCCCACTTTTAAATTGTTGACGGTTATACCAATAAAACTGCCCCAATTACTACCACTTTTATAAACCGCTACAGGGTCTCCATTTTCAATGTTTGTGAGGGTTTGATTCACATAATTGTCACCCAAAATGGAACGCACAAATTCACCATCGTTTGCCGCAGAAATGACCCCAATGAAGGTAAATGCAAAAAAAATGATAAAAGCAACATATATAAATCTTCGGTATTGGTAACAAATCAAAGGGATTTCGGTTTTCCAAAAGGCAAGAATTCTATTGGTATCTTCGCGCTTGGTTTTATATATTTTTTGGAAAGCTTTTGCCGCTAACTGATTTAAATAATCAATAACTTTACTTTTTGGGTAGTAGGTTTGTGCATATGCTAAATCGTTTATTACATGAATGTATTGAGACGCCAATTCATCGGGGTCTTTAAAATCATTATTGAAAATGGCGTTTTCAAAACTTAGCCATTTTTCCTTATTTTGCTTGATGAATGCAACTTCCCTCATATATTTCTTCTGTAAAAAACTAAATTTTGTGTTGAAAAAAACAAGATTTAGTTTTCCTTCAGTAATCAACTACGTTAATCCTTGTGATTTTTTTATTTGATTTTAGTGAATTTTCAAATGAAAAAATTCATGTATTTTTGATAAATTAAAATATAAAATGTCAGAGTTACAAATTAACACGACCCAAAATGTAAAAATTAAGTTCAATGCCGCTGGTGCAGGAGAACGCTTATTGGCATTTATCATTGATATGACTATTAAAATTGGCTATTTGCTCATTGTGGGGAATGTCTTTGATGCTTTTGAAAACATGGACGAATGGTCTCAAATTGGTCTCAATACGCTGCTCAGTTTGCCCGTTATGTTTTATACCTTGGTGTTAGAATCTTTTTTACAAGGTCAAACACTTGGAAAGCGAGCTCTTAAAATTAAGGTGGTTAAGATTGATGGCTACCAAGCCTCTTTTTCAGATTATGTAGTGCGATGGTTTTTTAGAATTGTTGATGTGTACGTTCTGGGATTGGGCTTTTTTGTCATGCTATTCAATAATAAAACGCAACGATTGGGCGATATGGCTGCGGGAACGGCCGTTATAGGCTTGAAAGACCATGTGACCATCAACCACACTATTTTGGAACATTTGAAAGCCGATTACGTACCAACCTATCCAAATGTCATTAAACTATCTGATAACGATGCCCGGATTATTAAAGAAACATTCACATCGGCAAGAGCAGCCAAAGATTATCAAACACTCATAAAATTACGTACCAAACTTATGGAAGTCATTGGTATCAAGGACATAAAGCAAAAAACGGATATGGAATTTATTGACGTCATTTTAAAGGATTATAATTATTATACGCAAGATATGTAGTGCGTTATCCATTTTGTTTTCTAACATCGAGAGATTCACTTGACCTAACCCAAATCAAATAATTTTAATACTTACAAACCATAGATGTTTTATATAATAGATATTTTAGGACTCATAGCCTTTTCCATTTCAGGAGTATTGGTCGCCATAAACAAAAAAATGGATTTATTCGGCATCCTAATCATTGCCTTTGTAACCTCGGTAGGGGGAGGCACCCTTCGCGATCTACTGATTGGAAGTACCCCCGTTTTTTGGATGAAAGACGGTGTGTTTACTTATGTTATTACCTTATCGTCAATTTTAGCTATCATTTTTAGAAGCAAGATAAATTATCTCAGAACGTCGTTGTTTCTGTTTGATACCATTGGTATTGGCTTATATACACTCGTTGGTGTGGAAAAAGGCATACATGCCAATTTACACCCCGTGATATGTATTGCATTAGGAACTATGACAGCATCATTTGGTGGAGTTATTCGAGATATATTATGTAATGAAATTCCAGTTATTTTTAGAAAAGAAATTTATGCCACAGCCTGTATCGTTGGAGGTATTGTTTATTTTTTATTAAGGGAATTCCCTATAGATAATAATATTGTTTTTATCATATCTGTATTAACAATCATCTCTATTAGGTTAATCGCCGTAAAATTTAAAATCGGCTTACCTTCTATTTATGGACCTGATACTAATTGAGCCAAACCTTATAATTTTAAAAACGGTCAGTGCCCTTTTACTCAATGATTTCTACTTTCCTGATGTAGATGTTTTTTAGTGGCCAATCTGAACTATCCGTATCTACAGCTGCAATTTTATCAAGTACCTCCATACCTTTGGTCACTTCTCCAAAAATGGTGTATTCACCATCTAAAAAATCAGCACCTCCTTTTTGCAGTACGATAAAAAACTCGTAAGGCGATGCCAGTTTGTAAGGATTGTCAATATCGCTACTAGGCATGGAGATAACCCCTCTATGGTGTGTATAGCCCTTTTTAGTATCGGTAGGGAGTAAGTACTTTCCAATTTCAAAGCGTTTTTGCGCTATTTTTTCATCGTCACTATTACCAGCCTGTACGATATAATTTTTAATCACACGGTAAAACTGTGTGCCATCAAAATAATGACGTTTTGTTAAATAGATAAAATTGGAACGATGGTATTTGGTGTCATTATAAAGCAGGATGTCAACATCTCCAAAATCAGTGAAGATTCTAACTTTATTTTCCTTGTTTTTTTTATCGTATTCAGCAAAAAAAGGAATCGCATTTTTATCATCTAAAACAGGAAACTCCCCTTTTGCGTCTTGTACCGTATCCTTAGGCACTATTTTTACTAGGCTGTCTTTAGTTTCCATCACATTCGTGTTTGTTTTCTTTTTCGATTGTTTATCTTCACAATTCAGAACTAATACAGAAATACATAAGAACAAGATAATGCGCATAGAGAATGGATTTTAATGACTTTTTAAGATTATCTTCAAAAATAAAAAATATAAAGCTACCAGCCGAGGCCTCTCAACTTAAAATGGTGCCAGCATTTCGTGAGGAATTAATAAAGCGTCAAGGAGATGCTATCAAAACAGCTAAAAAAGCAGGTGTTTTAGCCTTGTTTTACCCCGATGGAAACCATCAAACAAAATTCGTTTTAATCCTTCGAAAAACCTATGAAGGCGTGCATTCTGCCCAAATCGGATTTCCTGGCGGCAAGTTAGAACCCCAAGATATGTCTTTAAAACAGGCGGCACTTAGGGAAACCTTTGAAGAAGTGGGTGTCTCCATACATACCATTGACGTTTTAAAAGAATTGACACCCGTTTACATCCCACCTAGTAATTTTTATGTGCATGCTTTTATAGGATTCACACCAACGACACCCCTTTTTAAGCTTCAGGAAGCCGAAGTAGAGGCGCTTATAGAGGTAGGTTTACAACATTTTTTAGATGATAAGGTCGTCATGACGAAACGTGTTAATGCCTCCTATGGTGTTGATATTGAAGTGCCCGTCTTTCAATTGAACGGCCATATTGTTTGGGGAGCCACCGCCATGATTTTAAGTGAGATAAAAGACTTGTTAAAAGAACTAATCTAAATTTAATAGATTTATTACATTTGTAACCTCTAACTAAGAAGCATGATGCATGGGATTGTTTAAGCGAAATCCATTCGGACATATACTTATTGTGAAAAAATGGCTCATACGCATTTTGGGTGCGATGACCCACAGACGCTTTCGCGGATTTAATGAATTACAAATTGAAGGCTCTGAAGTCATTAAAAACTTACCAGATACCAACGTTCTATTTATCTCCAATCACCAAACCTATTTTGCCGATGTAGTGGCCATGTTTCATGTATTTAACGCCAGTTTAAGCGGTCGTACAGATTCTATAAAAAACGTGGGCTATTTATGGAATCCGAAGTTAAATATCTATTATGTAGCCGCTAAAGAAACCATGAAGGCGGGTTTGCTACCCAAAATTCTAGCCTATGTAGGCTCCATTAGTATTGAGCGTACATGGCGTGCTGAAGGTAAAGACGTCAACCGACAAGTTAAAATGAGCGACATCTCTAATATAGCCAAAGCGTTGGACGATGGTTGGGTCATCACCTTTCCGCAAGGGACTACCACACCATTCAAGCCTATCAGAAAAGGAACGGCCTTCATTATTAAAAATTACAAACCTATAGTAGTTCCTATTGTTATTGATGGTTTTAGACGCTCGTTCGATAAAAAAGGCCTGCGTATTAAAAAGAAAAACATTCTACAATCCATCGAAATTAAGGAACCGTTGGTGATTGATTATGAAAATGAAACGACGGACGATATTGTAAAAAGAATAGAATACGCCATCGAACAGCATCCATCCTTTTTAAAAGTGATTTCCCAAGAAGAAGTAGAAGCACAGGAAGCGTTGAATAAACTTCGTGAGTGGTAGAAACATCTTGCTATTGCTGGAAAAATAAACCGTAATCATTTTCTTTTTTTGATTCATATGGCGTGAAAATATACTAACTTCGTGATGCGTTGATATTGGGATTTAAAAATCTGCATATCATTAATATTTAAGTTGTTTATTCTGCAATGAAAAAAGAATTTATCCCCAAATTATTTTCCCTTATAAAAGAAGGTATTTCTAAAGAAACCATTTCCAAAGATATCCTGTCTGGTGTCATCGTGGGTATCGTAGCTCTGCCGCTTGCGATTGCTTTTGCCATTGCATCTGGGGTGTCTCCAGAAAAAGGAATCATTACAGCCATCGTTGCTGGTATCACCATTTCGGCATTTGGTGGGAGCCGTGTGCAAATAGGAGGCCCCACAGGGGCATTTATTGTGATTGTGTACGGCATTGTTCAGGAATTTGGAATAAACGGATTGACCATCGCCACCTTTATGGCAGGCTTTATCATCATCGGTTTGGGCTTGGCGCGCTTGGGTAACTTGCTGAAATTTATACCCTATTCCCTGATTGTGGGCTTTACCAGTGGGATTGCTTTAATTATTCTGTCCTCGCAAATCAATGACTTTTTTGGCTTGCATATAGCCAAAGTTCCTGCTGATTTTTTAGATAAATGGAAGGTCTATTTTGAGAATATTGATAAGGTGAATGGCTATGCCATAGCCATTGCGGGCGGAACGGTACTCATTACCTTATATTTTCAAAAGCTTATTAAAAAAATACCGGGTTCCATCATTGCTATCGTATTATCAACCATAGTCGTAAAGATGTTTAATTTGCCTGTAGATACCATAGAAAGTAATTTTGGCAACATTCCCAATAATTTTAGTATGCCATCCTTACCCCATGTGGATTTCGCGACTATAAAATCACTTATCGCTCCAGCGTTTGCCATTGCCTTATTGGGGAGTATAGAATCCCTGCTTTCGGCAGTGGTATCCGATTCCATGATTGGTGGCAAACACCGTTCCAACATCGAATTAATAGCGCAAGGGGCTGCCAACATCTTCTCATCCTTGTTTGGTGGTATTCCCGCCACAGGAGCTATTGCCAGAACGGCTACCAATGTTAAAAATGGGGGTAGAACGCCTATTGCAGGTATTACTCATGCCCTGGTTTTATTGTCTATCATGCTTTTGTTTGCGCCTTATGCCAAGTTGATACCCCTGTCCTGTCTGGCAGGTATTTTAATGGTCGTGGCATATCACATGAGCGAATGGCGGCAATTCAGGTCTATTTTAAAAGGCAATAGAATGGACATCATTATTTTATTGACCACTTTTTTTCTAACCGTTATTTTCGATTTAATCATCGCTATTGAAATAGGCATTGTGCTTTCCAGCTTTATGTTTATGAAGCGTATGAGCGAATCTGTGGTTGTTGAAAACATCACAACAGACCATGTAAATGGCGAGCATTTGTTTGATGAAGAACTATTGGATATCCCCAAAGAGGTGCTTTTATATGAAATAAACGGGCCTTTATTTTTTGGAGCAGCCCGCCAATTCCAGGAAACCATCACTAACACCCATTTACAGCCCAAAGTGATCATTATCAGGATGCGTTATGTGCCATTAATAGATGCCACAGGCTATCAAAGTTTAAAGGAAATCATTAGCTCTTACCAATTAAGACAAGTCAAGGTTATTTTGTCCGGTATCCGCGAACCCTTGAAAAGCGACTTCGAAAAAAATGGTGTGTATGCGGTTTTGGACAGGCAATATATAGTAGCCGATATTGACGAGGCCATTAAAATCGCCAAAGCATACTAACCCGTAACTATTTGAAAAACCCTTTGCATAGGTATCACTTGAATACCTTATTTTTAACCCTGATAAATAGGTGCTTTAAACTAAACCAAAACCAATTTATGGAGTCTAAGCCTTATAACTTCTTTGGCATCAACTAAATAACAACCACCAAAAACCACATACCATGAAAGTAAAAAAATCGAATATTTACATGAGATTGATTCATCGCTATTTAGGATTTTTCCTAGCAGGAATCATGGCCATCTATGCCATTAGCGGTATCATTCTAATTTTTAGAAATACCGATTTTTTAAAACAAGAAACAGCCATGGAGCGTCCCCTGCCTCCTGATACCGATATTCACAAAATAGGACAGGAATTAAGAATGCCCTTTTTAAAAGTGGAGAAAGAAGACGGCGATATGGTATATTTTAGCAACGATGTGACTTTCAATAAAACAACAGGGATTGCGGCTTTTAAAATTAAAAAGCTTCCCTTAGTATTAGATAAGTTAACAACCCTCCATAAAGCAAACACCAAGCAACCCTTGTTTTTTCTAAACGTGTTCTTTGGTGTCTCACTTTTGTTTTTTGTTATCTCCTCTTTCTGGATGTTTATGCCAGACACAAAGATTTTCAAAAAGGGACTTTTATTTACACTAGGAGGGATTGTTGTGGCCCTCATCTTAATTTTTGTTTAAAACGAGCCATAAGCTCTTAAATGATAATGACAAAAGGCACTTTATTTAAAGTGCCTGTTTTTATGTGCTTAAAGGTTTAGAAGTACGACTTCATCAAATTATGCGACATTTTTTTACGAGATATTAAAAGAAATTTAGCAAAAAAAGTAATTAAGCAATAGTTTTTATAGCTTGGCTTACTTGTTTAAAAAAATCCTATTTTTATTAAAAACCTACGAAATCGGAGCTTGTCCATTCAGTATGTATCTGTGAAAACGGATGGCTTTTTAGCGATGGTTTTTTATTAAGGAGTTCAAATTTATTTATACAACATATGATTCAGAAAGGGCGTGAGGCAGAACGATTAGCCGTTCCAGACAATTATAAACATTGGAAAAAATGGGGGCCTTATTTAGCAGAGAGACAATGGGGCACTGTTCGCGAAGATTATAGCATCCATGGTGAGTCATGGGAATTTATAGACCACGAAAAAGCACGAAGCAATGCCTATAGGTGGGGCGAAGAGGGCATAGCTGGTTTTTGCGATTCCCGAGAAATATTATGTTTGGCACCGGCTTTTTGGAATGGTAAAGATGCCATTTTAAAAGAACGCTTGTTCGGTTTGACCAACAATCAAGGGAATCATGGGGAGGATGTGAAGGAACTCTATTTTCATCAGGTATCGTCGCCCACGCATTCCTATTGCAAGTACCTCTATAAATATCCGCATAACGAATTTCCCTATGGGAATTTAGTACATGGCAACCAACGAGGCCGCGATCAGTTTGAATATGAATTATTGGACACGGGCGTCTTTAAAAACAACGCTTATTTTGATTGTTATATTGAATACGCCAAAGCCGATGTGGATGATATTTTAATGAAAGTAACGGTGGTAAACCGAGGCACAAAGGCAGCCGATATTCACGTATTACCACACCTGTGGTTTCGTAATTTCTGGAAACATAACAAAAAGCACACACGTCCCAATATGAAAGCCGTTTCAGAGACGAGTGTGCTATCCCGAAGCACCAGAAATGGCCGGTATTATTTGTATCATGAAGCAGGCAAGCAGCTATTCTGTGAGAACGAGACCAATAATATGCGTATTTACAATTATGAAAACGAAGTCGATTACGTTAAAGATGGCATCAACGACCATGTGATTCATAAAAAACCGACCGTAAATCCAGAAAAGAACGGCTCCAAATTCGCCGTATGGCATCAATTTAAATTAAAGCCGGGCGAGGAGAGAACCGTAAGCATGCGCCTTAGTAAAAATAAGCTAGAAGATCCTTGGGCAGATTTTGATGCCATTTTTCATGAGCGCATTAGCGAATGCGAAGCTTTTTATAGCGAAACCATCAAAAACACGATTCCAGAAACCCATCAGGCCATTGCGAAAAGTGCCTTTTCTGGCTTGTTATGGACCAAGCAGTTTTATTATAACGATGTCTTTAAATGGCTGTTTGGCGGACCCGGCGAACCCGCACCCAACCGTGCCAATATGCGTAATTACAATTGGCAACACCTTACCAATAGGCACGTGATTTCCATGCCCGATAAGTGGGAATATCCCTGGTATGCCGCCTGGGATTTGGCCTTTCACATGGCATCCTTTGTAGAAATAGACCCTTATTTTGCCAAAGAACAACTGTTATTGGTGCTACAAGAAAGTTATATGCACCCTAACGGACAAATTCCTGCCTACGAGTGGAATTTTAGCGACGTCAATCCGCCCGTACATTCCTATGCGGTATGGACGGTTTACGATAAGGATAAAACCTATACAGGCATCCCCGATACGGCGTTTTTAGAAAAAGCCTTCCAAAAGCTCCTGATTAATTTTACATGGTGGGTCAACCAAAAAGATAAAAGTGGTACCGACCTGTTTGAAGGTGGCTTTTTGGGATTGGATAATATAGGGGTGTTCGATAGAAACCACATGCCCGAAGGCATTAAGCGCATGCAACAGGCCGATGCCACCAGTTGGATGGCGATGTTTACGTTGAATATGCTTCGCATGTCCTTAGAACTCTCTAAAACCAATAAAATTTACGAAGAATCCGCAGCCAAGTTTTTTAGGCATTTCCTAAACATTGCCTGGGCGATGCACCATATTGGTAAAAAAGATATTTCCCTTTGGGACGATGAGGACAATTTCTATTACGATGTGGTAGAAATGGCGAATGGCACGACCAACAGAATGCGGGTGCGCTCCTTAGTCGGCGTCATTCCTATGTTTGCTGTGGAAATCATCCATAAAGATTTATTCGAGGAATTAAAGGAGTTTAGAATCCGCGCCAACGAAATTATAAGAACCCGCCCAGATTTGGCGTCCTTAATTTCCAATCTCGACGATGCCAATGCCGAAGGCAACTACCTGTTTTCCATCATGCGTGGCTTTAGGTTGGAACATTTGCTCAAACGGTTGTTGGACGAAGACGAGTTTCTGTCAGATTACGGCATCCGTTCCCTCTCCAAGTACCACGAAAAGTACCCCTTTGTATTCCATCATCATGGAGACCATCAAATTCAGTACGAACCCGGAGAGAGCCGTTCCAATATGTTTGGTGGCAATTCCAATTGGCGTGGCCCCATTTGGTTGCCTATTAACTATATGATTATACAGTCCCTACGCAAGTATTACACCTTTTATGGCGATAAATATTTATATGAATTCCCAACCGGTTCGGGCAACAAACTCAATTTAAAGCAAATAGCCGACGAGCTTACCAAACGCTTGGTAAAACTGTTTGAAGCCAATGCTGAAGGGAAATTTCAATACCATTCAGACGACCCTGACCACATGTTTACAAGCAATGAGCACTTTAAAGACCTGCATCTGTTTTATGAGTTTTTTGATGGCGACAACGGGAAAGGCTTGGGCGCCTCGCACCAAACGGGGTGGACAGCCCTTATTGCTAATTTAATCATGGACATGGAAGCCAGTGAGTCGTCATAGGGAACACCGTGAAGCCCTATGATGTGACCGTCATGGCTTCTCCCCATAGCTATCGGGAGAAGCCATCTGTCTAATGGTAGTTGCGCATCCTAAGATGGCTTCGTGCCTCGCCATGCCAGGTATCTTGCTTCATCGTTACGCTCCCCGCAATGAGGCATAAAGATATGAAGAGCAGCCTCGTAAACCAGCAGCCACGTTCGCCTGTTCAAACTTAAAAGTTACTGTGCTAATCACCAGCAACCAGCCGTCTTCAGCAGGAAGGTCAAAGCTCCACAGCGATGCCGGGGCGGTTTTAAAAGGCTGTAATGTTAGCTCATGGCTGCTTATGGGTGTTAAATCGATATCTGGCACATTGGGGTTTACTAGAAACGCATGGACATTTATATTTGCAGATAGTGCCCCTTTGGGCGGTTTCAGGTTCTCACCTAGGGTTAGGGCAGGTACGTGGCATGTCACCGTAGGGGTAGCAGTGTCTGCAAACTCCAAATAAAAGTGGCAGGTCTTAGCCCAAGGCAAAAGGGTATTGAACTCAAACCCTTCCATGGCCTGTGGCATGTTTAGTGTCAAGGGAGCAGGAGTGGGCGTGGCACTCCTATTTGGGTTTAGAGCCTTGGCCATACAGGCACGGTGCCTGGCGGCATAATAAGGGTCCGTTATCAAGGGATAAGCCTGAGCAAGGGCAAACCGGAACTTTTTATCCTGTTGGCTCACCCAGCCAAAGGTACTGGCGGCCGCCTTGGTACTAGCGGTCTGTTTTACTTTTGCCGGTTTGCTACGCGCATAGGTATAAGGGCCCTTGTTTACAAATACCACGTTACCTATCGCACCACTCAGGGTGCCGTCATTTATGGGTCTAGCCATCGTACAAAATTTTATTAAGGTTGGCAGATGGTTTTTAAACAGCATTTACCTGTCTGTTAGTGCAAACCTTAGGTTATATTCGATAAAAATACATAAAAAAAGCATATAAAATCCATAACAAGTCCATATTCAATATGGACTTGCTATGGACTTGTTATGGACTTGTTATGGACTTGATACCTAAAAAGCACTATTATTCTCCTTTTAAAAATGCTTGATGACCCGTCCTAAAATAACTATACAGGTTATTAAATAAATCCTGATATAATTATACAATTCTTTTTC
>NZ_QKPO01000027.1 GCF_003258355.1 Confluentibacter sediminis | reverse complement strand
TTTATGAGCTCATATGTCATTAATTTGTAGAAAATCTATAGATTTATAGAAATAAATGGGGTTTGTGAGCAAACTCCCGTTGGGTGTAATTAAATTATTTGATTTTTATGAAATTAAAATAAAAGAAGACCGAAACTTTTCTGAGATTTATGCAACCGATGCTAAAGAAGCTGTTATTTTAAACGAAACGGCCGTTAAGGTTTTGGAATTAGAAAACCCTATAGGTAAAAAAACAAATTTGGGAACTATTATTGGCATTGTTAAAGATTTTAATTTTGAAACACTGCAAAATTCTATAAGACCCATAATCTTTAAAGTTTATAAAGAAGAAGAAGGCAACTCTATAATAATTTCATATGATTCTAATAAAAAGGATAAAGCAACATTAATAGTCAAAACCTTACTTGGCAATCAAAATGAAGGTTTAGCAAATATTTTTGATCCTACTTATAGTGATTTGGAAATGATAAATTTTATGGGCAGCATGGAGAATGCTCGCAAACGATATTTTGATCCGGATTATTTAGAGACTGTAAAAGACACTTTTTATGGGAAAGAAAAAACATTTCAAAAAACCATCTTTTACTAACCGCTATAGCTATATTAATTACAGTGCTTGGTTTAATTGGCATGTCACTATTTAAAACCCAGCAGCAAACTAAAGAAATTGGTATTCGCAAAGTAAATGGAGGAACCATTAAAGAAATTTTAATGATGCTAAATTTAGATATTATTAAATGGGCTGTTATTGCATTTATTATTGCCTGCCCAATGGCTTATTATGCGATTAAAAAGTGGTTAGAGAATTTTGTCTACAAGACCAGTATAGATTGGTGGGTTTTTGCCATTGCTGTCATTATCTCATTAATTATCGCCTTACTAACGGTTAGCTGGCAAACCTATAAAGCGGCTATTAGTAACCCAGTTGAAAGCTTAAGAGATGAATAAATAATTAAGAATATGTTTTACAATATAAAATCAGTCTACAAAAATTCAATCAATTAAAAGCCCTATAGTTTTTTAAAAATTTTCCGTTAAATCCCAGGACATAGCTTAAATATTCCTTTCATAGCTTTCAGTTTCTGATATTAATTTCACTATTATTTAAATAAAATAAACTTTTTATTTATTCTTCTATAGAGGTCTTAAAATTAGATACATTTACCTATAAAAGTATAGATAAAAAGAAGGATTTTAAATGATTTTTTTGTTTTTCTTAATAGCGATTTATTAAATTAACGTGAATAATGTTTAAGCTGCCCCGATGTATAGTATGCTCTATTTTACAGATGTTCTCAAGTTCGTCGTTTAAAGATTCTACCAAATCCCTCTTCCTTAATAGGATAGAATCCACATCAGAAAGGTTTTGCTTTTTCATGTTCTTCCTTACTTTAGTAATAAGCTGAATACCTTCTTGAAATAAAAGCTCAGAAAGGACTTGTGATATATAGCCTTTATCCCCAAACAATTTACCAAAGACTTCTTTTGCCATGGCGGTCATAAGCTCAATGTTCCTGTCATCCACATTACCCTTGGTAAGGTAAAAGGATAAAAGTTCTCCTTTGTCGTTAATGATCAAATGGAGTTTGAAGCCGAAGAACCAGCTCATTGTGAATTTTCCTTTTTCTGCTATATTCTTGAATACTCTGCTCTGTTTCTCTCTTTTGATATGGCATACCCTGATAAGGGTAGAATCAATATAATTGACCCCTCTTGATTTGCCCAACCCCTCAGCAGCACTCCTTCTTGGCGCTCCATAAAACGTTCATAGCTCACCAGATTAAGGAACAGCCCATTTAAATGCTCGCAAACATATTGCAGGTAAAATGTTTAAAGTTTGTAAACTGCCCAAAATAAAAAAGCAGATAGATACTTATCATCTCAGAATCTGATAATTTGCCCTTTCTATTTCGCCTTTTAACCTGTGTGTCCACTAATTTTGGATGATTTTCCATGTTTTGATTGGATTCTCGCTGAAAATCGTCCAAGTTCACAAAGAATTCTGTAACTTTGCCCCTAAACATTTAAGCATTTTACACTATTAAAATGATGAATATCAGATATTAATACAAATTAAAACACTCTTTTTCTTATCCATTATTCCATTATTCACGTTAAATTATCAAAAAAAATCCGGACGTATGTTTTTTGACACATTCATTCAACAAACCATTTTACCTTTTTTAGGTTTCTAATGTTATCTTTTAAAAATAGGATCATTCTGATAAGTATGTTTTTTTTCATTCTTCTAATTTCTCTTTGAAGATGTTTGATATCTATTGTGGCGAGTTGCAACTGATTTAATAAGTATTCTTTTTGCTTTTCATTAACTTCCAATCCTTCACAATTCTCATAAATATGATTTATCCGCTCTTTCATTATAGCGCCCACAGAATAAAATGATAATTTTTCTCGAACAGAGAGCCTAGCATTTATGGCTTTCTCTTTTCTTAAATCTGCATTATAATAAACCTCTTTTAATGTATCAACTGCAGATAGAATATCAGGATGGGCCCAAATGGTGTTTGAGGAAAAATTACTATCAGGGTTTTTAATCATTCCAAGTTCATAATCCACCAAAAAACTATTACTGTCATCCATGAATTCTGTATTCCCTGAATAATTAGTGGCTATGGTAGGTTTGCCTAAATACATAGCTTCAGCCAAAGTCAGTCCAAACCCTTCAGAGTGGTGCATTGAAACATAACAATCACAATCATTTATTAAGTGATTTAAGCTATTTTTATCTAGTTCCTTATCAATAATCTTAATATTATCGTGACCAGAAATAGATTGATGTAATTTCTTCTTAGTCGATTTGAATTGCTGGCCTCCAACGGTTTTTATGATGAGTTCCACATGATCATTCGTGCCAAAAGCTTTTATAAAAGCCTCAATTAAAAAGAAGGGGTTTTTTCTTTCCATAGAACTATGATAGCTAAAAACAAATAAAAAGCTAAACCTTTTCTCATCAAAAACAATATAGGCTTTTTCGCTTTGTTTAGGTTTAAGACTTAATTCCACTGGATGGGGAACGATTAGTATCGGCCCCTGATATACCTTTTTAAAAATATCTTTACAATAGGTGGAAGCTGTCCATATTTCATTGAACAGATTTATAGTTGCTTTAAATTTTGAAGGTATATTTTCTGATTCCCACATTAAAAAAAGAATGGAATACGAATTGTTAAAAAATTCGGGATCAATGACCCTGAAAAATGTATCAAGATCATTCATGCCTACTTGTACTAAATTAACAGCATAATTGAAGTTGTAATCATAATTAACACCCTTCTTAATTTTTTCATAATTTATAATATTAACAGGTATATCGAGTTTTTTAGCGGCTTTAATATTCAATTTTACAGCTTCTCCTAAACCAAATATGCTCTCTGTATAGCCAACTATATTAAGTCCTTTTTCAGATGTTTTCATGGTATACCTGATTTACTTCTAAAGATTGTAATGAAACCAAATGTGCATAAGTTCCATTCATGTTCAATAATTCTTCATGAGTACCTTGTTCCACAATGCGACCTCTCTTCATAACCACAATAAGATCGGCATTCTGAATAGTAGAAAGTCTATGGGCAATTACTAAAGACGTCCGGTTTTCCATCATATTCTCGAGTGCATTTTGTACCAATTTCTCGGATTCTGTATCTAAGGCTGAAGTTGCTTCATCTAGAATCATAATCGGAGGGTTTTTCATGACGGCTCTAGCTATGGCTATGCGTTGGCGTTGCCCTCCAGATAGCAAAGAGCCTCCATCACCTACATTATTTTGGTATTTGTTGGGAAATTCAGAAATAAAATTATGAGCATTTGCTACTTTTGCGGCAGCTATAATTTTTTCTTCCTTAGGTTCATCTATACCTAAGGATATATTGTTGGCTAGAGTATCATTAAATAAAATGGAGTCTTGAGCCACGATACCCATTTGTGCTCTTAAGGACTTGGTAGTAACATCTTTTATATTAATACCGTCAAACGTAATACTGCCTTCATGCACATCGTAAAAACGGGTCATTAAATTTGCTAAAGTAGATTTTCCACTTCCAGATTCACCCACTAAAGCTATAGTTTTTCCTTTAGGAATAGTAAGGTTAAAATCTTTCAAAACATAATCTTCCTTGTATTTAAAGGATACATTAGTAAACTTTATTTCTTGTTTAAATTCATTAATTACTTGAGCATTTTCTTTATCTTTTAAGGGATTTTCTGCATCTAAAATAAACGCAACGCGTTCATAAGCAGCATTCCCTCCCTGCAAGGCATGATTGGCTTTAGTTATAGCTTTGGCAGGGGTTAAAATTTGATATGCAAGACCCATATAAGCTATAAAAGCACCGCCACTCAAAGAGCCATCAATGAGCACTAACGAGCCTCCGTAAACCAACAATACTGAAATGACTAGAATCCCTAGAAACTCACTTGCAGGAGCAGAGAGGCTCATTTTTTTACCGATTGAGTTATTGAGCATATTAATGTTTTCCGTAAAATCCTTGAACTTTTTTGAAAAATAGCTCTCTGAAGTGAAATTTTTAATGATTTTTATACCTCCCAATGTTTCTTCTATATTGGACAATAAATGTCCTTCCATAGCAAAAATATCTCCAGATTGACTTTTAATATTTTTACTTACTTTAGAAATTAAGAATCCAGAAATTGGAATAAAAAAGAGTACAAAAAGGGTTAATTTCCAACTGATTGCAAACATACCTCCCAGAGTGAAAAGAATGGTTAAAGGTTCTCTAACCATCATTAAAACACCCATGAACGAGACTTTTATTGTATTGATATCCGAAGTCATACGAGCAATAAGGTCTCCCTTACGTTCATTGGCAAAAAAACCTACATTCAAACTTATAATTTTGTCGTAAACATCTTGTCTCAAATCTTTTAAAATACCATTATTCAAATAAGTCATGTATAATATGGATAGATAACTAAAAATATTTTTAAGTAAAAATGTACTCAAGACGAAGCAGACAACAATTATTAATGTGATTAAAGGACCTTGAGAATCATTTTTGGTTGTTATAAAATAATTAAGGTAATCTTCGAAATAACTTAAATCAAAATCTTTAATACCATGAAAAACGGGCTTTTCTTTTAATTTTTCCCCTTCATCGAACAGAATTTTTATCATGGGCAAAAGGGAAAGCATGGAAATTGAGGAAAAAAGGGCATACAAAATATTAAACAGGATGCTTAACATTTGATATTTTTTATAGGGTATAAGGTATTTAAAAAACCTTTTGAAGTTTTTCATCTATTAAGTATTGATTATAATAAATTGGTATTATTTTTCTAAAATGTTTTCATAAACACGTACATAATCTTTGGCCGCTTTTTCCCATGTGAACTGTTGGGAGCGATTGACATACGCCGATTTGAACACATCTTTATTGTCTTCAAATTTGGACATCCCTGCTTCAAAAACATGGGCCATATCTTCCGCATCGAAATTATCCCAATAAAAAGAATGAGGTCCCCCTATCTCTGGCAAAGACGTTTTATTTGAAAGGAATATGGGTTTACCAAAAGTCATAGCCTCTAGCACAGGAAGCCCAAAACCTTCTCGTAAAGAGGGAAAAGCAAAGGCAACGCAATTTTTATAATAGAATATTTTATCCCATTCTGCAATATTTCCTAATAAAACAACTCTATTTTCTAACTTATAATGCTGTATTTTTTCTTTGAGAATCTCAGTATACGTGGTTTTCAATTTGCCCGCTATAATGAGAACTACATCCTTTAAAAACCTCAACATTTCTATTAATGTATGGAAGTTCTTTTTTTCAACTATTTGTCCAATTGAAAAAATAAATGGTTTATTTGGAATATACTTAGGATGATTATTCTCTAAGTTATTTATCAAACTATTATTAAAATTATTTCCATTATATATCACATATTCAGGGATGTCAGGAATATGAAAATGAGCATGTGTCTGTTGCTTGGCATATTCTGAAACATATACAATAGAAGCGCTCCTTTGAATTTTGCTTTTAAGCTGATTTATCCTAAAATCCAGTCGTTTTCCTGACTCTTCTTCTAAAAAATTCACATCATGTACTGTTAATAAATATGGGATTTCCTTTGAAGCAGGTTCTATTTTTGTATTCTGATTTACAGAATGCCACAGACTGAAATTTTTCCTTATTCTAAAAAGAGGATATCTTGTTATAGGCAAATACTTATTAAAGGAGATTTGGCTTCTTAACTCGTCTTTGACTTGATTATTATTACAATTTAGAATGATGTCATGGTCTTTTAAAAATTCAGTTTCATGACTTAAGGCTTTTGCCAAATTAAAATTGAATTGTCCAAAACCACTGTGTAAGTTTTTTAAATTGTGTGTTTCTAGAAAAATGGTTTTAGAGGAACTTGTTTTTTTTGTAGATATCATTTTTTTCTTTTTTCATAGGTTTTACTAATAAGTTTCAAGTGTTTGGATCATTTTAATTTACCTAACATTGAAAATATTAATATACATTGTAGATGAAAAAAAGAAAAAAGGTTGCTTTCTTTATTTTGAAATTATTGAAGACTTTGAATAATTAACGGTCGTTAAAATATGTTTGATTCTGATAAGACTGGAATAAAATTTTATATACCATTTAAAAACAGACTAAAAATAATGAATCAAAAAGTGGAAATCCAAAACTTAATTTTTACCTCTGGGCTATACTATACAAAATAAATGGCAAAGTCCAAGACCAATAAAATAAATTCTATTTTCTCTAAGATTCCTCTAATATCACAGTATCTATCGAAAATAAAAAGCGGAGAACCGATTAATATTAATCAATTCTCCGCTTGTGTGAGCCCTAAAGGATTCGAACCTTTGACCGCCTCCTTAGAAGGGAGGTGCTCTATCCAACTGAGCTAAGAGCCCCTAACTCAAAAAATGTGGGTGTGGCAGATAGCCCTCACAAAACATATATTTTTAACAATCAGATAGTTACAAAATCATTTGCTTTTTGGCAACCGAATAAGTAACTTATTTGTTAAGAACTTTTGTTTTTATTTGCCCTTATTTTAAGAACGGTGCAAATATAATTTAGTATTATTTATAAAACAAGATAAATTAATATGAATTGCAACATAATTTTATATCTAAATTATTTTTTAAATAAATCTTAGAATTAAGTAGTTTTATATCAGCACGGAATGGTTAAAATTATTCTCATTATTCTCAAACTAAATTATTTTTTTTAGAGGTTTTATAAATATTTGTCTCGCCCATTACTATTGGTCTATACTTTCCTACCACTCGACTACACATAAAGTACAATCAACCGAAATAGAAATTTCAAATTAAGTATATATTGCTAATTTTAAATGATATTTTGCACAAATGCTGTATTGAAATGAAAACACTGACCATATTATTGATTGAAGACGATATGATTGAAGTAATGAAATTAAATAGAACAATTTCGTCACTTCAACTTAACCATAAAATTATTGAGGCGATTAATGGCGAAGAAGCGTTAAAAATTTTAGAAAAAAAAGATGAATTACCTGACATAATTTTACTAGATTTAAACATGCCAAAAATTAATGGCATTGAGTTTTTAGGTATTTTAAAAAATGACCCTATTTTAAAATACATACCAACCATCATTTTAACAACTTCAAATAATCAAAGAGATTTGTTGGAGTGTTATAAAATAGGAATTGCTGGATATGTTTTAAAACCTTTAAAATATGAAGAGTATGTTTCTAAAATTGAAAAACTTTTAGCTTATTGGAGCATCAACGAACTAAAACAAATTTAACATGAAAGGTATTGTTTTTACTGAATTTTTAGATTTAGTTGAAGATAAATTTGGTTTGGAAATGGTTGATAAAATCATTAACCAGTCCAAATTAGAATCCCATGGGGCATATACCTCCATTGGTACTTACAAATTTTCAGAAATGCTTCAACTGCTACAGCATTTAAGTGAAAACACTTCCATATCAATTGATGATCTATTACTTGTGTATGCAGAACATTTTTTTCATGTTTTAGAAAAAAGCTACCCTGGGCTTTTCGCTATTTACCACGACCCTATTGAGATGCTTTCTTCCATAGAAAACCATATTCATGTTGAAGTTAGGAAAATTTATCCAGATGCAGAATTACCAACTTTTGAAGTTCTTGAAAAAACGCACAATTCATTAATTATGATTTACAAATCGAGCAGAGCCATGCATCATTTTGGATTGGGATTAATGAACAAAACGTTTGAACATTTTAATTGTACAGCCACAATAAAATTGGAAAAAATCAAAGAAGATGGCACAGAAGTGAGGTTTATAATTCATAAAAATTAATGAGTCAACATAAAATTGACATATTAGAACGTGCACTAGCTCGCGAAAAAGCGGCTAGAAAACAAGCTGAAAAAATATTGGAAGATAAAGCTGCTGAATTATATGATACTAAACATAAGTTAGAAAAATCGTATTCAGAACTACAAGCTTTATTAAACAAAACAGATTCCCAACTACAAGGTGTTTTTGAAAACATTGTAGATGCCTATGTCATCATCGATCTTTTTGGATACATCCTTAAAATGAATGACGCAGCCGTTTCCCTCCTTGGTTTCAAACATAATAAAGAGAATTTCAACTTGATGAATATGGTTCCCCCTAATGAGGTTGAACGTGTTCAAGAAACCTTCAAAAAACTTTTCAAAGAAGGTGCTGTAACAAATTTCCATGTTAATATTATAACTAAAACCAATCAAAACTTGTTGGTTCACATCAATGCCAGTGTTATTTACGATCAAGGTATAGCTGTAGCAGCGCAAGGCATCGTAAGAGACATCACAAAAGAGAAAGAAGCCGAAAGACAATTAATTGAATCTGAAAACAGATTAGCAATTTTAATTCAAAATTTAGAAAGCGGTGTACTATTAGAAGATGAAAATCGAAAAATAGTACTGACCAACACTAAATTTTGTGAACTATTTAATATCCCTGTAAGTCCGGATTTTTTAGTTGGACAAGATTGCTCTCATTCTGCCGAACAAAGTAAATCACTTTTTGAAGACCCAGAGGGTTTTGTTAGTAGAATTAATGACATTGTGAAAATCAAAAAAAAGGTTTTAAGTGATGAGGTAAAAATGGTTAATGGTACTATTTTAGAACGCGATTATATCCCTATTTATGAAAAAAACACATACAAAGGACATTTATGGAAATATACAGATGTAACCCTTAATAGAAACTATAGAAAAAGTTTAGAGACACAAAAAGAAAAATACGGTAACATTATTGCCAACATGGATTTGGGTTTGATTGAGGTTGACAATGATAATAAGATATTATTGACAAACCAAAGTTTTTGTGAAATGTCTGGATACTCGGAAAAAGAACTGATAGGCAAAATTGGGAGTGACTTATTCCCTATCGAAGAAGATCGTGGAAAGTTAAATGATGAAATGGAAAATCGTAAAAAAGGTCAATCAAACTCATACGAAATAAAAATAAAAACAAAAAAAGGTGAGATTCGCCATTGGCTCATCAGTGTTGCTCCAAATTATAATCTTAAAGGTGAGATGGTAGGAGCCATAGCTATCAGTTTAGATATTACAGACATTAAAAATCTGGAGCTTCAAAAAGAAAGATTATTAGGGCAACTAGCTAAAAGTAATGATGAATTACAAGAATATGCTCATATTGTTTCACATGATTTAAAATCACCTTTGCGAAGTATTAATGCCTTGGTGAGCTGGCTAAAGGAAGATAATAAAGATAAATTAGATAAGACTAGCCTGCAAAATTTCAACCTTATTGAGGAAACCGTTGAAAAAATGGAACAACTCATATCCGATATTTTAATGTATTCCAGTATTAGTTCTGATGAAAATAATAAAGAGGCTGTTAATTTAAATGAGGTTGTGACAGACTTAATTAAAATGCTATATACACCGGAATTTATAACAATAAACATCATTAAACCTTTGCCGGAAATTAACGGCTATAAAACAAAATTACAGCAGGTATTTCAAAACTTGATATGCAACGCTATCAAGTTTATGGATAAAGAAAATGGTATTATAAATATTTCCGTTGAAGACTTTGATGATTATTATCAATTCTCCATTCAAGATAATGGCATAGGCATTGAAGAACAATTTCACGATAAAATATTTAAAGTGTTTCATTCACTTAAAAAAAGTAAGGATTCCACAGGAATAGGCTTATCTATTGTTCAAAAAATTGTTCAATTGCATGAAGGAAAAATATGGTTGGAAAGTAAAATAAATCAAGGAACTACTTTTTATTTTACATTAAAAAAATAATTATGAAAACAGTACAGTTAACAAAGAAGAAAGGTGGAAATTGGCACTATATTGGTGATAATATCACGTTAGAGAAACCTTTAGTATTAGTTTTTGGCAACCGATATTTACTGGAAGACACTTCTATTTTCGAAGAAGTTAAAGATTTATTCCCAGATGGTCATTTAGTTTTTGGCTCATCCTGTGCCGACATTACCTCAAAATCGGTTTATGAAGATAGTATTACCATTACTGCCATTGAATTTGAAAAAAGCAGTTTTTTAATAAAAACCAGAAACGTTTTAAACGCTGATTGTAATAGCTTTAAAACTGGTAACGACTTAATAAAACAATTTCCGAGTGAAGGTTTAAAATATGTTTTTGTGGTTTCTGAAGGTAGTTTTATTAATGGTAGCCAATTAACCAAAGGTATGAATAATGCTACTACGGATAATTTATTAATAACAGGTGCTTTATGTGGTGATTCTGAACGCTTTGAAAAAACGCTAGCATCTTATAACGAAAACCCCAAACAGGGTGAAATTGTAGCTATTGGTTTTTATGGCGACTCATTGGAAATCACGTTTTCCATTTATGGTGGTTGGACGCCTTTTGGACCTGAACGTATTGTAACAAAATCTGAAGGAAATGTGCTGCATGAATTGGATAACCTTCCTGCCTTAGATATTTATAAAAAATATTTAGGTGATAAATCCAAAGAATTACCAGGCGCAGCCCTTTTGTATCCATTAAATGTGAAAAACATTAATGAAGAACAATCTATAGTACGCTCAATTTTAAATATAGATGAAGCTCATAATACCATGATTTTAGCTGGTGATATTCCAGAAAATTCAAAAGTACAATTAATGATGACCAATGTGGATAATATTGCTAATGCTTCTGAAAGAGCCGCAAAACAAGCATTGGAATTAAGAGAAAACAAACCCCAACTGGCCATGCTAGTGAGTTGTATTGGAAGAAAATTGGTTTTGGACCAGCGTGTAGAAGAAGAAATAGAGGAAGTTATTGAAGTTATTGGAAAAGACACTACGGTAAGCGGTTTTTATTCATATGGTGAGATAGCACCCTTTCATGGCGAAATATCCTGTCAATTACACAACCAAACCATGACTGTAACATTGATAAGCGAATAATGAATTCATTATTAAAAAGACAAATCCGCAAATACTTAAAAGAAAATGCGATTCCTCCTGAATTAGAGCCTTTTATTGATGCTGTAAATAGATCTTATGACAATTATGACGAACAATTTATTATGCTTCAACGAGCCATGTCAATTAGTTCTGAAGAATTATCGATCGCCAATGAAAAACTTCAAATGGAAGCTAAAGAACAGCAACAGCTTATTGACAAATTAAAAAGCGTGGTAAATACTTTAAAGATATATGATTTATCAGAAAAAAAACAAACTGATATTAAAGAACTAAGTAGCTTACACTTGGTCAATTTATTAGACAGTCAGACTAAAGATATTCTAGAAATAAATGTACAACAAGAGAAGGTCTTAAATAAACTAGCCCAACAAAACCAAGAGTTAAGTGATTATGCCCACATGGTGTCGCATGATTTAAAATCACCTTTACGAAGTATCGATGCTTTAACAATATGGCTTAAAGAAGATTACAATAACATCTTTGATGAAAGAGGACAAGAGAATATCAAACTCATTCGGAATAACGTTGAAAAAATGGATACCTTAATTAATGGCATTCTAGAATATTCTACCATCAATGAAAATGATTCTGAATATTACGAAGTTGACTTAGATAGACTAACAGATGAATTATTGAAAATAATGCATATTCCAT
Organism: Confluentibacter sediminis; assembly: GCF_003258355.1. Lineage (GTDB taxonomy): Bacteria > Bacteroidota > Bacteroidia > Flavobacteriales > Flavobacteriaceae > Confluentibacter > Confluentibacter sediminis. Next base: position 38,171 of record NZ_QKPO01000027.1, on the reverse strand, counting down.
CTCATATTTCTGTAATTAAACATGAAAAATTACCAACCGTAATGGGTAATAAACACCGATTACAACAACTTTTTCAAAACATTATAGACAACGCCATAAAATATAATGACAAAGAAAAAGGAATTATTGAGATTGGTTTTAAAAACAACACCGATTTATGGGAATTCTATATAAAAGACAATGGCAAGGGCATTGAAAAAGTTTATTTTGATAAGATTTTTCAAACCTTTCAAAAATTAGAAAACAATCCAAACTCTTCAGGTATAGGATTATCCATCGTAAAAAAAATAGTCACTTTATACGGTGGCACTATTTGGTTGGAATCTGAAATAAACCAAGGTTCCACATTCTATTTTACACTTAAAAACAATGATCGAACAACCTAACTTATCCTATATCCATAGCCTTTCAGGAGGTGATAAAACCTTTGAAGACAAGCTAATCGCCATCATAAAAACGGAGTTTCCTGAAGAAAAAATGGCTTATGAAAAAAGTATTCAATCTAATGATTTTAAGAATGCAGCAGAAAATATACACAAACTTAAACATAAAATTAGTATTTTAGGGCTTGAGAAGAGTTATGAAGTGGCAACAGAATTTGAAAATAACCTTAACGACAACAACGATTGTTCGCTTAAAGGTGATTTTGATGCCATTATGCAAAGCATAACCAATTATTTAAACACGCTTTAAAAATTTATGAATTGTATTATAATAGACGATGAATCAACTGCAAGAACAATTATTTCCCAACTTTGTTCCCAAATCCCAAGTTTGAATGTTGTTGCCGAATTCCCTAATGCCATACAAGCTATTAAATATCTGAATCAAAACAGTGTGGATCTTATTTTTTTGGACATACACATGCCCGATTTTACAGGTTTTGATTTTATTCAAACCCTATCCAATCCACCAAAAACCATTCTCACTACTTCAGACGCCAACTTCGCCATCGAGGCTTTTGAATACGATTGCATTGTAGACTATTTGGTAAAACCGATTCTGTTACCCCGATTTGAAAAGGCTATTCAAAAAGCAGAAAAAAGTGATTTAAAAATAACGTCTTCAACAAGCAATTCCGAAAAAGAAGTGTCATCATCAGGAAACTATTTATATGTAAATATTGACAGACGATTAATAAAAATAGATATTCCCAGTATTTATTTAGTGGAAGCCAAAGGCGATTATATTCTTATAAAAACCGAAGATAAAAACCATACGGTACATTCCACCTTAAAAAAAATTGAAGACAAATTACCTGACCATTTGTTTTTAAAAGTACACCGTTCCTTCATCATTAATATTCAAAAAATTATTGATATTGAAGACAATAGCGTATTAATCAAAAAAGATGTGATTCCTGTAAGTCGCTCTAACCGACCAGAACTTATGAAACGTTTAAACTTATTGTAAACGTTCAACATTCTTAGAATTCCATTGGTCTACAGTTAATTTTCATCTATCGAAAATTAAAATTCAAGCTCTTATCGTATCATATTTTTGTGGTATAAATAATGTACCATGAGTAAAATTATACGTTTTATAGCCCTTATAATAGCATTACATAGTGGAGCACAAAACCAATCCATAGTGCTAAAAGCTCCAGATAACTGGTCATCTCTTATCAAACTTAATGGATTTGATCCTAATGATGATCAACAATCCAATGCTGATACTGATTTTGTAGGCAACGCAACCTATGCTTTAATGGAAACCCAAAAGCAAACAGTAAATTTTACTGATGGCATCACAGACGATGTCTATTATTTTAGAGTTCGTATGGGACAAAGCAATCCCAACACCTCATTTTATTTTGGTATTGATATTTCTGGTGACTTAATTGCAGATATTTTTATTGAAGCAAACGTTAAAGCCCAAACGCCCTTCGTGTCTCTTCATATGAGAGATTATTCCAAATCCGGTATAACTCCATCTCAGACTGCCTGGTTGAATGGTGCTCAGAATAACGAATTAATTTTAACAGCCAGACATGCTACAATTTCAGATTACAGTGCTGGAACAGATATTGATGGTGGCAATAGTGGAATCGATTATTGGATTGAATTTGGATTTACTGAAGATATCTTAAAAACCTTTGTGCTAAATAATTTTGGCTTATCTGTAGATGGCGATTCTATAATTGCTTTATATGCTTTTACATCTACCAGTCAAACATCCAATGGAGATGTTGCTGGTATTAATGATGCCATAGCTGGCGAATTAGATAAAACATGGGAAGAATTAGGTGTCATTATCCAAGGCTCGTTAAATCATATAGTTTCAGGAGTTATTGTAATACCTATAGTGTACAGCCAGACAACTGAAGATACAACACCTATTATAACTGGGACTTGGGGTGGTAACATGTTAGGAGATGATACACTTTCCGTTACCATAAACGAAAATATATATACTAAAGATAATGGCCTTGTCATTAATGGTTTGAATTGGAGTTTATCGATCCAAAATACCGAATTAGCCTATGGCACCTATGATGTCATGGCCAGTGTTTACAGAACTTCAACGAATCAAACCATAACAGACTCTACAAATTCCGAACTTTATATTGTTCCCATGGCGAGTTATGAATCTACAGTGACTTCTGGAAATGATGGTGGATTGGAAAGCAATGGAAACTTAGCAAGGCTTATTGCGAAACGAAATTTTAATCGCACCAAAAAAGGAGAAATATCCAATAAGAAGGATTCACAAAAACTTTATAAGAAAACAACAAACAAGTTATCAACAAGTGCTAAAACGCCAAGAACTTTAGAAGATTATTTACCAAGTTCAGGTTACACAGGGAAAGAAACAGCTTTTGTATCGAGTCCAGAAGATTTATTGGGGATTACTAATGCCGTTCAAATATTCTCGGTTGATTATTATCAAGCTGATGCCAGAATAGCAGTCATCTTTGCCACAGAAACAAGTGGCGGTATTTATGACCATTCTAAAATTATATGCGATCGTTTAAACAATTCGTATTTAGAAGATGCCTCCACATTTATAATTGGCGGACATCAAATAATTAGCACAAAACTAAAAAGAGCGAACAGAGAGATAGAATATACACTAAGTTTTTCCATTAAAAAAGGAGATGTAGAAAACCAATTGTTCAGCTTTTGGAATATCGGAGACTATCCAGTAGGCGATTACTATAATTTCCAAATATGGGGAGGCTCTTATATGCAACTCTTCTCATTATGCCACAGTGTTATAGAAAACCTCAATGCAGAAAAAAAATTATCAAGTATCAAAGTTAGCAATGCAGTGCCGTCTGTTTTTGTCCGCTATGGGTACTACTCAAACGGTGCTGTGCATCTAGATATCATTAATAAATCAAATGCCAAGTCTATGACCTTTGAAGGCAATATAACTTCAACAGAAGTGTCCAATAGGTTTAACATACATGAAACTATAGAATTAACAGGAAGCGTACACGAGACTTTAGCCATAGATACTGGCAGCTTATTTGATATTGGTCTCTCATTATCAACCTCAGAATCCAATCAAAAAGATGCACTTTATTTAGCAGATGGGCCTTGGGGATTAGACTATTTAAGTGATTACGCCACGGTAGATGTATTTCATGTAGAAAATAACCCTATAGTGTATGATGCTGATGTGTATGAAATTGAAAGACAGCCAACCGTTTCTGGATTAGTAAAAGGCAATGTGAATTTATTTAGACATTTATTGCCCGGGGACCTCACTTTAAGGGTGTCGGATTACAATGCCATTCAATTCAATATAGCCAACAATGAAGCGGTGGAATTGGTATTGATGCCCGAAGAATTAACCGATTGGAACAACCGTTTACGTTACACGATTCCCGCCAATAGCACTGACACATTTCATCGTATTCCTTTTAGTGATTTTAAGGATGCCAACGGAAAATCGGCCACCATAAGCAATATAAAAACAGTAGTGTTTTCTGTGATAAACGATTACACCAGCTACAAACCATATCGCATGACTATTAGTAATTTGGCTTTTTCAAACCAAACCACATTAAACACAAATACGATGGTAGCTTTACAAAAGAAAACAGGGTTAATAAATTATCCAAACCCCTTTAAAACCAATACCACTATAACATTAGCAAACAACACCAAATATGTAGACATCAGAGTGTTTGATATGCTAGGCAGAACCATAGATGTGCAACATATCACTAACAACAGCGACAAAGTAACTTACAACGCCCCTAACCTATCCAAAGGCATTTATAAATATATGTTGGTAAACGATATTAACCAAACCAACACCGGTACCTTTGTAATAGAGTGATTAATAGCAATTCATTTATTTTGGAAAAGGTAAAAAACATGGTTTTTCACCTTTTTTATTTATAAGAATGTGATTAAATTGCTTATGTCTATTAAATCCTAAAATAAGGATATAGCTTGTAACAAAAAGCATTATTATATCTAGTCTTTGGAATGGTATAAGTGATTCAATAATTCATAGAACTTAAATGGCTGTAATGTGACACTATATTCTCGAAAACAAATAAAATGAACCAATCTGAACTCATAATTTTAAATTTTACAGAGATAAGGAGAAGAAGTATAAAACTTTGGAACGGACTACCTGAGAAATATTATAATTGGAAACCTGACGGAAAAGCAATGAGTGCGTCAGAAATGATAAGACACGTTTTGGAAGCTGATTATGGTTGGAATATTATTATTAATCAAGGAGATATGACTAATTATAAAACACCTTGGAAAAACCGACTATTCATAAACCTAAAAAATGAACTTGAATTTGCTGAACCTTTTAGACAACGATTTTTAGAAAGTGTTAGACAATTTTCAGATAAGGAATTAAATGAAACCGAAATCGTTCACCCAGGAAATGGAGACAAGAAAATCCTTGCAACATATTTACTACGGATTGGGTATCACGAATCTGTTCACGCAGGACAGTTCTTGTCGTATTTAAGAACAATGAAAATTGATATACCAAAAATATGGGATTGAAAAAAAAGTCTACAGCCAACACTGGTGATTTATAGATATGTTGGGCATCGTTCTACAAGAACCACAAAACCAATGAAATTAACACTAAGACTATGATAAGTCCATTGGATACGTTATAAAAAGCAATATATTGCATATATAAACGATATAACTACAATGGTATGGGTACTTATTGTGTTTATATGATTGTTATAAGTAATCATACCCTATTCTTAAAAAATATAAGAATTAATCAAAAAAAACATAAAAATGAAAGCATTACAACTATTAAAATATGGTGAGATTAAAGATAGCTTAACCTTTAATGAAGTTAGTAAACCATCCATACAAACAAACGATGTACTTATTGAAGTGAAGGCTGCTGCCATTAACCCAATAGATAAACTTATAATTCTAGGAAACCTTCAAGGTATGCTTCCAATTCCACTTCCGAGTACCATTGCCTATGATGTTAGTGGAATTGTAGTCGAAAAAGGAGAAGAAGTAAGCGATTTTGAAATTGGAGACCTGGTTTATTCAAGAGTACCTCAAGAACAAATGGGTACAATAGCAGAATATGTAGCAGTAAGTAGTATTGCTGTTTCAAAAAAACCTGAAAATATTTCTTTCGAAGAAGCTGCAAGTTTACCATTAGCAGGACTTACTGCTTTACAATCATTGGAATATGCTGGGATAAAAGAAAACGATAAGGTTCTTATTCACGCAGGTTCAGGAGGTGTTGGTAGTTTAGCCATTCAATATGCCAAGACAAAAGGAGCCTATGTATACACTACTACAAGTACAAACAATATAAAGTGGGTTAAAGAACTTGGGGCAGACCGAGTAATTGATTACAAAACAGAAGACTATAAAACTATCGTAAAAGACGCAGATGTTGTTTTTAACACACTTGGAGAGGACTATGCTTTAGAAGCCTTTCAGGTCATTAAGCAAGGAGGAAAAGTTGTAAGCATTATCGGTGCTTTTGATGAAGAGACTGCAAAAATGTTCGGGATTGCTGACTACAAATTACCAGAAGAATTAGCTAAACTAATTAATGCTAAAGACGCGACTTACAAATATATTTTCATGCAACCTAATGGAGCACATTTAAGTAAAATCAAATCATTGGTTGAAGATAAAAAAATCAAACCAATTATTGATACAGTTTATCTTTTCTCTGAGAGTATTGAGGCATTTACGCATCTTGCTTCAGGAAGAGCAAAAGGTAAGATTGTAATAAAGATTAAATAAGCTACTTACAACACCGATAGCCGTTGCATGAGCCCATAATTTTGTAAAAACCGCCCTTAAAAAGGACGTTTGTTGTTTTTGAATGTGGCTTAAAATCTAAATGGATATGGGCAATGTCGGAAAGCTGCATGCACCTGTTTGCCTGTCTGATGCCAATAATATTGCCTTTTTTAAGCCTATAAACTGTGTATAGGCTCTACCATAACTTTGGCTTTTGGTTTTCATATAATGTCCTTATGGCTGTTCAAACAGGTGATGTTACACACCTGCCCGCTCTTTGAAGTCTGTGATGTGCTTTGTGAAGTTTCAACTTCGCAAAACCATTAAAATTAACAATAAGGCTATTATAAGTCCATTGGATACCTTATTAAAAAGTAATATATTGCATACATAAACGATATAAATACAATTAAAATAGGTATTTAGTGTGGTTATATGATTGTTCACAAAAATTTTGAAAACAAAATCAACTTATGGAAGATCCCAAAATGCCAAAAGATGAGTCGAAACGACTAAAAGAACTGGAAAGTTATCAATTGATTGGAATTGCCGAAGATGAAGATTATGACTTTATAACTTCTATGGCTGCTCAAATCTGCGGTACAAAAATATCTTTGATTAGTCTGATCAATAAAGACAAGCAGTGGTTTCTTTCTCACCACGGCTTGGAGGTTCGTGAAACGCCTAAAAAATTTGCCTTTTGCGCACACGCCATCAATACGCCGAATGAACCATTCATAGTAGAGGATGCCAGTAAAGATGAGCGGTTTCATGACAATCCTTTAACCGTTGGAGATCCGTATGTTATTTTCTATGCAGGTATTCCCCTTATCACATCTAACGGCTATCCCCTAGGAACACTTTGCGTAATTGATGACACACCCAAAAAGCTCAACAAGTCGCAGTTGGACCAGCTTAAAAAATTAGCGAGGCAAACCGTAAAGATTTTTGAAGCTAGAAAAAAAAGTTTTGAGCTAGATATCCTGAATGAAGAGCTTGAGAAAAAGAATGTGTTACTCCAAGATACCCAAGAAGCGAATAATCTAGGAATGTGGGAAATGGACATTGCCACAGATCAAGTTATATGGAGTGACATCATTTATAACATACACGAAGTACCTAAGGACTTCAACCCTAACAAGACAAGCGGATTAGAGTTTTACCACCCTGATTACAAACCTCTAATTTCAGAGGCCGTGAAAGAATGCAGTGTAAATGGCAAACCTTATGACTTAGTATGCCGAATGATCACCGCTAAAGAAAATCTGATTTGGGTCAGAGCTACAGGGAGAAAAGTTGGCAATAAGCTCATAGGTAGTTTTCAGGATATTACTGAGATAAAACACAATGAAATAAGATTCAAATCGGTAATACAAGGCACCGATGTTGGCACGTGGGAATGGAAAGTACAAACGGGTGAAACCATGTTTAATTCGAGGTGGGCTGAAATTGTGGGATACACCCTAGAAGAGCTTGCTCCAATCAGTATAGAAACTTGGATGAAATTAGCTCATCCAGATGATCTGGAAGAATCCAATCGTAGACTAAATGCTTGTTTTGAGAAAAAGGTAGACTACTATGAGTTTGAAGCACGCATGAAGCACAAAGCTGGGCACTGGGTATGGGTATATGATAGGGGCAAAGTATTTGAATGGACCAAAGACGGAAAACCCTTGATGATGTATGGTACCCATCAGGATATTACAGAAAGAAAGCAAAGAGAAGAAAGGTTACGAATCAGTGAAGAAGCTTTTAGAGGAAATTTTGAAAATGCTGCCATTGGAATGGCTTTGTTGGATGAAAAAGGGAAATGGCTAAAGACGAATATAAAGGTTAGCGAAATAATTGGATATTCAGAAGAAGAGCTTTTGGAGCTTACTTTTCAAGACATTACACATCCTGATGATTTAAATTCTGACTTAGCACTTTTAACTGAACTTATTGAAGGGAAAAGAGATCATTATCAAATAGAGAAAAGATATTTCCATAAAGATGGGCATGTAGTTGATGTCCTATTGGCAGTATCTATGGTAAAAAATGAACAAGGTAAAGTAGTCTATTTTATTTCGCAAATTATAGATATCTCTCAAAGCAAAAAGCTCCTACTAGACATCAATTACCAAAAAGACCTGTTGTCGGCTTTATACAATTTGTCCCCGATAGGAATCGCCTTAAATGAATATGAAACTGGCAAATTTTTAGATGTAAATAATAAACTACTTGAACCAACAGGCTACAACAAAGAGGAGTTTTTATCCCTTAGTTACTGGGATACCACGCCCAAGGAGTATGAGCCATTCGAAACTACTGCAATTCAGCAAATGGAAAGCAAAGGAAGCTATGATAAATTTGAAAAAGAATACATTCGTAAAGATGGCTCACGTTATCCTATAGCTCTTCAGGGAGTGGTGATAAAAGACTCCAATGGAAGAAAACTGATCTGGTCATTTATTAGAGATATCAGTCAAGAAAAAGAGGCGGAAAGAAAACTGCAACATGCTATCTCAAGTTTGCAGGCCATATTGAATGCAAGTAAACAAGTTTCGATTATTGCCACCGATACTGAAGGTACAATTACTTTGTTCAACTCTGGTGCCGAAAAATTACTAGGTTATAAAGCTGAAGAATTGGTTGGCAACCACAATCCACAGTTAATTCACCATCGTGAAGAGGTAGAAAACCGCAGCATTGAATTGTTTGAAAAATACAAAAAAGAAATAAAAGGTTTTGAAGCCTTTGTTTATGAAGCTAAAATTGGTGAACCAATCACTAAAGAATGGACCTATATAAGAAAAGATGGTACAAGTTTCCCTGTTTTACTTTCTATTAATATTATTCTTGATCACGATGATATAGTGGGCTATTTGTGCGTAGGTACAGATATTAGTGAATTAAAAAAAGTGGAAAAAGAGATCAAGTCACTGCTCGACATTACGAATGAGCAGAATGGAAGACTCCGAAATTTTGCTCATATTGTATCTCACAATCTGCGTTCGCACAGTGGTGGTATTTCTGGAATTCTTGATTTAATTCAAATGGAACATCCAGATATATTGAAGAATGAATTATTTGAACTTCTTATCTTAGGAGTCGAAAATCTAAATCAGACCGTACATGATTTGACAGAAATTGTAAAAGTGAATTTAACGAAGTCTGATGTTTCAAAAATAAATATCCATGAAGTCATTCAAAAAAATATCGAAAGCCTAAATATACAAATAAAGAAAGCACAATTTGAAGCCATCAATAATGTAGATAAGGACTTAACCGTCAAAGGTGTTCCTGCATACCTTGATAGTATTGTGCTAAATATGATTACAAATGCCATAAAATATAGAAGTGAACAAAGAGTGAGTTATTTGAAGATTTATGCAGAAGTAGATATTGAACAATCAATGATCACTTTATTTTTTGAAGATAATGGATTAGGTATAGATCTGAAAAAATACGGTGAAAAACTCTTTGGTATGTACAAAACATTTCATCATCATGATGACTCTAGAGGAGTGGGATTATTTATTACAAAAAATCAAATTGAAAGTATGGGTGGCAAAATAGAAGTAGAAAGTGAAGTAAACGTGGGTACAACATTTAAAATATCAATACCAAAATGAAAAAAATAGATTTAGCGTGTATTGTGGAAGATGACCCAATGCATTTATTTATAACCAAGAAGTATATTGAACTATCAGGATTTGTTGAAAAAATATTAGTTTGTAAAAATGGAAAAGAGGCATATGATACCCTAAAAGCTATGTTTCTGAATAGTTAAAAATTACCTCAAATTATATTTCTGGACTTAAACATGCCTATTTGGGATGGGTGGCAGTTTCTGGATGAATTCACTAAAATACCTATAGAGCAAAAAGTTACTATTTACATTTTAACCAGTTCAAATAGTGACGTAGACTTTAAAAAAGCTGAACAGTATAGTTTAAAGAGTAACTACTTAGTCAAACCAATAAATCAAAGTCAACTGAAAAGTATTTTAGCAGAACTTGTCAACAATTAATTCTATGAATCAACTCAAGCAAGGTTTGCTAACAATAATTTCGTAGAAACCCTAAAGAAGCATATCATTTAATGTAACAATTTATACTTAAATCCGTCTTTTAAGAGAATAAAAAAACATAAATGAAGAATCCCTTAAGCAGAAGTAAAATCTACCAATCAATAATTGTTTTGACATTATCTCTCATTGTTTCATGTTCAAGTAACAATGAATCCTCAAACACGATAAATGATATTTATTTAACTATTCCAGATGTACATTTTGAAACAAAATTATTAGAACAAGGCATAGATTCAGACGGTATTCTTAACCAGCAAATGTTAAAGTCGGATGCCGAAGCAGTAAAACGCTTAGATTTGAACCTCTCTTCAAACTTTGGGGAGATCAATGATTTGAAAGGAATTGAAGGGTTTGTAAACTTAACATTATTGTCTGCAGCTGGACAGAAAATTAAAGAGGTCGATTTAAGTTTTAACACTAAGTTAGATACTTTATTTCTTAATGGAAACCATCTAACCAATATTGATATTAGCAACAACCCAAATTTAATTTTATTGGATATTCAATCAAATGAACTTAGTACAATTAATGGGCTTTCAAAATCGACAAATTTGAAAAAGGCAAATTTATCCTTTAATAACTTTGAAGAAATTAGTATTGAAAATGAATCTATTGAAGTATTACTGATTAGTCATAACTTATTAAAAACTATTAACACCGATGCTGCTTTAAAACTAAAAGATGTGCTATTAACACTTAATCAACTTACAACAGTAGACTTCAGCTCTAATACATTGTTAGAGACTTTGGTGATTTCAGGCAATAAGCTTCAAAATATAAATCTTGAATATAATACTAATTTAACGCATTTATATAGTTCAAGTAATTTACTTACTACCCTCGATGTAACCAATAATCAAGAATTAATAGATTTGAGAGTGGATAGAAATCCTAATTTAACTTGTATTAAAATCCTAAGCGGTCAGGAAATACCAACTGTAACAGTATCTGATTATCAAGAATTAAATACAATTTGTTATTAAGACAAATTAGTGTATTTAAAAACATATTGCTAAGCCGGTAGCCGTTTCACAACCTCATAGTTTTTTAAAATACGATATAAAAAGGCCTCTTTTAAGGGCATTTGTTGTTTTTGAATGTGCTTACAATCTAAATGGAAGATGATGATATGGATTTATAATAATGTCGACAACAGCATTTAACGGTAAAGAACAAGGCGCAAACCTGCCGCCTCACTTTTACCATGATTTTCTATGAATTTCAGGTACTTTTTAAAGTTGTGAGATTTTGCCCAAACATTCCCGACGGATCGGACAATCGATCGGACAATCGATACATACTTTCTTAATAACTCAAAAAATCCAGAATATTCAAACGCATACTGAAATAGCTCCATGAGCTTACAGTCACTGATAATATTTTCTAAATACCCCACCAAGCACAGTTTGAAGAACACCATAGTATCAATGCTCTTTTGCCCACTGCTGCCCTACTATCCTTTGGTCTCATCACATAGAAATTCCAATTGCAGGTGCCTTTTTAAGCCATGGTAGAAATTCTGCCACGGAACACCAACACTTAACTAAAAAGTGTTGAATAATTTCTCTTGATAATACTTTTGCCTTGCATCCCTACAAAGGCGACTTCCCCAAATACCATTTAAATCGCACGCCCACTTCTGTAAAGGTAAACCCAGCAGCTGTGGCAGAGGCAATATTACTTCGGTTTCCGTAAACGTTTAACAAAGTACGTTCAGAGAATTTATACCCTAATTTTCCTTGAATTCTATAGGTACTTTGTTTGGCGTTGCTTTCGATAAATTGAAACCCTGTTGCTGCGGTTAATTCGTAAAACCATTCGTTTGGTTTGGTAATGACCTCATCTTTAATCAAATTCATAAACACCTCGCCAGCATTGAATTTTTCTGGACTAAAATAAATAGTCGGCACTTGGGTTTTAAAGGTTATATACTGGTAATTTACCCCGCCTTTTAACGATGGTTTGCTAAGCATGTTATAATATAACGAGGTAAACAATAGATTTCTGGCATTGTCATCATTTTGCACCGTGTAATAGTATTGTGTAAACCAACCCAAATTAAAATTGGTACTTAGGTTGTAGTTGGCGTAAAAGTTATTCATTACAATTTCTCTGTCTAATAACTCAGCATTAAAACTTTGTATTTCGCGTTTATAGCCAACATCCAAGACCTGCAATTTAAAGGGCTTGATGTTAAACGACACATCGGTTAATAATTGGGTATAATCCTCAGTATTGGCTTTAGCTGCTATAACTCCAAGTTGTCCGTTAAAAATTATATTGGGTAACAGTTGGTAACCCAACCCAAAAAACAGATGGTTTGAAGACGCCTTGTTATTGGTCACCGAATTTTTAGTAGTTCTATATCCATAACCGCCTAACAATTTAAACTTGATAGACAGTGGCACTTCGGTTTGTGCTTGAAATGTATAAGCTTCGTTATTACCATTATCAAAAGAATAGGCTGTTTTGGTGTCTAAAAAAGGCATAAAACTGGTGTTTAAATTGTTTATAAAGTTGATAGCATCTTTTTGATTGTTGTAGAACCGCAAGGTGTTTTCGGCCGACGTATAGGCATCCTCATAATACCCCAAGGCTTTTAAGGCATTCGCTTTTCCTAAATTTCCATCGAACGAGCTACTATCGTTCACTAAAATACGATTGTAATCTTCCAAACTCTTTTTAAAGTCGCTTTTATAAATGTTTAAAGTCGCACGTAATGCCAACAACCAATTCTCGTTAGGCTTGGTTTCCATTAAATTAGAAATAAGGGCATTGGCTATTTTAAATTTTTTATTCCAAATTAGGGCTTGCATGTAACGTTCAGTTGTGGGTTGCACCATAGCAGGATCTGTATCGGTATTTAAACTTTCAAAAGCTTGTTCACTTAGTTTTAAAGCTTCTTTTTCCTTGCCCTTTAAATGTGATACCAAAGCCAAACCATTTAAAGCGACCAGTTTGTTTTCTGGATTTTCAGCTAGCAGATTATAAATAGCTCTTGCATCTTCTAACCGATTGGCTATTAAATACAAGTTGGCCAAATTGATTAAGGTGTCTTTATCATTATTAAAAAGCGTTAAATTTTCCATTAAAAGGCGTTCTGCTTCCTTATAATTCCGTGCTTGCTGATTTTGGTACGCATAGCCCAAATACATGTATTTTTTAGAGGTTAATGCATTAACGTTTCCTGGAGATACGGCCAATGCGGTATTAACATACTCCAACGCTGTATCATATATTTTAAGATTGGACAAAGTATTGGCATATCCCAAAAGTGCAGGAAAGCTTTCGCTATTTTCTTTAACCAGGTCTTCATAATAGGTTTTGGCATCTGCATAGTTTTTATTCCAAAGTAAAGATTCGGCATAATTTAGTTTAATCTCAAAATCGGTTGGATATTCTTTAAGAAGATCAGTGAATATAGTGACTGCCTTTTCTGAATTTCCTAAAAGGCCCATGGCACGACCATAACATAATCTAGCTGTTTTATTAGTCGGGTAGTCTTTTAAGATATGTTGGAAAAACGTTGCAGCCTCTTGGTACTTCCCCGTTTCTAGATAGGTAAAGCCTTCTTGCATATCTTGGGAATATACAATGATAGACATAAAAAAGGCTAGTAATTGAAGGTGATTTTTAAAGGTCATAATATGGGTTATTTACTACATGCAAGTTAGTCAATACAATCCAATCATTCATCTACAGCAAAGCGCCACTCACCGAAATCTGAATGTCATCTGTTGAATGTTGGAAGATATTTGTGTCAGAAATCAAAAGGATATTAATTAAAAAATAAAAATCATGACACTAAAAATTAAAAAACAAGACACCATTTTTAATGTAGAAGGACACATCAATACAACTACTGTAGAACAGTTTAAAAATCATTTAGAATTTTTATTACTGTACACAAAATCAGTAACCATTAATATAGACAAGGTTAAAGAGATAGATAAAAATGGTATGAAAGCGTTTCATGACCTATATGCGACTGCTTTAATTTACAATAAGAAGTTTGAAATTATAGGCTACGGTTGTAAAGACATTTATGAAGACATCCAACATCATTATGCTGCCTAAATAATCATTGCCAAATCTTAAAAACGAAACCATGCAGGCTTTATCTATTTTAAATACAAAAAAATTATCTCCAGAACAACTTTTCATGCTAAGTGTATTGTCTGTAAACGGAGGGAATTATTTATACAATCTTATTTTAGGTAGAGTATTGGGTCCGGCACAATTTGCAGATGCCGCAGTATTGATTACTTTTTTATTGGTATTATCGTTTGTGGCCATGACGTTTCAATTGGTGACTGCAAAATTTTCAGTGCTTTTTGAAAATAGCATGTTCAATAACTTCATTTCTAGAGTGTATAAAAATGCGTTATTGGTTGGCGTGAGTTTTGGAGTTTTAATCATTGTATTCTCTAATCAACTGCAACAGATTTTTAATACCTCCTCGTCAAGTATGTTTGTGGTTTTTGGTATTGGGGTGCCTCTATACTTTTTAATGAGTGTGAACAGAGGCGTTTTTCAAGGAAAAAAGGAATTTAAGCTACTTTCAATCACTTATCAAGGGGAAATGTTGAGCAGACTTTTGGTCACTTTAGGATTGATTTTCCTTTTCAATCTTCAATCTTCAATTGTTATTGCATTTGGAATTTTAATCTCCTTTGTATTTGGGTTGGTACCTTTTAAAACAGAACATATATCATTAAAAAGAACATTTATTGATGCAAATCAAACTAAGAATATTAGAAACTTTTTTATTCTCACGTCTTTTTATGAGCTTACCCAAATCATTATTAATAATAGTGACATCTTATTGGTAAAACATTATTTTGAATCGTACGAAGCTGGTTTATATGCCTCTCTAGCTTTAATTGGACGCATCGTTTATTTTATCGCTTGGATGTTTGTCATGCTGTTATTACCAACAGTCGTTAAGCTGAAAAAAGAAGGCAAAGACACAACATCTATTTTATTTAAATATGTGGGTTACATAGCTATAATAGCTATTACAATCGTGATGGGATGTGCTATAGCCCCCAAATTAGCCATTACCCTATTGTTTGGAGATAGCTATTTGGCTATGGCACCATTATTATGGAAATATGCTTTAGCGACTGGTATGTTTGCAGTGTCTAACATTTTCGCTTATTACTATTTGTCTTTAGATAAGTACGTTCCAGTGATTATTTCGGGTGTATTCGGCATGTTACAAATGCTTTTAGTTGTATTCTTTCACCAAAGTTTGGAACAAGTGGTGCACATGCAGATCATCGCCATGATCTCACTACTCGTCATTCAAATGATTTTCTTCAAAATACAATCCAATAAAAGCGTACAAACAAGTTAATCTAAAGGAATTTACCATTCATCTACACAAAAAAGTACCCTAACTAAAGTTGACCTTAAATTAAAGTTATAAAGCCCAAATTTGTAATGTAAATAAGTCATAAACATTAAAACCTAATCGTCATGAAACTAGCAATCGTCACAGCATATCCACCAAGCAAAGTCACTTTAAACGAATATGCGTATCATTTAGTGAAACACTTCAGACAAAAAGAAACTATCAATGAATTAGTATTATTAACAGATACTACAGAAGGAGAAAAAGATATCACATTCAAAGAAGATGGTTGTATAATAACCGTAAAAGAATGTTGGACATTTAATAGTTACGCCAACATAATATATGTTACTAGAGCCATTAACCAAGTAAAACCCGACGCTGTGTTATTCAATCTACAGTTCATGAAGTTTGGTGATAAAAAAATTGCTGCGGCGTTAGGCTTGATGTTGCCATTGGTTTGCAAGCTGAAAAATATACCTAATATTGTTTTACTACATAACATTTTAGAAGAAGTAGATTTAGGAAGTGCCGGATTTACATCCAATAAATTAATGCAAAAACTTTATGGTTTTATAGGTACTACCTTGACTAAATTAATTTTACAAGCAGATACCGTTGCCGTAACCATTGAAAAATATGTAGATGTTTTAGAAACTAAATACAGAGCAAAAAACATAAAGTTAATCCCTCACGGCACTTTTGAAATACCAAAAGAACCAGATTATAAAGTACCTACTGAACCCATGCAAATTATGGCTTTTGGAAAGTTTGGAACTTATAAAAAAGTAGAAGGTATGATTGAAGCGGTAGAGATGGTTAGAAAGTCTACCGGATTGAATTTAGAAGTAGTGATTGCCGGAACCGACAACCCAAATGTATTAGGTTATTTAGCAAAAGTTGAAGCAGATTATAAACATGTACCGCAAGTACGTTTTACAGGCTACGTGGAAGAACATGAAGTGCCTACCCTATTTAATGAAAGCGCCGTGGTGGTTTTCCCATACACATCAACTACAGGAAGTTCTGGCGTATTGCATCAGGCAGGAAGTTATGGTAAAGCCGTGGTAATGCCAGATTTGGGAGATTTAGCACATTTAGTTAAAGATGAAGGATATCAAGGTGAATTTTTCGAACCAACTTCAGTGGAAAGTTTAGCAAAAGCCATTGAAAACATCATCACAAACGAAGCGTACAGAATAGAATTGGGGAAAGCTAATTATAAAGCGGCTACGGCATTGCCAATGAGTGAAATTACTGATATGTACTTAGATACTTTTTATAACATTATTGTTGAAAAATCCAATTTAAGTCAGGTACTAATAAAAGAAGCTATTCTTTAGAAATATACTTATAAGCGGGCTTAGTCTCTCCTTTTTGGTTGATAAAACCAAAATGTTCTTGAGCCCGTTTTCTCCAAGGAAGTCTACCTACGACTTCCTTTGGTATTTTAGTAAAATCGTATAAGGTCCAAGACATAAATTGCAAGTTGTTATGTGCAATGATATCTTGGGCTTTTTTGTGGTAATTGGCTTGATCTTCCTCTGAACTTCCAAAAGGTTTCCATATCCCTTTATAAGAAGACATTCCGAATTCTTGCATCACTAAAGGCTTGCTGGGAATGTCTTTTTTTAATGTTTTAATCACGGTATCTAAATCGTCTAATTTTTCATAATAATGAAAAGAAACAAAGTCTACCTTATCTTTTAAAATAGTAGCACTTTGTGCATTAGACCATCCAATGGTTACAGGATGGTTGGCATCAACCGATGTGACTAAAGTTATCATGTTGTCCAGCCAAGCTGTCACCAAATTTTCGCCCCTAGAATCAAAATCTAAATTGGGTTCGTTTTTAATATCCCACGCCAATAAGGCTTTATGGTTTTTTAATGAGGACACTATTATTTCTGCATGGCGTTGATTGAGTGTCCAATTTAAAACCGAATAATCCCCATAAAAATCAAAAAGTGTCACCATGACTTTTAATTGATTTTTTTTAGCTATATCCAATACTTGCTTCAGTTTTTGAAGTTTTTCAGGGTTTACATTGGCTTTCCCAAAATCATCATAAGGAACAAAAATACGGATGCTATTCAATCCAGATTCTTTTATCAGTTTAAAATCTTTGGATAGAATTTCGGTATCAAACTCATTACCAAACATATCCCAAGGCGTCGCTTGAGGATAATAGTTAATGCCTTTTATATTGGTTATTACATTTTTTTCAAGCACTACCGGATTTTTATAATCGCCACTCTGTTCCTTAACCATGTGCCTAATACGCCAAAAACCATCTTCTAAGAGTAAAATGATTTTATAAGTAGATGTTTCGGTAGTTTCTAAAATGAGTGTTTTATTGTCATAAACACGTTTGTATTCAACAACATTGGTGTCGGTCATTACGACTAATTGCCCATCTTCACTAAAAAAATCTAATGTAAGATGATGCTCTAATGTCGTGCCTTCAACCGAAATATTATTCTTAGAATTCGCTTCAACAAAATCGGTAATATTTTTTCTGGCATTCTCTGTAAAATAATCATCAATACCTTCGGTGGTATTGGTTTTATAAGCAATCTGTTTGACGTACCAAGCATCTAAATAATCATTTTCAATGGCGTTTAATGTTTGCTCATCCATGAGCCTGCCTTCATTATTTAAAACGTCCCATTTTAATCTTGGCAGGTATTGATCTATTTTTTTTATTTCAGTATGCAACATGGTGCTTCGGTCTGCACCAGTATTTAAATACGTGTATAGACTACTCAGTCCAAATAAAACAAAGGCTATAATGGCGATATAAGAAAGTACTAAAATACTTCGTAATATGTTCTTATTAATGTGCATCATAGTTTTATTTTCGAATATGTTTTTTCAATTCCAGCCACTTTAATTTTAAAGCTATAGGTGCTATTCGGAAGGTCATTAGTATTTAATTTGAAAGTTGCAAAACCTCCATAGGAGCTTTTATAAAGTGTTTTCAACTCTTTATTGTTTTCATAAACAGAAATGGATATTTCCAAACCATCTGGAATCATTTGATTCATAAAGCTTTTTAAAGGACCAACCGTTATTTTTCTGTTATCTTCAGAAAACGCTACTTCAAAATCTGAAATAACCTTTTTATAGACCAAGCTTATTTCATTACTTTCTGCCATGCCTTCCACAAAGGCTTTTACTCTCCAATAATCTTCGTGATCTGGATGAATCATTTTAGCCGTTGCAATGCCGTTAATCGTTGTCCCTGATGTTTTTAAAATATTATGGGAAGCGTTGGCTATAAAAAATTCCACATAAGTACCATCGCTTACTATATTGCCATAGCGATCTTTTATAATAGACGTTGAAAAGGTAGTTATTTGATTTCCGTCGGCATAATGATGATTTTGTTGATATGATATGGTAAAATTGGTTGGAATCGCTGGCATGACATTCACTGTATATTCTTTGGAATCAGTGTCTAAACATTCAGATGCTATTAATATGCGACCTGTTTTGTTCTCTGAATATATGTTCTTATAGCTAATTCTGTTTTTCATTAATACGATATCTTCACTTTGATTTTCCAAAAACTGATGCTTCACAGTGACTTTTGTACTATCAGGTAACGGATTATCATAACTATCGGTGGGTATAACCACGAGCATCGCATAATCGGTACCTCCTACTTCTATACTTGGCGGTCCTAAATAAGTCTCCATAGTGGCAACTTCTAGTTTTGGATGTATAAATATTTCTCCTGAAAGAACAGCCGCATTGTTCAATAACTTCCAATAAATCACTCCTGTTTTTTTACTTATTGCGTTAGGAATTTTATAATTTAAAATACCTGATTTCAAAGTTGGTTTTATAATGCTAGAACCATAGCTATTACTGATGTAAAGATTTGGTTTCTCCTCATTATTGCTTGAAAATTGCAGCTCCATATCTTTGCCTGCCTCAAATTGAGTTTCTTTAGTAATGAAAATAAATTCATTAGTGCCCTCATCAATAAAAATCATTGATAATAATCCTAAAAAAAGCAAATATGTAAACTTTAATTTCATTAATTAGGGTTTCCTATATAAGTATTTATTTCAATTTTTATAAAACTGAAATTAGGATTATTGATGGGTTGTAAAACAGGGTGTGTTTGATTTATGATTCTATTTGGTACTATTTTATCTGAAATAGGTGCATTTGGCAAGCCATTGACAAAACAATTTTTCATATCGTCATTTATCACTAAAATAGTATCGTCCTTTAAAACTGGATATTCAAAAGATTGTTGGCGTTGTTGCCTAATGCCTTCAGGTATGAATTGATGGTCGACCCAAAGCATGGTTTTGTTTTTATCATAATACGTAACTATTAGCTGAGAAATGGTAATTTCTTCCAATCCGGAATTGAATAATTTTCCTTTAATCATATCTTTAGAAATCTCTAAGTGACTTAATGTGGCTCCTTTATATAAATCAGAACCCGATACATTTCCCGCCACTTGCAAATTAAACTTAGTGGGTTGCTCCTCAAATTCTACTGGAGTAAATTCATCGGGATTGAATGTTTTCGGGATAGAATCTTGGGTCTTAGACCAAGCAATGCCTTCAAAATTGATTTTAAACGAACTGACTTCTTTAGGCATTAACTTGTGTTTTACATGATATTTGGCATTATAAGTGGCCAATTCTTTATTATCATCATTATATAATGTGCCTTTTAAAACCACATCGGCAGGTACATTATCGATGTTTTGCACTTCGCCTATTAAAGCATAACTATCATTATATCTTACCAATTTAGCAGATAGAATCTCTAAAACAGGTTGCTTTAAAATATCCTCATGGTGCGTTTGCTCCGTCGTGATGCGGCGTCGCCCTTGATTAAAATATTTTGTAACATTATCTGAATACAATTGATCTGGTGGTAAGTCCAAATCAATAGCATCTGGTTGAATGTACCATTTACCATTCCATTTTAATAATGATTTGTAATCCGTTTTGCTTATTTTTTCTAAAGGTGTTATCCAATTAGTATGTACTTTGACCGTTGCTAAACTGTCTGATTGGGATATGACAATAATTTCAATGGCATCTAATTTTGCATAAGAACTCAGTAAGCCATCTGTTACCGAAATTTCTAGCATATATTGGGAGATGGACAAATTACTTTTTGGGTTTATCAAACTATGAGCCGTTTCAAATCGTTTAAAATCTAAAGCATCATAATACGCCATAACCGCATTTTCTGGGGAATGATGAGATTCATTTTTTATATAGAAAAGATAAATACCGTAACCCATAATAACAGCCAAAACAACAGTCCATATATGTGTTATTTTTAAAACAGGTTTGGGAAATTGTACATAGCTACTTTTAAAATTAAAAAATTCCGGCTCTTTTTTAGATTTAGATTTCAAAGCAATGACCCATAGCATTTGAACATTTAAAATAAAGGCAATTAAAACCGTTAAAAAAGGCATGATGCCCCATACTATTTTTTGCCATGTGGCCACATCGTCTTTGGGCAAAATAGAAGAAACAGGTGGCACGTTTAGTTTTTCCCAAACCTGAATACCATTTTCCAACTGCCTTAATCGTTGCCAACCACAGAAATATAAAATCGGATCGTAAAATTTATCGTTGGAGAAAATGTATTTGAAATTATATTTTTCTGGGGTTGTTAAAAATTGCTGTAAAGAACCTATACCTTCCACGCCTTTAAACTTCGAATTTTCTAAACGCTCAATAGGCCGTGTAGTCAATTCAGGAAGTCTTCTTGCTGAATGATAGTTACCATCCACACTCATAGCGTTTGTTTGTGCCGATAGCCATGCCATTTGGTCTCCAAAACCTAAAGTCATATACCGCCAATGGTCATGCTGATCTTGGTTTAAAAAATTAATAATCGGCAACATGTTTATTTGTTGTGGCTGCGAGGGTCTGAAATAGCCCAAACTCATAGTAAAAATCGTCATGAATAAAAACAATCCTGCGAGTATCCCTCCTATTAAACGGTGATAAATAGCGCCGAATTTATCTTGAATGAGCGTTTTTAAATCACCTTCTACAAACCGATACGCGAACTCTCCCAAAAGTGGCAAAGACATGATAGAAGCCCATAGCGTAAAACGATCCAATGTTAATATGTTAAAGGCATTTTCACCCAGAAACAATCTTGGTATGGGTGTGGTACCACCCGTTCCTAAAACCGTTAAAATAGTGATTGAAAATCCGAAAAACAAATAACGCTTGCTATAATATCTATAAAAAATATAAGGCAAAAGTATGAGTAAAATGCCCCAAGGGATTAAGAAAAAAACCAAACCAGAAGAGGTTACTTCCATAAAATTATCGCGGGAACCATGCGGAATGGGCACTTGGGTAATAGGATTATTTTTGGAGTTAATCCAATATGGTAAAATACAGACTACTATAATGCCCAAAGCACCAATTCCAAACGTAACAATACGCTTAAAGAGTTTAAAAAAACTGTTTAAAAACACCCTAATAGTTATCGCTTTATTAGAATCTACCTGCTCTCTAGAAACATCCATCAACACCATTCCGATTAAAGGAAAAATAAAAAACACCATTCCGAAGATGGGAGTGACATGATGTGAGGTTACAGTCACTGAAATTAATGACAGTGAGGTAAAAAGAAATTTAAGTCTACCTGTTTTTAACCATAAATATATTTCGGGTAGCGAATGCATCAATACAGAAATCCCAATAATACTAGGCAGCTGACCAAAAACATGTAAGGTTTCAACAAATGAGGATGAAAAAACGGCCAAAAGCGACGCATAGCCTGCTACCGTTCTATTCGCTGTTATAAGAAGAGCAAATCTATAAACGCCCGTAATAAAAAGTATAATACTAATTAATGCCACAGTAAATAACCCAAACTTTAGGCCTCCAACAAAAGAAAACGCCGCCATGGCTTGATGGACTAAAGGTGGGTAACTCATTACGGTAAAACCAGTATACCATTTATAATTCCATGGTTCAAACCAACTATTTGCATAATGATCTGCAAAAAACAAATGTATTAAGGCATCATAGGTCGTTTCTAAAGTAAAAAATATAGATGTACCATGAAATGCTATACCAATAAGTAAAGCGACCATTAAATATTTATTTGTTTTTTCTTTCATTTAATAATGAACGGCAATAGCTACATGTAAATATAAATAATTTAATTACTGTATCTTATTTAATTATCTACACAAAAATACCACTCGTCTAAACAAACCTATTGTTTTAACTAAGGATCGTTTTAAACATGTATTGTCTAATTACTTTTGTCCTGTAAATAATCACAAAAACTTAAATTATGAAGGTATTAGCCATAGATGATCAACAGTTAGTATTGTTACCATTACAAAAAAGATTAGTAGCATTGGGTTATGACGTTAAGATAGAAACAGATGCCACTAAAGGAATCGAATTATTTAATTCCTTTAATCCCGATTTAATAATTGTAGACATTAATATGCCTGGTATTTCAGGTTTAGACATTGTAAAGCATGTAAGAACTTCAAATAAGCCAACAACGCCCATCATGGTTTTGTCCGGCAATACAAATGACGCTATCATCACTGAAGGTTTCGATTTAGGCATTAATGATTATATGAAAAAGCCATTAAGCCTTAATGAAATTTGTGCACGAGTTAAAAGACTCATAGGCATTCCAACAAATGTTGATTTGGTAAATCCTTCAAACAACATAATTATTGAGCAACGTTGTGTCGGAGTCGTTATCCCATGTTACAATGAAGAAGAAAGACTTTTAAGTACGGAATTTACAGATTTTATAGAGAAACATTCTGGTTATCATCTATGTTTTGTCAATGATGGTAGCAAAGACAATACGCTTGAAGTTTTAAACAATTTAAGAAAAGGACGAGAAAACTTCATTACCGTTTACGATTGTGAAAAAAATGGTGGAAAAGCTGAGGCTGTAAGATTAGGAATGTTACATATGGCCAAACATGAAGACTTAGATTACATTGGTTTTTTAGATGCCGATTTATCTACAGATTTAGCCGACTTTGATGATTTAGTAACCACCATTGAAACCTCTAATTTTAAAATAGTGAGTGGTTCTAGAATTAGTAGAATGGGTGCCAATATAACAAAAGAGTCCGCAAGAAAAATTATTAGCTTAACTATCAATTTTATCATTAGAAAGATTTTAGGAATGGAATTTAAAGACACGCAATGTGGTGCCAAGATTTTCCATAAAGATGTTATCGAATTGTCGTTTGGTGAAAAATTTGTTACGAAATGGATTTTTGATGTAGAAATATTTAAAAGAATGGCTTTTTATTATACCACTGAGAAAGCGAAAAAATTAATATGCGAACAACCTTTAAAAAGATGGATACATGCGGATGGCTCAAAATTGTCCATGAAAGATTCTTTTAAGATTGTGGGGCAATTATTCCAAATAGCTTGGGTTTATAGACATAGGAAAACTGCAAATAATCAAGAATTTATAGAAGCACAGTTTGTCTTAAATCAAAAAGCGGCTTAACATTCTCAGACAATCCAAATCATCGAATTAACTCTTGGAATCATACTGATATTTTATAATAATAAATATAGAACTAAATCAAAGATGTGTTTTCAAACTTAACTATATCGGTCCAAACATACATCCTGTGCTTATAACAATGGAGGTTTCGACAAAACCTTAGAAGTTTTAAAATCCTTCAAGGAAGGTTTCAAAGCAAATTAGCTGTTGTTAATATTAAGAAAACTAAGGCGGGATTTAGCTATAAAAGCAGAAGCTAAATATTTATCAAGTCCTGAGGATATGAAACATATTGGATATCTCAATTTACATTCATTTTGAATTTCTATACAATAGCTAACTTTTTAGAAACCCTAAAATAAAAATTAATCAAGGTACAAGTCTTGTTCCAATTTTAAGTCTTGGCAGCATTAAAAAAGGCTACTGTTTACCTCCTCTAAATAATTGTTAAGGATTCTTGTGTTTTGGTTAGTACCTCTAGACCTTCCCTTATGGGCATTCCAATCGGAAATGGGTACTTTTCGTTTTAAACTAATGGTTGCCCTTTTACCATTGACCGTGATTCGCGCATAAATAGAGGCTTGGTTTTCTTTAACTCTGGAAAAATCTGCCCAGAACAGAATACTGAATGTTGTTGTCGTTTTCATGATTTCATCATTAAGTTAATAATTGTTCTATTACCAGATGAAAGTCAAATCACTTTAAAGATACATTTAATATCACGACAAATTACTCGATTTTAACAATTCGGTCAACACTTTTTAAAAAATTAATTTGTTATCCGATTTGTTGACCTTTTTAACAGTAAGTATTCTTTGTATTCTTATGATATTCTTAAAAATGCAAAAACCTGTAAATCATACGATTAACAGGTTTTTGATATTGATTGATATACTATTTTGTCGGGGTGGCAGGTAGCCGTTTCCTAACATATATTTTTAATATTCAAATAGTTACATGTTCATTTACTTCTTAATAACAGAATAGGCAACTTATTTGTTAAGAACTTTTGTTTTGATTTGCCCTTATTTTAAGAACGGTGCAAATATAATTTAGTATTATTTATAAAACAAGATAAATTAATATGAATTTGATTAAAATAATTAGTATTTTTTTAATAGTAACCCAACAATGTAAATACCAAAATTATATTGTATAAAAAATATGGTTTTATAAAACGAAAGATTTTAAGATGGACTAAGATTTAAAAATATTGCCCTATCCATTGACATGTTGGGATTCCATTAACAGAGGTTATAGACACTTTATCAGGAAATGATGCTATGTCATTTGATTTTTTTTTATGAATATGTTCAATCCTATATTCAACAAAATTAAAACCTGATTTTAGGTTTAAATTATAGGTATAGGTAATTTTCGCATTACCTTCATCGAGTATACGTACTTGGGTACAATTGGTATTATATTGAAAATCTGAAGCTACATAAACAAGTTTATAGTAGGAACCTAAAATAGGACTCGCATAAAACGGATCGTCAATCCAAGGAATTAAGTCTTCATCTGAAACAGCATAAATATCGCCTACAAAACGATTTTCTTTGGTCCAAAGTGATATGATGCCTGACTCATGCGATAAGACATTATCTTTTTCCTCAATAATAGCTAAATCTTTATCACATAGCGAAGATATACCGTCTCGTATTTTTGATGATTCTTGTGATGTATTTTTAAGTGCTATAGGAAAATCAAAATTGATATCTCCCGATTTAGCCATAGTTCCAATTTTTATAGGCTTTTTCATTCCTAGAGGAATTACCATAATGGCAACTTCCAATTCCCCAAATTCGTAATTTTCTAGTTTTGGTTTAGAGTTTGTATAGTTAATCTTTTGTTTTACATTTACTTTTCCTTCCTCTTTTTTTGCTTTTTTTCGAGCTTCTTCTTGGTCATTTATTTGTTGTAGCTCTTTAAACATAGCCGTATTCATAATGCTATCTTGCATTTTTTTTGCTTTTTCTATTATTTTTTGCTGTTCTGCTGTTTGTGAAAAGCTCACAAATCCTAAAAAAAATATAAGTATTAGAGAAAGTATTTGGAATGGTTTCATAATTTTAGTTTTTGTTTTCAAAGCTTCTAAGCGTTGGGTTAATGTGTCTATAAGTTATTGTTGTTTGAGAAAAGCTTAACTAGATTACCTATGCCTGTTTTTGAGTGTAATGTTATTTTCATAATTATCATTTTTAGCTAAATAATTGAAATAGTTTTTCTGTAATTTCTGTAAAAAGTTCTTGATCAAAAAAAGCGATGTATCCAAATAAAAAAAATATAACTGTTAGTAAAATAGATACTAGCACCCCATCTTTTCTTCCAGGTTCTATTACTGACGTGCTGTGTTTATTCGGATTATAATAAACCTCAACTTCTTGACCTTCAGAATACTTTTTTTCAAATTCTCTTGCGCTTTTTCTTTCATAGTGATTTGAATTTGTAAAAAAGATCCTTTTATTTTTATATTCTTTTCCTTGTATTTGGTAACAGTACTCCAAAAACATTTCTCTTGAACTTACATAATTATAGACGGTTACAATATTTCCTTTTACTTTGGGCCATAATTTAGATTTATTGGCCAAAGACAATATATAGAGCGTATTAAATAATAATGGCAACATGACCACCATTAAAATGAGTCCTGCTATTTGCATATGGGTGAATCCAAAAATTAAAAGCTCCATCTATTAATATTATTTTTTCCAACTAAAAGGATTTGTATCTATTCCCATCATACCTATAAGGGCATCTAATCCACCAGTGATGGCGCCAGCATCTCCTCCTAATCCAAATGCAATAGTCTTATAAACATTATATGCCAATTCCATTAAGGCAACCCTAATTTTATAGTCCATACCAGATGCGTCCATTACAACGATTGTTTCACAAACTATAGCATATAATTTTGTTAATGTCACTCCATAGACCGCAACAATAGCTAGGGCAGTAGCCCCAACGGAATTAAGTGCACCACTTTTTTGTATAATGGATATATAGATGGACATAACTGCCATTATTCTTGATAATTGTTCAATGACATCCTCGTTAGATCCACCACCAGTGCCATCTTTTAAAACACCGTATAATTCCCCTTGTTTGTTAATTTGCCAAAAAGCTTTACTAACGCCTGATGAATCAAATAGTTTATAATTACCATCTCCTCGGTATATGCGTTCATACCAAAAGTAGTGGTCTAATTGATTACGATCTTCACTGGCAAACCAATTATCAACAATAGCCTTTGTTCTTTCAATAAGCACTTTATCTTTTAGATCGCTAAGCGTGCTACTATTAAAAAGATAGGCTTCACGAATGGCTAGTTGTGCTGTTTTTTTAAGGTTGATTTTAAAAGCATTCTCATTACCGCTAGTGAAACTTACATAATTGGAAGTAGGCAAAAAATCGAAAGATTGTTTGACTTTTTTGTCCTCAATATGAAGTTGCTGCTTACAAACGCCAACTCGTATTCCTGATGCAAATGTGAAGGTGCTATTGGTAATACCATCATCAATAGGTGCCATTAATGGGACTATATTTGGATGATATTGAAACCCTCCTTTTTCAAATTCAGATTTTGCTTTCGTAATATCATCCTCTAAAAGCGCTTCTCCCCAATCGCGTGTAGATAATTTATACTTTAATAGATCTACTAGCGAGGTTGCCATCGTTGGCCCTTCACCTTCAAAATAAAAAGTTGTACCTCCAAGTACGAGACTTTTAACATCTAAAAAATGGATATTAGTAGGTTTTTGATTGTTTTGAGTGAGGGGGTCCCAACCTGCCAATACACGTTTTATATGTGAATTCCCGACTTTTAAATCAAGATACATTCCTATTATTCCTTGATTCACACTCTCTACATCTGCATTTTCGAGAAATTCATAATTACATTTTGCTTCGAGCCTTGTATCATCCATTTGCAAAACAGTTTCATGCATCTTCTCATCGCTAGCATAAAATGTAAAAGTATATGGCGGAACGTCCATGGCATTAACAAAAGCCACTAACTTATCTAGGGCAGATTTCTGGTCTGTAGCATTAAAGACTTTTCCATTAGTAATGTCTGCCATTTTTTTAAACGTCTCTTTTTTAAATATGGATGTACTTTTATTAACATTCAAAATAATGGCTGGCGGTCCACTTTTATAGATTTCTAGATCTTTTTCGTTAAAAGCATCTTCATTATCACCATCAGTTGCAAAAACAATAAGGTCATAATTGGTTTTAGATGCTTTGAGTAACCAAGTAAATAATTCGGATTTTGTACTCCATTTATCAACAATTGCAGCAGGAAATTTTGATTGAATATTCTCTTTAAGGGTTGCTACGAAAACATCCATTTTTTCACCAAAAAATTCTTTAGGCATACTAAATGAAGCATCGTATAGCATGAGGATTTTAGGCGTTGGCCTGTTAGATTCCATTAAAACTTGAATGGGCTGGTTATTATCTATAAACTTGAAATCACTAGCCTGCAAGCCTTCCACGATTTTACCTGAAATATCTGTGGGTCTCACTTCCATTTTTACCAATGGTTTATTTACAGGAATAACTTTTAATGCTACTTGATTTATGGTTTTAACAAGCTGAGAGTTTGAAGTATTTATAAGAATGGGAGATTCTTCATTATCTGGAAGTATTATTTTTTCGCCTTCCAACGTAAAAGGATCTGCAATAAATGAATGCTGTTGCATGGTTTCAAGTGTTGCATCAAAATTTTGGTAAGCGAGTGATGGCGTGAAGATGCGTAAATTACCGATTGGTGTTACAGCACTTTGCTCTAAACTTAAACCATTGAGGCAAGCAAAATGGATTTGACTTCCTATTAATTCTCTTGATTTCCAAGTTCCAGAAATCATATCGATTTCTTTTTCAGGGTGTATAGCTTCTCTATAAGAAATTTTTATTTCTACGGTTTCCTCGTTTAGTTTAACTGGATTCGCTTCTGAAATAGGCCCTTTGTTTTTTAATTCACCAAACGGAATGCTTGCATCAAATAAATGTGCATATTTTGTAACACCGTCTATTTGAAACTCTACGGTTGGTGTACGGTAATTATCCCATCTAAAATCAAAGTTAGATCTGTTTAAATTCTCTTTATCAGGAATAAAACCCCATAATTTTTCTGCTAATGCATTTGTTTTTTTAAAATCTGGATCTATAACGGGAATTTTATAATCAATGTCATCCTCAATTTGTAATTCTCTTTTCCATTGATTCCATTGCTTTTTGGAAACCTCAACATTAAATTTTCGTTGAATGGGACGAAGAAAGAACGGCATAGCTTCTTTTGGCGTAATCGTTGTTCGTTCAAAAACTACTTTAGAAGTAATCCCAGCGTCCGTAAACATTTGATTTAGCAATTCAGCCTTTTCTCTTGGTGTTGCTAGTCCATAGCGCAGTGCTCCCTTAATACCCCATTTAAATTGTGTGCCAATATACCCAATGGTATTATTATTTGCTGGCATCAAATAAATCTCATCCCTCACAAAATTAAACATGGCTTCGGGATTTTTAGACGCTACTAATGATTTCATGCGACCTTCTAAATAATCAGGGCAAGTTTGTAGAGCCATGAGCATTTCTTCCCAAACCTTATAAGGCACTTTTCCAGAACCTACAAACATGTTTTCATCAGACTGACATCCTAAAAATGATAGAGGAAGGTTTGCTGCCATATAACACAAGGCTATTTGCTGCATAAACTCCCTTCGAGAATTAGAACTTGTTGTATGCGGTTGCTTTTTGGTTGGTTGCATTTATAAAGCGTTTATTTGAAATTTTTCAAAGCATTCAAATCAAAAGCCTCCCAAAGCTCATCAGGATTCATAGTTTTACCGCTTAGATTAACATACCATCTGTTATTATGCAGAAAAACAATATCACTTTGGTTTCTGTTGGCCCTATAAGTGTTTATCGTTTTAATAGCATCCCGTTTTTGATTACTGTATTTGATATCGTCAACATCATGCTTTTTAATATTGTAAGCAGTGCCAAACATAGTTGCCATACCAGAATTTTTACCTGCGCAATCATGTATTGCAAGTGTTATTTTTCCATTTCCATACTCAGCATAACCTTGTTGGTTTATTATCTCTACCTCATCATCCAATGCTAAGCCTCTTATTGATTTTGGAAATACTTCTTTAAATTCGGCTTCAGTTAATAGTGTTGTTTTAGATAACAGCTCTTTTAAATCTTTAGAATCAATGGACAACTCCTTTTCGTGTTCTTCAACTTGGGTGTTGTTACCCGCAGAACTATCGGTTTTTTTTGAATCATTTCCGCAAGACACGCTGAATACGACTAAAATTAATATTAGAATAATACGCTTCATGATTTTACTGATTATATATTTTTTAACCACTCTATGTATTTTTTACCTAAAATGGGTACTGGCTTTTCTTTTTCATTCATAGCATTTATTAATCCCACGATCCACATATAGAGCAATACAAAAAAACCAAAGAAGTCTATAATCCACCCTAATATTGGAACCATTCCAATAATTCCTAATGATAACCCTGTTAGTGCTAGCCCGAGAGATTGTTTTATATGATAGCTAGCAAAGGTGTTTTTCTTATCGTTGTTCATTACAAAGGCAATAATTAAACCTATAATGGTTATGTAAGAAATTATAGCTATCATTTTACCGTCTTTTATAATAGCTTCGTTAGATACTTTTACCGTGTTGTTTTCTGTTGTTTCCATAGTTGTTTTTAATTATTAATTCATGTTATTCGTTCTAAAATCATAAACATTAAAATTGTCTAGTACAATTTTTCCTTCCATTGGAAATAATTCTTTCTTAAGCGTTGAGCCAGAAGAAAAACCATTGCCACTAAATGTGACAACCAGTTTATTTTCAGATAATTCTTCTAAAGAAACCGTTCCAGTATAAAGTACTTTTGAATCGCCTTGCATAGGTTGCTCACTAGGAATAACAACTTCTAGCCTGCTTTGGGTTTTTACCTTATATGCTTCTTCTATTTCTAATGCTGAGGTTTGCTGAGATATCGTAATTGGTATATGCTTTAGTAAATCTGGTGCATACATATTGACCAATACAGATTTTTTGTTTACATCATTAATTCTAAACTGAATGCCATTGTCTAGAAAGGTTACGTCGGTGGTTAATTTTTGGTCAAAGGTGTTCATATTGAATGGTTGACCATCAATTTGTGCTTCTACCATTCCTGTTATTATTTTCCTTTCTTGCTCTTTTTTAACAGGTGTTGGCAAAACACTGGTTTTAACATCTTGATTTTCATTCTTTTTGGTTTCATTTTTACATGATACTATAAGAATTATAAACAAAACAAAGCTGATTATTTTTTTCATCATCTTTTAATTCTTAAAGTTTTTCAATAGATTTATATCAAATACATTCCAAAGTTCATCAGGACTCATGCCTTCTCCTTTCAACACAAAGTACCATCTATTATGGTAAACAAAACTGATTTCACTACTTTTACTATGTTTTCTATAGTTGTTAATGGTTTTAATACCATGACGTTCTTTGTTCTCGTGTGTAGCATATTCATCTTCCAATAGTTTTATGTCGTAAGCCATATAAAGGGTTTCTTGCAATCCTTTATGTTTTTCTGAACAGTCGGTTATTACTAGCTCAATTTTATCGTCTCCGTATGTTCCCACTGCCATTTGGTTTTCACTGAAAAACTTATCATCCAACGGTAATCCGTTTATTGAATTAGGGAATGCTTCTTTAAATTGGGCTTTGGTATAAGGTGTGTTTTTTGAATCTTGTTGTACAATGTTTTGAGTATCTTGTTGCGAGTCGTTTTGTGATTTTGTTTCCTGTTTACAGGCTATAAAACAAGAAATGATGGCTATGGTAATGATTCTTTTCATTTGTTAAAATTTATTTGTTCTCTAATTTTTAAAACTTGTTAAAGAGTACATTTTGTATAGTATTCTTTCTATTTAACAACGACCCATTGAACATCGTCAGGAAGACTGTCTATACTTATTATTTCGGTTTTAGAGGGTATTATTTTTCCGTTTGTGTCTGTAAAGACTTCGGTAATATCGTATTTGATAATGTTCCATCCTTTTTGTAATTTTAAATTTAAGATGGTTACATTATTATAATTTTCATCATCATTACCTGTATATGTTGGCATGGTGCATTCTGCCTTGGCGGATGCTTCTTCTTCCAAAAAAAACCATTGTAAATAATAGCCTTTGGCGCTATTTTTTTCTCCATAAGAGTACAGCCAATTGGCAATGTCTGGATTGCTTACGGCAAACATTACAGATTCATCCCACTCCTCATCTTTTACTGTAACTTGTA
Organism: Confluentibacter sediminis; assembly: GCF_003258355.1. GTDB lineage: Bacteria > Bacteroidota > Bacteroidia > Flavobacteriales > Flavobacteriaceae > Confluentibacter > Confluentibacter sediminis. The sequence goes on along the minus strand of NZ_QKPO01000027.1, from coordinate 5,685 downwards.
GTTCTGGAATTCCTGCAACTTGAACTTCACCATTATCATATTCAACATATAAACCTGAACATTCAAAAGTTGTAGCTACGGTTTTGAATTCAATTTCCCAACCCTCTGGCTCTTTTGTGTTTTCAGCCTTTTCTTTAATAGTTGCCAAATAATTCTCATTTAAAGGAATCTTAAAATGACCTTCTTGATCTATAGTTCCAATTTCAATCGTTCCTTTTGAAATCATATCGTAGGACACAAGAGAACCTCCATCTGCAGTGTAATTTGAAATTGTTCCTTCAATAAACTCTTGTGCGTGAACCGAAAAGACCAATAAGATGCTTGCAACAACTATTATAGAATTGTGTATTCGTGTTTTCATTTGATTTAGTTTAGTTTATTGAGTTTCTGTAAATCTTCTTTTTTTATATATTTCCACAATAAATCTGGATGTTCTGAACCTTCAATAACCAACTTAAAGCGGTTATTATAAGTAAACTCTATATTATAGCGATTGATTTTTGGTTGAAGGAATGCAATGGTTTTATGCCCATCACGTTCCTTTTTTATGTATTCAGTTCCCTCAGGACCTTTTAATTCTGAATTATAAGACAATTCAAAATTTTTTATAACAGCACTGTTTTTAATACCATCTGCAAGTGAATAATTAAATGTGTTACTAAAATCACCATAACTTGCTGTTGCCAAAGCTTCTGAAGCCAATACAAAAATATTGTAACGTTTGTGCGATCCTAAATACTCTGGAAAGAAATTGTTGAATTGTGTTTTTGTTAAAAGCTGATCTTTGTTTAAATTATCAGCTTTTTGTTTGTCCAGTTCTACTTGTTGATTTTTATTAGATGTATCCTTCGCTTTGGTTTGAACCTCATTTTTACATGAAAGAATCATGGTAAAAACACTAAAAAATATTATGGTTAATTTTTTCATGGTATAATTTTAATTACATGAATTTATAATCGGACTTCTTTATGTCTTTTGAAATTTTTTCAAGACCAACACATTCCATTTTAGCATCCAGCTTTTTGTTTTTTAATCCTTTCATATCCATAGAAATCATGAGTATTTTATCTTTTGGATCAAAATAATCTTTGAGTTGAACAGGAATTTTTGTTTGCTGATTTTTGTAAATATCATCAAAGCTCACTTCCGCTTCATTGGTAAAATACATAACCATTTCATACTCATCATTAGTAGCTTTAACACCTTTGCAATGATAACCGTTAATGGTTTTATCTGGCAATTGCGTAAAATTGAAACTGGCAGATGTATCTTTAGCCTCTTCTAAATCTAAATCGTCTGGCATTTTATTTACCATAGCCATATTATTACCTTGAGTTTGCATAAATATGGTGGTTACTTTATTTTTATTATCCATAACAGTAAACATGTTTTCCATAGTAGCCGAGGTAAAACCAAAATAGGCAGCTCCGGGTTTTAAATAATAATCAAATACCATATCACCTTCTTTGCTGGTCATTTTCAATGAATATTTCCAAGAAAAATCATAAGAACTTGCAATTAAATTTGGATCTGCCTTTTCCTTTCCGCCACCAAAGGGATTCATATTAAAAGCCTTATCCATAGACTTCGATGTTTTTTCTGCTGCTTTATTGGCAGTTTTTTCAACAATGGTATTTTCAACTTTTTGTTCTACTCTTTTTTGAAGTTTTTTTAGGAATTGAGCTTCGACTGTTTGAATAAGTGCAAAACAAACAACCAGTGACATAAGTATTTTATTCGTTTTCATTGTAATGATTTTACAGAATTAATGAGAACAAACCTATCCATTGAAATCGTTAAAAAAAAGCGACATTTAGAATCTGGCTAGTTTAAATTAGAATTTGGAAAAGAAGTGTAAATTGCTGAATCCTAAACGAAAACAGCTGAATTCTAAAATGAGAGATGTACTTAAAGATTAGATGTGTAACTTAGCTTAATGATGAAAAACTGGGAATTGTATCTGTAAATTAGTTTTATAAATGAAGAAAATAATATTCATTCTATATTTTTTAATATTGAAAACAGGCTTGCTATCGGCTCAGATAGTAGCAGATTCTATTGTGTCATACTTGCCATTAGTTAACCAAACAGAAGTGATGGCACTATCTACAGGCAATGAAGTTTCTTTTGAGGACATACAAAAAAATAAAAATTGGAAGCCTTATGATTCTACCTACACAACCACTCCCAAGATAGCGATTTGGCTAAAATTCAAGATTAAAAATAAATCTAAACACACCCTCAAAGTATATGTTTTAAACGACGACAATTACATAACTATTTATATGCAAAATGGTACAGTATTTAAAGAATCTAAAAACGGATATCTGGCTTCATTAAGTGAACGAGCCAACAAAAACGAGTCTTACTTTACCGAAATTACGCTATCTCCATTTCATGAATCTTTATGTTTTATAAAATTAAGTAGCGAATATCAATTAGTTAACCCAAACTATCCTGTAATTTACTCCCGACTCAACTATTTAAATGCTACTTACATTAATACAAAATGGGAGGCGAAATCAATTGGGTTTATTTATTTTTATTTGGTTTCACTGTTTAGCATTTTTGTTTTTGCTTGGGCTTTTTGGTTACGATTGCGTCAAAAATTATATTTCTATTATTTAGGGTATCTCTTTTTTCAAATTGTTTTTGGTCTTACGGTTCTTGCGACTACCACAGCTACTGTTGGTAATATTTTTCTTTACTTTCCTCATATATCGCTCATGTTGTCAGAACCCGTTCAATTTGTGTTTATTGGTTTCTATATCTTTTTTATTTTAAATTTGCTGGAAATTCAAAAGTATGATAAAACCCTTTCTAAAGTGCTTTACTTTTTTGGAATGTTCTGTTTTTTTTATGCCATATCTCGCTTAATTTTTAATTATTATTGGAGAGATTTAGAATTAGGGAATGCCATTTTTACCACTGTGCGGTTAATCGTATTACCGCTTAATTTTGTATTGATTTTTTGGATAATATATAAAGTAAAGCATCCGCTAATCAAATATTTTATTGTAGGTAATTCGTTCTTTTTTATAGGTTCTATTCTATCATCTTATGTAGCTTATTCAAATCTTTTTCTCAAGGAAGGCAGCATTTTTAATTTCCCGCATTCTCCTAACATAATTTTTCAGGCAAGCTTATTAATTGAGGTTTTATGTTTTTCTATTGCTATTGGCGAGAATATTTTTTTATTGCAAAAAGAAAAAGCACAGACCAGTAAAAAACTCATAGCACAATTACAAAAAAACCAAGTTTTACAAGAAAATATGCACCTAGAACTGGACAAAAAAATAAACGAAAAAACCGAAGAGTTGTTGCAACTGTATTCTCAAATGGAAAAACAGAAAGAAAAAGAAATAAAAAATTCATTTTCTCAAAGACTTAAGGAAATGGAGATGTTGGCTTTGCGTTCCCAGATGAATCCTCACTTTGTTTTTAACAGCCTAAACTCCTTAAAAAATTTGATTATGAATTCTTATGTTGATGATGCTGTGACCTATCTAGACAATTTTTCAATTCTACTCCGAGGAATTTTACAAAATAGTAGTAAAAATGTTATTACGGTAGAGGAAGAACTGGAAATATTAGAACTTTATTTATCTTTAGAAAGAAACCGTATAGGAGAGAGTTTTAATTATAGTATTATATTATCTTCAAAAGAAGAACTCTCTCAATATACCATTCCTCCTCTTTTACTTCAACCCTTCGTAGAAAATGCCATTTGGCATGGTCTTAACCCAAGTAGAAAACCAGAAAAAAAATTAAATATTATTTTTGATACCACCCAAAATTTAAAAATAACGATAGAAGATAATGGTATTGGACGACAAGCAAGTGAAAATATAGAAAAACTTCATAAATCTATGGGTACTAGCATTACCAAAGAAAGATTATCATTATACAATCATATTAACGACTCTAAAATGCATCTAAATATTATAGACCTTGAAGAAAACGGTATTCCGCAAGGAACCAAAATCATTTTAACATATAATTACTAATCCATGGCAAACATTATTATTATCGATGACGAAATGCACTGCTCTAATGTATTGGACAGCCTTATAAAAAAAGTTCATTCTGACTATATCGTTACTGGTATTTTTACAGACCCAATACAAGGTTTAGAATATATAAAAAATAACCCGCCAGATTTATTGTTTTTAGATATTGAGATGCCAAACCTGAACGGTTTTTCTTTGTTAGATAAAATTTTACCAGTAGATTTTGATATTATTTTCACAACAGCTTATGACCAATATGCCATTCGTGCCTTTCAGTACTGTGCAATCAACTATTTATTGAAACCCATTACCGAAAAAAATATAGTAAGAGCTCTTTCTGGTTGGGAGAAAAGAAGAAAAAAAACCAGTAATGAGCAATGGCAATTGTTACAAAAAAATCTATACAGTTCTACAAAAGAACGTTCTAAAATTGCACTTCCAACTGGTGCGGGCTATAGTATTGTTGAAATTAAAAATATTGTTCGTTGCCAGTCAGATAACAACTATACCAATTTCTTTTTAAAAGATGAAAATAAAATTCTTATAAGCCGTACCTTAAAAGAAATAGACGAAATCCTTGTTGAACATGGTTTTTTAAGAATACATCAATCGCATTTAATCAATCCTCAATTTGTAAAGGGAATATTAAGACAAGATGGTGGTAGTTTAATCATGTATGATAACGCAGAAATACCTGTATCGAGACAAAAAAGAACACAAATCAACGAAATTTTACGATCAATGCTTAGGTTTAAGTAGCAGCTTCCTATCCAATAAAATTATATTATCTTTTTTGGATTCTTCAATTATAAATACTCAAAATGTTTATTCGATTCATAAACATCCAAAGTTTAAATTATTTTAGTTGCGATAATAAAATATGTATATAGCATAATTGCTATTGGACTACTATTCCTTCTTATAGATTTTACATTACTACTGTCATTATTTTTAACTTTTAAAATTTGTAAATTATAAGTTTTTCATTAGAAAAAAAGCAGCTGATTTTAAAAACAAAAGGGCAATACGCTAAAGCACATTACATTATTCTATACATTTATAACATGTTGTATTTCAGTTTATTATAAATATTTTGTTACATAAAAAAGGTTCCATAATTATGTTGACACCCTTAAAAACGCCTATAAAAACTAGGGTATAAAACGGAAAACAGTTGTGATTTTCAATCAAAAAATGGTTTTTATTATATTTATTACGAATTCAAAGCCCCCAACATCTATCGAGCTAATACTATGCAATGTTTTTGGGAGATCTAAATGCTTTTTACTGTAAAAAAAAGTCTATGTATAGGGCTTACGAGACTTTTTACTGTAAAAAGGAGATATGCGGCATTTGGCAAACACTACAACAGTTCAATATCCACTAAATCATACCAAAAGCCAGGGGTTTGCCGCAAATAAATGCGATTTTAATGGGGTTTCAAGAGGTTTTGCCGCAAATCTGAAATAAATAGAACTATCTGAAATTGGTAAATGACTGTTTTTAAGCGGAATATGAACCAGTAACATCGCGTAGCGTGTTACCCTCTTGCTTTAAAACTCGATAGGCAGAGCCTATCAAATTTTATAAACAACTATTTACCAAATCGAAAGTGATTTCATTAAAACAAGTTAATCTTTAATTTGTTTTAAACAATACCGTTTCAGACCAATCA
>NZ_QKPO01000026.1 GCF_003258355.1 Confluentibacter sediminis | reverse complement strand
TAATCGTTTAACCTCTTCATCGGTTAAATCATCATTTTTTTGACGATCTTCTTTATAATACCAGTTTTCATATTGTTTCCAAGTATCAAAAACAGGTTTTTCAAAATCAGCAGTCGTTGCTATTTGCCATTGAGAAGCACCATGCATGCTTGTTTTTCTGCCACCAACAAAAGGAGATGCTTTTAAAACGATTCCTGTAATAGCTGTCGTTTCATTTATAGGTGTTATTCCTTTAGGTTGTTCTGGTTTTTCTGAAATTTTATAAACCGTAATACTATCTGTTACTTCATTGTCGCGCGTTTCTTTTGTATTACCTCTACTAATACGTTTTAGAGTCATCTTAGGATCGGCAGGATTAGGATCTACAGAAACCATAACAAAACCATATTCGGCTTGGGTAACTGTAAACTCATCATAATCCGTACCATCATATTCACCCCAACCATCAATAGCGCCTCCAGCAGATGCTACATTGACCCAAAGATGACTGTGCTCTTTGGACTGTCCGCGGGAATACCCATGTGTATGTCCAAAAAAGTGAATGCTAGGCTTTCCTGTTTTATCCGAAAAAGCCTCAAGCATGCTTACTATTTTCCCCGTTGTATCTTCTTCTCCTGGTATCCAAAGTTCTGATTTATAAGGATGGTGTAATTGTGCAAATACAAAATCTATATCGTCATTTTTAGCGGTTTCATTTAACACCCTTTCTAGCCAAGCATACTGCTCTGGGACATCACGATAGTGATCGTTAGAATCTAAGCCAATAATACGTACATTTCCATAATCTTTATACCACCAATGTT
>NZ_QKPO01000025.1 GCF_003258355.1 Confluentibacter sediminis | reverse complement strand
ATTAAAATCTATAACTTTATGGTAACTTTAGAAAATTAAACAGTTCTATTCTTGGGAAGCTTACATTACATCTAATTGGAAAGCTGTTGCTTTTTGACCTAACGCCATAACTTCATTAACGACTTTATCGGCTTCATCTTTATTGCTATTGTATGTGAAAATGATATTGTACCCTTTTTTGGCTAAGCTTAGAACCATATCCTTGCCTAAACCACGACTTCCACCTGTTACTAGTGCTATTTTGCTTTTTATTGGCAGGGTTACCGTTTTAAGGCTGTTATAAACGTCCTTTTAAACTCATATCATCATCTTTCAATGTACAGGATATAAACTATTAAAAACAACAGACGCCCTTAAAGTGGGCGTTTTTGTATCTTGTTTTTTTGAAATTATGGGGTTGTGTAAATCGGTTACTATTGTTGTACACTGGCTTTTATCTATCGGTATTCATTTTCTTTAAAATCTATATCCTAACCCAAATTGAAATACTCTATTCTTATATTCGTGTTCTATATTAGATTCTGGGCTTTTAAAGTCGGACATATTCTTTAATCCATACATATACCTAAAGTCTAATAATAGACCGAAATCGAAGGAGTATTCTCCTCCAACCAAAAGTCCGTTGTCAAAATTAAAATATTCATTTTGTTTATATTTTCTCCCTTGGTACTTTTCGTTTGAACTTGTCACATACCCTAAATAAACTCCTCCTACAATTGATAAATCATTAAGTATTGGCTTTTTTAAAGTAAGAGGTAAATTCATTTGATCGAGTTGAAAAACAAAACCTGTTTCACTCGATCTATTGTATGAATAACCTTGTTTAGAAAATTGTAATTCTGTTTGTATTGAAATAGGTTTGTTAGATTTAGTTTTTGGAAAATACTCAACAAAACCACTTATAAAATAAGATATTCGATTTTCAAAATCTCTTGCAGAGGATTCTCCGTTATCTAAAACTGTAAATTTTGTGTTTGAAACATTCATTCCGCCTTTTAATCCATAATTCAATTTTTGTCCATAATTTACTGAGCAAATAAGAACAGTAAGAATTGTAAAATAAATCGATTTCATATTTTTTTATTCAATTTTTAGCTTGTGTACAACGTTGATGTATAAGGAAAGTTGCGTGTTTGTGTGCGAGGATTTTGCTTCGCCAGTTCACTAAGTTCGTGTCCGAAGGAAAATCAGAAGCTAGCAAACGAGCAACTAACTTTGGTTTAGCTAAAACTAGCATTTTTTTTACGGTGTTGGCAATAGTTATTCTATTCGGTGTTGGCAATAGTTATTCTATTCGTTTTAATAATCTATAATAAATCACATTTCCATTTCCGTCGTCCAAAGTCATCATTAGATTCCCTTTTTTTAGGAAGTCATTGATGTCTTTAGCAAATAAATTCACTCCCCATAATTCTCTATAATCTTTGACTTCTTTATTATCTATAGTTAAAAATTGTCCATCCAATTTATAGTCAGGTGTTTTGTCAGATGGTAAAATTTTAAATGTTTCTTTTATGTCATTTTCAGAATAATCATAATCGATGTCAGACATCATTGAGTATACTTTTCCATTTTCGAAAAACGCAAACCATTGATATTTTTGAGGCCAAGGGTTTATTTTGTTGATTTTATCCTCATTCGGAAATTCAACTTTTTTCCAAACACCTAACAATTCTGAAAGTTTTGGTGGACCACCAGCTTCTGAATTATTTTCTTGAGCGAAAAGAGACAATGAAAGGAATGTCAGTAAAATTAATATTGTATTCTTTTTTTTCATTGTTAATGTCTTATTTTCAATTTGTTCACGGCATTTTTTAATTACTGCCAACACTTGTATAACCACAATAAATACCCATCCTATTGTAGTTATATCGTTTATATATGCAATATATTACTTTTTTGGTTGTTGGTTGGTGGTTTTTGGTTGTTGGTTGGTGGTTTTTGGTGATAAATTTTTAGTTTGGGATAATAGGATTGTCTTTACTTTTATAAAACATTGTTTTACCGCGATGGCTTATACCCTGAAAAGGTATCTAATATTCACCAAAAGACAGTGAAAAGTGGGGAAATTTGTAGGCTACGAAGTTACAAACTTCGCACAGCAGAGGCCATTATAGAAGTCTGTTTTTTTTTATAATTTATGGGCTTGTGAAATGGTTACTGGTGTTGGCAGGCGTTATTAATTTAATAGGTTTGTTATGGTGTCTTCATCCAATTGTCCATTAAAAAATCGTTCAATCACTTTACCTTCTCTATCAATAAGATAACCAGTGGGCATTGAAAACACTTTATAGGTTAGAGCAATATCTCCATTAAAAGAAGATGTGTCTATTAATGAAGTCCAATTAATTCCATCTTGAATAGATGCTCTCTCCCATTTTTTGATATCTCGGTCTAATGAAACGCTGATTATTTCAAACCCTTTATTTTTATATTTTGTATTCATCTTCTTAAAAAAAGGATGTTCTTCTCTACAAATCCCACACCAAGAACCCCAGAAGTCTAAGTAGATAAATTTACCTAAGAAGGAATTTAAGCTAACATCATTACCATTAACATCTTTTAAGGTGAAATCAGAAACTTTGGCTCCAATTTCAAAGCCTTTGGATTTTTCTAAATATTTGGAAATTATTTTTCCATATTTTGAATTCTTAACTTCAATATCCAAATTGTCATATAACTCTTGGATTTCCTCATTTTTCATGTTCATTCTCAAATCCATTAACAAATATGCAGAATACTCATAATTACTATGATTTTTAATGAAGTTAACCTTTGTATATTGGCTAGCCTGTGAATTTTCCTCTTTAAGAAATTCCATTCTTTGATTTTGCATCTTACCGCCTTTTATAATAGCAGAGTTAAAATCCCTATTTCTAAGATCTATTTCAATATCTGAATTATCGATAAAGAGTAAATCTCTTCTAAGCCCCTCTAACTTATCGATTCTCATAAAGAATAAGTTATGACCATTAATTGGTTCAATATCAAATTGAAATTTATTATTGACGACATAGGTAGTGTCAAAAGGCTTGTCCATTTCAACATTTCTCAGGAGGACTTTTGTACTATCTTTTAAATTGCTTGTATAACCAACCAATTTGTGATTCTGAGATTGAATTTTGAAAACAATGGAAAAAATTGTAATAATAATTAATTTATTCATGTCAATATGGTTTTTCTAATGACTGCCAACGTTGAGTATATGCAAAGTAGGTGATTGCGGGCTTCAAACCTATCAAATCGTTACGATTTTGAAGCTGGCTACCGCCCTTGGAATTACTACTATCTCGCCTATTTGCTACATACATCTTTGTTACCACCAGTTTTACATCATAGTGTAATTTTTAATATATGCTTTCCAGTCAACTCCAAAAGGTATCTTTATGAAGTTCCCTTCAGGTGAAATCAGTATTTTGGTTGGATATCCAGATACCTCAAATAAATCATTAGTTTGTTTATCAATCTCGCTCACAGGAAATGTGTATTTATTTTCAGCCATAAAATCTGATAAGTTTTGAGAACCAAACGAAAAAGTGTAAATCATTAATTTTGAATTATTCCTATTAATATTCTCCACAAAAAAGGATTGTAATTCTGGCAATTCTTTTCTACATGGATCACACCATGTACCCCAAACATCTATGTAAATCCATCTGTTAGATTTTACAGTTAAATCTAATTCTTCCTTTTCAAATTGTATTTTTAGTTTTGGAACAGGTTTGCCCTTTTTATGAATATAATTAGCCCAATAATCCGTAAATGGGCTGTTGTATTTTAATTTTTCATAAAATTGCCGTAATGCTATTATGTTGTCATCTGAGGGAGTTCCAAAAGCAATATCACTCAATAAATCTAATGCGTCAGAATTCCGATTATTCCCAACCAAATACTTTTGATATTTTGTTTGAAAACCGAAGTCTCTTGTATTACCCGTCAAAAGTGCAGCATCATAAAAATACGCATGTTTATATTGTCTGTCGTTCAGGTCGGGGCTGTAATCGGAAGCTTTTTTTAAGTATTCTGAAACATTGGGTTTAACTGTATACAAATAGTTATAGCTATATGCCAATAAATATCTGTGCCATGCCCGTTTTTCACTCTCTTGTCTGCCTGTAATAACCTTATTGATATAAGGATATGCTTCCAAATTGTTTATGTTTTTTTGTAAGATTACTTCTTTATTATTGGCATCAATGACGTTTTTCTTATCCAGTTCTTGTAAAATTAAAAGGCAGTATCTTTCGGTTTCAGATTTATAATTTGAGCTGTCTTTTAAAATACTTTTTAGTTCTTCCAAAACCTCCTTTAAGTCATTTTCATTTTTTGCATTTATTGACTTACTCCATAAATAAATTGGAGAAATGATATTACTGATTTCATCATTTTTCTTTAGTAATAATTGTTCCAAATATTTTTGTCCATATAATTGTGAGTCATTTTGTAGTTGTTGGGCAAGTGTATTATGGATTCTCTCAATAAACATCGGTGGATACAAACGATATAATTCCAAAGAGGATTCAATTGCTTTTTCTGTTTCTCCATTATGCCATAAGGCACTGAGAGAATTTGTCAATGGAAATGCTTCCTTAGGAATTTGTCCCAAACATAAATTCAAAAGGAATAAACTAAAAGTTAATGTCATCAATAATCTGTTCATAATTGTTCAGTTTTTTTAATTGGTGGTAACACTTGTATAACCACAATAAATACCCTTCCTATTGTAGTTATATTGATTATGTATGCAATATATTACTTTTTCAATGGTTTTGGTTGTTGGTTGGTGGTTTTTTTCGTTTGGGATGATGGGATTGTCTTTACTTTTATAAAACATTGTTTTACCGCGATAGGTTATAACCTGAAAAGGTATCTAATATTCACCAAAAGACAGGAAAAAGTGGAGCTATTCTTTATTTTTCTTACTCTTACCCCACCAGTTGCAAACTGGCGGTAGCGCATAAAACCTATTTCGATGACACCAACAATTCCCTAACATCCACATCTAAAACTTTTGCTATATGAAATAAAGTCTCAACCCTAGGTTGCATATCATTCCTACACCATTTAGATATGGTCGTAGAATTCATTTCTAAGGATTCTGCTAAGGTATTATTCGTCATCCCTTTTTCTGCTAATACGGCTTTAATGCGATTGTAAATCTTTTTTGGCATGTCGGTTTATAATAAGTAAAACCAAATATAATTACTTTAATATTTATCATAATAGCATAAAATCATGCTTTATAGTCTTTAATTAAATATTTTTAACATCTTTGTTATGCTTTAAAAGCATATTATATCGCTATAAAATATTTTTTAACACATAATATATTTCATCATGAACCCACAAACAACACCTTCACCATCCAGTCATGGCAAGCCCCAACCATTTAGGGGCGAGGCAACCTTCACCAAACCAAAAAAAATAAACGACCCTCTTCTAAAACAAGTCATCGATTACCTGAGCCTGCATTACAGTCTCTTTGAGGCTTACTTATTAAGCCAAAGCACCACAACGGCCCACATGCAGTTTCATTACCTCCCCGGCCGCGAAACCTGCCATATAACCGCTACTTACACCCTCCTACTCATCACCAACAAGGCAAAGCCAGACCTGCCAAAACCCCATACTGCCCAACTTATGGAAGCGCTTTATAAACACACCAAAAAGCAGGCCCAGGTATATGCCATACCTTATAGCTACCCCTCCGTGCGCAAAAAACTTAGAACAGGCCATAGCTTCCTGAGAAAAACCATTGGCAATGCTCCCTGTATCTATAAGCTATACCCCTATGGGGACACTTATACCCTCCCCACGCCCCTATATCGGGAGCAGGTTTGGCAGGATACTTATCGGCAGTGGGGCGTGCATTTAAAAAAAGCGGATGACCTGTACGAAAGCCTTAGCACCCGAAACACTGTTACCGAACCCACAGCCTGTTTTGCCTTCTTGCACCAGATGCTCACGCAAATCTGTCTGGGGCTTATTTATGTGTTTATGGAATACAAACCGCAGCATATGGCATTACCCTACCTCTTGCACTTGTGTAGCCTATTTACTGATCTGCCCGACAGCGTGTTCCCAAAAAACACCTACGGCAACCAGCACTTGCTGCACCACCTATTTAACGCTAAAGACCTGACGGCACACAACACGCAACACCGCCTGAGCCTAAATGATGCCAACCGGGCATGGAAAAAGTGTGGGGTGTTTTTGTATTCGGCAGAAACCTTGGTGGAAAGGCATTTTGCTACTAAAGGGGGTGTGTAGTTAGCGTGACGTTATAACTTCGGGGAGGGGGGTTTTTACCGTTTTAAGGCGTTTATAAACGTCCTTTTAAACTCATATTATCATCTTTCAATGTACAGGATATAAACTATTAAAACCAACAGACGCCCTTAAAAAAGGACGTTTTTGTATCTTGTTTTTTTGAAATTATGGGGTTGTGCAACGGTTACTGGTGTTGTGCATAGTTTTTCTTTTCTATAGAACAGAGTTGGCAAAAGTCAGAAATAAAAGTCCAAAGATTATGAAAAAGGATAATCCTAATTTTTTTATTAAAGATATTGTCCTTTTTTCTTGGTCAGAAAGTCCAAACATATTTTTGGTACTATAATTTTCAGAAATCCAAAGATTAATTAATTCGCTGTGTTTTGATTTTATAATCAGAATTTTAATCATAATTGCCGCTAAAATTAGCATTAATATTCCTTTAAATATCATTTTCAAATTAGGGTTTGTTTTTAATCCGTTAAATTATGCCCAACACTTGTATAACCACAATAAATACCCATCCTATTGTAGCTATATTGATTATGTATGCAATATATTACTTTTTCAATGGTTGTTGGTTGGTGGTTGGTGCTTTTTATTTCATTTTTTCTCAACATTAAATCTCAAAACAGTCTTTAATTTGTCAGGGGAAACCTTTCTTGCGTCGCTAAGATAGATTTCTCGGTGAGTTTTTGATTTTCGACTATATTTTTCTTGCTCAGCAAAACTTTCCATGAGATTAAAACTTTCAGGTTCATTGTCATAACTGCCTAAATGCAGCATTTGAATACAATCGCCTTCTATTATTTCTTCAAATCTGACTTGTTCTAATAAATCATGTGGCTTTTTCTTTTTAGTCTGTTCGAGTATTTGCAGGGCAAAATCTTTGTCAACAAAATCAGGTTGTCGTATCATTAATTTAAAAACTAAATCGTTCTTATTTATTGTCCCATCAAATGATTTCTTGGCTTCTTCATTTAAGTCCCAAACTCCTTCAAGAGGATAAATTGTGTAATCAAAATATCCTTTGGGCTCAATCCCTTTTTTTTGGCTCATTTTTATTCCATAAGATAAAGAATATAAAACTCCAATGTATTCAGCAAAAAAATTATCATTGGGATTTCCGTTTCCTTCAATTGTGAAAAATTTAAATTTGGGTACACTTATCAATTCAGGCTTGTTCTTCGGCAAATAGAATTGTTTCTCGTTTTTTTTCCATTCATGTTTCATATTTTGTCTCCTTTATTTTTAAAATCCAAAAGTAGATTTATCAAATGACAACCCTATGTCAGTAGCTGATTTCTTTTTTTTAGCATGACCGCTAACACTTGTATAACCACAATAAATACCCATCATATTGTAGTTGGTTTTTGGTTGTTGGTTTTTGGTTGGTGGAGACCTTGAAATGAATTTAGGGTAACAAGTGTATGCAATTATTCGCTATGGCCTATAACTTTAAAAAGTATCTGAAATTTATAGAAAAACATAGTAAAATCGGAGTGGCAAGTCTATTCTTCGGTTTTTATCGTTTTAAGGCTGTTATAAACGTCATTTTAAACTCATATCATCATCTTTCAATGTACAAAATAAGAACCTATTAAAACCAAAAAACGCCCTTAAAAAAGGACGTTTTTGTATCTTGTTTTTTTGAAATTATGGGGTTGTGCAACGGTTACCATTGTTGTGCGTTCGGCTTTTATATCTTTGTCCGTAATTTCATTGTTTTTAAATCGTAAATCAAAATCTCGTTTTTATCAATCTTATCGTATTTGCCATTTGAGTTTGTATCATAATGACCTGTTATTGTAATCGTTCCTGTTTTTTCATTTGTTGTCCAAGTACGGACAAAAAATCTATCCTCAGTCAATTGTGTTTTTGATTCTCCGTCAGTCGAAAGTATGAAAATCTGCTGAGGGTCACTCCAATCAATTTCTTTATCACCGTCGAGATTAATTGTCTTTGCAACTAAAATCACTTTACTTATGTCAAGTTCTTCAATCAATATTTGCTCAACTGACATTATATACGAATCCTTTGGCAAATCAATCTGTTTGGTTTTTCCGTCTTTCGTATCAATGAAAAGAAGATATTTGCTTTTAGTTTCAATTTTCCCTCTGTTTTCAATCGAGGCAATCACGTAATCAGTTCCTTTTACCTCAGTTAACTTATCAAAGCTTACATAATTGTATTTATCCTGTCCGAATGTAATTCCTGAAATTGAAACCAGTAATAATATCAGTAGTTTTCTCATTTTTTAGGGGTTATGAATTATTTGTATTTAAAAGTCGTCTCCTGAAAGTCAATAGTAAAGTAATAAGTATTGTGCAAATCAGAATCCATATTTTCATTCTTGTAATTGAATCACACAAATCCACGCCATTTACCAGAGAAATACAATCTCCAGGATTATCTGTTTCATATTTTAGCCTGACCATTGTATTAACAATTCCAAAAATGTTTAATGGAATTCCTAATCCAGATAAAATCAGTACGATATAGTAAATTGTTTTTTTCAAATCTTGCTTGTTTGTACTCGGTTCTTAGCTGACGCACAACACTTGTATAACCACAATAAATACCCATCCTATTGTAGTTATATCGTTTATATATGCAATATATTACTTTTTCAATGGTTGTTGGTTGGTGGTTAGTGGTTTTTTTCGTTTGGGATGATGGGATTGTCTTTACTTTTATAAAACATTGTTTTACCGCGATAGGTTATAACCTGAAAAGGTATCTAATATTCACCAAAAGACAGTGAAAAGTGGGGCTGGTTGTTGGTTGGTGGAGACCTTGAAATGAATTTAGGGTAATAAGTGTATGCAATTATCAGCTATGGCCTATACCCTTAAAAAGTATCTGAAATTTATAGAAAAACACAGTAAAAGTGGGGCGATAAGTCTATTCTTCGGTTTTTATCGTATT
>NZ_QKPO01000024.1 GCF_003258355.1 Confluentibacter sediminis | reverse complement strand
GATAAGTCTATTCTTCGGTTTTTATCGTATTAAGGCGTTTATAAACGCCATTTTAAACTCATATCATCATCTTTCAATGTACAAGATAATAACCTATTAAAACCAACAGACGCCCTTAATTGGGCGTTTTTGTATCATGTTTTTTTGAAATTATGGGGTTGTGCAACGGTTACCGGTGTTACCTGCTGCCGTTTTTTAAATTATTATTCAATTTTGGTTTCTTTTTAACTTACTTACACCAGTTTTTTTTTGTATTCTTTAAGTTCTTTAATCATGTCATAAAAATGTTTTTTGAAGTTATCACCAACTTTGTATTTCGGTATATGGAATAATTCAAAGTTAGTTTGCCATTCCATTATAGACCATAGAGCATAACTCCATAAATAATCGTCCTCTTTTAAATTTAGTCTTTCTAAACACAATATAATCCTGTCTTCTGGTGCCGGATGAATTTTTGTGTCCGAGAATTTATTAGGAGTATAACTTAAACTATTTAATGCGGCTATCCATGCAATATTATCTGTGAACTTGTTGTCTGGACTTGAAGAATCCATAGCCCACATAATTGCAAAATTGTCCGCATCAACTTCCATTTTTCTTAAATTTTCGCTCGTTCTTTCTTTTAAGGGTACAAAAGGATGTCCTAAAAAAACATGTGCAAATTCATGCAATAATATAAATTGGACTGCAGAAAGAAATACAGCGTTAGAAACTCCGATAAGTCTTTTTGGGTCTTTTGGATGAAGTTCAGGGTTTGGCATGGTTTCTTTGTCCCATGCACTATATTGTTGCTTTAATGATATTCCATATTTCCTTAATTCTCTTGCTTGTTTGTTTTCGTCTAATGTAACTTCCTTTCCGCCAGAAGGAGTCGTTACAATTATACTATAAATATTTGTCCACAAGAATGATAAAAAGCTGTCATGTAATGTTATTTTTAGTCCATTTGTTGATGGGCCAATAACTCTAATATTTTCTGTTAAGTACTCAAGTCTTACTTTACTTAAAACATTGTCATTAGGTCTTAAATTTGTTAATGCTTCCTTAATACCAATGAAATAAGATTCAATGAGATTATAAAAAACTCTTATTGGTTGATCACCATGTTGATTATCAATTCCATTAGTAAAATTATTACATAGCATATTAATTTTATCTTAATTTATTCAACTTATAAATATCTTTTGTGGTTGCTGCCAACACTTGTATAACCACAATAAATACCCATCCTATTGTAGTTATATCGTTTATATATGCAATATATTACTTTTCAACAAGGTATCCTATAGGCTTGTAATGGTTTTATTGTTAATGGCAATGGTTTTGGGAAGTTGAAAACTTCGCACAGCAGGAAGTCAACTAAAAAAAGAAACTGCCTCAAAAGGCGTTTATAAACGCCATTTTAAACTCATATCATCATCTTTCAATGTACAAGATAATAACCTATTAAAACCAAAAAACGCCCTTAAAAAAGGACGTTTTTGTATCTTGTTTTTTTGAAATTATGGGGTTGTGGAACGGTTACTGGTGTTGTAGGTAGTATTTTTATCTAAATCCAACTTCTTTTCTATTGTAAAAGTTTGTTTTAATTCCGCAGTTTTCTAAAATAGAACTTACTTTTTTAGAATCAAGTCCATTACAATTAAATCGTAATTTTTTTCCGTTTTGTTCAATTTTAAAATGTGCTGGTGTTCGAGACATATACTCGTAATAAGTAACAATGTCTATTTTGTCAAATGGAATTTCTGTTTTTTTAAGTCCGATTATAGATAGAGGATATTTCACAATAATTTTTTCCCTCTTAGAATCCAATATCACTTTTTTTATCCATTTTTTATTTATCGATAAGATTGCAATAAATGCAAATATTGATATTCCAATAATCAATATTGGGTTTGCCATAAAATAAATCGGCAAAATTGAGATTAGTAAAGTCAAAATCAGGACTTTTAAAATTCCGCTAAAATATTCAGGTTCAAACTCCATTTCGTTTTATCAATATTACCTACAACAGTTTGACTATGAGCTGGCGGGCTTTAGATACTCTTTCATGTCAGCCAAGCCGAAAGTTGGTTAATAATTTTATAGTTTCGTTATTCACTGTCGCCCCGCTTGCTTATAGTTTTTGTTGGCAAGCGTTTTTATTTTAATTTTTCCATTACTTCTATCAATCCTAGTTTGATACCTTCGAAATAGTCTCCATTCTTAAAGTTAGGTATGAAAAAGGCATCTATTATTTTCTTAGTCTCTTCATCACTTAGAATCTCTTCAATACCAAGACCATTCTGGATTATGATTCTTCGTAATGTCGATGAAACGCCAATTAGAACTCCATTGTCTAAGTCCTTTTTTCCGACTCCCCAATAATTTGCTAATTCTAATGTGTAGTTGTCAAACGTTTCTGCTGATGTCATGGTGCTGTCTAAAGTAACAATGGCAATTTCTATCTTGGTTTGTTTTTCGTAGTCAATGATAAGGCTGTCAAGATATTCTTCTTGTCGATCCATCAGCAAGTTTTCAAAATCGTTTACAAATCCTTTTGGCTGCGGAAGGTTTGAGTTTTCTTTATTCGTCTGTCCACATGCGGTCAGGACAAAGCAGAATACCATTAATAAAATTGAGCTCGTTTTTTTCATGTCTTTTTAATGCTTGCCAACACTTGTATAACCACAATAAAATACCCATCCTATTGTAGTTATATCGTTTATATATGCAATATATTACTTTTTCAATGGTTGTTGGTTGGTGGTTGTTGGTTTTTTTCGTTTGGGATGATGGGATTGTCTTTGCTTTTATAAAACATTGTTTTACCGCGATAGGTTATAACCTGAAAAGGTATCTAATATTCACCAAAAGACAGTGAAAAGTGGGGCTATTCTTTATTGTTCTTACTCTTACCCCACCAGTTGCAAACTGGCGGTAGCGTAAATTTTTAGTTTGGGATGATAGGATTGCCTTTACTTTTATAAAACATTGTTTTACCGCGATGGCTTGTAACCTGAAAAGGTATCTAATATTCCCAAAAGACAGTGAAAAGTGGAGCTGTTCTTTATTTTTCTTACTCTTGCCCCACCAGTTGCAAACTGGCGGTAGCGTAAATTTTTAGTTTGGGATGATGGGATTACCTTTACTTTTATAAAACATTGTTTTACCGCGATGGCTTGTAACCTGAAAAGGTATCTAATATTCCCAAAAGACAGTGAAAAGTGGGGCTATTCTTTATTTTTCTTACTCTTACCCCACCAGTTGCAAACTGGCGGTAGCGATACTAGGGAACAGCGGGTAAAAGTGGGTCATTTTTAAATATTGGGAAGGGAAAATCGTATGAGTAGTGGCAGACGATATAGTAACTTCTTGTAAAACTGCTATGAAGTTTGGGCGGCCTACAAACGTTGATATTTACCACATCGTCTGTCATTACTGATACAAAATGTTAGTGGTTAGTGCTTATTTTTTACTTTCAAATTTTTTGATTGTTTCTGGTGTTGTAGGTGTAAACAGGTTAACTAAATTGCCATCAGGGTCATGGAATAAAAGTGATTTGTTTCCCCAGGGCATTGTTGTTGGTTCCTGAACGATATAGGGTTTCAGGAAATCGGCTAATCTTTCATAATCTTTTTCTACGTCCTCTACCAAAAACTCAATAATAGCACTGCGATTTTGTGAAGCCTGAGCGACATTTTCTCCACCGAAAAACTGCAATGTTCTTGTGCTTCCTATGGCTAAGGTTGCTGTTTTTGTTTGCAATTCTGCAAAATCTGGTGTGTATTGCACTATCTTTATTCTGGTTACCTGCTCATAAAATTTCACCAAACCGTTTATATCGGCAGTAATAATGCGAATGGATACTAAATTCATATGCTTAAATTTTAAAATTATTTAGCAAAAATAAATTCACTTTATGACAAAGGGTTGTCAGGGGTGTTGAACTTTTTTTCTTTTTCTGCTAAATATTCCTGTAGTGTCAGTTTATGTGGTAGAAACTTTAAATCGGTTTGTTGAATTTTCAAAATTCTGTCCAACCGAAACATCCGGTAATCCATTCTTAATCTGCAATAAGCGATAAGCGTCCAATTTTCTTGTAAACTGTAATATAATGCAAAGGGTTCTATTGGTCTTTCAGTTTTTCCTTTTAAATTTTCTCCTTGATAGGTGATGTTAAGCACTTGAAACTTTGTTAAGGCATTTTGAATTAGCATTAATGAATTACTCGTATTTGAGCCCGATATGGCAGGACTAATAGCAACTCGCTTTGATAGCAGTTCTATTTTTTCTCTGGTGGAATATCGTAGAACAGCTTTTATCTTATTGATTGCTCCCGTGTATTCTTTAATAAGTGAGCTATCTCTGTTTTTATTCACTAATTGTTCTACTGTAATCAATGCGTTGGCTTCACTTTCCGAAAACATTACAGGTGGTATTTTATACCCTTCCATTAAAGTGTAGCCTTTCCCTTCTTGCATTAGGATAGGTACACCTGCTTGTTCTAATGCTTTGATGTCTCTGTAAATGGTGCGTACACTGACCGCAAATTTGTCCGCCAATTCTGTGGCCGTCAACAGGCGTTTCGTTTGCATTTGGGTTAGAATTGCAGTTAGTCTTGAAATTCTCTTAATGTCATGATCTTTCATTATAGGTGTGACGGTTTATTTTTTTTCATATTATCTCCAAGAATTGTATAACCACAATAAATATCAACCCTTTTGTAGTTATATTGTTTATGTATGCAATATATTACTTTTTTGGTTGTTGGTTGGTGGTTTTTGGTTGTTGGAGAACTTTGCACAGCGCATTACAGATTTCGAAGAACTGGCTTTTATTTTTTTATTAGCCCGAAGTTGCAAACTTCGGGGAGCGGAGCATTACAGACTTTGAGAGCGCACGCTTTATTAATTAAATTCTTAACACATCTATAGCCGATGTATTGAAGTATAATAAGCTTCTATGATACAGACTGGCAAAAAAACATTGTATAGGTTTTTAATGACTAAATAAATTATAGAAAGAAGTTGTTGGGTAAAATAACCAGTTAAGGCATTGGTGAATCTATTATTTGAAACTCATATGATTAATATCATATTATCATTACAATAATTTAACATGGGGTTTAAAGCATGTTGACTAGAATTAATCAATAACACTAAATTCTTACGATATATTCATAAAAACTGACAAACACGTGTATTTTATTCAACATTCCGGCAAATATTCTGAAATAAGTTAATATAGTATTAGTTTCTGCTAATTATGTTTATTTAATAAAATATTAACATTCTAATTTTACCAAACCCCAAACCATCATCAATTAAACAAAAAACTACTTGGTTAAAAATATGCTTGTTATATCGTTTTGACGAAATCGAGATAATAATCATTTTAAGATAACACTCAATGCCAATTAATATAAAATTAATTATTCAATAATGTTTAATAGAGTTTTAAAACAGAACTAATTCTTTTTAAGAATTTAAAATACCAAAGACAATTATCACAGAAAATTATAACATAGAGTTCAACCAAAAAAATAACATTATAGTATAATCTTTTTATAAAAATTTTAACCCTTTGAAGTCTAACCTTAGCAATTGAAATGGTCTAACAAACCTTGAAAAACCAAATTTTATGAAAAAAATCAACTTTATCCCTAGTAGAGGAATACCAGGTAAATACAGTTTGCTTCGCAACAGAATACTATTTGTTTTCTTGTTTATTTTTAGTTTCGCAGTGTATGCGCAGCGACAAATAATAACAGGTACAGTAAATGATTCTGATGGCTTAGCAGCAATTGGTGCAACCGTTTTGGTAAAAGGAGCCTCTGATCGTGGTACATCTACGGATTTCGATGGCAAATTTTCTATTTCGGCATCTAACAACGAAACTTTAGTTTTTTCCTATGTGGGATATAAAACTCAAGAAATTCCTATTAATGGAAAAACGAACATCAATGTAACGTTAGTCCCTAATCAAGAAACCCTCGATGATGTTGTTATTGTGGCTTTCGGTAAAGCTCAAAAACAAGAAACGGTTGTAGGTGCTATCTCCAAAATATCAGGAGATAAACTTATGTCGGTACGCATGGGTAGTAGTGTAGAAAACAGTTTGCAGGGAAGATTACCTGGTTTAACTGTTATAATGACTGATCCTACACCTGGGGAAGAGGCCTTAGGAGGTTATTATGCTGCTTCACCTATACAGATGTCCATTCGTGGGAACTCATCCATGGGAAATAATACCCCACTCTTTATTGTTGATGGTGTTGAAAGAACTTTTTCCAACTTAGACCCTAATGATATTGAGTCTATCTCTATTCTTAAGGATGCTTCCTCTACAGCCGTTTACGGTGTGAAGGGCGCGAATGGTGTTATTATAGTTACTACTAAAAGAGGTAGAAAAGGTGCCATTGAACTGGATTTTTCCACAAGTTTTTCTATGAAAGAAGCTGCCATACTTCCTGAATATATGAATGCTTACGACACCATGAAATTAAGAAATGAAGCTTGGGCGAATGATGGTTTGTGGAACTTAATGGTTTCTGATGAAATTTTAGAGCATTATAGAACACAGGACCTTCCTTATTTATATTCTGATACCGATTGGATGGATTATTATTTTAAGCCTGGTTTTGACCAAACTTATAATCTTAATGCCAGCGGTGGTAATAACTTTGTGCAATATTATGCTTCTATAGGGTTTCTTAAAGAAGGTGATATTTGGGCTGTTGGTGATAAATTCCCTTATGACTATGATAAACAAAATGCTCATTATGGTAGTACAAGGTATAATTTTAAAAATAATCTTGATTTTAATATTTCTAAAACCACAAAACTGTCTGTTAATTTAGGTGGTAATGTTAAAGCTTGGGGAAAACCAGAAGATACTTTTACCCAACCTATATGGTATGAACCAGTAACTTCCATGCCTTTTTATCCTGCTGAAGCTTTAGCTCAATACCCTGATAATGTAATCCCTTACAATCAAACAGGACCTAGACCCTATATTAACCCAGCACAAGGAGAGGTTGAAATGAACTGGTTAGGGGCACAAGGTTTTAATAGATTTAAGGCCAATGAACTTAATGTTGATATTAAGTTTGACCAAAAGCTTGATTTTATTACTAAAGGGTTATCTACAAATTTTTTATATTCTTATAACTCCAATGTGGTTTATCAAAAAAATTATTGGTTACCACAATACTTTGGTTACTATTTAGATCCAGACACCCAAGAATGGTCTAGGTATGACAATTTTGGTGGTCTTGATTTAGATACTCCTCAGCCATCTTTGCAGGTGAATAATTCTGAAAATATTTTTAAGGGTTGGAGAAGTCAATATTTTCAATATTCTTTAGGTTATACTCGCACTTTTGACAAGCATACCATATCTGGATTAGGACTTTTTAGCCGTAGAAAATCTATTGGAGATCAATTATACTATTTTCCTAGCTACGAAGAAAACTGGGTAGGGAATATTAATTACAATTATGATGATCGCTTTTTCTTTGAAGCGAGTGTGGCTCATACTGGCTCTGAAAAATTTGCGCCAGGACTTCGTTTTGGTACTTTTCCTGCGGCGGCAGGTGGCTGGGTTATCTCTAACGAAAAGTTTTTTGGCAACCTTAAAGAGTCCATTAATATGTTAAAGATTAAATATTCTTATGGTGTTGTAGGTAGTGATGCAGGCATTAGCAGGTGGTTATATCTTTCTGAATACTCTAAACGTCTTGATAGTTATGGAAACATCATTGGAACCAATTTTGGTTATCCATTACAACCTTATGATTACATATACGAAGGCAATCTTCCTATACTAGATGCTACTTGGGAGAAAGCGTATAAGCAAAATTTAGGTTTTGAATTAGGCTTTTTAAATAATCTTATAACTCTGAATGTGGATTTATTTGATGAACGTAGAGAGGATATGCTTCAATCTAGGCAAAGAGTTCCATCTTGGGTAGGTGTTCCTTCTATTCAAGCAAACATTGGGTCTTCTAAAAGTCATGGTTTTGAAATCGAATTAGGCTTTAACAAAGCCTTTAATGATGGGTCTTATATTATGTTTACGGGTAATATTTCTGCTTCAGAAAACAGAATGGTCTATTATGATGAATCAGACAATATTCCTTTTAATCTTAAAGCAGAAGGAAAACCTGTTGATATTGCCAGAAGAATGGGTTCTTATACCCCTGCTACCGGCATCGTCACACAAGGTTTTTATCAAAACTTTGATGACTTATTTTTATATCCTAAAGTAGGTGGCGGCAATCCAATTGTTGGAGATTTTAAATTCCTTGATTTTAATGGTGATGGTACTATAGATGGTCAAGACCGTGTGGTTGCGGAAAGTCCTTCAATTCCTAATGTTACCTGGAACGGTACGCTAAGTGGTGGTTATAAAAACTTATCTGTGGAATTAAACTTTTATGGTATTAGCAGTGTGCAAACACCAATGCGTCAAGGGGGGTTATTTTACTTATATCCATTTACTGAAAATAAAGACAATGCTTATACGGCTCATGCAAACCATTGGACACCTACAAATACTAATCCTGAGTTTCCTGCTGTTCATGCTGAAGCTAGTAAACAATACAATTATCAAATTAGCGACTTTTCAATGGTTGAAGGCAAATATATACGCTTAAGAAGTGCAAACCTTCGTTACGCCATCCAATCTGAAAGCATTAAAAAAGCCATCGGTATTAAAAGTTTAGAACTGGGCATAATTGGAACAAACCTATGGACTTGGAGAAAACGTAAATGGGGTGGTGATCCAGAAGGATCCAATTTTGGAGTTGATTTTGGGGCTTATCCTCAAATGAAAAGATACACTTTAGAACTTCGTGCAAAATTCTAATAAAAAAATCAGAAACATGAAAAGAGCAATAAATTATTTATCGGTTATCCTAGGTTTTTCTGCAATAATTAGTTTTACTGGTTGTGAAGATTACCTTGATAAAGTTCAGGACTCTGCTGGAATCCCAGAAGAGGACTTACTACAAGACTACTTTAAGTTTAGAGAGTATGAAGATGGTATGTATAAACATTTACTAAACTATCTAAGTGCTGCAGATTATAGTTATATAGCAGCTTTGAGCGACGAGGGTTATGTTAACTCTATTAACTGGGAGACCATGCCTATTGCACAAAGTGGCGATTGGTTAAGATCTTATAATACAGGTCAAGCACTTCAGTTTTATGGTGTTTGGAATGCTTGGTCGAGCATACGTATCGCTAATAAAACCCTTGAATACCTTCCTCGTTTAGAAGGCGCAACGCAAGGAGAATTAGATGAACTGAAAGGTCAAGCACATTTTATGAGAGCTTGGTATTACTATGAGATGCTTAAACGTCAAGGGGGCATGCCATATATTACCAAATCTTTCAATGCATCTGATAATTTTGAACTGCCTCGCCTTTCTTACCATGAGACAGCATTAAAAATTGCTGCAGATTGCGATTCTGCAGCTGTATTGTTACCTGAAAGATGGGATATACAAAATCTAGGTAGACCAGAAAAGGGGGCTGCATTGGCTGTTAAAGCGTCTGCCCTTTTATTTAGCGCAAGCCCAAGCAACAATCCCACAAACGATATTGCCAAATGGGAACTTGCTGCACAAGCATCATGGGACTTATTGTCTAAATTAGGTCCTTTTGGTAACAACAGATATAAATTAATTCAATCTAAAGGAAAGGATAAAGTAACCTACAAAATACCGTCAGGAGGTATTGAAACTATTGAATATGCGGCTAGTTTCGATAGTATTTTTATGTACCAACCTTATCATGATGAAATTATTTGGGAAAACTATGCTGCTATGAATGGCGCTGGTGATGCATATCGTGTATTAACTACGACCAGTATTCAAGGTAAGAATGTCACACAAGGATTCACACCATCTGCAACCTTTGTGGATAGATTTGAAACTTTGAATGGTTTATCTATAAAAGATGACCCTAGCTTTGACTCTCAAAACCCTTTTGTAAATAGAGACCCTAGATTTTATCATTCTATTTTATTTAATGGGGAACGATGGACCAGTTTGTCTGATAAATATTTAGAATTATACCAAGGTGGCTCCGAAAGAAATAGTCAGCCTGGTGATGCTCATTTGGGTTATATGGCTAGAAAATTCTGGGGTAAAAATGTAGATCAGTGGTCTGGATCTGCACCACCATTTACACATGTTATTTATTTTAGATTAGCTGATATCCTTTTACAATATGCAGAGGCTGCAAATGAGATTGGAGGCCCTAACCACACCTTACCAGGAGCTTCCATTAGTGCCGTAGAAGCGGTTAACATTGTAAGGGCACGTGTTAAAATGCCTCCAATAAGTGCTATATATCTAACAAGCAAAGAGACCTTCCGAGATCGTATTAAAAATGAAAGAGCTGTAGAACTTTATTTAGAAGGCAAACGCTTTTTTGATCTATCGAGATGGGGTGATGCCAGCAAACAGGAATACAAACAATATTTCGCAGATAATTTCACAGAAGATGCTGCTGCACCTACGGGTTATAAAATTGAAAGAGCTACAGAACCATATTTTACAAGAACATTCGATCAAAAACATTACAAATGGCCAATTCCTTTAAGCGATGCGCTCATGTTTGATGCGTTTAAACAAAACCCAGGATGGTAAAATTATTATTAATACGAAAAAATAAAACAATTATGTATAGAAAAATCTTAAACATGTTGATGTTTTTTGCAGCCATCGGGATATTCTGTTCTACATCTTTACAAGCGCAAGAAGACACTATGATATCTCTCGTTACAGGTAAAGTTTTGAACAGCGATGGGCAACCTATTTCAAATGTGCTTGTAAAGTCATTTGAAGCAAAAGACAAAAGTGTTACAAATAGAGATGGTGTTTTTTCAATTAAAGTTTATACTGAAAAAGACCAACTCACCATTGATCAAGAAGGTTACTTATTACATGTAACAGAACTAACGGAAGGTAAACTTGAAAATCCAAATATTATATTAGTTAATGCTGGATATATGGAAAATGGTGTGGTAAGATTACCATACCAAACATTTTCTAATAATAGAAGTGTTGGTTCAACATATACCATAACTGGCGACGAATTGGCATCGTACCCAGCTAGTAACTTTTTAGAAACACTTTCTGGAAGAATTCCTGGATTACGAATTAGCACATTTGACAATGATGCTACAGGTAGCACCACTATTTATTCTACATCAGGTATTGTAACTAGTGGCGGAGAAGCCATATTTGCATCCATAAGAGATCAAAATGTATCATTTTACATAGATGGTGTACAAAGAGACCCTTCAGATCTTACTGTGTATGAAATTGAGACAGTACAAGTTATTAAAGATATGGCAGGAAGAGCTGCTTTAGGTTTATCTGGTTATAATCCAGTAATTTGGATTACAACAAAAACGGGTAAAAATCATAAAAGAGATATCTCTATAACTACAGAGAGCGGTTTTAGTTCACCCACATCGCAACCTGAGTATTTAGACTCTTATAATTATGCAAACTTATATAATGAGGCTTTAGTAAATGATGGTTTAGCACCATTGTACTCCTCTACTGCATTAGCGGCCTACCAAAATGGATCGGATCCCGTATATTATCCTAATGTAGATTATTATAATGATTACGTAAAAAAAGCATCAACCTTTACAAGAGCCAATCTTAACTTTAGTGGTGGTGACGAAAAAGTTAACTATTTTTCACTTTTAGATTTTGTTCAAACCAAAGGCTTAGAAAAGATTGGTAAAGAATCATCATCAAATCGATTTAAAGTTAGAGGTGGTGTGAATATTAAATTAACAGAAAAAATTCAATTTAATGTTAATTTATCTGGAACCTATCAAGAGCAATATCGTCCAGGACAAAATGGTAATTTTGATTTATTCAACTATATTTCAAATACACCTTCCAATGCACACGCCATCTCTTATGATGGTAAATATATAATAAGCAACGATTTCAATTCAAATATTGAAAATTACTTATTATCTACAGGCTACTCAGAAGGAACCAACCTTAATTCTCAAAATTCTGCCTCTTTATTATTGAATTTAGATGCGATAACAGATGGGCTTACATTTACTGGTACAGCTGCTTTCGATATTTACAGTAATGTGCGCAATGGCAAAGGTGGCACCGCTGAACTTTACAGGTTATTACCTAATTATGAATTAGAAAGAACACAAGAAGAAATAATTAGTCCGAACTTAAGTCCTCTTGTAGATAACTTCACCAGAAGTAACACAGCGCTTTTAAGCTTTAATTACGGCAAAGTTTTTGGAAAACATGCGTTAACAATGAATGCCTCTTATTATGCAGCACTTGTTGAAACACGTGGTTTCTCCAATTACCAACCCGTAAAAAAACAAGATTTTAGTTATAGAGCAAACTATGCTTATAATGATACATATGTATTACAGCTTGATTTGGCATATTCGGGTAGCACCAAACTACCTGAAGGAGAGAGGTATAATATATATCCAACATTAGGAGCTGGTTGGGTTATTAGCAATGAATCTTTCTTGAAAGATAATTCTTTTATAGATTATTTAAAATTCTATGGCTCCTACGGTATGATTGCGGATGAAAATTTTAACACCTATTATAATCCATATTATCTAAGTACCACCCTATGGCAAAATATTGGTGGATGGCAATCTGGTATTGAAGGGAATAGAGGTAACGGTGTTAATGTATATGCTATTCAACAAGAAGGTAGCACAAATTACCACCTCCCAAAAATGAGTAATTTAAATATAGGTTTACAAGGGGAGTTATTAAATAAAACTGTGGCATTTGAGGCTAACTACTACGGAAGTAGATATTACGACCAAATATCACAAAGAAGCTCTTTAACGCCCTCCATTTTTGGTTCAGGAGGCTTCCTTCCATTAACCAATTATGGAGAAACAAAACAATGGGGACTTGAAGGCTATTTGCAATATAAAAATAGTATTGGTGACCTAAAATATAGCTTTGGTGGAAACATCATGTACAATAGATCTAAATATGTAGATGTTGACGAACCAGTGGCACTTGAAGATTACAGAAAGTTAGCTGGCACCGATACAGATTTGTACAGAACATATGTAGCTGAAGGGTTATACCAATCTCAAAGTGAAATAGACGCTCGAGGTGTTAACCAAAGTTGGGGAGATGTACAACCAGGGGATATAAGATATCAAGATTACAATAACGACGGTATTGTAGATGAGAAAGATATTCATATCACTGGCGACCATGCACCTAGAATTTATTATGGGGTTAACCTAAACCTAAAATATAAAGGCTTTGGTCTTTATGTTGTAGGTCAAGGCATCGCAGATGGTGTAAGATCTTTGAATACTAGTTATTTCAATGGAAGTAATCCAAGAAATAATTATTCTGAGATTATGTTAAACAGGTATCCCGTAACTAACGATCTCCCAAGATTAACGACGCAATCTCAAAACAATTACCAAGGTTCTACATTTTGGTTGGAAAATGCGGCGTTCTTTAGTATAAAAAATATAGAACTTAGTTATACGATGCCAAAAGCTGCGGACACTAATTTTATATTACCGAATTTAAAATTCTTTGTTAGAGGTAAAAATATCGCCACTTTTTCTAATTCTAAAGCATCAAAATACAACTTAAATCCAGAGAATATATATGCAGGTGTAAATAGTTTTCCAATATATAGAACCTTTACTTTAGGGGTATCATGCAAATTTTAATCAATAACAACATGATTATGAAACATAAAATATATTATTATTTAATTTTCGTTCTTTCCTTGACTGCTTGTCAAATAGATCCCCTTCCCATACAGGATCAAACAACGGAAGATCTTTGGAGCCACTCAACCTATGGTGAAGGCATTTTAGCAAATGCTTATGCCGGTTTGAATACGACCTATCCTATTACAATGGATTATTATACAGATAATGCCGTTCCCTCACAACCTGGTACTAACTTATTAGCATTAGGTAGCTGGAATGTAGAAAGTAGCCCTATAGGAAATTGGGGATATAACTACGATAAAATTAAGTATCTTAATTTATACATTGCAAATGGTAAAGATTTAATTTATAGTGTATCGGATAAAGTTAGAGACTCAACACTTAAATCTAACAGATTGGGAGAAGCTTATTTTTTAAGAGCTTGGTATCAAGCTGACTTACTAAAGACCTATGCTGGTAAACCAGAAGCTGGAGGCTCTGAAGTACTTGGTTTTCCTATTGTAACAACAGCTTTAGAACAAGGAGATAATTTAGATCTTCCGAGAAATACTTATGAAGAATGTGTTGCTCAAATTGCACAAGATTGTGATGCTGCCATAGCTTTGTTACCATTAAGATATACGGGTAATGATCCTTTTACAGGCTTAAGTAATAGAGGAAGAGCTTCAAAATTAGCTGCCATGGCATTAAAAGCCAGGATTTATTTAAATGCTGCGAGTCCTGCTTATGGCCCGTCTACCCAAGCTTTATGGGAACGAGCTGCCTCCGCCTCTGCCGCGGCTATTGATGCTTCTGGCGGATTAACAGATTTGGCTCCTTATAACAATTTTAATGACGCTACAAGTTTTGATAACATATGGATACAACCTACAACACAAGGAAATGGTTTAGAAGGAACTTATTATCCTCCATCTTTGTATGGAAACGGATTATGTAATCCATCTCAAAATTTGGTAGATATATTCCCCGCAGCAGATGGATATCCTGTTGATACTAGTACTTTATATGATGTAGAAAATCCATATTCAAATCGTGATGAACGCTTCTATAGATTTATTTTCTTTAATGGCGATGTCTATAATGGCACGACTATAAAAACATATATTGGCGGTGCAGATGCTCCAGGTGGTTTAAACCAACAAGGAACCAGAACGGGATATTACATGAAAAAACTATTAAGCAAAAGCGTGAAACTAGATCCTAGCAATCCTACTAATGATATTAAGTTTTATGTATACCTTGGTAAGACTGAGCTTTATCTTAATTTTGCAGAAGCAGCTAATGAGGCTTATGGGCCAGATGGTAACACATTTGGTTACTCTGCTGCAGATGTTATGGCAAAAATAAGAATGCGAGCTGGTATAGATTCTAATACGGCTACTCCAGGGTATGAAGATCAATATATGTTAAACCAAGCCAACGCGGGTACCGAATCGTTTAGAGAATTTATTCAAAATAACAGACGTATTGAATTGTGTTTTGAAGGATTCAGATTTTGGGATATTCGCAGATGGAATGAAGATTTAAACCATACTATTGAAGGGGTTAAAATTACACAGGATTTGGTAAATGGTGATATGTATAATTATTTTAATGTAGAAAACCATACGTATCAAGATTATATGAGATATGCACCACTACCTTATTCACAAACACTAATAATGAATAATCTTAAACAAAATGCGGGTTGGTAACCCTTTAATTGAAAAGATTTAATACATGAAACATATGAAAAAATTATTAATATTTTTAGTATTCATTAGCGTTTTAACGAGCTGCTATGATGATTTTAGGCTAGATAACGAGTTTTCTTCGGTGGCTTTTTCAAGTGCTGATGGAGGCTCTAATGAGTCAGGAGTATTATGGAGAACGGTTGTTAAAGGAGAAGGCTTAAAACTTGATGCAGGTATTTATTTGGCTGGTATCTTAGATAATAAGAACGAAAGATGGGCTGATTACGAATTGGATCCTGCTCTTCTTATAGGAACTGACTATACTATGCTTCCTTCAGATTATTATACATTAAGCAATTCAAGTAGATTTGTAATACCTGCTGGGGAAACTGTAGGCAAGGTATCTATTGTTTTAGATTCTATTAAGTTTCTGAACGACCCCCTGACAACAAAAATGAATTATGCAATCCCTTTTAGGTTAATTGAAACTTCTGAAGATAGTATTTTGAGCACTCAAAAGACTCAAATACTTGTTTTAAAGTACATTAATAAACAGGAAGGTTTTTATAATCAAAAGGGTAATTTTAAAACAATTGGTCCTGGCGGAGAAATCTTAAATAGTGGCAATATTAGTAATGTTATTAAAGGTTCTACTATCTATCAAGATTCTCTTGAAATGAATGGATCCATGAATTTAATTGGTGAAGACTATAAAATAAAATTAAAGGTTAATCCTGATAATACGGTTTCTTTAGAATATAGCCCAAATTTAAATCCTGATAATTCTCCGAAAAACATCGCCTTAGATGCTACAGTAACCTCATCATATGTTACTGCTTGGAATAGCGAATTAGCAGTTAACAATGATAAAGCTGTTGCTAGTTCTGGCTATTATCCAGATAGCGAAGGGGGGCAAGCCCAATCATGGGGGAACTATGGTGCTCCTTCTGGAGAAGGGTCAGAGAATTGGATTCAGTATAATTTTGCATCAAATTTTTTCATTACAAGTTCAGAAGTATATTGGATGCAGGATGGAGGTGGCGTTCAGCTACCTAACCTTTCTTATCTTGAATATTGGGATTTAAATTTAGGTGAATGGAAATTACTTTACAATAACAACGTTGTTAACGGAGTCCCAGTTTCTGAAACTGATTATGGTGTTATCAATATAGGTAACGCTATAGATAAATTTAACATAACTAGTTTTGATATAATTAATACTAATAAAATTAGAATATACTGTACATCACCTACATTTACCGCTATTCATGAATGGCGTGTTTTTGGTACTCCTGCTCCCACAGGATATGAAAGTTCACCTATAGCTTCAATAGTAGAAAACGGTCCAAATACTTATGACCCCGCTACAGGAACCTTTATTTTAAATTATACAGTCAATTACGCTCTTGAAGACTATACAACGAAAGTTTCTACAGAAATGGTTTGGAGAAATAGAATTAGAGATGGCGTAAACGAATGGAGACCCTAATTTTATATAAAAAAATAATTCAAGAATTAATATTTAATTTTTGACTTTAAGATTCCCAATATGTACTGAAATTTCGGTGTGTATTGGGAATTAATTTTATAACCTATTTATAAACTTTCCTTTAAAATAAAACTTTTAAAAATGCCCCTAGAAACTTATAAAATAAAAAATAATCGAATATTAAAACAAGCTGTTTTTTTGTTTTTCTTTCATTTTATAGTCAATTGTCATTATTTAAAAGCACAAACATTTAATCGAATTGAATCTGTTGCCGGCCTAAGTATTTTAGAAGAAAATAATGGTATTGCCATTGCAGATTATAATAATGATGGTTTTCTAGACATGTTTGTTGTCGCCTTGGGAAAAGATCAAGATGGAATAGCCAAATCCCATAGTAGATTATTCAAAAACAATAATGATGGTACTTTTACTGATGCCACAGAAGCTGCAGGCTTATTATTGAATTTATTTCCATTAGAAAAAGACGGAACTACGTATGATAAAGTTTTTGAAGGTGTAAAACATGGCGCCTTTTGGGGCGATTATGATAATGATGGTTACCCCGATTTATTCATGACCAACGTTTATCAAGTTTATCTTTTTCATAACGAAGGTAATGGCACGTTTAAAGATGTTACAGGTCAATCAGGCATAACCACAGGTAGCAGATGTATTAATACGGGAGCCACTTGGTTTGATTATAATAATGACGGGTTATTAGATTTATATATTTCGGATTGGAAAGGTTGTAATAGTAATAGTTTTTACACAAATAATGGAGACGGAACGTTCACTAGCCAAATAGATTTATTTGGAGCCGTTGAACATAAACACTCCTTAATGAGTATTCCCTTCGATTTTAATAATGATGGCTGGATGGATTTATATTTAGGCAATGACGTTATAAATCGAACTAACGATTTATTTATAAATCAAAAAGGCAAAGGTTTTACCGAAGAAGCTAGCAAATATGGTTTAAACCATGCTAGAAACGATATGGGGATTGCATTTGGAGATTATAACAATGATGGCTTTTTTGACATGTATATCACAGATGTTTTAATGAATCCTTTATTAACCAATAAGGGAGACAACACGTTTATTGATTTAGCTAAAGAACAAGGGGTGCAATCTGGTGGATGGTCTTGGGATACCGTTTTTACTGATTTTGATTTAGATGGTGATGAAGATTTATTGGTACTTAATGGTTTTGAATATAAAGGTCATAGCACAGAAAAAAACATATATTTTCAAAATTTACATGCCAATGGAGGCTCTAAATTTATTGATAAATCAGAAAGTTCAAATTTAGGAGAATTAACCATTAGTGTTGGTGCTGGCGTTTTTGATTTTGACAATGATGGTGATGAAGATATTTTTGTGACCAATGCTGATAGAGCTTCATATTTCTATGAAAATACTACAACAGACTTTACTAATCCAGCAAAAGAGTTACATTGGTTAAAAGTTAATTTAGAAGGTACCATTTCTAATAGAGATGCTATTGGAACAAAATTAGTATTAAAAACAAATAAAAACACATTTTCCAGATATTATACTGGTAAAGGATTCTTATCTCAAAATTTAAAATCCGTTCATTTTGGTTTGGCTAATGCAACACAAATTCAAGAATTAAAAATAACTTGGCCTTCAGGAAAAATTGAGACATACACCAATTTACCTTTAGATAAAACCATCAATTTTGTAGAAGGATCTAATTATACTGTTTCATCAAATCAGCCTAGTATTAAAATATATGGATGTATGGATCCTAATGCTTGTAATTTCAATCCTAATGCCACAATTAGCTCTGGTAATTGTACTTATCTTAAAACAGAATCGACTATATACGGAAATAGTGATGTGTTTCAATCTAGCACAGAGGCTTACTCCTATCCTCCACAATCTGGAAATACGGTTAGTTGGAGCGTTACAGGTGGTTCCATAATAGAAGGCGAGAACACTAACACGATAAAGATAAAATGGGGAACTGATACACTAGGCTCAGTAAGTATTATTGAAAAAAATGATTATTGTGCCAGTCAAAGTATTGTACTAAATGTTTCTATAAGAAATTCATCAGATCCAATCCCCCCTATAAATAAAAAATCTGTTGCCCGATTGTGGAATGAAGCCTTGCTTGATGCCATTAGAAAAGACTATGCTCGACCAACCGTACATGCAAGAAACCTTTTCCATACTAGTATAGCCATGTATGATGCCTGGGCAATATATGATGGGAATGCAAAACCATATCTTATAGGCAATGATATCCATGGTTTTTCTAGTAAATTTAATGGTTTCATCTCTTCAGAACCTCTTAATGAAGCTCGAAACAAAACCATAAGCTATGCTGCCTATAATTTATTAAAGTATCGTTTTAGAAATTCCCCTAATTTAGATATAACTATGAAACGGTTTAATGATTTAATGAATAGTTTAGGCTATAGTATTAATGAAACATCCACAGACTATTCAACAGGAAACCCTATAGCGTTAGGAAATTATATAGCGCAAATCGTGATTGATTATGGGCATACTGATGGATCAAACGAGTTAAACAAGTATACAAACCAATATTATACTCCAACAAATCCCGCATTACCACTAAACAATCCTGATGAAACTAATGAACTATTAATTAATCCCAACAGGTGGCAACCTCTAAGTTTTAATACCTTTATTGACCAGAGTGGTAATCTTATTGAAGGGGCAACCCCTCCTTTTTTAGGTCCTGAATGGGGAAATGTAAAACCTTTTAATTTGAATAAAACAGAAAAAACGACCCATACACGTTCTGGAGATGAATATATTGTTTATGACGATCCTGGCAGCCCTCCTCTACTCGACTTATCAACATCAACACCTTCAAGTGATGCTTATAAATGGAGTTTTTCCTTAGTTTCTATATGGAGTTCACACCTTAATCCTTATGATAATGTCCTGTGGGATATATCTCCCAAATCCATTGGTAATATTGATTTTGAATCGCTTCCTAACAGCCCAGAAAATTATAAGGATTTTTATCAATTAGAAAAAGGAGGCGATATTAGCTTAGGGCATGATATAAACCCATATACCAAAGCTCCATATCAAGAACAAATAGTACCAAGAGGTGATTATACGAGAGTTCTTGCTGAGTTTTGGGCAGATGGTCCCGATTCAGAAACACCTCCAGGACATTGGTTTACCATTCTCAATTATGTAAGTGATCACAAATTATTTGTTAAAAAATTAAATGGAACAGGAGATACACTAGATAATTTAGAATGGGATGTGAAATCGTACTTTATATTAGGAGGCACCATGCATGATTGTGCTATAGCTGCCTGGAGTATTAAAGGCTGGTATGATTATATAAGACCTATTTCAGCCATTAGATTTATGGCAGAAAAAGGACAAAGTTCAGACCCTTCCAAGCCAAACTATAATGTCGCAGGTATTCCATTAAAAGAAGGCTATATTGAAACCATAGAAGAAGGAGACCCATTAGCAGGAAACTCTAATGAAAATGTAGGGAACATAAAAGTCTTTGTTTGGAGAGGACATGATTATATAAAAGATGCTAAAACGGACGAAGCTGGTGTAGGCTGGATTTTAGCAAAAAATTGGTGGCCTTATCAAAGACCTTCTTTTGTAACACCGCCTTTTGCGGGGTATGTCTCAGGGCATTCCACTTTTTCTAGAGCCGCTGCCGAGGTGATGACCCTCTTAACAGGAAGTGAATACTTTCCAGGAGGGATGGGTGAGTTTGTGGCAAAAAAAGATGAATTTTTAGCTTTTGAAAAAGGCCCCTCAACAGATGTCATTTTACAATGGGCAACCTATCGTGACGCTTCAGACCAATGTAGTCTTTCTAGAATATGGGGTGGCATACACCCCCCTGCTGACGATATTCCCGGAAGGAAAATCGGTGAAAAAATTGGGCAAAGCGATTTTTATTTTGCTAATGAATATTTTCAAGGTAAAGACACTGGTCTGAATATGGAAAGTATGGTATATCCAAATCCTGTAAGAATGTCGTCTGGTGAGTTTTCTATTACCAATACTAATATTTCGGATGAATTTAGTCTTTTTGATATTAATGGAAGACATCTGTTTTTATTAAAAAAATACTATTCTGAATCAACAAAAACAACCCTCCTTAAACTTCCAAAAACAATGGCCTCAGGAATCTATATTTTAAAAATTAACAACACAACCAAAAAAATCGCATTAAATAACTAAAGGATCTATAATCCAAATCATCTTATAATTTATTTTGTATTAATTATTACACCACCATAATTATTTAAAGATTAGAGAATGACAACCAAAAATGTATCCAGATAAGATTAAAATAAGTATTCAACACAAAATTAGATAATATAATATGACTTTCAGATAATTATATTATTCCTTTAGATATTATAACATCCTACCTTTATCATATATTAAAATACTATAAATCCATATTTATATAGATAACTTATTATTACAAGTTTAAAAATTATTATTTGAATTAGTTAGTTGAGTTTAGTTGTTTAAATTTTGAATGGAGCCAAAGATGTTAAAATTTCTTTGGTTCCATATTTAAAACAACAAAATCTAAAAAAACAATAAAATTGATTCAATACATTTTTACAAAGTCATTAACCATTACGATAAAATTACATAACATGAATCTATTATTTTTTTATAAAAGAATTTTTATACTTAGCCTTGTTTTATGCGTGGCTTGTTCTTCTGACAATACCAATGAAACTCCTGATTTACCTGACCCTCCTAAAGAGACGAAAATCACACCTCCAGAAAATTTTCAATATATATTCGCAGAAAAACCAACTTCTGGCAAGGGGATTTACATCCCTAATGAATTAAAAAATAATGACTTTGATTCTAACGAAAGTAAATGGAGCTATCAAAGAAGTGCCTCTTCTGATAATATTATTGTTTTTTGGGAAAAAGGTTTTGGACAATACCCCAGTAAAACATCTCGAACAAACCTAAGAGTGGATATAAATAATTTAATAACAATGGCTGAAAGTTATTATACTTACTACCGCGACACTATGAAATTTGTTATTAAAGGAAACTCTCAGTCTGATAATTATAGAATGATTCTTATGTTACTCTATCAAGAAGAATGGTTGGCTACGGGATCAGGTTATGATAATGTTATTGGTGCCTTATGGATCAACCCAACGACTACAAAAAGTGAATCAGTTATAGCTCATGAGTTTGGACATTCTTTCCAATATCAAGTTGCTTGTGATGGTAATTATGGCTTTAGGGATCAATCTTATGTTGGATCGTTCTGGGAGCAATGCGCACAATACATGTCTTGGCAACAAAATAATGATGATTTTGTAGGCGAGTTACCTTATTTCTTAGATAACGTTCATAAAAATTTTTCGCATGAAGATATTAGATACCAATCCATGTACTTACAAGAATATTGGAAAGAAAAACATGGTATAGACTTTTTAGGAAAACTCTGGAGAAGAGCCTTAACCCCAGAACATCCTATAGAAACCTATAAAAGAATTACTGGAATTTCTCAAGATCAATTTAATGATGAAGTTTTTGAATATGCTTGTAAAAACATCACATGGGATTATCCGTTAGGAATTTATAATAAAAATTATATTAAAAATTTACCCTCACTCGAACAAAAAAATTATCAGCACGCAACTTTATTAAATGCTGTTGCTGATGAGTATTATCAAATATCATCTAATCAAATTCCTCAATCATATGGTTATAATGCTATACAACTTAGTGTTCCTGTGGTAGGCACGATGGTATCTGTGGATTTTGTAGGTTTAGAAGGTAATTATACTACTATTGAAGGTTGGCGTTATGGCTTTGTAGCTGTAAAAGAAGACAGTACCCCTGTATATGGTACTATGGAGAAAACAAAAGAGGGTACTGCCTCCATATCAATACCAGAAAACACAAAAACATTATGGTTAGTGGTAACTGGAGCTCCTACTGAACACATAAACCATATATGGGATGACCAACCATCTAACGATGAAAAATTTCCTTACAAACTAAAATTTACTAATACCTCTATTGAATAGATTAAAAAAACAGAAATACTTTAATCTTAAATAAATGGTTTTTAAAACCGCTTGAATCTAAAATTGGTAGGTGTAACACCTTTAATTTCTTTAAACTTTCGATTAAAGTTAGCTGTATTTTGAAATCCACATTGTTCTGAGATAGCAGCAATCGACATATCTGGGCTATTATAAATAAGCTTACATGCATTCTCGATACGAATCTCAATTAAAAACTGAAAAAAAGTTTTATTAGTCCTTTTTTTAAAGTACCGACAGAATGCATTCTTGCTCATATTTGCTCTTTCCGATATTTCTTCTAAAGTAATAGGCTCATAATACCTTTCCATAGCGTAATTAAACACATCATTCATACGCTTGCCTTCGTCATCGGTATATTTCTTTTTATAAATAAAAGAAGACAACGGTTTTTTTTCTGCCAAATTAATATAATCTATAATCTTTAAAAGGGTTGCTATTCTCTGTACCTTATTTTGGTTTTTCAGTTTAGCAAATTGATTTATTATTTTTCCTTTTTTGGAATGCACTCTAATCCCATATTGTGATTCTTCGAAAAAAGTATTCAAGCCTTCCATATCCGGTAATTTAAAAAAATCCTTTCCAAAACAATCCTTGTCAAAAAACAAGGTATATACAACAGTCAAATCAGAAAAATTAGTGTCTGTTCTAAAAACGTGTGGCACATAACCTCCGAGAACCAAAATATCATTAGGTTTATAATCGCTAATAGTATCGCCCACTAGCAATGTGCCAGCTCCTTTTTCCACATAGCTAATCTGTATTTCACTATGTTGGTGAAATTGATCATACAATACTTTTAAACGTTCTTCTTGATAAACAAGAGCCTCATTTTCTGGCTTTGGAATTTTAAATGGCAGTGCTTTCATCTCAGTTGTTTTTGCTAATATTACTAAAAAAAATAACATGAATCTATTTGCTAGGTAATATAGTATTATAATGTGTTAATAATTGTCGTATTTTTTTTCAAAACATGATTTAAATTTGCATATCAAAATTAAATTTTATGATAAAATGGGAAGGCGTCATGCCTGCAGTCACAACAAAGTTTACAAGTGATGATAAATTAGACCTTGTAATGTTCGAAAAAAACATCAAGGCACAAATAGAAGCTGGTGTAAATGGAATTATTCTAGGTGGTACATTAGGTGAAGCAAGTACATTAACACCGGATGAAAAAGAAGTTTTAATTAAAACGACATTATCCATTGTTGATGGAAAAATTCCTGTAATTATTAACATCGCAGAGCAAAGTACTAAAGATGCCATTGCCGTCGCAAAACATGCCGAAGCAACTGGTGCAAACGGTTTAATGTTATTACCTCCAATGCGCTACAAAGCTACCGATTTTGAAACGGTAACATATTTTAAAGCCATAGCGAACAGTACCTCATTACCAATCATGATCTATAACAATCCTATAGATTATAAAATTGAAGTAACCTTGGATATGTTTGAAGAGATGATGGTTTGTAAAAACATTGAAGCGATAAAAGAATCAACAAGAGATATTACCAATATCATTCGATTAAAAAATCGTTTTGGTGATCGTTACAAAATATTCACAGGTGTTGACACCCTTGGGCTAGAAAGTACCGTTATTGGTGCCGATGGCTGGGTTGCAGGCTTAGTGTGTGCATATCCTGCCGAAACGGTAGCTGTTTACAAACTCGCTAAAGCAGGAAAAATGAAAGAAGCTTTAGAGATTTATAGATGGTTTATGCCTTTATTAGAATTGGATATTAGCGCACAATTAGTTCAAAACATTAAGCTAGCAGAAGTTGCTACTGGTATTGGTACAGAAAACGTAAGAGCTCCAAGATTACCTTTACAGGGAGCAGAAAGAGAACGTGTTTTGAATATAATAAACACTGCGATGAAGAACAGACCAACATTACCAGAATACAAAAATCTATAAGAAATAATGATTATAGATAAAATTTAAATTAGAAATCAACTGATTACTTTAGTAACTAATAGTCATAAAATGATTAGTCATAAATGAATATTAATACCTATCTGGTATTTATTGAAGGAATTCTAAAAACAATTAATTTCGAAATTTAAAAAGCATTCTTAATAATACATGGCAAGAAAAACCTTTTTTTGTGTAGATGCTCACACGTGCGGAAATCCTGTGCGTGTTGTTGCTGGTGGTGGCCCTAACTTGATAGGTAATACTATGAGTGAAAAGCGTCAACATTTCCTTAAAGAATTTGATTGGATTCGAAAAGGGCTCATGTTTGAACCACGAGGTCATGATATGATGAGTGGTAGTATTTTATATCCTCCACACAATCTGGAAAATGATTTTGCTATTCTTTTTATAGAAACTTCTGGGTGTTTACCTATGTGTGGTCATGGTACTATTGGTACTATAACCATTGCCATTGAAGAAGGTTTGGTTACCCCAAAAATACCTGGCAAAATTAAAATGGAAGCTCCGGCTGGATTGGTTGAAATTGAATATCAACAAACCGGAAAAAAGGTGGATTGGGTTAAATTAGTGAATGTTAAATCATATTTAGCGTCCGAAAACCTAACTATTGAATGCCCAGAATTAGGGGAATTAA
Organism: Confluentibacter sediminis; assembly: GCF_003258355.1. Taxonomy (GTDB): domain Bacteria; phylum Bacteroidota; class Bacteroidia; order Flavobacteriales; family Flavobacteriaceae; genus Confluentibacter; species Confluentibacter sediminis. The sequence goes on along the minus strand of NZ_QKPO01000024.1, from coordinate 28,346 downwards.
TTTTTGATGTTGCCTATGGTGGAAATTATTATGCCATTGTAGATCCGCAAAAAAACTTTAGTGGAATCCATGATTTTACAGCTAGTAAGATCATTCAATATTCTCAAGTTGTTAGACATCGTATTAATGAAAAATATCCTAATATGTTCATCCATCCAGAAAATAGCACGATTAGAGATGTAAGCCATATGCTTTGGACTGGCAACCCTATAGATCCAAATTCGTCAGGGAGAAATGCTGTATTTTATGGTGATAAGGCTATTGACCGTTCTCCTTGTGGCACTGGAACTTCTGCTCGCTTGGCACAATTATATGCAAAAGGCAAGTTGAAAATAGGCGAAGCCTTTATCCATGAAAGTTTTATTGGCAGCAAATTTATTGGAAAAGTTGAACAAGAAACGACGCTTGCTGGCAAAAAAGCTATCATACCAAGTATTCAAGGATGGGCACAAGTAACAGGTTATAATAATATTATCATAGATGATGATGATCCTTACGCTCACGGATTTCAAGTGATATAAATAGAACAATAAATAACAATAAACATACAAAATGCGCACAGAAAAAATCAACCCTTAAAACGATTTTACTGGCGCATTTTATTTTAAACATCATACAAACTAACAATTAATGAAAAAAGTAGTTATAATTGGGGGTGGTATCTCAGGACTGTGCAGTGCCTATTATTTAACAAAAAAAGGATATTTAGTAACTGTCTTAGATCAAAGTGATATATCAACTGGTGCTTCGTTTATCAATGCTGGCTATTTAACACCTAGTCATTTTATACCATTGGCTGCACCAGGTATTATCACCCAAGGCATCAAATGGATGTTCAACAGTGCAAGTCCCTTTTATATCAAACCTCGCCTAGACCTGGATTTTTTTAAATGGGCATGGCTTTTTAAAAAATCGTCCACCAAGTCGAATGTTGAAAAATCAATTCCTGTTTTAAAGGAGTTAAACTTGAAAAGCCAAGCCTTATTCGAGGACATGCTTGCATCCCTGGATTTCGATTTTCATTATGAAAAAAAAGGGGTTTTAATGGCCTATAGCAATCCGAAAAGCGAGGAGGAAGAACATGAAATAGCACATCGTGCGTTAAATGAAGGATTGGATGTTACGTGTTTGAACAAAGAAGAATTACATAAAATACAACCCGTTTTATCAGATAATGTTATTGGAGCCGTGCATTACAAATGTGATTCACACATGACGCCCAACCATTTTATGGCAACCATAAAAACATGGTTAGAAAATAATGGAGTAATGTTTAAAATCAATCAAGAAGTTAAAGACTTTACTGTAAAAAACAATCAAATCATTTCTGTCGCTACCCAAAATGATGTTTATGAAGCAGACGATTTTGTATTGGCTAGTGGTAGTTGGACATCACATTTAGCTTCAAAATTAAACCTAAATGTGCCTATACAAGGTGGTAAAGGCTATAGTATGGATGTACATAGACCTACAGGTATCACCATACCAACCATTTTATTAGAGGCTAAAGCAGCTATTACACCCATGAATGGTTTTACTCGTTTTGCAGGAACTATGGAGTTTTCTGGAAATAATACAGTAGTTAGAAAAGAACGTGTTGAAGCTTTAGCTAATGCGGCAAAAAAATACTACAAAGCGATTGAAATTAATGAAGCTGAGCGTGCTAATGCCACTTCTGGATTAAGACCTGTATCTCCAGATGGTGTTCCTTTTATAGGAAAAACAAGTAAATATAATAACTTAACCATTGCTGCGGGTCATGCCATGATGGGTTGGAGTTTAGGTCCCATTACAGGAAAACTTGTTACAGAGTTAATAGAAAATAAACACACTTCAGTAAATTTAAATCCACTCTCACCGGAGCGTTTTAAATAAAGGATACACTGTGTTTAAGTTAAGATAATACTCGATTAACATCTTAGCTTTTTATTTAATAAAAGAATAATAACAAGTAGAATACGTTTAAATTCTACAAAGAAAAACAGTAATAAAATATGAATACATTTGGAATAGGAGGTTCGAACATTGAAACTGAATTAAATGCCATTAAACCTACAGCACAACTAATTCAACCTATTCAAGAAGCAGCATATAAAAATAGAATTAGCAAAGCTTGCGGTCTTATGCAGGCTCAAAATGTTAAAGCTATATATTTAAACGCAGGCACAAATTTACTTTATTTTACAGGAACTCAGTGGCATTCAAGTGAACGTATGGTGGGTGCTATTTTATTGGCAAATAGCGAGATTCATTATGTAGCGCCTAAATTTGAAGAAGGCACTATTAGAGATTTTATGATGATGGAAGGCGAGATCCATAGTTGGGAAGAACATGAAAGCCCCTTTGAATTATTCAATACCATTCTTAAATCTAAAAACATTGCTGAAGGTGAAATTTTAATTGATGAAAGCACGCCGTTTTTTATTTATGAAGGTATTGTTAACGCATCAAAATCATTAACAATAAACAATGCTAAGTCTATTATTTCGGCTTGTAGAATGGTTAAATCTGAAGCCGAAATTGCCATCATGCAAGCTTTAATGAACATCACGCTTGAGGTTCATAAAGCAACAGCTAGAATTTTAAGGGTCGGTATTACCGCTAAAGAAGTAGAAGATTTTATTCATGAAGCCCACAAACGACATGGTGTATCGTCGGGTTCCTATTTCTGTATTGTCTTGTTTGGAAAAGATAGTTCCTTTCCACATGGTGTTAAAACACCAAAGCCTTTGGAAATTAATGATATTGTTCTGGTGGATACTGGATGCTCTTTATATAACTACATTTCAGACATTACAAGAACCTATATTTTTGGCGAAGCAAACGATTACCAACGTACCATTTGGAATATAGAAAAAGAAGCTCAAATAGCGGCCTTTAATGCTTCAAAAATAGGAAACACATGCCATGCTGTAGACACGGCCGCACGAAAAACAATTGAATCCCACGGACTTGGCCCCGATTATAACCTCCCTGGGTGTCCACATAGAACTGGTCATGGTATTGGTTTAGACATACATGAATATCCTTATATATTAAAAGAAAACAACATGGCTCTAAAGGAAGGAATGTGCTACAGTGTAGAACCTATGATTTGTGTGCCCAATGAATTTGGTATCAGATTAGAAGACCATATTTATATGACGAACCAAGGTCCCAAATGGTTTACTCAACCTGCCCTTTCTATTGAAAACCCATTTAATTATTAATTCATAATCTTTTCTCTTTATACAGTAATACCACTTCAATTTTTATTAATTTTTAAAAGGCTACATACTAAATTCCCACAACGCAATACCCAAACAACATGTTAAGGTTAATATAATATTACTTTCAGCTAACATTGCGTGTCATGTCTGTCCAGATAATATTTATTTTTATAAATAAATCAAATTATGAAACAGATCATGAAGAAAGTAAGCCTTGTTTTGACATTTATTTGCTGTATTTCAGTATATGGTCAAGGTACTTTGACAGAATATAAAAAAGCTGTGGCTGTAGATTCTTTATTTAGAGACACCGTTTTTAATACGCCATCAGAATTCAACTGGTTACCAAATAATGAACTTTGGTATATTAATAATTCCGAAAATGGAAAGGAATATCTTTTGGTAAACGTTGCGGAACAACAACAAAAACCATTCTTTGACCACACAAAATTAGCAAAACTACTATCAGAAAAAATAGAAGAAAAAATCACTCCTAACAATATAAATATCAGAGATTTAGAATTCAATTCCGATGAAAATGATTTGAAGTTTAGTTTTAAAAATTTTCTTTTTAGATATAACCTGAATACCAATTCTTTAAAAGTTTTAGACACTATTAATGATAGAAAAAATAGAGATCGTGCTTATTGGGGAGATTTTTTTAATGAATCATCTGGCAAACCGGTGCCTTCTCCAGACAACACTAAGACGGCTTTTATAAAAAATTCAAATCTTTATATAAAAGATAATAAAACAGACATTGAAACACAACTGAGTTATGATGGTACTAAGGGTAATTTTTATTCTTCATATATTAAATGGTCTCCAGATGGCAAAAAAATAATGGCATATAAAGTAAGACCTGGTGAAGATCATAAAATTTATTTTGTAGAATCTAGCCCTAAAGAGCAATTACAACCCATATTGCAATCCAGAGATTACTTAAAACCAGGCGATGAACTTCCATTTAGAAGTCCCCAATTATTCATTGTCGATGCTAAGCAACATATCCAAATTCCTACTGATGAATTTAACAGTCAATATGATATTTCTAAAATTGAATGGAGAGCAGACAGCAGAGCCTTTACATTTGAATATAACCAACGTGGGCATCAGGCTTTTAAAGTCATAGAAGTGAATGCTGAAACAGGTAAAATAAATGTTTTAATAAACGAGACAAGCAACACTTTTATTGATTATAGCAGTAAAAAATACAGATATGATATTGAAGATGGCAAACAAATTGTTTGGACTTCAGAACGGGATGGATGGAACCACCTCTATCTTTATAATGGCGATGGCACTTTGAATAAGCAATTAACCAAAGGAAATTGGGTTGTTAGAAAAGTGATTCACGTGGATGAGAAAAATAAAGACATTTATTTTACAGCCAGCGGTTTAGACAAAAATCAAGATCCTTATTTTTTACACTACTGTAAAATTGGATTTGATGGTAAAAATATGAAACGTTTAACTTCTGAAAACGGTAATCATCAAGTAACCTTTTCAAAAGATTACAGCCATTATATAGACCAATATTCTAGAGTAGATATGCCGGCAGTAACGCTTTTAAAAACGACTGAAAATGCTAAAACCATTTTAGAACTTCAAAAAGGAGATCATTCTGAATTAATAAAACAAGGATGGATAGCGCCTGAAGTTTTCACCTCTAAAGGGAGGGATGGTAAAACGGATATTTGGGGCATTATTGTAAGACCTACAACATTTGACCCTAATCGTAGCTACCCTATTATAGAATATATTTATGCTGGGCCGCATGATTCGTTCGTGCCTAAAGATTTTCATGCCTACTATTGGTCTATGACTTCTTTAGCTGAACTCGGATTTATTGTGGTACAAATAGACGGTATGGGTACTTCAAATCGCTTTAAAGCTTTTCAAGATGTATCTTGGAAAAACTTAAAAGATGGCGGTTTCGCTGATAGAAAGTTATGGATGACAGCTGCTGCAAAAAAATATCCTTACATGAACATAGATAAAGTTGGCATACATGGAACTTCTGCTGGGGGACAAAACGCTGGTGCCGCGTTGGTTTTTAATTCTGATTTTTATGATGTGGCCGTAGCTTCATGTGGATGTCATGACAACAGAATGGATAAAATGTGGTGGAATGAACAGTTTATGGGCTATCCCATTGGCCCACATTATGCTGCTTGTTCCAATGTAGAAAACGCAGCACAATTAGAAGGTCATTTAATGCTTATTTTAGGGGAAGTAGACGATAATGTAGACCCTGCTTCGACCATGCAATTTGCAAATGCTTTAATAAAAGCGAACAAAGATTTTGAGTTAGTAACTATTCCTGGAATGTCTCACTCTGCGGGAGGGGATTTTGGGGAACGTAAACGTAAAGACTTTTTTGTAAAACATTTAATGGGTGTAACGCCACCTTCTTGGAAAAAAATTTACAATTAGAAAACTCTTAAATTTATATTTAGTACAAAAAAATTTGAAAAAAGAATTTAATTATGAAAACATATAGACTATTAATTTGTGCTATGTTAAGTTTTTTGGCAAGTGGCATAACGACAGTACTAGCACAAGATGGTGATCAGATTTTAGACGGTATTGGAGAAACAGGATTGATTTCCCGTTATTTATTTGAAGGTAACACCAAGGACTGGTCAAGAAATAATCTACATAGTACCATCGAATCTTCACATGCTAAATTCATTGATGATAAGCAATTTGGCACAGTACTTTCTTTGTCTTCTGATAGTAAAGCGTTTGTTTCAATTCCTGGAGAAGCCATTAACTCAGAAGAATCATTGAGTGTTACAGGATGGATCTATTTGCGTTCTACACAAGTTGGCCAACTATTTTTTGATTTTGGAAGAAATAGCAAAACCCACTTCTTTATGGCACCTACGGGAATACAAAAAGAAGAAGGGTGTGTCGTTGGAATTACAACCAAATCGGGCGACACTTATAAAATTAATTCTCCTGAATTGAAAGCCAACACATGGAATCACGTAGGAGTTGTTATTGATATCCCTTCCAAAACAATGAGCATGTATTTAAATGGAGCTCTAATAAGCGAAACTAAAAACATGTCGGCGTTATTAACAGACATATTCGATGAGAACTCTGCAAAAAACAATAAGCTTTACATCGGTAAGTCCTTATCTTCTAAACCTTCGTATCTCAACGCTAAATTACATGATTTTCGAATTTATAGAATTGCTTTGAGTGAAAAACAAATCGCTAGGATTCATCACAATGCCTTGCATGATGGGGAATCGGTTGTCAATGAAACCAAAGGACCTGTAGATGATCTGCCCCTGTTTTCCAAAACCACGCCCCAATTGTATAATCAATACTTAATGAGTGCACCAGACATTCACGTAGAAACTACAATTGGATATCTTCCTAGATTACCACGCTATATAAAAGGTATTTACAGTAATGGCATTAAAGATACTGAAGTTCGAGTATTGTGGCCAGCTCCAACAAACAATGACCAAGTTCTTAAAGCTGGTGAATACACCGTAGTTGGTAGCATTGCCGGATCGGATATAAAACCAAAAGCCACGGTGACTGTAAAAGATTCCAAACATGCAGGCACACCAGATCGTAAACTAGAAGCTTTTAATCTGGATCAAGTATCATTAAATACTGATATTCATGGACACCAGACGAAATTTATTGAGAATCGTAATAAATTCATAACAGGTCTTTCCCAAACTAATCCTGACAACTTTCTTTATATGTTTCGCAATGCCTTTGGACAAGAACAGCCTAAGGGAGCCGAACCTTTAGGTGTATGGGATAGTCAAGAAACAAAATTACGGGGGCATGCTACAGGACATTATCTAACAGCTATTGCACAAGCTTATGCTAGTACGGCCTATGATAAATCACTTCAGGATAATTTTGCTGATAAAATGGAATATATGGTTCAAACACTTTACCAATTATCACAGATGTCCGGACAACCAAAAGAAGTGGGAGGAGCCTGTGTTTCAGATCCAACAGATGTGCCTCCAGGACCTAATAAATCTGACTATGATTCAGATTTAAGTGAAGAAGGTATTCGCACAGATTATTGGAATTGGGGTAAAGGATTCATTAGTGCCTATCCACCAGATCAATTTATCATGCTAGAACATGGTGCAACTTATGGTGGTCAAAAAAAACAAATTTGGGCTCCCTACTATACATTGCATAAAATTCTTGCTGGGCTGATGGACGTATACGAAGTCAGTGGAAATGAAAAAGCTCTTGAAATTGCTAAAGGTATGGGAGATTGGGTTCACGCCCGCTTAAGTCAAATACCTACCGAAACACTTATTAGTATGTGGAATAGATATATCGCTGGTGAATTTGGAGGCATGAATGAAGCTATGGCTAGACTCTACAGAATAACCAACGAACGTCAATATCTAGAGGTCGCACAATTGTTCGACAATATCAAAATGTTTTATGGTGATGTTGCACATTCAAGTGGACTGGCAAAAAATGTGGACACTTTTCGAGGACTGCATGCCAATCAGCACATTCCTCAAATTATGGGTGCCCTCGAAATATATCGTGATTCTGACACATCAGACTACTACCGTATAGCTGATAATTTTTGGTATAAAACCGTAAATGATTATATGTACAGTATTGGAGGTGTTGCAGGAGCCAGAAATCCTGCTAATGCAGAATGCTTTATTGCACAGCCCGCAACTCTTTATGAAAACGGCCTGTCTTCTGGTGGACAAAATGAAACCTGTGCAACATATAACATGCTCAAATTAAGTAGAAATCTATTCCTTTTTGATCAACGTGCAGAATTGATGGATTACTATGAACGGGGTCTCTACAATCACATCCTTGCTTCTGTAGCGGAAAATAATGCTGGTAACACATATCATGTGCCATTAAGACCTGGTTCTGTGAAACATTTTGACAATGCAGATATGAGTGGATTTACGTGTTGTAACGGTACAGCTTTGGAGAGCAGTACGAAACTTCAGAATTCAATTTATTTTAAAAGTGCAGACAACAAAGCCCTGTATGTTAATTTATATGTCCCATCAACATTAAAATGGACTGAAAAACAGGTAACTGTAGAACAAACAACCGCATTTCCAAAAGAAGACCATACAATGTTAACTATTACGGGAAAAGGAACATTCGATATTAATGTTCGTGTACCGCATTGGGCGACCAAAGGTTTTTTTGTAAAAATAAATGGCAAAAATGAAAAAGTGGAAGCGGTACCAGGTAGCTACCTTACTTTAACCCGCCAATGGAAAGATGGCGATACAATTGAGTTGCATATGCCGTTTCAATTTCATTTAGATCCTATAATGGATCAAGAGAATATAGCTAGTTTGTTTTATGGGCCTGTTCTGTTAGCCGCTCAAGAAACTGAACCACGCAAAGACTGGCGTAAAGTAACACTAGATATAAATGATATTAGTAAATCAATAACTGGCAATCCTGAAACGTTGGAATTTATTATTGATGGCACTGTATTTAAACCTTTTTATGAAACTTATGGACGTCATTCTGTTTATCTGGATGTTTCGTTGAAGTGATTCATACGATTATCAAAACCACATATGAAAAACAATAAAGCATGAATAAAACTTTAAAAACTTCCAGCTTCTTAATTATATCTTTTCTAACCATGACGATAACGGCGCAAAGCAATTTAATAGACCTAATAAATTCATATTCGGCAGACAAACGTGCCATAAATACATTCTACAATAATAGGGAGTCTGAGGAATACTATCAGCGTTCCATAGATTTATATAAAGAATGGGATAAAAAAATTGATGGTATAGATTTTCAAAAACTGACACAACAAGAAAAAGTTGATTATTTACTTTTAAAAAATTTAATTAAAAAAGAAAGTTACTTTTTAGATTTGGACTATAAAGCATTTAAAGAAGTCGCATACATAGCAGATTTCACTAAAGATATTCTTCCATTTATAGTTGAAAGAAGACGCGGTAAAAAACCAAATGCACAAGTTCTTGCAAAAACGTTAACTACAGCAAGTAATAGTGTAGAAAAAGAAATTAAAAATATTAGTAAAAACCCTTTTGAGAACTGGTTAATGGCAGAAAAGGCTTCTAAAGTTGTTGAATCTTTCAATAATGCTCTAAAAGAAGCCTATTCTTTTTATTTCAGTTACGACCCTGATTTTACTTGGTGGGTTGAAAAGCCTTATGAAAAATTATCAGGTCAATTACAAGAATATACCAAATTGCTCAAAGACAATTACTCAAAAACAAGCCTAAAAGATGATGGTAGTGGTATTATAGGTAAACCTATTGGTAGAGATGCGCTAATTGAAAGCTTAAATTTTGAATTTGTTCCTTACACTCCAGAAGACATGATAAAAACTGCTGAAAAGCAATTTGACTGGTGCAAAAAAGAAATGATTAAAGCCTCTCAAGAATTAGGTTATGGTAATGATTGGAAAGCCGCTTTAGAACATGTAAAAAACACTTATGTTCCTGCTGGAGAACAACCCCAAGCCATCACAGACCTCTATAAGCAATCTGTAGATTTCATAGAAGCACGAGATTTGATTACCCTTCCGGAAATGGCAAAGGAAACTTGGGGCATGATCATGATGACTCCAGAACGTCAAAAAGTGAATCCGTTCTTTACCGGGGGTTGGGAAATTAGTATCTCCTACCCTACGCAAGATATGAGTGAAGATGATAAGATGATGAGCATGCGAGGTAATAACCCTAATTTTTCCAGAGCAACGGTACAGCATGAATTATTACCAGGTCATAACTTGCAATTTTTTATGAACGCTCGTAATAAAAGTTACAGAAGAGTATTTGACACGCCTTTTTGGATGGAAGGATGGGCACTATATTGGGAAATAAACTTATGGAATAAAGAGTTTCCTCAGACTCCAGAACAAAAACTTGGGATGCTCTTTTGGCGAATACACAGATGTGCAAGAATAATTTTTTCCTTAAAGTTCCATTTAGGAGAAATGACGCCTCAACAATGTATTGATATGTTGGTTAATGAAGTGGGGCATGAATATGCCAATGCTGAAGCTGAAGTTAGACGTTCCTTTGCGACAAGTTACACACCGCCCTTATACCAAATGGCTTATATGACCGGAGGATTACAATTTTATGCTCTAAAAAATGAAATGTTGGCAAAAGGCTGGACCGAAAAACAATTTCATGACCGTGTTTTAAAGGAAAATATGATGCCTATTGAGTTGCTAAGAAGCTTGATACAGGAATTGCCATTGAATAAAAACTATAAAACACAATGGAAATTCTCAACAGAATTTAAATACTAACTATTAACAACAAATAATGAATATAAATCTAAAAAGTAACTTGTGCGTCGTACTGTTTTTAGCAGTATCAACAATTCAGGCACAAGGCTATTGGAGTAAAATTGAAGAAAAAGAACCTACATTAGGGATTGCCGATATTTACCAAAAATTTGATACCCCCGATTTTCAATTAAAATTAGTAAGAGCCTCTCAAACGGTGGCTGCTTTAAGGCCTGCTAAGGATTTAAATTTTGATTTTACACCCGGAGATCGTTTAGAAATTAGAGATAAAGATGGATTATACCATTTGGGAGATATAAATTTAAGAATTAAAGAAGCAGAAAGTGATTGGAAAAGTTATTCAACTGCTACCAAACGATCTACTGTAACACCCATAGAAACGTCTGGAAACGTTTTAGCCGGTGCAGATTTGGCAAACACCTTACCTAGTGATATCCCCGTTACTATTAAACGTTTTTATGAAATAGATAATAATGAATTAGTATTACGATTTGAGATAACCAATAAAACAAATAAAAACATTGAAATAGGTGCTTTAGGAATCCCCATGATTTTCAACAATATATTAGAGGGAAAATCACTAAATGAAACCCATGCCCAAAATGTGTTTTTCGATCCTTACATTGGTATGGATGCCGGTTATTTGGAAGTAAAACGGTTAAGTGGCCAAGGCCCAGTATTATTGGTTTTACCAAAAGAAAATATGGCTTTTGAAGCGTATCGTCCATTACTAGACGATGCCACACCAAGAAGTATCGTTTTTGAAGGATTCCATGAATGGATGGTTTACAGTAAAGCCTATGGCGATAATGAATGGAAAGGGGTGAATGAATGGAATGAACCTACATCATTAATACTAAAACCCAAAGAAACTAAAAACTTTGCTTTAAAATTTGTACTTTCAGAAAGCATTAAAAATATTCAAGAAACTCTTGAAAAAGAAGAGCAACCCATAGCGACAAGCATACCTGGCTATGTACTTCCTCAAGACATTGAATCACAATTGTTTTTGAATTATAAAAGTGATGTAAGTTCTTTCGATATAGAACCTAAAGATGCACTTAAAATAAAAGCAGAAGGATTAACAGATAAAGGTCTTAAAAAATATACAGTTCAAGGTAAAAAATGGGGACGTGCCAGACTAACCGTTACTTACAAAAATGGCATAAAACAAACGATAAATTATAAGGTTATAAAACCTGAAACGGAAGTCGTTAAAGATTTTGGTCACTTTTTAATGACAGAGCAATGGTTTGACAAATCAGATCCTATTTTTAAAAGAAATCCCTCTGTGATCAGTTACGATTACGAAACTAAAAAACAATTAACACAAGATAGTCGTGCTTGGGTGGCCGGTTTAAGTGATGAAGGTGGTGCTGGAGGCTGGCTAGCCGCCATAATGAAACAGCTTATTCAACCTGACAAAGATGAGATTAAAAAACTGGAAGCGTTTATTGATAAAACGCTTTGGGGAAATATTCAATATAGCGAAGGAAAATATAAATATGGCGTTAAGAAAAGTGTATTTTATTACGAGCCAGATTCTTTGCCTAAAGGAACTTATAGCGATGACATCAACTATAAAACATGGGCAGCTTGGGATCATAAACATGCAAATGACCCAGGAAGATCATATAATTATCCACATGTTGCCGCCGCTTATTGGGTCATGTATAAGTTAGCAAGATATCATGAAGGCTTAGTGGACAACAAAACTTGGGATTGGTACTTAAAACAAGCGTACCATACCACTATAGCCATGGTAGAACAAGCACCTTATTATGCACAATTTGGACAAATGGAAGGTTCTGTGTTTTTATACATTCTTGAAGATTTAAAAATCGAAAAATTTAAAGACATGGCTACAGATTTAGAAGCCAGAATGAAAGAAAGAGCAGACCATTGGAGAGCTTTAGATTATCCTTTTGGTAGTGAAATGCCTTGGGATTCTACAGGTCAAGAAGAAGTTTATATGTGGTCTGATTATTTTGGATATAACCACAAAGCTGATATTACATTAAACGCCATTTTAGCCTATATGCCAACCATGCCACATTGGGCATACAACGGCAACGCCCGTAGGTATTGGGATTTTTTATACGGTGGGAAATTATCGAGGGTTGAAAGACAAATCCATCATTATGGATCTTCTTTAAATGCCATTCCTGTACTTAAACAATATAGAAAAACAAATGATTTATACTTATTAAAAGTGGGCTATGGTGGTCTTTTAGGAGGGATATCCAATATTACTGAAGACGGATTTGGTCCAGCAGCATTTCATTCTTACCCAACGGAGTTAAGAATAGACTATCTTTCGGGAGATTATGGTTCGGGGTTTTATGGATATGCTGTTAATACAGCATCCTATATCACAAAAGATGATGATTTAGGATGGCTAGCTTTTGGTGGTAACTTAAGCACTAAAAAAGATATTATTGAAGTAAAAATAACAACAGCCGCAAAATCTAAAGTTTATATTGCTCCTAAACAATTATGGCTAACATTAGATGCCGGAACCTTTGAAAAAGTGACTTACAATACAAAAACGGATAGTATAGAAATTACCTTAAATGCTAAAGATGATTATACCCCAAACGCTTATTTGAGAGCAAATCAGGATTTAGAGCTTCCCTATACCAAGATTAATGGTGCTTTTCAAATTCCATTACAAAAAAAGAGTCTTACTATTAAATTATAAGAGATAAATTACTTTCTTATTAGAAACAAATACTTAACCCCAAGATATACGATTTTCTTGGGGTTAAATATTAAAACATTAATACATGAACCAAACCATTCCGTATATAACCGATGATTTTATAAATAAAAATTGCAGTTTTGAAGGATTAATAAAAGTTCTTGAAGAAGGGTTTTCAAATTCTAACATTGAAGTACCTATGCGTCACCATCATGATTTCGCAAATCCTAAAGAAGGCATCGATTCTACCTTATTACTGATGCCTGCTTTTAATCCGGGAAAAGAATTTGGTGTAAAAATTGCCACTGTAAGTCCTAATAACGGAAAATATAATCTTCCAGCCATTCAAGGCATGTACCTGTTTTTAGATGGACATACAGGTGGTTTAAAAGCCATTTTAGAAGCAAAATCTTTAACCGTTAAAAGAACGGCCACCGCCTCTGCTTTAGCTAGTTATTTTCTTTCAAAAAAGAGTGCGTCGTCTATGTTAATGATTGGAACAGGAGCTCTATCTATCAATTTAATTAAAGCGCATAGCAGTGTGAGGCCTATAGACACGGTTTATGTTTGGGGACGTGATTTTGAGAAGGCTCAAAAAATTTGTAATGATTTAAAAATGGAATCTTTTACTTGTATTGCTATAAAAAACATAGAGGATAAAATTTCTGAAGTCGATATCATTTCATGTGCAACATTATCACCTACCCCATTGGTTTTAGGTAAATGGTTAAAAAAGGGACAGCATTTGGATTTGGTTGGAGCTTATAAAAAAGATACCCGAGAAGCTGATGACGAATGTATAATGAAATCAAGTGTTTTTCTAGATACTTACCAAGGTGGTTTAAAAGAAAGTGGTGATATTGTAATTCCTTTATCAAAGGGTATTATAACTAAAGAAGCTATTAAAGCTGATTTATTTGAATTGTGCAGCAATGCTAAAATAGGGAGAACCTCCGATTCTGAAATCACATTATTCAAATCGGTAGGTCATGCTTTAGAAGATTTGGTTGCAGCATCATATTTTTATAGTTTATTTCAAAAAAGCAAACAAACATTTCAATAAAAACAACACAATAAATATCATAAACATAAAATGAAAAAAACGCATACTCTATTCTCAATCATTATTATGTTTATTATTCTTTTTTCATGTGCCCAAAACACAAAACACTATAAAAAGGATACAAATAACAACACATTAACAGCCGTGAGCAATCCTATTTTACCAGGTTATTTTGCCGATCCAACTATTAAAAAATTTGGGGATATTTATTATATCTATGCCACTACCGATAATGAAATGTTGGCATCAGGGGCTCCAACGGTTTGGTATAGTGAAGATTTGCTAAATTGGTATAACTATACCATGGAAATCCCTCCATTTTCATCCATGCCTATTACAAATTTTTGGGCGCCTGACATTATAGAAAGTGAAGATGGCAAGTATTATTTGTACTTTGGTAATTGTGAGATAGGCTGTAATATTTATGGTTATGTATCAGATACACCAGTTGGCCCTTGGACCAAATTAGACGAAAACGACAAACCTGTAATCTCCAATGGATATCCAAGAGAAGGTTTTCCTTCATTAGATGCTCAATTCTTTAAAGATACTGATGGAAAAATATATGGCTATTGGGGCACTTGGGTACATTATAATGGTGGTTATGCCGTTGGTGAATTAGATACCAAAACCATGGCCAACATGGTAAATTCAAAAAATATTCCTTTAGATCAAACACCAGATCCCTTTGAAGCAGCTTACATGATGAAAAAAGGAAATAAATACATATTAATGTATTCTGGTGATTCTTGTCATGATGAAACCTATAATGTAAGATATTCTTATGGAGACTCTCCTTATGGTCCATTTACCGAGGGAGCTAACAATCCTATTTTAAGTACCAATGAAGACCAATCTACTCATGGCCCTGGACATCATTCTATATTACAAGAAGGTCATGATTATTATATTGTTTATCATAAGCATGATTTCCCTATGACTCGTGGTGGTCTTTCGCGACAAGTATGTATAGATAAAATGATTTTTGAGAATGATTCTACTATAAAAAAGGTAGTACCCACACAAAAAGGTATTGAAAATATTATAAAATCTAAGGTTCCAGAAAATATTGCATTAAATGCTAACGTAAAAGCATCAACCTATTACCATTTAAAATCTTTAGAATACGATTATAAGTATAAACCAGATTATGCGACCGATAATAATAATGCCACCATGTGGAAAGCCGGTGATAACTCACTTCCCCAAGATTTAACAATTGACTTAGGATCTATTCAAAAAATAAAAAGAGTAACCACACAATTTGAATTTGCTAGTTATTATTATCAATATATCTTAGAATATTCCGAAGATGGCAAAAGCTGGAAAATATACTCAGACAAATCAAAGAACCAAACGCCTGGCAGCCCAATGATTGATAATAACGATATTAAAGCCCGCTTTATTAAATTAACGGTTACAGGTACAGAAAAATCAGGGCTTTATGCAGCAGTTTGGAACATTAAAGTTTATAGTTCATTGTTTGAAATTCCTTTACATCTAAAAAACAAAAAATCTGATGTTGCTCCAGCTATTAGAAGCAATAAAGAAATGTTAGTTAACCTTGATTTATCTAACATTTCTAATAATGAACCTCTATCAACCATTGAAAACAAAGGATCTATAGGAGGAATTTTCACAAAAAAGGGGAACTTAACTTTAGAAACGGATAATGAAGGCGTAAAAGCTATAAAGTTTACTAAAGGTGCTTTGGTATTAGATAAACCTGTTCCTAAAACATTGGCTTGGAACGGTTCTTACACAGTGGCAACCTGGTTGAAAAATCCGGAAATATCAGAAACAGGAGAAATTATAGCATCTTGGTGTGACAGGCATGAATTCAATTTAGCTAACTCTTACAATGCCTTAGCTTATAATAGTGGAGACTATGGAGCTGCCCCTCACCTGGATGGTCATTTTGATATGCCTTATAACAATCTTCCCGATGCTAACAAATGGCATTATATTGTATTAACTTTTGATGGCGTTCTTGAGAAAATTTATGTTAATGGTGTTTTAGATAACTCACAAATTATGTTATTATCTTCTGCTATCGATAATGCCAAGATTATTATTGGGGCTTCTGACATTGGAGAAAATTTTTCTGGTTTCATAGCATCGTTACAAATATATGATTATGCTCTTGATACTGGTGAAATAAAAAAACTAATGGAAAACACAAACCCTAAATGAATTACTTTTTAAAAAGTAATTGTTCCTCAAAACTCATGTTAATTTAATCTGAGTTCGACTTAAGAAAAGAGTATTTTATTTTACATTTTTTAGAAACTCCCTTTAACACTTAACACTATCAAACAAAAGTCAAATTGCTCTTCAATGCCCTTTAAAGTTACGACAATTCCGATTAGAAATGATTCACCGAACAATATACCTTTTAGTTGATTTTAATTGATTCACCTAATTGTAAACTTAAGTTAAAAGAGACCTTTAAAAACAACATTTATTTGTTGTTTAATCGTTTTGTTATTGATTTGGTATGCTGATACTGGTTTCTGCATCTTAGTTACATTGGGATGAGTCCCTGAAACGAGTCAGGGTGATAAGTCTTATGTGCTTAGGGATGACAAAAAGCACCAACTTTTTGAAATGTAAAGTTTGTGCTAGGTTTGCTTTTTTTTGTTTATAGAACATCCACTGGTTCTGCCTCATTTAGATCAGAAAAACCTAATCATTATCTTTAACATCAAAAGGTCACTGCTTTCCAAAGTCGATTATTATCCAAGCCGTTTATTATAAATTAAGATTTGGATTAAGTTATAGAAGTATAGAAGAGCTCTTGGCTATTAGAGAGATTAAAGTGGAACACTCCACTGTTCAAAGTTGATTTTTAAGTTTACTCTACTTCTGGAAAAGGAATTTACCAAGAGAAAGAAAGTCGTTGGTAATTGCTGGCGAATGGATGAAATCTATATAAAAGTAAAAGGGCAATGGTGTTATCTGTATAGAGCATTAGATAACCAAAGACATACAGTTGATTTCTTATTAACCAAAAGAAGACAACGTATGAGTGCCCAATCTTTTTTAATAAAAGGTCATTTTCGAAAATCAAGGTAAGGCAATGCAAGTACTTAAATAACGTTGTAGAACAAGATCATCGATTTATAAAATAGCGAATTGCAAGTGGATTAGGGTTTAAAGAATTTGAGTCTGCCAAAATAACATTAAAAGGAATACAAATAGTACATATAATTCAGAAAGAACCGTTGGTTTCTAATAGAAAATCAATGTTTAAATCTTTTTTATCTTTGGCTACCTAATCCTAAATTTAAAGGATAATTTATTTTACTTTTTATAGATGGAACAGAACCGAAGCGAATTGCAGAGAATTAAAAATGATTTTGTCCGCATCTTAAATGAGCTGTCCTATATTAAAAATACGTTTGGCAAAGATTATTATAGGCTGGATATTCCAAAAGAAAAAAATAGAGGAAATGAGGTCTAAATTTCTTTAACACCTTTCATAAAATCCTAAATTTACGCAAAAACTACCACACTCGCTTTGGTGCGAGCTTGATGCCTTTTTAAAGCTATGGATTCCCTGCGCTCAATTAGGAACAGTTACAGTAATATGTTTTTATTCCCTTCCACTGAATCCATCACTTTAAAAAAGTATATCTCCAAAGGCATTAAAGAATCTAATGATTTTGAACTATTTATATGCATAATATGAATTTTAAGCTTTCGTTCTATATACTTTCGGAGTGAGATTGGTAAACCTCTTAAAAGCTGCCGTAAAGTGTGTCGCATTTTTATAGCCAATCTCTTCAGCAATTTGATAGACCATTTTTTGGGTGTTTTCTAACATATACTTTGCATAGTTCATTTTTTCGGCAATACTAAATTCATTAACCGTGCATCCAAATACTCGGATAAATTCTTTATTCAATGTATGTCCATTAACACCTACTTGGCCGGCCAGTTCTGCTAACGAAAAGTTTTTATTCAAATTGGAGGTAATTAATTGTTTTATTTGATATAATTTTTTAAGCATTTTATCATGGGGCCATTTAACATGTCCATTGGAGTTTTTGTAGCTCTCCAATAGCAAAGCCATCAGTTCAAATACTTTGGCATTTAAATAAATTTTATTAATAACTTTTGAAACTGCTTTACGCTCCAAGTTTTCAAGTATGGAAAACAACTCATCCGTAATAGGTAAAATCAAACGCTCATCCGATAAAGTTTTTAGTTTATAATTATTAACAAATCCGTGAGCCAACAGGAAAGTAACAGGTAAGGTTATTTTTATTTCGGTAAAAAGCTTTTTTCCAAACAATTTAATGCAACCTTTGTAGTTGGTAATAACCGCCATAAATGTCTCCCTACTTTCTAAAAATAAGTCATCCAGGGTTTCCATTTGGATGATTTTCTCCCCCGTCAGCATAAAATTAATATGTATGGATTCATTCTCTGATGATTGAATATATGTAAGATCCTTTTTCAGTCTATACCTGCTCAATGTGATATGTATATCCTTAGTCCTCATACAATATATATATCCAGAACCATAATTGGGCTTTACATCAAAATATTCAATGCTGAGGCCCTCTTTTTTATTAGTATGTCTTTTTAATGATATTTTTTCATAAATATAAGTATTGGTATCCCTTAAATCAATGTTCTCAAAATTTTCAATTTTACGTCTTTTTTTTTCCAAATCACGTCATTTTATTATTCCTAAACCATACTATTTTTGCGCTAAATTTATTTAGACTAATTATAAACAACAAACATAATGATTAAAAAAATAATATTATTAACAACAACGCTTTTTTCTGTGGCTTGTCTTTATGCACAGAATGGAAGCATTATGGGGCAAGTCATTACAAAACAAAAAAATGCCATAACAAATGCCAACGTGATTATTGACAACACAAACCATGGCACGGAAACAAATGACTCTGGGAAATATAAAATTGAAAATATCAAGCCTGGCAATTACAGATTAAAAATCTCTTTTGTTGGTTATGTTGCCGAAGAAATAGCCGTTACTGTTACAAGCAATCAAACGACCAAAGTGGCGCCTATAGTTTTAATCGAAAATGAAGAACGCTTAAGCGAAGTTATAATTGAAGGCACAAAAGATAATAAGTATTCAGAACGAACTCCTTCATCTTCCCTTCGTTTAAAAACGGAACTGGTAAAACTACCGCAAAACATTCAAGTAATAAACAGTGATTTATTGGCAGATCAACAAGTTACCAGTATGATGGAGGGCGTTATTCGTAATGTAAGTGGTGTTACCATGCTAGAGCATTGGGGACATTTTGCAAGGGTGAACATGCGTGGCTTTAGATTGCCTGCATTTAGAAACGGTTTTAACGTTGAGGACACTTGGGGTCCGTTATCGGAAGACATGAACAATGTGGAGAGGATCGAGTTTGTTAAGGGCCCTGCAGGCTTTATGATGTCAGCAGGAGAACCAGGGGGTTTTTACAATGTGGTAACCAAAAAACCAACCAATATACCAGTAGCTCAAATTTCTTTGTCTGGCGGTAGTTTTGATTATTACAGGGGAACGGTTGATCTTGGAGGCAAGTTAACAGATGACGGAAAACTGCTATATCGTTTCAATGGAATGTACCAAACGGCCGATTCGCATCGGGGTAATGAAGATGCAGAACGTTATGGTATAGCACCTTCATTTACATACAATCTATCCAATAAAACATCCATAACCACCGAATTAAATTTACAGCAAGCAGAAAGCTTCGTAGGTTCTGCCTATGTTTTTGCTCCAGTTGCAGATGGCTACGGTAGTCTGGACAGAAATTTCAAATATACTGATACAAACTATCCTGTAACCGATATTCAGGAACTGACTTTATTTACGAATTTAAAACATGAGCTTTCCAAAAATTGGAGCTTTGAAACCCAATTTGCATATTTGAGATATGACCAAGAAGGAAACTCTACTTGGCTTTGGGATTTGCCCAATACTGGTGATGCTACGCGTTATGTTGGTATTTGGGATGCGTTATCCCTTGGGAAATATTTTCAAACATATCTGTATGGAAACTTTAATACTCTGGGTATTACTCACAATGTATTAGCTGGCTTTGACTACAGCGAAAAGGAGTATTGGGCAGATTGGAACCAATCCATTGTTATAGATGTAAACCAACCTTTTAATATATATAATCCCATTTATGGCAATACAGAAACACCTGTGTTTGACAGATCCCAAAAAGTACGGGATCGCTTTGGTGTTACCAATACTGGATTTATAGCAAAATCTTTTTACGCACAAGATGAAATAGGCTTTATACAAAATAAAGTCAGATTGACACTAGCAGCTAGACATACAGAGCTTATTACTATTGGAAAAGCGGAAAGTGACAACAAATGGACCCCTAGATTTGGTTTAAGTGTCGATATACTACCAAGTCTTACCGCTTATACCCTTTACGACCAATCCTTTTTAGGTCAAACCGGTGTTAGTAGATTGGGAGAGACTTTTGAGCCTGTGGAAGCCAGGGACATTGAAGGTGGTATCAAAAAATCATTCTTCAACAATCGTTTAAAAGCATCTCTAGGAATCTACCAGATTACCAAAAAAAATGAATTGGTAGTGGATCCTGAAGACAATAACTTTTCTATTCAGTTAGGTGAAATTCAATCAAAAGGTATTGAATTCGATATGCAGGGAGAAATTACTCCAGAACTTAACATCGTCTTAAATTATGCGAATACCAATGTGGAAATCACAAAAGACACTAACCCACTTAATATTGGGCAAAAGCTTTCAGGATTTGCAAAACATATAACCAATGGATGGGTTTATTATAATTTTGCCCAAACTTCACTATTAAAAGGTTTTGGAGCATCGGTAGGATATCAATATCAAGTAGATCGTTCAACTTGGTCTTGGGGAGCGAATAACCAAAGTGATCTACCTGATTATTTTAGATTGGATGGTGGACTATCTTGGCAAAATGAAAAAATTCGGGTGCAACTTAATGTAAATAATATATTGGATGAATATTTATATGCAGGGGCAAATTATGGTAGCTACTTATATTGGCAATCCGAACCAGGAATGAATGGAAGGATTACGGTAACCTATAATTTTTAAATAATATCATATCAGAATTTTTCAGCAAATAGTTTAGTTAGTTGTTAGCAGTCCCCTGCATAAAAGGGGACTGCTTTTTAAATGGATCATAAAATATAAACACGTGAAATGAGCATGGCTGAAAAATTGGTCGTAAACAGCAATTAAGATATGCAAATAACATATGACAAATGAAAATAAATATCTACATATGAAAAAAATAATTTTAACAGCCCTTTTAATCGTATTTACAACATCACAAATGTTTGCCCATTATTTATGGATTGAAACAAATAAAACCGGAATGGTTGGCGTGGAACAAGATGTGAAAATTTATTATGGGGAATATACATATGGTGAAATTGAAAAAGTAAATGGAGAAGCATTTCCAAAGGTGAAAAATTTCACACTTTGGATTATTGATGAAAAAGGCAACAGAACAACAATGGAAACAACGGCTTTTGAAGATTATTATCTTGCTAAATTTAAGCCAGCAAAAAACGGAACGTTTACGATAGCGTTAAATAATAATGAGATTGATGTATTGGATTATACTAAATACAATTTTGGGATTTTCAAGACACATTACCATGCCACGGCAAAAATCCAAGTTGGGCAAACTGATTCAGAAACATTAGCAGTAAATGAAATTGGCATAACAATAAAGGATGTTTCAAAAAATAAAGACCAGATTAAACTTCAAGTTTTATTTAAAAACAAACTACTGCCCGAAAATGAAGTACACATATACGTATCCGATTTATGGTCCAAAACTTTAAAAACAGACGAAAAAGGCTTCATATTATTTAAATTGCCTTGGGATACCAAATACATTATTGAAGCAACAATAAAAGAAGAAGTTCCAGGAACATACAAAGGCGAAGCATATCAATTTATATGGCATTGCGGCACATATTGTATTTTATAAATAACTATTATTAAAATGATTTCATTCACACTTCTAATCATTTTTTTTGCTTTCTATATACTTTATAATACCTCTGAAAAATCAATTAAAAATCCAAGCTTTGGTTTTGAAAACTGGGTAAAAAAAGAGAAAGAAATTTCAAAATTATTGGGGTTAATGATGCTCTTGGCTTCTTGTTGGACATTTTGCATCTTGTTTGGGTTTGGTTCTGGAAGTTTCATATTTATGATTAGCTTAATGACTTTTGGAAGTTTAGTCCTCTTGTTAACGCCTGTAAAAATTTTAAGCCCCAAATCTATCTTAATCATATTGATACTGTCTCTTTGTTTCGAATTCTTAATTTTTTAAATAGTACACCGATGCCTGCAAACCCAAAATATTTATCTTCAAACTGGCAACAATTTGCTAAGATAACTGCCGGATTTTTAGGAGGTTATTTTGTTACAATAACATGTCATTTGTCCTTAACTTTTTGGTTAGACCATGTGAATGTCATGATTACCTCAACCTTTACGGGATTCATACTCTGGGTCACTTTAATGATTGTAGCGTTTTTGTCTAAAAATGGCTGGAAAATTTGGGGCATATACATTCTATTGGGTCTGTTTTTTTCTCTTATAATTTATCTAGGAAAAATGTATTACCCTATAACAATAAACTAAACGATGAACAATAGAATTTACAACATACTTTTTCACACCCATACGGTGAGTGGTATTGTTATCAGCGTAGTGTTATACGTTATTTTTTTCGCGGGATCTTTTTCCTTTTTTAGGGACGAAATAGTTAATTGGGAACGCAATGAATCTGTACAGGTTACAGATGATATAAAATTAAATTTCAATAAAGTTTTGGATTCCCTGAATGCCGAAGACGATTTATATGGCAGGGATATCGAGTTTAGTAAATATTATGTGGAACAAAGGGTTGCCGTGTCTATTTCAGAGTCAAAAGACACCTTAGCTCCTGCTGCATCTAGGGCATCGCAATTCTTTTATTTAAACACGAAAGATCAATCCAAAAAGACGTATTTGGAATCGTATTCTCTAGGTGAGTTTTTATATAGGCTTCATTTCTTGGCACAAATTCCATATCCATTTGGATATTATTTATCGGGGCTTGTGGCATTCTTTTTTCTATTTGCCATCATAACAGGCGTGTTGGTACATTGGAAAAAAATTATATCAAATTTTTTTATATTCAGGCCTTTTGGCAAATTGAAAACGTTATGGACGGATGCACATACGGCACTTGGTATACTTGGTTTGCCATTTCAGTTTGTATATGCCATTACGGGAGCTTTTTTTATGATTAATGCTTTTTTGGCCGCCCCGAGTATGATGCTTTTATACAACAATGACCAAGATAAATTTTATGAAGATTTAGGGTATGGCCATCCACATTATGAGTTGGGAAAGGATACCCTGGAAACGGATTTTGATTTAGCTACATACATAGAAAAAACCAAATCTATGTGGCAGGATTTCAATGTTACAGAAATACATATTTTTAATTATGGTAATGAAAACATGCATGTATTGATTAATGGGCATTTAAATTATAACCATAGGTTCACAGGTATTGGTGAGGCGATTTATAAGGTGGGGACAAATGAATTGATTTACAAAAAAAGTCCAGAAAGCACCTCTTATTTGGATGGTGTAAAGAACACCCTATCAAGACTGCATTTTGGAGATTACGGAGGTTATCCCTTAAAAATAATCAGTTTTATTTTGGGTATTGCGACCTGTTTTGTTATCATATCCGGGGTCATGATTTGGTTAGTTGCCCGTGATAAAACAAACATTTCCGAAAAGAAAAGGCGCTTCAATAATGGTGTTATCAATATTTACTTAGCTATTTGCTTGAGTATGTATCCCATTACGGCCTTGTCATTTATTGCCGTTAAAATTTGGCATCCGGCAGTACAATACTTTATTTATGGTTTTTATTTTATTGGATGGCTCATACTTACCCTTTTCTTCATATTGAAAAAAAATATACATGTCACCAATAAATATAGTTTACTTTCTGGGAGCATTATAGGTTTTTTAATCCCTATCGTTAATGGTTTGATTACTAAAAATTGGATATGGAACTCATTTATCAATGGACAGTTTCAAATATTTTTTATTGATGCCTTTTGGATAATTTTATCTTTGACAACACTTTGGATAACTTTCAAAATAAGAAAGTAGTTATATCTAAAATTGAACAGTCAGAAACCATTGAAGATGACAAACTGAAACAGATCGTAAACATGCTAAGCCTTACTAAAGAAGGTGTCGAGAATTTTTAGGATAAACCTGTCTTAAATATTATTTCAAACACATTTAAAAGTAACGATAGCTCAACTATTAATGCTATTTAATCCTTTATATAAAGTTGTAGAACTTCATGAAGACTCTTAAAATCTGAAAAAGGATAAAATTGAGTATTTAGAAAAGCTACTTAAAAAATATTACCAGAATAAGGTAATTGCTTATTTAAATCTCAAGGAATCCCTTTTTATATTTTTCTAGCTACCACAGCAATTATTTAAAGGGAATTTTATAACTCCCATATGTATAAATTCACTAAAAACGTACTGTTTGTCTACATTTTACGAGTTTTACGGTAAAAAATTTAAAGTCAAATTGCTCTTAAAAGCTATTTGAAATTACGACAATTCTAATAAGAATCCATTCACCGAATTGTACACCTTTTATTTGATTTTAATTGATTTCATTTGAAACCAAAAAAAATTAAAATACTGAAAATCATATAATTAACAGTATTTTAATTTTATAAAAATAGGGTTCGTCGGGATGACAGGTAGACCACTTAATCCCATAAAGAATTATATATCAATCATTTATAAATTTTAAAAACAAACTGTTATCCGATTTGTTGACGCTATTATAAATGAACTTAAAGTAAATCACTTTACTTACTGGTTTTATAAAGATAAATATTATTTAGAACCAAAGCAAGGTAAATGGCTATTGAATTTATGAAAGCACTTTTCTCATTATAAAATATATAAAATTCAACTCAGTTCTGAGTTGTACATAGTATTTATTCTTTACAGATTTTTCCATTCATAACTTGAATCTGTCCATTTACGTCTAAAGTTGCTTTAAAATAAAAGCATTTTCCTTCTATTTTTACCATTTCAGTCAAAATTCCATTGTTGTCATTTACGAATTTTTGATATTCAGACAATTCCATTTTTGTTTCGTCATATTTTGCTCGGTAAGTACAGTCGTCAATCCATTCGATTATTTCATAAGGACTTTTATTAAAATCCGTACCAAGAGTATTTTCAGGGTCTTCTACTATTTCTCTTTGTTCATTTCCGTTTCTAATTATTTTATAGGTCAAAAGTGTTTATTCGTCCTCTGGGACATAGAAAGTTCCATTTTTGAAATCCTCACAAGTCAGTTGTTGAGCACAAGAATTTAATCCGATTAAACTCAATATTATAAACAGTAATTTCGTTTTTTTCATATCATGCACAACGGTTCCCTTTACTTTTACTTATGATTAAACTTACGCATTATTTTTATACAATGTGCCTGTTGCACAAGACTAAGATATTAATAAATTTCATATCTTTATTTATGCAAGGAAAAAAAGACTATCAAGAGAAACTATTCGCACATTTTCAGCTTAGCGAACGCGTTCCCGAGCACAATTTTTACAGACGATTAAAAGGGGAGCTAGATCTAGAATTTTTATATAAACTCACGCGTCCTTATTATGGGGATAGCGGACAAAAAAGCATTGACCCTGTTGTTTTCTTTAAGCTGTGCTTGGTTGGTTATTTAGAGAATCTCATCAGCGATAGAGATTTGATCCAACATAGCAGCATGCGGTTGGATATTCTCTATTTCTTGGGCTATGATATAGATGAGCCCCTACCATGGCATAGCACGATAAGTAGGATCCGCCAATTATATCCAGAACCGGTTTTTGAATCAGTTTTCACAAAAGTATTCGGTATGTGTGTAGCTAAAGGGATGGTAAGTGGCCATACCCAAGCGATAGATTCCGCCCCAGTAAAAGCAAATGCCTCGATGGACACTTTAGAACTAAAGGTCCCTAAAGAAGATTTAGATCTGCATTTACATCGAATCAGGCATATGAGCGCTATGGATAAAGATGCTGCACCTATAAGACAAAGCAAAGCTAATAAAGCCCCCAAATCGCAACAAGAAATAAGTGCCAGTGCTAGTGAATTACAATCCATAAAAAGTAGAAATAAAAAATGGAGTAAAGATCAAGACCAGCGACCAGGTGCGGGTAATAAAGGCTCCAAGTACACTTCCAATAAAACCCATTACAGCCCAACAGACCCCGATGCCCGAATTAGTGTAAAACCGGGCAAGGCAAGAAAGCTTAATTATATGAGTCAGTTAAGTGTGGATACAGGCCACCATGTGATAACGGATATCAAGGCGTATCATGCAGACTCAAGAGATAGTCAGTATCTACCAGATATATGTAAACGCTTAGAAAAACGCCTTCATAAGCACGGTTTATTATGGCATAATTGTATAGCAGACACCGGCTATAGTAGTGGAGAGAACTATGCTTATTTAGAAGCAAAGGGATTACGGAGTTATATTCCACCCCATGGCACTTACAAAGGAGGTACAGATGGATTTAATTATAACAAGGAGAAGGATCATTACGTATGTCCTCAGGGCAAAATCATCCCCTTTAAAAAGGTTTTTTATGAAGGCGTAAATAATAATAAAAAGAAAGAATATCGAGCCTCAAAAAAAGTCTGTATTGACTGTCCATTAAGAAGTTCTTGTTTAAAAAAGAGTCAAGAAAAGCGTATTACAATTACCTATTATGTAGAAGAGTACGAACGAAATAACACCAGAGTAAACAGTGCTAGAGGACGCTACATGAAGGGCAAACGACAAAGCACGGTAGAACCCGTATTTGGAACGCTCACACAGTTTCTGGGGCTTCGAAAAATAAATACATTGGGAATAAAACAGGCTAACAAAGTAATGCATCTATCTGCCATTGCCTATAACCTGAAAAAGTATCTGAAATTCACCCAAAAAAGAGTGAAAAGTGGAGCAGGAATGCTAGCTTTATTTTTTTCAGTAAAAAAGAGTGTATACAAGCTCGAAAAGTTGTTTTTAATGAACCTTAAAACACCTAATTATAAAGTGACGTAAAAAAAGAAACTGCCTTAAAAGGCAACTATGGAAGTCTGTTTTTTATAATTTATGGGCTTGTGCAACGGTTACCTGTGTTTGTGCCACGTTTTTAATTCGGATAAATCGATAATCTTATTTGATTATAAGAACCTTTAGGGTTTCCAAAAGCAAATAAATATGCATTCATTCCGTTTTTATTCAGCCATTTTATTCCGTCTCGATAAGTTCCATCATCTTTTGGGTTTTCAGACTGTATTTCCGAAAAGGTTGGTTCTCCGTACTTTTCAGTTAGCATTTCAGTCAATTCGGCAAATTTTTTCTTAAACGCTTTTTTTGTTCTCAAATTTTGTTTCTCCGTTTTGAAACTTTTCTTTTTTAAGTCATTCCACTCGTAAGTAGTAACTCGGATTATACTGTCCTTTGTGAAATAGTAACCAACTTCGAGTGAGAAATTCGGTTTTATAATTCGCTTAAAATCTCGAGAAATTTCAAGTTCATAATTGTCCTTATTCGGATAAATATTTTCTCCAAGTCCAACTTTATGTGTTCGAGTAATATCTTCGGACTTTAGTTTTTTTTCAAGTTCTAGTGCGTAATTCAGATTCAGATTTTCATAATTAAAAATCCGTTCATTTTGGAATACTTTTTTTGAAGTTCCACATCCAACTAATAAAGTCAGAAAGATAATTGATATGACGATTGTTTTTCTCAAATGTGTGGTAACGGTTTCGTATAAGAATAGTGCGTAGTTTGAGTGCGAGGATTTTCCGAAGGAAAATCAGATGCAAGCAAACAAGCACTAACTTTTGATTTAGGAATAAACTTACGCATTATTTTTATACAATGTGCCTGTTGCACAACCTCTCAAATATAATTCAAAATTTTAAGTTTTGGATGAAAGTTCTTATTTT
>NZ_QKPO01000023.1 GCF_003258355.1 Confluentibacter sediminis | reverse complement strand
TTTTCCCAATTTAACCCTTAAATACGATATCGTTTTATTATCCTGAAACCCTTTTATGGCATTGTCTGTGTCCTTTTTAAAATACGTGTAATCTGTGATTGTTGAATAGTCTACAGAAATATTTGCTATTTTTTTGGATTGTAGCTGAAATGATAGTTGTTGTGTTTCAGTATTATTAAAATTGTTTCTCCAATTATAATTAAAATAATTACTTTGGTACAATAGTAAATTATAATTAGGTGCTTTCGAGTTGTGATTTATGGTCGCTGTTGCCGATACATCTTCATTAAGTTTAAACGTAGCTTCTCCTTTTATATAATTACCATCAAAATCTCCTGCTACATTTAATCCTAATTCACCATTGAATTCAAATTTCCGAAATGCTTTATGATACTTTCCTCCTGCAGAAAACACATCGCCTTTTAATCTATTGGTAATAGTATTGCCATTTAAAACTACAACTTTATCATATCCGTAATTATAATTGGTATTACTAATATTGAATTGTAAATCTCCAATAATATCATTGCTATAATTTAAATTAGCTTGATTATAAAAATTTTCTAGTGTAACACGATCTGTGAATGCTGTTGTTTTAAAAGCTGACCCAAAAAAACTTGTAACCGCAGCAGATTGATCATATTGATAAAATTTATCTTCAAAAGACATTATATGACCTATACTAATTTGATTTGTTGACAATGAATCTTTTTTATTTAAAAGATAATACTTGTGATCTAAATAAACTCTTTTTCCCTCTAAAGTGTTTTCTGCATTTTCAAAATTCATTTCTAATATAGACCGATCCAAAAATTCAGGATCACCACTTTCAAAATATGGCACATTATCATCTTTTAACCCTCCATTTTCTTGATTCATTAAATCTTGGGTGACAATATGGGTTCTAACAAAATAACGCTTGTTCTTTGTTTGATAATTCGCCGTAAACCTAAAGTTACCTGTACTGGTTAGTAAATGTTGATATTTACCCAATGAACGTAACCCTTTATAAGCTATTGAAAAATTGAATTGAGGCGATGTGTTTACTGTAAAAAAGGAGTCTGCCAACTGTCCTTGTTCGAATGCAGATTTATATAATAATTCGGTTAAAGGTGTGGGAACACGATAATAACTAATATCCTCTACCTCCATATAATTAAAATGTCTGGCTCTTGCCCCAAAACTTGGCATTAAGCTGGTACTTTCAAAATCGTAAGTTAAACTATTATACGTTTGCCCTAGATTTGAAAAAGGCAAAAGTCCGAAGTCGTCTCTTCTTAAATAGTTGAATTTATAATCCTTTCTTATGGTTAACGTCGTATCAACATAAGTTGTATCGTTTTCATGAGAAATAATGAGGTAATCTGTTATTTTAGCAACTTCTTTATCTGATTTACGCTGGGTATCGCTGGGCGACTTCATGCCTTCTCCTCTAAGTGAACGATTTGGTTTATCTTGAGCAAATGCTCCATAATAGAAAAACACCGTAAGGAATGCTAAAAATATTTTTATCATCAATTTATTTTTTCCGAAGCAAAAGTAATTATTTGAACGTTAAGTGTCAGTAAATATTTTAAATCAATTTGAATTAATCTGCAACAGAAATAACAAAATATTCTTTATAAAAAGCAACAATCTATTAAAATAAGTTTATAAAACTAAAATCATGACCGTGACATCATCTTTCATTCTCCTACATGCTAATGCTACTAAAACCTATTTTAATTGAAAAAACAAAGCTGTACCAAATGATGACATGGAATTCATCTTGGTACAACCTTGTTCCAATGTTTACATAAATCTATATGCTTAATAAAGCAAATTATTATTTAGCCCGATCTTTTATATTGCCTATTATTTTTTCCTTATTTAATTAATACCAAAGTCCATAAAGCCTTAAACGGGGATTCTCGAGACTTGTAAATGTCGATGCCGAGTTAGAATATTGACTCGTGTCTGTTACAAATGACCCTTCATTTTGAAAATATAAACCTTCACTGCTTTTAAAAAAACCTAAAAGTGGTTCTAATAAAGGTTCAAAATAAGCCGCATTTCCGTTAAGTGTCCCATTATATGTTAAATACAATTTATTATTTTCTATCCTTTGAGCAAAACTATAAGCTCCATAATATCTAGCTCCTGTAGCCACACTATCCATTCCAATATATATTATAATATTACCATCTTGATCTGGTATTGTATTATATTCCCAAGCACCGATAGTGAAAGATGTATTTGATTGGTTGATTGATTCTAGTAAAGCTATAAAACCAGAAGATTCCAATAAACTAATACCCCATTCTACTCTATATGCAAATGTTTCATAACCTGATGTTCCTAAATTATCAACATCATTAGTAGGCACTCCCGGTATATTGTCATATATAATCCTTAAATTTTCAGAAGTATTTTCATATTCATTTGCGGTTTGATTATATACAAAACTTGTTAATATAATACCATTAACATCTATAGGGGTTATAAAATAAAAACCATCTGCCGTAATTGCTATTGGACCACTTACCGATTCTATTTTCCCATCTTTTAGATAACTAACGGTTGTTAGCCTTGTTGCTGCATTAAAATCAAATGTTGCGATTACCTCATCATTGTACAATACATTTCTAAAAACAGATTCGGTACCATCTCCCGCGATATTCTCTACAGACATTTTTACATTATCTAAATCTAAATCGGCTGCAGTTGCTGGATACAATTTAAAAATCGTCACATCATCTCCATAGTCCAATTTACTTTCAAGAACAATTTCTTCACTGGTTGCAGATAATACATTAAACACAAATTCACCATCATTATTATTATTATTCAAAGCAAATATGTCGCTAAATACCGATGAAGTCTCAAAAACCAATTCAATTTTTAATGTTTTGTCTAACCTATACGTTATATCATCTTCATTAGATTGATAGTCTGATTTTATTGTAACCCCACCATTTTCATCAAAATTCAAAAGCATGGTATATGCACCAAAGTTTTTGTTTGGCGAATAATATCCTTTCCATCCATTTTCAGGAGCTGTTAACACGTTTAAATACTCTGTTTTAAGAGCATCTGTTCGTTCATTTATTGTTTGATCAAAAAGAGGATCTACATCATTATTTGAACAACTAATCGCTAAAAGAAGCAGTAGTAACGGAAATGACGATACTAATATTTTTATAATCTTATTCATGATTTATATTTTTATTAACCTAATTAAGTAAAAAGTAACTCATCTTTTACTTAATCTGGAATTTCGTTAGTTTCTATAACTTTATTTAATCTAACTTGCAATGAATCCCTTACCGCTAAAAGATCTACATTAAAAGAATTCTTATAATATTCTACAACAAGGTCTACTTTTTTCTTAATTAATAAACGCCCTTCATTAAGCTCTTGACAATTAACAATGTCTCCTGCATCTGTATATGTTGTACAATCTTCTTGAGCTATAAAATCTTCCTCAAAGCTCTCTGGATCTGTAACTAATAAATGTGATATTATTTCACAAAAATCTTCGTATTCATTTAATGTTCCATAATTTCGCACCATACCAAGTTTTATCGCGTCCTCCTTACTAACGCCATTACTCCAGTTATTACCTAAATAGGTGTCTGAAATTTTATTAAAACCTACAGGTAAGCCATAATTTTGATGTACGATATGAGAAAATTCATGATGCACTGTTGCTAATATACCTCCTCCAGGACGGGTCATCCAATCTCTGTCTTGATAATCTAAGCTATTTAGATTTAAAATTGTAACACGGGCTCCACCTTCGGCATATCCTAATAATATAGTTCCATCTTCTTTGTAAATATAAGAACCAATATAAACTAACTCTGCAGGGAATAATTCTTTAATAAAATTAGCGGCAGACGTTCCTGATGCAGCATAAGAACCAATCCATAAATGGTTAATTAACTTTGTGGCTGGAATAACAAAATCTGATTTTATAGGAGTCGCGCGTTGCGTCGGATCTATATAGTTATCATTCCATCTCCAGCGTGTAGCCGTACCGTACAACTCGAAAAGACTATGGCCATTATTACTGTAGAGGTATTGATCGTTAACACTAGATATATCTGGATTTTCTGGTGCCACATACTCTAAGTTGGGGTCATTACCGTCGCATTGCATAAACAACAAAGTTGCGAAGCATAGTATTATATGTTTTATTATATTTTTCATATTCTTAATATTTTTCAATTATCTTTGATTTGGTTCGATTCCGTTAGCGATTGCTTTTAAAGGAATTTGTTCTGCTTTTCTCGAATCTTTAGCCGTTAAGTTATACTCATTTCCCAATACATCAATATGAGTAACTTCTAAATCAAAGCGTTTTATATCAAACCACCTTAAACCTTCTCTTAAAAACTCCTTTCTGCGTTCTCCTATAACAAGCTTCAACATAGCTTCTTTTTCTGTACCACCATAGTACCCAACCACATCTGTAATGGTAAGTTGCCCTCCAGTATCATATCTTAAAGTTGCCATTACGTTATAATCATTAATGGCATCTTGTAATCTATCCAATTGAATGTATGCTTCGATTCTATTTAATATAACCTCTTCACTGCGTAACTCTGGCATAATAAAATAAGGGAAGCCTGTTGTCGATGTAGTATATCTAAATAGTTCTGTATATTTAGGTGGGTTTCTAGCCGAAGATGAGCTATAACCATATGCCAAACGTCTGAAATCATCGCTTCCCTGTGGGTTGTCATAAAGATAAATTTCGTTGAAAGTTCCTGTGTTAGGCTGATATCCTCTTGTATATCTCGTAACTGCTAAAGTTTCTTTTCTTACAAGCAATAAGTTAGTAGGATCATTAACATCTATAAATTGATTAGCTATCGCAACAGACCCTGAACCAGAAAAAACAGCATCCATGTCTCTTACATACGTTGTTCCTATAACACCAGAACCTAAAAGTTTATTCGAATACTCTATACACTTTGCGTAATCACCTTTAAACAAATAAAATCTAGATGCAAAGGCAATAGCGGCATTTTTATTGAAATGGTATTTTCCCAAACCTGTATAAAACTCATCAGAAATTAAAGGAAACCCTTCCTTTATATCATCTTCTATTAATTTAAAGGTTTCTTCAAGGGTACCACGGTCATAAAATACTTTTAACTGTGTTTCTGGTTCTGTTATATATGGAATGCCCAAACTTGATTTATTTTCATCATTGTAGTTTAAACAAAAAACACTAGCTAACATAAAATGATTATAAGCTCTAGTAATTAATGCTTCTCCTTTTAAAGCATTCCGATAAGAATCGTCTCCTCCCTTAATTTCACCTAAAGCCTCCAAAGCTTGGTTGGAATGGGCTATAGCAGCATAATTATTTTCCCATAAATAAGTTGGCGTATCTTGTTGTTCATAAGATACAACAGGCTGAAATGTATAGTTTTCAGTCATCCAAGTGTATTGATCATTTTCGGGAATGGCTGTGGCATTATCTGATTTCCATTCTACAAAGCTATATATAGCCTCCGAATAAGCAGACACCAATAACTCTGACACATCATCTAAAGTTGTTGCAGTTTGTCTATTATCGGGTACTTCATCTAGGTAATTATCGCATCCAAATAATACAATAAAGCCTAATAATATCATTAAATTCTTTTTCATAGTATTAAAAATTAAAATTAAGCGTAAAAGTGTAGCTTCTTGTTAAAGGGAGAGAAACCCCTCCTGTTTGGAAAAACTCTGGATCAATACCATTTAATTTATCATCTGAATATAGCAACCAAAGATTATATGCTGAGAGACTCATTGAAGCAGATTTTAACCAGGTGTTACGAATAAAACTTTCAGGCATTCTATATGTTAGCTTGATATTTTTAAGTCTTACAAAATCACCATCGGCAACTCGTAGATCACTTTTATTATAAAGTTCATATGCATTTGAACCTGCGGCATCTAAACTATTACTAACAGTTTCAGATAATATAGCAGGAATATTGGTAATGTTTTCGTCACCTGGAAGAGACCATCTATTAATTAAATCTCCTGGTAAGGAATTATAATCATCATATGTCGATTTATAGGCATCATCTAACCGGATTTTATTTCCACCTCTATAAGAAAAACCAAAATCAAAAGATAGATTTTTGTAACTTATTGTATTGTTAAAACCTCCAAAAAAAGTAGGTTCTGTTGGCCCTTCATACTTTAAATGTTTCGTTATATCTTCTCTATCTTGTAAATTAAGTGAATAAATAATTTCACCGTCTTCACCATAAAAAGTTGGAATACCATTTGAATCTAAACCTGCAAAAGGCACAGAAAACAAAGATCCTGCTGAATACCCTATTATGTTCCCCCCATTTCTACTTATAGCATCTCCAATACGATCCTGCGATTCCCATTGCGTAATTTTACTTGTAGAATGACTAAAGTTAAAATTCGAACTCCATTTAAAATCATTAGAAACTAAATTTACTGTTCTTAATGTTATCTCATAACCATCTCTCTTTAAAGTCCCAATATTCCCTAATTTGGTACCTTCTCCACCTACTCCATTTGTTTCAACATAGCCTATCAAATCTTCAGACGTTCTTTTATAGTACTCTAATTCAACACCAAGACGGTTATTAAATAAATAAGTTTCTAAACCAATATTCCACTCATAAAGCTTCTCAAAAGTTAACTCACTGTTTTCCAATTGATCTATCAATAAAGCAACTTCACGCTCTGAAGCATCTGGTCTTAAAGGTTCTGCTCCGTATAAAATTAAACCTGCACTTGCATCATAGGGGTTTTTTCCTGACAAACCATAAGTAGATTTGATTCTCAACTGGTTTACCCAATCGACATTATCCATAAAAGATTCTTGATGTATATTCCAAGCACCACTAATATTCCATGTTGGCAAATAACGTGCTGCTTTAGAATTACCCGTTCTGTTGTCGCCTGTATAAGTATAGGTGCCATTAATAATATATTTTGACTTGTATGCATACGCTAAATTTGTAAAAACACCCCATCCTCTAGCTCTGGTATCGTTTACTCCAAAATAATCTTCTCCTCTACTATCTAAAAATCTAATAAAATTAGGGTCGCTTATAACCAATCCTCCTTTATCGAATAAATAGCCCCAACCATCATATTTTTCATAAGATCTGTTGGAATAAGTTATTTCTTGAGCCAGTAAAGCTGAAACTGTATGTACATCACTAAATACTTTTGAGTAATCAAATTGATTTCTCATATAGTAATTCGTTAATGAATTTTTTGTTGTTTTTCTAAACCCACCCGTTGGTAAAACAGAATAAGGTAATAATTCTGGTGCATCTGGATCATCAAAAAGAAAAATATTGCTACCCGCAATCAATGGGTTATCTGCCCTGTAAGCCTCTGCATTATTAGAGTTTTCATGTATAGTTTGCAATGCATTACTTTCATACCAACGACCTTGTAAAACCGTAGTAAAATTTAAATTATTAGTGAGTTTCCAGTTAAGATTTGTTTGAAACGACAAATCCATTAAATCTAAATCTACATAGTTATGTGCAACCTCGTGTATAATATTGAATGGCGCATAGTTTCTTCTTAAAAACTGTAAATCACCATTTTCATCATAAGGGGTAATACTTCTACTTGTATATAATGCATAATTAAATGGATTGATATCAAAATTTCTTTCATACACACCTGTAATAGCATTAAATTTTCTGTTCTCTGAAGCAGCCACCTTTTGGTCTCTCACATTTCCTGTAATTTTAAAACCCAAAGTAAAGTCTTTAGATAAATCGAAATCGGCATTTAAATTTGCTGTGTAATTTTTAACATTATCTGCAATAGTTTGACCTTCATCTACCAAAGAACTTATAGAAGCTCTATATCTTGATGTTTCTGTACCTGAAGAAATACTGAAACTATTGGTTCTTGCAAAAGACTCCTTGAACAGCACATCAAACCAATCTGTATTCGCATCAGCATAACGCTGTAAATAGGCATAATTGGGAGAACCTCCTGGTCCCCAATTTAATTCGTTATTTGCTATTTTATAAAGCATATCTGAAAAAACGCCATGATTTCTAGCTGTATTCGCACCAGCTATATCTATCCATCCTTTTTCATATAATTCCTGATAAACAGACATTTCGTTTCCTGAATTCAAAAAATTAAATTGATTGTAAGTGGGTTTTGATTTTACAGATAAACTGCTGGTAAAATTAATAGAAGGCTTACCCGTTTTCCCTCGCTTTGTTGTAATCACTATGACCCCATCTAAAGCCCTAGCTCCATAAAGTGCTGTCGCAGATGCATCTTTTAAAACCTCAAAAGATTCTACATCCTCTGGATTTATGCCGGCAGTTGATGAACTTAATATAGTTTCTAAATTTCCAGAGGTAATATCGGTATTAGATAAGTCGACTGCGTTCTCTAGAATTACACCATCAATAACCCATAAAGGTTTATTCAAGCCATTAATTGAAGAATTTCCTCTAATTCTTATCGCAGGTGATGTACCAAATGTTCCTGAAACATTCTCTATTTCCACTCCCGCCACTTGACCTTGCAAGGCTCTACTTACATCAGGAACACCATCTAACTTAACGTCTTGAAGTTTGATTGTGGATGCAGAACCTGTAAACAGCTTTCTACTAATTTTTTGATACCCTGTTACAATAACTTCATCTAAGGACGAAACATCCTCTTCCATAGACACATTAAGCACACTGTTTGAAGGCACCGTTTTTTCAATAGATTTAAATCCTATATATGAAAAAACTAATGTTTCCCCGGGAGATGCAGCTATTGAATAGTCTCCGTCAAAACCTGTTTGTGTTCCTATATTTGTCCCTTTAACTAATATAGTAACACCCGGCAACGGTAAGCCATCAATAGATGAACTCACTATTCCTTTAACAGAATTTTGAATTAGATTGTTTTGTTGCTCAAATTTGTTTTCTGAAGATTTTAATATTATATACTTTTTCTTAATTACAAACTCTATATCCGTACCTGCCAATAATGTTTTTAAAACTTCAGAAACATATTGGTCCTTTACATTTATAGTAACTCTTTTTACAGCATCTAGTTTACTGTTATTATACAAAAACCTTATTTCTGACATAGATTCAATTTCATTAAAAACATCTTGAATAAGAACGTTATTAACATTTAAAGTTATTTTTTGATCCTGAGAAAAGCTTTTTGCTTGTACACTAAACATTGAAACTATGGCAAATAAGGAAAGTAGTTTCATTTTTAAATTAAATTTTGAATTGAACCTTTCCGTCACAAAAAGGTTACAACGATTCATTTTTTTCATACTTTTGAAATCTGTATTAGTTGTTTAAAGGATTTTTTACAATTTTACTTCTCGCCGAAAGATCTCGACCATCTTTCGGTTTTTTTTAGTCATTTTATAATCATATGCTTCTGTTTTTAGTTAATTAATGGATTAGTTATGATAATATTATCTTTGTTTTTTGAATAAATGAATTGAGTATCTTCATTAAAATAACTCAATATATTTTCTATACTTTCTCCATCATAAAATGAAGCTGTATAAATTTGTTCCCCTAAATACTTGTAATCATTTTTAATAGTCACATCAAAATGACGTTCCAGTTCTTTTAAAATATCATTAAAAGACACAGACTTAAACCTTACAGCTCCAAATCTCCAATCTGTATAAAAAGTAACATCTGTATTTATTATAGCCATTTCATTAAACAGTTTATTATATGAAGCAAGCTGACCAGGTTTTAACAAAAACCGCTTACTTATCTTGGATTTTTCTTTTTCAATCTTAACCGCCCCTTCAACAAGCGCTGTTTCTATTTTTTTATCTTCTGTATAACATGAAACATTAAACTTAGTTCCTAAAACTTCAATATTCAAATCATCTATATTTACTATAAATCTATCTTTATCTTTATGTGCTACATTAAAATAGGCTTCTCCTTTAAGAATAACTTCTCTGTTTAAACCGTCTATGAACTGTATGGGATACTTGATATAAGTTCCTGAATTTAAATCTATTGTCGTACCATCAGACAATACAATTGTAAATCGCTTGCCATAGGGAACAATCAATTCGTTATACACCAAGTCCTTAACTCCTTTAATTACTACATACTCTAAAGTGTCACTTTTTTGCTTCCCATAAACTGACCCTTTTTTGTTTTTAAAACTCTTTGACTCATTAGTTTTAACAACTTTTTCTTGGCCATTCTCCAATTTCAAAATAATTTCATCAGACTCTAACTCTTTAACGATATCCAATACTGGATCTGCTGTTTTGGAAATATTATAAAAAGCGTAATATGAAATACTTAATACGCATATTAAAATGGCGGCATACTTAAAAATTTGTTTGTACTGAATATTTTTTTTTGTTCTCTTGTCTGCTTTGATTCTATTAAGGAGTTCTTCTTTGATTTTATCGGGGCTGTGATTGGTCATATTATAATTTATGGAATAGTTTATTTTCACATAAGCATCAAAAACGTCATCATTTTCAGAATTCTCCAAAAATTGAATTAATTCATCAAGTTCTTTCTTAGAAATTGAACGAGTTAAAAACTTAATTATTAAATGTTCTATTTGATTCATGTGATGGTTATATTGCTTAATACGTAAACAAAACACCAAACCCTAAACTTTTTTTAACTTTTTTTTATATTTTTAGAAATATTTTATGTTTAACTGTTAAATCTTTATGAATAACAAAACACTACCCAACAAAACACTTATTAATAAATTAAAAAATGGAGAAGCATTTGCTTTTACATATTTGGTAGATAAGTTTCATCAAAAACTTTATGTATATGCAGATTCATTGATAAACGATCCAATAATTTCAGAAGATATAGTCCAAAATGTTTTTATTAAAGTTTGGGAAAGACGTAGCCATTTGAAAGAAGAATTTTCAATTCAAAGCTATCTTTACAAATTAGTTTACAATGAGTTTATTGATCACTATAGAAAACACAAACATGTAATTCCTTTAGAAAAAAAACATATAGATACCCTGTTATTTATAACCAGTGATGATAATAGCTCTTATATCGAACAACTGAATGAAATGGTAAAAGTTGAAATTCAGCAACTACCCTCTAAATGCAAGAACATTTTCTTATTAAGTAAAAAAAATGGGCTTACCAATAATGAGATTTCCGAACTCTTAGGTATTTCCCTTAAGACTGTTGAATATCACATAACTAAATCTTTTTACATCATAAGAAAAAATCTAGATTTAAAAATGAGATGTATTTTATTTTTAATTTACCATATTGCTTTTAATTACTAAAGCAATACTTTCATGTTACTATTAAATCATTCCAACTTTAAATTAGAATGTGGCACAGACGAAGCTGGACGCGGTTGTTTAGCGGGACCTGTGACCGCTGCCGCTGTTATAATCCCCCCTGTTTTTGAAAATTCCATATTAAATGATTCTAAACAATTAAGTGAGAAAAAAAGAGAATTGCTTAAGCCTATTATAGAACTTGAAGCTTTAGATTTTAAAGTTGCTCATGTTTTTCAAGAAGACATTGATAAAATAAACATTTTGAATGCTTCCATTCTAGCCATGCACAAAGCTATTGCCACTTTGAAAATAATCCCAGAATTTATAATTGTTGACGGCAACAGATTTAAACCTTATAATAACATCCCTTTTGAAACTATCGTTAAAGGAGATGGAAAATATATGAGTATTGCTGCTGCTTCCATTTTAGCAAAAACGTATCGTGATGCTTATATGAATTCAATTCACGAAGAATATCCTATGTATAATTGGAAACAAAACAAGGGGTATCCAACCATTGAGCATCGAGAAGCTATAAAAAAATATGGCATTACAAAATATCACAGAAAATCGTTCAGACTTCTGCCCGAACAATTAAAACTTAATCTTTAGTATTTTATAAAATATTGCTTTTATATTCCCTATTGTTTTATTTAATAGTAAAATGAAAAATATGTAGGTTTGTATAAATTAAGTTATTCATGAGATTTTTTTGTTTTACTTTCTTACTTGTTTTAATCACTAGCTGTACCAAAGCAGACTTAAATAGAACTAAGCTTATCCACTATGCCCCAGAAAATGCTTCTGTTATTTTAAGAACCAATCATATGGAAAGCTTAAAAAGCAGTATAGATAACAGTCCTTTTTTTGAAACTCTTTCAAATACCAATGTCTATAAAAATCTTGATGAAAAACTAGAGCACATATCTCTTTTACAACCTAATGGGGATGTTTTAATTTGTTTTTCAAAAGATAAAACAGATAGTCTTCAACATACTGTTATTACAAAATACAGCAAAAAGCTATTTGTAACAGATTCATTAAAAAACTATAAAGAAGAAGTTTTAACATATAAGAACAAAACAATAATAAAATCTACCTTAAAAAATCAAACGTTTTACAGTGCTGTTATTGATAGTGTTTTTATGGTATCTTCATCTAAAGACATTATTGACGCTGCCTATGATAAAGAATATATAGATACTGAATTAGAAAAAGTTTACAACACGACAACCTCCGACAAAACATTATCTGTTATCATAAAATCCAATGCTCCCTTTGTAAAATCGCTTTTTTTAGATACTGGTTTGCCTTTAAAAACCTTTACCAATTACATAGCTGTAGATGTTGATATAAACCAGAATCAAATTTTTATTAATGGTATTACCAAGGCTTTAGATTCGTCTCATAGTATAATTAATATTTTTAAGAATACCATTCCGCAAGAAAATCAGCTACAAAATATAACACCGAATAATAGTGATGGTTTTATGAGTTTTACTTTCAATACTTTTGAAAATATAGAAACCAATTTACAGACCTTTACTAAAAAAGATTCTTTAAAAAATTCAACATCTCTTTTTGATAATATTATTGAAGTTGGTGTGATTTATGAAGAAAATAAGCGAGCCATTGTTTTAAATTCTTTAGATATTATTTCCACCAAAGACGAATTGTTGGGAGAATTGAATAGTCTAGATACTTTTAGGGAAACAGATATTTATAGTTTTAGTAAACCTGATTTATTTTCTAAAACATTTAATCCATTAATCATCTTCAATAAGGCTACAAAATATTGTATTTTGGATAATTTTTTTGTGTTTGCTGATGATTCAGAATTGCTTCACAGCATCATTGCTAATTATCAAAATAAAACTACATTGAGTGAACAATCTTATTTTAGTGACATCAAAAAACAATTGAATGATGCTTCTTCATTAATGATTTTGGCCAATCCTACCATTCTCAAAAATATTTTGGAAAAAAATCTTGACGAGACCATCACTTCCCCGTTAAGTAATTATAATGCTTCGGCTATACAATTTATTTACGATACTAATTTTGCCCATGTTAATGCCATAATAAAACAAACAAAAATTAAAGCCAGTGAAAATTCGATTTCTGAAGAATTGAATATAAAATTAGATACCGATTTATTAAACACACCACAGTTTGTTACCAACCACATTACAAAAGAAAAAGAAATTGTTGTACAAGATATTAAGAACAATCTCTATTTAATTTCCAATAAAGGAAAAATTATCTGGAAAAAACAGCTGGAAGGTCCTGTTTTAGGCAGTATTGAGCAAATTGATATTTATAAAAATGGCCGACTTCAATTGGCGTTTGCAACACCACACCGCGTTTATGTCATAGATAGAAATGGTAAAGACGTCGCACCATTTCCAAGCATATTCAATGATAATATCACACAGCCTTTATCTGTTTTTGATTATGATAACAACAAAAATTACAGATTGTTAGTTACCCAAGGAAAAAACATATTAATGTACGATGTGAATGCTAAATTGGTAAATGGATTTACATTTAAATCAGCAAATGAAAATATCATCAATCAGCCACAACATATCAGAATAAAAAGGAAAGACTATATTATATTTAAAACAGAAAAGAAGCTTTATATATTAGATAGAATTGGCAAAGTTAGAGTTACACCTAAAACATCAACCTCTTTTTCTAGTGAACCTGTATTCTATTATGATGAAAAGTTTACAACAACAAGCTTAAATGGCGAGGTAATATTCATTGATATTAATGGAAATATATCATCATTAAATCTTAATCTTACCGAAAAACATCACATGGACGCCAGTAGCAAAACATTGGTAACACAAAGTGAAAACAAACTAAACATTAAAGGAAAAACCATTGAATTAGATTTTGGCAGTTATACGGCACCTAAACTGTTTTATATTAATGATAAAATATATGTTAGCATTACAGACTTGCAATCGCATAAAGTATATCTGTACGATAGCCAAGGTGAACTAATACAAAACTTTCCTGTTTACGGAAATTCAGTTATAACACTTGATGCCATTGATAAAGATAGAAATTTAGAATTTGTCGTAAAAGGTGAAAATAACTCTATAATTCTGTATGAAATACATTAAAAATAAATAAAATATAATCTTATTTGTTTTTAATATTCTGGTTATTCATTAGTAATTGATATATTTACTAAGCTATTATCATTTACATAAACTGAAATATCAAGCATTCATTTGATTCTATTACCTATTAACGTTTTTCTTTTATAACCCTTGTGTCTCTTTATCAAATGGTTTATAAAAGTAAAGGTTCTTTTTATGAAACTAAATAACGGCAACCAAATCTCAAGTCCCTAAATCTTGAACGTCAAAGTTTCGACTTTGGCGTTCTTTTTTTATAGGGTTTCTGTTTCGAAATTAGTACTATTGCATTATTAAAAAACATAACATGATTACTAGAAAAAATGCCTCTATTTCAAAATTCCTCATTCATAAAGTTGGAAATAAATTCAATGATACCAAGAATGCCTTTTCAGAAAAAATAGTGGATTTTGATGAGGCTAGCTATAATTTAATGCTACCTTTTTTATTACGTCCTTTTAGTAGTTTAGTACAAAGTTACCGTTTTAACCATCATGCAAATATTAATCTAAACGAAATTAATAGCTATAGCAAACAAATTTTTAATGACGATGATGCGTTTATAGATGTTTCAAAACATATCGTTACCCATTTATATGAGCAATCTACTTCAGCAAATATTAAAACCGGTGATGTTTTGGTTGTGATGTTTGAAGGTATCGAATTTAATGAAATAACCACGAACGCCCTTGGCATTTTTAAAATTGAAACTAAAGTAGATTTTTTTCAAACCTACTTAGAGAACAATAGTTATGATGTTTTGGTGCAAAAAGGCATCAGTTCTAAAAAAGTTGATAAAGGCTGTCTTATTTTAAATCAAACAGATACCGAAGGCCCTATTGTTTTGAGTATAGATAATAATAGTTATGATGCACAATATTGGATTCATCAGTTTTTAAATATTAAATATGCAGATGATGCCAATAACCATACGCAACAATACATTGCTTTATGCAAAGAATTTTCAACCGAAATTTTAAAAACCAGCTATGGAGCCCAAGAACAAAATACGTTTTTAGCTAAAACCATTGATTTTTTTAA
This sequence comes from Confluentibacter sediminis, assembly GCF_003258355.1. GTDB lineage: Bacteria > Bacteroidota > Bacteroidia > Flavobacteriales > Flavobacteriaceae > Confluentibacter > Confluentibacter sediminis. The sequence continues at coordinate 26,110 of NZ_QKPO01000023.1, read as the reverse complement.
AGAAAATGACATAGTTAATATTGAACGATTTAAGGATGAAATTTTTGAAGAAGACAAACATAAAAGCTTGTTTGATGATTATAAAAAGACTTTTGAAGGCGAACAGAATATAGTCATGCGAAATCAATTTGATGTTGCCGAAGCTGTTGTAAATAAAGAAAAAAAGAAAATTAAAACGGATATTAAGCTAGATACCAATATTCAAATAAAATTAGATATTGATGCTCCTGATGCTTCCAGTGAATATTTAGAACGCGGTTATGATGAGGAGAAGAAAATGTATTATTACAAGGTATTTTTTAATGTTGAAGCCTAAATACCTTCAAAACAATAAATAATTTCTTCATCTTCATTATTAAACAAGGATTTTACTTTTATAAATCCGTTTTTTGTATAAAATTTATGAAGTTCAAAATCTTCTATGGTTAGCCAATATTTTTGGTTAGGACGTGTATCTCTAAGATTTGATAACCAAAGAGAACCCAAATTTTGCCCTCTTTTGTCTTCCAATACATAAATAAAACCTAAATAAAGATAACCTTTTTCGAACCATATCTTAGCTTCTTCTTTAGCATATAACATATCTGGTGGACATTCTGAAAACACTAAGCCTCCTGCTATTGGTTTTTCACCTTCCAAAAGTAAATAACATTTAGTAGAATTTTTATACAACTCCCAAAATGGCAAAATACTATCTTGCCAATCTTTAGGGAGTATATTAAAAAATTGATCGTGTGTTGTTGCTTCTTTAAAATTCATATACTTATAACAATCCCCAGGACCATAATTTATCTGAATCTTCGGTCCATCGATCACCAATATCTGTTCTGTAATAGCTATTATTAATAATGATGTTACTAATTCTATTATACATCATTTTTTGGGCATCTTTCATAGTCGTGCCTATTCCTGTCACTAAAACTGCAATTCCTATATTTCCTGTTATTAACCACTCATCGTTAATCTTCTTTAAATGCATAGGATGAACACCTTCTTTTCCATTCTTTTTAAAAACAACAACGGCATCTTTAGAAAAAAGTCTGAAAGCTTTTTTATCATCAAAAGGAAAAGGTGGCACGACAATAAAAGCACCTACTTGAAATCCTTTCCTAACATTAATTTTAAACTTTTGCTTAGAAGCTAACTTATAAAATAGCTCCCCAATAGGTTCGATAATACCAGATCTTTGGATAAATATCTGTGGATAACCAAAGCGGGATGTAAACTCTAACGGATAAATACCATTTCCATTTACAATACAGTTAATATCAATATGCCCAATAAAACCATGTTTTGCTAAGGTATTTTGAAACTTTAAAAGAGTGGCTTCAAATATGGGGGAATCTTTTGTCCAAAACATACTGGTTCCCATTTCACCTGTGGAAACCCCTAATTCTTTTGGAAATAATTTTTTATGTTCAAAAGTGATATTAATAGGATAAATAAATTCTTCTCCATTGAAAAAAGCAGCTATGGAGATTTCTACCCCTTTCACTTTTCGTTGTAACTGAAAATTACCAAAATTATCGCCCCAAGATTTTTCATAGGCCTTTAAAACCCTAATAACATCCAGACCTTCATCATCACTTCCAACAAATAATAACTGTTTTAATTCTTGAGTTTCGCCACATGGCTTCAATACATAAGAGTTGGGGTTCTGTTCAATATAATTTATGGCGTCTTTAAATGACACAAATTCTTTTGATGGTAAAACTTTTATCTTATGCTTCCGCAACTCGTCTTGTCCAAAATTTCTATCAAGTTCAAGGTTATCTGTATATTCAGTTCCACCAACAACCAATTTGCCTGCAGCTCTTAATTGTGTTGCTATATTACCATATCCTGTATAGTCAAAAATAATGACATCTGCCCAATCAATATGTTCTTCCCACTTGGTGACCTTTTTCACAAAACCAAGACCTATTTCTCTAGAAGATTTGTCTTCTATAAATAATTTAACCTCATTTCCTTCCAATAAGGTTGTATATGCTATATCTAAAGATTCACCCCATCTTGAGATGAAAAGGAATTTTTTACCAGAAGTTTGCTTTGTTTTCACTTGAAAAAAAGACTTATATTATTCATAAATTTGAATACAATTTAGCGTTGTAATTTTATGCGAATGTATATAAATAACGCTACCATTATTCATTTAATATACTAAATTTTTATATTGACAAAAAAAACCTATCAACTTTCGCTGATAGGCTTTATAAAGGATATAAAACTATATAACTAGCTTTTTATTTTTTTCTTTTCAGCTTTACTAATGGAATCGTACATTAATGGCGTTGCTATAAATAGCGATGAATAGGTACCTACAACGATACCAACAATCAATGCAAACATAAATCCTCTAATAGATTCTCCACCAAAAATAAAAATAGCCAATAATACAACCAATGTTGTGGATGATGTATTTAAGGTTCTTCCTAAAGTACTACTTAACGATACATCTACTACTTTTTCAAAGTTCCATGTTGTATGTTCAGCAAGATATTCTCTTACCCTATCAAACACAATTACCGTATCATTTAACGAATAACCAATTACCGTTAAAATGGCTGCAATAAATGCCTGGTCTATTTCCATACCAAAAGGCATAAACTTATAGGTTAATGAGAACACCCCTAAGGTTATCAGTACGTCGTGGAATACAGCCAATACAGCACCCAGTGAGAATTGCCATTTTTTGAAACGTAATAAAATATAAAGGAACACGACAATTAATGACCCTAAAATAGCCCAGAAAGAAGCTTGCTTAATATCATCTGCAATGGTAGGACTTACTTTGAATTGTTCCATCATACCAACTTCTTTATTAACATTGGAATAATCTACAAAATCCTCATAAGAAACTCCATCTAAATAAGGCTGTAATGCATTATAAAGTTTCATTCTTATTTCTTCATCCACTTCAGCACTAGATTCATTGACTTTATACTTAGTGGTAATTTTTAATTGGTTGGCATCTCCTGCTATTTTAGCATCGGCACTACCAAATTCATCAACTAATTTACCGGTGATTTCAGTGGCGTTCACATCTTGTGCAAAACGCACTTTATAAGTTCTTCCTCCAACAAAATCTACGCCTTGGTCTAAACCATTAGTAAATAATGATCCTAAACTTATTAGAATAAATGTTCCTGAAACGATGTAAGCTACTTTGCGTTTTCTTAAAAACTGAATATTTATATTTCTGAAAAGGTTTTTTGTAAGTGCGGTTGAAAATTGCAGTTTACCTCCTTTATTAACATACCAATCAATCAATAATCTTGTTATAAAAATAGCCGTAAATAACGATGTTAAAATACCTATCAATAAGGTTGTGGCAAATCCTTTAATAGGACCTGTTCCAAAAACAAATAATATCAAGGCAGTTAAACCTGTTGTTATATTAGCATCTAAGATTGATGATAAGGCATTACTAAACCCATCTTGAATGGCTTCTTTTTGTCCTTTACCCTTGGCTATTTCTTCGCGAATACGCTCAAAAATAATAACGTTAGCATCAACCGACATCCCTATGGTAAGTACAATACCTGCTATACCAGGTAATGTTAGTACTGCTCCAAGTCCGGATAAAACACCAAAAATCAATAAGATGTTTAACATCATGGCAATATCTGCAAAACCACCAACTTTACCATAATAAACAATCATCCATACCAATACTAAAACCAAAGCTATTATGAATGACATCGTACCACTATCAATAGCTTCTTGCCCTAAAGATGGCCCTACTACTTCACTCGAAATAATGTCTGCATGCGCTGGTAATTTACCGGCACGTAATACATTCGCTAAGTCTATCGCTTCATTTAATGTAAAGTTTCCTGAAATTTCAGAATTTCCACCAGAAATAGGTCCCGTTGTGACACCTGGCGCAGAATATACCACATTATCTAAAACAATAGCTATTTGGCTACCTTCTGAAAATGCCTTCCCAGTCATTTCTTCCCAAATCTTAGCACCTTTAGCATTCATTTGCATGGAGACGGCTGGTTTACCTGTTGGCCCATAATCTTGTCTAGCATCCACAACAACAGCTCCACTTAATTGTGGCACATTTTCTCTATTTCCTGCAAGTGCATATAAATCTACAATCTCACTATTCGCTTCTGGTTTACCAAAAACAAATTTCACATAGCGTTGCTCTGCCGGAAGCAATGCTCTCACTTGAGGCATGTTCAAATAGTTTAGAACTGTCTCTTTATCTTTAATTTCAAATCTTCCAACAACAGGACCTCCTTGATAACCGGTTCCTCTCCATAAATCAATTAATGGATTGTTTGACGCCGTCGCTGTAGAATCTACACTGGTTTCTCCTAAAAGATCATCAATTTTAGCATCTTGAGCATTTTCTTCGTCTTGATTTTCAACTTCAGTATTTTTTTCTTTTACATCAACAATCTCTTTTAAAACCTCATTAGCTTGTTGTATAAATGGTAAAAATTGTTCGCCTTTATAAGCATCCCAAAATTCTAATTGTGCTGTACTTTGTAATAATGTCGAAGCACGCTCCACATCTTTAACTCCTGGCAATTCAACTAAAATACGTCCAGAACTACCTAAACGTTGGATATTTGGAGATGTGACCCCAAATTCATCAATACGTTTACGCAATACTTCAAAAGCAGACGTAATGGACTCATCTATTTTGGTAGCAATGACTTTTTTTACTTGGTCATCGGTCATGCTTCCATCAATTTCACCGTCCAATGCTTTAGTATAAAAAATATCTGGAGATGCTAATTTGGTATCCCCTTTTATTTTATCAAAAGAGATAAAGAAATCATCCAAATAGGTATTCTGACTATTTTTTTGAAGATTAGTGGCATCGTCTAAAGCTTTGTTAAACAGAGGATTTTTAGTGTTATTTGCCAATCCTTTTAATATATCCTTTACTGATATTTGCAGAATGACGTTAATCCCTCCCTTTAAATCCAATCCAAGATTCATTGCTTTTTCCTTAACCTCGTTATATGTGTATTTTGCAATACCCATATTAAACACAGTGTCTTTAGCAATAGATTCTAAATAACTTGCTTCATCGTTACTTCTTTTTTCCCTGTAGTCTGCTTCAGTATCAGGAATTTTACTAATAGCAACCTCTTTAGCTTTATTCTCTATTTGGTTTGCTTTAAATGTGAATGATAGTTGGTAAATACTTACCAAACCAAACAAAATTGCAAACAATTTTACTAGTCCTTTATTTTGCATTATTTATATAGTTTTTGGTCAAATTTTTTAAAACGAGCAAATATAGAATTTACCGATGATTTGACAATTATTTTTTATGATTATAAATTAGTAATAAAGCTTTTACATATATAATAAAAGCTAATTTTAAAAACAGCTGCGTATTCGTTTAACCAGCCAAATTTTAAATTAATCCTCCCGCATTTGGTCCTGCTCTACCATCTGGGATTTTATGTGAAGTATTATCTATGGCAATCGCACTATCTTTTCTGAATTTATAGGTTTCCTTTAAAGTATTATCAATAGTAATAAAACCTATGTCATCAATAGATACTAATAGATTTGGTAGAAAAAATCGAAGATTGTCGGACTTAATTTCTAATGCATATTTTCCATTTAAATCAGATCCTGTATCCTGTTTTTGGATTTCAAAAACATCAATGTCATACGAATTTGTGTTTTTTTTCGAAGGTGATTTAGATGGGTTTTTATCTTGATTAGAAGAAACATAACCAAGTTCTATATCATTATTTACTTCAGAAAGCAGCTCTTTTATACTTACAACATCTGTTTCGCTATAATAAGTGATTTTTAAGCGTCCTTCTTCTTGAAATTCTTTGACATGGATATTATTAGCTCCAATACCTATCAATTGCTCTTTTACAATAGCAATGGCATTTTGAGCTTCGTCTGAGGTTACTTTATCATTGGTAAACCGTAAAACGATTTCCTGATTTGGTAAACAAACTTCCTGCTGACTGGCAATACCAATTAAGGCAATTATAATAAATAAAAGGCACCATCTCAATTTCATGAGCCAAATATATAATTTAAAAGTTAAAAGTTAAAAGTTAAAAGTGCCTAAAATTGCAGTTAACATACAACTTTAGGCACTTATTAATAAAACGTACTTTAAATACTTATATTTATAATAGATCGTTTACAGCTTTTACGCCTTTAGCACTTTCTTTCATAGTAGCGATTTCTGCATCATTAAGTTTGATATCTATAATGTCTTCAATACCATTTTTGCCTAATATAACTGGCACACCAAGACAAATATCGTTAAATCCATACTCACCTTCCAATAATGCTGAACAAGGGAATACTTTTTTAGTATCACAAGCAATAGCCTGAACCATTCCAGATACTGCAGCACCCGGTGCATACCAAGCAGATGTACCTAATAATTTAGTAAGCGTGGCACCTCCAACTTTAGTATCTTCCAATACTTGGTTTAATCTTTCTTCTGATAAAAACTCAGAAACTGGCACTCCATTTCTTGTGGCTAAACGTGTTAAAGGAATCATACCTGTATCGCTATGGCCACCAATAACCATACCATCAACATCACTAATTGGGCCTCCAATAGCTTCGGCTAATCTGTATTTAAAACGTGCAGAGTCTAAAGCACCACCCATACCTATAATTCTATTTTTAGGTAAATTAGTTGATTTATGAACTAGATACGTCATAGTATCCATTGGGTTACTTACAACAATTATAATAGTATTCGGAGAATATTGTATTAGGCTAGAGGATACGGTTTTAACAATACCTGCATTAATACCTATTAATTCTTCTCGAGTCATTCCTGGTTTACGAGGAATACCAGAAGTAATAATACAAACGTCACTATCTGCTGTTTTACTATAATCATTGGTAATACCTGTAATTTTGGTATCAAACCCGTTTAATGATGCCGTTTGCATTAAATCCATGGCTTTACCTTCGGCATAGCCTTCTTTAATGTCTAATAATACGACTTCAGAAGCGAAATCTTTAATAGCTATATATTCCGCACAACTAGCACCTACGGCTCCTGCTCCAACTACTGTAATTTTCATAAGTTTTTATTTTAAAAAGGTTTATTGTATATAATATTTTAATCAAAATTGAGGATTTTTATTAACCTAAAATATGATTTTTGTTTGGTTCTGAATGTGTAAAATTATGTAGCACAAAAATATAAATTAAAATGTTCTTAATAAAAAAAGTGCAAGATTAAATCCTGCACTTTTAAAACATCCAACTAATAACTAAAAATAAACTAATTCAAACAATCAAATTATGACTCTTTAATATTTTTATCTAAATCCGAAATTTATACCCGCTGAAAAAGTATTGAATTCGGCTACATGATATTCTGCATTTAATCTAAAAAAACCAAGTTTCAGTTTAGTACCAATGGTACCCCTTACACCAGACACTTCGCTGGAAACTGAAAATGGATCGACAATGGGATCAGATGTTATAATACCATTGGACACTCTATAAGTTCCTAACAAATCTGATTCGGATTTTCCTTTAATATATCCAATACCACCATAAAAATTTATTACAGGTAGTTTTGTGGAAGCAATTAATTGAAATAACCATGTATTGGTATCGTTTTCTAAACGTTGATTATCACCATCTATACCAGAAGAATCAGTTAAATCATAAGAACCATCTAAATGACTATAAGCCACTAAGCCAGATATTGCTACTGGTAACAATTTATCTGCAGGCAACCATTTGGTAACCTCAAATTGCACGCCAGCACCATACATACTCAATGATACGTCATCGGTTTTTATTTTAGGTACAAATCGGGCCTTCAATTCAATACCTTTCATTAGTCCAAGAGCTCCCTGAATATATGCTGTTGGTAATAAATTTATATTTTCTGAACCAATACCACTTGGTAAGGTAATTTGTTCTGTTTGTTGTCCAAATACAGGATCATCGTAGGTTATCAAAACATTGATGTCTGGATTGTTTTCCCCTAATGCCGTAGAAACCATTTGTGAGTTTGGACCCTGAACAAATTCTACATTATTGTACAAATCCGTATTCATTAAAAATGTCTTGTTCTCGCTTTTTACTTGTGCAGCATTGGCTATAATTGATATTTCAAAACCGCCTAGAGGTTTAGCATCTGCCGTATTAAACCAGTTAGCATTCATGCTATACATTAAGCCATTGGTTCCTGGTGCTAAATAATCATTAGCAAAACGCTGTGCATCATCTATACCCGCAGCAAGTAAGGCATCTAAATCATTTTGAGCCTTTGAAGAAATAGTTGCTATACAAAATACGATAAGTAAAGCTATTTTTTTCATTCTTTAATAAATTTGGATATACAAATATATATAAAAAACTACAAGAAACAACATTTTATCTAAAAAATTTGTATTTAATCGATATTATAACATTAATCAACTACTGAAGACAAAGAAATGAATAGGAATTTTAATTGATTAATCGCTATAAAAATGATTAACAATTTAAAACAAACAATATTTAATAAAAGTCACTAGTTTAGTAACCTGATAAAACATCAAGGATGAGATACACAGTTTTAATAAGATTAGTATTAGTGTTAGTGATACTTCAATCTTGTAGTAAAGATGATGTAAGCGGTGATTATTCAAACGGAATAAATAAAATTGCCAATAAACAGACCACAGGAAGTTCTGCGAACGATATTCTTTCTGATTCTAAATTTAAAAGTATCCTTATTGAACTGGTTTACGTAGAAGGCTTTGAACCAACCTCTACTTCTATTAATAATTTTATAAATTTCATCAATGCTAGAAGCTACAAACCAAAGGGCGTAACCGTTGAAAAAAGAGGCATTCCTTCTCTTGGAGATAAAGAATATACCATACAAGAAATTGCAGATATTGAAGATGCTAACAGAACAAAATATAATGATAAAGAACAACTTGCCATATGGGTGTTTTTTACAGATGGAAAATCTGATAAAGATGATGGAACGTCTGTTGTTTTGGGAACTGCTTACAGAAATACATCCTTTGTTATTTACGAAGAAACGCTTCACAAGTACAGTAACAACCGATTTCAGCCAACACGAAGCTTATTAGAAACGACTGTAATCACTCATGAATTTGGACATATATTAGGGCTTACAAATTTTGGTTCTGCCCAGCAAACACAGCACGAAGACACAGAACACCCTAAACACTGCAATGTAAAAAACTGTTTAATGTATTGGAATTCTGGAACTTACTCTAGTTTTTCTAATACGATTAATATGAACTCCCCTCCGCAATTAGACGCACAATGCCTTGCTGATTTACAGGCTAATGGCGGGAAGTAAATTAACTAAAAAAAATGTCGCTATATGGATATAGCGACATTTTTTTTTAGTAAGCTTATCAAGCTATTAGGCATCAATATTAGCATAAATAGCATTCTTTTCTATAAAATCTCTACGAGGTGGCACTTCATCTCCCATAAGCATAGAGAAAATCCTATCAGCCTCAATACCATTATCTATTTGTACCAAACGCATGGTTCTAAATTCTGGATTCATAGTTGTATCCCATAATTGCTCTGCATTCATCTCTCCAAGACCTTTGTAACGCTGTATATTAACGCTTCCTCCAAAATCTTCGGCAATAGAGTCACGTTCCTTATCACTCCATGCATAAGCTTTCTTATTTCCTTTTTTAACTAGGTATAAAGGTGGCGTTGCAATATATATGTGTCCACCTTCGATTAATTCTTTCATGTACCTAAAAAAGAACGTTAAAATTAAGGTGGCAATGTGGCTACCGTCAATATCGGCATCACACATAATGACTACTTTATGATAACGTAATTTAGAAAGGTTAAGCGCTTTACTATCATCCTCTGTACCTATTGTAACCCCCAGAGCTGTAAAAATATTTTTTATCTCTTCATTCTCAAACACTTTATGTGTCATCGCTTTTTCTACATTCAAAATCTTACCCCTTAAAGGAAGAATAGCCTGAAATGCTCTATCACGTCCTTGTTTTGCTGTACCACCTGCAGAATCTCCCTCTACAAGAAAGACTTCACATTTAGCAGGATCTTGCTCGGAACAATCACTTAACTTTCCTGGCAAACCACCAATACTCATAACGGTTTTACGCTGAACCATTTCACGAGCTTTTTGTGCAGCATGACGGGCTTGAGCTGCCAACATTACTTTTTGGACAATAATTCTGGCATCGTCTGGATGTTCTTCTAAATAATCAGTTAACATCTCAGATACCGCTTGACTTACAGATGCGGAGACTTCCCTGTTCCCCAATTTGGTTTTTGTTTGACCTTCAAATTGAGGTTCTTGAACTTTTACTGAAATAATCGCTGTTAATCCTTCACGGAAATCATCACCTGCTATTTCGAATTTCAAATTTTTCAACATCCCTGATTCATCAGCATATTTTTTAAGCGTCATAGTTAAACCACGACGAAAACCTGCTAAATGTGTACCACCTTCATGGGTATTGATATTATTAACATACGAGTGTAAGTTTTCGGCATAAGACGTATTATAAATCATGGCAACCTCAACAGGGACTCCGTTTTTTTCACCCTCAAAAGCAATAACGTCTTTCATTAAAGGCTCTCTATTTCCGTCTAAAAATTTTATAAATTCTTTTAGACCTTCATTAGAATGAAACGTTTCACCTTCATAAGTTCCGTCTTCTTTTTTCTCTCTTTTATCAATTAGGTGAATGGTAATCCCTTTATTTAAAAATGACAACTCACGCATTCTACTGGCTAAAGTATCATAACTATACTCTACTGTTTGCGTAAAAATAGTTGGATCGGGTTTAAATGTCACCGTAGTACCACGCTTCTCTGTATCTCCAATTTGCTTAACAGGATACATGGCTTTGCCTCGTTCGTATTCTTGCTCGTAAATTTTACCATCTCTGTAAACGGTTGCTGTTAAATGCTCGGATAATGCATTCACACAACTAACACCAACACCATGCAAACCACCAGACACTTTATAAGAATCTTTATCAAACTTTCCCCCTGCGCCAATTTTAGTCATAACAACTTCAAGTGCAGAAACCCCTTCTTTTTTATGTATATCTACTGGAATACCACGCCCATCATCTTCTGTTGTAATAGAATTATCTTCATTGATAATAACTGTGATATTATTACAATGCCCCGCAAGTGCCTCATCAATAGAGTTATCTACTACCTCATAAACTAAATGATGAAGTCCTCTAACCCCAACATCACCAATATACATAGATGGACGCATACGAACATGCTCCATACCCTCCAAAGCCTGAATACTATCTGCCGAATAATTATGCTTGTTAAATTCTTCTTTTGGTTCGCTCATATTAAAATATTTATATAAATTTTAGTATCTTTTTTTCATAAAAAAAGATGCCTTAAGCATCCTTCTGAATACATACAAATATACGGAATTTCTAAGTGTTTTAAAAGTATTTCGTCGATTTAAACGTATAATTATCAACATTTGTTAATTACTACAAAATAGCTTAAATCGCTTAAAAAGTGGCTTAAATTTGATTTTGGCCTTTTTCTTATCTGTTTCAAAAATGAAATTTAAATAAAATGGCTTAAATCGCGTATTTTGAATTTTACAACTTTTAAAATGATATAAAAAAGGGGATTAAAACAGTGTTATTCCCGAACCATTTGAAGAAGAAAATACAATGTTTCCATTTTCAAAACACACCCCTTCAGCAATATCTTTTTGTAATAACATCGCACCATCTGCATCCATACAATCTATCAATCCTGCTAGTTGTGTTAGATTTGAAATTCCTACAGTAGATTCAGTCATACAACCAGCCATAACCAGTAAATAATGCTTTCTTGCCTTTTCGATCATGTCTAAGGCAGGGGTTATGCCGCCACATTTCATGAGTTTTATATTAATGCCATGAAAAACTTCGGCACATGCATCTACATCTTCCAATCTTTGACAACTTTCATCGGCTATAATTGGTAGCAAACTTCTCTTCATTAACAATTTCATTCCTTCCCAATCGTCCGCTTTTAGAGGTTGTTCTATAAATTCAACATTTAAATCAATCAATGCTTTCATATTCGAAATGGCTTTTTCGACCGTCCAACTAGCATTGGCATCAATTCTAAATACAGAATCCGTTATGTCTCTTAAACCCCTTATGATATCTACATCATGATCGGTTCCTAACTTTATTTTATATATAGGCCATGGCTTTTCTAGAATTTTAGATTGCATATTCTCTATAGAATCAATGCCTATCGTATAATTGGTAAGAGGTAATGGCTTGACACCATTGCTCCAAAAACTTCGCAGTGTTTTCCCTCTTATCTTAGCATGTAAATCCCAATATGCACAATCTATAGCACATAACGCAAAATAATCATCTTTTAAATGAGGTTCTAAATCATTCCATAATTCTTTAGGATGTTTTAAGTCAGTTTTTTGAATAATGGATTCCACTTTTTTAATGGAACTTTGTATTTTTTCAACGGTGCTATGATAATATGGATTTACCGTCGCTTCGCCATAACCTGTAAATTCACCATTATGTATACTAACAATGACGGTACTTTGAGTTTCTACCGTATATCTGGAAATAGTAAATGGGTGCTGTAATGGCAATTGGTAGTGCTTCGAGGATACAACTAATTTCATAAACCAAATATAGAAAAGTTAATAGTAATTTTTATTTATTATTATTTTCATGTCATTATGTAACCAACAAATATTTCTCGATTTTTTTAATAATTTAATAATTATGAAATAGGATGTGATAAAAAATAGTGCTTTATATAGTATTTCTGTATATATTTGACAGGCTAAAAAGATATAAATGATATTTAATAATAACAATAATTTCAATAATCCTAATCTTTAGGACAGGAAGGTTATTGTTTAAACATATATAAAGCCTTCCTAGTTCGGAAGGCTTTTTTTAATATAAAAATTTGAAGTATGAGTAAAATTATGACAGTCGACGTATTGTCGAGTATTAAAGGAGCACAACCGAGTGAGGCCGTGAACAAATTATTTGATGTGATTAAAAATGCACAGCCAACAAACAATAACTCTTTTAATAATAATCGTAATAATTACGTGTCTTTAAATGATCTAAGAGATGATGTAGTAATAGAAAGCTCTGCATTGGAAAAACAAATCATCATCGAAAACTTCCCTAAAGAGAAAAACGGATATTTAGTAGTCTCTAAAATTATAGAAGAATAATTATGGATTCTCACATAAAACAGATTCATCAACAATTGATGAATAAAGACATTTCTTGCGTTAAACTCATTCAAGAAAAATTAGATTTGCTAAGAGCCAATACCAATAATACGGTCAATTCGCTACTCGATACTTTAGCCTTACAATTAGCTAGAAAAGTAGATGCAAAAATAGCGAATGGTGAAACTATTGGTATTTTAGAAGGTATTCCATTTGGCATTAAAGATGTATATATGCTTCAAGGCACATACACAACAGCGAGTTCAAACTTGCTTAAAAATTATAAATCTGCTTATACAGCAACAGCCATCCAAAAATTATTGGATGCTGGTGCTATTCCTATCGTTAAAGAAAACTGTGATAGTTTTGGACATGGGTCTTCTAGTGAAAACACCATTTTTGGTGCTGTTAAAAACGCTTCAAATCCAGATTTAGTGGGTGGCGGATCAAGCGGAGGTTCTGCCGTAAATGTCGCTAAAGATTACACTGTATTTTCTATTGGTGGTGATACTGGTGGATCTGTACGTCAACCCGCAGGTTATAATCATGTGTATGGTTTAAAACCGACTTACGGACGCATTTCACGCTATGGATTAATGGCATATGCATCGTCTACAGATTGTGTTGGCCCTATCGCCAAATCGGTTGAAGATATTCGTATGGTATTGAATGTGATGAGCGGAAAAGATGTAAAAGACCAAACAACTTATACTTCTACCGAAATAAAAGAAGAAAGTATCTCAAATTCAAAAGGAATCAAAACCATCGGATATTTCAAAAATTTTATTGAAAATGATGCTATTGATCCTAAAGTGAAAGCTGATTTTTTAACAGCAATTGAAAAAATAAAAGCCAAAGGATTTGAAATTAAAGCATTGGATTTCTTTAAGTCAGACATTCTGGTTTCTACGTATTATACATTGGCCATGGCTGAAACCGCCTCTAACCTATCTCGTTTAGATGGTTCAAATTATGGAAATCGTATAGAAGATAAAAACCTGAAAGAGTCATACGCCATCACGCGTTCTGAGAATTTTTCAGAAGAGACTAAACGGCGTATAGTTGGTGGCAACCAAGTATTATCCCAAGGATTTTCAGACGAAATCTATTTAAAAGGATTGGCTCTTCGTGATGCTATTTCAGAAAATTTTGAAAACGATTTTAACGAAGTGGACATTATATTATCTCCCGTGACGCCTAGCGCACCACCTAAAATTGGCGACAGTTTAAAAGACCCGCATGCCATGTATTTAAGCGATGTGTATACAGTCGGTTTTAGCTTAGGGCAATTACCTACTTTAACCGTACCACAAGGCACAGACACGGGCTTACAAATTACAGCCGCTAAAAATAATGACGAACTCGTTTTGAAGTTTGCTAACTTCTTAAAAGACACGATATAATGGAACTTGAACAATTAGACGCCGCTTTAAAAGCACATGATTTAGAGTTAGTAATCGGACTGGAAACACATGTTCGATTAAATACTAAAACCAAGTTGTTCTGTTCTTGTCCGAATCAAGAAATAGAAACACCAAACCAAAATATATGTTCTGTTTGTACAGGACAAATGGGAGTTTTACCTGCCATCAATAAAGAAGCAATTACTAAAGCCATTTATTTTGGAAAAGCAGTAAATTCTTCTTTTGAAAACGAAATCATTTCTTGGGATAGAAAACATTATGAATATCCTGATAACCCGAAGAATATTCAAATTACACAGTTTCACAATCCTGTTATTCCTGACGGACAAGTCTCTTGTTACCGAAATGATGGAAGTCAGTTTACTGTTAATTTAACTCAGGTCCATATCGAAGAAGATGCTGCCAAATTAATGCACGAAAAAACGGTGTCATTAGTCGATTTCAATAAAGCTGGTGTGCCTTTAATTGAAATTGTAACCGAACCTTGCATTCGCCATATTGAGGACGCTTCTATCTATGCCCAATACATTCAACGTATTGTTCAAAATTTAAAAATTTCTGAAGCCAATCTTGAAAAAGGCGAATTTAAATCGGATGTTTCGGTGTCACTTCGCAAAAAGCATAGTTACGCCTTAAATCCACGTACCGAAATCAAAAACTTGAACTCATTTAAGTTTATGGTCGATGCTTTAAAAGAAGAGGTTGAAAAACAATTCAACTACTATATAGAACATAAAGAGTTTAGACCCGACCAAACCACGGTTTTATGGGATGCCGATTTAAAGCAAACCAAAACCATGCGTAAAAAAGAATATGAGGCAGATTACCGTTTTATTTCAGAGCCCGATTTGCCTTTTGTAAACATAAAAGATGCTGTCGAAAACATCTCTGTTGATACAAGTGCCTTACCTTATGCCGTAGAATCTATTTTAATACATGGCGGTGTGTTGCCTCAAGACGCTAAATTTTTTACAGCAGACTCTTTGCGTTCTGAAACTTTTGTAACTATCAATGAGGAGGTGAAAGATGCTTCTTTTGTTGCCAAGACCTTAGCGAACAACATAAAACCTGAAGCTTATTCCCAAATTGAAAACATTCAAGATTTTATTGATATTTTTAAATTATTTAAAGAAGAAAAAGTAACAGCCGTATTGGTTCAGCATGCTATTAAATCATTGCTGGAAGATACACATTTCGATTATAAAACCTATTTTGAAAACAACAGCATTTCCGAAGAAAAAATTCAGGATGCCATCGCTAAGGTTATCGCAGAAAACGAAGCCATAGCCAACGACATTAAAGCTGGAAACCAAGGAAAATCAGGTATTTTAGTTGGAAAAATTATTGCGATTATTGGTAAAGGCGCTTCAGGAAAAGTGATTCGTGAAGGGATTTTAAAAGCGCTTGCTGGGGAAGACCCAAGACCGATGACGGAAGACCCAACAACCAACAACCAACAACCAACAACCAACAACCAACAACCAACAACCAAAGAAGAAATTCTGCCTCAAATTCCCATCGTTATAAAAGAGGAATACAGAACCCACTTAATTACAGCCATTTCTGAAGCTAATATCTCTGAAAAAGTCACTTTTGCAGGATGGGTTTCTAGTGTTCGTGATCATGGAGAGCTTATTTTTATTGACTTACGCGATTCAAGTACCGAAAAATTCCAAGTACGTTTAAGCAGGGAATCATTCCCTAATTTAGATGAACTTGTAAAATTAAAACCAGAATCCGTTATAACAGTTACTGGTACGGTTGTTCAACGTAAGGAAGATGATTATAATGTCGCTTTACGAACAGGAAAAATAGAATTGGAAGCTTACGAACTAGAGATTTTAAATCTATCCAGAACCTTACCTTTTGAAATAAAAAGAGCTACCAAAACCAATGAAAACATACGTTTTCAATATAAGTTTTTAGATCATAGAAATGACGATGTACGTCGGGTGATTGTAAACCGACACAAGGTTATTAAATTGTTGCGTGAT
This sequence comes from Confluentibacter sediminis, assembly GCF_003258355.1. GTDB lineage: Bacteria > Bacteroidota > Bacteroidia > Flavobacteriales > Flavobacteriaceae > Confluentibacter > Confluentibacter sediminis. The sequence goes on along the minus strand of NZ_QKPO01000023.1, from coordinate 9,485 downwards.
ATTTTAGATGAAGAAAATTTCTTAGAAATTGAAACACCTATTTTAAGTGCAGGAACCGATGAAGGAGCACGTGAATTTATTGTTCCAACCCGTAAACAACCTGGTGCATTTTACACTTTACCACAAGCTCCACAACAGTTTAAACAAATGTTGATGGTAAGCGGTTATGAAAAGTATTTTCAAATAGCACGTTGTTTTAGAGACGAAGATTCTCGTGGCGACCGCCAACCCGAATTTACCCAATTGGATATGGAATTGGCTTATGCCAGTATGCAACAAATCATCGATTTAAACACCAAAATGTTTAATGCCGTGGTAACCAAAATATATGGAAATAAATGGATTTTACGTCCGTTTGAAGTCATCACCTATCAAGATGCCATGTATTATTATGGTTGTGACCGTCCAGACTTACGTTTTGGCTTAAAACTTCAAGACATAACAGACATCGTAAAAGATACGACGTTCCAAGTGTTTAGTAAACCTATCGAAGAGGGTGGCATTGTAAAATGCATTAAAGTGTCTGCTGAAGAACAAGGTAACAAACGTTTATCTAAAGGCCAAATTGAAAAGTTAACAGCCACTGCGCAACAACATGGCTTAGGTGGTTTGGCTTATATCATTGTTAATGAAAACGATTTACAATCACCTATCATTAAATTTTTAGGTGAAGATATTGCTGCTGGCATCATAAAAACAACAAACGCTCAAGTTGGGGATATTGTATTTTTCTCTGCTGCCGATTACGCAATAGCCAATAAAGCATTGGATGCCGTTCGACAAGAATTGGGCAGTATGCTACATTTAATCAATCCTAAAGAATTACGTCCAGCTTGGGTGATTGATTTCCCCATGTTTGAAAAAACCGATGAAGGTCGTTGGACCTTTACCCACAACCCTTTTTCGATGCCTGCTGTTTACGATATAGATAAGCACATGAATGGCAAAGAAGAAGAAATTGGAAGCATCATTGCCCAACAATACGATTTAATATTGAATGGTTATGAAATTGGTGGTGGCTCCATTCGTGCACACAAACCCGAAATTTTGGAAGCTACCTATAAAAACATGGGCTATAATAAAGAGGACATGTTAAAAAGCGTTGGCACCATGTACAAAGCATTCCATTATGGTGCGCCACCGCACGGAGGCATTGCTTGGGGTGTTGATAGATTGATGATGATTCTAGAGAAAAAAGCATCTATTCGCGAAGTCATGGCATTCCCAAAAACAGGCACGAGCGATGATTTATTATTTGGTGCACCTTCTATGCTATCAGACAAAAAAATTGAGGAAATGAATGTGAGAGTTATTAAAAAATAAAATGTTAAAAATAAAAAAATCAACACATTGTGGTAAGTTTTATAAAAAAATATAGACTTTTATAACTTATCTTTAAAAATTTTAAACTCAGATTTCAACTTTTTTGTAAAACTAAAACTAATAATTTCTATGAGAAAATCAACATTTTTAACAACTATCGCTTTAGCATTTACCATGCTATTTTCAATACACTCAAATGCTCAAAAATTTCCAGGATTGGATGGAAGCCCATTAGACATTGCTTATTTTAGAACGGATAGAAATGCGCCACCGATGATTAAAGTCTTTTATAGCCGACCTCAACTAAAAGGGAGAGAATTAGATAAACTGGCTCCTAATGGTAAAGTTTGGAGAACAGGAGCTAATGAAGCTACTGAGGTTCATTTTTTCCAAGACATGAATTTTGGAGGTAAAACAGTCAAAGCTGGCACCTACTCCTTATTTACAATTCCTGGAGAAAAAGAATGGACAATCATTTTAAATAGTGATTTAGATGTTTGGGGAGCTTTTAGCTACAAAGAAAACAAAGATGTTTTAAGAGTTACAGCTCCAGTAAGTAGCGGAGATTCCATTGAAGCTTTTGCGATAACTTTTGATAACAACAATATGTATTTAGGATGGGGAACGACACGAGTTGCCATACCCGTAAGTAAGAATTAGAAAAAAACACCCCAATACAACAAAACATCCCACTATGTAAAGCGATACTAGTGGGGTGTTTTGTTTAAACATTTAATGACCCAGTATTACCCATATCTGGTTCAGAATCTGTCAAAGCACCAACAGCCATTTTAAACAATGACACTAATTTATTATGTTTAGGTTCCCAATATTCAGCTTCTTCCGGTTTTATTTTAAGAGCGCATAAATTGGGGTCATTAACTCCTTCAAACCAAGCATCATCTGTAGTGCCGTATAATTCTTCTATACGATTTTTATTAGAAATAACCTCTCCTCTTCCGTATACTTTCAAAAAGGTCATTTTCCCTGGTTTAGAATATAAGACAGCAACTTGATTATCCTTAAGTATGTGTTGAGTATGATGACTCTCCTTATTACTTAAAAACCATATGTTGCCTTGCTCATCAACTTCCTTGGTGCTCATAGGGATAGCATGGAAAGGTACATTTTTTAAATTGGTGCACATCATCGCGAAATCGATATCTTCAGCCAATTCTTTAATCTTATCTTTGGCTTCTTTGCTATAGAAATTTTTTTGACTCATAATTTTTATTTTGCCTAAAAATAATATCTATCGGCAAAATTAATTATCCCAAAAAATAAAAGTATTGATGCAAATACAATTTTAACCTAATAAAAAAAACAGAAGGCTTACGGAATGTTCAAATACTTATGGGTTTGTAAGGATACTTTCCATTTTGGGTTTTTCATGACATAATCTACAATTTCAGGAATCACCTTATCACGTTTACTCCACTCGGGTTGTAAATACAAAATACAATCTTTATTGACTTTAGCAGCTTGTTCTTCAGCAAAGCGAAAATCATCTTTATTATAAATAATCATTTTCAATTCATTGGCTTTCGCATAAACTTCGCTGGTAGGCAACTTCATCTTTTTTGGAGATAAACAAATCCAATCCCAAATGCCTGTTAATTTATATGCCCCAGATGTTTCAATATGTATTTGCAATCCTTCGGCTTTTAATTTTGATGTTAATATTGTCATATCCCAAGTTAAGGGTTCGCCTCCTGTAACCACAATGGTATCACTATATGTTTTTGCATTTTCAACGATCTTAGAAACTTCCGTTGGCGGGTGTAAATTCGCATTCCAACTTTCCTTGACGTCGCACCAATGGCATCCCACATCACAACCTCCAATTCTTATAAAATAAGCAGCAGTTCCTTTATGAAACCCTTCCCCTTGAATGGTGTAAAACTCCTCCATTAAAGGCAACATTTCACCTTTATCAACCAATATTTGCAAGTCTGTATTCATAGTCAGCAAAGATACTTTTTAAAATTTACGATTTAGGGTTTTTAATTTACGATTTTTAAAATTTCGCTTAGAAATTACATGAAATATATTGGCAGATATTATTCAAAAACCGAAAAACATACGTACCATTTTATAAAATAAAACCTTATTTTTATGCAAAATAAAGACGCATGGATACAAAGGAAACCTTTTTTAATTATATCAATGAAGGCAACATGACCAAAGGGGATTTTATTTCCGTAGGTGCTGCCATGTTGAATGGCGAAACCATTACCAATGCTTTAGTTAATATACCTTTAAAAACATTAAATCGTCATGGTTTAATTGCTGGCGCTACTGGAACTGGAAAAACTAAGTCTTTACAAGTTTTAGCTGAAAATTTAAGTGATAAAGGTATTCCTGTATTGCTTATGGATATCAAAGGTGATTTAAGTGGTTTAGCCCAACCTAGCGAAGGACATCCAAAAATTGATGAACGCCAAGCAAAAATAGGCATCCCTTGGAAAGGCAAGAGTTTTCCTGTTGAAGTGCTTACGTTATCTGAACAAGATGGCGTGAGACTAAGAGCTACCATAAGTGAATTCGGTCCCGTACTATTATCACGTATTTTAGATTTGTCTGAGGCCCAATCTGGTGTTGTGGCTGTTATTTTTCAATATTGTGATGATAACAAACTTCCTATTTTAGATCTAAAAGATTTCAAAAAAATATTACAGTATGCTACCCAAGAAGGGAAGGCGGAGTTTGATGAAGCCTACGGACGTATTTCAACAGCATCAACAGGCTCCATTTTACGTAAAGTGGTGGAATTAGAGCAACAAGGTGCTGATTTGTTTTTTGGCGAAACCTCTTTTGATGTCGATGATTTATTAAGAATTGATAGAGAAGGCAGAGGTTATATCAATATCATTAGATTGACTGATATTCAAGATAGACCCAAATTGTTTTCTACATTCATGTTGAGTTTGCTTGCCGAAATTTATTCGACCTTTCCTGAACAGGGTGATGCGGAACGCCCAGAACTTGTTATATTTATTGATGAAGCCCATTTAATTTTTAACGAGGCTTCCAAAGCATTATTAAATCAAATAGAAAGTATTGTAAAATTAATACGAAGTAAAGGCGTTGGTATCTATTTCGTTACTCAAAATCCAACCGATGTCCCTGATGCCGTTTTAAGTCAGTTAGGCTTAAAAATACAACACTCCCTTAGAGCTTTTACGGCCAATGACAGAAAAGCTATTAAAATGACGGCTCAAAATTATCCTGATTCAGAATATTACGATACGGAAACTGTTTTAACATCCCTTGGAACAGGTGAAGCCCTGGTATCTGCATTAGATGAAAAAGGGCGTCCTACGCCATTGGCAGCAACTATGATGAGAGCACCGATGAGCAGAATGGATATTTTAACCGATAGCGAATTGAATACCTTACTTTCTCAATCTAAGCTTGTAAAGAAATACAATGAAACTATTGATAGAGAAAGTGCTTATGAATTATTGAATAAAAAAATAGCTCAGGCTCAAGCAGAAGAAGCTAAAGAAAAGGCAAAAAAAGAACAAGAAGCCCTTAAAAAAGCTGAAGAATCCAAGAAAAAAACAACAGCATCAACTCGCAGAAGTACTGCTATGAATCCCGTTGTGAAAGTGCTAACAAGTGCCACGTTTATTCGTAGTGTTTTTGGTATTTTAACTAAAGTCATGAAAAAATAATTTCAAAAAAAATAAAACAACCATTTAAATGCATAAGTCACTTTTAACCCTCATCATCATCTCTACATTATTTGCTAGTTGCAAAAAAGAACCTGATTCTTTTGAAATTGGCAAACACCATGTTGGTTTATTAAATGATTCTACTCAAGTAAAAGATCTTAAAACCATTTTTGGGAATGATTCTATTGTGAATTTTATTGGAGATACCGAGTTTACAAGACATATTAATGATATTGAAATTTATGAAAAAGGCGGAAAAAAGTTATTGGTTTTGACACCTAGACAATCATCAGATTCAACATCATTTATTAAAAATGTTAGAGTTTTAGACCCACGCTACAAAACCGATAAAAACATTAGCACACTAAGTACCTTTAAAGATATTTCAGATAATTATAAAATATCCCAAATAGACAATTTAATAAACATGGTACTGGTTACGGTAAAAGATTTAAACGCCACGTTTACTATAGACAAAAAAGAGTTACCTGCTAGTATTCGTTTTGATACCCATTTAAAAATAGAAGCTATACACATTCCAGATAATGCCAAAATAAAATACTTTTTTTTAAATTGGAATAAACTATAAATTATACATATGAATCCATTTTTTTCAAAGCTATTAGTTGATGTTGCTCGTAAAAAGCTTGAAAAAAAAAGCACCTCAAAACCTTATAGTATCCATGATATTTCAACGTTAGCAAATTCCTTGTATGTTGAACTAACCCATAGCATCAAAGAATATATATTTATCATCATTGGTGTGTTTTCGGCTGGCTTCGGTTTAAAAGGCTTTTTATTGCCTAATCGCTTTATAGATGGTGGCGCCACAGGTATTTCTCTCTTGCTTGAAAATTTAACATCTATTGAACTTAGTATTTTATTAATTGTAGTGAATCTTCCTTTTTTGTTATTAGCTTCAAAAACCATTAATACTAAATTTGCCATACGTAGTATTTTAGCCATTTCGCTTTTAGCCTTTGTTGTTCACTCTGTTGATTATCCTATTATTACAGAGGACAAACTACTCATAGCCGTTTTTGGTGGATTCTTTTTAGGACTTGGAATTGGTTTGTCTATGCGAGGAGGCAGCGTTATTGATGGTACAGAGGTTTTAGCCATTTATTTAAGCAGAAAATTATCGGCAACCATTGGTGACGTATTGCTTGTCATTAATGTTATCATATTTTCGTTTGGTGCTTATATTTTATCTATAGAAGTGGCTTTATATGCCATTCTTACTTACCTAGCAGCGGCAAAAACAGTTGATTTCGTTGTGGATGGTGTTGAAGAATATATTGGTGTTACCATAATTTCCAATCACCATGAACGTATTAGAATAATGATTACAGAAAAACTATTAAGAGCTTGCACCATTTATGCTGGTAAAGGCGGATATGGCACTCAAGGAGAAAGCTACGACAAAGATATTATCTATACTATTGTAACGCGTTTAGAACTCCCTAAATTAAAAACTGAAATAGATAAAATTGATAAAAATGCCTTTATAATTATGGGTATGGTCAAAGATTTAAAAGGTGGAATGATTAAGAAAAAACCATTAAAATAAATGAAAAAGTATAGCATTCAAAATAAGCCGTTTTTAGTTCCAACCTCAGATGGCAAAATCATTGAAGAACATTTTGGATTGGCCACTGATGGCAATACTGAAATAAGTATAGCGCATATGGTTGCTCCCGCAGGTTGGAGCGAACCTTTTCAAACCCCCGAATTTGATGAATACACCTATATAATAAAAGGCAAAAAACAATTTATTATTGAAGGTGACACCATCATTTTAAAAGCTGGCGAATCTATAAAAATAGACAAAAATACACGCGTACAATATTCAAATCCATTTTCAGAACCTTGTGAATACATCGCTATTTGCAAACCTGCTTTTTCTATGGATTTAGTAAATAGAGAAGATTTTTAAATGAATAAATACCTCCCCAAAATTATTGGCTCTTCTATAAACTTGATAAGCCATATCTCAACACCATTTGCTGTCCAGTTAGCATTTCAGCTATTCTCTAGACCTCAAAAAAGAAAAACAAAAGATAGTAACACTAAGTTTCTAAATTCAGCTATCCAAAAACAACTATTTTATCAAGATACGGCTATCATGACATACCAATGGATTGGAAAAAAGGAAACTATTTTACTAGTTCATGGTTGGGAAAGCAATTCTTATAGATGGAAAAAATTAATAGACCTCTTAAAAGATTTAGATTATAACATCATTGCCTTAGATGCTCCAGCCCATGGTAACTCTGGAGGAAAATTATTTAATGCCGTATTGTATTCTGAATTCATACATGTTGTAAGCAAAGCATTTCATCCTTCTATCATTATTGGGCATTCTGTGGGTGGTATGGCTACCATTTTATCTGAATTTAAATACCACATAGCATCAGTTAATAAATTAGTATTATTAGGAGCACCCTCAAATTTCACAGGTATTTTCCATCGTTATAAAAACTTAATGGGTTATAACGACAAGGTTTCAAATGGTATTGATCAATTTGTACTGACTCATTTTAACCACTTACCTAGTTATTATCATATCTCAAATTTTTCAGAAAAAATTAAAGCTAAAGGTCTTATCATTCATGATAAAGAAGACAAAATCATTCCTTATAGCGATGCTTTAGATTATGAAAAGCATTACAAAAACACCACACTTATCTCCACAACTGGCTTAGGTCATGGTTTAAAATCCGATGAAATTAATACCTCTATTTTAGACTTCATCAACCAATAGTTTATTGTATTTTTGCACTATGGAAGACGCTTTAAAACGCATTAATAAATATTTAAGTGAAGTTGGTTATTGCTCACGCAGGGAAGCAGATAAACTTATTGAAGCTGGTCGAGTGACCATTAATGGTACCATACCTGAAATGGGCACAAAAATATCTCCAACTGATGTGGTTCATGTTGACGGAAAGGAAATTAGCAATACCAATACCTCTTTTGTGTATTTAGCTTTTAACAAACCTGTTGGTATTGTTTGCACTACCGATACAAGTGTTGAAAAAGATAATATCATTGATTTTATTAAGTATCCAAAACGTATTTTTCCAATAGGAAGATTAGATAAACCTAGTGAAGGCTTGATACTTTTAACTGACGATGGGGATATTGTAAACAAAATTCTTCGTGCCAGTAACAATCATGAAAAAGAATATATTGTTAAAGTCGACAAACCTATTTCCCAAACGTTTATTGAGCGTATGTCTGGAGGTATTCCTCTGGAAGATTTAGATAGAGTTACCAAAAAATGTGTGGTTGAAAAACTAAGCACGTATGAGTTTAAAATCATATTAACTCAAGGTTTAAACCGACAAATTCGCCGCATGTGTGAGTATTTAAATTACGAAGTTGAAACCCTTAAACGCGTTCGTATCATGAACATTAAAATGGATATGCCTGTTGGGGAGTATCGGGAACTTACTAAAGACGAATTTAAAGAACTAAACAGACTTATAGCTGATTCCACAAAAGAACACAAACCTAATTTAATAAGACCACATAGGAAAAGAAACTAAACCTATTGATGTCTCTCTCTTGCCAACAATGTATTTTTAAGTAGCATAGCAATCGTCATAGGACCAACACCTCCTGGAACCGGGGTTATATAACTTGCTTTCTTACTCACACTTTCAAACTCCACATCCCCTGCCAGTCTATAACCAGTTGATTTAGTCGCATCTGGAACACGAGTAATGCCCACATCTATGATAACAACATCTTCCTTAACCATATCACCCGTTAAAAATTCCGAAATGCCAATGGCAGCCACAATAATATCTGCTTGTTTGGTGATTTCAGTTAAGTTTTTTGAACGACTGTGCACTACGGTAACCGTAGCATCTCCGGCTTTACGCTTCTGACTCATTAAAATGCTCATGGGACGCCCCACAATATGGCTTCTTCCCATAACTACCACATTTTTACCAGAGGTTTCCACTTGGTATCTTTCCAATAATTCAAGGATTCCATAAGGTGTTGCAGGTAAAAAAGTTGGTAAATCCAAAGCCATTTTACCCACATTTGTAGGATGAAATCCGTCCACATCTTTATCAGGATGCACAGCCATAATCACTTTTTGCTCATCAATATGTTTTGGCAAAGGCAATTGCACAATAAAGCCATCGATATCATCATTGGTATTGAGCTCGTGTATTTTTTTCAACAATTCCTCTTCTGAAGTGTATTCAGGTAAATCGATTAAAGTCGACTTGAAACCTATCTTTTCACAAGCTTTTACTTTGGCGTTTACATAAGTCATACTAGCACCATCGGTACCCACTAAAATAGCAGCCAAATGTGGTACTTTTTCTCCATTGGAAATCATTGCTTTTACATGTTCAGCGATTTCATCTTTTATGTCGTTACTAACTTTTTTACCGTCTAAAATTATCATGTTTTGGGTGATGGTTTTTGGTTGGTGGTTTTTGGTTTTTGGTCTCTTAGCTGAAG
>NZ_QKPO01000022.1 GCF_003258355.1 Confluentibacter sediminis | reverse complement strand
CTTTTAACTTTTAACTTTTAACTTTTAACTTTTAACTTTTAACTTTTAACTTTTAACTTTTAACTTTTAACTTAAAAATTAACGCATATTCTTCATCATTTGCATCATCTTTTTACCGCCGCCACCTTGCATCATTTTCATCATTTTGCTCATTTGGTCAAATTGTTTTAGCAACTGATTTACTTGTTGTACAGACGTTCCAGATCCATCACCAATACGTTTTTTTCTGCTAGCATTGATAATGGATGGATTGGTTCTTTCTTTTGGTGTCATGGAATGAATAATAGCTTCAATGCCTTTAAAAGCATTATCATCAATATCGACATCTTTCATCATTTTCCCAGCACCAGGAATCATACCTACAAGGTCTTTCATATTCCCCATTTTTTTGATTTGCTGAATCTGTTTTAAGAAATCATCAAATCCAAACTGGTTTTTAGCAATTTTCTTTTGAAGTTTTCTAGCCTCTTCTTCATCAAATTGTTCTTGAGCACGCTCTACAAGAGACACCACATCTCCCATACCCAGAATACGGTCTGCCATACGCGATGGATAGAAGACATCAATAGCTTCCATTTTCTCACCCGTACCAATAAATTTAATTGGTTTATTAACAACTGATTTGATAGAAATGGCAGCTCCACCTCTTGTATCACCATCTAATTTGGTTAAAATAACGCCATCAAAATTCAAGACATCATTAAAAGACTTAGCCGTATTTACAGCATCTTGCCCAGTCATCGCATCTACAACAAACAAAGTCTCTTGAGGCTTTATGGCTTTATGGATGTTCGATATTTCGGTCATCATAGCTTCATCAACCGCTAAACGACCAGCGGTATCTATAATAACCACATTATAGCCATTCGCTTTGGCATGAGCGATCCCAGCTTGTGCTATAGCCACTGGATCGGTGTTTCCTTTATCACTAAAAACCTCTACATTAATTTGTTCTCCAACAATATGTAATTGGTCTATCGCAGCTGGACGATACACATCACAAGCTACCAATAACGGTTTTTTAGATTTTTTTGTTTTAAGGTAGTTCGCTAGTTTTCCAGAAAACGTTGTTTTACCAGACCCTTGTAAACCAGACATTAAAATAACGCTTGGTGTACCAGAAAGATTGACCCCTTCTGCATCACCCCCCATTAATTCCGTAAGCTCGTCCTTAACAATCTTAACCATTAATTGCCCCGGCTGTAACGTCGTTAACACGTTTTGTCCTAAGGCTTTTTCTTTAACACTTGTGGTAAAATCTTTTGCTATTTTAAAATTAACATCGGCATCCAATAAAGCGCGACGCACTTCTTTAAGTGTTTCTGCAACATTAACTTCTGTAATGCTTCCATGTCCTTTTAAAACATGTAGCGCTTTATCTAACTTTTCACTTAAATTATTAAACATAGTATTTTTTCAAATTTTAAGAACTGCAAATTTAGTGATTTGATGTGTATTATCGAAGTCTCATTTTACAAAAAAAGGGAAATAAAAAAAGCTGCCAAATTTATATTTGACAGCTTATAAAGGAAACCTATTTAACTAACCTAAAAATCGAAATAATAAGTTTTCCCTTTTAAACAAAATTTACCAAATTTTCTTTTCAAGCACCAATACACTTTCTACAGTTCCAGTTGAACTGAAATTTTTAAGCTCAATTCTTCCGGATGTTATGCTTGTAATTTTCCATCTATGGCTTAACACATTAAATGGGGCTATATTTTCGAATAGCATTCCTAAATATAAGCCTTCATGCCTATAGCTTAACCAAGACCCGTTTATAATGCCACTATTTGAATCTGTAACTTTTACTCTTCCACTTATTAAGAAATCTATAGTATGCATGGAATAACCGACTGTTTTATCTAAATCTCCAACTTGATATTTAGCAACTTCCCATCTTCCGGCTATAAGCGCAGCATCAATAACCGTTAAGTCATTATCAACATCTGGACAATGTCTTTCTAACACCATTCTATTATTGGCATTTTCAAGTTTCATTAAACCTGGTTCCAAGAATGTTACAAACCATTCCAGTTTTAAATCCGTTCTTCCATCGAAAGTAATTTGCAAAATAAAACCACCATTTCTTGGAAGCACTTCATACGTACCCGAAACAAATTCACCATTTATACGAATTCTAACTTCGTTATTTGAAAGGAATTTTAATGGTGTTCCTATGTAATCTTTTGTATTTTCTACACCATCAACATATAATCTTTCAACTCTCCAAAAACATTCCTGTAAATAGTTTTCTATGCGTTCTTTAGTGATCTCTACAACAATATCACAGTTTTTCTTTAAAATGATTTTATTACTACCATCTGCGAATAATTTGATTCTTCCTGGTTCAATTTCATAAACATACCATTCTAAAGAGAAATCTACCAAGGAATCAAACTCTAATTTAATAGCCACTCCTTGATCTGTAACTCGAGTACCCCAAGTTCCTGTTAATATATCACCACCACGTTTACGAACTTTAACCACCCCGTCTTCTTTAAACACCATAACATATTCTAAGTAGATGTCAGTTAAACTATTCTGATTTCTGTTAACTTCATAAACCACCCAAGAACAGGTTTTTAATAGTTCCTCCAAACCATCTTGAGTAAAATCATCATCATGGTAATCATTATCATCATCTTCATCACATAAATCTTTGGCATCTTTAATAGTGCTATGCAACTCTAAATTATTATGCACAACAATAGTAGAACCATCTGAATATTCCATAGTAATAGGAAAATTTATGCTCGCAACAACCTCACGGTTTCTAACACGTTTAATGAAAAGAAATAACTGTCTGTCATTCTCAATAGTAACATTATCAATTATTTGAAATTGGGTGTTAAAAACCGAAAATGACATAGGATATTGAAAATCGATACATTCAATATCATCATCTGGTTCATTTTCACCTTTGCAGTCTTTAATAAGCTCAACCAAAGCAGCACGATTTTCAATAGTTACTTCGGTATAATCAGATAAAATAATAGTAATTGGGTAAATAATCTCCAAACGATCATCATCATCGTCAAACTCATTAAAAATGGTCTCGATAACTTTATAATCCTCTGTAGAATCTATAGTAATTTCAAGACCATTAGCAACAACAGTTACAGGCAATTGAACAGATAAACAACTGGCATTATCTATAATATTGTCTTTAGAACCATCCATTTTGGCAGTCGCACTCATATTGGCAGTTAATTCTGAATCTGCTGTTAAAGCTTCTGCTTCTGTAGGCGGGGTAACCTCAGTCACTTCATCTTGACATGAGGTAAAAAATAAAAGGGCAAAAAAAGGAAGTAATACGAATGTTCTAATTTGTGCTTTCATGGTATTTAGTTTTGGATTCAACATAGCTTTTTGAATATAAAACAAGATAGCTTTAAAAATTCCTACCCCTTGTTCGCTTTTTTTTTAATTTAGCAATACCAACCCGCCCATTATTATGGAGAAACAACTACAAGAACATATTTGCGAAGAGCGATTATTTTCTTCCATCTTTAATAAATACTCAAAAGATTTACATAATTTTTTATACTATAAGTTTGGTGAATTGTTAAATCCAAAAGACAAAGTACAGGAAGCGTTTATTAAACTTTGGGAAAATTGTGCCAAAATAACCCCCGATAAAGCCAAAAGCTTTGTTTTCACCACTGCCAATAATTTAATGTTGAATGACGTAGCCCACCAAAAAGTAATTTTAAAGCATCAACAGACCAAACCCAAAACATATACCAATGAAAGCCCTGAGTTTTTAATGCAGGAAACCGAGTATATGGATAAACTACAGAAAGCACTTTCCAATTTAACAGATGCACAACGGGAAGCTTTTATGATGAATCGAGTTGAAGGCAAACGTTTTAAAGAAATTGCAGTTATTTTAGATATTTCAACCAAAGCGGTAGAAAAACGCATTTATGGGGCTTTGGAAAAGTTGCGGAAAGATATTCAGGAGTTGTGATTGTTGGTTGTTGGTTGTTGGAAAAGTAAACTTTGAAACTTTGCTTCTCAAAAACTTTGAAACTTTTTTTTAAACCTAGGTAGGAAAAAATAAAACTTAACTGTTATATAGTTGTATAAGAAATCATGAACAGAGAAACACTCATATCGAAATGGCTTGATAACGATCTAAATGATCAAGAACTTGAAGCGTTTAAAAACCTTGAAGACTATGATGATTTAATTAAGTTATCTAACGGAGTTCAAGCTTTCAAAGCTGAGGAATATGATACTTCAGAAGCATTACAAATTCTTTTGTCTAAAATCAAACAACCCTCAGTAAAAACTAAAAAACAAACCCATTGGTTTAAACCATGGATGCGGGTTGCTGCTATTCTAGCCATTTGTTTTAGCTTATACTATTATACAACGACTTTAGATACAACGATTTCAACAGATGTTGCTCAAAAAACAACTATAGAATTACCAGATGCCTCCATGGTATCTTTAAATGCGAAATCTCTCTTAGTATTCAATAAAAAATCATGGAAAGATGAACGCAATGTAGAACTTGAAGGCGAAGGCTTTTTTAAAGTTTCAAAAGGTTCAACTTTCAACGTTATAACAAAATCAGGAACTGTAACGGTTTATGGTACTCAATTTAATGTCAAACAACGAGACCATTATTTTGAGGTTATTTGCTACGAAGGGTTAGTGGGCGTTACTTATAATTCCATAGAAACAAAATTAAAACCTGGTGACAGCTTTTTAATTATTGATGGGAAAATAATTGCTAAAGAAAAAGAAAACAGCCTAACACCTTCGTGGCTAAATAACGAAAGCCAATTTAAAAGTTTACCTTATAAAACTGTTTTAGCTGAGTTTGAAAGACAGTATGGCGTTAAAATCTCAACTCAGCATATTGATAACGAACAATTATTCACTGGTAATTTTACCCATAATAATATAGACATTGCTTTAAAATCCATTACACTACCCTTACATGTCACATATAGTAAAACCAATAATAGCATCATAATTAAAGGTGAGTAGAAAAGGGATTCTTTCTATTTTTATTTTCTTGTTTTTTTTGAAGGTAGTTAGCCTAAAAGCACAAACCGTTCAAAAAGACATGCAACCGCTTGATGTTATTTTAAAAATTCTTGAAGCTAGATATAATATTAGTTTTTCCTATGCCGATTCTAATATTGAAGATAAAAAAGCCTGGCTTCCTGAAGACCATTTGTCTCTAGAAGATGCTTTAAGTTTCCTTAAAACAGATACCGAGTTAGACTTCGAAATATTAGACAATCGCTTTGTAGTGATAAAAAAAAACGAAGTAGAAACCAGTCCTGGCACATTTAAAACACAACGCCTTGAAGAAATAATTGTCACTAATTATCTCACTTCCGGTATTAGCAAATTAAATGACGGAAGTATTACCATAAAACCCGAAACGTTTGGCATCCTTCCCGGACTTATTGAACCCGATGTGTTACAAACCATTCAAGCACTTCCTGGGGTATTGAGCATTGACGAAACCGTTTCAAACATCAATGTTCGTGGCGGCACACACGATCAAAACCTATTGCTTTGGGACGGCATTAAAATGTATCAATCTGGTCACTTTTTCGGATTGATTTCAGCATTCAATCCATACACAACAACATCTGTAAACGTGTCTAAAAACGGAACAAGCGCTAAATATGGTGATGGTGTTTCCAGTATTATAGATATGCAACTTTCCAACACCTTGGATGGTGAGTTTAAAGCAGGTGCAGGTTTTAATTTAATTAATGCTGATGCTTTTGCCAAAATACCTTTATCAAATAAAACGGAATTGCAACTATCTGCCCGTCGTTCCGTAACCGATTTACTGGTTACGCCTACTTACGACCAATATTTTAAACGCATTTTTCAAGATTCCGATTTAAGTAGTACTAGCAACAATTCCATTTCTAAAAACGAAGACTTCTATTTTTACGATGTTGCTGTTAAATTTTTATATGATATTACTAAAAAAGACAGAGTTCGATTCCATTTTTTGAACATTAACAATGATTTAAATTACCAGGAACAATCTACCGTCAATAACCAAAGTGACGCTTTGAATAGTAAACTTTCGCAACAAAACCTTGCCGGTGGCATTACCTACACCAAGGATTGGAGTGATTATTTATCTACCACTTCTCAAGTTTATGTCTCTAATTATGATTTGGATGCTACCAATTATGATGTTACAAACAACCAACGTTTAATTCAAGAAAACGAAGTATACGACGGTTCGGCAAAATTTGAAATCAATTACAAACCTAATAGTCAATTCAAAATGGATGGTGGCTATCAATTCATTGAAGTAGGCATTAGCAATCTGGAGGATGTTAACAATCCCGTTTTCAGAAGTTATATTAAAGAAGTCATAAGAAGTCATGCCGTGTATGGTGAGACTTCCCTCCTTTCAAACAATGCAAAGACTAAATTAAAGTTTGGTACACGCTTAAATTATTTTAAAAAATTCGACTTGTTTTTAGTTGAACCTCGCCTGAGTTTCAGCCATCGATTTTTAAATGATTTCAGATTTGAAGTTTTGGGAGAAATCAAAAGTCAGACCACCTCTCAAATCATCGATTTGCAAAACGATTTTTTAGGTATTGAAAAACGCCGTTGGATATTATCAAATAACAAAGACATTCCTGTTATAAAAAGCAAACAGGCTTCTATTGGTCTTCATTACAATAAAAACAGATTGCTAATAAGTGCCGAAACGTTCATTAAAAAAGTAGATGGTATCACCTCCAGAAGCCAAGGCTTCCAAAATCAATATCAATTCATTAAAGCAACAGGCAATTACACGATAAAAGGCTTTGATTTTTTAATCAACAAACAATTTAATGATATTTTCAACGCTTGGTTAAGCTATTCATACCATAAAAATGATTACCTCTTTAACAACTTAAATAATGGGACGCCTTTCCCAAATAACGCCGATGTAAGACACACGTTGGCAATCTCTGGTGCTTATACCATACAAGATTTCAAATTAGCCTTAGGCTTGAATTGGCATTCAGGAAAACCAACCACACTACCAATTAACAGTACCAATGGCACCATAAATTACGAGTCGCCCAACAGCTCTAATTTAGATGATTATTTAAGAGCCGATGTTTCTGCAACGTATGCTTTTAATATTTCAGATAGGTCTCGCGCAACCATTGGAGCATCTATTTGGAATATCACAAACAAGAAAAACATCATTAATACTTACTACACTTCCAATAACCAAGACATTATCAATAAGGTTGAAAATATGTCTTTAGGTATCACACCCAATATCAGCCTGAGAGTTCTGTTTTAATTCATATTCTGTTTTTGATTTATTAAAAAACATCATCTATATTAGTTGAATGATTTGGACAATCCTCTATTTTTTCTTTTCAATGATACTGATCATTGCATCCGTACTCCCTCTTATATCCAATCAATATTGGATCTTTAGAATATGTGAATTTGCCAGAATACAAATCTTAATCTTACTAATCATTATACTGATGCTTGGGTTACTCATATATCCCCAACAACCAATGCATGTCTGGATCACCGAAATTATTTTATTCGTTTTTACAATAAATCATGCCGTTTTATTAATGCCTTATCTACCATTTAAAAAACTAGTTCCCAAGGTAAAGGCTCCTAAGAATTCCGAATCCATCTCCTTACTTTCATTTAATGTATATCAAGACAATAAGGCATATCAAAAATTTATTTCTTTGGTTAATGAATTGAAACCTGATATATTTTTAACCATGGAATCGAATTCAGATTGGGAACAGGCTCTATCCGTTCTAGATGCAGAGTATCCCTATCGTAAAAAAGTCCCCTTGGAAAATAGATACGGAATGCATTTTTACTCAAAAATAGAAGTTAATGATTGCAAAGTAAACTATTTCATGGCAGACGACTTACCTTCTATTGAAGCCAATTTAACGACCAAAAACAATGAAAAACTAACGTTTTTTGGGACCCATCCACCCCCACCAAGCCCTACAGAAGAAGACACTTCCAAAGAGCGGGATGGCGAAATTATAGTGATGGGGAAAAAAGTGAAGACATACAACAATCCCGTAATTGTCGTTGGTGACTTTAATAATGTCGCTTGGTCTAAATCGAGTAAATTATTTAAAAAGATATCCGGATTGAAAGACCCCCGTATTGGAAGAGGCTTTTTTTCCACATACCATGCCAAATATAAATTGTTGCGGTTTCCCATTGATTTGTTTTTTCACTCCAATAGCATTTGTATTGAAGAGTTTAAAACGCTTAAAAATATAGGTTCAGACCACTTGCCCTTATACTGTCGGTTTTTTATTAATTCGGAAACAAATAAGCCTGAAAAGAATGACGAGCACCTAGATAAAGAAGACTCTGACGAAGCTAATGAAATGATTAAAGAAGGAAAGAAAGAAGACAGTGATAGATAAGAAAAAATAAGATATCATTTGTTATCTAAAAATTATTCAACTGATTGCTTTTTTTATCCTCACTAATCGTCCAAAAGAACCCTATAAAAAAGAATTGATCTGTTGCTGGCGTTAAGGCCCGTCTATTAAAATTACCGTTTACATCGGGTGTATTGGCATATTGGTAGCCATTAATATTTTTAAAGCCCAATACATTATTTACAGAAGCATACAGTATTTTTTGTGGCGTTATTAAATAGGCCCAATTTAAGCTCAGGTTCTGATAAGCCTTTGTTTTTTCATTTAAAAACCCTGATAGGTTTGGATCTGTATACGGCCTACCAGAAGCTAGCGCATAACTAAAACCGACTTTGCTTCGCAGACTTTCTATCCAATATTTCCAAACAACTGATCGATTGTGGGTATTCGCAAAACTAGGTTGTGCTTTAGTTGGGTAATTTTTATAATCCCGCTTGGTATCTAATAACGAGTAACTTACCCAATATTCCGTATTCTTTAAGGTTTTTGTGTCTCTCCAAAACAAATCTATTCCTTTCGCATAACCGAAACCAGTATTAGAATAGTTACTATTAAAACCCGCAAAGTCCGAATCATACTTCACCAAATTATTGTAGTCTTTAAAATAACCTTCTGCCCTAAACAATTTCCCTTCACCATTGTATTGATAATTAGCAATATAATGCGTTGTGTTTTCAGATTTCAATTCCTGATTAAACTTTAAAATAACGTTGGTTGGGGCTTGATAAAAACGGCCATAGGCCAAAGAAAACTGACTACTATTAGATATTTTATATGCAAAAGACAGTCTAGGGGCTACCGTAAAAGCTTCAAACAATTGGCTATACTCGGCACGTAAACCCGTTTTAAAAGCTAAGTTCTTAGATAAAAATAAATCGGCTTCAGTAAATGCCGCAGCTACATTGTTATCAAAACCATAAGACACCTTATTTACGGAAACATCTTGATAGCCTTCTTTAAAATTAGTCGCAAAATACTCTGCCCCAAAATAGAGTTTAAAACGGTTACTGATACGGTTTCTTAATTTCAATTTTACATGAAAAGAGTTTTCTTCATCATCAATAAAACGATCTTCGATATGCATATCATTACGGCCGTTGGTATAACTAAAGCCACCAAACAAAGACCAATTATCATTTAAAACACCTTGATAAGAGCCATTAAAATAGAGGTTGTTATTATTTAATTTAAAGTACAACCCCTGACTATTATCAATATCTTCTTGTGTTAATTCGAAAGTGGTTCTATCAAATGCTCCGTATAATTTAAACAATCCAGCGTTTGTTTTTTTACGAAATACCGATTCTCCAGAAATGCTTTCAAAAGGCTTAATCCATTCATTTCTGTTAGAAAAAACAGCATTATAAGGTGCCAAATTAACATAGGAGGTATTAAAACTTAACGAACCACTATCCCATTTTTGAGTATTACCCAGACTGGCACCAACACTCATTATCCCAATATCTGTTTTTTGTTGATCTGGTTCATCAATGGTATTCAATAACAATACACTGGATAATGCTTGCCCATATTCTGCCGAGTAACCACCTGTGGAAAAGGTAATACCATCAAACAAAAAAGGAGAATAACGTCCACGTGTTGGTGAATTATTGGTCGTTGGTGTGTAAGGAGTAAATACACGAATGCCGTCGATAAATATTTGTGTTTCTTCGGCCTCGCCTCCACGGACAAACAACCGCCCATCTTCTGCCACCGTAGTCGTCCCTGGGAGCGTTTGTAAAGCTCCAACAAAATCACCCAAAGCACTTGCTGTTGTCACCACATCTAAAGGCTTTAATGCATTTACTTTACTATTGTCACCCGCCGAAAAAGTACCGGCAGATAAAACAACGGCATCTAACGTGCTTACATCTTCTCGAAGTTTAATGTTTAAATGTTTCATTTCAGAGACATTTCCATACAAAGTAAAGGTTTCATAGGCCACAAAAGATATTACCAAATTTTGATCTCCGGTTTCGTTTGTTTCAAATGAAAAGCTACCATCATCGACAGAGGTCGCTCCATCATAGGTGCCTTCCAAATAAATATTGGCTCCAGATATTGGCACATTATTTTCGTCAAAAACATGACCATTAATAGTTTGCTGTGCACTAAATTTTAAGCTTATTAAAACGATTATTAGCGTGGTTATTTTCTTCATGGTTTTTGGTTCTTTTTTTATGATGACACAAAAGTCACCTAAAAAAACAGGCCCATAAATTCTAAATAACCGAACTGTAAAATATGCATGACGAACTGAAGATTACCCGTTTTTCAAATAAAAAAACACCCTCAAAATAAATGGCTTTTTTAGTGGGTTTTGTAATTTTTTTTAGGATGTTTACGGCAACTATTTTTTTTATATATTAGCCAATAAAAACTTACAACTTCAACCTTAAAAACCTCAAAAAACACGCTATAGATTTTATCTATATAACACATTTAAAAAATTAATTATCATAACTTTAAGAATACTACATGAAGCGATAGTTTAAATATATAACAAAACACATAATACCCATATATTTAACCACTGACCACAACCTAAACAAACCCATTACATTAAAAAAAGCAGCCCTAAATCATGCTCTATTATGTCAGGATAAAAACAGAAAAACTAAAATAACCTGACCCCTGTTGTAACATTTAATACATTTAGAATACTTATATAACAACCAAACCAAAACATTGAATAAAGAACCAGAACATAGCTTTGTTGAATTGCTTGAAAAGCATCAAAATATCATCCATAAAGTGTGCCGATTGTACACCAATAATTATGATGCCCACAATGATTTGTTTCAAGAAATTACCATTCAACTTTGGAAAGCGTACCCGAAGTTTCGGGGAGACTCTAAGTTTAGCACCTGGATGTATCGTGTTGGATTAAATACCGCCATCACGCTCTACAGAAAATCCAAACGGACTATTGCCACCCAAGGATTTGATGGTGTTGAATTTAAGATGAAAGCAGAAACTTATGACGACACCGAAGAGCAACAACTTAAGACTATGTACAACGCATTGCACCAATTAAACGATATTGACAAGGCACTGGTTTTTTTATACTTAGAAGACAAAGACTATAGTGAGATAAGTGAAACCATGGGGATAAGCGAAGTGAATGCCCGAGTGAAAATGAACAGGATCAAAACCAAACTTAAAACCATTTTAAATCCTTAATGTATGGATGAATTAGAGCTATTAAAAAAAGACTGGAATAAACAGTCTGAACATAAAAAACTATCTGCAAAAGAGATATACCCAATGCTTCATAAAAAATCGTCTTCCATTGTTAAGATGTTGTTTTATATTAGCATTGGCGAATTAGTTCTCTGGATTTTAATCAACTGCATTCCTTATACCTTTTCAGATGCCTATAAACAGCGAATAGAGAGCATATACAGTAATAATTATTTATTTGCAGCATTAACCGTTTTCGGCTACGGTATTATTTTATTGTTTATTTATTTACTTTTCAAATCCCATAAAGCCATATCGGTCACCGATAATGCCAAGAAATTAATGGAAAGCATTTTAAGAACCCGAAAAATCGTTAAATACTATGTCATATATAATCTGGTTATGGCATTTATTTCTATGGCTGTGGGCTCTTACTTCTTCATTTTTCATAGCCCTGAATTATCAGACAGCATATCGCATCTCAACAACAAACAGTTAATTATCATGTTTGGTATTACCCTAGGTATCACAGCGGTATTTGTATTTGCTATTTGGCTTTTTTATAAACTTATTTATGGCTGGCTCCTAAAACGCCTAAACAGAAATTACAAGGAATTACAAAAGCTGGAAGATTAAATCAAAACCCATCAACGGCAATAACCTCCCCAACTTGCATGTTGGCTAAATGGATATTCCCTACCCGAACCCTTACCAATCGCAAGGTTGAAAACCCGACTGCTGATGTCATTTTACGCACTTGCCTAAACTTCCCTTCGTTTAAGGTTATCGATACCCATGTAGTGGGACCATGTCTATCGTCCCGTATTTTTTTAGAACGTGTTGGAAGTTCTGGAATGTTATCCAACTTAAAAACGGCGCATGGCTTGGTCATGTATTTTTTGCCATCAAAGCCTATTTCCACCCCTTTAGATAGTTGCTCAATAGCTTCATCGGTAATCGCGCCATTGACTTGGGCATAATATTCTTTTTCCACTTTTTGGCTATTGATAAAATCACTCATTTTCCCATCGGTAGTCAACAACAATAAGCCTTCCGATTTTTCATCCAACCTCCCAATGGCCATGATGCCTTCAGGGAAATCATGCAGCGCGCCCAAGAACTTTTTAGATTGTTGTTTGCTGGCATTACTGGAAAACTGACTTAAATAACCGTATGGTTTGTAGATGATGAAATGGCGGTGAATCGTTTTAACTAAACTCATAATTTATTAAATGCCTTATAAATACACATCATTTGTCAGTTCGATGAAGTACAGAGGTTCGAAATATTTTGCATCGAGAACCTTTTAAGTTACGATGCTTCTTGATACAATTTTCCCATACTTCGAAACCCACTCGACACGAAGCGAAGCTGAACCGAACAATGTTAAACAACATTCACAACCTTATGCATTACTTTAAATACTCGCTTTTAAAATACTAAAAACAAGCTCTTTAGTCGGGGTGTGTCCGTTTACTTTTTGTCGCACCGTTTCAAAAGACACTCGGAAATCGCAACCCGATTTATAGTCACTACAGCCATAGGCGGCAGTGCCTTTTATCACCGTTCCTTTTTTACATTTCGGACAGGTTAAGGTGTCTGGGATTGTTTTAGAAACGGTTTGCTTCGGTTCTAACTTTAATTTGAAATTCTCATCAAAACGCAACAAACCCTCAACGCTCTTGCCTTCAATGTTAAAGTCTTTTAAATTCACTGTCGATCCTTTTTGCAGTAATCGTATGTATTGTTTCTCCGATATTTTTTTACCAGCAAAACTAAAAGGCAACACAAAATCGCAACCTGCTTTGTAACCACTACACCCAAATGCCGTTTTTCCTTTCAATAAAGCCCCCTGCTGGCATTTTGGACATATTTCGGAGCTGATACCTGTCGCTTTCTTTTTCGTCGCTTTAGGGGCTTGTTTTGATGTTGCGGCGGTATGAGAGATATTGGCTCGCACGGTTTCACTGCGCACTTCGTACACTAATGCATCTACCATACGCTTCATGTTGTTTATAAAGGCATTGGCTGTAAACGTGCCTTTTTCAATATCTTTTAATTGCTTTTCCCAACTGCCTGTTAATTCTGCTGATTTCAATAAATCATTCTGAATGGTGTCAATCAACTGAATCCCTGTTTGGGTGGGCAGCACCTGTTTTTTGTTTCTAACAATGTATTTGCGCTTAAACAGGGTTTCTATAATGTTGGCTCGGGTTGAGGGTCGCCCAATACCGTTTTCCTTCATTAAATCGCGTAACTCTTCATCGTCTACCTCTTTCCCTGCGGTTTCCATAGCGCGTAATAAAGACGCTTCCGTAAACTGATTGGGCGGTTTGGTTTCCTTTTCTAAAAAGGATGGTTCGTGTGGCCCTGTCTCCCCTTTTACAAAGGTCGGCAAGATGTCGGCTTCCTTTTCTTTAGTATTGGGATCTTCAAAAACGACCCGCCAGCCTTTTTTTAAGATTTCCTTCCCTGTGGTTTTAAAATGCACTTCGGCTGCTTTACCAATTACGGTGGTATTTGCCACATCACAATCGTCGTAAAACACTGCAATAAATCGTCTGGTTATGATGTCGTACACCTGTTGCTGATTGTATTGCAGGTGGCTTTGCATCCCCGTGGGGATAATGGCATGGTGATCGGTGACTTTTTTATCGTTGAATACTTTCGGTGATTTTTTAATCTTTTTTCCTAAAAGTGGTTGTGTTAAAGCGGCGTAATTGGTCAGGTTTTTTAAAATACCTGATACTTTTGGGTACACATCATTTGGTAAAAACGTGGTATCTACCCTCGGGTAAGTCACTACTTTTTGCTCATAAAGGGTTTGAACTATTTTAAGCGTCTCATCTGCCGAAAACCCAAACTTATTATTGCAATACACCTGCAAGCCTGTTAAATCAAAGAGCTTTGGCGCATATTCATTGCCCTTTTTCTTGTCGATGGACACAATTTCAAAATCGCTTTCTTTTACTTTATTCGCCAACACTTCACCATCTGCCTTGTTTAAAAAACGACCTTCTTCGTAACTAAAAAGGGTGTCTCGGTATAAGGTTTGTAATTCCCAATACGGCTGCGGTTTAAAGTTTTCAATCTCTTTAAATCGGTTTACCACCATCGCCAAGGTGGGGGTTTGCACCCGCCCTATGGACAATACTTGTTTATTGGCACCGTGTTTTAAGGTGTACAATCTGGTGGCATTCATACCCAACAGCCAATCGCCAATGGCTCTGGAAAAACCGGCGTAAAATAAATTATCGTATTGGGTTGATGGCTTTAAGTTTTCAAAGCCTTCTTTAATGGCTTCGGTGGTTAGTGATGAAATCCACAACCGTTGTACCTCGCCTTTGTATTTGGCCTCGTTCATCACCCAACGTTGGATGAGCTCTCCTTCTTGCCCCGCATCCCCGCAATTAATCACAACCTCAGCTTTATCAAATAAACGCTTTACGATTTTGAATTGCTTTTGGATGCCCGAGTTCGCCACCACTTTGGTTTCAAACTTTTCGGGCAGCATGGGTAGGTTGTTTAAATCCCAACTTTTCCAATGGGGTTTATAATCGTTGGGTTCTTTGAGGGTGCATAAATGTCCAAAGGTATAGGTGACGGCATAGCCATTGCCTTCAAAATAGCCATCGTGTTTGGTATTCGCTCCTAAAACAGAAGCGATTTCGCGGGCAACACTGGGCTTTTCGGCAATACAGACTTTCATGTTTATTTTAATGGTTTTATTTTAACGTACCGTCACTTAACGTTGTTCAGTTCGGCTTCGCCTCGTGTCGAGTGGTTTTCGAAGTATGAGAAAACGGCATCGAGAAGCTTATATATTAAAACGGTTCTCGATACAATTCTCCTGCGTCGAATCACTCGAACTGACAGTACAACACATAACAATGCAAATAACACACCAGGTTTTTTACATGTATTTTGAAGCCGCAAAATAACAATTTAGAAGTTGGTTTTAAAAAGGAATTGTTAGTAGTTATTAACCGTTAATTTATAAAAAACTTACCTTTTTAAACTAAAGTGCCCTAATTTATAGGTATTGTCTTGAAACACTATTCTGTACCAATAATCTGCCGATGGCAATGGGTATCCGTTAAAGTTGCCATCCCAACTACCAACAGAATTTAAACGTTTTAACAGTTTTCCATATCTATCAAAAATGTACACGTTGTAATTTTGATTAAACTCTTCAGTGATTTTCCAAACATCATTTACCCCATCTCCATTTGGAGTAAAAAACTTTGGAATCTTTAAATCAATAATTTCTGTTTCGCAATCAACACCACCTGATACTGCATTTAGAACTATGGTCGTTTCTTTAGTGCAAAAAGTGTTTTTCTTAGTTACAACAGCAGTTATTACTTCCTGATTTCTAGTTGAATTCTCATAAGATTCATTAATAAAATCACTAATATCATTACCATTACTATCTAAATATAAAAAATCATAAAGAGAGACATCATCAACTAAATCTAAATTCAATTCTGAAAGATTAAAAACTGAAAAACCATTTCCGGTAGTATCGCAAGCATATAAATCTGGTATCGTATTTAATTCAAATGATTGTATAGTCTGTAATTCAATCTCAGTCTCTTCATAACAATTTGAGTTGTATTTATTCTCTACTCGAACATAAATTCTTTGAGAATATGGCGATGAATTTGTGTAAAAATCAGGAAGTGGACTCGGCAGATCGCTTCCCTGCTCATCCTTATAATAAAACACATAATTTTCTACATCATCAACCAAAGAATTTTCTATGTTAGACATACTGAAACTTGAAGAAAATCCATTTCCTAGATCTTCACAAGCCGTTAATATTGGTATCGAATTTATTGTTGGTTTTTTTAAGTTGTCAAAATCATACGTATTGAATAAATATATCGCTCCCGAATCATTCAAGAAATTTTGTTCATTAATATCGAAATCATGCCAATATGCACCAATAAAAAAGTTTTCACCATTAAGTACTATTTCGCGACCAAAGGCATCACTATTATGTTTTATATCTTGTTCAATTATCTGATATTCGTTAAAATTACCATTTAATCCTTTTTGAAACATATATATATTGCCATATGATGCGCTTAAATTTCCATTTATATCATATTCATACTCAATACCCCTTACCGCTATTATATCATCATACAAATCCAATCGGTCTCCAAAAGACAAATGATTAAGCGATCCATTTGAAGCTCTTATTTTTTGAATACCTTGCCAAATTCCAGAGGTATTCTTTTTAAAAATATATACAGACCCCAAAGATGTTAAAGGCCCCCCTCCATCACCACTTAAAGCACTATCATAATCATCGTCCCTTCTTGCCGTTATAGCAATAATATCCTTATCAACTTTTACAATACCGCCAAACCTGTCCTGTAAGCCCCGAAAATCATAAGCAACCAATTTAGTTACCTCACTCCAAGTATTCAAATTAGCATCTTTTTCAAAAACATAGGCAGCTCCTGCTCTATTGGCTCCCTCATTTTCAGCCCCTATAATGATAGTATTTCCATATATATCTACAGATTCCCCGAAATTATCTCCTGCACCACGATCGCTAGCTGTAATTTTTTGTACTAACGACCAAACTCCAGAAGTATCTTTAAAATAAATATATGCAGCACCCGCATATGTAGAAACATTATTTAAACTATTATCTGTACTGTTATAAGAAGCCCCTACTATCATAAAGTCTCCTGAAATAGCCATTCTCGAAGCAAAATTATCCCATAAAACATTTTCGGGTTTAGTAATTTTTTGAGTAAAAACATATAAATCATTTATATTCCTTTCGTAGATATAAATAGCATTTCCCCCTCTGGGATTGAGTGGGTCACAACCATAAACGGCTAATGTCGTATTATCCATAGTCAAAATACTTCCAAAACCACAATAATCTTCTGTTCCAGTTAGTGTTAATTCTTGATAGAAAACCCAACCTTCACATGTCATTTTTGCTATATGGACTTTCCCCGCGTTTAATGTAGAACCAACATCTACAGCGCTTGCCCCAAAGGCGGCATAATTGCCGTAAGTAGCAATAGACAACCCAAACGAACTGGATTCTGTTCTTATTGGTTCAACAAATTTGAAATTTTGCTGCCATTGTTGAGCTAACAACTGCTGAGCGCTTATAATTATTAATAAAAAATAGAAACGTTTCAAATCTGATTTTTAGACAAAAACAAATCTAGTATCTTTTGTCAAATCTAAATGAAATTATAGATTATATGCTTAAATAAAACGATAACCCTAATTCTTAAAACAAAAGCATTAAATAGATGTAGATACTCTAATTTGTTTGGTATTTGTAGAACTATATCGTACAATCTTTACTTTGACTGACATCCTTTCAGCCCAAATTATTTTTTTTATTAAGATTATTTTGAAAAAGCCTATCCAGTGCTGCTTTACCACCATCAAAGGGCTAGCGGATTATTTTCATGTTTTAAACCTGTCGGTTTTATAGCGTTATGGCAATTCTATATCGCTTTTTAGTCTTTTGGCGTGGTTTTCGCGGCCATTGGCTCTATATGTTTAAAAAAATACGGGACGCATAAAAATTATGCCAAGCGTATTTTACAAAAATTACAATGATAGTATGAATCAAGTTAAAGAAAACAACACGGTTAAAGTCAATTACACAGGTAAATTAGCTGACGGACAAATTTTTGATAGTTCCGAAGGAAGAGACCCCTTAGAGTTTACTTTAGGACAAGGACAATTAATACCTGGTTTTGAAAAAGGCTTAATCGACATGGCTTTAAACGCAAAGAAAACCATCACCGTTGCTAAAGAGGAAGCCTATGGAGACATCAACCAGGATTTAATACAGGAAGTGAGCAAGAGTCAACTTCCTCCAGACATCATGCCCGAAGTTGGTATGGGATTGGTTTCTAAATCTCCAGAGGGACATGAAACCAATATGCGTGTGGTTGAAGTTAAAGACGACAGTATTGTGATAGATGCTAATCATCCTTTAGCGGGGAAAGACCTTATTTTTGATCTGGAAGTGGTAGAGATTAAATAAACAGCCCTTTCCACATAAAATAAGCCTCTTATTTTATAAAATCCTGATAGCTCTTCTTAAACTAAACACGTTTAACAAAGGCTGTCAGGATTTTTTTTGTGTCACAGCAAAGCTGTTATGTTATTTAGCTTTCATTGGTGGTAAATCGAAGGCTTTGGCGTCGTGCTCAAAATGGTTGCGGTGGGCACCATCGCAAAATGGTTTGTTGGCAGACATGCCACAACGGCAAATCCCTAATACCGTTCTACCTTGTAAACCGTACACATTACCTTGTGCATCTACTATTTCGAAATCTCCCTCTACTTTTACAGACCCATTGCTGTTAATCGTTAGTTTTGTTTTGCTCATACTATTGTTTTTGTTTTAGGGCAAAGTTGGGGAAAATTATTTTGGGTTTTGAAGATAAGAGAATTATTTTGTTAGAGTTTATTAAACTTAGTTTTTGCAAAACATACTTTTATTTTTGTTTATATGAAACAATAAGTGAGTATTTAAAAGTTTGTCAAATAATTTGTGCTTTCTATTTTTATTTAAAAAGCCTTTCTTATTTTCTCAATCTCATATTTCAATAAACCATTTGAAATCAGTTCTTCATCTGTTAATTGGTTGAGATTAATAATATTCATTTCTGGAGTCTTGTCTTTACTAACATATTTATTTAATTTTCTTATTGCTGAGTGTGGAATGTCATATTCATTTAATGCAGCAATATTTGGATGCAAAAATCCATTTTCAATACTACTTGCAATAAATGAGTAGTTACCATAAGTCATATTATGCTTTTTGAAAGTGTATTCCTGTAGGTTAGAAACTACATTCAACCATTTTGGTAATTTATAGTCAAACCAATGTCTAGTTATATGTAAAATTGAATAAGTAGTAGTATCAATTCTCTTTTGTAAATCAGGTATCCTCTCAATCCAAAATGAATCATTAATATATGCTCTAATGACTGAATTAATCGATTTTAAATTTATATAAGAGAATGTAAAACTTGCTAACCATCTTGCAGATAATCTTCCTATTCCTTCTATATAAGTTTTATCTCCTGGCCCTGTTAAAGTATCCCAACAAAGTTCAATAACTGTACTAAGATTGTTAAAATTTTTAGGTAATGAAGTCCATGAAAGCTGGTTGTGATAATAATCTAAATCTGATTCAATCTTTGATACAATAGAAATCTGGGAGTCTATTGAAATACCAGAGTTTAGTTTAATAACATCTTTTAAATCTTCAGGTAAATTATTGAAAATGTCCAATCTAGGTTTTGCTTTTTCATCAATATCTTCATCTTGCATAGAAATCAAAATTTCCAATGGAGCTTGTTCCTGATTGAAAAGAGGAATATCTACAAATAGTTCCATTTGTTCTGGCTGGTCTTCGAACCTTATTACATTTCCAACAAAATGTTTTTTCATACGACCGGAACGACCTGCGATGTTTTTGTAATCAAAAAAGTCAATAGGTTTCCTACCCTTTTCTTTGTCGTATAGGACAACATTCTTTGCCGATGTGTTTACTCCTTCAATAAGAGTCGATGTGCAAAATAACCACCTAACAGAGCCGTTATTAAAATAATCTACAATAGAGCTTCCTAAGTGTCGAGGTAAAGCTCCATGATGAAAAGCAATTCCATATTCAAGTGCTATATTCAAAGACCATTTATTATTTACACTTTCTTTAATCCAATCTATTATGTCATTGTTTTCTAAAACAAATGGATTATCAATTTCAACTCTACTCTTCATTAGAAAACTTAAAAACTCTAATGCTAAATTAGTTGCTTTGTTTGGTGAGGAACAGTAAATAATTGTTTGTTCTTTTAGAGTTTCTAAAAAGTTGAATAGGTTTAATTTTTTAAGCTCTTTTTTTTCATTGGCTTTCAGACGACCTTCAACCAAGTTGCTTGTTTCGTCAACTGCTACTGTTGCAAACTCTGTTGGAAACCAAGTTAAATCAAATTTATTTTTAAAGTTTACGGGTATATTCTTAATCATTGGACCCAATAAATAGAATTTATTGGTATACTTTAGTAATCGGTGAAAAGCTTGATTAAGCGCAATTGCCCTATCATCGTCTCTATCTATGCTTAGTTTATAGAATTCGTCAATTACAAAAAATTCTATATCTGGAAATTTATCATATTCTACAACTCTTTCGCCAGTAAAAAGAAAAATATTTCCTTTTTCATTATCAGGCTCTTGACTTGTTGATACAACAACTTTGTAAATATCTTTATATTTTAAAAGCTTTTTCCTAGTCTCATCTAACAAAGCTAAAGTAGGTTGTATAACTACTATTTGTTTATATAATTGACTTGCAATAATCTCTTCTATTAAAAGACTCTTCCCAAAACTTGTGGGAGCACTAACAACAATAGACCTTTTGCTTTGAAGCTCTATTGACAATTGTTGTTGTTCTTCATGTAGATAAACATCTTTTAAAAAAGGAGATTTATGGTATTCATATCTAATTAAGGCACTCTTTGACAAAAGTTTAGGGTTTACATATGGATATAAACCTGCTGACTCTGTAATATCATTCCATATTTGTTGGGTTGGCTCAGGGATTAAATCCCAAATATCATGAATTCTTATGACTATATCTCTTCCTTCTCGCTCATTATTTCTCAATAAATAGGTACAATATTTTGATAAATCGAAACTGTCCTCAATTGAAATTTCTTTACTAGAAGATAGGAAATCAACGGCTTGATTATAGGATTCAAAACTCATATGTTTTGCATTGATTTAAGTCTTTTATCCAACTCATTATTAAGTGCATCTTTGTCAGGAACTGGTAGCAACAAAAGGATTATTTCAACATTTGTTACAGGTTTAGATTTGTTAAACCCATCGAATAAGTCATTGCATTCGTTTACAAAATCATCAAAATACTCCTTTGTATTGTCGTTATGAATATTAAATATAGAACTGTTGTAAGTACATACCATAGGAATTACTATATTAGAAAATATTTTATCTAACGTTTGGTGTTTGTCCAGAAGCTTCCTCCAATACTCAATTTCCGGAACGCTGTTTGGTAATTTTCTTGATATTAAATTAAATTCTTTCCTTATATAATCTTCATTAACATGCTTATTAATATCGCTTATTAAATCTCTAATCCCCCCTTTTCCAGTCTTATATAATTTTGATTCACCAAGCCAAAGTTTTTTCTCTTCTCCTTTTATAGTGATTTGTACTCCATCAAAACCATGTGCTGGTACATTGTGAGAGTCTTTAAAATACATCTTTGAAATTAAAGGGATGGTATTATGAAAATCTCTCAGTAAAAGATGCAAAATCAATTCCCCAAATTCTCCTCGAGTTTGATACTTTTCCGTAAGATACACTGTATCAGCAGCTTCTTTTAGTCTTTCAACAATTTCAGTTAATGGAATATTATCACCACAATGATAACCCAAAGAAAATTCTGGTATAACATTTCTAATAATATCTACTAATGGCTGAAGACGAAATTGATTTCTATCGAATCCAACATGATAAGCTTTAACACCAATATCTGAAATATGCTCATTTATAACTAAATCACTTTTAAAGGGTCTACTCATTTATTACAGTTTAATTATCTAATAGGTTTTTCAAACATTAACACTAAAAACAAAACCAATTTAGAATTTTTTTCCCACAAAATAAGTATGATATAGTGTACTTTCGCTCTAAAGACCATTTTAAAGGTTTAATGGTGTATTTAGTTAGTAATAAGATTGCTTGGCCCTCTCAAAAACGATACCAATTACAGCTTCGAAATAATATCCCCCCAGAGCCAAATCACAAAACTATTTCTGCAATAAAATATCACCAATCTTCAATGATTTTAACCCCCCCCCCGCTACCGCACGATTGTATCGCCGCTACCGCACGATTGTATCGTGTGGTGTGGAGTTTTTCAGTAAAGGTTTCTAACTTTTAGTTCCTAATTTACTGCATAAAAAAAACCACAACTTTTACATTATGGTTTCCTCTTGTTTTTATTTCTTACTCTTACCGCCGCTACCGCACGATTGTATCCCCCGCTACCGCACGATTGTATCGTGTGGTATGTATATATTAATCAGTGGTGTCTATATATTAATCAAACGTTCTAAATACAACAACATCATCTACAAGCCCTTTTATATCTGCATAATCTGTCGCACTACTATAAACATAATCTTCTGCCTTATAAACCAAGCCTGCTTCAACTGGGTTGTTGTGTACATAATCAATTTTCTGTTTAATTACTTTAGCACTCCATAATTCGATGGGTTTATTATCGTGCCTCCAAAACTGATAATTAGTTACATTAGAGCTCTTTTTTCCTTCGTTTTTAAAATACTCTAATAAAAATTCCTTTCTGCTCTCTCTTGGATTTTCTTGTATTGCTTTTACTATGGATTTACTAGTAAATCTTTTCAAGTCACCTATCAATAGCTCTGGCTTTTGACCTTTTGTACTTCTAAAAACTAAATGTACGTGACTTGACATAATACACCAAGCATGTATTTCTAATCCTTTCTCTTTTTGACAATACCTTAAACTTTCAACAAACAAATCTTTGTACTCGTTTCTGATAAAAACATCTAACCATCCAACAACAGAAAAACTGATGAAATATAAGCCTTCTGGATTATGAAATTTGTAGTTTCGACTCATAAAAATGTAAGCTTCCCAAGAATAGAACTGTTTAATTTTCTAAAGTTACCATAAAGTTATAGATTTTAAT
>NZ_QKPO01000021.1 GCF_003258355.1 Confluentibacter sediminis | reverse complement strand
AAAGAATTGTATAATTATATCAGGATTTATTTAATAACCTGTATAGTTATTTTAGGACGGGTCAAATCCATAACAAGTCCATATTCAATATGGACTTGTTATAGACTTGTTATGGACTTGTTATGGACTTACTCCCTAGAAAAGATTGATTTGACCCGTTCTGAAATAGCTTGAATGCCATGAAGTGTTTGTATGAAAAAAGTAAAATAATTTTGATTATTTGTAAGAAAAGGTTAATATTGATTGGTGTTGCAAAAAAGATTAAAAAGTGAGTTGAGTTTTGAGCTATTACTGAAAACGCAATAGAAGAAACAACAAGCCCTATTATCCCAACATATTTAATGAATAAAGGATATATTTATATACATATAAATAGTTGGCATACATTGGAACTTCAAGCATAAACAATGAACAAAAAGAAAAAATTACCCATTACGATTTTAAAATCTTTAGAATCATTTGTTAATCTGACAGGGGAAAAGTTCAAAACAATAGACCCAAAAGAAAACTTGCTTTTCGTTTTAGACATCGATAATACATCTGATTTCTATTTTAAGATTGAACAATACAAGAAGATGCAAAATGGGTCATTTCAGTTCTTAATGGATAGAAAACCAACAAATGAAAACGACAACGGAAATAATAGAGGCTGGATCGAAATAAAAAACCTAGAAACTCAATTTAAATTTTGGTTAAATCTACTTGACCAATACGAAACAACTGAATCGTTCTTTGACGACCCAATATTAAAATCAAATGCAGAAAGATTTTTTCAAAAATTTATGATAATAGATGAAAATGCAGACAAAGAAACTTTTGAATTGGAACAACAACTATTTCTAGAAGAATATCTTGACAACTCAAAAGAAAAATTAAAAAAGCTAAAGGAAAAAGAATCACCTGAAAAAATAATCGAAATTGAGATTTTAGAGAAAGAGACTGTTGAAATTAAAAATGCTCTCACAACTGAATCTAAAAAAAAGATAATGGTACGACTTTCAAAATTTTGGGGTAGAGCGCAAAAAACTGGATTACAAGTAATAAAAGAAATTTTTGTTAGTGTTACTACTGAATTAGCAAAAAGGTTAATGCTTGGTCCATAAAAATATAAAACGTTTGTAGTATATATAAAAATTGCTAGTTTTAGCTAAACCAAAGTTAGTTGCTTGCTCAGGTAACTTTCCAAGAGAATCCTTAGGAATAATTTAGAGAGAAATATGTGGAAATGGTTTAAAAAAAACAAATCTGAGAAAACCAATCAGGTTCAAACTGAACTTGAAGATGAGGAAGATGAAATAAAAGTTAGGAAACCTATTGAGGTTGCTGAAAGGGTTTTAGCTTTATTAGCTGTAATAGGTAAAGTTCATCAAGAAGATGGAGATGATTCAAAATTTGTTGATTGGTTTGATAAAAATTCAATCGAACAATATCTTTCTAACCAAGAATCAAATTTTATGAAAACCAAATCCCCTGACCAAAATTTAATAAGAGATTTTAGTTGGAGAGCAGAAGCTTTAACCTCATTGTTTTGGGGAATAAATCTAATTCCAAATATGCCTGTATTAAACCAAGAATTTGATGTTTACTCTATAAATGAGGTCTCGGAAATCATCAATCACCCTATTAAATTTAAAAATAATATTAAATTAAGACCAGACTCAGAGTTGATTGAAATGGAAAACGAATTGTATAACCAACATTGGAGAGTAAGGGACGCACAACTATTTAGGAAAGAAATGCCTTCTGAATTAAACCCAAGTGTAGTGTATGAAAGAAGATACGGATTAAGCTGGTTAATTGGATATGGAGATGATTGGGATGATGTACCAACAGATACTTAAAAACTTATACCAACAAACGTGTATAAAAAATTACTAGTTTTATCCTAAACCAATGTTAGTTGCTTGTTTGCTGGCTTCTTAATTTGCTTTGGACATAAACGTAGCGAACTGACGAAGTGAAATGCTTGCCGTAAACATAGAACTTTACATATAGATAAATGTTGCCCTTAGATAAATGACCCCAAGAAGTTTGAAAATATTTGAAAAGAAAAAAGGAATATATATTTCTCCCGAAAATATTATTGCCATTTCTTGGACTATTCTAATTTTTTTAATCTATTATTTAAAATATTCTTTTGAATTTTATTTTGATGGTTGGGAGACTGTTATATTAATTTTTTGGCTTATTTATATAGTTGGATTACTAATAAGCACATTTTTTAGATACCAAAGAGCAATTGGTAAATATAATGGGAAATTAATCTTCCAACAAGATCAAATACAATTGAATAATCAAGTTTATAATATTTCTGAAATTGCTAAATTGGATTTTATACACGCCTATGACATTCGAGGAATGTTTGTTAATTATCTTATCGAATTTGCACCACATCTATCAAATGGACTAGACAACGAATTAGTTTTAATTCTTAAAAACGGAGAAAAAATAAAATGCAACTTTTTACAAACAGAATCGGAAAGGCTTAAACATTTTAAAGAAGTGTTAACTCACTACCACAAAAAAGGAATCATTGATTGGTTACAGCTTTTGAATCTATTAGACATCCAGGATTATAATAAAATACAAGAATTTAAAAAAGAAATAACGTTGCACAAGCCGTATATAAAAAATGGCTAGTTTTAACTAAACCAAAGTTAGTTGCTTGTACAAGTAACTTCCCAAAATAAACGTTGGTAGTAATACTGAAAAACGAAACCAAGTAGAAATGATTGATAGATTTTTAAAAGCAAAACATTGGCAACTATTTACTTTAATGTTTGGGATTCCATTTTTATTTCAAATCATAATGATTGGGACCATGTTTTTGAATATTAATTCTGAAACAAATCCCGACCCAAGAGACATGTTTAATATGTTTAAATTTTTTCCCATAATAATGATGCTCTATATGGGTATTTTTTTTGGGTGGTTTTGGTCTATAGCCATTGGGTTACAAAAAAAAGCACCTAAAAACATAACAATGAAAACGAGAAAATTTAAAATATTTTTCTTTATTCCATTGGTTTACATCTTCTGTATTTCACTTTTTATTGGCGGTATGTTCGGTGGTATAATGCAAAGCGGGACAGAACCGAGCGGCGGATTTTTAGGCGGAATGGTTGGAATCATTTTACCACTTCATTTATTATCTATGTTTGGAATATTTTATTCTATGTATTTTGTTGCAAAGACATTTAAGACCGTAGAATTACAAAAACAAGTAAGCTTTGGAGATTTTGCAGGAGAGTTTTTTTTGTTATGGTTTTATTTTATTGGAATTTGGATATTACAACCAAAAATTAATAAAATGGCAGAAAATGAAAACACTGCGGCCAACCCTGATGAAATTAATGACTAGTACAGGTGTAGTTACGAAATCCTTTCAGGATTCTATTCTGTTTGAATTTAATGGATTAGGCACTTAAATACGCTACTAATCTTATACATCGACATTGGATGTTATTAGCTAGAATAGATAAAAGTTGCATATAGTTAAGTGTACGGATTATTTTTATATATTTGTACGTATAACATAAACATTATGGACACAAAGTTGACTTTAAAACTGAATCAAAGGATTATTGAAAAAGCAAAGGAATATGCTTCCAGTAAAAAAATGAGTTTATCTCGAATTGTTGAAGCCTATTTACAGTCCTTAACTACCGATAATGATACTTCAGATTTTGAGATTTCGCCATTTGTAAAAAGTATTGCAACTGGAACTGAAATACCAACCGATTTGGACTATAAAAAAGAATATTCTGATTTTTTAATTAAAAAATATAAATGAGTAAAAGGATTTTTATTGACACCAATATAATGTTGGACTTTTTAGGAGAACGAAAACCTTATTATGAACCGATTGCGAAAATTGCAACGTTAGCGGAAAAAGAAAAATTAACAATAGTTGTCTCCCCTATTTCATTCGCAACTGTAAACTATTTTATCGCAAAATTTGAAAATGAAAATATTGCAAGAGAAAAGTTACGCAAATTCAAAATTATTTGTGAAATATGCTCACTAGATGCACACACAATTGATAAAGGACTTAATTCTTCTATAAAAGATTTTGAAGACGCTTTGCAATATTTTAGTGCGACCGAATCGGATTGTGAAATTATAATAACTAGAAACGGAAAAGACTTTAAAGAATCGTTATTACCAGTAATGACTGCCGAGGAATTTTTAAAATCTTTGAACCAAAATAACTACAAGTAACACCGACAACCGTTGCACAAGCCTATTTAAGATGGTCCGTTTACAAATTCCCCTTTTTCATTTACGACCTGATTCCCCCATTTGGTAATAGACTCTAAAACAGGAATAAAGGACATACCAAAACCCGTTAAGCTATAAACAACTTTTATCGGTGGTTTTTTACCAAAAACCCTCCGTGAGACTAAACCATCTTTTTCTAATTGTTTTAATTGCAAACTCAAAGTCATTTCTGTCACAGTTGGCATTTCCCTACAGAGTTCACTGAATCTTTTTTTTCCATCAATTAAATGATAAAGAATGACAGCTTTCCACTTGCCTCCTACCAAATCCATTGTTAAACTTACAGAACACGGATAAACTTTATCTTTAAGTTTTACATAGTCTCCTTTGCATTCGTCTTTCATAATTTACTCATTTTGAACCTATCAAAATTGATAGTTATTGCAAATTTAATTTACTAAAATTAATTTTGCAACTATAATTATTATAGTATAAAATCAAACAACTATGGCACTTGTTATTTTAGGGCATCCGACTTTTGAAAAGTCATTTGCAAACAAAACAATCATCGAAGAACTTGAGAAAAGCGACTTGGATTTAGAAATAAGAGATATTCAAAAACTATATCCAAATTACAACATCGACATAAAGGCAGAGCAAGAAGCTTTATTGAGACATCAAACCATTGTTTTTCAATATCCTTTTTATTGGTATAATATGCCAGCAATATTAAAGCATTGGTTTGATCTAGTTCTTACTTATAAATTTGCTTATGGCACAAATGGAGACAAACTTAAGCATAAGAATTTTGTACCCAGTTTTACTGTTGGAGCACCTGAAAAAGAATATCGTACATTAAGAGAGCATCATTTCCGAGTGAATGAATTTTGTAAAAATATGGAGCAAACAGCTTATTACACGAAGATGAATTACATTGATCCTATCTATTTTTATGGAACTTCATTAGCAGCCGGTTATACAGAAAAAGAAGTAAAGAACAAAGCTAAAGAACATTCACAAAAACTGATTCAACTACTAATAGACCTGAAATAAAACGGCATACAACAAAGCCGTATATAAAAAATCGCTAGTTTTAACTAAACCAAAGTTAGTTGTTTGTACAGGCAACTATCTAAGATAAACGTTGGCATTCATACGAAACAAATTTTGATATATGAACAAAATGTATTTACTTTGTAATAACATTTTATTTATATATGGAAACATCAATAATCAAAATCGGGAATTCAAAAGGACTTCGCTTAAGCAAAACAATCTTGGAAAAATACAATATTAGGGACAAGGTGGAACTTATTCTTGAAAAAGAACAAATTATCCTTAAACCCATAGCTACGCCAAGAAAAAATTGGGAAAAGGAATTTAAGAAAATGAGCGAAAATGGAGATGACAAATTGCTTATAAACGATGTGTTTGAAGACGAAAATCTTGAGGAATGGAATTAAAGCAATACTCCATCGTTCTTGTAAACCTCGACCCGACAATCGGTAGCGAAATAAAAAAGACAAGACCTTGTACAATCATTTCTCCTATTGAAATGAATAAATATCTAAATACAATTGTGCTTGCGCCTATGACAACCAATCTTAAAAAATATCCGACAAGAATTCCTGTAAAGCATAACGGAAAAAAAGGAATGGTTGCGATTGACCAAATTCGGACTGTTGACAAAACACGAATAATCCAAGTTTTTGAAACTCTGAGTAAATCAGAAATAGAAAAATGCAAAGAAGTGATAAAAGAAACCTTTGTTGATTAAAAAACAAAGTCTAATACCAACACCTATAACCATTAGTTTTTAATGTATTTTTGAATCAAAGTGATACCATGTTCTGCTTGATATAAAGCATGAGCATTTTAAGTACGACGTTCCTCTAAAAGCCCCATAAGTTCCAAAGCAAAATTATCTGAAGTCTGTATGTAAGCAAAGGCTTCGTTTACGGTAGCTCCCAGTTTACGTTTCTCAAACGCTGCGGTCATTCCAAAATCCACCTGTTTAAAGTTCAAAGTCATGGCGCGTTTGATGGTTTGGTACAGCAGTTGTCGGTAAGTATGGTATTGGGTATTGACCGTATAATCCATACCCACAAAGGCTGGGACAAAAACCTCGTGGTGATTTTTATAACAACACATGACGCCGATGAACTTTTCTGGAGTTTCTGGCAAGCTAATGGTGATGAATTCCCAGTTAGGGTGTGTCGCCATATTCTGGAATACCTGCATAGGAAACGGAAAGGTATTCAATCCCAGATTATTTTGATGCACATGAGCATAGAGCTGTTGGATTTGCGCTATTTGGTCTTGGTTAGCTGTTTGAAGTACCTGGATGTGGAGAAGCGGTTCCCATGCTAAAATTTCCTTTCTGAGATGACGTTTGCTTTTGGACGACCAAGAAGCTATAAGGCTTTCCATATCCGTATGGGACTCCAGTGACAAGTTACAGGTCTCTGGCATGTGAACCCTTACAAACCCTTGCCCTTGAAAGTAGGGATGCCAATCGGTGGTTCTTGGAAAATCCCTGAGAACGACCATTTTGGCTTGAGTCTCGCGTTCCAGGGTTTCCACGGTTTGCATCAGCAATTGCATAGCCTGTTGTTTTAGGGGATGCACGGAGTCTACGTACAGGTGGGTTCCTTCGGTAAAAAGCGTGCCCATACTCAGCACGTTAGACGTCATATAATAGGGATTGTCTAAGCGTTGCCGTTCCAAAGTTTGAGAAGCCTTTTCATGGGCAAGCATATCATCCTTCCACAGTGCCAGAGTAAAGACCGTTGATAAGATGGGGTTTTGGTCCTGGTCATAAATCATCACATACCAAAATCTCCAGTTATGCTCCCTTAAGGCATGACCAGAGAAAGTTTCTTCCAAGAATTTAAGTCCTTCCCAGTCGCACACCCCATGTTTACCAACCTGTGCATCCCACAAGGATGTATCTATATTTAAGATGGTTGTTTCTAATTGTACCCGCAGCTTCTCAGGTGGTTTAGTGTATTCCATATGAGAAGGCACTTTTAATTTAAAGGCCTGGCACACCCGTTGCTGCGTGGTCTGAGTCTCTTCTAAAGATTTTGGGTAATGGTAAGCCATCGCAGCCACCAAATCCGTCATGTCCTGTTTTTGGTTATGTCTGGAGATCGTGATTCGAACCCCTGTATTTTTAACAGGAACAGCCGGAAACAGGCCTAGGTTCACATAAAAGCCTTCCTTCATGAGTCGATTCACAAAATTATAGCCTGTTTGAGGCATCCCCGTACCGATGAAGAACACGGGAGAATTATTGGTGTCAATAAGCGGTAAATCGGTCGCCTTTAGGAGGGTTTTGAAATGGTCTATACGTTCCCTTAGGTCGGCTTGGAGATTATAGATTTCAGGTGACAGGTGTATATCCGCCGAAGCAATAGCCGCTGCTACCGATGCGGGTTCCAGCTGGGCTGAAAATGTTAGGGGACCTCCAAAGGTTTTGATGGTCTGGTATTTCTTCTTATTGGCACATACCAAAACAGCTCCACTAGCCCCAAAGGTTTTGCTCAAGGTACCGAACAGTAAGATATTGTCCGTTAGTTCACCCAATTCATGGAGGGCATACCCCGTGCCATGTTTCCCGATCCAACTCATGCCATGGACATCATCGATGTAAAGGTGCAACTGAGGATATTTTGAACACAGAACTTGTAAATCCTGAAGAGGTGCGCTATCCCCATACATGGAATAGATGCCGTCCATCATGTACCAGATGGCCTCATTTTTTTGGGACAAAGTTTTTATTTTATCCTCAAGCATGTTTAGGTCATTATGCCGGATCATATCCACTGGGACGCTTCTATTTTTCAAAACTTTAGCAGCACTCTGGACGCTCCAATGCACCTGATGATCTAGAATGATGGCATCTTGGTCCCTAACAGCACTAGGAATGACTCCCAGGTGACCCAGCGTACTGTTTTTAGTAATGATAATGGGCGTTTTATACATTTGAGTGATCCGTTCTTCTAAAGTTCTATATAAGGGGTTTGATATGTAAGATTTAGATAAAGGAAATTGGGTTCCATACTTTTGAATGGCTTGAATGGCGGCAGATTTCAATCGGTGGTCTTGTTCCAATCCCAAATAGCCTGTCGTTCCGAAGTGGTAAAGGGCTTTATTATCGACACGAATGGTTCGTCCTGAAAATTCGGTATCTTCCGCATAGAGGTGTAAGACGCCTTCTTGGATGGCATCTGTAAAAACATCATGTACGGTATCCAAAAAGTTGTTATGTTTAATTTTAGCCATGGGTAACAGTTTTTAGTGTATCATTTTTATTGATGAATTCTCCATGTTTTACTTGATTCTTAAAATTCTTTATAAAAATTGAAACCGTTTACACCCAAACGTTGAAAAGTCCATAAATGACAATGGAAACTCCTGAATAGACAATAAATCCTACATAAAACACTAAATTATCCTAATTAGACAATCTTTTTCACACAAATTGTTGTTATTTTTATTATTTTACTTACTCAAACATTTACCGATCATGATTGCAGAACATGATATTTACGAGAATGACTATGCCCGTTTTTGGTTTACTGAAGGGATTTATTTTGTTGAATATAAGTCTGAAACCACCATCAACCTCAAGGTAGCTCAATGTATTGTTGCAGATCGCATGCAGTTCCAAGATGGGAAAGCCTATCCGATATTGTGCGATATTCGGGGCATAGCGGACTCCGATAAAGCAGGCCGGGATTACTTGGCACATACTGGTTCGGTTTTAATTACAGCGGCTGCTATGCTCATCCACGAGCAAGTGTCTCTCACTATTAGTGATTTTTATTTACAAATTAATAAGCCAACCATTCCTACGCAGGTTTTTACCTCTCAGCCTACTGCTTTGGCTTATTTAAAACCTTTTGCGTCCCCTTAATTTCACCCCTGACTATGGAACAGCCACACAATAAAGCGCGCCTAGTTGCCATTCATCAGATGCTGTTTGAGATGGCTAGAGGGAATTTCCATGGTCGCATTCCCTTGAGTTCCCATGATGATGATTTGGAAACCCTTGTGGTTTTAATCAATATGGTCGCCGAGGAGCTGAAAGCCTCCATTTTTCAAATTGGCTATGTCAATCCGCATCATACACCACCTATTATTAGCCACATGTCCCTGCTATTGGATGATTCCTTAAACATTACGAGTTACACATGGAATGTTTTATCTTTTTTGGGATATTCTGAGGCTAATTTGATGGGGCAACCCATTCAAAATTTCTTAACGGAGACCTCCTACGATGCCCTTCGTAGTGCTATAGATGCCTTTCGAGAAAAAGATGGGTTTCACTACCCTTTGGTACTCTCTTTCACTACGAAAGACCATTTGTTGGTTTCGGTTCCTTGTTCGATTGGTCTTTTGCTACAGCAGCATACGTTAATTTTAAATTTCACTAGCACCCTACGCCAGGATTCTTTTAAGGATGTTATACCCCCAACTTCCGAAGTCAACAAACATAAGACTTCCAATATCCGACGCTCTGATGCCATTTTAATACAGAAACTATATGATTACATCCTAGCCCATTTGGATGATCCCTTACCCTCTATCAGAAAATTAGCTTTGCATTTTGGTACCAATGAATTTAAAATTAAGGAAGGCTTCCGTTTTTTCTTTAAGACCAGCATTTATAAGTTTTATACGGAGGAGCGTTTGAAACGTGCCCATTTGATGATCCAAAAAACCACGATTCCCTTAAAAAATATTGCGAGCATGAACGGTTACAATGATTATCCTAATTTTTCCAAAGCCTTTAAAAAGCAGTATGGATATCCACCCAATAAATTGAATCGTCCCAAGGCAGATTGAACATAGTATTTTTAATAGGACTCCTTATTGGCTAAGCATCCTTCCCGATACCACAATTGTTTTTGTTTGATAATTCAGAATTTTAATCAAAGTAAAACATAAGCTACCATTATGAGACTATCCCTTCGTATTCAAAACAGCCTTATAGAGATCATTAAACTATTGTTTATCGTTCTTTTTGTGTATGCTGCTGTGAGTAAGTGGCTCGATTTTGAACATTTTAAAATGCAATTAAGTCGATCCCCTTATATTTCGATCTATGCACCATGGTTAGCTTGGTGTCTTCCCATCGTTGAACTCATCATTGCTGGGCTATTTCTTTTTTACAAATCTACTAAGCTTGCCTTTTATACCAGTTTGTTCCTCATGACCCTATTTACCACCTACCTATATGTGGTTTTACATTACAGCGAGGACATTCCGTGTATCGATCAAACTGGTTTCTAGTATCAATAAATATTGTGTTCAAATTTTCAGTATCACATACATAGAAATCCCTTTCAGACCAATAAAAATCCCTTTCGGATTATTTTTCCTTCGGACTTACGGTTTTTCAACATCTCTATTTTTAAAAAAAATAATAACTTAAAGTTTTCAAAAGTTACCAGTTATATGAAAGTTGAAAATAATTTTGCCTCTTTTTGGATAAAAAATGGCATTCTATTTTTTATTTATAATGAGGATGTGGAAATCACTTTGTTAGCGGCCAAACAGATTGTGTCGGATCGGTTACAATTACAAAAGGGACATACCTATCCCGTTTTATGCGATATTCGAGGCGTTAAGAGTATTGGCATGGATGCCCGACGGTATTTTGCCACCGAAGGGTCTGTATTTATAACAGCCATGGCCTTGCTGTCCGATACGCCCATATCCCATATATTCTCGGAATTATATGTAACAGCTAATACACCGCCTATCCCTACTGAAATATTTAATAACGAAACAGAAGCTCTAGACTATCTCTCAACATTTGTTTCCTAAGAGATAACGACAATCTTTTAAAAAACTACTATGTTGACTACTATTAATCCCTTTGTGACAAGATAAACATGGTTCCATGGTTTTATTTTAGGGATATTCTTAGTTATTAACTTAAAAAAACGATGGCATATGCATCTTATAGAAAACAAAACCAGACTTGAAAAAATACGTCGGCACCTGCTACAGTTAGCCAAAGGTAATTTTTCAACCCTCATAGAACGTTCGGAAAAAAATGATGAACTAGAGGCACTTATTGTATTGATCAATATGACCACGGAGGAAATTCGGGATTCGTTTTTACATCAGGGTTATGTGAATTTCCATGATTCCTATCTATTAACCATTCAAATACTGTTTGTTTTGGATGAGACATTCAAAATTGAAGTTGTGAATGACAATTGCATAAACTATTTAGGATTGGAAAAAGAAGATGTGTTAAACAAACCATTTCATGTCTTGCTTTCCAAGGAATCGCAAACCCAATGGAAAGCTTTGAAAAAGGGTATTGCAACCTCACCCCTAAAAGAACAATCCTTGCAATTATCATTTATAACATCTGAAAATCTGTTACGTCCCGCTTATTGTAAAGTTATCCATTTTACAAACGATCCACTTTTAAGAGGAAAAACCATTGTGACCACGCTTGACATGACAAAAACCCGAAAGTTTGATGAAGATGCCATGCAAAAGCGCGTACAAACCCAATGGTTATTATCTAAAGGCACCAAAGCCAATAAAACCTTTTTACAACTTTCCGATATTGATAATATCAGGGCTATTGGAGAATACATCAAG
This sequence comes from Confluentibacter sediminis, assembly GCF_003258355.1. Classification (GTDB taxonomy): domain Bacteria; phylum Bacteroidota; class Bacteroidia; order Flavobacteriales; family Flavobacteriaceae; genus Confluentibacter; species Confluentibacter sediminis. Next base: position 58,883 of record NZ_QKPO01000021.1, on the reverse strand, counting down.
AGCCATCTGGAAGAAGAATTACCATCCTTAAAGGACATTGCGTTAATCTTTGGTACAAATGAATTTAAATTAAAAAAAGGGTTTAAAGAGCTTTATGGTATGACTGTGTTTCTGTTTTTAAAAGAGGAACGCCTGAGGAAAGCCCACGTTATGGTTGATCATTCCAACAAATCCTTTAAGGAGATTGCCAAAATGGTCGGCTTTAAGAGTGCCACCCATTTCTCTAGGGAATTCAATATTAGATATGGCTATCGACCAAAGAAGTTGCGATCTGCAAAATAAAACCCAACAACAAATCAAAGCTTCTCTCAAATAATCCCTACTGGACTAATGATAATCCCTTAGGGATCAATCTACCTCTTTAACTTTACGTTATTGAATATCAAATAAATACAAACAATATGAAATGGCTACAAAAACATTCAAATCTTATTACTGAAATCATCAGTATGCTGTTTATTCTATTATTTGCCTATACTGCTACAAACAAACTACTGAATATTAATATTTTCCACATGCGATTAGGAAGTTTCCCATTTATTTCATCATATGCTTTTTGGATTGCTTGGGGTGTTCCTATTCTAGAAGTAACAATCGTAGTGCTCTTTTTTTTCCAAAAATACTTATTAACAGCATTATATATGAGCTTTACATTAATGTCAATTTTCACCGCATACATAATTTTAGTTCTTGGGTTCACCAATTCAATTCCTTGTTCCTGTGGAGGTGTTATTTCCGCATTAGGATGGAAAGATCATATTATTTTCAATAGTGCATTTATTGTAATGGCCTTGATAGGAATTTTATTATTGAGAACGAACAAAGAATTATAGTACAAAAAAACTACGTAGAATCAGGGAAATGTCGAAAACCTGTAAACAGAGTAGGCAATAATTTTAAAAAAGTAAATATTATGAAAACAAAAAAAATTAAATCGATCTTACCAGTATTCGCTATTTTATTGGCCATTGGTTTTGCCTTTGGAACTGAAGCTGAAGCATTTCTTAACACAGGGTTTATTGAAGGACCTAATGGTCCAATAGAAGTCCAAGTTGACTGTGAATCAGAAATTCAGGATGCTTGTCTTTTTCTTGGACAACAAGTTTATGCCGATGAAGATTATGAAACCCCTTTGACAAAGTCACGTCCATAGGTGATCATAATTAATTTAATGAGGCTGTCAAAAATCATGACAGCCTCTTCTTTAACTAATTATGATAATTAAGATATTAATCATCCAAACCCAAATTTTGCCTAATTAAAGGTTCCAAACGAATTCCTCTTGCATTTTTATCAACAATGACACCTTCTTTGTTTAATAACCACACCGTTGGATATGATTTAATATTGTATAAAGAATGGTAACTTATAATTGCATCTTCGCCCTTATCCAAAACCTGTGGCCAAGTAGCCCCTTGCTTTTTAATAATTTCAAGAACTCTATCTTTTGAATTGTCCCCATTACCCGCCAATCCAATAACTTCAAAACCTTGGTTTCTGTATTTTTCATAAATAGCTTGGACATATGGCATTTCCTGTATACAAGGAAGGCACCTAATTGTCCAAAAATCAATCAACACTACTTTTCCACGTAGGTCTGCTAAATTTATTCTAGTGCCTTCTATAGACTTAACTATCATTTCCAAAGGTTTTGATTCATCAACGGTTCTTAAAGCATTTAAATTCGTTTTTGCCATTTTATGGATGGCTTTAAAACCTTTTTTATTTGATTTCGGGTGGTTGTCATTTGTAAGTTCTAAAAATTTTCCCCAGTAGAGTTCAGTCAAATGTGGGGATAGCTTCGAAACGAAAGAGATGAACCGTTCAACGTAGGTTGCCATAATTTCGATATCTGCATATTTTTCAATTAGATTGTTCATTCTTAATCGAAAGGACTCCCAATATTGTCGGTCAAATTGCTTCCAATACACTTCTTCCAAACCTTTATTTCGCTTATCTAAACTCTTATAAAGTTCATAAGCACACCGTAGATCTCGTCCAAGAATATCATTTTCGATTTTCAGTTTTTTTTCTATAGATGCATTTGATTGTAGAAACTTTTCAGCTAGTTCATAACCCCTATCCAGCCATTCATTTTTGGCTTCAATATCTATGGGTAATGATCTAAGTCTCTTATAGTATTCTGGTGTACCAAATGGTATCTCCTTGGAAAAAAACATCGATAAACTATCCGGAATTGTTCCAACAAGAAAACGAGGCTCAAAGTTTAAATTAAAGAAGAACTTTAGCACTTCATAATAGTGTTCATCGTTAGGGTAAGAATATAAAAAATCCTGAGCTAGATGTACCCGATTTTTAGTAACCCTTTCCTCAAACCTTCGTTTTTCTATATATGTCAGTTTATTATAACGTTCACATTCTTCTGGGTAATCACAAAAATATGCTTTTAAGGTGTCAATTTTTTTAAAGGCTTTTTCAGCTTGTATATTCAGAACGGGAATATACTTTTCGACAGTACTATTTGATTTCAATTCTTTATTACATGAAACAATTAACAAGAAAATTGGTGCTAACAGAGTTCTTAAGTTTAGTTTTAAATTCATTTTTATTATATTTTATATTTAATAAACGAACCGTCTAATACCCTAAATTCTGAGGTAATAAATTAGGATTAATTACTAATTCTGACTCAGGAATTGGAAGTAATACATCTGTTTCCTGCCAATTTGGTTTCATTAGGCTTAAAATCGGTCCTGCATTTCCACTTCTTTTTAAATCAAACCATCGTTGAGAATGTTCCGCAAAGAGTTCTACCCGACGTTCTTGAAAAATGGCCTTCAACAAATTATTCATTGAATTGGCCGTAGTATTTGATAGGCCTGCTCGATTTCGGATCATGTTTAAATCCTTCTGTGCTCCAGAAAGATCTTCAAGATGTACTCTTGCTTCCGCTCTTATCAAATACTGTTCGGCTAAGCGAAAAACAATGGAGTATTCCAAAGACTGGGATTCGGTTATATAGGCTTTGTATTTATAGGCATATTTTAAGGTTATGGTGCCGTCTATACTTGTTGCGCTATCAATCCAATTACTGAACCTCAAATCACCTGGCTCAAACGCATTTAACAAGGAGTCCGTTAAAGCAAATTGCTGACCAGGAACTACTTGAATAATAAATTGATTGGCTTCATGCGTATTTTTAGGACTATCTCCCGGCTTTAACTGCCAAATCGTTTCTGGTGATTCCTTTAAAAATACCTTACTTATATTGGATTCCAGATTATATTTTCCTATTAATTGGGTTGCCATTGATTCTGCCATTTCCCAATTTTCAACGTATAGATATATTCTTGAAAGTAGAGCCAAAGCAACATCTTGACTCGGTAACACTCTTTCTCCGGTTATATTTACATTTTCAAGTAAATCAACAGCAGTTGTAAGGTCTGAAATGATATATTTATACACTTCAGCAACCGATAAACGATTTACTGAATTATTTTCCAAATAATTGGTTGAAGTTATGTATGGAATATTGCCGTAAAGACTAGCCAATAAGCTATGTATATAGGCTCTAATAAATAGTGCTTGACCTTTATATCGTGCTTTGTTCTCAGCACTCAATTCATTTGAAATTTCCACTCCTGTAATAATATCATTAGCAGCATATATCAAATTATAAGCCCTGTTCCACCAACTCAGAAGTACAGCATTTGAAGCTGTCACATTATGATGAAACAATTCACTATTATTGGTATCAAAACCATAATAATCTAGTTCATCACTATAAATACCCATCAAGGTTGTCAATCCAGACCTCCCCGACAACATACTACCTTGTTCACGTATTTTATAAAAAATATTGGCTAGTGCAGACTCTACCGTTGCAGGGTCACTAAATACTGTTTCTGATATCAACAAATTCTTAGGGGGCTCTACTTCCACAAAATCGCTACATGAATTCAACCCAATGATTAAAGAGAATAAAGTTGATAATTTTACTGTATGACATCTATATATTAAATCATGGATTCTATATTTTTTAAAAAACATTGTTTTTTGTATCTGTTTCATGATGTAAGTTGTTATTAATTAAAAGACTATTTGAAGTCCAAGCGTAATGTTAGTTAAAGGTGGCAAAACTATACTTGAAGGTTGTTCTGGATCGGGACCTTCGTATTTAGTAAAAGTCAAAAGGTTTTGTCCTTGGAGGTATACATTTAAATCTAGGTTCTTATTAATAGTAGGAATCTTATAATTCAAAGAAATGTTACGCAGTCTAATAAAGGAGGCGTCTGATACTGCCGCATTACTTTCACTTTGATTAAGATCGCTTGACCCTACGCTAGGAGAAAGTCCGCCAGATGCTTTTTGGTAGGGATTTGTATCATCTTGTTGTTGCCATCGATCAAGTGAATCCACAGACCCATTTCCTCTTAACCCCGGAGTTGTTCTCCATCTTAAATTATTGAATGCTCTCTGTTTCTTAAACTGAAAGAAAAAATCAAGGGTGAGATTTTTATAACTAAATGTATTTCCTAGGCCACCATAAAAATTAGGGGTAAAATCTTCTATCCATTGTTTATCTTCCGGACTACGTATATTACCATCATTATTACAATCTTCAAATTGATAGACTCCCGTATCTGGATCGACTCCTAGTGCATTATATAACTTTATGATAGTTATAGGTTCACCAATAATCAATCTATTTGCAAAAGTAGATGTTTCTAAATCATCAAACTTTATTAGTTTATTTCTTGGGATTGTGATATTAAAGTTTGTTGTCCAATTAAAATTCTTAGTCTGTAAATTTACCGCTTGCAATTCAGTCTCAAATCCAGTATTTTCAACCGTGGCATCAAAATTTCCCGTCAATTCCAAAAATCCTGTAGTTGCTGCTAAAGGAATTCCTATTAGCTGGTTAGAAGATCTGCTCCTATACCAAGAGGTATTTAACAATAATCTATCCTTGAAAAACCCCAGCTCTAATGCTATTTCCAGTTTTTTGTTTGCTTCCCATCCAAATAAAGGATTAAAAATTCCTGTAGGTTCTAGAATTGTAGTGCCATCATAATCGAATCCTGTAACATTATATGTATCTAGGAATTTGTAATCCCCTATATTATCACTTCCTGTGGTTCCATAACTGGCACGTAATTTTCCAAAACTCAAAATGGAACTATCACTGAAGATGTTTTCTTCCGAGAAAAGCCATGCAAGTCCAGCTGCACCAAAATTCCCAAATTGTTTTCCTGGACCAAAGCGTGAAGATCCATCTCTACGTCCAGTTAGATTAAGAATATATTTGCTATCCCAGCTGAAGTTAATACGTCCAAAAAAGGCCTGATAACTATACTCGCTGTCTGCATCTTGTAGAACTTCTAAAATTTCTGCTGCCGACAAATTAAATATGAGGTTATTGTTGGGAAAACCTGTTCCTTTTTGAACAAATTGTTGGGTTGTTTCTCTTTGAAATGTTGCACCCATCAGAATAGTAATTTTGGTTTTGTTCCAATCTTTATTCCAATTCAATTGTGGCTCTGCTATCCAGGATCGGCGTTTGGAGTTATTAGTTGTAATTGAAGAATTTATTTCAGGAGTAAACCCTAAACTAGGCTTTCTAGCCGAACTAGGTAATGTTTTATAAGATTCCAGACCATAGGTATTATAACCTAAACTGGTTTTAAATTCCAGATTAGGCAACAGCATATAGGATATTCCTGTATTAGCAATTAGGGTGTTTATTTCTACATGATAATCCTCCTCTAAAGAGGCTATAGGATTGTCCCATGTATTGTTTTCCCAGTTAATATTGCCTTCATCATCATATAACTTTGGTGCATTGGGTTCTAAGGTATATGCTGTATAGGTAAAGTCCGTTCTGGGCAATTGGTTTTTCTCGTTAGAATAAATAATGGATAGATTAATTTTAAACCGACTATCATTAGATTGATGATTAATGTTACTATGCACTGTAGTCTTTTTATAATTGGCATCCCCAGGAAATACCGTTGTTTCTTTTTGGTGGTTAGCGCTCACTAAAAATTGGGTTTGGGCACTACCACCAGATACCGCGATTTGGGCATTATTACGGTAAACCGTACCTCCAATCAATTCCTTTTGCCAGTCTGTATAGCGTGTGTTATCCCAAGATTTAACATCTGGCCAGAAAAAATCGAATGCTGGAGTATCCAAAAATGATCCATACCCATCATTTATAATCCCTTCTCTACGTAACTCCAAGTATTGTTCGGTGTTCATGAGTTTCAAAAAGTTGGAGACCTGCCCAAGCGTGCTACTAATATTAGCTTTGAATTGGGTCTTTCCCACTAACCCTTTTTTAGTAGTAATAAGCACAACACCATTTGCCCCCCTAGATCCATAAATTGCCGTGGCATCAGCATCCTTTAACACTTCAATGCTTTTAATATCATTAGGATTAATAGCATTCAAAGGACTTATATTTCCAGCAAATATTTGACCTGATACATCATAAGAACCTAACGATTGAGAACTGAAAGGAACCCCATCAATAATATATAATGGTTCTGTGCTCCCATTTATAAAATTCTTTCCCCTAATCTGTATGTTGTAACCTCCACCCGGCACACCTGTAGTCTGAACAATATTCACTCCAGACATATAGCCTTGTATAGCTCCCAAAGGATTATTCACAGGCTGTTTTCCTATATCTACCGCTTTTATGGTACTGATATTCCCAGTACGCTCCCTATCACTTACAATATAATAGCCCGCATTGATTTCCACAGCATCCAAGGATGTAATATCGGTTTCCAATTGCACATTTAATTCAGTACGACTTTGGATAGATACCTCTTGGGTTTTAAAACCCATAAAGGAAAACACCAGGACATCATTCTTATCAACCAAGAGTTTATAATACCCATTAAAATCCGACACGGTCCCTTTTTGTGTCCCTTTTACACTGATGGCCACACCAGCCAAAGGCAAACTTTGGGCATCGGTGATGATCCCATGGACTTCAGACTGTTGTACTGAAGGGACAACCATACTTTTTGTATTTAAATGGACTGAGGTTAAGACATGTGCATGATTTGGGGAACAGATGCAATAAAAAACAAGGAATAGGCCACTCCTATAGATAGTCTTATAATTATTTTTCATAAATTTGAATTAGAGTTAAACACGATGTTGTTTGATCGACAGCCTCCTACTAGCCCGTCAAAGTTTGTTGGAGGTTTTTTGTTGTGTGTGGTTTTATCCCATAGGCCTTTAAGTATTAATAATGAGCGATTTAAGGAAAGCCATCCGCCGTTGTTTGTTGCAGCCAAACGCAGACGGTGTCTTTCCAACTAATTCAAAGGGTCATTTCATGACATGCCAAACAAATGGCATGTATGCATAGAAAACCTTTGGAATTCGGATTTAAAAAAGAGTATCGTGAATTATGGGAGAAAAAAGAATAGCGTTGCCCGAAAAGGTATGACGTCCATCCCATAACAAGCAAGTATTTATATGGGGTTTTTAGGCTTTTTACTAAACAGAATATCAAAAAGGGTATGTTCCCACATCCTAAGATGTTGAAAAAAAACATTTTGTTTAAAAACACAAACCCTGTGTTGCATCTGTTTTGATTTAAAAGTGACCCTTTGCCATTCTAAAACAATTAAAAACAACGCTATGAATATGCCAAGTAAAACCCTAATTGTAAAACACAAAAAAGGCGTGAAACTCAACTTATCAACTTGGGGTACTGGTTCACCACGCAACGATAAGAGAGCTCACGCCCCGGGTCGTGAGCAAATTTACTTATCCTCTCGTTGCAAAAATTACCAGTTTTCAAGTTGAGATTCAAAGCAATTGCTTCCAATATTTTTCTATTTGAAGAATTGCAAATTTAATAAACTTGTTGCAATATATAAAAATATCTTACAACAACAAATTAAAATCTTAACATATTTTTTGTTGTTATATAGATTCTTCTTTTTAAACTATGGAATATACTAGTAAAGAAAAGCTTTTAGGTGCCATAGGAAAAAGGATTCAAGAGCAGCGAATGAAAGAAGGCCTCGAGCCAGAAGATGTTGCAGAAATGACTGGTTTAACAGCACCTACTATTCGTAATATTGAAAATGGTAGTGAAACCTATTTCTACAACTTCATTGCTATCTGTTTGGCCATCAACATGCATCCAAAAGATATTTTAGATATCGAACTCGTTATAAAACCTCTTAACGAACTTTCAGAACCTCGAAAAGAAAAGACTCGGTTAACAGCTCGCATCCATTATTTTATTGAAAACCATTATTTTGAACAAGAACGTACAGCCAAAGACGTGTTGAATGAATTGGCGGCAAATTATGAAACTCAGACCACAACTTCTGCCATATCTGTTATCTTAAATAGGAAAGTGGTATTTGGAGACTTAAAAACAAAAAAAAAAGGGAAAATAAAAGTTTATAAATCTCGGTAATTGTACGGATTATTTATTTACTTATATTCTTACATTTTTCAGAGTATGAGTATTGTATTTTAAGATACGATATACTGGACACCTAAGCATGCTATAACTCGCCCATCAACTTATTTCTAATAATAAGTATAACGTCTAACATTCGAGATGTATTTTGCCAATCGAATGACCTGATGGCTATAGCCGTATTCATTATCATACCAGACGTATAACATCACTTGCTTACCATCTTTCCTGATAATGGTCGCTTTACTATCGTAAATAGAAGGTGCGGAACAACCAACGATATCACTGGAGACCAACTCATCACTCATTTCGTACTTAATTTGTTCCACCAAAGCTCCTTCCAGAGCAGCTGTTCTTATGGCTTCATGAACCCCTTCCAAGGAGGTTTTCTTATTCAGTTCCAAATTAAGAATGGCCAGGGATCCATTCGGTATAGGCACACGTATAGCATTGGATGTCAACTTACCTGCTAAACTTGGCAATACTTTAGCTACGGCTTCTCCCGCACCCGTTTCTGTAATGACCATATTTAATCCAGCAGCACGCCCTCTACGGTATTTATTGTGAAAATTATCTACCAAGTTCTGGTCATTTGTATAAGCATGAATGGTTTCAATATGTCCATGTTTGATACCAAAGGCATCATCAATCACCTTCAAAATAGGCGTCATGGCGTTGGTAGTACACGATGCTGCAGACACGATATCATGTTTATTAGTATCAAAATCGAGATGGTTGATACCATACACTATATTGGGTATATCTTTAGCAGGCGCGGTAAATAATACTTTGCTAACGCCTTTGGCATTCAAATGTCGCGATAAATTAGCTTTGTCCCTAAAGGCTCCCGTATTATCAATGACCAAGGCCTTCTCAATGCCATAGATGGTATAATCGATATCTTCGGGAGCTCTTGCTGTGATCATTTGTATGGATATGCCATTAATAATAAGCGACATCGTCTCAATATCCGCAATCACAGTCCCTGGAAACTGTCCATGAATGGAGTCGTTGCGTAGCAAGGCGGCCCGTTTTTCAAGATTATGAGCATCTATAGATTCTCGAATGACAATGCCGCGTAATCGCAGTTGGGCTCCACGACCCGTAGCTGCCAAAAGTTCTCTGGCCACCAAACGTCCAATCCTTCCAAAACCATACAGCACGACATCCTTAGGGATAATAGGGGGCAAATTAGTATGCAACTTCAACTTTTTAATCAAAAATTCCAAAGGGCTACCATGATGGTCGTCTTGCATGTAAAACTCATAAGCCAATTTCCCAATATCCAACTTCGCTGGGGGCAAACTCATCAACCCAATGGCCATGGCCATTTCCAAGGAATCAAATATGGACAAGTGTTTTTGCACAAACTTAGTTGCATATTGATGGAGGCTTAAAATTTGACTAGGGTTGCGATCCATCAACTGGTTTCTAAAAAAGACGAGTTCTACGGATTTATCATAATACAGATCATTGACAATTTTGATGAATTCTGCAGTAGCTTTGGCACGATTGGCCTGATGTACCAAGGCTTTGTCGTATGGTTTACTTACTAGGGTCATTGTGGTGTGTTATTTAGTTTAATTTATCGGTTTTAATATGTCATTGATATTAATTTTCTAATATATTATGGATACCATGCGAAGGATTCCATCAATGGGTTTTACTAAGTTGGAACCAATCTTTAATAATTTGGGATTCTGCATGGTACTGACTATCATGTACAAACTCATTTTTAAATGCCTGGTGGGTATAATCAGCACCCCAGATCTTGGCGTGCTGAGCCACTTGACCTATAGCATCACAAATGGTGTCGATCTCGGCGTTGGTCATGGTTGGATGGATCGACATACGCACCCATCCTGGTCGTTCTATGAGGCAACCCTGCAATATTTTTTGTTCAATGGCCTTAGACGTCTGTTGGTTGACATGCAGAAGATAATGCCCATAGGTTCCTGCACAGGAACAACCTCCTCTGGTTTGGATGCCGAAGCGATCATTCAATAGCTTAACCACTAAATTATAATGGATGTCTTCAATATAAAAAGAGAAAATTCCCAATCGGTCCGTATGTTCCTCCGCTAGAATATGTAGGTTTTTAATTGTACGTAGTTTTGAAAACACCCGTGTTATAAGTTCTTTTTCTCTGGCTAAGATATTAGACACGCCCATCTGTTCCTTCAATTGAATGGCTAAGGCTATTTTGATGGTTTGCAAAAACCCTGGCGTGCCACCATCCTCACGGGTTTCAATATCATCAATATAATCATGGTCACCCCATGGATTGGTATAGGATACTGTGCCACCCCCTGGATTATCGGGTATGAGGTTTTTATAGAGTTTTTTATTGAAGATCAAAACTCCCGCACTGCCTGGGCCTCCTAAAAATTTATGTGGAGAAAAAAAGATGGCGTCCAAATAGGATGATTCGCTTTCTGGATGCATGTTAATGTCTACATAGGGCGCCGAGCAGGCAAAATCAACAAAGCAAAGACCATTATAGGCATGGATTAAGGTAGCTATTCGGTGGTAATCGGTTTTGATTCCCGTCACATTCGAACAAGCTGTTATGGATACTATTTTTATAGGATGAATCTTATCCAATTCTAATACGGCTTCAAAACCCTTATAATCGATAAGCCCTTCCAAAGTATGAGGTATGATTTTAACGGTTGCAATGGTCTCTAACCAAGAGGTGTGATTGGAATGGTGTTCCATATGAGACACATAAACTATGGGCTTTTTATTAAAATGTATCCTAGTGTAAGGTTTTAAGTGTTCTGCCACTTTCAAGCCTAGAATACGTTGAAATTTATTGATAGCATCGGTCATACCTGTTCCAGTTGTGATGAGTACATCATCCGCATGGGCATTTACATGTTTTTTTATGATACTTCTGGCTCTCTGATAGGCTAAGGTCATGGAGGCTCCTGTAGTAGAGGTTTCTGTATGGGTATTGGCTACATAAGGGCCAATATCTTTTATAAGTTTTTTTTCTATTGGCCCGTAGAGTCTGCCACTAGCTGTCCAATCAGCATAGATGATTTTTTGGGACCCATACGGGGAGATAAATGTTTGGTTTATCCCAATAATGTGGTTCCGAAATGGTTTAAAATAAGCTTCCATGTATTTTTTTTATGTGTCTTGATAAGTGTACATCCGTTCTATGTATGTAAACTTCAATCATATTAACATGCTTTATATATTTATCATTCGTTTAAAATTCGTTTACGTCTTATGGCTTATGTTCTTAAAAACATTTATCCCTCATGAATTTCCAATTGAAATTCTAAAATTTTAGGATCAGCATATTCTCTGTTTGTATAAGCCATATAAATGACACGCCCTTGTAACATCACTGGTGGACTAAACACCATAACTTTTTGAACAAAATGCACGCTCGTGGTATAATAATGGGTGTTAGCTTGAAAGGTATAGTCAAACTCTTCTTTTAAATCCCCCATCTCTTTAACAGTCCCAACCAGCATGATATCTGAATGCTCCTTAAAACGTATCCGTGTCGGCAAAGGCCCATTTTCCGAAGAATGTTGTGCACACAATCGCCATGGCGACTCTATAAATCCTGTTATGTGGACGTTATAACTATGTTCTTTTTCTTTTTCTAAAGTGAAACACCATTCTACAGGATCTAAGGGTTCCTTAAAGACTCCAAAAAGTTCGAGAAAACACCGTATTAGCTTTGACATAGACTTCATAATGATTAATTAAGTGTCCTATGTCTTACTCAACTACTATTTCAAATAGTACAACACTCTTTAGGACCTTGATCAAACATAACACACATAATAAATCACTATATTATTAAGAACTAAGGGGACTTTCATAACCTTATGAAAGCCACCCCGTGTTCTAACCAAAACTCAACTCTTAATTGTGATAACTAATCCATCAATTATAAAATAAATAACTCTTTCTTTAAAGATTACTTGTGAGTGAATTCTTTGGTGTATGTCTTATTTAGTTATATGGTTCCTAGCTGGTAACACGTTCAACTCTTTTCTTCAGAAGTCCGACGTGTTGATATTTTAGATTTTAAATATGCATGCCTTCGTAACTTTAAATGTTATTGTTTTATCAAATTTTTATATAAGACGTTGAAATACTATAAAACCCTTATAGTCTGCAACACTTTTATTCTTTTTAATCAATCCAATTCAAAAGTCATTTAGTACTATGACCTAGTCACTTTTTTTATATATTAGTCAAAAGAGAACAAAAAACGTTCTTTTAACCAATAGATATAGACCTTTATTTTCAATTCGTTTTTGTTACTATTTTAAAGGGATAGGTTCTAATCATTCTGGTCAATTCAATCTAACCTGTTGTACTACTATCCCTTTCACCAACTAAAAAATACCAATTCCCCAACATCATTTATATGAGCTTCAGGTATTGACACTTGAACCCGCCAATACGCTGGTTGCATGACATTAGACTGTATGACCAAACGGTAATACCAACACTATTTTTAAACTCGTTTTAATGATGTGTCTCACTCTACGATAATTGTATTTAAAATCTAATTATTTGATTCCAAAAGCATCAAAAAACAAATAACTATAACCTTACATTATTAAAGTATAATTATCTTATAAAAGTATTTATTTACATATTTAATATCAATAATTATAAAAAAATTAAGTAAATTATATAGTATTAATGAAAATTAAAAGATTATTTTACTTTTAAATTATAAAATTTAATGAGTATACCATAAAAAATGTACTAACGGTGAAAAGCAAAAGGGAAAAATTCTAGTAACATACTGAGATAAGATACTATTATGATGCACTTTTTAAATCCATCTCTATAAATAATAAATGAAAAAACTTTAAAATATAAAAACCACCTATGATAATTTTCTTAAACTTCAATCTGATTTTTTTCCGGAAGCTTGATTATATGCCTAAGTATACTTATGGAGGATATAGTAAAATATAAAGGTGCTTTTCACAAGAGCTGCAGATTTGAAAATGTTATGCCTTTTAACTATAAAAATGAAGCATTTAGAATGTAAAAAACACCAACTACTTCTAGCTGTCATAGACACTTTGAACGCTTTTAGTGATGGTATCAATCCATCGAGACAAATATTTTCCCCTTATTACACTTGACAATTTGGCAAATTCAATGGGGCTTGGTATATGTTTATTTATATGACTCGAAGTTCCTTTCCAACTTTTATAAAGGCTTTTATAGCCGTTTTAATATGGTCTAACTCATGAGCTGCGGACAATTGGACACGGATTCTAGCCTTTCCATGTGGTACTACTGGATAGAAAAATCCAATAACATAAATACCTTCTTCAAGCAGTCTAGCAGAAAAATCTTGTGCTATTTGTGCTTCATATAACATGATGGGTACAATGGGATGAGTACCTGGTACAATGTCAAAACCAGCAGTGGTCATTTCTGATCTAAAATAAGCAGTATTGGTTTCCAGTTTATCCCTGAGATAAGTAGATTTTGAAATGATATCTAACACCTTTATAGAAGCTCCAACAATAGCTGGCGCTAAAGTATTAGAAAATAAATAAGGGCGCGAACGTTGTCGAAGCAAATCTATGATTTCCTTTCTACCCGCCGTAAAACCACCTGAAGCCCCTCCTAGGGCTTTCCCATAGGTACCTGTAATAATATCGACACGATCCATAACCTGATGATATTCATGTACACCCCGTCCTGTAGCCCCCATAAATCCAGTCGAATGGCATTCATCCATCATCACTAAGGCATCATAGGTATCTGCTAAATCACAGATTTTATCCATTTGGGCAATAGTCCCATCCATAGAAAAGGATCCATCAGTAACTATGATGCGACGTCTAGAGGAAGCCGTTTCTTTCAACTGGGTTTCCAAGTCGACCATATTATTATGTTTGTACCTCAAGCGTTTGGCCTTAGAAAGTCGGATGCCATCAATGATGGAGGCATGATTGAGTTCATCGGAGATGATGACATCCATATCAGAGAACAGGGGCTCAAAAAGCCCACCATTGGCATCGAAAGCAGCAGCGTATAAAATACAGTCCTCCATACCCAAAAACTCGGCCGTTTTTTCCTCTAGTACTTTATGGATATCTTGCGTACCACAAATGAATCGAACGGAAGACAGTCCAAATCCATGTGTTTGGAGAGCCTCTATGCCAGCGGCAATGACGTCTTCATGGGCAGCCAATCCCAGATAATTATTCGCACAGAAATTCAGTAATCCTTTTTGGGAATTCGTATTGATTTCAGCACCTTGTCTAGACGTGATGACACGCTCCTTTTTATAGAGTCCCTTGTCGGTAATCTCTTTAAGTTCTGTTTGCAATGCCTTTTTTATGGTTCCGTACATAGTTGTTTGGTATTAAGGTTTAATTGAATTGTCAGGCGTTAACTGTTTGATCATATCTCGAGTCATGGTCATCAAGTCAAAAGCCGGTTTCCAGTTCCAGTCTTTTTGGGCTGGGGTGTCATCGATACTCTCTGGCCACGAGTCTGCTATGTTTTGTCTAAAATCTGGCTGGTAAGAGATTTTAAAATCGCTAAAAAAACCTGTAATTACTTGGGCTAATTCCGCTGGTGTAAAACTCATACCTGCAACGTTATAACCTGTTCTAACGCTGATGTTTTGGCTAGGTGCTTCCATCAATTCCATGGTCGCCCTAATGGCATCGTCCATATAAATCATGGGCAACATAGCATCCGGTTTTAGGAAGCATTCGAAGACTTGGTGCGCTACTGCTTTATGAAAAATATCCACAGCATAATCGGTGGTGCCGCCCCCAGGGAGCGATTGGTATCCGATGATCCCTGGATATCGAATGGAACGGACATCGAGTCCGTAGCGTTTGAAATAATAATGGCTCCAATTTTCTCCAGCCACCTTACTCATTCCATAGACGGTTGATGGTATCAAAGTTCCATTCTGAGGTGTATAAATCTTGGGAATATGATCTCCAAAGACCGCTATGGAACTCGGAAAAAACACCTTGGACACTTCGGCAAGCCTAGCCGCTTCCAGGACATTAAAATAGGTATTCATATTGAGGTTCCAAGTAGGTATAGGTCGCTTTTCTCCATTGGCCGATAAGATCGCTGCTAAATGATAGACCTGGGTAATCTTATATTTGACCAAGCATTCCATGATGGCCTCAAATTGATTGGCATCTAGTATTTCAAACCGGCCTTCAAATGAAGTACTTCTATGAATATCTGATGCGATGACGCGGTCAAGACCATAAGCATTCTGTAAGCTTTTGGTCAATACAGTACCTAATTGGCCATTCGCTCCGATAATTAATATAGTGTCTGTCATGAAAACTGGCAATTTAAATCCATACAAAATTATTAAATAACGGTTTAATATGAATTAATAACCTACAAAATAGCTATAAATAAGTATTTTTATCTAATATAATCTATATTTTTATATTTTATTACTTTTACATATATTAATTAAAATAGATACCAGTAATTTTATCTAATATTATGGAAACACTTGACACTATAGACCTTAATATTTTGAGAATCCTGCAAAAGGATTCCAAGAAAACGACGAAGGCCATTGCCAAAACCCTCAATCTGACAGCTTCTCCTGTCTATGAGCGTATTCGTCGTTTGGAGAAACAAGGGTATATTAAAAAATACGTGGCTTTAGTGGACAAAACCAAGATCAACAAGCCTATTACGGCCATTTGCATGGTGTCCTTGCGGTATCACAACGAAGGATTTATAGATAAATTTGAACGTCAAATCAAGGCACTGCATGAAGTCCAAGAATGCTATCATATGGCCGGGAAAGTAGATTTCTTTCTAAAGATTAATTTAGAAAGCCTAGATGCCTACCATGAATTTATCCGTTCAAAGCTTTCCAGAATTGAGAATATAGGGGTTTTGGAAAGCTATTTTGTACTCAAAGAAATCTTTTATACCACGGCCTATGATGTCTAGTACCTCTTTTAAAAGCCGTTTTCCTTGATAGTTTTAAATCCATACAGATTGATATAACTGCTGGAACGATATGAGTTCGAAATAAGTCTGTTGAATCTCACTAACAATAAAACACTTATGCATCATATCATTGACAACCCAACCTTCTTAAAATCAGACGTTCTTAATGGTAAAATATCTCTCTTACTTATACCTTCGGAATAAAAAACTCATTAACCTCAATAAGTTTTTTTAATATCAAAGGATTTATTAATAAGACACAAGTCTGTAATCTTTTGACTTTCTTATTTTTGGAATCCCAGAATTTCTGACCAATGTATTTCTAAGTAGATATAAAAGATGTTTTCTTTCATGGCAATAGGATATAAATCCCACTTTTAATTATTAATTAAGTAAATAAAAAAACATAATTTTAAAAAACAAAAAGACCTTTCAAAAAATTGAAAGGTCTTTTTTCTTGTTTATTCATTAATTCGCATTCAGAACGTCATTTCTATCAAGGATTATCCCAAAATACTCTAACAGAAAGGTCATTACTACTATCCGCGGCGATTCCCATAGCTGCTCGAGCCGCAGCATAACTATCTGGATTTGATCCACTTTCTTGAGTTGGATAAGGTACCCTACGTACAAAGCCGATAGCTGGAAGATCACCTACTAAGGGATTTGGAGTTAATGCAGGAAAACCACTTCTTCTAAAGTTTGACCATCCTTCTAAGGGGTTATTAACATTAGATACCCAATACTCAGTATTAATTAATCTAAGAGCATCCGTAGCATTGTAAGCAACATCTGTATCGGCGATGTAAGCATCCTGATCTGAAACTGAGATGGCACCATAACCACCAGGGTAAAGCGTATACTGACTCATACTTGCTCTAATGCCTTCCTCATATAACGCTTGGGCATTACCGGGAATCCAACCTCTAAAAGCAGCTTCTGCTAAAAGTAATTTGGTTTGGGAATTCGTGATAAAAAACCTAGGCGCTAATATAGAAAACATAGCAAAATAATTTGGTTGGGAAAAATCCAGACCACCTACTTTTGTAACTGGGACAGGTGCCCCTGGAGACGAAGCAACTGTAAGATCACTATAACCAACAGGAAATCCTTGTTGATTTGCAAGAGTTACATCTGGTGGTGTATTCAACACAATATTTGGATCTGGATATTTTCCAGTAATGTATTTTGAACGTGGGTCATTGGTTAACTTAAACTGATCAATTAAAGGTTTTTCTATATAATAGTAACGTGCATTATTACCACTTATACCATTCATACCATTAGTATATAAAGTATTGTAGAACAACACACAATCATCTGCATTGGTTTGCATCACACCAGTATTAAATGCCTCTAATGCTATTTGTGCAGCTCTGGTTGGATTTACCTTGGAATAACGCATACCCAATCTCAATAATAGCGAGTTAGCCATTCTTTGCCATTTAGTGATATTACCATCATAAATAAGATCGGCGGTAACAATATCTCCTGCAGGATTTAATGCGGCTGACGCTTCTTTTATTTCAGTATATAAATCTTCATAAATAGCCGCATCGTCATCATATGCTGGTGCTATGATACCATCCAAATAGGCTCTACCTGCTTCACTGTAAGGCACATCACCATGCGTATCCACCAAATTCATAAAAATAAGTGCTTTCCAAATACGCATCATACTTCTTAAATTTGTTCGGGTTGGATCCCCTTCAATATTATGCAATGCTTGCACTAGGTTTTTAATAGGGCCACCGTAATTACCCCAACGTATTTCATTAAAATTATTAACGTTTTTATTGAATTGGAACCCAGAAGTAGCTCCTAAATCATAACCATTTTGAAAATACTGAACAATCGTGGCTTCGCCTTCCCAAGATCCAAAATTTAAAGCTTGTTGCGAATTTGCGAATAAAAATGACGCATCAAGGTCGTTTATGGCATAAGGGCTTGTATTTATCTCTTCAAACCCCTTATCACACGCTGTCAGTCCCATAAAGACACAACAGGTAATAATAATATTTCTTATTGTTTTCATAAAAATGTTTTTTTTAAAATTTAACATTTACGGTAAAAGTAAAGTCTCGAGTGGTAGGTAATGTGGTTTGCTCGTAACCTACACGTGTATCTCCAGTTGAAGCAAACGCCTCAGGATCTAAATCTGGTATATCTTTGTATAATACAGCCACATTACGGCACGTTGCAGATAAGGTAAGTCTTTTTATAAAACTATTTTGATCTCTCAAAATACCACTCATATCATATGTTAATGAAATGGTTCTTAATTTGATAAAATCTGATTTGAAAATGAACGGGTCACCAATTTGGTCATTTCTAAAACCTGCATAATAATTTTGAAGAGGAACTGTAGGTGCTGGTGCTGGCGTATCTGTCCCTTGAATAACAGCATCTGGAATTGGTGCTGTACCATCACGGCCTACTAAAGAGGCTTGCGTAAGACCTTGTCTTAAACCATTTAAAGCTGTTGAAGAGATGACTTTACCTCCAGCTTTAAAATCCGTATGAACCAAAAGACTCAAGTTTTTATAAGTAAACGTATTGGTCCAACCACCTGTCCATTTCGGAAGCGCACTACCAAAATATACATAATCATTAGTTGCAATAACTGTTCCATTAGCTCTAACTTGAATTCTACCTTGGTCATCTCTTAAATAGGTTCTGGCCGACACTTGATTTAATGGCAAACCTACTTGATGATAAAGCCTTCCTAAAAATTCGTTACCACCAAAGTTAGCAACTAGATGCTGATCTGATGTTGGATATAACTTTAACACCTCGCTTTCATTAAAAGCAGCATTGAAAGCACTATTCCATGTAAAGCTGTCTGTTTGCACAGGTGTTACATCAAATAAAAATTCCACACCACGGTTACGTAAAGATCCTAGATTTTGCCTAGAGTTAGTATAACCAGACGTTTGAGAAAATTGAATAGGTAAAATTTGGTCTGTAGTTGTTTTTTCATAAACGGCAACATCCAAATTTACCCTGCTTTTAAACATTCTTAATTCTAATCCAATTTCCTTTTCTGATACACTATAAGGTTTTAAAAGTGGATTCGGCATGGTTCCGTTCCCTCCAATAGACCCTAGCTTTTGTCCATCAAAAGAATTAATAGCAGTATTATAAGATAAAAGTCCAGAAAACGAACCAACACCGGCCACAGCACCTACATCAGCATAAGTAGCTCTTAATTTACCATAGGTTAACCAACCGGCATCTATCACTTCAGAGAAAATAAAACTTCCACCTATAGATGGGTAAAAGTAGCTATTAAGAGCGGGATCTAATACAGAAAACCAATCGTTTCTGCCTGTAGCATTTAAAAACAAAATACCTTTGTAACCAAAATCAGCAAATGCATATAAGGAGTTCACTTGGCTTCTACCAAAATCAGAAAATTGAGTAAAGGTTACACCATTACCAATAGAATAAACATCTCTTACGAGAAAGTCCGTTGCACCCATACGTAAATTCCTGTCTTTCGTTTTAAAAATGTTACCACCAACACTCACATCTACTGAAAAATCGCCAAACACATTATTTGTGCCCAATAAGAAATCGGCATTTAAATCGGTACCATAACCATTATCCACATTATAAGAGCCAGAAAATGCCCCATTAGCTTGGTTTATAGGGTTGCTAGTGCCTATGCCTGTAGGATTGTTTCTCTCATTGAACGTAGTCGAATAATCGTAATTGATCCTGCCTTGTGCATACAACCAATCAGTAAATTCATATCGTAATGTAGCTGTTCCTAGCAAACGATTTCTAGTATCGCGATAAAAGATACGATCATTCGCATAATAAGGATTAAGCAATGTTTGTTGAAAACCAGAAGTTACCCTTTCTGTAGTGGTTACAGGATCATAATTATTATCCCTAAGGGCACTTGTTGGAATGGTTAAAGATATTCTGTGCAAGAAGTTAGCTGCGCCTTGTCCTTGTAGAGCCACTTGAGGTGGATTGTTATTATACTCGTTTGTATAGTTTATGTTTAAAGAGAAACTTAGCTTTTCTGTAACTTGTTGATTCAAACCTAAATTAACAACCTTTCTGGTGTAAGTATTTATGGGATCAATACCATCTGCTTGTGTGTGAGCAAATGAGGCTCTATAACTTCCGTTAGCCCCACCACCAGATAATGCAATGGAATTAGTCATGGCATTCCCTGTCCTGTAATAGTCTTTAATCCTGCCCACACCTAAAGCAGAATAAGGTCTCATAATACCATCGAACGAAGGCGTTAATACCCCATCGTATTTTTCCCCCCATGATAACTGACCATTACCAGCCGCTTGTCCTTGAGTCGTTGGTCTTAAACCACCAGTTCCTAAACCATATTCCGTTTGGTAATTTGTAAAATCCAACACCGTGTTGGCCGTAAAACTAGAACTTAACTCCACACCAATACCTTGATTTTTATTTCCAGATTTAGTTGTAATAATAATCGCACCATTAGAAGCTCTAGAACCATAAAGCGCTGCTGCAGTAGCCCCTTTTAACACCGTCATACTTTCAACATCATCGGGGTTGATGTTAGACATGTTATCACCACGGTCACGGGTACCATTTGGACCATCGGCTCCTCGGTTTCCTTGGTCTATTGGAAGACCATTGATAACTATAAGCGGGGCATTATTTGCACCATCAAACGCTGATTGACCACGCATACGGATTTTTGTACTAGATCCAGCACCAGAAGCAGGTGGTGAAATATCTAAACCAGCAACCTTACCTACAAGACTTGTACCAATATTATTGGTTCTATTAGCTTGAAGATCTGCTACCTCAACAGTTTCAACAGAATAAGCTAATCTTTTGGACTCTTTTTTAATACCCAAAGCAGTTACCACAACCTCATCAAGTGCAGAAGCACTTTCATTTAAAGTTACATTAACAACTGTTTTACCTGCAACTACAATTTCTTTAGTTTCATACCCAATATATGAAAATGTTAAAGTCGCATTACTTTGCCCCCCAATTGACAATTGGTATTGACCATCAAAATCTGTTACCGTACCTGTGTTCGTATTTTTTAATAACACGTTCACACCTAATAAAGGTACTCCGTTAGCATCAATTACCTTACCAGTAACTGTTTGAGCCTGGGCAAAACTAAACATGCCAAGCATCATCGCACTAAACATAATGGTTCGAAGCATGATTGCATTTCGCATCAATCGCCTCGGACTACAATAAATTGTAAATTTACTCTCCATTGATTTAATTGTTTTAAAAATTAGTTAATAATAATTTAGTTAATAATAGTTGATAATAAACGATAAATAGAATTTGCTAAAAAAGAGAAAAGGCTAAATCAATATGTAATATTTTGAATAACCAGGAACCAGATTGCCATCTCCATATTAAATTGATTGTTTTAAAAATCTAAAAAAGAGCATAAATAAATATAAATGTTAGTAGATACACTTAATATTTACTTTTTAACCCTACAATTATTCACAAAAAAAACACCTAATTTCAATTAATTAAGTGACTATTTTTACTGTAATTTTTTAACCATTTCTTGCTAATTCTGAAATCTATATGACCATTTATAAATCGAACTTACAATATTTTTTCTTTAAAAAAAAATTTAAAGTGTTTTTTTTACACGTAAAGAAATCTCATTTTTTAGAGAAAACCATAATATTATGCATCGATTTTAAGCATTATGTTTTTTTTTACTGCTTTTTTTAAATAAAACTAAATAGGCTTTAAAAAAAAATTAAGAGCCAAAAAACCATTTAAACCATGGTTAAGTAATTAACAAGAAGCCTTACAACAAAAGATTAAGAAGTTGTTTTTAATAATTATAGTTTTAAAAAAATGACATGTCATTTTTTATTGAAAAATATTTCAAACTTATAATTATGTATGTGTAATAATTTGAGAATTGTACATAAAGGAATCTTGCCATCTCTCAAACCTATTATCAAATTTGGTAGAAAAAACAAGATATTGGCATTTGGCTATACTTTCAGGAGTTCTAGTAACTTCAGCCAAATGATTGTTTCTAAATAAAAACTCGGCATCTTCAATAATACATAATTGTAACTTATTTAAGTTGATACCGTTTAAATAAAATATTCGATTTAGTCGTTTTGGTGTTGCAATTACTATGTCGGTTCCCAAATAGAGTTCCTCACGTTGTAGCTCTATATTATGTTCTTCATAAGCACAATAAATACGCAAATCTGTTCCCTTAGTATATTCTTTAAATTCAGTTTCTAAATCTAATGCTGCTTGTTTGTCTTTTACAAAAATCAATGCTCTAGGGGCATCTTCAAAGGCCTCTCCATTTAATTTATTAATAACGCTTATAATTAAGCTTGTAGTTTTACCACTTCCTTGGGGTGCTATAATAAACAAATTGGAACCTCCCTTAATTTTTGAAAGTATTAATTTTTGCAAAGGAAGCATTTGCGTGAATTCCTTTTGTTTCAAAATCTCTTGTAGTGGTTCTATTAATTTTTTAAAGGACATGTTAAGTTGAATCAATTATGGGGCAAGATAACTTTTTAAACATTCAAACCCATACCTCAACAAAGCAAAAACTTACTTATTAACTTTTGCTTTGCAATAAATTATGAATAAAGGTTAATTTTTCAACTACTTTATCAGGAACTACAAACGGATAGATGTCTGGTAATCCCATAGATCTATTTAAACTGTTTACAGAACAAGTTAATGCAACACTAGCATTAAATATATCTTGAAAGTTCTTTGTACTATAGGGATTTGGACATTTATCTACTACTAATTTTTGAATGTGTTGTTCTTCTGGCGAAAACTCCATACCCAAACTATGGGCTGTTTCCAATGTATCCATTAAATGTAAATAATGAGCCCAGGTTTCTGCCCAATCTTCCCAAGAATGGGAACTTGCATATTTAGTAATATAATTGTTTTTCCAATTATTTGAATCTGGTTTTTTATAATAATCCTTCAATGCCTCTCCATAATCAACGCGTTCATCTCCAAACAATTTTCTATAGCCTTCAATATTAGAATCATTAAATAATAGCGTCCAATAATAATGGCCTATCTCATGCCTAAAGTGCCCTAAAAGTGTTCGATATGGTTCGTTCATTTGTTTACGTAATTGTTCTCGATGAACTGAATCAGCTTCCGTGAGAAGTATGGTTACCACACCATCTGCGTGACCCGTATATATATTTTCATCTTTATTATTTGATAAAAAATCAAATGCCATACCTTCTTCATATAATGACTTTGATTTTATCGGCAATTTAAGTTTCAGTAATTGATAAATTAATCGGTGTTTAGCTATTTCTAATTTTTGCCACTTCTCAAAATTTCCAATATCAGATCGGTTAGGAACGACTCTATTGAGACTACATGCTAAACAAAATTCGGAACTTTCATTGTGAGTCACTAACCAATTACATACACCCCATTGATGATTAGAGCAAAGTTTTAAATGACCACGTGTATTATCATGGAAATTTTCAGGTATTTCAAATATATCCAAATAGTGATTATAGCCTAAAGCCGTATTGCAATATTGACACGTGGTATTCTCGAAAAATGCAGGAGAACTACAATTTGGACATTTAAAAATTTTCATTCTAACTTAAATTATAAAAGATAAATTTAAATCTTAAAGGCTTTTTGAACCTTACATAATTATGCGTTTGAATTATATAAATACAAGGTAGACTATTATTTTAAAAATGACTTGAAACAAAAAAGCGTTCATAATATGAACGCTTTTTTGTTTTATAAAAATGGATTGGGTTTAGAATTGCAAATCTGCTACTAAATCAAATTCATCATATATTACTTGGTCTTGTAAGTTATCAAAGAAACTACCTGACTTGAATTTTATATCATACAAAGTTCTATCAACTTTCAAATTAGCTGTCGCTTTACTACCGTAAATGGATATTTTAAAGGTATTAGGTTTAGTGATTCCTTTGATAGTTAAATCTCCAGTTACTGTATATGTGTTTTTCCCTGTTGATTCTATTTTTTTAAATACTAAAGTTGATGTTGGATATTTTTCAACGCCAAAGAAATCATCAGACTTTAAATGACCTTCCAATCTGTCTTTCATACCGCCTTCTGTATCTAAGCTTATTAAAGAAGTCATATCTACTACAAATTCCCCTCCTGTTAACTTATCTCCTTCAAAAGTTAAAGAACCAGATTTAATACCAATAGTACCATCGTGAGATCCTGTGAATTTATAACCTTTCCAAACTAATTTACTTTTGTCTGTTTTAATTTCCTTTTTTTCCGCACTAACGGCAATAAATGAGAATGTTGTAAATGCCACTAACGCGACAATTGCTAAACTTTTAATTTTGTTTTTCATGTTTTTATTTTTTGTTAATTGGTTTAATGATTGTTTATTTTCTTTATCTGAAATCTTTATCAAAAACCATGCTGATTTTACAATGCAAATTTCTAATAACTTACGAAGATAGAAAATAATCTATTTTATTAAATTTTGTTAACTTAGTTTAACATTTTCACTCTTCCGAAAGTAGCTGACTTTTTATTTTACTTAAAAATTCTTTGGTAATACCAAGATATGAAGCAACCATATATTGAGGGATACGTTGCTCTATTTGAGGATATTGGTTTTTGAAATAAAGATATTTATCCTTGGCCGTCATACTTAAATTTCTAACAATCCGTTTTTGTGATGCTATAAACGCTTTTTCTATAATTTGTCTAAAAAAACGTTCTAATTTAGGAATGTTCCGGTATAAATCTTCCATAGCCTCATACGAAAACATAATCAACTCAGTGTTCTCTAAAAACTGAATATTAAAATCTGCTGGGGTTTGGTTAATAAAACTCCCCATATCAGATGTCCACCAATCTTCAATGGAAAACATCATGATATGTTCTTGCCCCAAATCATCCATATAAAAAGTTTTTGTACAGCCAGAAATAACAAAACAAGTATATTTACAGATATCACCTTGCTGAACCAAATATTGTCCTTTTAAATATTTCCTATAAATAACTTTAGATACAAGAAAATCTTCTTCCTTCTTTGTTAGGGAAACATAATTATCTATATACTTTAAAAGAGGTTTTGTTTTCATAATAAAAGAGCAAGATTTAAATACAAATTTAAAAATATTAGAATGCTTAATAACTTGATTGGCATTTTTATCTTATTTAATTATTCTACTTTTGCACGATGCAAAACAATACCTTTCGCTTAGAATTCGTTGCCTTAATGGGTTCGTTAATGCCAATTGTAGCCCTATCTATCGATGCTTTATTACCCGCCCTCCCAGATATAGGAAATTCTCTTGGGGTTAAAGACCCTAATGACAATCAGTTATTAATAACCATGATTTTTTTAGGATTGGGATTTGGACAATTGGTTTTCGGTCCTTTATCGGATAGTTTTGGCAGAAAACCTATTGTTTTTATCGGTTTCTCGGTTTTTATAATCGCCAGTTTTATCTGCTTAACTACTAAAAATTTTGAGGTTATGATTATTGCAAGAGTTTTTCAAGGCATCGGTTTATCTTCACCAAGAAGTTTAACCATTTCTATGATTCGTGATACTTATAGTGGCAATTATATGGCAAAGATCGTATCTATAGTAGTGATGTTCTTTCTTTTAATACCCATAATAGCACCTACTTTAGGTCAATTATTAATAAATATCTGGAACTGGAAAGCAATTTTTTATTTTAATTTAATTTTTGGAGCCTTAATCATGTTTTGGTTCTGGTTTCGACAACCAGAAACCCTGCCTAAAGAGAGACGTATTAAATTTACTTCACATCTTTTTATAGATGGTGCTAAAATTTTCTTTGGTAATAAAGAAGCCGTGGGATATACCTTAGTTTCTGGCTTTATTACTGGTTCTTTTATGGTTTATTTAAG
Source organism: Confluentibacter sediminis (assembly GCF_003258355.1). Classification (GTDB taxonomy): domain Bacteria; phylum Bacteroidota; class Bacteroidia; order Flavobacteriales; family Flavobacteriaceae; genus Confluentibacter; species Confluentibacter sediminis. Next base: position 32,602 of record NZ_QKPO01000021.1, on the reverse strand, counting down.
TACTTCACAACAAATATTCCAAAATCAATACCAAATGGGAGATATGTTTCCCTATATATTTGCCAGCTTGGCAATTTCCATTGGGTTTGCCACTTTTTTAAATAGCAGATTGGTTGAAAAATATGGTATGATGCGTATTGCTTATTTGGCTACCATCGCCTATGCTTTAATTTCCCTTTCTTACGTCGCTATCTTTTGGTCTGGTATAAACCCAAGTATTGGTATTCTCGTTTGCTTTTTTGCTTTACAATTTTTTGCTGTTGGTTTTCTTTTTGGAAATTTAAGAGCATTGGCCATGCAACCTTTAGGACATATTGCTGGTATTGGTGCTGCACTGAATGGTTTTATTTCTACGGTTTTAGCGGTTCCTATTGCAAATTACATTGGCAAATTTGTTGACCATTCAGTTTTGCCTCTTTTTATTGGATTTTCAATTTTTGGAGTTTTATCTTTTATAGCTTTTGCCATTTTAAAAAGAAAACCGAGTCAATTCAGCCAATAAAATAGGTTTACAAATAACGTTCTTTTAAGATGTTAATATACCACTTATTATGCCCGATAGTATTGAATGCTACTGTTCTAGCAGATATATTCCCTCCATTCCTGACAAAGGCATTTTATCCTGCCTTAATATTCTAAAACAACGATACATAAAAATGTGTTCTGTATCTATATATGCTAAAAAACCTCTTTAATGCTCAATTTATCTTTAGCATATCTGTATGCTAACTTATCTGATGGAATTGATTTGAATGCTTATAAAATTTCATCAAAATCTTCTTCAAAACTTTTAACGAGTTCAGCTTCTTTATTCAATACCACTAAATATCTACAATTAGTTTCGCCATATTTTTTCAATTTAAATCGGATATTTTCATAAACAACACATTTAAATTTTAGCCTGGTAGGTATATAAATCGTAATAACGCCCTTGTAAAGCAATCAACTCGTCATGATTACCACGCTCCGCTATTTTCCCTGCTTCAATAACGAGGATTTGATCAGCTTTTCTAATAGTGCTTAACCTATGTGCGATAACGATGGTGGTTCTGTCCTTCATTAATTCTGATAAACTTTTCTGAATCAAACCTTCACTTTCCGTATCTAAATTGGAGGTTGCTTCATCTAAAATAATAATTTTCGGATTCGCCAAAATAGCTCTGGCAATAGCTAACCGTTGGCGTTGACCTCCTGATAATTTCACGCCCCGCTCCCCTATCAAAGTATCTAATCCATCATCAAATCTATCCGTAAATTCGTTTACATAAGCTGCTTTTACAGCATTTTGTAAATCAGTTTCACTGGCATCGGGTCTTGGAAATAATATATTCTCCCTAATAGTGCCTTCAAACAAAAATTCATCTTGTAAAACAACGCCCAAATATTGGCGATAACTACTTAATTTTATTTTAGATAAATCTTGATTATCAATGGTAACAACCCCAGATTTAGGGGTTAAAAATGTTGCCGATAAGCCGGCCATGGTCGATTTTCCAGAACCAGAACTTCCCACTAGAGCTGTTACAGAACCCGCTGGGGCTTTAAAACTAATGTTGTGCAACACCTCTTTTCCTGCTTCATAAGAAAACGATACATTATCAAACTCTATGTCTCCTTTTATAGTTTCCAAGGTAATCGTCCTTTGTTCGTTGTCTTCTTCAGCAGTCATATTCATCAATTCTTCAGTTCTATCCAAACCTGCAAAAGCTTCGGTTAACTGACTTCCAATATTACTCATCTGTACAATAGGGGCAATCATAAAACCCAGCAAAAGTGTAAATGACAGGAAATCACCAACTGTTAATTCATCAACCATGATTTTATACCCCCCAATTCCCATGATACCTGTAGAAGCAATTCCCAATAAAAACGTAGAAGAGCTCGTCATAAAAGCGGTGGCGGTTAAACTCTTTTTTACGTTTTGGAATAATCTATCCACACCTTTTTCAAAGGTTTTATTTTCTTGTTCTTCAGCATTAAACGCTTTAATAACCCGAACACCAGCAAGAGTTTCGGTAAGCCTTCCTGTAACTTCGGCATTAATTTTTCCTCGGCTTCTAAAAATGGGGCGAATGTATCCAAACGCCTTTAAAGCAATAAATCCAAAAATAGCTACTGGCACCAAGACAAATAAGGTCATAGAAGGACTTATTCTAATTAATAAAACCAACGAAATAACGGCGGTAATCGTACCACCCACCATTTGTACCAAACCGGTACCAATTAAGTTACGCACACCTTCAACATCCGTCATAATTCTCGATACCAACGCTCCAGATTTGGTGTTATCAAAAAAGCTAATAGGCAGCGACAATACTTTTTTTTGAACCTGAGCCCGTAAATCTGATATTAAATATTGTGCTTGAACGCTTAAAATCTTTGTCAACAAAAAGGAGGTAACCGATTGAACCAAAATGGCTAATCCTACTATAATTAATAAGCTTTTTAGTTGTTCATAATCTTTATTCGGAATCACATCATCTAGCAATGCTTTACTTTTCCATGGTAAAACCAAACTGGCCAATCTGCTTAACACAATGAGTATTAAACCAATAAACACCAAATTTCGCCTTGGCCAAATAATAGTTTTAAAGGCAGTTGCCATGGTTACTTTTCCTTTATTTTTTGATTTCGTGGTATTTTTAAAATGTTGCATGAATTGTTTTTATTGAATCTAATAGTCTGCTAAATTAACCAATCTTTACAACCATTATATCTTAAATTTATAATTGTAAATCAATATCGTAAATGTGAAAAAGTATTTTATTAGAAGTGTAATAATTATCAACTATTTGTTTAAGTTAATTTACACGTTTTTAATGTTTTAGACGCAACCAATTCTAAAATTCAACATCTAATTAAAAAATAAAATTATGAATTATAGAATTTTAGTAGCATTTGTATTATTTTTTGGTTCATTTGCTTGTAGCAAAAATGATGATAACACTTCAGATTGCCAATTTACAACAATAATTAGCTCTGATGAATATGAAAATGCTCCTTCTGGCGGTTTAATAATCAATAATTTAGAAATAAATGGCAGCTGTCTTAAAATCAATTTTACATCAGGTGGATGCAATGGTGATAGTTGGGAATTAAAACTAATCGACTCAGGAGATATTTTAAAATTGGGACTTCCTCAAAGAACCTTAAGATTATCGTTAAAAAATGAAGAATTATGTTATGCATTAATTACCAAAGAAGTAACATTTGAGATTTCAAATTTAAGACTAGAAGGTAGCAATAAATTGCAACTTAACATAAAAAACTCAGACGATACTATTCTCTATAAATACTAAAACATTGGTGATACAATGATAAAACAAAAAACACTCTTTTCAGAGTGTTTTTTGTTTTAAATAAATCCTGATTAGGTGCGTTTTGCCTTTTTAGCTATTTTTGCAGCTTTCTTTTCTTTGGGTGTTAAAAGGGCTTCCTTTTTAACATTCTTTTTTGCGTCTTGAGATTTTGCCATGATATTTTTATGTTTTGAGTCTTTGAAATAATTTAATTTTTAAATACTAGTAAATTTATAACAAAACATGATACAGCATACTAAATTGCTTTTTTATTTTGTTACTTTTAACATTTGAAAGATTTAGTCATTTATTAAGAAAACAAATATGAAAATTATAGGAATCGGGAAAAATTATGTGAGTGATAAAACCGAAATTAGCACTTTAAAAACAGGCTTTCAAACCATATTTTTAAAGGCAGATACCACGCTGGTCACAGGTAATAAAGATGTTTTATTTCCATCCATTACCAAAGAACTGATTTATGAAGTTGAATTGGTCATTAAAATTGGAAAGCAAGGAAAAGATATTGCTTTAAAAGATGCCAATTCTTATATTTCTGATATTGGGGTCGGAATTGATTATACTGCAAAAGACGTATTAACCGCAAGTAGAAATGAAAAAGGTCCTTGGGCTTTAGCAAAAGGTTTTGATGGGGCGTCACCTGTGTCTTCGTTTAAACCCGTTTCTGATTTTCCTGATTTAAATAACATTAATTTCGATTTAGTTATTAACGGCGAACAAAAACAAGTTGGCAATACGGCCTTAATGATTTATAACTTTAGTGAGATTATAACATTTGTATCTTTATATATGACTTTAATGCCAGGAGACCTTATATTCACTGGAACTCCAGCAATTGGTGCAGGCTCCACTTTTAAAGGTGACCATTTACAAGCATCTATTGAAGGTGACTTATTATTGGATTTTAAAATGATATAAATACATATCCACTTAAAGGTGAAGTAAGTTTTTTTTTATGAAAAACTCTATAGCAGAACGTATTAGTGATTTTTTAAAAGATTTTCCTCCGTTTAATCTTTTAAAAGAAAAACATCTATTGGAAATAGCTAGCGATGTTAGTATTATCTATTTAGAAAAAGGCGATGTCTTATATAAAAAAGATGAAGCATTTCATGAGTATTTTTATATCGTTAGAAACGGTGGCGTTAGTTTATATCATCATGATATGGATGACAATAAACATATGGTCAATATTAATGATGCTGGTGATATCTTTGGAGTTCGACCACTCATAAATAAAGAAGACTACAAACTTACCGCCATTGCTAACGAAGAATCTATTGTATACGGTATTCCTATTGAGATTTTCCAATCTGTTACAAAAAACAACGTAAAAGTTTATAAATACCTAATCACATCTTTTGCATCTAATGCTTACGACCCATATACTGCCGAAGAAAACACGAAAATATTTGTAGATTATTTACCAAACACATCTCAAGATATTGCAAACTTTCAAACAGCGGATTATACCAAAAACCCCATTTGTTGTAACGAGAATTCTACCTTAAAAGATGCCGCTATAAAAATGAGCGAATTCAAAATAGGCTGTATTATTGTTGTTGATGATAAAAAATACCCTTTGGGAATTATTACAAGTAGCGATATAAAAAACAAAATAGCTACTGGTTTGTTTCCCATTACAACCGCTGTAACCAATATCATGTCTTCTCCTGTTATGTCTGATAAAAAAGACTTAACCGTTGCAGATGCCCAATTAAAAATGATAAAGTATAATATTGGCCATTTGTGTATTACAGAAGATGGTACTCCCAACTCCAAATTAGTAGGTGTTTTAACTAATCATGATGTTATTACTGCTTTAGGAAATAACCCCGCAGCCATTCTCAAAGATATTAAACGAGCTAGCAGAACAAAAACCCTAAGAACCGCTAGAAGAAAAGCCAACGGCTTGTTAAAGAGTTATTTGGAGCAAAATATTCCTTTAACGCATATTATCAACATCATTTCCCAAATAAATGATGCGGTAACCATGAAAGCCATAGAAATTGCTCTAGAAAAAATGCCCACGCCTCCACCGGTCACTTTTTCTTGGTTGGCACTTGGTAGCCAAGGTAGAAAGGAGCAATTACTGTTTTCAGATCAAGATAATGCACTTGTTTTTGAAGATGTTGCGGAAGAAAAATATAAAGACACCCAGGCTTATTTTTTAGACTTAGCAAAACTGGTTACAAAGTCTTTAAACAAAATAGGCTTTGAATATTGTGAAGCCGACATGATGGCTAGCAATCCTGTTTGGTGTAAATCTATTACCCAATGGAAAGCACAGTTTAAAGACTGGATCCTTAATCCGGATGATAAAGCCATATTATTATCGTCTATCTTTTTTGATTACAATCATATTTACGGAAATCTGAATCTTGAAAAAGAATTAACAGATGCTATTTATTCAACACTTAACGAAACCTCATTATTCATTCGCTTTTTAGCCAGAGATGCGCTTAAAAATCCATCACCTCTTGGTTTTTTCAAACAATTCTTGGTAGAACAAAATGGTGAACACAAAGACCTGTTTAATATTAAATATAGGGCCCTAATGCCACTAATAGATACCGCTCGTTTGCTAGTATTGAGCAATCAAGTACGAGGTATTAATAACACCTATGAGCGTTTTGAAAAAATGGCAGAATTAGAACCTAATAATAAGGAACTTTACGAATCGTGCGCTTATGCCTTTAAAGCCCTTTTAAAATTCAAAACCAAACAGGGCATTTTACATAATGACTCTGGAAAATTAATTGAACTTGAGACTTTAACTAAAGAAGAAAAGTTAAAACTAAAACGCTGTTTCAAACCTTTACATGATATGCAAGAGACTCTCAAATTACGTTTTGATTTAGCAAATTTTTAGACCCATGATTTGGAACTGGCTTTTCAAAAAAAAATACAATAAAAATCATCCAGATTTCTGGAAAGACTACATTAGTAGTTTTGATAAAAAAAACAAAAAACCCATTAATGAAACACGTTTTGTGGCATGGGATACAGAAACAACCGGATTCGATAAAAAAGAAGATCGTATATTATCTTTGGGAGCCGTAGAAATTATAAACAAAACCATTAAAGCCAATAACACCTTTGAAATCTATATAAAACAAGATATTTTCAAACCAGAAACCGTAAAAATACACGGAATTTTAAAAGATGGTGATTTAAAAAAAGTATCAGAAATAGAAGCCATTGAAAGGTTTTTAAAATATATAAAGAATGATATTTTAATAGCCCACCATGCGGGTTTTGATTATGGTATGGTAAACGAAATGCTTTTAAGGCATGGTCTGGGAAAACTAAAAAACGACTTTATAGATACCAGCATATTATTTTCTAAATCAAAGCACATTATATATCATAGCAACTTAAAAAAGCATTACACTTTAGATGAATTGTGCAAAGAACTAAACGTTTCTATGGCAGATAGGCATACATCTATTGGAGATGCCTTAATTACCGCTCTGGTATTCTTAAAAACAATTTCACGTTTAGATAAAAGAAACGTATTAAAATGGGATTATCTTTTAAAAGGATAATCATAAATAAAAACAGATTAACCCTATAAAATAAAAATGAACAAATTAATTAGCAACGTCAAAGAAACCTTCATTAATACCCATAAAACAGAACCTTTACTTATCTTTTCTCCTGGCAGAATCAATATTATTGGCGAACACACCGATTATAATGATGGTTTTGTATTTCCAGCAGCTGTTGATAAAGGCATCGTTGCCGCATTTGGAAAAAGCGATTCAGGAAAATCTACAGCATTCGCTTTAGATATGGATAGCCATATTGAGTTTTCTTTAGAAGATTTAAAACCCTCAAAACAAGGAAGCTGGGAAAATTATGTATTTGGCGTTATTGCCGAAATTCAAAATAGGAGCAACATCATTGGTGATTTCAACGTAGTTTTTCAAGGGAATATTCCTGCTGGTTCTGGCATGTCTTCATCGGCAGCACTAGAAAATAGTGTCGTGTATGGACTGAATGAACTTTTTAAGTTAGGATTATCCAAACACGACATGATTCATATTTCACAAAAGGCAGAACATAATTACGTGGGCGTTAATTGTGGTATTATGGACCAATACGCCAGTATGTTTGGTATTAAAAACAATGCCTTACTATTGGATTGCAGAACTATTGAATCTAAACCTTACGAAATAAATTTTAAAGACCATCAATTAATGCTTATTAACACCAATGTAAAGCATAGTTTATCAGATAGTGCGTACAATGACAGACGTTCTGCTTGCGAACATATTTCAAAACTACTTGGCATAAAAGCGTTAAGAGATGCGACTGAAAATGATTTAAAAACTATTAAAGATCAAGTTACTGAAGAAAACTATCAAAAAGCCTTATTTGTAATCCAAGAAAACAATAGAGCACTTAAAGCTTCAAAAGCCATTGAAGATGACGATTTGATTACTTTAGGAAATCTCATTTATGGCTCACATGATGGTCTGCAACATCAATATAAAGTAAGCTGTGAGGAATTGGATTTTTTAGTAGAACAAGCTAAATTAAATAAAGCCGTATTGGGCGCTAGAATGATGGGTGGTGGCTTTGGTGGCTGTACGATTAACCTTGTTGAAAAAAACGCTATTGAAAATTTCGCTGAAACTGCATCAAAAGCATATCAAGACAAATTTAATAAAGCGTGTTCTGTATATTTTGTAGAACTATCAAATGGAACTCATATCATAAAATAAGGAGCCATTACTTTATTAAAAAAAAGAGACCTTATGATGAAATTTCATATGGTCTCTTTTTAATTTTTATAGAATGATTATCAATAATAAAATGATAATAATGGCTCCAGAAGAAATATAAAGTCCATTTCCAGTAGCTCTAAGTGTCGATTTAATCTCACGAACTTCAGCTCGAAGTTGTTTTCTTTCAGCAGATTTTAAAGCCGATTTGTCCATCTCTTTAATTTCTTCTAAACGATCTAACATGATTTGAACATCAGCGGGAATGTCTCCCGTTTCAGCATGTTCTGCTTTTATTTCCTTATTATTATTAGTATGTGGTTCTTTTTCAGAAGCCAATACAGGATTTGAAAATGATATTATGGATACCATCACTAAAAATAAAATAACTGATTTTTTCATTGGTTGTGGTTTTAATTGTTAAACAATACAAATGTAAATTGTAAAGAATCATGCCCAATTACATGATTTTCATCAAAGTTTATATAATTAAGCTTTAGGACTAGTAATATACATAATTAATAGACTGCTTTTTTTAAATAGGTAAAATAAAAAGTATTTTAGCAACTTAAAAGCTAAAAATGCAGATATTCGAATCTAAGCTTACTGTAAACGAATCACACATAGATGATCTATCACATGTTAACAACGTACATTATGTGCAATGGGTACAGGATATTGCTAAACTACATTGGGAAAGTAATGCCACCCAAACCATTTTGGACAAATACTTTTGGGTACTGATAACTCATTTTATTGAATATAAAAACTCTGCTTTGTTAAATGATAACATTAAAGTAAAGACGTATATTAAAAAATATGAAGGAGCTGCTTGCTACCGTATTGTAGAAATCTCCAATGCTCATACTAACAAATTGCTTGCGAAATCGGAAACCAAATGGTGTTTAATGGACGGTGAAACAAAACGTCCAACTAGAATCACCCAAGAAATTTCAGATTTGTTTAAGTAATTAATTAGCATTCATGTGTATTGGCATTCCCAAAAGTCATATTTTTAGCCTATAAAACTTATCATTTTTAAATGAAACGTTATCTATACTTCACACTTATAGTCATTTTTTTATCACTTTGGAGTTCTTGCCGGAAAGATTTTGAATTCTCCCCTAGCACTGGAAGTTTAGAATTTTCTAAAGACACGGTATATTTAGATACCGTTTTCTCCAATATTGGTTCCAGCACCTATAATTTAAAAGTTTATAACAGAAGTAATGAAGACCTTGTGATCCCTATTGTAAAATTGGCATTGGGACATGCATCACAATACAGATTAAATGTGGATGGTATCGCCGGCAAAGTATTTGAAAATGTTGAAATATTAGCCAAGGACAGTCTCTTTATTTTTATTGAAACCACCATCGATATCAATAATTTCCCTAATCCTGATGGAAAATATTTGTACACCGACCATATTGAATTTGACACCAGCACAAACCTTCAAAAAGTAGAATTGGTGACCTTGGTTCAAGATGCCGTATTTATTTATCCAGACCGAGATAACACGACCAAAATTATTAAGACCTTAACGCTGAACATTGGTGGTCAACAAGTGGAAACCGAATTACAAGGGCGTGAATTATTACCAAGCGAACTCACATTCACCAATCAAAAACCATATGTTATTTACGGTTTTGCAGCCGTTCCCAATGGAAAAACTTTAACTATTGATGCTGGAGCACGATTACATTTTCATGAAAACTCTGGATTGATAGTTTCAGAAGGCGCGACACTCAACATCAATGGGGCTTTAAGTACAGACCCAGATGCACTTGAAAATGAAGTCATTTTAGAAGGAGACCGTTTGGAACCTCTATTTTCGGACATTCCTGGACAATGGGGCACTATTTGGCTTTTTGATGGCAGCATTCATAATACTATAAATTACGCCACTATAAAAAATGCTTCAGTAGGTATTTTATGTGATGGTAATCCAAATGCGCCAACCGATAAATTAACCATCACCAATTCCCAAATTTACAATTCAAGTAATTTTGGCATTTTAGGTAGAAATACTTCTATTAGTGGAGAAAATGTGGTTATCAATACGAGCGGACAGTCCTCTTTTGCTGGAACCATGGGTGGTAAATACAATTTCACACACAGTACCATTGGCAATTATTGGAATTCAAGTTCCAGACAATTTCCTGCGGTGCTTTTAAATAATTTTTTAACTGATGAAAATGGCAACGTAATTCTTGCTGATTTAACCGCAGCCAATTTTAACAATTGTATTATTTACGGAAATGCTAATCGAGAAATTCTTTTAGATGAGGTCGAAGATAATGCTGTAGTATTTAATTTTAAATTCACCAATTGTTTGATTCGTTTTCAAAATAACAACACTAATTTTTCAGGGGTTAATTACGATTTAAATGACACGTCACATTACGAAGGAAACATTTTTAATCTGGATCCAAAGTTAAAAGACCCTTATAAAAATATGCTTTTAATTGGCGATGATTCAGCAGCTAATAATAAAGGATTGAGCATATTTGCCAGTCAAGTACCAAATGATATTTTAAACGTCAATAGAACAGCATCACCAGATTTGGGAGCTTATCAGCATATGACATTTACTAAATAAAGTGTTGCCAAATAACTGGACGTTAATTTAAAATTTGACTTTATAAAAAAAATCAGCTAAATTAGTTTAAACGTCTAATATGAACGTTCAAGCGATTTTATATCATTAAAGTTAGAGGCCATTGTAAAAAATTAATTCAAAATTAAATCAATTATAAATTTTACCAAGTTAATCCCTAATGTCTATTACCAATATTAATGATGGATTAAAACTATTTATTGATTGTCTAGAATTTAGCATTGGGCACGAAGAATTGAAGTTGAAAAATCCGTTTTGTGTCATCCAAAAGAACGAATTACAAATGTACCTTTTTGAACATAAAGAACTAGCTAAGGAACATAATCCTGAATTTAGACTTGTAACAAATAGTATTGACGACATCTACAAAAAAATAAGTTCTTCTCATCCGGAATTTCTGCATCCAAATCTTAATAAAGTCACACTTCGTCCATGGGGAGCTAAGGAATTTGCCCTTAGGGATAATCAAGTTTGTATCATTATTCAGCAATGGTAAAACGGATGATATTTTAAATAAATAGAGCAGCCTCTCCAGATTCAATAGTCTACTAACAAATCACATTTCCTGAAGAAAACTAATTCCTAAAAGGTTTATAAAATTTAATTTAGTATTATTACATGGCTTGATTTTATAGCTATGTGATGGCTAAAACCTAATGTCGTATAAATGTCGTCCATAAAACAGCTTTAATTTTTGGTCAGTAAAACCATTGAGAATAGTTTTATTTAAAATTTCAATTTGAATGGAAAATCTGGATTTTGGAAAAAAACTGATTGAAGTAAGAAAACTTAAAGGTTTAACACAAGCAGATGTTGCAGAAAAATGCAATATAACTATTCGTACTATTCAGCGAATAGAATCTGGAGCTGTAAAACCTAGGAGTTCTACTATTAAGATTATTTCCAAAAACTTAGAATTCGACTTCTTTGAATCGTCGAATCAACTTTCACCATTGAAAAACCGTAGACTTTTATGGTACATCAAAGATGTATTTAATTTTAAAACTAACACAATGAAAAAAATCTCAATCTTGACAGCTTCCCTTCTACTTTTTGCTTTTTCTTTTATTAATTTATTTAGTAGTAAAGCACAATCTGTCAATCCTGAAAATGAACAAAAAACTAAAAATCTATCAATTGACCGACTTATATTCCGTGATAGTTTCTTAATTATAATGAAAGACGATAAATATGGATTGTATAATCCAAAAAGTAAAGTAATAATACCATGCGAGTATAACAAATTGGAAATTAAAGGAAATTATGCAATCACCTTTAAAGACAATAAACGAGGATTGATTGACAAATATTTAAATACAATAATTCCTTGTGAATATGATAAATTTCAAATTGAAGGACACCTAATTTTTACTTTTAAAAATAATAAACAAGGATTGCTGAATCTAGATGGCAAAGTAATTATTCCTTGTGAATTTGATAGATTTCAAGTTACTGAAAATAATTTTGTGTTTACATCAAAGAACAATAAACATGGATTGATGAATCTAGATGGAGAAACCATCATTCCATGTGAATACCATAAATTCCAAGTAGAAAATAATTTTGTATTTGTTTCAAAATACAATAAGAATGGGTTGATGAATCTAGATGGAGAAACAATTATTCCTTGTGAATATGATTCTATTAAAATTAATGGATCTATTGCCATAGTCACAAAAAATGGAAAAACAGAAAACATACAAATTTAAAGTTATTAATAAGTAGTTAAACCAACACTTATGAGAAAAACAAATATCATTTTTTTTATTCTTTCACTTCTAATCATTAACAGTTGCAAAAGGGAATTAACAACAGAACAAATAGTTGAAAAAGTTCAAGAAACAATAGAAAATAGTAAGTTCGGTTATTACAAACAAACTGAAATCACTAAACAAGTATCTGTTGGAGAGGATTCTACAACAACTGAAAGTCAACGTGATTTTTATTATAAAAAAGAACCTAAAGATACCCTTATTGGGTTTAAAATTGCTTCTTTTGAAAAGAATGGTTTTCACCAGGTTTACAATACAGAAAATCTTTTTGGATTAACTACTTGGAACAAAACTCTAACAATAACCGATAAAAACCAATATCCAAAACAAGTATCAAGAATTAAACAATTTTACAATAGTTTTCCATTTTTCTTTTTTGTAAAAAACATTTTTGACAATGCAACAAAAAATGATGAAATAGAAATCATCAATTTAGGTTCTACGAAAATTAATAATCAAGACTGTTATAAATTAACAATTAAAACCCCTAAAAACGATGACCAAATGTCATCAGAACAAATTTATTATATTTCTAAAGACACATACTTACCAATAGGTTCTGATATTTCTGTTAGTACTAAAATTGTAAATGCAACAGAAATCATATCTTTTAAGATCCGTATTTCTGATATTAACCTAAAAGGCGAAATATCTGATGAAATTTTCACTCAAGAAAAACTATCTGAGTATGTAAAAGTTATTAATTATACCCCTGAATTAGAACAAAGACCAAATACACTTCTTGCTATTGGAGAAAAAGCCCCTGAATGGGAATTGTCAAACTCGAAAGGAACAAAAATTAATCTAAATGATTTAAATGGAAAAATAGCAATAATGGACTTTTGGTATAAAGCTTGTGGACCGTGTAACAAACAAATGATTAAGCTTCAAGAGTTGCATGATAAATATCCCGAAGACAAGGTAAAATTTATTGGAATAAATACAATAGATGACCCAATTGAGGACAATATCGATTTGTTTTTAGGAAATCGGAATATCTCAATGGAAACAGTATTTAACGGTAAAACTATTGAAAATGATTACCAAGTTACCGCTTCGCCAGCATTATTTGTGATTGACCAAAACGGAATTATTGTTCATAATATAGATGGATATTCCTCAAACATTGTGGAAGAATTAACTGAAGTCATTGAAAAATATCTAAAATAATTTGAGACCAAGTATGGAAATCAAACGAAGTGAAAATAATACAGTAAATAGAATTTAGAGATTTTATTAAAGTAAGTTTAAAACCTTTTCAAAGCCTAAAAAATCCTGCTTTTTGCAGGATTTTTTACATCTATATCATTAAAGATAATTAAGCACCAAACAAAGGTCAACTAACCAGCATCGTATTTACTTTACTAATTAAAACCCACACACAGTATAAAAAAATCAAGCTAACCTCATTTAAAATAATGCCTAGAAACGCATAAAGAAATCCCAGGTTTCTTTTGCTACCCAATTGACATCAGATCCAGGATCTTTAACGTTTTCAGTATGACCACCAACGAATGAGCCAAACATGACTGGATATTCCTCAGGAAGCCCTTCAAATTCAGTTGTGATATGAGTCGCCGTTGTAGCCAACGGTATTTCTGGCAACTGTTTTAATCCATTATCTTCGATATGTGTCAATACACAATACTTACCACCTTGCTTGAGTTCATCGGAGTTGACATACTTACAAAGCCCGTCTTCAGTCCCTGTTGTGCTAAAAAAAGCAAGAGGTTCGTGTTTGTTTTCAGGAAGATAAATGTTCCAATTGGCTGGAGCATAACAAGCTACTGCACGAAGATCTTTCTGAAATTCTAATGATAACGAGTATGTAAACATGGCACCAAAGCTAAAGCCCGTGCAAAATACACGAGAAGTATCGATGCTCAATTTATCCTTAAATAATTCAAGCATATCGGCAAAGAAGATATGATCTTTATCATCACCTCCACGCCAAGGAGAACGGTCGGTATATCCCTCAGGTGCAACAAAAATAACAGGAACATGATCTTTTTCGGCATACGTTTTAAGACCATAATAATTTTGGTCAACCATTGTTTGCATATGCCCGCCCATCATGTGCATTGCGAAAATCAAACGGTACGTTTTGTTTTTATCATAGTCTTCAGGGATATGAATTGTATATTGGCGACTAAGTCCTGCACTTGTGATAGTATAAGTTCCGCTCTTAAAATCACCAAGGTCTTTACCATAACCAGCACTGGGAGTCGGAGGATTTTTCAATTTACGGGCAGCCTCGACGGATTTACCTGATTGTGCATTGAGCGGAAAAAATGAAACTAAAAGGATAAGGATTACAACTATTTTTTTCATCGTTTATGATTTTTAAATGATTCTGGATTATTTCTTGTTATTTTATAAGTTTTAGACAACCGATGTTCGCTTTTTATTACAGCGTATAAATTTATGCGAGCCTTTGCCAGACATCTTTCCTTTCTATACAAGGCGAATATACATATAATTTCTGCTTATTTGTAAGCCAAAACCATATTATATAGATGTTGTCAAGTACTTTATTCTTTCCGCCGACACTAATCATTACATTTTGATTATCAGAATAATCAAGCTGTCTAAAGAGACGTTCCCGCCTAATATTTTGATACATAAAATCACTGGCTAAACAGCAGCTTTCTGGCAAATGCGGATTCCGTGGTCTTCGTTGTGCAGCTTTCCGATCGGGCTGTTTTTCACACTAACACCCACACACTTTATTGATCTGGATTAAAAAAAATTAACCCACTTTATCTTTGTAAAACAAATATATCCAAATAGATCTTGACAATTTAAAATTCGTTGTACTTAACACAACGGCTATCACAGCTATAATGGCAAACACCCTCATAGGTGATAAATCAATAAAAAGCCAAAATACCACAAGACTTGTTATCATTTGTGCCGCCGCAAGGGCATAACTCACAAACATGGCTCCAAAAAAGAATCCCGTTTCTCTTTCAAATTTATAATGACATATTGGACAATTAGCGTTCATTTTAGGAATGTTAAATAATAGGACATTCCCACGACTGTTAAAAATATTTCCTTCTTTACAATTCGGACATTTACAATTCAAGGCATCAATAACTTTACTCATAAGGCAGTATTTATCATGCTGCAAAATTAAGACTGTAAATAACTTTTTTCCCTATAACATATGCGCACTTTTTTGTACTTTTAGGACATATGCTAAAAATTCCAGTTTTAAATATTAATCAATTTAAAGAGTCTATTCCTCTTCAGGAGGTGTATATAAATTCTTTTTCAAACCATATCCAACTCAACAAGCATCTAATAAACAAACCACATAGTCATAATTTCTATTTATGTGTCCTCTTCACCGAAGGCACAGGAACCCATGAAATTGATTTTAATTCTTACAACATACACCCAGGAAAGGTATTTTTTTTAAAACCTGGTCAAACACATTTTTGGAAATTTGAAACAAAACCGGAAGGGTTTATCTTTTTTCATTCTCAAGAATTTTATGAGCTAAAATTTTTAGAGCATACACTCCATTCGTTTCCTTTTTTTTATTCGTATCAAAATCCGCCTGTATTGGAATTAACCCCTGAAAAACTAAGCGAATTAAATGTTAAGTTTCACGAAGCTTATACCGAATATCTACAGAACAACCTTTTAAGAGAGTTAAAATTAGTAAACTTGCTAAACAATATTTATATAGAATTAACAAGAGCTTATACGGTTGATATTAATTTAGAAAAACTTTATTCCCCAAGCTATTCCAATATACTTGAAAATCTAGAAACCTTAATCAACATGCATTTTCATAAAGAAAAATTACCGAAATTTTATGCTGACAAGTTAAGCATCACCACCAAACATCTTAATAGAGTTGTAAAAAAAACAATAAATAAAACGACAAGCCAATTAATTTCCGAAAGAATCATGCTAGAAGCAAAAAGATTGATTGTACACTCTCACGATAATTTAGCCAATATTGCCTATACCCTAGAATTCTCCGATTACCCTTATTTTTCAAAGTTCTTCAAATCAAAGACCGGCATGACTCCTTTGGATTTTCGTAAAAAATATTTTTGATGACATTTTATATATCTACTTTAACAAAAAAATCCTGCTTAAAGCAGGATTTTTTTGTTTCTATATTATTTAATGCCATTAAGCAACAAACAAAGGTCTGTCTGCCATCATAGTGTTTACTTTTTCTCTGACAGCTTCTAAAACAGCTTCATCCTGATAATTCATAATCACTTCATCAATCAAATCAACAATCGCAATCATATCAGCTTCTTTTAAACCTCTAGTGGTTACCGCTGCTGTACCAACACGAATTCCCGATGTTACAAATGGTGAACGTGTATCAAAAGGAACCATATTTTTATTTACAGTAATATCAGCTTTTACCAAAGCTTGTTCTGCATCTTTTCCAGACACCTCTTTATTTCGTAAATCTATCAACATACAGTGGTTATCTGTTCCGCCAGAAATAATATCATACCCTTTAGCAACCAATGCTTTTGCCATAGTAGCCGCATTTTGTTTTACTTGTAATTGGTAATGTAAAAATTCATCCGTTAAAGCTTCTCCAAAAGCAATTGCTTTAGCAGCAATAATATGCTCTAATGGTCCCCCTTGATTTCCTGGGAACACCGCAGAATCCAATAACGATGACATTTTACGTAAACTACCATCTTTTAGAGTAATACCAAATGGATTGTCAAAATCTTTCCCCATCATAATCATCCCTCCTCTTGGTCCTCTTAAGGTTTTATGCGTCGTAGTGGTCACAATGTGGCAATGTGGCATTGGATCGTTTAAAATACCTTTAGCAATCAATCCTGCAGGATGCGAAATATCAGCCATTAAAATAGCTCCAACGCTATCCGCTATAACTCTAAAACGTTTAAAATCAATATCACGAGAATATGCTGAAGCTCCGGCAATAATTAATTTTGGTTGTTCTTTAGTGGCTATTTCTTGAATTTTATCATAATTTAAAACACCTGTCTCCTGCTCTACGCCGTAAAACACTGGATTGTATAATTTTCCAGAAAAATTTACCGGAGACCCATGAGTTAAATGTCCTCCATGAGACAAATCGAATCCTAAAATTTTATCACCTGGAGTTAAACACGCATGATAGACTGCTGTATTTGCCTGACTTCCAGAGTGAGGTTGTACATTAACATAGTCTGCTCCAAACAAGGTTTTTGCTCTATCAATAGCAATTTGCTCTACCTCATCAACCACTTCACATCCCCCATAGTAACGTTTGCCTGGGTAGCCTTCCGCATACTTATTTGTTAACACAGAACCTGCAGCTTCCATAACTTGTTCGCTTACAAAATTCTCTGATGCGATAAGTTCTATACCATGTAATTGGCGTTCTTTTTCAGCTTGTATTAGTTCAAAAATTTGTTCGTCGCGTTGCATAAAAATAGTTTCAAATTTAAATATTCGGCAAAAATAACAAATAGATTAGTTAAATACATGAAAAAACATATATTTACTTTGAAGTTTTCAACTAATTTATCAACGATAAATTTTCATCATATTTTATACTTTTTTAACAAGATTGAAAAAAAAAATATGTAGGTTTGAATAGTATAAACAACACTAATTAAATAACAGTTATGCCCTTATCAGCTAACAATCCAGATAGAAAATCGTGGTTACACGTCGATAAAAATTCTGATTTTCCTATTCAGAACATTCCTTTTGGGGTGTTTCTTACCCGCGATGACATTATCACGATTGGCACTAGAATTGGTGATACTGCTATCGATCTGGGAGCCCTGCATCAATTAGGTTATTTTAATGATATTCCTTTAACCGATGATATTTTTCTTCAAGACACCTTGAATGATTTTATTGCTGACGGCAGAAAAACATGGCGTGCCGTAAGAAATAGAATTGCTCAAATTTTTGATGCTGAAAATAACACGTTAAAAAATAATGTGAAGCATAAAGAAATTGTACTATTTCGCTTAGATGAAATAGAAATGCAATTACCTGTGCAAGTTGGGGATTATACAGATTTTCATTCCAGTATAGAACACGCCACCAATATAGGCTCTATGATAAGGGATATTGATAATGCTTTACTCCCAAACTGGTTACATATTCCTGTTGCTTCTCATGGAAGAAGTTCCTCTATCATCCCTTCTGGAATTTCGGTTTACAGACCGCAAGGTCAAACATTTCCAGATGGTGCTAGCGAGCCTGTTTTTGGACCTTCAAAGGCTGTCGATTTTGAATTAGAAATGGCTTTCATAACAACGGTAGCGAACGATTTGGGAGAGCCTATTCCTGCTGATGAAACCGAAGAATATATATTTGGTTTGGTGATGTTAAACGATTGGAGTGCTAGAGACATTCAAAAATGGGAATATTTGCCTTTAGGGCCATTTTCATCTAAAAACTTTGCTTCTTCTATTTCGCCTTGGATAGTGACCCTAGATGCCTTAGAACCTTTTAGAGTAGAAGGACCAAAACCAATTAAACCTCAATTATCTTATTTACATTATAGTGGCAAAAAAAGTTTTGATATTAACTTAGAAGTAGCTTTACAACCAAAAAATGCCAAAGAAACTATTGTAAGTAAATCCAATTTCAAACACATGTATTGGAATATGTCTCAACAACTGGCACACCATACCATAAATGGCTGCCCAATTAATGCGGGTGATTTAATGGGTAGCGGTACGATTTCAGGTCCTACACCAGATTCTTATGGCTCTTTATTAGAACTTACTTGGGGCGGTGAAAAACCAATAAAAATGAAAGATGGTAGTGAACGTAAATTCATTAACGACTTTGATACGGTTATTATGCGCGGTCATTGTGAAAAAGATGGTACACGTATTGGCTTTGGTGAAGTCTCTTCTCAATTACTTCCTGTTTTTATAAAAAAATAAGATTAAACTTCTATTTAATAGAATTAAATGCATTTAATCTGATTTATAAGGATCTTATCTGTGTTTAAACATTTTGGCACTACATTTGAAAACCTAATCAAGTAACCAAATTTATTGAGTATGAAAAAATTATTACTTTCTACAATAGTTTTAATTCTTATACTATCTTGTAGCGCCAGTAAACAGATTGAAAAAGCTGTAAGTTCTGGAAATTATGACCAAGCCATTAACGATGCCATTGGTAAATTACGAACCAATAAAGACAAAAAAGGCAAAGCAGATTTTATAGTGATGCTAGAAGATGCATTCAATAAAGCCACCGAACGCGACTTAAAAACCATCGATTATCTTAAAAAAGATAATAATCCAGAAAATTATATAAGAATATATGATCTGTATGTGGATTTAGACAATCGACAAGAACGTATTAAACCTATACTCCCTTTATATATAAATAATAGAGAGGTTACGTTTAATCTAAAAGACTATTCAAGTCAGATTATAGCCAATAAAGACAAAGCCTCCCAACACATGTACACCAAAGCATCTGCACTTTTAAAATCTAATAACAAAATGGATTTTAGATATGCTTTTGACGATTTTCAAGAGATAGAAAACATCAATCCTAACTACAAAGATGTGCGTCAATTAATGGAATTAGCACATCAAAAAGGAACTGATTTTGTTATTGTGGATATGAGGAACGACACACAAAAAGTTATACCCAATCGGCTAGAAGCTGATTTATTGAATTTTAGCACTTACGGACTAAACAGTTTATGGACCGTTTACCACAATACTCCTGCAGATAATGTAAAATACGATTACAATATGTTGGTGAATTTAAGGCAAATCAATTTATCTCCAGAGCAAATAAAAGAACGCCAAATTATTAAGGAAAAGCAAATTGTTGATGGTAAAAAGAATTTAGTGGACCAAAAAGGAAATGTTGTTAAAGATAGTCTTGGAAAGAACATTCAAGTAGATAATATAAAAACCATCCGTTGTGAATATTATGAATTCAAACAATTTAAGTCGGTACAAGTAACTGGTAATGTAGAATATATAAATTTAAACACCAAGCAATTGGAAGATGCATTTCCTGTAACCAGCGAATTTGTTTTCGAACATGTTTATGCCAATTATAGAGGTGATAAACGCGCCTTGGACACCGATTTATTACCTTTTTTAGACCGAAGAAGCGTTCCTTTCCCTACCGAAGAACAAATGATTTACGACACAGGCGAAGATTTAAAAGCTCAGCTAAAACGGATTATCACAGGTTACACTATTAAACGATAAACAAAAACCTCCCAATATTGGGAGGTCTTTGTTTATCAATATATTATTCAATAGGAATATATAAATCTACAACAGCTTTACCTTCTGGGTGCTGTCTAAAATCGTTATGATATATCTCAAAGGGGTTTTCATTTGCCTTTTTATATCCATTATCAGCCATCCAAATAAACAAACTACGCCAAGACTTTTCAAAATCCTTATGAGCCACCTCAAAATGGCCCACGATACATTTACTTTTATTTATACTAATTTTATGTATTTCACCTTCCGCTACTATATTTTCATGCGTTAATAAACTAACACTCATTCTCAATTTATCTGGTGCCGTTATTTTAAAACTATCATGAAAAATCCTTCCTACTTTAGTTTCAGGCTTATCCAGTAATCCTTTTGAATTTCCCCATTTAATAAGTCGCTCAAAAGTATTTTCTAAACCATCCACACCCCTATGTAAGATAGCGGCGAAATTCATTTTGGGCATGTCTTTAATTTCTATTTTTGCATTCATTTCAATCCAATTTAAATGATTATTAATGCTGCAAATGTATTTTTCAAATATTAAATTTTGTTGCCCATTCTTGCTTTCTACTTTACATATCTTGCTATTTTTATCACTGCTTTGTTTCTTAAATTCAGAAGGACTTATGCCGTAAATTTTTTTAAACGCTCTGGTAAAAGACGAATGACTGTTAAACCCATATTGAAGAAAAAGATTGGAAATATCCATCTCCTTTTTATGCATTAAAACAGAGGCTGCTTTTTCAATACGCAGCCTAATGATATAGACATTAAGTGGTTCGCCAATAATAGCCTTAAAAATTCTATGGAAATGATATGGTGAATAACAGGCAATCTTAGAAACGGATTCTAATGATAAATCTTGATCAAGATTAGTATCAATAAATTCCAAAGCAGAATTTATTCTTTTTATATAGTCTTTTTCAGTTAAAATCATGTTTTTTAAGATTTTAACTTTTAACGTTTTCGCAACTCAAAAAGATCTGTTCTTCTATCTTTTAAATTACGGACACTCCCAAATTGGTTGAGTTCTCGAAGCAAATCTATATCGACATCAGCAATTAAAATCATTTCGGTATTGGTAGTTGCTTCCGCTTTTATACCATTGGCAGGAAATGAAAAGTCACATGGTGTAAATACCATAGATTGTGCAAATTGGATATCCATATTGTGAACCTTTGGTAAATTCCCCACACTTCCTGCAATAGCCACATAGCATTCATTTTCTATAGCTCTGGCTTGTGCGCAATGGCGTACTCTAGAATAACCATTTTGGGTATCTGTCAAAAATGGAATGAATAAAATATCCATACCATCTTCCGCTAGAATCCTGCTTAATTCTGGGAATTCAGAATCATAACATATCAGAATGCCTATCTTACCACAATCTGTATCATACGTTCTTAATTCGGTGCCACCTTGCATTCCCCAAATTTTAGCTTCATCTGGGGTAACGTGAAGTTTTTCATAACGTTCTGTGGTACCATCTCTTTTGCATAAATAACCCACATTGTACAACAAATCGTCTCTCATTTCTGGAAAACTACCTGTAATGACATTGATGTTATATGAAATCGCCAATTTCGAAAATCGTTGTACAATTTCAGGGGTGTGCTTGGCAAGTTCCCTAATGGCTTCTGGTTCAGAAAGGTGATTATTTTCTGCCATTAATGGTGCATTAAAAAATTCAGGGAACAATGCAAAATCCGAACGATATGCAGATACGGCATCGATAAAATATTCCGCTTGTTGCATCAATTCTTCAAGATCTTTATACAAACGCATTTGCCATTGAATAAGTCCTAAACGAATCACTGTTTTCTTTGAAGTCACTTTTTTATTAAGTTTCTCGTAATAAATGTTATCCCATTCCATTAAAATAGCAAATTCATTAGAAGCGGCATCGCCTTCTAGATAGCCTTTTAAAACTTTGGTTGGATGAAAATCGTTAGATATTTGAAAGTTAAGAACAGGATCATGAATTTCTTTACGTTTCACTTTTTCAATATACTCTTTGGGCGATATGGAGTCGGCATATTTATGAAAATTGGGCATTCTACCACCAAAAGCAATGCCTTTTAAGTTTAGCTTTTCACATAAATCTTTTCTATAATCGTAAAGTCGCCTTCCTAAACGCAATCCACGGTATTCAGATTTAATAAACACATCAATACCATATAGTACATTCCCGTTTTTGCTATGTGTGTTAAATGAATAATCTCCTGTAATTTGCTGGTAGGTATGTTGCTCATTAAAATCATCATAGTCTACAATAATAGATAAGGCACATCCGGCCAATTGGTTATTTATTTTAATAACAACTTGTCCTTCGGGAAATTTATCAATTAAGGACTTTATTTGTGCTTTCCTCCAATAAGAATCTGGCATATTAGACGAATACGCTTCAATCATGGCACTTTTAAGCTCTTGATAATCGTTAAGCGTTAAATATTCCAATTCTATATTTTCGATGTTATTTATCATATTTTAGGTTTCTTTTTGCAATCAACCAAAGTTACAGTTTTTTAAAATAAAAAACTCCCGAATGATTTCGGGAGTTTTAGAGTTTATAGTAACCGATTGTTTATTAAGTCATTGCCATCATTTGATATTCAATTCAAACTAGCTTCAATAACAGCTTGAAATGCTGGTTTAGGCTGTAACTGCCCATCAAATAAAAGAGCATCCTGCCCTCTACGCCAAGATCTGGTATCGCTGATGCCCCAAAAAGTAACACGATCGATAACATCAGAATGACGCATAAAAATCTTGAACAATTCTTTATATACCTCGGCTTGCTTTTGATAATTTTCTGCAGGTATTTTTTTATCGCCTTGATTTACACCAAAAGCACCGCTATTATTCCCAGTAGCCGTTACATCCAATTCTGTAATAGATACCCTTAGCCCAAGAGATGCGTAGTTCTCTATGGCCTTTTCAATGTCAGCAAGGTTACTATCTAAATGCCAATGGCCTTGAATCCCAACACCTGTGATGGGTGCCCCTTCAGCTATCAAGCGTTTTAGCAGTAACATTGAACTGGCATGTTTCCCTTTATTTTCAACCGCACCCTGCTCAATATTATAATCATTATAATAAAGTTTCGCGTTAGGATCAGCTTCGTGCGCCCATTTGAATGCCAAGGTAAGCACTTCTGGCCCTACAACCTTATACCAACTCCAATCTCTTAGGTTTTCTGTAGTACCGTCTCCACCATCTTCAATGGATTCATTAACAACATCCCAGCCTACAACTTTTCCTTTGTATCGCCCTGCAACAGTCATAATGTGGTTTTTAAGACGTTCAAGTACTACGTCGCGGCTTGCCATGTCGCCTTTAATGCTGTTACGCCACATTTCCGACATAGAAGGACGAGGTGCATTAGGATCCCAATTCCCTCTGGGACGTCTTACTCGTTCAGCAGCTTCCTCAACCTCTGGATTTTCTGCCTGAAAAAACCAAGGTGCTGTTTGTGAATGCCATACTAGGGTGTGTCCCCAAGTCTTTAAACCATGTTCCTCAGACCATTTAATCATGGCATCGGGAGTATCGAAGTTGTACTTACCTTCCGATGGATGAATGGGTTGTGGTTTCATGCAATTCTCTGGGGTATTGATGTCATATTGCGTTTTTACACTTGTTAACTCGGCTTCTGAAAGTCCTCTCATATCATTGGAAGTTCCTATGAGAAATTTCCCAGCGTATGCCTCTTTTAATGTTTTTTGTGATGCTGCATGGTTCTGACTATACCCTGTAGTACCTAATGCTACAGTTAGTAGAAAGTTTGCAATTAAATGTTTGGTAATCATGATGTTGTTTAGTTAGTTTATGTTGTATAATTTTCGAGTTTAAATATACTTTTTTTCACTTATATAAAGATGCTCTGTAGAGGATTTAACATAACCATATATTTTGCGATTGTTAATCCAATAATCTTGAATAGTCGAAATTGAAACTTTTTAGGTTGCAACAAACTATCAAAACACGCATTTGCCACTATAAAATCAGAAAAGCCATACCCAGAGAACTTTATTTCTAAACTGGTTCAAGATGTCTTGTACCTTTTAACTCAGTTCTTCTTTAATTTTCATAAATCATTTTTTTTAACTGCAATCATCATATGTGGGCTAAAAGGCAAAAGATAACTGTCATTTTCTGTGATTTTGATAAGTTCTAATAATGTTTTTTTCTTTTTGTTATTCAGCATATTTGCAAAGTATTCTTTGTCCAACCAAGCCATTCCTTCAACGGCATATGTATTAATGTAGGTTAATCCTTGATTTATAAACTCGTCTTTTAGTTGTTCAGGTTTGTGATAATAGGCTTCTGCCAAAAGCCAAGGAAAATCATCTGGTGGATTGTGTATTCCTGACGTCAATTCTTCTTTGCACATTTCAAAAAATGAATTTTTATGAATTAGTCCATTTAAAAGACCCACTAAAGTTGATGCCGTATAATTAATCGCAAATGCTAAAATGATTCCGCCATTTTTTAGAACTCGTTTAGCTTCACAAATGGTTAAATCTCTATCTTCCTTTTTTTGAAGATGATACAGTGGTCCGTGAAGTATTATTAAGTCGGCAAAATTATTTTTAAATTCCAATTTTCGAGATTCGCCCAATTGAACAGAAAATTTGTTCTTTAACTTATTCGCTCTATTTTGGGCTAATTTAATATGTTTAGGAACTGGTTCTACTAAATAAACTTGATGTCCTTTTTTTGCAAGCCATTCTGAATATTTCCCTGTACCACCTCCAATATCAATTATTTTTGACGATGAAGATGGAAGATACTTTTCTATGAGCGATTTGATTCTTTCAAACTCAAATACGCCCATTCCTTTATCAAGTCTGGTTTCTTCTGATGCTTTATTGTAAAATACTTCTATATTTCTACTTATTAATTGTTTACTGTTCATTTTTAATCATTGTATTATTATCACATATTGAAATGTTAAACACATAGCAAAGTGATAAAGCAATTGATATGTAATCAATTGGTATTGTTTAAAATTTGATGAAAATAACTGTATAAATTATCTGCGCATTAAAAATCAGAAGACTTCCATGCGTTTGGCTCGTTTTGTTGAGCTAGTCTTTTTGGGAAAGACACAGATACTATGTTAATTAGTAGAACAGACTACAAAGATAGAAATTCTGAATTATTTTTTTTCAGAGTTCAAGTTTTTTAATTGCATGTCATTGTTAACAATATAGCCAGTAAGGGATTGCAGGCAAATTTCCTATCATGATAAGAAAAGTTGAAGCAAACTACAAACCTTCACATACCAAATAAACCCTTATTGGCTATATTGTGTGTTGTGTTGCCTATTTATTCAGCTAAAGTCAAAACGGTTCTTCCTTTTAATTTTCCCTTAAGCATTAATTCAATTTTTTGTGTGACATCCTCAAGTTTAATTTCATTGCAAGTGTCGTTTAATTGTTTAGGTTTCCATTCGTGAGCTAATTTATTCCAAACTATTTTTCTGTATTTCATCGGATAGTTTTGAGAATCTATTCCAATGAGTGTAACACCTCTCAGGATAAAGGGAAAAACGGTCAAATCAAGTTTTGGAGAAGCTACATTTCCACAACACGTTACAACGCCCATTGAATCCGTCGATTTAATAATGTTTTCAAGAATGACACCTCCAACAGTATCAATAGCCCCTGCAAACAAAGGTTTTAATAATGGCTTTTTATCAAGATTTTCAACCTCGCTGCGTAATAGTACTTCCTCGGCTCCAAGATGATTTAAATAGTCTCGTTCTGTTTCCTTACCTGTGATTGCAACTACTGAATAACCCAATTTACTTAAAATAGAGACACTCAGTGCTCCAACTCCACCTGTTGCCCCAGAAACTGCTATTTTTCCATCCTCTGGTTTTATCAATTCAGTTAGTCTTAAAACCGACATGCCCGCTGTTAATCCTGCAGTACCATATATCATGGCCTCTTTCATGGTCATTTTTTCAGGTAATTTTACGACCCATTCAGAGGGAACTTGAACATACTCAGCAAATCCTCCGTCTGTATTCATACCTAAATCATAACTTGTTACAATTACTTTTTCTCCAATAGTAAATAAATTACTGTTCGATTTTTCTATGATTCCAACGGTGTCAATTCCTGGTGTGTGTGGATAGTTTCTCGTTACTCCTTTATTGCCAGAGGCCGATAAGGCATCTTTATAATTCAATGAGCTGTAGTGTACTTTTACTAAAACCTCATTGTCATTTAATACACCAAATTCCATTTCTTTAATAGAACCTTGATAATGACCATTAATTTCTTCAATTCGAAATGCTTTAAATCTATTTTGTACCATCTTATGCTTTTATTTTTGCTTATTTTTGTACAAATATCAGGATAAATATATTGACTAACAAGAACTTACAAATAGTTGGTATACGAACATTTATGTCCGTTTTTAGTGTTTTAAGACCTTAAGAAAGAAAAAAAATGAAAAAAAGTTATTGTCCGATTGATACATTTATAAATGTTGTTAAAGGAAAACGAAAAGGAACGATCATTTTACATCTTTTTCAAGGAGATAAAAGATATAATGAATTGGCCAAGTTATTAACTGATATTAGTGAACGCATGCTAACTAAACAATTGAAAGAATTAGAAGCAGATGGATTAGTCAAAAGAACCGTTTTCCCAGAAGTGCCTCCACGTGTTGAATACAGCTTAACGGAACTCGGTAAAGAGATTCATCCTTTCCTAAAAGGGATGTATAAAGGAGGAATCCTTTTTGAAAAATCCATGGATGAAATGACATAACTAATTATTTATATATCATCCCTTGTTTTTTCATATGCAACATATTTATTCCGCTTATTCTTTGTTCATTTTTTAAATGGTTATAACCTCCACCAAACATAACCTTAATTTATAAAAATCAAAAACAACGTTCTTATAAATAGGTTTTTTTTATATGTTTTTTTATATAAAATTAAGGACTTGTGCAACCAGCTTTGTTGGCGGTTCGCTATTTCCCTACACTCTGTCATATACATGTCTTGGTAATACTTTTAATAATATTGCCATAAGTCTCCAACGCCTAGTAATATAAACTATTTTCTTTTTTTGTTTTATTGATGAATAAATCTGTAGACTAGCTTTGTCAACAGTTGCAACCCAAAACTTCTTGTCTGCCTTAGCCATTTCAGTATCAACAAAACCGGGTCTCACATCGGTTACATAAATTTGAGTTTTTAACTTAGTTGCCTTTTGCCTCAATCCTTCCAAATAATTAATTTGATATGCCTTTGTTGCATTGTAGGCAGATGCCTGTCTACTTCCGCGAAGTCCTGCAATAGAACTTATAGCTACCAAATGACCATACTTTTGCTTCTGAAAATAGTTAAATACCCAATCTGCTATGATGGTGAATCCTATCACATTTATGTCAATGATCCGTTTTTCAGTTTTAAAGTCCAAGTTCTCGTTTTCATCTCCCGTTCCTGAACTTAAAAGAAGTAAATCAAGTCCTCCAAGTTCAGATGTTAATTCTTCTAAATGTCTAGCAACATTTAAAGTGTCGGTTATGTCAAAAGATTTGATTAAATAAGAATTGTTCTTCTCCGATTTCAACTCATTAAGTAACTCTATTCGTCTCCCAGTGATCCCAACTTTAAAATGGTTTTCAGTCAATAATCTTGCCATTCCTTTTCCTATTCCTGATGTTGCACCTACTACTATTGCTCTTTTCATTTCCTTTCCTTTAGTTGTTAGCGACTCATCATTCATTTAATTTATCAATCATACTAAATGCGATTGCTTCTACTGATATATTTTGGTTTACTGTAATTGCACAAACTGTTTTTGTTTTAATATCGTACACCAATATAGCTTTGTAGTTTTCAGTGCCGCCACTATGACCAATCCATTGATTTTGAGTATTGTTTATCTCTTTAAAATCGTATAACATAATACCGCTACCATAGTATTGTCCTTTATTGAACATAGGATATAGCTCTAGAAGCATATTGTGTACCATTTTAATAGGGAGGTACTTGCCCGTTAGTAGTGAAGCTAGGAATACTGCCATATCTTTTGAGTTGCTTACCATATTTCCTGCTCCCAAAGGCATGGCGAAATGAGTATTTACAACGCTATCTTTAATATGAGCCAATGCCAAATTTTCTGGCTTTTCGTCTTGCTTCAACACGTCCATTGCCGCTAAATTTTGTGGCAATGCAATCCTTTCGTGAACGATTTGGGAAAAACTTTTCCCTTCGATATGTTCTGCAATTAAAGCCAGCAAAAGATAACCTGTGTTGGTATATGACCAATATTCCCCGGGTTTGAATAGATTCCTTTTTTTCAATGCGACCTCAAGTAGTTCTTTTGGGGTATGGAATTTGTTTTGATAATGAAATGTTGAGTCGCTGTTAAAACTAAAAATTCCACTGGTATGGTTCAATAAATGCTTGATAGTTATTTTTTTTGAATCTTTGAATTGGGGAAACCATTTAGACAGTTTATCTGTAGGTTGCAGTTTGTCCTCCAAAATAAGTTGATGAATAACAGTGCTTGTAACCAGCTTTGAAACACTAGCCCAATAAAAAACACTGGAACTATCTACCAATGTATTCTTTTCTTTTGAAACATACCCCGAATCGAATTGCCACAGACCTTGTTCTGGAATTAGCATCGTGATTGAAATACCAACTATATCCTGTTTTGAAATGATGTTTTGGATATTTTCTGAAAGGTTATTTTCTAGCTCTTTGTTTGAAAGAGATGTGCTTTTGTAAATAGCTTCGTCGGGAAATATTTCGATAGAAGGTTGTACATGAACCTTCCCGCCTTTGTATTCTAAAAGATTTTCAAGTTCTTGACAACAACCAATTGCTGAAAAAACAAGAAAAAAAACGCATGTAAATTCCCTTATCTTTACTATTGATTTTGAAGCTTTCATTTAATCCAGGTTATTATGGTACCAACAGTATTTGTTAAGTTGTGCGATATAATAGGCATCAAAATACTTCTGCTCTTAATGGTCATCCAGCCTAATACCAAACCATATAAAAATGTCTGTGAAAAATAAATCCAATCTTGAGCAATATGCCATTGTTCGTCAATGCCAAAGGAGTGTATCAAGCCAAACAAAATAGAGGTAATCAATATCGCAGGATTTCCAAATTTGATAAAACCAAAATCTATTGTTTCATTTAAAACTGTGGACAGTAAACCAAGCATGATGCCCCTAAAGGCAATTTCCTCATCAAACCCTGGCATGGTTAATTGAAACAATAAAGTTTCGGTATCGGGTTCCGATTTTCCAAATAGAAAAAAGGCCAATGCTACCGCCAAAAACATAACTATTAAAGTTGTTATAATATTGGGCCTAATGGAATTCCTTGCCTGTTTTATTTTGAAAAAATCATGTTCTGAAAACTCTTTTTTAAATAGCCAATAAAATAGCAAGGAACCTGCCATGGCATATATTTTACCAGACCAATTCCAATTGCCTTCTATTATATTTAAGAATTCAAACTCTCGTGGCAGCTCAAGCAACAGTTGATTCTGCAAAAAAAACAAACAGAAAAGTAGTAGTGCCGACCATTTGATATGTGATTTTTTTAGGGTGTAGATTATTAAGGGTAAAACAATCAATAATTGCGCTATGTTTTTTATCAAAAGCTTTTCCATTTTAACATTTCATTTTTTATATGGTAAAATTTGTTTTAATTACTTTTTAGTCCAAAGTCGTGTCTTTTGTCCACAATTCTTTTGAGAATTCCTATTTGCCCACAATGGTACATCGTGTGTTTGATGTTCCAGTCTAGAGATTCAAGCTTATTTTTAGCAATGGGGTGTGGAATTGCGCTTGGCTTCAAGGGTTTGCTCAAATCTTCGTCAATCAGGTTTTTTATGATTTCCAGTGAGCTTTTTTGCATAAAATGCAATTGTTCAAACAACGTTCGGGAATCCAATTTACCAATGGTCATTTCAGGATTGCCTTCGGTAAAATAAGCATCATATTCCTTTAATGGTATTTGCCTCAGAATATCCACTTGATGCCCCTTAATGACCATCACAGAATGAAAATAGTGGCTTACAATTAAATGACCCACTTGCCAATTTAAAGTGGATTTTACAACGTCTGGGCAAACATCCCATTTCTC
Organism: Confluentibacter sediminis; assembly: GCF_003258355.1. Lineage (GTDB taxonomy): Bacteria > Bacteroidota > Bacteroidia > Flavobacteriales > Flavobacteriaceae > Confluentibacter > Confluentibacter sediminis. The sequence continues at coordinate 1,791 of NZ_QKPO01000021.1, read as the reverse complement.
GAAAGGTATTGTTCTAAGTAATTCATTAGTCCAATGGTATGAATCACCGGTTTGTTTCAATATTAGTTCAACATCTTTCATTTTTCATGTTGCTTTATAATGACCGCAAACAACCATACAACCCCAACAAACACCAATCCCCATTGTAGCCATATCGTTTATATACGCAATATATTACTTTTTAACAAGCTATCCAACAGACTTATATTAACCATAATCTTATTGTTATTCCAATAGTTTTGGGAAGTTGAAGACTTCGCAGCAAGGAAGCTACCTAAAAAAAGAAACTGCCTTAAAAGGCAGTTATAGAAGTCTCTTTTTATAATTTATGGGCTTGTGCAATCGGTTACCGGTGTTAGGCTACGTTTTTTATTCAATATAATTATTTCCTTTTATAGTCCAATCTGGCAATTCCTCATATTCTACAATTTTCCAATTGTTACAATGAAATGTTCCTTTTACTTTAAAATCATTTTCAACAAAACCAAAAGGATTTGTCAATTCTAATTCATAATTTCCCCAAACATTTTGAGCAATTTTATAATCAAATCTGCTTATTTTAATTTCATAGTTTTTAATTGAAGTTGAATCTATTTTTTTGTTTTCAAACTGTGACTCTGTTGATGCTTTAAAAATCTTCGTTTTCTCTACAATTGAATCTCTCAAATAAAATGTCAGAAATCTATATTGTCTAGGAATTCCCATTTGAAATTCAGTTGCATTTCTGTTTCCTTTTTTAAGTTCACTCAAAGGTGGAAATTCAGTTCTGATTTGAATTTTTAAGGTATTGTCTTTAACGTTCTTTTCGCAATTACAAAATCCTATTAAAGTGTCAATTTGTTTATCCGAAATAGTATATATTAAGTCTACTTTTTGAAGCTCCAAAGTCGAATCTCTTTCGATATTCGAGATTTTATTTTTCTTAACTTCTACAATATTTGTTTTGGATTCAATATTAGGCTCAATTCCTTTCGGTTTAATATCTTTTTTACAAGAAAATAAACTTATTAATAATACTATACGTAATATGTGAATATTGTTTTTCATTAATGTTGCCTAAGACTTGTATAACCCCAACAAACACCAACCCCCATTGCAGCCATATCGTTTACATACGCAATATATTACTTTTCAACAATGTATCCTATAGGCTTGTAATGGTTTTATTATTAATTCCAATGGTTTTGGGAAGTTAAAAACTTCGCCACAGCAAGGAAGCTACCTAAAAAAAGAAACTGCCTCAAAAGGCAGTTATAGAAGTCTGTTTTTTATAATGTATGGGCTTGTGCAACGGTTACCGGCTTAGCAACTGTGTTATTAATTTGGTTTTACAATAAGCAAACTATATTGTATTGTTGAGTCAATTGGCACTATCCTCATCGGATAATTACCTTTTGGTTCAATTATGGGCATCTCAGAAACGAATTCATCATCCTTTTTGGGTCCTGCAATATTATGAGAATCCTTAAACATTAATTTAGAAAAATCCTTCATTAAAGGATTGAAGGAAATAATTGCTGATTCATTGGTTTTTCCAAGTACACCTTGGTTAAACGGTTTCCATGTTTTGAATAACGAAAGATTATTCAAAGTAGAATCGGGTTGAAACAGACTTTTTTGCTGAGCAAAAGTCGAAGAAGTCAAGAAAAAAAGTCCCGTTATCAATAAAAGTGACTGTTTCATAATTTTAGTTATAATTTTTCATTACAATTGTGCATTGTTGCCAACGGGAGTTTGCGCACAAACCCCATTTATTTCTATAAATCTATAGATTTTCTACAAATTAATGAC
>NZ_QKPO01000020.1 GCF_003258355.1 Confluentibacter sediminis | reverse complement strand
GCCAACATTATTGATGATGATTGCCATGTCATCTTTAGTCAATTCCATAAGACGTTTTAGGAATCCAGTAGAACCCTCTTTTTTATATTTGTCAATATCCAAAAGCTTACCATAGTGTTCTTTTTTTGGCCAACCCAATGCATTCCATAATATCAATCTGCTAATTCTTTCTGTGGCATCGCAATGTTTATGTTTTCCAATTACAGTCAATTCTTCAGTTTCACACATGGTTTCTATGATGCGCTTATGTACTTTCTCATCATCCAGTTCCATCATGCGTTTTGCTCTTTTATTGATTTTTTCAACCTGAGCGGTTACGCTTTCCTTACTTTTGGGATCCAATGATTTTTCTTCTTGTTTTTTTGTCAATCGAATAGAAACATATTTTCCATGATCATAACCATTAATCCAAAATCCCTTGATTTTGTTTTTTCGCTCATCCTTTCCGTGGATGGTTTCAAAATCATCATAATTTACCAACACAGTAATTCCTAGTTTTTTCAATTTCTGTGTTAAGTCATCATCTGTATCTTGATGTTTGGAACTTATTAAATAAACGTCTTCAGCATTATTTATAATACTGTCTATTTCGGTTTGAATGTGTTTTTTGGTTTTACTGCTGAAACATACTTTGTCGAAGCATCGGTCTTCTTCCTTTACATCGGGAAACAGTGAGCAGTTTGCTCCTGAGCGCTTCGGACAATTGATACATGCACCTGCTTTTTTAATCAGTTTTTCATCTAGAGGATCAAAAATCGCTTTTGATAACAGCGCTGTTATATTTGAATCAATATAGCTTTGTAATTGTTTGGCAGATTTTATATCACCACTCCAATCGCATGCATTTTCCGCCACTTCTTTTTGATATTTCTTATCCAGTCGTGCTATGATTAATGCCTTTGAAAGATTAATTTTATCCTTAAAAAATAGTTTTTTCCATTCGGCATTTAGATTATTCAAACTTAGCCTTTGCAGAATGAATTTTTCAGACTTGGCGATTTTAGTAGCAATATCTTCAATGAGATAGTTACCTTTTTCAATCATCAGTTTGAATGTTTCAGCTTCACGTAATGGATGCACGTCTTCCCTTTCGAGATTTTCGATGATTTGAGCTTCCAATGCTTCTTGGTCATTCAAGTCCTTAATCTGGACTGGTACAGATTTCAAATTAATCAGCTTGCAGGCTCTTAATCGTCTTTCTCCACAGACGAGTTCATAACCTTCAGACATTGGTCTTACGAGTAACGGTTGAAGTACGCCATGCTCTTTAATACTTTCCGCGAGTTCTTGAATGGATTGCTCATTAAAATCGCTTCTCGGATTGGTCTTACTCGTTGTAATTTCAACCAATGCGACCTCTTTTAAATGTTCGGTAATTGTTTCCATAAATTTATAGTTTTTGATTAAACAATATTTATGCGGAACCCAAACGGAAGACAACATTTCTGCTCAAAAGGAAACGGAATAAATGAGGTGTTGGCGAAGCGTTGGCTTTATGCCGTAGTCTTTTGATGAGAACATGTTGCGAGTTTACCTTTGTACCAATATTGATATAGATATCTCTCCACTTTTTAGCAGAAATTATATTTTTCAGAAAGATTTGAATAGGAAGAAACTCTAAATTAAATCAACTTTTCCGAATCTATGAAGATAATAATTAAAAGTGTTTGTGATTATGAGAGCGATAAAAATTTCAAAACAACCTAGAAATTTCATTTCTTATTTTCACGAAAATCTTTAGTAATCTTAAATCCAACACTTGCTTTGTGTCTTTCATTTCTTTTTTTCTCAACACTAGCTAAACTTACTTTATCTACACTTAACTCGCTTGGTTTACCATCAGCATATATATGATTGACAACATGCTCCTCAAGAGGAAATATAATTTCCTTTTCGTTAACCAAATGATTGTCACTATCGATAAAAGGAATGAAAATTTGATATGAAATTATTCCATAAGAAAGTAATAAAGTATAAGTAGGAAATCTGTGCGTATTTTTATTGATATTTTTCCTTAACAGAAACGCCATAGGCTCAGGAAACATTTTAGGATTGCCACCGATTTTTCGAAATACATTAAAAAAAGGATTGTTCTCATGTTGAGGCGAGTTTTTAGACATTAACCAATCAACTGTATTTTTATGTTGAAGAAATTCATCATCTGGCAACATACATAATGCTATTTTCACTAATGATTTATACACATCATGTGGTATGTAAGATGGCATTGTTACGTCTATATTCATTCGTTCATTTTCTTCATCATAAACAAATGAATCTTCGTTTTCAGGGTCATGATTTTTCTGAATTATCGTTCCAAATTCCTTAGCTTGAAAATCACTTCCTTTAGTTTTAAATTTTGGAAATCCTTTTTTTCCTTTTATGGTAGAAAGTGTATTGAATATTCCAGCAAAATTAAACAATGAGTCTTCTAATTTACCGAAGTATTGATTACAAGTATCGCATTCAAAGTATGAAAAGTATTTTTTATTCCCCATGAACTCAGGCATGATATGAGCTTTCATTTTAAATGTAGTTTCTTTTTCATTTTTGCCACAAAATCTACATTCCCTGTTTTCCTTATTACCTAAAAACATTTTTGTTTTAGGTATTAAAGCATATGAACCTCCATAAACCTTAAAAAACAAACTATCTTTTCCAATACATGGAATCATTGTAACTTTTATCATATTAGTTTTAATGTTTATCGTTTTCGTTATTTAAATAAGGATGCTTGAGACGTTCGTACATTAATTGTCTGAAAGGAAGAGTTTCTTCTGTTGGATATGTGTTGAAATAATTATACATAGCAATAGCCATGTACCTCATAAAACGATTCCATTTTTTGATTGGAATAAAATATATGCCATTTAAGTTCTCAAACTTATATATAATACCTTGTAATGATAAATTGTTATTCTTAAACTTATAGGCGAAATGAAAGCTATTGTTTGATAAATCAGACTCTTCAATATATTTGTAATTTTCTAAGATATTATCAAAATCGAAGTTATCTCTAAATTTCCAATATTTACCATTCTTCTTTTTGTGAATGAGCTTATCTTCAGCTTCATCAGAAGTAAAAAAAGTATTTATAATTAATTTATTTTTCTTTAATTTACCAAGGTTGGTTTTTGAAGTGAATAAAAGATTAATAATATTTTGATTGTAAAATATCTCAAAACGCTTTAAAAAAAGGAAAAAACGGAATGCAGAAATTGTAAAGATGTAATTTCTCCTTTTTGCACCAGGTTCATTAATAGTATCATCAGTAAAATGAACATTGAATTGTCTTTTCTTATTATCAAAGCCAATTGATATATGTTCTCCTTTTTTTAAAGTTGGAGCATTGAAAATGAAACCTTTTTCATCAGCATAATTAAACCGTAGATATAGCTTTTTTAAATCCTCAATCATAAATTAGTATTTGAAAACTACATAATTATAAAAATTCAAGAATCTCTTTTATGATTTAAGTTTAACCTGTAATAACATGCTTAATTTGAAACCTAGTAAGCTCAAAAGATTTCTTTGAAATCAATCGTCATCAATAGTTTCAAAAAAATCTTCAATAGTAATTCTTTTTTCTTCATCCAATAAAAGAGAGGAATTATCATCTACCTTTATTCTTTCAGATTCAATCTTCGGCTCAATATGTAGTGTTAAAAAACCTTCTTCTTTAAAGCCTTTAGAAACTAATTTCCAAGGAATTCTTATGGATGAATCTTTTGGAATAGGCTTAAAGAATAAGGTTTCTGACTGAAAAGTATCGTCTCCAACCAATATTTTTTTTCTAGGCTCAATTGTAATTATATTACTTTCAGAATTTATAAATGTATCAAAATGAACATTTTTTAACCCAGTTATAATATAACTTCCTTTCTTTTCACAATTCTTATAAGATATTTCAATTATATCTTCTGGTAGCGATAAAGTTAATTTCCAATGCTCTAATGGTTCTGAACCATTGTTGGTAACAAGAATAGTACTGTCAAAAAAACTTCTATTAAATTCAGTTTGCTTTGGACTATAAGAAAAACTAGTACTAAAAATCTCAGGTGTAATCCAATGACTATCTGCCATTTTTATAATCCAATCTGGCATAAGTTCTTTGGCTTGTTGTTCCATTTCTTCATATTTAGTTCTTGCAACACGAATTTTTTGAAGAAATTTTGGATTAACAGTCATTTCTGTTTCTCCATTTTTAAAAGTTACATTTACCGACTGACTTTTTTTAAACGTTTGACTATTTAAATAATAGTCATAAGTAGTTTTATTCTCGAAAATAAGGTCAACAATATCTTCCCATGAATAAAGATGTACTTCAAAGATTCCTTGTTTTAAATGTTCAATATTCTTTTTTCGGATGACAGTTTCAGCAACAACATCTTTAACAGCAGTAGTTGCGAAATACATCTTTTTTAGTGAAGGTTCAAAGTTCTTAGCTTTTTCAATTTCTTCATTTATTTCCTTTTCAAGAAGTTGTTTGTTTGTGTATTCATCCTTCCCTTTGCATTGGATTCCAAAATATGAAATTTCGCCTTTTGGAATTCCATATACATCTATTCCTGCTTGGTTTTGTCCAGAACGACCATTCTTTTTTATTTCGGCACAGTTCCACACTTCTCCCCATAGCTTTTTACACAGACTTTCAAAGTCTTGCCAATTCTCAGGTCTAGGTAATGATTGGGATATTTTCATGAAAAGATAAATCAATTACGAATATAATAATCTGAATTCTAAAAAGCGACCAAATAAAAATGTGAGTTAAAGAAATTTTTATTTAATACGCTAAATCGTAATAACAACGCCTGCCATATTATAACCTGAAATTGAACTAAAAGTGAAATTGGTTTTAAATCGTGGTTCTATTATTTCGCCAGTTACATCAAGTTTTACTTTTTTTTATTCTGCGGTTAGCTGGATTTTTACCAATAACATATCCCATTAAAATAGCGAATGGATAAAGATTTGCCCCCAATAACCACTATAGCTTATAATAAAGAGAATTAAACTTAAAGATATCACATTACCAATGTTAGAAAGCAAAAAATAGAATTACTTTTTTCTAAACCAACAAAAAACAAAGCTCTGATTCGTATCAAAGGGCGTTTTATGGTCAATTCTAATACATTTTATTTTGTTAAAATATCCCATAAATTGATTGGTCATTGTAGATTCCGAATATTGTTTAATATCTAAACCACTACACTTTTTTGGACCATTTTCAGAAAAAGTGCCAATGACTAAATTACCATTCTTTTTAAGATGCTTTTGTACAGTCTTAACATAATTACTTATACTTTGTTCATCTGTTAAAAAATGAAACGCAGCCCTATCATGCCAAAAATCATAATTTTCAGGTGGTAAAAAATTAGCAGCATCAGCTACTATCCATTTTATATTATCAGCGTTACCTTTTAAACGTAGTTTTGCTCTTTCTAATGCGGCTTCAGAAATATCTAACACAGTTATATCAGTATATCCCAATTTTAATAAATGGTCAACCAAAAAGCTATCACCTCCTCCAATATCAATAATCTTTGCAGATTTAGAAATGTTAGATTCTTTAAAAAAGGATAGAGATGTTTCTGGAATAGGTTCATACCAACTCACTTCGTTTAAAGTTTTTGTCTTAAAAACGTTTTCCCAATGTTCTTTTTTATTCATTATTGATGTTTTAGTTCCAACTCATTTTCTGTAATCTAACTGCATTCAAAATTGCCAACAAAGCTACACCAACGTCAGCAAAAACAGCTTCCCACATTGTTGCCAAACCTCCTGCTCCCAATATCAAAACAACTGCTTTTACCCCAAAAGCCAAACCAATGTTTTGCCAAACAATACGTCTTGTAGAACGGCCTATCTTTATGGCTCTTGCTATTTTGGAAGGTTGGTCTGTCTGGATAATTACATCTGCGGTTTCAATCGCTACATCACTGCCCAAGCCACCCATTGCAATACCAACATCACTTGCCGCCAATACTGGTGCATCGTTGATGCCATCGCCAATAAATGCCACTTTGTTGTCCGTTTTGGCCATCAGTTTTTGGACTTCGGCTAATTTATCTTCGGGCAACAATCCGCCTTTTGCCCAATCCACGCCCATTTCTTTTGCCACTTGTTGGGTTATAGAATCCTTGTCTCCAGAAAGCATTATGATTTTGGAAATTCCAGATTCTCTAATTTGTTTGATGGCTTCGTGAGCATCTTCTTTTAACTCGTCTGCAATGATGACATAACCCGCAAATTTGCTTTCAATGGAAACCATCACAATGGATTCTACAATGATATCTGTTTGCGAAGGGACTGTGATATTATTCGAAGTCATCAACGCTTTGTTTCCTACCAACACCGTTTTGCCATTTACTGTTCCCTTTAATCCTTTTCCTGCGACTTCGGTTACTTCTGTTGCCCTAAAATCTTCGCCATTGGCTTTGTATTCCATAATGGCCTTGGCTATTGGATGGGTAGATTGTTCTTCCATCGCCATCAGGTATTTCATAAATTCGGGTTCTTTCCAATCAATTGCTTTTATTTCCTTGATTTTGAAAACACCTTTGGTCACGGTTCCGGTTTTGTCCATTACCACTGTGGTTATTTTTGTCATTTCGTCCAAAAAGGATGCTCCCTTAAAGAGAATTCCATTTTTTGAAGCTGCTCCCAATCCACCAAAATAGCCCAACGGAATTGAGATGACCAAAGCGCACGGACAGGAAATAACCAAGAAAATCAATGCTCTGTACAACCAATCGCTAAAGATATAATCGTCCACAAAAAAGTAGGGTATAAATGTCAGACCAATCGCCAAGAATACCACAATGGGCGTATAGATTCTTGCAAATTTCCGAATGAACAATTCGGTTTTTGACTTACGAGCTGTTGCATTCTGCACCATATCGAGGATTCGTGCAATGGAACTGTCCTTAAATTCCTTGGTGGTCTCGATTTCAATTACGCCATCCAAATTGATGATTCCTGCAAATACTTTTTCGCCTTTTGCAATGGTATCTGGTTTGCTTTCGCCTGTTAGAGCTGCTGTATTGAACGAGCCTTTTTCTGATAATAAAACACCATCCAAAGGGATTTTTTCGCCGACACGGACTTGAACTTTTTCGCCAATTTCAACGGTTTCGGGATTTACGGAAACGTAATCGTTGTTGCGATATACCAAAGCTTCATTTGGACGCACATCGAGCAAGGCTTTGATATTGCTTTTAGCTCGATTGACCGCTGCGTTTTGGAACAATTCGCCAACCGCATAAAAAAGCATTACGGCCACACCTTCGGGATATTCGCCAATGGCGAATGCACCTATGGTTGCGATGGACATCAATAAAAACTCGGTAAAGAAATCGCCATTTTTGATGCTGTTCCAACCTTCCTTTATCACAGGAAAACCTACTGGAAGATATGCGACTGCATACCAGACAATACGTATCCAATCTTTAAAAAAAGCTACGTCAAAATAATCCATCGCAATACCAATAATCAGCATTACAAAGCTGAAAATTGCTGGTACATAAATTTTAAATTTCCCTATACTTTCCGGACTGCTATGGTTGTGGCCATCGTCGTGGCTGTGCTCTCTTTTATGTTCTTTTGTATCGAGGTCCCGAAGATTTATTTTTTTCTTTTTCATAAGTGCAAGTTCTTAAATTATATGATGCAATGGAAGTGCATTTATTGGCCACCACATTTTTCGCATATTCCTTTTACGACCAAATTAACGTCCGCTGCCAAATATCCTTCTGGTAAATTGATATGAGGGATTTTGTGCTCCGTTAAACAAACCGTTTCATTGCAATTTGAGCAATGAAAATGAAGGTGCAAATCCTGTTCTATTTCGCAATTGCATCCTTTTTCACAAAGGGCATATTTTGAAATTCCAGTGCCGTCATCAATTTGGTGTACAATTCCGTTTTCCTCAAAAGTTTTAAGGGTTCTGTACAAGGTAGTCCTGTCTGCTTTTGTGAAAGCATTTTCTATATCTGTAAGGGCAACCGCAATTTCTTTTTCGGCCATATACTTGTAAATCAGGATGCGCATTGCCGTAGGGCGAACCTTTTTATTTTCTAAAAACATTTCTATTTCTTTCATTTAATTATCAATTAATAAATATGTTGTTAACAATGAGGTAAACAGCCAAAATCCAGATTAAAGCAATTATTACACCTGCCACTATACTTTTCTTTTTATCCCAACTGTATGTTCGGGCTCGCTCCCTACATTCTTCAATGACCTCATTTGGAATGAGTTTTATCGCCCAATAAATACCCAATGGCAATAGGATGATATCATCCAACAGACCAAGCACGGGAATAAAATCGGGTATCAGGTCGATGGGGCTTAAGGCATAACCGATGACCAAAACTATAATCGCTTTTGCTGTCCAAGGTGTTTGTGAATGGCCGTAGGCAAGATGCAGCAGCACAAGTTCCCGCTTCAGTTTTTTTGCTTTTTCCTTTATGTTTTTTAAAATTTTCATTTTATCAATGTCCGTGACCGCCTTCTTCTTCGCTGTTTTTTGCTTTTGCCAAAAGTGTAAAGGCATCCTTTAAAACAATTTCCATAGAAGTAATATCTTGTGTTTCATCTACAAAATCAAATGCTACAAAACCTTCTTCCTCATTTCCTTTTGTGATTTCGAGCATTTCAAAATCGTTTATTGTATTTTCGCCTTCTTTTCGTTTTCCCAGAGATTTAAAAATATATTGTTTTGCTTCAAACCGAACGATTGCTTCCTCTGGTATGGCGTAATGTTCTTGTGCTTCCACTTCAATGGCTGCGTTCACGAACATTCCTGGCAACAGCTCTTCATTTTTTTCCTTTAAATGTCCGTGAATCGTAATGGACCTATCATCACGAACGTTATTGGCAATAAGGAATACTTCGGCTTCCATCCATTCTTCAGGTGCATTTGCCAACCTAAAACGGATGCGTTGTCCATTTCGAAGTAAGTGAATATCGTCTTCGTAAACTTTAAGCTCTACGTGTAAATCTGTTGCATCGGTAATATCCATAAGTACGTCCTGCGGATTGAAATATTTACCTGTATTGATATAAACCTCTCTAACCACGCCATTAATGGGCGAATACACATTTACAATGGTGGAAATAGACCCATTTTTCACACTTGACGGATTGATGCCGATTAAACGCAGCTTGCTTTCAAGCGATTTAATTGTTGCCTGATTGGTCAAATACATACTTTTTGCTTTTTGAAAAACTTTAGATGACGTAACATTTTCATCATTCAAGGTTTGTTGGCGTTCAAAATCTGCTTTTAAATAATCATTATTTGCCAAAGCCTCCAGATACTCTCTTTGGAACTCTATAAACTCTGGATTTTCAACCCTTGCAATGACCTGACCTTTTTTGATTCGACTACCCGGAAGCATTTCGGTATACTTTAAAAATCCACCATAAGGAACAGTAATTGAAATATTGCCTTGTGGTGGCACATCAATCATCCCGTTGACCGTGATTTCGTGACCTATTTTTCGTTTTTCAACTTTACCGATGACAATGTTGGTCTGTGCCATTTGGGCATCTGTCAATTCAATTTGATTTTCTTCCCCTTGGTGGTCATCTTCAACCATTGGTTGTGCTTTATCCTTGCAGCCTGTTGCCATTAAAGTGACGACAAAGACTATTATTATGTGTATTTTCTTCATTTTATTGATTATTTGCAATGAGTTGTTCAATTTGAATTAGTGTTTGGTTGTACTTGTTTACAAAATCCAAGTATTTCACTTGAATGGTCAATGCCCTGTTCAGTCCTTGGATGTATTCAATATATCCAACTTCTCCTTCCTGAAAGCCACGTTGAGAATTTTTCAAGAGCAATTCCGCTTGTGGTAAAGCGTTGTTTTTGTATGATTCAAGATTTATTTGCTCTGTTTGAAGCGTTTCCAATAAAGTTTCGAGTTGGGTTTGGGTTTTGTTTTTTACGGCTTCCAATTGTGCTTCATTCTCCATTTTTTGGATTTTGGCCGCTTTTATCTTTGCTGTATGTGGCTTAAACCAAATGGGGATACTCAAACCGAGCTGTACGCCTGTAAACCTGTCTCCAGAATCGAAAACTGTTGGTGTTACGTTTGCCGTTTCGCCATTGCCGATAAAGGATTGGTTGAAATAACCCAATGTGATATCAGGTAACATTTTGGAAACAGCCACAGATTTTTCATTTTCGGCAAGTTCAATTTGCTTTTGGTAAAAGGCGAGTGTTGGATTATTTGCGATTGCCGTCGAATCCTTAATTCCAGGTAACATTGCAGTTTTTACTTCCAAATTTTCGACATTGATATCTACCAAACTATCCGAATTTATCAAATTCTGCAATTGGAGTTGATGATTTTTAAGGGCAGAAGCGTTTTCCAAAATCATAATTTGTATATCAGCCAATTCCACATTGGCGGTCGCTTGCTCTAATGCATTGCTTTCGCCTGTTCTGTAACGTAGGTTGGCGGCATAGGCAAATCGTTCATAAATGCTGTCTTGCTTTTGTAGTACCCTTTGTTTGCTTTTGAGATACCAAAGTTGGTAATAGGTGGATTTTACTTGGGCAATCAATTCATTTTTCAAAACAGCTTCGTTCAGTTCGCTTGCCTGTATTTTGGTATTGGCCAATTTATTTTGGCTGCTATAAAGTGTCGGGAACGCAAACTTTTGGCTTACACTAAAACGAGTGTCATTATCTGCAATGCTATTGGTTTGTCCATATTCCACACCGAAATCGGTTTTAGGCAAATCGAAACTACTGCCTTTCAATGCCTGTTGTTGTTTCGTCTGCAAACGCGACACTTTGATGTTAGGGTTGTTCTTTAATGCTGTTTCAATCACTTCATCCATAGATTCATAAACTTTCACTTCTGAAGTTGTCTGTGCATTTATAGAATAGACACTTACAAGAAATGCCATCAGTATAACTAAAACGGTTTTATTAGGTTTCATCTTTAATTTTTTTTCTGAATAATAATAGAGAATTGGCAGTACCACGAGCGTCAAAAAGGTTGCGGTAATCAGACCGCCAATCACAACCGTTGCTAAAGGTCTTTGAACTTCAGCACCTGAAGTTTGCGAAATAGCCATTGGCAAAAACCCTAAAGAGGCTACGGAAGCTGTCAAAATTACAGGACGCAAACGAGTTTTTGTACCCTGATAAATACGTTGAAAAATATCGGAAACACCGTCTTTTTTAAGTCGGTTAAATTCAGCAATCAACACGATACCATTTAAAACTGCTACACCGAACAACGCAATAAAACCGACGCCTGCGGAAATACTAAATGGCATATTCCGAAGCCATAGTGCGAACACGCCACCGATTGCCGATAAAGGAATAGCTGTAAAAATCAACACTCCTTGCTTGATTGAACCAAAAGTAAAATAGAGCAAAATAAATATTAGCAATAAGGCCAAGGGCACTGCAATACCCAATCTCTCGCGTGCTTCAACGAGATTTTCAAATTGTCCACCATAAGAAATGTTATAGCCTGGTGCCAAACTGATTTGCGAATCGATTTTAGTGCTTATTTCATCCACAACACTTTCCACATCACGATTACGAACATTAAAAGCGACAATAATGCGTCGTCGTGTATCATCCCGTTGAATTTGATAAGGGCCATCTTTGATAGAAACAGTAGCAACCTGTTGTAATGGAATCTGCTGACCATTGGAACCATTGAGGTATAAATTCTGAACATCATGGAGGTCTTTACGGTTATTCGTTTCCAAACGAACCACTAAATCAAATTGTTTTTCGCCTTCATAGACTAACCCTGTTGAAGCCCCAGCAAACGCCGCTTGAATAGTATTGTTTACCGATTTTATGTCCAATCCATATTTTGCAAGTTGCCCACGATTATAGTTGATGACTATTTGTGGCACTCCTGTGACTTCTTCCGTATAAACATCCACAGCACCTTCAACCGTTCCTGCCAATTTTCCAATTTGGCTTGCATAGGTAGAAAGTTGGTTTAAATCTTCGCCATAAATCTTGATGGCAACGTCTTGACGAACACCTGTCATCAGTTCATTAAAACGCATTTGGATGGGCTGCTGGAAACCGAAGGTAACACCAGGGATCACTTCAAGGGCTTCCGCCATTTTATTGGCCAATTCTTCCCTATTTGAGGCAGAAACCCATTCTGACTTATCTTTTAGGATAATCATTAAATCGGCAGCTTCAATCGGCATCGGGTCTGTTGGAATTTCGCCAGAACCGATTTTTGATACCACTTGTTCCACCTCTGGAAAATTATCCAAAAGAATTTTTTCAGCTTTGGTAGTCGCTTTAATTGTGTTTGAAAGAGAACTTCCCGTAATGACCCTTGTTTCCACGGCAAAATCTCCTTCTTCAAGCGTTGGGATAAATTCGCCACCCAAACTTTGGAATACCAAAAACGCAATAACAAAAAGCGCAACTGTAGCACCAACCACTAATACTCTTGTCCGCATCGCCCAATGAATGATAGGCTCGTAAATACGGTAAAAGAAGTCCATTATCTTGTCGGAAATATTCTGTTTATGCTCCGTTTTCTTACTCAAAACTAATGCCGACATCATAGGAATGTATGTCAACGATAATAGAAAAGCACCCAAGATGGCAAAACTTACCGTTTGAGCCATTGGTCCAAACATTTTCCCTTCCGTGCCAACCAATGCTAAAATTGGCAGATACACTATTAGGATGATGATTTCCCCAAAAGCTGCGGAATTTCTGATTTTACTTGCCGACTGATAGACTTCTTCATCCATTTCGGCTTGGGTCAATTTTCTGGAAAGTTTTAATGCTCCCAAATGAAATAAGGTAGCCTCCACAATAATGACAGCGCCATCTACAATCAGACCAAAATCGATGGCTCCCAAGCTCATTAAATTTGCAGAAACTCCAAAGATGTGCATCATACTAAATGCAAATAACAATGCCAATGGAATAACAGATGCTGTAATAAGGCCTGCTCGCCAATTACCCAATAATAAAAGCAGAATGAAAATAACAATGAGTGCTCCTTCCACAAGATTCGTGGTCACAGTACCAATGGCGTTATCAACCAATTTTGTTCTATCCAGAAAGGGTTCTATAACCACACCTTCGGGCAAGGTTTTGCTAATGGTTTCTATTCTATCTTTTACATCCTTTATTACTTTGGCGGAATTTGCGCCTTTCAACATCATTACAATCGCACTAACTACTTCGCCTTCGCCATTTCGTGTTGTTGCGCCATAGCGAATTGCCTTTCCTGTTTGAACGGTTGCAACATCGCTTATTAAAATCGGGTTTCCAGTTTCGGTTTGCTTTACAAGTATATTATTAATGTCTTCTATTGAACCAACAAGACCTTCACTTCTAATGAATAATGCATTATCATTTTTTTCAATGTATGCACCGCCAGTATTTTGATTGTTATTTTCGAGTGCGTCGAAAAGATCAGAAATGGAAACACCCATTCCGTTCAATCGTTCTGGACGGACGGCTATTTCGTATTGTTTGAGATAGCCACCAAAACTACTTACGTCCGCGACGCCCTTAGTTCCTAATAGTTGGCGTTTAATGACCCAATCTTGAATTGTTCGAAGTTCTATAGCCGTAAATTTATCCTCATAGCCGGGTTTTGTTGTAATGACATATTGGTAAATTTCGCCGAGACCTGTAGTTAATGGTGCAATTCCTGGTTTACCGATGCCCTCGGGAATTTGGGATTGTGCTTCTGCAAGACGTTCGTTTACTTGCTGTCGTGCCCAATACACATCGACATTTTCCTCAAAAACAATGGTTACCACTGATAATCCAAATCGAGAAAACGAGCGGATTTCATCTATTTGTGGAATGGTCGCCATTGTGAGTTCAATGGGAAAAGTAATTAATCGCTCAACCTCTTGTGCTGCAAGTGTTGGGGAGGTCGTTATGACTTGTACTTGATTATTGGTAATATCTGGAACAGCATCCACTGGAAGCTGTTGTAACGAATATGCGCCCGTGATAATCAAAGCTAAAGTTAGTAAACCAATAACCAATTTATGGGTTATGGAATACCTAATAATATTATTAAGCATAGAAAAGTATTAATGAATTATAAATAGTAGTGAGTTAACCAAAATTGATGGCAACAATCATTTATAAGATACCTGCCTTCACAGATATTCACTAAACTTTTGGCGGTTGGAAAAGAGATTCCAGATATCTGGAATTAATATTGAATGTATAGAAATTGAAATGATTCTGTTCTTCAGTTGTAAATCTGTTTATCAAGGACGTTTCAATTGAAGTGAAGAACACAAAATGATGACAACATTGGTGGCTTGTATGATCAGGCAGATTTTCGTGGTCTGAGTCTTGATGATGTCCATCATTGTTATGAGAGTATGTAATGTAATCCTCATAAACAAATTCAAAGAATGAATCGCCATTGAAATTTTTATGTTCTTGATAATGTGAGACAAAATCTGATATTTTCTCGATTTGTTCACAAACTTCCATATTGGCCGCTATACCTTGAAAAAGGAATACTAATGACATTGAAATGGAAATTATTATTTTCATAAAGTTTGACAAATATACAAATTATTGATTGCAACTGGTGTGCAAAGCAAAAAGACTACATATTATTCAATCTCTTCCAAAACATTTCCACAATCCAACATAGCTTCACCAAAATACGGATTGTGGATTTCTTTATTCATGCTCAACCAGTATGCACCTACATTGTTATTTGCCATAGGGCAGAAATCCACGTAAACCTTTTGGTTGATTCCAAAGGTTTTTACCGCATTTATGAAATGTGCCGACAGATGTATAAAATATTCGCGTTGTTTTTTTATCTCAGCTGTTTGGGATATGGAAGTGGCAGAAGATTTTAGTTCTTTTTCCAAATGCATCCAATTGGTATGTGCGGTATTGTCTTTTAAAAGCTTCATGTCTACCTTTGATATGGTATTAAGTAATGACGTACCCTCTTTTTTTGCGGCTTCAGAATTGTCTTTTACCAAAGCATTTTCTATTTTAATGTAATCATCAAAAACAGCTTTAAGTTGGGTTTGAAATTTTGAAGGAACTTCGATTCTTTTAACTTGAGCTATGGGTTTGGTGTTTTCATTATTGTTTGAATTTTCATTTCTTGAATGATCTTCGTGACCTTTCATTGTTTTGCTACCACTGGCATTCATCATACTTTTTTTGCCTTGCAATTGTGCTGCGGCATCTACTGTAAAAGTGCCATTTGTTACTATTTCATCGCCATTATTCAATCCTTCCACAATGGTGTACATATTTCCGTTTTTTGTTCCCAAGGTTACATCACGCATTTCAAAAATGGGTTCGTTGGGATTGGTCTTTACGTACACCAATGAGCGTTCGCCTGTCCACATAACCGCTGTGGCTGGAACGATTATCTGTGATTGGTTGGCATTACCCTCGGACATCTGCACTTTCGCAGTAACGAACATTCCTGGTTTCAACAAATCCTGTTTGTTGTTCAATGTGGCTCGTACGGCAACGGTTCTGGATTTTGTGTTTAAGGTTGGGTCTATAAACGATACCGTTGCCTCAAATTCTTTATTGGGATAGGCATTGGTGGTCACATTTATTTTTTGGCCTTCCTTGAGTTGCGAAATTTGACTTTCATACGCATCAAACATTGCCCAGACCGTTCCTAAATCGCTTACTTTTACGATGGGTTGCCCTTGTTTTACGTAGTCGCCTTCCTCTGCCATTTTTTGGGAAACCGTACCAGAAACCGTGGCGTAAATGGGAAAATTTTCTCGCACTTTACCCGAGCTTTCAATTTGATTGATTTGGCTATCTGAAAGTTTCCATAGTTTCAATTTGTTGCGCACGGCATTATAAAGTGCAGGTTGCGATGCTTTCATAGATGCTGCGGTTAAAAGTTCTTGCTGTGCAGCAACAAGTGTTGGTGCATAAATAGTTGCCAATAATTGTCCTCTTCGCACCTCTTCCCCTGTGAAATTTACATTCAGCTTTTCGATACGCCCTTCAAAATAACTTGCCTGTACGGCATTAGCTTCTTCATTAGCCATTATTTTTCCGGAAAGCGAGAGTTGATTATCACTAGTTCCTTCTGCATTCCCTACTATACTTGTCTGGATGTTTGCCAATGCCATGGCGTTTTCGCTCATTTTGATTTCATTCATTGCCAGTCCATCAGCTCCTGATTCGGCAGGAATCAAATCCATACCGCAAATGGGGCAGTCGCCCGGTTCGGGTTGCATGATTTGTGGATGCATTGAGCAGGTCCACATTTGGTTGGTTTTTACAGATTCAGATTGATTTCGTTCTGTATTTTCATTTGACGAATTACCAAAAATCAACCAACCCAATAGCACACCTACTACAAGCAAGCCTATGTATATGATTATTTTATTATTTTTCATTTTCCAATCTTTTTATCATCGCTTTCATTTCTTCAATTTCCTTTCGTTGTGCCTTAATGATATCTTCCGCCAATTTTTTAACTTCTGGGTCTTTGATATCGGCACGTTCACTCGTTAATATCGCAATGGAGTGATGTGGTATCATGGCTTTCATCCAAAGGACATCACCAATTATTGGACGTTGTGCCCTAACCAAACTTAATGCACCAATGAAGAGTGCAAGACTTCCTATTAAGATAATCATGTTTTTTTTCCTGTCTTGATACATTTTTCGCATGAATGCCCACATTATTACCGCCATGGCTGCAATTCCTAAACAGGACATGTAAAAGCGCGTGAGACTAAAATAGACATGGTCTATTGCATACGTATTTAGGTACATAGTGATGTACATGGCGACGAAGGATGCTGCTAGCATCATTGCAAATTTTCTGTAATTTCCTTTTCCGTTGTGTTGTTTTGACTGTTCCATAATAGTAAATATTTAATTTAATAGTTTAAATTTTTGCTGTTCTTAATCGTAAGGCGTTCATGATAACGGACACTGAACTGAAACTCATCGCTAATGCCGCAATCATGGGTGACAATAATAATCCGAAAAACGGGAATAAAACGCCAGCTGCAATTGGCACTCCGAGCGTGTTATATATCAAAGCAAAAAATAGATTTTGCTTGATGTTCTTCATGACTTTAACACTTAAATTTCGTGCTTTTACAATGCCTTGTAAATCGCCTTTAACCAAGGTGATAGCAGCACTTTCTATGGCAACATCAGTTCCTGTTCCCATGGCGATACCAACATCGCTTTTCGCCAATGCTGGCGCATCATTGATGCCATCACCTGCCATGGCCACTTTTCTGCCTTCTTTTTGAAGCCGTTCCACTTCATTCAATTTATCTTGGGGCAACATTTCTGCCTTGAAATCTGCAAGGTTTAAGGTTTCTGCAACCGCTTTAGCCGTATCATGATTATCCCCTGTGAGCATGATGACCTTGACGCCATGGGATTGTAATTCTTCAATCGCTTTTTTGCTGGATTCCTTTATTTTATCGCTGATGACCACATAACCTATTCCTTTGCCATCGACGGAGAGCATTGGGACAGTTTTGCCCAATTTCTGTTGCTCTTTAACTTCTTTCAGCAATTGTTCTGATAGTGATGCCTTGCCTTCTTCCATCATCTTTTCGTTACCTAAGGCTACTTTTTTACCATTGACGATTCCAGTAACCCCTTTTCCTGTTACGGAATTGAAATCGGATGCTTTTAGCAATTCTGCTTTTTGTTCCTTACCATATTTTACGGTTGCTTCTGCCAATGGATGCTCACTTAATTGATTCAATGAAATGATATATTGCAGTACATCAGTTTCAGTAAAACCGTGTTGTGTCGCTCCTATTTTTTCCACGGAAGGACGCCCTTCTGTGATGGTTCCTGTTTTATCGATGATGAGGGTATCGATTTTATCCATTTTTTCCAGTGCTTCCGCATTCTTAATCAATACACCATTTTGTGCACCTTTACCAACGCCTACCATGACTGACATGGGTGTTGCCAATCCCAGAGCACAAGGACATGCGATAATCAAAACGGCTATGGCATTTACCAACGCATACACGTAAGCAGGTTCTGGTCCGAAAATTGCCCAAACGATGAATGTTATTACTGAAATAAGGACCACGACGGGTACAAAATATCCCGATATTCTATCTGCCAGTTTTTGAATAGGTGCTTGACTGCGACTTGCCTTGTTGACCATGTCAATGATTTGAGACAATAAGGTATCTGAACCTACCTTTTCGGCTGTCATCAAAAAGGATTTTTTGCCATTGATGGTTCCACTGCTGACTTTGTCGCCTTCTTGCTTATCCACAGGAATGGGTTCGCCCGTAATCATCGCTTCATCTACCGAACTGTGACCTTCGCTAATCACACCATCTACGGGAATCTTGTCTCCAGGTTTTACCCGTAGTGTATCACCAAGCTTTATCTCGTCAATAGCAATGACTTCTTCTTGCCCATTTACTACTCTTACGGCTTCATTAGGTGCCAGTTTCAATAACTCTTTCACAGCATTATTGGTTTTGCTGTGTGCCCGCGCTTCCAATAGTTGACCCAATAATACCAAGGTCAAGATAACGGTTGCTGCCTCAAAATAGACGTGAACTGCTCCTGAATGGGTTGTGAACTGTGCCGGAAATACATCTGGAAACAACAATCCGAAAACACTAAACAACCAAGCAACTCCTGCTCCTATTCCAATCAACGTAAACATATTGAGATTCCATGTTTTGATGCTGCGGTAGGCACGCTCAAAAAACATCCATGTGGCATAAAAAACTACAGGAATAGATAAACCGAATTGAATCCAGTTCCAATATTTCTGCTCCATGATTTGATACAATGGATTGTTCGGAACCATCTCACTCATTGCCATAATAAAAATGGGCAAAGTGAATGCGACTGCTATCCAAAATTTCTTGGACAGCTTTTTATAGTTTTTTTCTTCGGCTGAAAGACTTGGTTGCATTGGTACCAAATCCATACCGCAGATTGGACAATCACCTGGTTGATTGCGTACAATTTCAGGATGCATTGGGCAGGTATATTGCGTCCCAACTGATTTAAGTTGGGTTTGCTCTTCTACCAAATCCATACCGCAAACTGGGCAATCACCATGTTTGTCGTAGGTTTTATCGCCCTCGCAATGCATTGGGCAATAAAACGTGCCATTGCCTTGACCTTTGGGTGATTCTTCCCTTTTCTCTGAAGCGTGATGATGCTCACCAAGATTATGTATGGAATATTTACCACCATCATTTTTTAAAACTTGCTGAAAGGTCTCAATAGGAATATGAGATTCCATTTGAATGGTGGCTTCTGCTTTTTCCAAATCTACTGCAGCGGATGTAACTCCTTCAACTTTAGAAAGTGTACTTTCTACGTGGCTTCTACAACCGTTGCAAGTCATTCCGTGTATGTGATATGTGTGTTTCATCATTTTAGTATTTATTATAGAATTCAAAATTACCCTTTAGCGAACTGCTTCATTGACACAATTTTGAATACTATTTACACAATTTGGTCAATCGATTTTCTATCCCACTTTTGAAGGGTTTTAAATTCACTCATGGACATGCCTGTCACGTTTTTAAACTGTCGTGCCAGATGTCCACTATTGGTGTAATTCAGCGCATAGGCGATTTCTGAAAAATTGAGTTGGCCCAATTGGATATATTCCTTTACTTTTTCAATCTTTAAATTGATAAGGTACTTTTCTATTGTCATGCCTTCCGTTTTACTGAACAATTTGCTCAATGCCGAATAGGATTTATGAAAAGCTATCGGAATAAATTCAGATAGATTTGACAACTCTTGACTTTCCAATTTTTGAATCAATGTAATTTTCAACTGTTCTATCAATTCTTCGGTATCGTCTTTTATAATTTCAAAACCATGATTATTCAAGGCTGTTACCAACTTTTTCATCCCATCGGAGTCATTCCCGCTAATAGTAACCTTGCCCAATTCAATAGTTTCCAATTCAAAACCCGCCGCTTTGATTTCTCGTACCACGGTGGATTTGCATCGGTTACATACCATATTTTTTATGTGAAGGGTTTGGGTCATTCTTATCTTAATTTTTTTCTCATGGCTTCCGAAATATTGTCGGCATAGACACCATAGGCATCTACCAATAGACCTTTGACTCCTTTTTTTGAAGAAATAGCATAGAGGACACTATTGTCATCGGTACTGCTCATGCCTTCAAAACGATGAACTTCATCAACATCAAAATCTTCTGGATGCAGTTTTAATTTTAAGGCATTGCATTCGATATGCTCCGAGCATAAATTAAAATCGGTGAAATAGCCTTTCTTTTGCAAATAGGCCATAGTTTCTGAAAGGGTATCGAATGTTTTCATAATTGTTTAATTAAATTTTACTCCAAACTTTCTTTTAAGTTAGTCATATATGTGATAATAGCTTCCTTTTCTGATTCAGAAAAAATAGCATCTCGATGAATCAAAGTGTAGGATTCAAGTGGCATCTCATTATTTTCAATCTGACTAATGATGGATTTTAATTTGCTGGACTTTCTCCTATCTGATAATTCATCCCACAGATTAAAGTTAAATTCGCCTTTGCCATGTCTAATGTGGTCTTCCAAGTACCAAGAGGTGGGCTGAATTTTATTATACCACGGATATTCTGTATTGTTGCTATGACAATCATAACAGGATGTTTTTAAAAGTGTCGCCAGATTTTGCGGTGTGTTATTAACCAACAAAAAATCTGTTTTTGGCACTACGTCGCTCTGATTGCGTTCTGTGGGAATAAATTGTAAGCCCACAAATGCTATCAATAAAATCCATGCGATGATTTTGAAAATTTTCATTTATAATATTTTAAACCTACAAGGAGACCTTTGGCGACACCTTGCAGGTCTTTTTTGAATTACATTGTGGATTTAATCTCTTTTTCAACTTTACCACAGGTCATCATTTTACTACCAAAATATGGATTTTTGATGTCCTTTTCCATGCTTAACCAAGCGCCACCACCATCGTACATAGGGCAGAATTGTTGGTACAGCGTGGCATCCGTTCCGGTGATGGCTACTATATCCATCATGTCTTTACTTAAAGTCTTAAAATGCCCACGTTGGTGTGCCATTTCACTTTCGCCTATATGTTCGGCATGTTCTGTAGCATCGGCAATGATGTCCTTCAATTCTGTTTGTTGTTCCTCGGTGTAAGCACCCATATCAAAGCTTTTTAGACTTCCTACCATCTTATTGCCAACTTTTGCCGCTGCAGCTTGATCCGTTGCCACTAACGCACTTTTTAAGGCCATGTAATCTGCCATGATTTGTTTTGAATTGGTCCTTTGACCATCGTTGGATGCCATATGGTTAGAGCTATCCATGTTATCATGTTCCATTTCTTCGGCGTGAGACATTTCTGAATGCATATCTTCATCCATGTTTTCTTTTTTGTTGTCTTTACAAGACATTGCTGTTAGGCTTATAAAAGCCAAAGCCAATACTGTTGTTGTTACACTTACTTTTTTCATTTTGTTTTAGATTTAAATTATTAATTGTTTTATTTAGGATTATTAAAATCTGACCGAAAGTCCTCCACCAGCACCAAAACGGTTGTCGTAGCTCGCCATCAGTGAAAAATTCTTTGATAAAAAATATTCGAATCCTGCGTTCCATACCACCTCCTCGGAATAGCTCTCTCCCGTAGGCAAGTCGTTGACCCAGCCAAAATCGGCTTGATACTCATAACTTCCAAAAATTGCGGTTCTTGGGAAAATCATTATTTCCCGGCTCAATCCAATTTGGGGGCGCAATTTATTATCGATACGTACATCGAGATTGAGTAGATAAGGTGTTAAATAACGAATACCTATTATGGCTGTGGTAGAAATTTCATCCAAAGTGTCTTCCATTTCGTTTTCCATATTTACACCACCAAAAATTCGCAGATAATCGTGCAGATAACGTTCGTAGGTAACTTCTGCCTCTAAATTTTCATTCCACCCATACTCGGCCATGACGTTAAATTGATTTCTGATATTTGAAGTGACAAAATTAAATTCAGTCATGTGGGAAGCTGCATCCAATAGACTCCATTGATACCACATATCTGATTCTTTAACCAACTTTGTTACCGGATGAAGTTCCATTCTCGGGTCGCGAGGTGTATCGTAGCTTATAATTCTTGCCATGCCACTCATCATGTGATACAAGACGTGGCAATGAAAAAACCAATCTCCGTATTCGTCGCCGTTGTTGCCACTAAATTCTATGGTAATTTCTTGCATTGGTGCTACGTTGACTGTATGTTTGAGCGGCGAATACGCGCCATTTTTGTTGATAACCCTGAAAAAGTGTCCGTGCAAGTGCATGGGATGGTGCATCATCGTAAGGTTATTGAGCGTCATTCGTGTTACTTCACCATCGCTGATTTTAATTTTATCAGTTTCCGACAAGGGCACGCCGTTCATACTCCAGATGTATCGGTTCATGTTACCTGTAAGATTGAGCAAGATTTCCTTTACAGGAAGGTTTGGATTATAACTGGTGTTTTCTGTGGATTTCAAATAATCGTAATTGAATTCAGCATTCATTTGCATGCCATTCATTTGCATGTCTCCGGTCATATTATTGTCCTTCATGTTCATTTTTTCATGATTCATTTTGGAATGGTCCATCATCATTGTATCCTTTTTCATGTTCATTTTGTCGTGCTCCATTTTGGAATGGTCTATCATCATGGAATCTTTCTTCATGTCCATCTTTTCATGATTCATTTTGGAATGGTCCATGTCTTCCATATTATCCATTTGCATACCTTCCATGTCCATACCGTATTCTTTTTTCATCTCAAAGCGTTCATCTTTCTTTGGTTGGAATTTTAAGGCGTGAGCTCCCATCTTCATGTCCATGTCAGCCATTTGTTGCATCATTTTAATCTTATCAGGTCTCGGAAGTACTTTTGCGGGAATGATATCGCCTTTTCCCAAATACGCCAAGGCTGTTCCCGAACCATCCTGTACCATGGCTCGAAATTCCATTTTTCCGTTCGTTGGAATGGTTACTATAAAATCGTAGGTTTCTGCAATGGCAATGAATGTTTTGTTGCGAGCCACTGGAACGACGTCAAGTCCATCGGCAGCCACTAAAGTTGGTTCGCCACCAAAAGTCATCCAAAACTGTGTGGAAGCTGACCCATTGATGATTCGTAGTCTTACTTTTTCTCCTGCATTAAATTCAGGATATTCTGAAACTTGTTTTCCATTGACCAAGAATGCTGGATAATAGACATCGGCAATATCGGCGCCTTCCATACGCTGTCTCCAGAAATCAACTTGCGCGCCGAATGCACCACGTGCTATCACTTGATTTAATGGTGTGGCCGTACCCTTTTTAATATTGTACCACTCATTGCCTCTTTTGAGGTTACGCAAGACGTCTTTAGGTTTCTCATTGGTCCAATCGGAAAGCACCAAAACCAACTCTTTATCATACGCTAATGTTTTTTCTTTAGGTAGCAAGACTAGGGACCCAAAAACACCGCTTTGCTCTTGCAACATGGTGTGCGAATGATACCAATAAGTACCTGATTGCTTGATAGGGAATTTATAGGTAAAAGTCGTTCCTGGTTTTATGGGAGGGGTTGTCAAATAAGGTACTCCATCCATAAAGTTCGGCAGTAAAATACCATGCCAGTGAATGGATGTTTCCACGCTCATCTCATTTTTGACGTGGATGATTGCAAATTCACCTTCGGTAAATTCGAGCGTCGGACCGGGAATGCTACCATTAATAGTCATTCCTTTGACGTCTTTACCTGCCTTGTTTACTATTTCCTCTTTGATGGTTAAGGTGTATTCGTGTTCCCGTAAATTGTTGACGTTGGTTTCCTGTGCCATATTAATACTAGGCAGAAATACGATGGACAAAAGCAACATTATATGTTTAAGTGTTTTCATTTGATATAGTTTGTGTTTGTATGTAATTAAATGATCTATTTCAATAGATATTGACTCGAATGCACAAAATTTTAATTGGTTAAATAGTTGATGATGGCTGCCTGTACATAATAATTCTTGACAGATTCTATCTGGTTCATTTGAAATTTCAATTGCAACTCCTGAATATCCAACACATCATTGAAATCTATGGTTCCTGTTTCGTAATTTTTGATAAGAATTTCTTCCGCATTTTTGGCTTGTTTAAGGTTTTTTGATTGCGTATTATATTTAATTCGAGACTGATTCCGCAAGGATATGGATTTCGCCAATTCAGATTCCAAAAGGTTCAAGCGTTCATCCTTTTGTGTTTGGATTTCCTGTTGGCGTAAATCGTTCTGCTTTGTAATGGACTTATATCGGTTGTTAAAAATGGGAATGGTAACAGACACCATCGGCATCAAAATATCCTTACCGTTATCTATCATATTAATATCCGTTCGTTCGGAAACTGGAATATAATCCAATCCAAAACCAATCATGGGTTGGGCTTCACGTAGATTCAGCAATTCAGATTGTGAAACCGATTCGTAGAGTTTATCATACTTAAGTAATTCTGGATTCAAGGCAAGTGCATCGAATGAAAGGTCCAAATCTTCATTAGGCATTTCCAAAGTATCCATTACCATAAACTCCTTATCATAATCACGGTTCAGTAGACTATTCACGGTTGCCTGAATGCCTTTTGATTGTTGCGCCAACACCTCTTTTTCCTGTTGCAATTCATTCTGCCGCATCTGTAATCGCAACACATCGACTGCTGATGCTTTTCCTACTTCTACAGAAGTCAAGGCAAGGCGTTCATAGGTTTGCAATAGCTGTATGTTCTCGTCAAGCACTTTCTGTTTTGCTTGTATTTCATATAATTGATAATAGAATTGGGACACTGAAAGCGCCAATTTTCTTTTTGCAATGGTAATTTCCACATAATCGGCATCTGCCATGGACGTTGCATAATTTTCTCTAGCTGTAATGGTGCCAAACCACGGCAACATTTGCTTTACAGAAAAGCGAGCACGCTGAGCTCCTACTCGTGTTTCTGGTTCGCTAACGAAGTATCCTGCGGTGAATTCAGTATTGGGAATCCAATTGGCTTCATTTACCTTTTCAGTAGCAATGTCATAACGTAACTCGTACTTCTTGATTTCTGGGCTATTGACATAAGCTTCTTCTATGAAGGTTTGTAAATCTTGACTATAATTGTGCAGACTCAAGAGAAAAGACCCAAGAAACAAGACGCATTTTATAGCTGTTTTCTGTTTTTTCATTTTTCGATAGTAATAGGTTGCGTTTCGTTTTTTATTCTTTTTTTAGCCATCCATTCTTTCTTCCAACTATAAAGCACGGGAACAAGAAAATAGGATGTAGTGTCCAGAAGCATCCCTCCAAAAATAGGAATGGACATGGGTATCATGATATCACTTCCTTTGCCTGTGGATGTCAATACTGGCAACAGTGCTAAAATGGTTGTAACCGTTGTCATCAGGCATGGACGGATTCGTTTTGACGCGGCTTCTAATGTGGATTGACGGATTTCTGAAATATCTGTAGGGTCATTTTTGTCAAATGTTTGTGTAAGATAGGTTGCCATGACCACACCATCGTCGGTAGCGATACCAAACAGTGCTATAAAACCAACCCAAACAGCGACACTCAAATTGACTGTTTTCATATTAAAGAGCTCTCGCATATTCTCGCCAAAAAAGCCGAAGTTCAAAAACCAATCCTGTCCATACAGCCAAATCATTACAAATCCACCAGCAAATGCCACCAAAATCCCAGAGAAGACCATTAAAGTGGTGGAAACGGAACGAAACTGAAAATATAGAATCAAGAAAATAACGAACAGCGCCATCGGTACAATAATGGACAAGGTTTTTTCGGCTCGTAATTGATTTTCATAGGTTCCAGTAAATTTGTAACTGATGCCTTTTGGAAGGATTAATTCCCCATTGTCAATTTTTTGTTGGATGAGCGCTTGGGCATTTTCCACGACATTGACTTCCGCAAAACCGTCCATTTTATCAAACAGCACGTAGCCAACTAAAAAGGTGTCTTCACTTTTAATGACTTGTGGCCCTTGTTCATATTTGATGGTTGCCAATTCACTCAACGGCACAGGACTTCCTTTTTCTGCAGGCACATAAATATCCCTCAAATCCGATGGGTCGCCACGAAGTTCTCTTGGATAGCGCACTCTCACACCATAACGTTCTCTGCCTTCCACTGTTTGCGTTAGTACCATTCCGCCGACGGCTACTTTTAAGACATTTTGAACTTCTTCGATGGTGATGCCATAGCGTGCCAATTTTTCTCTGTTGATATCTATCAATAAATACGGTTTACCTACGATTCGGTCCGCAAAAACGGCTTCTTTTTTAACGCCTTCTGCTTCTTTGATGATGCCTTCGAGTTGTACACCAAAAGCTTCAATTTGCTTTAAATCCTGACCTTTTACTTTAATACCCATAGGCGCACGCATTCCTGTCTGCAACATAACCAAACGGGTTTCGATAGGTTGTAATTTTGGCGCAGAGGTCACACCTGGAAATTTTGTGACCCTGACGATTTCATTCCAAATATCATCGGGCGAATTAATGTCTGGTCGCCAGTTCCGGAAGAATTCGCCATCATTATCAGGAAGTAGTTTATCTGGAGTCGCATTGACGGTTATTGATACTTTATTTCCGTTTTTACGAACGTTCTCGACTGCGCTCGAACTGACATCGGTATTTGGGTTTACTATCAATGAACCATCTTTCTTGATAAAAAATCCATTATCATCGACCTTAAAACGTTGTCGTTTCCCTTCATTCAACATATATTCAGATTTATATTGAATCATATTTTCATACATGGATAAAGGCGCAGGGTCTAACGCCGATTCTGTTCTCCCTGATTTTCCGACCACGGTTTCAATTTCGGGAATACTTGCAACGGCCATATCCAATTGCTGCAAGACGCGTTTGTTTTCTTCAACGCCTGCGTGTGGCATAGAGGTTGGCATCAACAGAAATGAACCTTCATTAAGGGATGGCATAAATTCCTTCCCTGTATTTTTATAAATGAAAAAACCAAGTATTAAAAGTGTTGTGGGAATGGTTAAAAACAACAACCTATTTGCCAATGCCCACTTTAGAATGCGTGAATAATAATTTTTGAACAATGAAAAACTTGCTAACAGGCCTAAACAAATAATGGCCACGAAGAACAGATTCATTAAAATACTCTTATCAACTCCCAAGGGTCTCCAGTATTCTGCCAACAGGATGATGATGGCGGTCGCTGAAAGATAGATACTGAATTTGCTGGAGCGCTCTTTAGACCAGTTGCCACGAAGCTTTGCAAAGGCGAGAAAACTAAAGCCAACCAAGATAAGACCTATCCAATGCCCAAAAATAACGGCAATAAACCCAGCCACCAACAAGAGTCCATTAATGCCATAATTCGTGCTTTTTCGGATATTCCTACTCTTGAATAAAAAGGCAGCAAAAGGTGGAATCAAGAACAAAGCAATGATAATGGACGCCGTTAAGGCAAAGGTTTTTGTAAATGCCAAGGGTCGAAACAATTTACCCTCTGCTCCTATCATGGTGAATACAGGAATAAAACTGATAATAGTGGTCATAACCGCCGTAACGATAGCACCCGAAACTTCGGCTGTGGCATTGTAAACAACAGTGTTTATAGGTAATTTTTTATCGTCTTCATCCAGATGCCTGATGATATTTTCCGCAAGGATAATACCGACATCTACCATAGTTCCAATGGCAATGGCAATACCTGAAAGTGCCACAATATTAGCATCAACACCAAAGAATTTCATGGCAATAAACACCATCAAAACGGCTACTGGCAAGAGACCCGAAATTAAGATTGATGCCCGAAGGTTAAACACCATCACAATAATGACCAAAATTGTTATGAGAATTTCCAACGTTAAAGCCTCATTAAGTGTGCCCAAGGTTTCTTGAATCAGTTCTGTTCTGTCATAAAAAGGAATGATAGTTACTTGTGAGGTTCTGCCATCTGCCAATATTTTAGACGGTAGGCCTTTGCTTAATTCCTTGATTTTTTCCTTTACATTAGTAATTACCGCCATTGGGTTTGCTCCATAACGTGCCACCACAACAGCACCAACTACTTCTGCTCCTTCCTTATCCAAAATCCCGCGACGTGTGGCAGGACCTAAGGATACTTTTGAAATATCACTAATCTTAATAGAAGTATAGTTTTCTGAAGTCACCACAGCATTTTCAATATCTGCGACAGATTTCACATAGCCCAAACCGCGCACCAAATATTCAGCTTGGTTTATTTCCAAAGTTTGTGCGCCAATGTCCTTATTACTTTCTTTAACCGCTTTTACAACTTGTGCAAGACCAACATTATATTGACGCATTAATTCAGGATTGACATCGATTTGATATTCCTTAACATAACCACCAATAGATGCGACTTCTGAAACACCACTGGCAGATGACAAAGCGTATTTCACATAATAATCCTGAATGCTTCTCAATTCCTGTAAATCCCAACCACCTGTTATGTTGCCATCGGTATCGCGACCTTCCAATGTGTACCAAAATATCTGTCCCAATCCCGTAGCGTCAGGACCGAGTGCAGGATTGACGTCATCTGGCAATAATCCGCTTGGTAAGGAATTTAGTTTTTCAAGAATTCGGCTGCGACTCCAATAGAACTCGATGTCTTCCTCAAAGATGATATAGATACTCGAAAACCCGAACATAGACGAGCTACGAATGGTTTTGACAC
The DNA here is from genome assembly GCF_003258355.1 of Confluentibacter sediminis. Taxonomy (GTDB): domain Bacteria; phylum Bacteroidota; class Bacteroidia; order Flavobacteriales; family Flavobacteriaceae; genus Confluentibacter; species Confluentibacter sediminis. The sequence continues at coordinate 47,616 of NZ_QKPO01000020.1, read as the reverse complement.
CTGGAATTCCCAATAAAGAGGTGGTTAATGGATAGGTGATTTGGTCCTCAATATCCTGTGGTGAACGACCGTCCCATTTGGTAAATACGATTTGTTGGTTTTCACCGATATCGGGAATGGCATCAACGGCCACAGGGTCTGATGGTAAAAATCCTGTATCCCAGTTAAAGGGTGCATAGACCGTCCCGAAGCCTACAAATACGACGAGCATGAGCACGGCAACAAGTTTGTTTTCGATAAGAAATTTGATGCTTTTATTGAGCATACATGTTGATATTTAAACAGTTATTAAAATATTTGTTTTGTTTGAATTCAATAAATTGAATACAACAAAACGAGCCCAAAACGGAGATACCGCAGAGCAAAAAATTTACTGTTTAAAAAATCAAATTAAATAAGTTTCGTCAAGTTTGTAGATATGCCTTATGACGAGTGGCGGTTTGTATTCTTCATAAGTAGATACATTATGGTCTAAACCTTCAAAAAAGCAGACATACGTATGAACAAAAGAAGCAATGAACAGTTGTTGCTCAAAGGTAAATTTGTCAACTTGCAGTTGAAGTTCGTCTTGACCTTCAATTGCTAATTGTTTATCATCACAACAGTTTTTCTTTGTTATTAAACATCCTTTAGTAGAGGGGTTTTCCATTTCCATTCCGCAACCTTTGGCTTTATGAAAGATTGCAGTTTCTACTAAAGTATACCCACAAAAATGCATATTTATAGTAAATGACATTGTAGAGAATAACACTACAAAAGCCATTGTTAATGACATTATTTTATGGAATACTTGTTTCATATTGAAAACAAAGATACAAAATTTCAACAATTCGGGTTTTATTTAACAAAAGTTATAAATATGAGTAAGCACTTTATTATACATTCTTTTTTGGTTCTGAACAGTTTGGGTTCTAAAATTTTATAATCTTATTGATGAATAGTAGAATTTTATCAATTCACTAAACAATTCTTAAATGACCTGTAATATCTGACTTTTTACGTTTTTCACTTTTTAGATCAATCACCTTTAAGGTTTTTTTAAGATTCAACATATCCCTGCTAATCTTTGTCTCAATGACACGAGCATACTTTTGGGTCGTGGAAATTTTTTTATGACTTAAAAGATTTGATACCGTGACTAGTGGCACATTATTTAAAAGGGTTATTGTAGTGGCGAAGGTGTGGCGGGCAACATGGAATGTTAGTTTTTTATCAATACCACATAACCCAGCGATTTTCTTTAAATGCTTATTGACCTTTTGGCTGCTAAGTACGGGTAAAAGCTGATGGCCATTGTGCCCACAGGGATAATCCTTGTAAATCTCCAAGATCCTTTTGGCTTCATCCAAAAGCGGCACTTTTACAGGGGTTTTAGTTTTTTGGCGCTTGACCATTATCCATTGTTCACCGTCTATTCCCATAACTATACTTTTAACAGTAAGATTCTTGACTTCTATGTAACATAAACCTGTGTAGCAAGAAAAGATGAAAATATTCTTGGTATCTTCTAATGAACTATTACTCGAATTCAGCAATTTAACCTTATCAATTTCTATTTGGTCTAAAAATGCACTATCAAATTGCTCAAACTTCAGCTGATATAAGGAAAAAGGGTTTTCCTTTATCCAGCCATGTTTCAAGGCCAAGGTCGTCAGTTTTTGAAAGCGTTCCATGTGTTTCATAATACCATTATTTCCTAGGGGCTGCGATTTTCTTAAAGGGGTACAGTTTCTCAGGTAACATTCAAAGCTGGCCACAAAGGAATAATTAATGTTCTTTAGATAATAATCTGATGACTTAAATTCTTTTAAAATAAACCTATGAAGGTATTTTTCTGTAGAGGGATAGTTTTTGGCCGTTCCAGGGGATAAATAGATCAAATCATTTTCCTTATGATAATGTATGAGGTCATCAATTGTAGCAACAGGTTTGTCCTTACCCAAATATCTTAATTTAACCGCATGGGCCGAAACAACTACACCGCTGTCAGTTAGTTGCCTATAGCATAAAACTATCTTGGAATGGATATTTTCAAGGACATCATTAATTTCTTTAGCACTTGAAAATTTGGGCTTAATGCGCCTTGATTTTGTGCACCAGCTCTGTTCGAAGGATGTTTGTTGGGTACTTAGATCGGCACGTTTGCCATCTATGGTGATCCTCGCATAAATAGGAAATGCTCCGTCTTTTCTGAAGACAGTTTTTTTTAGCCAAAAATGGACATTGAAGGTTTTTAGAAATGTCATTACTCTCGTTTTTAATGAATAAATCAGTTAAACGAAAGCCAAATCACTGTAAATATAAAATACTAATAATACAAATTTAAGAAATTATTTCTTAAAAAAAGGACACCTAATAGGACACCTTCAAATTTGTATTCAAATGGGTACAAATGAATTCAAACAAAATATTAAAACACTGAATTTCATTTGGTTAACATTATTTTGATATCCTTTGATACCCTATTTGTCGGGATGACAGGCAGAAATATCCCAATGTATTTTTTTAATATTCAAATAGTTACACATTAATTTACTCTTTGGTAACCGAATAGGTAACTTACTTGATGAGACTTTTTGTTGTATTTTGATACTAAGATAATGATTTTATAAAAGAAAAACTATTTTTAATAAAACAGATTGATTCTTGTTCTTCTTAATCTGTTTCTTTTTAAAAGTTCTTCCTTAGATGTTATATATTTTTCATTTACGGTATTGCCCACAGTATTTTATCCGAATATATTCATTAAACTTATTCTATCTTCGTCAGAATTGAATTCAAATATTTTCATATGATGATGTGTTCTTTCAGTTTTTTCGGTAAAAATTTTACGTGTGTTCTCTGATGTATCCAATTCGATTATCAAAGCCTTAATATCTAAATTGTAGCATTCAGAATAGGATTTATGTTTTGTTGATGGAAAACTATCTTTAAACTCAATATTATATTTTGGTTGGAAATATTTAATAAGTGCGGCTTCGGTAAAATTTATTTTCTGTTTCTCTGTTATCGAAATTCCATTGTTTTCAAAAAAATGTTCTTCTTTTTTATGCTCAATTTTTGAATCTTCTTTACTAACCTTTATTAAATCCGCTCCAGCTGCAAATAGTATACTTTGTTGAGAGAAATTAGTTAGAAGAATCCAAATATCAGAATCAGGATTTTGAGTTAAAGAATGAGTGTAAATTTTTTGAACTGTTTCGTGAGATGATAGTCTGTCTAAAGCAGTTCTTTTTCCGTTTTTGCCATAAGCTTGGCCAATATATAATACTTCATAATCAAGAGTAGCCAAATTAACATTGTTTTCAACTTGTACGCTGTCAATTAAAGTACTTGGTCTTGCACCAAATAAGACACCTTTTTTGTCTGAAAAAGTAAAAAGATTATAAGGATATTCGGTGTGAAATTCTAATTCCGATTTTGCTTTGTTTAATTCAGTTCCCATTTTAATAATTCCACCTTCTGTTGGATGATGAATGATTAATTCAAAGTCTGCTTTTTTACCTTTTATCTTGACTGAATTTGGGTCAATTGTAACTTTTGGTCTTCTTAAAACAAAATAAATATTACACGGATTATCTTTAGTAAAAGTCTCGTCAATTTTCCCATAATATTCCAAATCAGAACCTAGAACAAATTGATATTGGTTTAAATACATTAATAAAAATGATTCAACTCCAAATCGATAATTGTTATTTCCTAAGATGTTTTTCATATTGCGGGAAACATTTATGTATATCTTAGAAAGTTTCGTATTTGTGAGCATGGATTTTTTTCCAAAGGAAAATCAGAAGCTAGCAAACATGAAACTAACTTTGGTTTAGCTAAAACTAGCATTTTTTTTATCGGTGTAGTGGGTAGTATTTTTTATTCTAAATAATTTTTGGTTTTTAAATATTTCATCATTTCAGTCAGAACTCCGAATGCTTTTTCACTTAATTCATCAACTTTTGGATAAATCCTTTTCGCTTTTTCATATTCAACTGGGTTTTTCTTATCAGGGTCATAAGTTAATTCATTGTCTCCGTACAAAATGGTTGAAGCTAAATCATTAAAATTATGAATACTTATAGCCAAATTTCCAATATGTTTGTTAAGTGTCGAGTCAGCAGTTTTATATTTTAGTAACTCTGCTTTTCGACAAAATTCATATAATTTATTTATAGAACTTCTCCTATATCCATACCAACAACTTTGTTCAACTATCTCACTTTGGAATTCATTGATATCAAGAGTTTTTAATAATTCCTTTATTATTTCTTTGTCGCTTTTTTTAGGTAACTCTTTTAGACTTGATACTTCTTTTTTTGCTTTGTTTAATTCGTATAAAAGTATTATAATTATTATTACTAAAGTTCCAATAATAGTAAAATTCCAATTTTGTAGTAATTTAGACAAATTAAAATATTCGGTAATTAAGTTTATTAAAATCGGTAATACTATTAATCCGATGTACCACTTTTCAAATATTCTTTTCATTCGTTTTTTTTTACATTCTGACTAACGTAAAGCTTTGTTTCTGAAATTCAGTATTTTTTAAAAATTAAAATTTATCATTCTAGTTAATCTTTAAAACCAAATTTACACAATTTTACGTTAGCCCAAGTACTTAAGATTTTTGGGGTCTATGAAGGATTATCCACAACGGTTTGTGTATCATGGAAAGTTGCATGTTTGTATGATAGGATTTTCCACAGGAAAATCAGAAGCTAGCAAACAAAGTGACTAATATTGGTTAAGTTAAAACTACCAATTTTTTTATACAGTGTGGCTATTGGTTTACTCCGATTTTTTTAAACAACTAATCTTTGAAATACAACAACCTTATGTTTCTATTAAAAGCAAAAATATAGCACTCTTTTAGAAATTTTGAGTTGTGTAAATCGGCTACCATTGTTAGCTGTAGTTTTTATTTTAATTCAGTTTCTCAAATTTATAATTTCTTATGTTTCTTACTTTTTCATTAAAACTAATTCCCAAAGCGTAAATAGGTTTGTTTTCTAATAAATATTTTGATGCATATTCATTTTCTATTATTTGATTATATGCTTTATCACTGTCATCTGTGTCTTTTGAAAATTTGAATTCTAAAATGTAGATTCTATTTGACAACTTGATTACAGCATCTATTCTGCCAATGTTAGTTGTATCTTCAGGTATTATATCAAAACCCAAAAGTTTTAATATTAGAAATACATTAGCGTGAAAATAACCTTCAGATTGCTTAGCTATTTCATATGAGACAGAAGAGAAAATAGATTTTAAATTTTGAATAAAAAGCTCAATGTTTTCTGTTATCAGGTGATGTCTTAACTGCTGATAAATTAACATATTTTCATCTTGTAAATCATAAATTTCAAACGAATAATCAATCGCTTTAATAATTTTATTTTTATACTCAATAAAATGTGTTATGACATAACTTGTTCTCCCATTTACATTTTCTTCGTCAAGTAGAAAACTATTATTCTCAATGTATTTTTTAAAATTTCGCAGAAATACTAATAAATCATTTGGTGTCGTAAATCTGCTAGGAATTAATTTTTTAAACTTTAAATTTTCATAAATATTGGAATGTACATTAAAAAGAAAATCTAATATTTCATTTCCATTTTCAAGCCTATATATCCCTTCATTTCTTTGCTCATTTGTCGTTCTGTAAAATAAATCAAAATCATGTATATTATTTTCAAAAAAATCAAATAAATATTTTTCAACTCGTTCTATTTTATTCATCTACAGTTTTTGTTTGGTGAATTGCAGCTAACATTTACATGGAAAGTTGCGTGTTTGTGGGCGAGGATTTTCCGAAGGAAAATAGGACGCAAGCAAATAAAGCAACTAACTTTGGTTTATCCAAAACTAGCAATTTTTTATATCCAGCTTGGCAGATGTGTATTACTCCCTCTTTATTCCGTTTTCTTTTTCTAATAACCAAAGTAAATTTATAATCTTATCATATATTTTATCAATTCGATTAGATCCGTGAATACCTTCTTTTTCTCCAGTTAACTTCTCACAGACATTATTAAATCTAAATTCAGTTACAACTTTTCGTATTTCAATACATAGAGTACTCAAAGTTGAGATTATTTTATCATCAATATTTAAAGAGTGAGATGTCAAAATATTCTCAAGTGTATCTTGTAAAGATCTAAGCCTCTCTACTTCTCCATTTACAAAATTGAATCGTTCTTCTCCCGAATATTTTTGTATGGTAGTCAAAATATTAACTTTGAGTTGTTCAGGCGCTGCTGGCTTCATTATATTTTGGTTTAACAAAGCTACAAAGTCATAAAGGTCAGGATAATTGCTATTTCTAACTAAAAATGTTGTCGATTCATTATTAATTTTAAACTTCTTTGGCATATGATTTAAGAAGTCACAGAGTTCTGATATTATAAATGTGATTTTAGTTCTAAAATGAATTATATTTTTTTGTTTTAATAACCTAATTGTGAATTTAGGTATCAACCAAATGGAAAAAAGAATTCCTAAAACAAAATAAATACTACCAGCATATATATTAATCAAAAATGAATCCCAATCCATAGTTTTTAGTTTGATTTTTTTGCGTTGCTGCCAACGTGTTTATAAGAATAGTGCGGTTTTGTAGGCGAGGATTTTCCGAAGGAAAATCAGAAGCCAGCAAACGAGTAACTGACATTGGTTTAGCTAAAAATAGTAATTTTTCATATACGGCTTGTTGTGATTTCGTTTTTTATTTCATTAGTCTTATTACTTCTGACAATAAGGTGTCTAAGTCAGCTTTAAAATCGACTTGAGTTTCACTTGGTAAAACTTCTCGATTTCTAATTCCTTTATGTAAAAAACCGTCAGCTATGTTCCGCATTGAGTTTTGTAAATTAATAAAGTTTTTTTTTAAACTTTTTGAACTAATATTATTTGCAACCTCATTAAAAGTTCTTTTACCGAAAATTGGTGGTACATGATCCATAATTACCCTAATCAAAATGGCAATACTATAAAAGTTCTTTTTACTATAATTAATGTTTATTTCGTTACATAAAGCAATTAACTTTGATAAATCAAATAGTTCTGATTTTATAGAGGACAATTCATTTATTCTTTGTTGACTAATATAATTTCCGTTTACTGTTGCATGAGGGATTTCAATTTCACTTTGGATTTTCAATTCGTTAATAAACCCATCCAATAATTCATCACATTCTCTTGATGCTGTTTCCAGATTTATTCCCAATATGTTATATCCTGGACGCTTAAAAATATAACTTAGTTGTTTTTTTTTAACTTCGTGTTTAATGAAAATTAATTCAAGAATGCTAGTGGTTTCCGCATACCAAATTTGGTAGCTCCAATTAGAAGATTTGATTTTCTTCTTCTGCTCAGTTAAAATTTCTATTTTTCTTTGATTTGTCATTCAGGTCTTTATTTAATGCATCACAATGTGTTTAAAAGTAAGTGTTTGTATTCAAGGATTTTCCGAAGAAAAATCAGAAGCTAGCAAACAAAGCAACTTACACTGATTTAGCTAAATGTAGTCCTTTTATATACTGCTTATTGGCAGTAGTCACTAATTTTTAGACTTTCAGTATTAAAAAGTAAAAATCCCCAAGAGTTCTCCATTTAAAATTATAGTTCTGAGTTAACAATATGTCAGTTTCATATTTCTTTGGTTTGTTTGGTGTTCGATATGATAAATTAGTATTTGCTTTATAGGTTTTTCCATGTCTTACATCAAAATCAGAGGTATCCGGTGAATATGCTTCCTTATCTACATAATGTTGATGATCTGTAATTAAAAGAAAATAGCATATCTCAATATTGTCTTTGTAGTATTCTAAATTTGAAATATCAGTAAAAATATCATATCTATTATTTGGTTCACGATTGTTTTTTTTTCGAAAATACTTCAACTCAATTGCTGCTTGTGTTGTTTTATTATCTAGTTTGTATTTAATCAAAAGATCTACTCTTGCTTTTTTAGTTTTGCTTTTAGAACTTTCTTTATTTAGCAAAATATTTGTTTCAAATTCTAAGTGGAATTTATCTTCAAGTTTGAACTCATATAATTGTCCCAAAGTTTTCAATATTGTTCCTAATTCAAATTGAAATGCAAATTCGTTCTCAGCAATAATTCCACCATTAGCTAATTTGTTAGCAAAAATTTTAAATGCCTGTTGAATTAGCTCATCCAAAATAATTTCTCCTGGGCGATTTCTCATTTGCTCAATCAAAGCAAGACCTTCTTGTTCTATTAGACTTTCATTTTTCATCTTTTCAGTATAATGATTTATTTTTATTTAACAACAATATGGTCAACCTACGGTATTCTATAGACATTAAACAGTTCTATTATTGGGAAGCTTACAATGATAGTTGCGTGGTTAAGCCACTAATTTAGCAAAAAACGGAATGAAGGAGGAGAATCTTAGGTTTGTTCTAGCAATTAATTTTACGGTGTTAACCATAATTATTCTCTAATCTTGGACAACTGTATTAAAATTCATTGATGAATATGGATGAAATTCTGGAATCCGACTTATTAATTCGTCTCCTTCTTGTTTATGATGTGCAATATTTGGAAATAATTTCATATCAATAGGAAATTTGGCATTTGGATTATGGAAAAGATTAAGTCCTTGTGACCAAGTTTCATTCCCATTTTCATCTACTGTATACATAAATGAAGTAGGTCTAAAAGAATTAGGGTTTGGGTCATATTTATCTCCAACCCTAATTACAACTTGTCCTTTTTCTCGGAAACCAGCTTCGATTCCCATTCTAGTGAATTTCCCAAGTGTTCCAGTTGAGGAGAACAATATACCACTTACATTCTCTGCATTTTCCTGTAGAAAGAAACCAGAAGGTATTTTTGCTCCAGTTTCCTTAACATAATCTTCCACAATTATTGTTTCAACTTTCTCTTCTCCATTTTTGTCAATTGTCAAGATGTCCTTTTTACCATATAAATATTCAACAAGAGCTGAAAAAGACCAAGTCATTGAAGCATTATCATGAAAATCAGCAATAGCAAACACTAGTGGTTTGTTTTTTAAATGTTCTAATTTCCAATATTCTTTACTTAATTTTGAGAATAATGCACTTCCAAACCTTAAAGGAGTTTCATTTTCTAATTTTTCTTTTATTTCGCTTGATGTAATTATACTATCATCATGAAATAAATATTTTGGTGGGTTATTTTTACGATTGACGATTACAGCCTCAATTCCTATTTCGATATTATCTTTTTTAACTAAAAAATCTGGACTATTATAATCTCTAATTATTTCAAAGTGTGACTCTATTAGTGAAGCAAAAAGATAAATTTCCCAAATTCTAGCATCAAAACCATTTAATGACTGAAACTGTTCTATAAAATTCCCATCGATATCATCTAAATGATTTGATATTTCAATTATTGCATTTTTAGATGCTTTTAGTCCTTTGTCATTGTTTAATCGAACAAAATATGGGTGAAGTTTTTCTTGACCAACCACAATTTTGAAAAGTTCAAGTCCTTTTTTGAAAGCTCCTTGTTCAACTACATTTACATTTTGTGATGTATGCCATTTTATTGAATTAGTTAAAGCACTTATTGCCTCTTCTTTAGTTTTAAAGCTATGTTTTACTTCAAAAGCTCTGAATTGTTTGTTTTCATCACGAGCCATTAATACATAATTATAATCTTTGTCATAATTATCAAAAAGTAAAACACTTAAAATAGAGTTGTTTTCATTTGAATAATATCCAATTTCTTTAGCAATTAGATTTATAAAAGGATGACGAGTAAAGAGCATATAGATATTAAATCTATTTTTATTTATCTCTTTTACTTTAACTTCCTCAATATTTTTCATAATGGCTAACGGTTATCTTTAATTTATCACGTGTAAGGATTGTTGAATGTGCAAGCAACTAACTTACTAAAAATGGAACGAACCAGAGGGAAATCCGTAGGATTTTCCTAGTTGACAAGAACCAAGCAATTATTTTTACACGGCTTGAGCGTTCATACTTATTTCCAAGATTTTGATTTTAGCATTTCAGCAATCTCTTTCATTTTTTTTGGTACTTTCCCAATATAATCTTCTAAATTAAAATACCTAACTCTAAAAATTCCGCCTGGGGTTGTTTTTCCAAAATCAGTTTCTTCAAAATCTTTTAACAAGAAAAATCGGTGTTCACTTTCTACTCCCCAACCATTTTCATCGGATTCTTTTATTGCATTAATCAATCGCTCTCTTTGGTCATTTGTTAACTCAAATTTTTGCTCCAAAATCTCCAATCCATTGGTTTCGTCCCAATTCGCAACGATCATATTTTCTACTTTTCCGATATATCTTACTGATTTCCATTTGTAGATTCCTAAATAATTGAAATCGCTGTAACCTCTTGAAGCTAAATCGAAGTAAAATTTATATTTTACGTTCAAGTCAAATGATTGACCACAAGCCATTGCTCTTAAAACGTGATTGCTTTTTGGCATTAATGCCATTCCCAAGCAGTAACTCTCAAAGTGTTCATTAAGCCTTTGGAGATAATGTTCAAATTGGTAGTTATTTGCTAATTCTTTAAGTTGGTCAACTAAATCCTGATAAGTTAATGAATGAAAGTTAATATTTCCTATAAGCTTATTCTCTTTTAGCCGATCATTTATTTCGGCAATTTGCTGTTGCGAATATTTTTTAGAGCTTAAATGAAAAAGTAACTTAAACTCGTTTTCATCAAAACTATCTGAATATTTTAATAGTTTGTCAATCCATTCTAATCCGTGTAATTTAGTCTCAATGATTATTTTCGATGCACGAACCTGAATGTGTCCATCAATTATTCCGTTTCCTCTATTATTTACCTGCTGGAGAAAAGATGGAATTACTTCATATCTATCAGCATCTTCTGTTAGTCCGCGAATGTATTCTTCATAATATTTAGGGTTAATTTCGTAAAGGTTTGAAAGCATTAACAGAACATTGTTTGTAACTGTATTTTCTCCTTGTGAATATTGTTGAAACTGGTTTAAAACTGCCATTAATCGGTTTAGTTAAATTTTATTTAGGTTGTTTTTGTATGAGGCTCAACGTGATTGTATAGTGCGGTTCTGTGTTCGAGGTTTTTCGAAGGAAAATCAATAAGCAAGCAAAACGCACTAACCTTTAATTAAGCACTAAACTAAGCATTATTTTTATATGGCTTTGTTAGCAACTGGCTTTATTTCCACCAGTCGTCAATTTCCATTGGTTTGTAATCAGACCAACCTTTGTCGAAATACTTTTCGCTCGGTGAAAATTCACCTGCTCCAATGTCAAAATCTCGATTCGTATTAGGAATTCTATAATCAGCCCAATTGCAAATTTTTTCTTTGTCGGTTGTGTAGCTTTTCCAGATTCCAACAAACGCATTGTTTGTATATCCATCTGAAATGAATTCAATATTGTCGTATTCGATTTGATTTTTGGAATTCAAATACCATTTTGAATAGAGTCTGCCTTTAAAAATTCCGCTATGTTTCTGTTCCGAGTTTTCTTTGAATTCGTAATCAGCAATTAAAATTCCTTGTGATTTAATTCCTTTGTCTGCATATTCATCGTCAACTCCGAAGTGTAATTCTTTTACTTCTTTTATTTCTGTCAGAATTATTTTTCCATTAAAATCACAGATTGTGCCTTTAACACATGACTTTCCAAATACAAGATATTCATTTGGATTTTTTTGGTCTTTTTTAATTGAAATCAGTTTGATTTTTAATCTTTGATGTTCTTTTCCTATAATTCCGAGAACATTATTGTTTTCTGTTAATTCCCAAATTTTTGAAAAGTCAAATTGACTGTAATTGTCCAAAACATTTTCAGACTTCAGCTCACTTTCAAGTAAAAAGTCGGTAAGGAATTTTTCGTTTGATTGAGCAATCAAAATGTTTGTAAAAAGTAATAATGTCCAAATTAATAACTTCATTTTCTTGATTTGTTCAGCTTGTTGCTAACGGTGAGTATAAAAATAGTAGCCGATTGCGTGGCGCTTTCCTGTCAAGTTACAAGAAAGTTGAAGCGGGCTACAAACCTTGAATTTACTACTATTTCGGCTATTATTTTTATACATTGTTACCAGCCGTTATTTCTTTATTTCTATCGTTTTATTTATAATCATGCTCTCATGCTCAATTATTGGTTTGTAGAATCTAGACAAGTCTGCTTGCCTACCAGAAAGAAATAAAAGACATGAATTATCTATCGTTGTTATTTGAACAATATAATCTGATAAGTTTTGACCTCTAACATTTAAAGTATTCAAGTATGAAACTACATCAAAACTATCTGTCAATATACTAATCTCAATCATTAATTTTATATGGTCTCGGTCGAATGATTTTGTACCTATATGATATTTAGGAGTCCTGTTAATGTCAGGATATTTCTTCAAAATCTCTTTATTTACTAATCCTGCAAATTCAGATAATTTATTTAAAGCATTAACTAAGTAGTCATGTTCAATTTTGATTTGCTCTTCTATTTTATAACCTAAATGTGGAAATTTACTAACGTATTCCATATCGGTTATACCATTTCTATGAACAAATAAATGTCTTCTAATATGTATTTCTTCAATTTCTTGAAAATTGATACCAAGGTTTTTAATATCAATTTCAAACATTTTTTTGTAGTATTTGTCAATTTCTTTAAGTCCACCACTCGTTAAGTTTCTGAAATCCTTTGTAATAATATCATTTTGAATTTTAGCAATATTAGCAACACTTAATAAATAATTTTTTTGAAATGTTACAGGTTCGTTTACTTTAAATGGAGTAATGTCCCGTTTAAATATTTCCAAAATGACATCAGTAAAATATACTTCAAGTGCAGTTATACTTGAAATTAAAATAAGTTGTCTAAGTTTATAAGGATATAAATTTTGTAATCTTCGATAAAGGGCAGTGGGGCTATGTTCAACTGAACCAATTGACGTTTTTAAAGTTGGGTTTACTTCATTTCCACTTTTTAATTCAGTATCAAGTCGAATTGTTTCAGTTTGATACAAATGATAAGTGATATCATATAACTGTCTTGAGTCTTTTAAGTCAGTCTTGAATTTATTATATGCTTCAAATCCTCTCATCTGTTTTTTTTAATGGCTGGTAACGTGTTTGTGTATGGTTAGTTGCGTGGTTAAGCAACTAATTTAGCAAAAAGGAAACGAACCAGAGGAAATTCCGCAGGAATTTCCAAGTAGGCTATAACCTAGCAATTAATTATACACGTTAGCACCTGTACTTATGCTATATTCCATTTTTCATCGTACGCTAATTTGTAAATTTCCCGAGTAACAAAAACCTGAATTTTAGATAGTAATTCGGTATTGTCTTTATTCAGATTGTCTATGAATTCGTTTTCATATTCATTTTGATAATTCGCAAAACTCTCTTGAATGAACTGGTTTCTAATAGAAGTCAATTCTTCAAATCCGATTGTGTCTGTTTCTTTTACTTTATTCAAGTAATTTTCCTTTATAGAATATTGTATTCTATTCAGAACCTTTATTAATTTTTCTTTACTCATTTTAAATATGTTTTAGAACTGCAAAATTAGACTAAACATATATCACCTGAAAAAGTATTAATTTTTTTGCCAGTTAGACTGAATTTAAAGGGTTTCAAGAGGTTTTTAATTCTCCAGTTGTTGGATATTCAGACGTTATATTTTCGAGTTGGTCAATCAATTTTGGAAGTTGGGTTTGGTCAAAATCAAATTCACATTTTAATTCATTTCCAGTTCCTGCATAATCCATAAGCCAGCATTTTGCATTTAAGTGTCCAATTCCGTCGCCTTTTATATGAATCGTAACTTGACTTTCAATTCCTTCAAATGTTGCGCCTCTATTCAATTCCGAATAAACTATTTTAAGTTCTCGTTTAAATATTTCAAAATCGGAAGTCATTAAGTCAGCTTTGAACTTTCCAGAAAAAGCACCGACTTTTACAGAAATCATTGAATTCAATGAGTTTTTATCCCAATCTAATTCAGCATCTGGGAAATTCAGTCCAATGATGTCGATTCGGATGAAATTCACATTGTCATTAATTTCAAAATATGAATTGGTGTTCGTCATTTCAGTATTGGTGCTAACGTGTTTGTATATGGAAAGTTGCGTGTTTGTGTGCGAGGATTTTCCGAAGGAAAATCGGATGCAAGCAAACGAGCAACTAACATTGGTTTAGGTAAAACTAGCAATTTTTTATATACGGTGTTAGCAGTAGCCTTATTTTTCCCATTCATCAATTTTAGCACTCTCGGCAATTCCTTTTTCATTAAATTTTATTTCAAGATGCTTAGTATGAACTGGGTCAATGTCATAACCAAAATCGATGAAAATAATGTAATATATTGTATTGTCTACAACTTCAGTCTCGCCAAGCAAATCAAACACTTGCTTTTTAGATAATCCTTTTATAGTGTAATTTTCTAAAAGATCGTCAACCATTCTATCTCGATATGGATATTCTTTAAGGTCACCAGTATCTGGACCCGAATAATTCCAGCCAGCTTTATCAAATTTATTTTTACATGAGATTAAGGTTATGACAAAAAACAAGTAAAGTAAAATTTTGAATTTCTTCATGATCAAATATTCTATCTTGATTTTTTAAAGGTTACTGCTAACAATTGTATAACTACAATAAATACCAATCCAATTGTAGTTATATTGTTTATGTATGCAATATATTACTTTTTGATAACGTATTCAATGGACTTATAATAGTCTTATTGTTAGAATGACTAAATTTTAATTATTAGAAAAGAAACTTAAGGTTATCAATTTTACCTATTATCCAGTAAAGGTTTTTAGTATCTATTAAACTTGTGGTTATAAATGTGTGTTAAAGATAATTCCTATTAGATAGTTACTGACAATCATTGCTTTTTACTATCTAGGATTAGCAATTAGAACGCTTTTCATTTAAAAAAAGCAACTGATTTTTTAATCATGTTGTCTATGAAATTTGATAGGCTCTGCCTATCGAGTTTTGGTAGAGCAAGAGGGTAACACGCAGAGCGATGTTACTAGTTCATATCACCTTAAAAAACAAGTGTTTACCAATTATAGATAATCGAATTTATCTTAAATTTGCTGCAAAACCTCTTAAAACCCAATTAAAATGACATTTATTTGCTGCAAACCCCTAACTTTTATTATGATTTAGGAAATATTGAACAGTTTTAATCTTTGTCAAATACCTCTTGTCCCCTTTTTACAGTAAAAAGTCTCGTAAGCCTTATAAACAGGCTTTTTTTTACAGTAAAAATTATTTGACTAATTTGTATTGATTGGTATTGTAGTCTATTGGTACTTAATAAGTTTTAAAGGGGTATCTGTGTACTGCTTTTTAGTGAAAAAGCTTCGTAGCTAAATGAAATAAAGGAATTTTTTAGTAAAAAAGTAAAAACCAACCTTTCAATTTCCCAAAAACATTGCATAGTATTAGCTCGATAGATGTTGGGGCTTTTAAAACTCAACTAATATAAGGAATTCTCAAAATCGATTATTCTTTCGCCCATAAATACTCTTTTTATTTTGCGACCTTCGGGAGCAAACAAGAATGTGTCCACAGACACACATCTTGAATTCCAAACCAATGGACATTGACTCTTATATTTGAATTGGGTTTAACTATTGTTCTTTATTCTTTGTAAGCAGTAATTTTCGGGATTTGTCCAAAAATTCAAATTCTTCATGGGGGATTAAATTCTTGGTAAATTCCAATACATCTGCCAATTGGGTGTGAGCCTCCTTTATGTCCCTTCTCTGATTGTTCGGATCAAAACCGTCCATTGCCATGATACATACATTTAAAAGAGATTCCAATGTGTAACCCAGTTCTTCATAATTACGGATGTAGGCATATTTAAGGTAGTTTCCCTTTCTGTAAACATATTCAGGGGTTGGACTGAGCAACCTAAAGTGTTCTTTTGCCATTATATTGAGCTCTTGAAGTTTCTTAACGTGCTTCTTTTTGCGTTGTTTTTTGGGTTTGTTTTTCATTGCCTTATTATTATTGCTGATTAAATAGTTGGGTCACAATGTAGTTCCTTTAGATATTCCAGTTGTGCCTCTCCAAGTTTCTTAGCTTCATGATAAAACTGTTCACAGCGATTATGGGCTTTTTCTGTAACTCTATACGAAAACTCATTTTGTGCCTTGAAACGCATGATATGATGGACATTACATAATATATAGCGCATACGATGTAATCCATAGGTCTCTTTAGGGAAAATTGTGTCTGGCAATCTGCAAAAGTGGCTGCATAAATGTAACATATAGGACAGTGAATAATGTTGTGGCTCAAATTTCCAAAACAGATATAAAAGACCTAAACATATTTGTTCTAAGGCATGGTGCATTATGGACATCATAGAAGTAGTGTCTTTTTCTGGTTCAATATTGCCTATAATGGACAGGAGATATCCAGCACGATCCATACGGCTCTTCCAAGTTTCTTGGATGTGGTCATAAACATTTTGATGAAAAGGCATGGAGTACTTACTGAATTGAGACAAGCAGTCATTATTCCTATATATGCAAGGTGTATGAAAAATAGCCTTGTATAAAAAATCGTCGCCATAATTTAACCGTTTTTTTACGTTTGATAAAGCATACATGATGGGATAGATTTTACAACGCTGATGCATTTTATTATACACCTCGTCCATAAAATCCCCAAGCCTTTTAGAAATGGGTCTATAAGTGATAATAAGTAACGTATAAATGATGAACCTTTCTGAATTTTTACTTTGTGGTATCAGATGAACCTTATGGCTCTTCCTTTCTTTAATGGTACTGATAACATATACTGAATGTAATGCCAATAGCTTCTTTAAATGAGCTAAAAGTTCCTTTTGTAATTCGGTTTTTTTTGATGTTTTTGTTTCCATGATATTTTGCTTTACATAAATTAAGAGCATAAATCAAGTGTACCAAACCAAAGTAAGTTGTTTTATACTATCCTGAATTTGTTTTTTACTAGAGTGGTAATTTTTAGAAAAAATCTTATATTTGGATTATGGAAACAGCAACAAAACCAAACCACATCGGTAGAAAGATTAGCCGAATCAGAGAGCTTAGGGGGATGAAACAAGAAACCTTAGCAGAGGAACTGGGAATTAGCCAACAGGCAGTTTCTAAAATTGAGCAGTCTGAAACCATTGAAGATGACAAACTGGAACAGATTGCAAATGTTTTAGGCGTTACTAAAGAAGGTATTGAAAACTTTTCGGATGAAGCCGTTTTTAATATAATTAATAATACTTATAACAATAATAGTAGTGATAATTCTACTTTGATTTCAAGTTCCGTAAATTACCAGCCGACTTTTAATACTGTGGAGAAAATCGTTGAACTTTATGAACGTCTAGTTCAGGCAGAAAAAGACAAAATCGAGTATTTGGAGAAACTACTTAAAAAATAATACCAGAAGAATGTAATTGCCCATTTATTAAAATCTCAAAAAATTCCCTTTTAATACGTTTCTAGCTGCAATAGAAGCGCATTTAGAGGGAATTTTATTTTAAGATTTTTTAGTTATTCCTTTTATGATATCTAGTTAAATAAAAACTCAAACTTGTCTTTATATATCAAAAACGTTGCTCTAATCGTTCCATATCCTCACTTACCTTTCTTTCTATCACTTTTGCATAAATCTGGGTCGTTGTAATCTTTGAGTGTCCCAATAGCTTTGATACGGTTTCTATGGGTACACCATTGCTCAAGGTTATGGTCGTTGCAAAGGTATGTCGTGCTATGTGGAACGTCAGGTTCTTTTGAATTCTACATACATCGGCAATCTCCTTTAGATAAGAGTTAAGTTTTTGATTCGAAATTGTTGGGAACAGTGTCTGTTTGTGTATCGTATTTGGATGCCTTTCATATTTTTTAATAATATTCAACGCCTTTAGCAACAATGGAATTTTAACTGGAATACTTGTTTTCTCTCTTTGGGTATATATCCATTGTTTGCCATCTATTCCCTTACATAGGTTATCAATTGTTAAATTCATCACATCTCCATACGATAAACCAGTATAACAACTAAATATAAACAGATCCTTTATCAATTGCAGTCTTTGGATTGCAAACTCTTTATTCTCTATACGTTGCATCTCTTCCAAGGTCAAGAAACCCCGCTCCTTTCTTTCATATTTTGCTTCAAACTTCATAAAGGGGTCTTTTTCTATCCAATCCATTTTAAATGCCAAACTGACCATTTTTCGCAAACGTCCTATATGTTTCATTACTGTATTATTGCCCATACTGTCCTGACGCCTTAAAAAGCGTTCAAAATCTAGGATGAACTTATACCCCAGTTCTGATAGGTACATATCTGTTGTTTTATATTCTTGCTTTAGAAAAAGAAAAATATACTTATGTGTTGTATAATAGTTCTTTTGTGTTCCCCAACGCAAGCTATGTTTCATGTGTGTGTTATGATATGCTATAATATCTGTTAAGGCATGGTGGGATACTGTTTTTCCTAAGAAATTGGCTTTGATAATGTCAGAGGTCACTAGCTTGTTAGCGTTTTGCTGTTTTTGATAACATTCGAACAGTTTTACATGAACTTGCTCTAGATAGGCATTAACAGATCTGTTTGATTCGCTTGTGCCTTTTAACCTGTTCTTTGTAGTATCCCAATCTGAAATAAGGACTTTTCGTTTTAGGGACAGTTCTGAGCGTTTCCCATTTACCGTAATTCTGGCATAAAGGGGAGCTTTCCTGTTCTTGGTACTTGCCAGTTTTAACCAAAACAGGACACTAAAGGTGTTTGGATGTGTCATAATCTTTCATTTTTAAATTAAACATTAAAAACAAAAGTCAAATCAAGGTATTCGGTTACCTTTTATAGGGTCTCCAAAGGTGGTAACCGAATAGGTAACTTTTTTATTTAAAACAATTCATATTAAATAATTGCTTTAAAAATACAAAATACTGATAATCATATTATTAAAAATATTTTGTTTCTATTTGATATACTAAAAAGTCGGGATGACAGGATTTGAACCTAATTACACATAAAATAATGAATATAAAGAGCCTAAAAATTAATAACTTTATCCAATGCCTCATCAGTATCCTTTTGAACAAAGTTTGATTGATACATTATAGTGGTCGTTACTGAAGAATGTCTATACAGTTTTTGCAGCATTTGAATAGGAATTTTATCTCCAGAAATATTTCCGAAACTATGTCGTGCTATATGCATACTCATTTTCTTGTCTATTCCAGCTTTTTCTGCAACTAGCTCTAATCGTCTATTAAAATTCCTTGTGGCAGTTTTTATTCTAGTTCTTAATAATCTATTATCAGAAATATTCACCCCTTCCAACTCCCGAAATAAATACACTGAATCCTCTTCCCTTTCTAATTTATCTAAAATTTTTAAAACTTTATCTGGCACTTTTAATGATACCAATTTACTGTTTTTATCCATTCTATAATATAAACGGTCATCCATAAAATCTTTCCATTTTAATTGAAGCACATCACTTACTCGAATTCCTGCAAAATAAAAACTTAATAACCATGCAGACAATGCGTATTCTTGTGCTTTTGTTAGATCTTCAACATTTTCTAAAGCAGTTATTTCAGTCATGTTTAATCCAATCTTTTGGGTTTCAGGAAACTTTATCGGGTATTTACCTTTTCCAAAGGGATATAACTTTGCATCCGCTGAAGAATTGGTTATTGCCAAATTAAAAACAGTTCTAATGGTAATCATGTAATTTATAATTGTACGTCTAGAAAGATTACGCTTACTGAGCAAGAAGTTCTCAAATTCCATAAGCAATTCAATATTTATTTCAGTAAAAAGCAGTTTATCCTTTTTAAGAAATTCTTTAAAAACTTCTACTCGCCTAGTTTCAATATCCAATTGGTGAAATTTATTCCTGTTTTCAATATTTTTCAAATAAGCTTTCGCAACTTTAAAAAAATCACTTTCATTATTTGAAACCATTTGTTTCTTTATCTTTTTTGAAGATAGATATTCGTCTTTTATTTCAGCGTTTAACAAACTTTTATTCGCTTTGGATAATTTACTAATGATAAGTTGATTGATTTCTAAATAATCTGGATGGGAATTTTTTACACGACCATTTTTAGAATCCCATTGATTCAATTTAATTGCCTGCCCCAAATAAACATACGAAGGTTTTCTATCCTTAATGATCCTTATGGATATAGGATGCAGATTTTTTGAATTCGGTCTTTTGACCAAAAAAGGAGATACTGAAGACATAACTGGTCGATTTTAAATCAATGTACAATTCTTAAAATTAAAGCTCTGCTAAAACATAGCTAAAACATTCTATAATATCAAACGCCATCATTTAACATCATAGAATATTGAAAGCGCTTTAAATTATTGATTTTAAAGGTATTTGTATTAAAACGAGATACAACGCTCTCAATTCATAACCCGGAGGTCGGGGGATCGTGCCCCCCTCTCGCTACAGTGATAACAAGGGATACCCCAAGATTTTGCATCTTGGGGTTTTTCATTTGCTAAAACATTTTACGTTTTTTAAACTATTATACCAAATAGATACAAATCATATCAAATTCTATTAAAATCCTATTATTTTCTTACATTAAGTCTTTAGAATAATAAAAATTAGCTGGCAAACCTCCTGTGTGCCAAAAAAGAACATGAGAATTGTTTTTTAATGGTCAGATGCTGTTCGCTATTAATCATTCGGTTGTGTGCTAAAATTTTTAACTTGCTCGTTCATTAGGTAATGTTCCAGTTTGAGGCAGTAGGTAATGTTTTTTTAGATATCCCAAATTCGTAACTACTCAAAAAATTAATTGTTTCTTTAAGTGATTCGCTCAATTGGTCAAATGAAAGAACTTCAAGAATGGCGCCTAACAAAGCCCTAACCTTTGGTGGATAGGCTTTTGCAAAATTGGTCAACTTCTCTTTATCTTCATCCGAAAGGTTTTCTATCTTTTCCTTTAGGAAAGCAAAACCTATCTTTTTATCCATATCTGGAATGTTCTTAAAATCCTTTATGACATCCAATAGTTGCAATAATGGTACATTCTTTTTTGTAATTGTAACGTAACTCTTTGCAGGTTTTATAATAAGGTTTCCAATTTTGGTCTTTATCTCTTTATCCTTACTTGCCAATCTCACAACGTTAGGAACTTGAGTGGTCAACCCAAGTTGATTATATAATCTAACACCGGTTATATAAGCAATCTGTTTATCGTTTTCAAAGAGGTAATTTTTAAGCAATACATCTTCCCTTGGTTTTAGTTCTCCAAAAACAGTTTGCTTGGGTTTATAGTACATCCCTTTTTTATATCTCTTTATAACTCCTTTAGCAACCAATCGGCTTAAAGCTTTAGCTGCAGCAGAAAATTCACTTTGAGGAATAGACAAAGTATCGTATGTAAATACTTCTCCAGTATCTATACGAGTAACTTTAGTTTTTATGGATGTTGTTATATTCATAGTTCTAATAGTACAAAGATAATCATTTTAAATATTATTTGTCAAGTTTTTTCCACTATTTACTTGACTACCGTACACAATAACTGTTCCATTATTAGTTTTTATATGAGGTTCATATATTAGAAATTGGTTTAACTCAAACAATTCCAATTCAAGACACACTAATCTTATTTTTCACGAAACTACTGACCGTAAGACGATGCACTCCAAGTATTCTGTCTATGGCACTATATGAAACATTTTATCCAATAAAAAGAGCGAAGCATGAGCCTGGTTATGCTGTCGTTCAAGTCTAAATGTTGTTATTTTGCTGTCAAAAAAAGGTATAGCGGTGTTGGCTTGGGATATGGGGCTAAATTCTTTGTGAAATACAAAATCATAGAAAGTGGAACAAAATGCAAATACATTTTCCTATTAAGCGGACGCTATTTCAAAGTTTTATATTGAGAACGGAGCTTTCCTGCCTTCTTCGGCAGGAAAAAGAGAAGTGGAAATCTAAAACTTTGAGATTGTGTCCAAGACTTTTTTAAAGAAGCTCTTTTCCCGAAATGAAGTTTTTCACGGAATGCAGGGGAATGTGCTGAATGGCTTTAGAGATAATAATATAAAAAAACCACTAATCATCAAAGTGACAATTAGTGGTTTTTTGTTTTACTTGACCGACTTTTTTAGTTTGAAAACTCGTTCCTTCTGCCGGCTTATTCTTTTATCAGCAATCGCCTTTTGTTCTTTCTCAAAATCCTCTATTGGAATACTTCCGAAGCTTTCAGCTAGCCTTCTTAGTGCCATGGCCTCAATAAAAGTTGGCAAAGCTGATTTAAAGGCATCATAGCCAACATTATTGATGATGATTGCCATGTCATCTTTAGTCAATTCCATAAGACGTTTTAGGAATCCAACAGAACCCTCTTTTTGATATTTGTCAATATCCAAAAGCTTACCGTAGTGTTCTTTTTTTGGCCAACCTAAAGCATTCCATAATATCAATCTGCTAATTTTTTCTGTGGCATCACAATATTTATGTTTTCCAATCACAGTTAATTCTTCAGTTTCACACATGGTTTCAATGATGCGCTTATGTACTTTTTCATCATCCAGTTCCAACATTCGTTTTGCTCTTGTATTGATTTTTTCAACCTGAGCAATAACGCTTTCTTTACTTTTAGGATCCAATGATTTTTCTTCTTGTTTTTTGGTCATTCGAATAGAGACATATTTTCCATGATCGTAACCGTTAATCCAAAAGCCTCTAATTTTGTTTTTTCGCTCATCCTTTCCGTGGATGGTTTCAAAATCATCATAATTTACCAACACATTGATTCCTAGTTTTTTCAATTTCTGCGTTAGTTCATCATCTGTATCTTGATGTTTAGACCTTATTAAATAGACGTCCTCAGCATTATTGATAATATTGTCAATTTCGTTTTCGATATGCTTTTCCGTTTTATTATTGAAGCACACTTTATCGAAACATCGGTCTTCCTCCTTTACGTCTGGAAACAACGAGCAATTTGCTCCAGAGCGTTTCGGGCAACTGATGCATGCCCCCCTGCTTTCTTAACCAGTTTTTCATCTAACGGGTTAAAAATTGCCTTTGATATGAGTGTCGTTATGTTTGAGTCAATATAGCTTTGTAGCTGTTGGGCAGATTTTATACCGCCACTCCAATCGCTTGCATTTTGCGCTACCTCTTTTTGGTATTTCTTATCCAATCGCGCGATTATTAATGCCTTTGAAAGATTAATTTTATCCTTAAAAAACAGCTTTTTCCATTCGGAATTTAAGTTGTTGAGACTCAATCTTTGAAGAATAAACTTTTCAGATTTGGCAATTTTGGTGGCTATTTCTTCAATACCATAATCACCTTTGGCAATCATCAGTTTAAAAGTTTCAGCTTCACGCAATGGATGCACATCTTCCCTTTCTAAATTTTCAATGATTTGAGCTTCCAAGGTTTCTTGGTCGTTTAAGTCCTTAATTTGAACTGGTACAGATTTCAAATCAATCATCTTACAAGCTCTTAATCGTCTTTCTCCACAGACGAGTTCATAACCTTCATCTATTGGTCTGACGAGCAATGGTTGAAGCAATCCATTTTCCTTGATACTTTCTGCGAGTTCTTGAATAGATTGCTCATTGAAATCGCTTCTCGGATTGGTTTTACCGGTTATAATTTTAACTAATGCCACTTCTTTTAAATGTTCGGTAATAGTTTCCATAAATTTATAGTTTTTGATTAAACAATATGTATGCGGAACCCAAACGGAAGACAACATTTCTGCTCAAAAGGAAACGGAATAAATGAGTTGTGGACGAAGCGTTAGCTTTATGCCGTAGTCTTTTGATGAGAATATTTTGCGAGTTTAACTTTGTGCCAATATTGTTATAGATAACTCCTCCTTTATAGCGGACATTATTTCAAAGTTTTTAATTTCTGTCTTTTTTGGAAAGATAAAATTGAAGAAGGTAAAACTTAGAATTATGTTAAAATATTTTTATAAGAAAGCTCTTTTACAAAAATGTAGAGCAACAAAATGCAAGGCAATCGGTTGAAATATTTCGTAACTAAACACATCAATACCATTAAAATTGAAATTTGGTTCGTCATATTTGTCTTAAACAATGACACAATAAGTTTTATTAACATTTTAACCAAAGAGCGTCTATGTAATATTTAAACAAGTGTTTCATAACGAAACGAATTTTCAAAGCTATAACAATAAATATACATACTCTATTTTCATCTATTACTTCATCAAATCTTCTATCAAAATCTCTTATTTATGGTTTTATTTTTGGTTCATTCTTTTCTAAAATCTCATATTCAATTAATATAAATATATCAAGAATTAAATAGTCCATTAAGTAGAAGGAACAGAAAAAATGTAGAACTATCTTAATAAGATTTCACATTACAAGTTTTGTTGAGGAAATATCTGCTGAGATCGTCTTTCTTTTAGAAAGACAGATTCATATCAAAGGAACAACTATTAACGAGCTCAAATCCAAGACAGGACAATCAGATTTTGAACACGCAATTGCATCCACGTTAACAGATATCATTACTTAAAATTTTAAAATTATAGCTTTTACGATTTAACACAGAGTGGATGGATCTATTTGTATTTCACCTTCTTTTATTGCTTGAAATTATACCATTGTTTTTAAACAACGATCTATCAAATGCTGTTATTACTTTCATGAATGTCATCAATAAATAATTATTGAAGTTAATTACTATCATTTCCAAAATTCATCATCCAATTTGTCAACAAAACCATCTTGTTGATGTATTTCCTCAATTAAATTCAATTGTTTTTCAGAAGCCATTTTTTGAATTTCTGGAAACAAGACACGTTCTTCAAAACGAATATGCTGTTCTAATTCTTCTTCAATTTTACTCAATGTGTTTGCATCCTTTTCTGTTTCAGAGAATAATCGTTTTAAACGCCTGTGATCAGCTAATGCTTTTTTATTAAGGTCATTCTTGTCATCTAAAAGTGTAAAAATGTGTGTCTCTTCTATATTAAAATGCGGAATTAAATGCTTTTGAAAAAACCAATTGGCATACAGCCATATACGTTCTGAATCAATGTTTTTACTAAGGCCAGTTCTAATTTTCCAAGACAACAATAATCCATGATGGTGATCTCTACTTAATGGCTGTAATGCCTTATGTCGTTTTTGTGATTTGCGTTCCATGATTTTTGTGTGTGATAATGTTAAACAATAGCATGAAAATTCCCAAAGGCAAAAACACGCTAAATAAAAAAAGCAAAAGGTAATAGTTTGGAAGCATCCCTTGCTTTAAATAAAACATACATCCTTGAATGATTAATGTCAATTCTGTTAAAACAAATCCAAACAAAAATGTGCAAACAGCAATGTACAGCCATTTATTCATTCTTACCAAATTACTTTTTATAATAAAGGAAAATAAAAAACCTGTAACAACACCCAACATGGTTAAATGGATAAACCCAATGACGAAATTATGATACAGATAAATCACCTTCGAAATTTCTGGGATGAGCGACACTGATTGCAATACAATTTTCAATATAAAGCAAAAAACAGCAAAACTGTACAAATAAACAATGAGTTTTGATTGGTCTTTTAATACCATTACAAGTAAGGGCCTGATAAGTTTTAAGAACATGAATAATGCTGCCAATTGCAGTAAAACACCAAGTCCATTAATCCATAATAATATAACGTGAGGAGCAAACCAATACACAGGCAATGCAAAAGTAAGTACAGTAGCTGCAATTAAAAGTTTGAAAAATAGCCTAAACAGTGTAGAGTCCTGTAATTGCAATTGATGGAAAAACAAAGCTATAACTGCAATGATAAACCAACCATTAAACTGAAAATGCAAAAAGAATTGAATGGCAATCTGATAAAATGCAGAGGCTTGCCCAGCCATAGCTACCGCTGGTCCTAAACACCATACACCAATGGTTGATAACAACATAAATAAAAGAGAAGCTCTCAGTAAATAACGTGTTACTAATGAGTCTGTTTTATGATATTTCCAAATCAGATAAGCAAAGTAATAACTACATAAAATATGTAAGGTTGAAAATGTAATAGACACTGCGGCATACCCCTGAAAGGGAAAGCTTAGTATCATACCAAGAACAGCAATTTCAGTAAGCCAAAACAATTTATTGAAAACAGTTTTCTTAACTGGAATAAAATAATGGACTATTAGGGTATACAACATTAAATACACCCAACCTAACATGGCTATATGTGAATGCGTGTGAGTTAAAAAACGATAATTAATAGGAATCGGATCAATAAACGAATAGCGAAGGGCTAAACCTAATAAGGCAGCAATAAAAAAATTAAGCAAACATACAACTACAAGTTTTTTGGGCATTGTTATTTTTTTAATATAAAATGATTAACCCTAAAAATAAAAATTCCAAAATGTCTTTAGGGCTACATTCTGGAATTTTTTCATTTTAAAATAAATATTGTTATTACACAAGCCGTTTTTCTAATTTAATGGCCTCAGGGAATAAAATGTTATTTTCCAAATGAATGTGCAAGTGCAAATCTTTTTCAAACTCATCCAACATAGCAAAGGTTACTTGGTATGTATTACATCCATCCGCTGGTGGATTATAATTACTGGTAAGTTCAGCGATTTTTCTAAAACGCTCGCCTTCAGTGTCATGTTCTTGCATCATCATTGCAATAGGGCTTTCAACAGTTCCAAATTGTGGCGATTGAATGGCTTCATTATTTGATTTTGCTTTTACCATTCGTTTTACAAATGGAAACAATACAAGTTCTTCTTTCTTCATATGAGATGTTAATGCATTAGCGCAAGCGGTAAATTCTTCATTTATTTTAAATAATTCCGGATGTCTTTCTCCATGAACATTGCATAGTTTATTTAAAAACTGAAGCAATACCGGAATTTTTTCTTCTACATAACGGTGATGTTTTTTCTCAATATATTCTGCCAATAAATCCAATGGCCATGATTTATAATCAATGGATTCGTCCGTTTTTGAGTTTAAAACGGCATGAATTTCATCTAACAAAATGTTACTGTCTATGCCTTTTTTTTCACAGGCTTCATTAACAGTTCTGTTTCCATTGCAGCAAAAATCTATTTTATATTTTGAAAAAACGGCTGCTGTTCTAAAATCTTCTGCCACAAATTGTCCTATTTGTTTTTCTGAATCTTTATATAATACTTCCATAACTTTGTTTATTTCGGATAATTTTATCCTATTTATGATTAAAAATTTTTTACACTTTAAAAAATGAATTTCCAGTCTTTATGCTCAATGCTAATTCTTGAAGATTTGTGTGCTCCAGCATATATTTTAATTCGTCTCTAATGGTTTTAAATTTATCATGAACAGGACATGGATGATTTTCGTTACAAATTTCCATGCCTAAACCGCATCCATTAAAAATTTTATCACCATCAATAGCCTTGACTATTTGAGATAATTTAATACTATCAATCCTGGTTTTATCAATTTCAAAACCTCCATATGCTCCTTTTACTGAAGAAACTACTTTATGTCTAACTAATTCCTGCAGTATTTTAGCTGTAAATGCCTGTGGGGAATCAATCTCTTCAGCAATTTCTTTAGGGCTCACCCGCTTCCCTTCATAGGAATTGATTGCAATAAAAATTGCAGCTTTAATGCCATATTCACACGCTTTTGAAAACATATTGTGTTATAATTTAATACAAATATATAAAGTTTATTTAATTAGGACAAATATATCTTAATTAATAAAATATATTTCTATTTCCACTTGGTCTATTATTATGCAGCAAGTGTACTAATTGTCATTCTGAATTTAATGTATTTTACATCACATCACTTAGATTATTAAAAGACGACTAAATCACACCCCCCCTATTTTAAATAAAAACAAATTTTAATTAGGATATATTTGTCCTATTTAAAATTAAAACTTAAGTTTGTACTCCAATAATAATTGGAAACGAACAAAAAGCACATTAATAAATTTAAGAATAAACAAATTGCCATTTAAAGTACATATAATAACAAACAATAATAAATGCGTTGAAATTCCTTTCTCTCGCTTTGAATACCCAAATTTAATGGAGCTTATTGTAGATACTTATTATGAGGAAATTGGAGAATGTTTAGGGCGCGGACTATGCGGTACCTGCCATGTAAAACTTATTGAAGACTCATTAAATGACATGATAACTGCCACCGAAAAAGAAACTCTTAATCAAGTTAATTATTTTGATGAAACAAGTCGTTTGTCCTGTCAAATCATATTAGATGAAAAAATTAACAACCTCACTTTTAAAATAATTACAGACAACAAATAAAACTATAATATTATGAACACAGCATCATTACTAAATAATATTAACTACCAAGAAAACAAACCATCTGTCACGGTCTTGCTACAAACAAAAACTTCCAAAGAAGTTAGAATCGTTATGAGAAAAGGACAAGCTATGAAAGAACACAAAGCCCCTTTTCCAATCATAATAGAACTTTTTGATGGTACTTTAGATTTTGGTATTAACGGTAAGAGCCAGATCCTTAAAAAAGGTGATTTAATTGCTTTAGATGAAAACATACCACACGATTTAACTTGCATATCAGATTGTATCGTTCGATTATCGGTTTCAAAATATGACAGTATCGAACGTATTAACGCAACATTATAACACCAAAAATTTAAAAATTAATCACAATGAAAAAAATATGGATTATATTTAGTAGTGTAATTGTATTATCCTTCATCACACTAATTTGGATTGGAAGTGAGGTTTATCAAACACAACCTCCTATACCAGATACCGTTATTGTTAAAGAAACTCAAGAAGTTCTTTACACAAAAAAAGACATTCAAATAGGACAAAACGTTTGGGAATCTATTGGAGGTATGGAAGTAGGCTCTATTTGGGGACATGGCAGTTATGTGGCCCCTGATTGGACGGCCGATTGGATACATAAAGAAGCTGTATTTATGCTCAATGCATGGGCAAAAAAAGATTTTAATTCTAAATATGAAGATTTAGATGTTGAAAATAAAGCTGCTCTAAAAGCCCGTTTAATTAAAAATATTAAAACGAACACCTATAATAAAGCAGACAAATCGATAACCATATCGGAAAGTCAATTAGCTGCCATTAAAGATAACATTAAACATTACACAACTATTTTTTCTGAAGGAAAAGAAGTTTATGCTATTCCTAAAGGTGCTTTAACGGATGCTAAAAAATTAGAAGAACTCAATGCCTTTTTGTTCTGGACTTCTTGGGCTGCGAGTACCAACAGACCTGGTAAAGATTATACCTATACATCAAATTGGCCACACGAACCTTTAATAGACAATACTATTACCAAAGGTTCTTTGATATGGTCTGGTCTTTCTATTGTGTTACTTTTATTGTTTATCGGCATTCTTACGTATTACTATTTATTAAACCATGAAAAAGGTGATATGGTTACAAAACCAGAGGCTGATCCCCTTAAAAACATTAATTTATATCCCTCTCAAAAAGCCCTACTTAAATATTTTATAGTTATCTCATTACTTATTGCTTTACAGGTTGTTTTAGGAGTTATTACCGTACATTATACTGTTGAAGGTCAATCCTTTTTTGGTTTTAATTTATCGAGTATTCTCCCCTATTCTGTAACAAGAACATGGCATACACAACTTGCTATATTTTGGATTGCCACTATATGGCTAAGTACTGGTCTCTATTTAGCGCCTATGATCTCGGGTAAAGAAATGAAATACCAAGTTTTTGGTATCAATTTCTTATTTATTGCTTTAATAATTATAGTGTTTGGGTCCATGTTTGGCGAATGGTTGGGCATACACCAATTTTTAGAATTAACCACAAACTTCTTTTTTGGTCACCAAGGTTACGAATACATGGATTTAGGTCGATTCTGGCAAATATTTCTAGGAATAGGATTGGTACTTTGGGTTATTATGGTAAGTCGGCATCTTATTTATGGTATTCGTAAAAACGATGAATCTAAGCACTTACTTATTATATTATTAATATCGGTATTAGCCATTGGTATGTTCTTTTTCTCTGGACTTATGTATGGTGAAAATAGTAGCTTACCAGTTATTAATTACTGGAGATGGTGGCTAGTACACTTATGGGTGGAAGGTTTCTTTGAAGTATTTGCAACCGTAGTTATTGCTTTTATTTTTTCTAGAATGAAAATTATATCGGTTAAAACTGCTGGACGGGTATCTGTAGCCTCTGCTTCTATATTTTTAGCTGGTGGCATTATTGGTACGTTGCACCACTTATATTATTCAGGAACACCTGTTCAGGCTATCGCTTTAGGAGCCACTTTTAGTGCTTTAGAAGTTGTGCCACTTACGCTTATGGGTTTTGAAATTAGAGAAAACTGGAATCTTTTAAAAAGCAAACAATGGATGCAAAAATACAAATGGCCCATATTTTTCTTTATTGCTGTTGCTTTTTGGAATTTTATTGGAGCCGGTGTTTTTGGTTTCTTAATCAACCCACCCATTGCTTTATATTACATACAAGGCTTAAATACTACTGCGGTACATGCTCATGCGGCTTTATTTGGGGTTTACGGCATGTTAGGCATGGGGTTTGTTTTAATCTGTTTACGATTCTATTCTGACAGAATCTGGGTAGGCAAAAAACTAAAAAGAGCCTTTTGGCTACTTAATATTGGTTTAATAGTCATGATCGTTTTAAGCTTACTTCCCGTTGGTATTATTCAAGCTTATACATCTATAACTAAAGGATATTCTTTCGCTAGGGACTCCGAATTACTCTACTCTCCTACAGTACAAACACTTAAATGGTTACGTATGGTTGGCGATATTATATTCTCAGTTGGTATTTTTTACTTCTGTTGGTTTACTATTGATGAAACGTTATATAATCTCAAAAGGAAAGATAAGAAATAAAAACAATAACAAATCAAAGTGCACCTTGTGTAGTTGTTTAAGGGAATATGTAAAGCTTACAAACCCAAAAATAATAATCACATTAAAGTTTTCTCTGTTTTGATAGAATTAATTTAATATTAAAATTTCCTTTCAATACACTTCTGTTGTTTTATACAGGGTTTATTGAAAGGAAATTCTTTTTTAGGTTTTGTGGCATCTAAAATAACTTCTTCTCGTAAGTTTTTTAAATCATTTGAATTATGAATGTCAAAGATCATTCTTGTCCTAAATCTATAATTCTTCAAGAAGTATGTTTTAAGCTTAGGCTTGCACCAACTTAAAGGGATATTGAAGAACAGATTCATCAATAACTTAATAACTCTAAGATTCTAACCTTCTTCCAAAACCCTTGGTTTATTGAAAATCTGAACCTTTAAAATAATTATGTGAAATGACAGTAAAACATTGGATGAAATTAAACGGAACCAACCGAAACAAAAAAACCTCCAACTAAAAAAAAGTGAGATTTTACACGTAAAGCGACATAAAAACATCAAACCTTTTGATATTGAAAATAGAAAAAATTCATCAAGAAACTGACTTTTAAAATAAGCTTGATGATGAATTTTGAAAATAGTTTTCTAATTTTTAACCAAACTAGCAGACTTACTTTGTTAAACTAAATAGTTCTGGTTTTATAACCACCATTATCCAAGCCCAGTTTTGGGTTTTATCGACATTACCGCCTTTCAAAACTTCCATGGTATTACTAGCAAACAACTGCGAATATCCTGCATTTAAATTGATGTCCTTTTGAAGTTTATAATTAGCCACTAAATCTATTTCTGTACCCAGATAATCGGTCATTTTATTAGTGCCATCCAACAACACAGTTTCAGCAGCTGAAAATAGATGTGGGGTTATTGTTAAATTGAATTTTTTACGGGCAAATTTTAAATTAGCATATGCATCTAACAAACCAACTGAATTGATATGGTTTCCCACATAAAAATAATCCATGTAACCATTAAACTTATGGTTGGTTCCAAAAAGCGGGTTGAACGATTTATTTTTTCCTGAAGTATCATCCATTGCTGTTCCAGATAGATATTCTCCGCCTATACCTATTTGCCAGTCATCTGCAACATTATATTTTAAGAAACCTCCAGCATACCATGCAAAAATGTTATCATTAGCAAGTTCTCCTGTTTGACCGTAAATTGAAAATTCTCCAGACCACTTAAATTTATTAACTTTATAAAACACGCCAAATGTTTGCAAATATAGTGTTACTAAGTCTGAGTCGCTTTGTTCAAATTGAAAACCATTGTTTAAAAACAGAAAACTTAAATAGGACGCATCCAAATTATATTCATATCTTGAAAATTGCATATTCTTATAATTGTTCACATCATAATTGGTTTCTATAATGGTTTCTTTTTGTGAACTTACCGAAATGCCCACATCTAAATGATGTTTTTTATTTGGTGCAAAAGATATTAAAAAGGCATCATGGCTCCTTCCCTGTTGTGCCCAATCTACTTCTCCCATAATACGTTGGTCATCATAAGACAATACTTGACGACCTATTTTAAAACTCCATAAACTATTTAAATTATACTGTGCATACCCTTCAAAAATTGCAATACTATTTGAGCTATTACTCATGTTTGTGGCTACATCTCCCCAAACCCTAACATCCTGAACGCGAAGTATTAATTGTAATTTATCCTGTTCAAAACCAATATTTAAACGGCTGCGTTGCGACACAAAAGAAGCAGGTTCTTGACCATCATCAATTAAACTTTTATATCCATTTCTAAATTCATAACGTGGCCTAATTTCTGCAGATAATTCTAAATTCTGGGAAAAAATCACTTGGTTTAATACCATTAATAGTATTAAAAAACAAAATCGTTTCATTTTATTAGTTGTTTGATTTATTCTTTTAGGGCGTCACATCCAAAATTGATGCTACAGTTCCCGCATTATCAACACCAAGTCCTTCTTGTTGATATTTTAGTTCTCCTTGGGCGTTAAAAACCGAAATAATATTAGAATGTGAAAAGTCTATTGGTGAAATTTCTTTATACTTTACAGATAATACGTTTGCAAACTCCCTAACACCACTTTTAGTTCCTTGCAAAAAGGTCCATTGTTCTTCATCCATATAGTTTTCTTTTGCGAAAGCCTTCAACCGTTCTGACGTATCGGTTTCTGGGTCTATACTAACAAAAACAAATTGAATATTTTTTAGTTTTTCATCTGGAATTACAGCTTCAATATTGCGTATATCTGATACCAATCTAGGGCAAGCAGCTTTACAT
Organism: Confluentibacter sediminis; assembly: GCF_003258355.1. Lineage (GTDB taxonomy): Bacteria > Bacteroidota > Bacteroidia > Flavobacteriales > Flavobacteriaceae > Confluentibacter > Confluentibacter sediminis. The sequence continues at coordinate 14,379 of NZ_QKPO01000020.1, read as the reverse complement.
GAAGTATAAATCATTACCATTACTAAGGTTTTTCCTTTTAAGTCTTTAAGCTCGATAACATTACCTTCTTCCGTATGCCATTGTGATGTTAAATTAAAAATAGATTCTTCAGAAATATCATCACTCAAAACATTTTTTGAAATCTGTGTTAAAGGTTCTAAATCCATTTTACATATTGGACAACTACCTGGCTCCCTATACGTTTTTCCATTTTCGCATTGCATCGGGCATTGATAAGCCAAATCTATATTTTCATTAGTTTTTTTGTTGGAATTACAACTTTGCAACGCAAATATTGCAAATAGCATTAAAAATAAATACTTATAAGTTTTCATTGATTTTATCATTTATATCTTTTACACATCGAAATCCTAAGTTTTTCATAGAATATTTGGCTTTTAAACTGCCACGAATAGCATAACGCATAAAGGCGGCATAATTCATTAAATCGGTTGCATTAAGAGCTGCACTTCCACAGAATAAATTGCTGTCTTTATCCACGTCTTTTCTAGATTCTCCAGTTATTAACACTGAATTGAAATCTAAAGTCCATTCCCAAACCAAACCATGTAAATCATGTACTCCCCAAACATTTTTTTGATGTTGCCCAATCTTGTTTTCATTAGAACGGGGAGCTTCATACCAAGCTAAAATTTGTTGATTGTATGAAGCTTTATTTCGAGCATCTTTTGTGGTCTCATCAGACATGGCTACATACTCCCATTCATCAACAGTTGGTAAACGTTTGCCTTGGCATTCACAGTAATCTTTAGCTGCAAACCATGAAATGTAGGTTACGGGGCTATCTGGCTTTTCTGAATCCTTTAGTTCTAAATCGCTTTTCCAATTTGATAAATAACTAGCATCGGCAAATAATTTGATGACTTTAGATTTTTGCCATCTCGGATATTTTTTTACAAAATTGACATAATCAGCATTGGTAACCGGATAAATATCAATTTCAAAATTATTTACTTCAACAACGGTAGAATCTCTTCCGTACAGTGGAATATAACGACTTCCTTTAATTGAAACCATACCTTTAGACTGGGCAAAAAGTAATGGTTGAAACACTAATAAAGTGAATACCAGCATAAAGACCTGATTTTTCATAACTTTATTAATTATTTACTGTTTTTTACTTTCTCTACCATAGCTTTAGTAACCACTTTTTTCGAGTTCTCCCAACTATTATAGACATAGGTTAATACGTTTGCAATTTCATCAGATGATAGCATTTGACGAGTCATTACACTGTTGTATTTATTACCGTTAACTGTTATTTCTCCTGTTTTACCATGTAACACGATACCAATAGCTCTATCCACATCGGCATTCAAATAATCAGATTTTGCTAATGGAGGAAATGCATTAGGCACCCCTTGTCCTTCCGCTTGGTGACAAGCAAAACAAGTTTGCATATAAGCCTGTTTTCCAAATTCCATCTGTTCTTCAAACGATTTTGCAGGAACTTCTGAGGCTACAATTTCATCAGTTGTTGGCATTGATTGTATGCCTGGACCTTCAGGTAGATAAATATCATCACGAATTTCGCCAGAATAGATTTTCTTATCTTTTTCACCTTCCACTTTTAACATGCCCAAAGCACCTTTATTGAAGGCTCTGAAAATGGAATGGTCTACCAGAATAAATGTTCCTGGTACATCTACACGAAATTCTATCATGGCAGCTCCACCAGCAGGGATTAAAGTAGTTTGCACATTTTCGTTTATCAAATTTCCACCTTCAACATGTACTCTGTCAAATATTTCACCTATAACATGAAAAGACGACACTAAACCTGGACCACCATTACCTACAAAAAGTCTAATGGTTTCTCCCACTTTGGCTGTAATAGCATTGTCACCAGTAAGCGCCCCAACTTTTCCATTAAAAACAACATAATCTGCTTTTTCATCTACAGCTTTTTGCATATCAAAAGGTTGTAAACCACGTTCGCCATTAGCGCCTTTAGTATAAAAATCACCTTGCATAATGTAATATTCTCTATCTACTTCGGGCAAACCACCTTCTGGTTCCACTAAAATCAAACCATACATACCATTGGCAATATGCATCCCAACTGGGGCAGTAGCACAGTGGTACACATATAACCCAGGATTTATGGTTTTAAATGAAAAAACTTTTTCGTGTCCTGGAGCTACAAATGAGGATTCAGCCCCACCGCCAGGTCCAGTAACTGCGTGTAAATCGATATTGTGAGGTAGTTTGTTATTCGGGTGATTTTGTAAATGAAACTCAACCTCGTCCCCTTCTCTAGTTCTAATAAAACTACCAGGTACTGTACCTCCAAAAGTCCAATACATATATCTTACACCATCAGTCAATTCTCCTTCCTTTTCAAGAATTTCCATTTTAACAATAAGCTTTTTAGCCTTTCTTTTTCCTGCAGGTCGAGGCACAAAAGGAGGAGAAGTTAGTTCTGCATTCATTTCTCTGAATACAGGAATATCCGCTGGATTATCGTAAACTTTTTCTTCTTTATCCATACAAGATGTTAAAAATAGCATGGCTGCAATTGAAAACCAAAGTAGAAAATGTGGTCGTTTCATCTTAATTGTTTTAGTGTTATTATTAGTTTTGGTTGGATTAATTTCAATTAAGATAATTTTATCCTAATTAATAATCAAAAATAAAATTTATACTTATTTAAGAATATGATATTTATCATATTTAATTAAATGTAAATAAAATTTTACATTTAATATAAAAAAATATTAGCTTTTTAACACTTTTAAGCAGAGCTGAATTATAAAGTAAGCTTATTAAGACTTATTTTTTAACAAAATTTTCATCGTATAATCTTACTGATTTAGCAATAGCAAAGACCCATTTTAACAAATTATTTAAAACAGCTATTAAGGCTAATTACTCTTTCTTTGATAAGAATTAAATTTTGAAAGGACAATCTACTTTGATATAAACAACTTAAAATCATGATCCAGGTCTCACAGAAGTAAACTAAATTAAATATCTTTATTCAAAATCAAACTTAAGTTATACAAACATGTAACCCACAAGCTAAAAAAAATCTAATTGTCATTAAAATTTCGTCCATAAACCCCAACAAACAAATAGCTCCTTTTTTATTTGCCCTCAATTCCTTTTTGAAAGCATAAATATTAATCGTAATATTGCAATAAATTAATAAATAACGAAAATGGGATTAGCGAAAACCGAAATGTTTACAGACCAACAAAATAAAATTTCTCTTTTTGCTAAAGTATTCGGACATCCTGCAAGAGTAGCTATTTTACAACATTTGTTTAAAATTGACTCTTGTGTTTGCGGTGATTTAGTAAACGAAATTGGATTAGCCCAACCTACAATTTCACAACATTTGAAAGAACTGAAACATTTAGGATTGATTAAAGGAAATGTGGAAGGAACAAGTGTTTGTTACTGCATCCATAAAGAAAATTGGACAGTAATGAAAACTATAATGACTGAGTTCCTTAATCAAGATTTATCCGAAAATCAAGATTGCTGTTAAAAAATTTAAATTAATTAATCGTATAATCGCAATAAACAAATATAGTTATGAAATTATCACAAGCAAAGTCAGTATTAAAAGAATTGGAAACTATAGGTTTTCAATTACCAAACGGAGATTTAGTACCTAATCACTTTCACGTTACAGAAGTTGGGAAAATCACAAAACATTTTATCGATTGTGGCGGAACTGAAAGAAAGGAAGATGTTGCAAACTTTCAACTTTGGAATGCAAATGACTATGGCCACAGATTGCATCCCGAAAAGCTATTAAATATTATTGAACTTTCGGAAAAGGTTTTAAAAATAACAGATTTGGAAATCGAAGTAGAATATCAAGCAGATACGATTGGAAAATTCGGACTTGATTTTGACGGGCAACATTTCTTGTTAACCAACAAACAAACGGACTGTTTAGCAAAAGACAAATGCGGAATTCCAGTAGAAAAAACTAATGTTAAATTATCAACCTTAAATGATGAACCTTGTTGTTCACCTGATGGAAACTGTTGCTAAAAAACAATTCAAATTTTATAAAAATGACAACAACAAAACCAACCCTATTTTCAGAAATAGGAAATTTAATTAAAGAATTAAATCCAGAAACTATATCAAGTGAACGTAAAACAGTTTTACAACCACTAACTGATTTTATTCAGTCAAAGGTTTCCAGAAATCAAGAAATCCGTATCAATTTCATTTGTACTCACAATTCAAGAAGAAGTCATTTATCACAAGTTTGGGCACAAACAATGGCAAACTACTTCAATATTAAAAACGTGTTCTGTTATTCAGGAGGAACAGAGGCAACAGCACTTTTTCCAATGGTTGCAGAAACTTTGCAAAATTCAGGGTTTCAAATAAACACCATTTCAAAAAACGATAATCCTGTGTACAGCATTAAATATGCTGACAACGAGCATCCAATAATTGGATTTTCAAAAAAATTAGATGATGATTTTAACCCAAAATCTGAATTTGCAGCAATTATGACTTGCTCACAAGCTGATGGTGGTTGTCCTTTTATTGCAGGTGCAGAAAAACGTATTCCAATAACTTTTGAAGACCCAAAAGTATTTGACAATACACCACAACAAGCAGAAAAATATAATGAAAGAAGTCTGCAAATAGCAACTGAAATGTTTTACGTTTTCTCTCAAATAAATTCATAAAAAATGGCTTCAAAAAAATTAAGTTTTCTTGACAGAAATCTAACGCTTTGGATATTTGTTGCAATGGCTTTTGGAGTTAGTCTTGGTTATTTTATTCCAACATTCCCAAATATTATAAACTCATTTAGTAGCAGAACAACAAATATTCCGATTGCAATCGGTTTGATTTTAATGATGTATCCACCTTTGGCAAAAGTCAATTATTCGTTATTACCAAAAGTTTTTAGAAATACAAAAATTCTTTCTATTTCACTTATTCTAAATTGGATAATTGGTCCCGTTTTAATGTTTGTTTTGGCAATTACATTTTTAAGAGATTATCCAGAATATATGGTCGGACTGATTTTAATTGGATTGGCTCGTTGTATTGCAATGGTTTTGGTTTGGAACGACCTCGCAGAAGGTAGTAGCGAATATGGAGCAGGTTTGGTTGCATTAAATAGTATTTTCCAAGTGTTTGCATACAGTTTTTATGCTTGGATATTTATAACTATTCTTCCGCCATATTTTGGATTTGAAGGGGCTATCGTAGATATATCAATCGGAACGATTGCAGAAAGTGTCGCCATTTATTTAGGTATTCCGTTTGTAATGGGAATATTGAGCAGACTAATTTTAGTGAAACTAAAAGGAGAAGATTGGTACACCAACAAATTTATTCCTAAAATTTCGCCAATAACCTTAATAGCACTTTTATTTACAATTGTAGTTATGTTTTCTCTAAAGGGCGAATTGATAGTGGAAATTCCAATGGATGTTCTTGTTATTGCAGTTCCTTTACTTATCTATTTTACGTTAATGTTTATCATTGGATTTTTCGTCACCAAAGCAACAGGAGCAGAATATGATAAAACAGCTTCAGTTGCCTTTACAGCAGCAGGAAATAATTTTGAATTGGCGATTGCAGTTGCTATTGCGGTTTTCGGACTAAATTCGGGACAAGCATTTGCAGGAGTAATTGGTCCTTTGGTTGAAGTCCCTGCATTGATTTTATTGGTTCGAGTTTCCTTTTGGTTGCGAAAAAAATATTACGGAAAATCCAACGCTTAAAACAAGCTGAACGGAAAAAAGTCAGTTGCCAACACGGTATCCTGGAGCAATTATGGCAGTTGTTTTAATGACAGACAATCGTTTGTATTCAAACCACCAACAAGCTATTACAGCTATACTTGTGCTATTTGTAATCGGGATTGCATGTCTAATTCTTTTAGGAGCAAATAATTTACAAAAGCGAATAGGAGATTACGGAATTACAGTAATAAGTAAAATTATGGACTGATTTTAGCGGCATACGCCATTCAAAGTATTTTAAGTGGAATTACTAGTTATTTTAGAAATGTGTAGGACAAACTTGTGGTAACAAAGAACTGGATTAAAAATAATATTAATATTTTTTGATGGAACCCATTTAATCCTAATTTCACTTATCCACCATTTGCTTAATTTTTCAACTATTGATTTAAATAAGTAAAATTATAATAAAACATTAATCGAAATTAGCCAGAGCCTACTGAAAAAAAAAGAACCTTTTATTATTCGAATTGGAAAAATTTGATAAAATAAATCAGTAAAAAACATAGCCCATTATTTTATTCTTGGTGCTGGAACTAACCAAGATAATAAAGCTATAATTAATATACCAATCGCTATAGCTATAATGTAAAATTTCCGATTGCTCATATTGTAACGCCTTTTGAGAATTTTTAAATTTTTATACTTGTACAAATAAACCGTGAAAGTCACAACTCTCACGGTTATTAAAACACAAAATCAAATGGTTTTTATTTTTAACTAATAATTTATGATTTTGCATTTGAAAAAAATAGTATTCTATTACTATCGGTGTGTATTAATTACCACCTTATAAAGAAATTTATTGATGTACTGTCAATACAGTATTCATATTCAATTTTTTTAATTTTGATATAACACTAGATTTATAAAAACCAATTTTTCTAAATAAATCTGGTTTTTTATCTATAATACACAAAATGCCTTCTTTATGGAATAAAGCATAGTCTTTGAGACGATAAGAAGGCTTTATGTATTCTAAACCTATTCGATTATCTAAATTTTCTTTTAAATGGATTCTTAATGATTCCAAATTATTTACTACTAGATTTGTTAATTGTTTCTGTTCTTCTAAAACTAAAATACCAATATTTATGTTTGTATTTTCTATGGTTTTACAAAAATTATCAATATCATGGGTGTTGATTTTTTGTTTAAAATCTGAAGCAATTGTTAGACAAATGTCTTTGCAAATAGAGGCGTGTGGTGGCACAATTAATATAGGGCAGGATATTATTTTATCTAATATATTTTTTGTGGTTTTACCAAACATTTTTTCTGCTTTACCTGTAACAATCACTAAATCTATTTCCATTTCTTTGATATTGTTTTTAATACCTTCTACAAGTGTGACACACTCGGAAATTGAATTAAATTCATGTTTTGGATTATTAAATTTTAGGTTGTAGTATTCTCTTATTTTTCCAATTTGTTTTAATGACTCTACTTTGGGTTTGTCAAACCACTCATCATCAGCATGAAGCAATTCTATAGCATTTAAGCTGTTTACGTCATAGGTGTAGGTATGGAACAAATTAAATTCACAATATTCATTTTTAAAAAGTGAACACACATAATCTATAGTCTGATAACTTTTTAGTGAAAAATCTGTTGGAATTAAAATTTTTTTCATCTTATATTTATTTGAGTGTTTCTATTATCCTCGGCTTTTATTTTTTAAGTAAGGCCATGATGAGACATCTTATAAACCCGTTATGCTTTTTTATGTATCTAATATCATGGAATGTCCGTTCGAGCCATTTTCGATAGAAAAGTGGCTAAAAACTTTATTTTTTTAATTATTTTCGTCGATACATTCTAAGTGACATATAAAACTGATTTTTAAAAGCATGGCATTCCCCTATCAGCTTTAAATAGCATGTCCGTTTGTGTTCGTGTACTTTTAATCTTTTTAGGTCATAATCCACTTTTCCATATTCATATTCACTCTTCAACTCTTGTTCATATTTGCATAAGTCTGCCATCATCAGAATGTTTTTTCTGCGGATGGCTTGAATGAGATTCAATAGGGAAGCCGTTTTTATTAGCTGCTTTTCAATGATGGTTATATGGTCCAATTCTTTATTGAAACATTCCAATAGAGTATGCCAAGTATTCAATTCGCCTAAGTCTTTTTGAATACACAGTCTTCTATGCGTGTCTATTTTATGTAATGAGATTCCTGTCAAAAAGTTAGGGCATGTATTAGGATGTTATTCAATTCTTAAAATCGCAAATTTGTTTTGTGCCTTATTGAAAAACTCTTCTTTGAGTCTTCCATATTTATGCAAATGATATAAATAGCTTCTTCGGTACTTGTCATGCGCTGCTATATAGGTCATGTCTCGTGACGCATCTTCACATGCCCATATATGAGATCTGGAATCTGAGTATTCAAGAAGGGCCTTGAGCAAATTCTCATTTTCCCTTTGCTTTTTTTGAAAACGTCTCACCATATTCTTGTGGTATCCCCTGTCATTGAGCGCTTCATTATACACACTTATAATGTGTCCTAACTCCTTGGTGATATATTTCAAATGATTGATCCAATTAAGTAATTCCATGGTATTGATTTTATGTGCTACATCGACATCGTAATGAAGTTTTTTAGTCTGTAAAGTCATCCTGGTTTCTTAGTTATACAACCGTATCAAAATCACTAAAAGTTTCCTCTTGGATGACGTTGGTAATTTTCATCTTTAGTTTCCCTTTAGGAAAGTCCCATTCAATAAGATCGTCTTTTGAATATCCCATCAATGCCGACCCCATGGGCGTCAAAATAGAGATTTTATTTTTGTGCACATCCTTATCTACGGGAATGACGACTTGTAATGTTTTCTCTAAACCACTATCAAAAACCAAGGTGACCTTACTATTAAATCTGATAACATCATCTGGCATCTCGCTGTCATCGATTATGGTAGCCGTTTTTAACTCCTCGCTCAATTTCATTAACGATTGTTGGGTTTGATGGTCTCCCGTATAACCCGATATATTGAGGATGCGTTTTAAATACACATACTCCTTTTTTTCTAATATTAAACTTCCGTATTTCATCTGTATGGTTTTAAATTATTTTATGGGAATATCCCTCTTTGTACATAGGCTTGTTCTATCCGTTCGATAGCGATACAATAGGCGGCGGTACGCATATCGATAGCTTCGTTTTCTGAATACTCATACACTTTGTCAAAAGAATCTTTTAATTTTTTGTAGAGTTTTACCATGACTTCATCCAAGTGCCATAGCTCCCCATTTCGGTTTTGTAACCATTCAAAATAGCTCCCAATCACCCCGCCTGAATTGCACAAAATATCGGGAATAATGGTGATACCTTTCTTTAAAAGAATCTTCTCGCCTTCCACATTGGTAGGTCCGTTGGCACCTTCTGCAATCAAGCTTGCTTGTATCATGGATGCATTGTCTTTGGTAATTTGGTTCCCTAATGCCGCAGGAATGCATATATCGCATGCTATGGAGAAGAATTCATTTTTATCCACGGGCTTCGCATGTGGAAAATTCACAATGCTCCCCCCATTTAATTGGCTATATTCCAATAAATCTTCAACAGCTATTCCTTCTTGATTTTGAATACTACCATAGGCATCCTGAACCGCCACTAATTTAGCCCCTTCTTTTTCTAAAAAATGCGCGGTCCAATAGCCTACATTACCAAAACCTTGAACGATAAATGTCTTTCCTTCCAAACTTGTTTTATTCTTTTCAGACCAAAATTTAATGGATAAATACACCCCATATCCGGTGGCTCTATCACGACCTTCCAATCCACCACTTCCCGCTGGTTTCCCTGTAACCACATGCTGATGGGCTGCACGTTCTGCTGGTGGACGTGTACTCATATAGGTATCTGCCATCCAAGCCATCGTTTGGCTATTCGTGTTCACGTCGGGTGCTGGAATATCGTATTCTGGCCCAATATTATCTCCTAAAGCGAAGGTGAAACGTCTTGTGATACGTTCTAACTCTCCTTTAGAATATTTTGACGGATCTAATTTAATACCGCCTTTAGCGCCTCCATAAGGCAGTCCTGCTAAGGATGTTTTCCATGTCATCCACATGGCCAAAGCTCTTGCGGCATCGATATCAACCGTAGGATGGTACCGTAGTCCGCCTTTATAAGGCCCGAGAGCATTGTTATGCTGCACTCTATATCCAGTAAAAATCTCTACATTACCGTTATCCATCTTTACTGGAAAATTCACCATGATTTCATTGTTGGTAATACTTAATATCTTTCTAATGTTTGGATGCAGGTCAATGTGGTCTGCTGCGCTATTAAACTGCTCCATCACATTAGCGACCATGCCTATTGCAGGCTGTTCTTTTATTTTGGAATTTATATTTTTAACTACAATCATGACTTCTAATTTTTTAGTGGAATAATAATCCCCATTGGTCTTTAGCGTATCTCTCTACACTTGGGGTTCAAAATGGGTTATATCTTAATTTCATGCGTTGCTAAAGCCTTTTCAAATTGGATGGATACTGTATTTACCGTGTTAAAAAATCTTTTACCATCCTGACGTTTTACATAAACCAGTCTACTCCCGTCTTTAGCCGTTTTTATATCGGTTACCATGACTTCTTCTCCCAAAGCAGATTTGTAATTTTTAACACCATCTCTTTGGACGATAAAATTTGCACGAGGAAACTTAATGTATTTATATTTTTGGGTAGATGGGCTTCCAATTTCAATAACATCTCCTTTTTGTAAGGTGATGGCAGGGGCTGTTGATTCTTGAGCGCCCATACTTAAAATGCCTAAGGCTATCATGCCGGCTAATACATACTTTTTCATAATGATTTGTTTTTAACTTTTAAATTTATACTGGTACGAAAATGAGTGTTCATTTACATGTTCTTTTTCTATTTATAATCTGCTTTTTGATTGTTTATCAGGTTTTTTTGATTGCAAGATCAATCGTCCCTACGATGTCTTGTATGGTTTGAAAAGGTGTTAGGTGTGGTCCTAACAGGAACTAATATGAAGGTCTTCTTGGCTCTTATTAGTTTTTTGAATAGGTTTGAAAGTGTTTTAAAATGTATCATGTTATTTTTATTTTATAAGGGTATTCGGGCCAATAAGCCACTGGTTTTAAAATCTGTTACTTCGTTATATATGGACGTTTTTAAGGGTGTTTTTTAAAATATTGGTTGACAATAGACCTTTCATTGTATTTCTCTGTGATGTATTTATCCCTAGCCGTTATGACTTTCGTTTTTTTAGCTTTTGAAATCTTAGCTAATAGGGATGCTATGGATGTTTTAAAAATCATGGTCTTTATTATTAAATAGTTAAACGACTATTAGTCCTTTTTTTAGTGTCGTTCTCGTTTTTGAACAGTCTCTAAGTGATAGGTGCTTGGAATGGCTTCATCGTACTCGCTACAAGACCAAACGGTATCTTTTTGGGCTGTTAACACACAGGTTTTGCGATGTAAACAACTCGGACAGATATTAAAGTGATTCATATTAAAAACGTGTTAATGTTATACAGCTCACAAAAGGCAAGCTCCATACCAAAAGGATTTCAAAACGGGCTATAAAACCAAAAAACCCTTATAAACAAAGGGTTTTAAATATTAAAGTGAAGTTTTAAACGACTATGTGAGTGGTACATAATTCCCCAGGCGGGTAAAAATGTACCAGTTACAGGGAACTAATCGGAAAGTTTTTGCCGAATGGTTTTTCGGTCTATTTGAAGAATTTCTGCGGCTTTTGTTTTATTATTATCAGTCGCTCTCAATACTTTTTCAATGTATTGTTTTTCCATAACTTTTAGGGGTACGAAGGCTTCCGAAGACAAGGGCAACGTATGTTTTAAATGCTCCGGTAAATGTTCTACATCTATCAGCTTATCGCACATAATTACAGCCCGTTGCATGATGTTTTCCAATTCCCTGATATTCCCAGGCCAATCATACCGTGTTAAAATAGCCAAGGCGTCTGGGGTGATTTTTACAAATCGATCTTTGTACTCTATGCCGTATTTAAAAAGAAATTTATCCACTAACAAAGGAATATCCTCTTTTCGTTCACGCAAGGGTGCTACATCTATTTCCACCACGGTTAAGCGGTAAAACAAATCTTCCCTAAAGGTCTGCTTTTGGATCATGCCTCGCAAATCGCCATTGGTAGCTGCTATGATGCGGACATCTACTTTTTCGGCTTTGGTGGCTCCAACCCGAACGACTTCTTTTTCTTGAAGCACCCGCAACAAACGTGATTGAACGGTCAATGAGGCATTCCCAATTTCATCCAGAAAAATAGTACCTCCATGGGCGGCTTGAAAAAAACCTTCCCTATTCGTTTCGGCTCCTGTAAACGCCCCTTTAACATAACCAAATAATTCAGCTTCTAAGAGATTTTCTGGAATCCCGCCACAATTTACCGCAATAAAAGCTGCTCTCGAAAACTTCCCTTGATAATGAATGGCACGTGCCACCAATTCTTTACCTGTACCACTTTCCCCTTTAATAAAAATGGTCGCTTTGTTATCTTTAACGCGCTCGATGACTTGTATGACCTCATTTATTTTTTCTGAGTTTCCGATGATGTCCCCATAGGCTTTATGATGTTCTACAACGGGTTTTGTTTGCGATTGATTTTTACTGTCTGAAGTCAACAGGGACTTATCCAACGCATGCTTTAATTCTTCTTTTGTAAAAGGTTTCGTTAAATAATCAACCACCCCAGACTTTATCGTAGCCAGGGACTCTTGAACCGAAGGATACCCTGTTACCACTAATTTTGGGAGTCTCGGATAATGCTCGGAAACGAACTTGATCAATTCAAATCCATCGATTTCGGGCATTTTTAAATCCGTAATCAACAAATCGATGGTGGTATCCCGCAAAATAGTGACCGCTTCTTTAACCGAAATGGCCTTGTAGGTATGATAGTTCCAGGATTGCAAATGACGTTGCATCAGTTCCAAAATATGAACATCGTCATCCACTATAAGTATATTTTCGTTGCGTAGTTGCATAATTATAAGACGTCTTTAGGAAGCTTTATGGTAAATATAGCCCCTTTTTTTATGTTATTTTCTGCGGTGATGCTTCCTTTATGTGAGGCCACTATCCCGTGTACCACACTCAAACCCAAACCAGCCCCCTCTCCTATGGGTTTTGTTGTAAAAAATGGCTGAAATACTTTTTCCAATTCATTGGGCAAAAACCCTTTTCCCTCATCAGAAATGATCAGAATGATGTGTTTTTTTGTGCTTAGCGCTTCAATGGTTACTAAGCCATCTTTGGGAGAGAAGTAGATGGCATTCATCAATAGGTTGAACATAATTTGGGTTAATTGGATGGGGTCTGCTCGTAACCAAAGTTCCTCCTCTTCTATCTTTACAATATATTTTACCTGTTCTTTTCTAAAAGTGGCATCCAATAAATTAATCGCATTTTTTATACTGGGTACAATGTTTACCATGGTCATTTTTTGGGGCATTTCGCAAGAAAAAAACATGAGTTTTTTAACCACTTCACGAGAAAAAATAGCATTTTTTATAATCTTATCGACGTCATCCGATAATTTAGTATGGGGGTCTAAATCACTTTTCATCAATTCTGCAAAGCCAAGAATATTGGCCAAAGGCGTATTGAGTTCATGTGCTATTCCGGCGGTGAGTTCGCCCAAAGTAACCAGACGGTCGGCATGTTCCATTTGCCGTTTTAAGGATGCTTCGCTTTTCTGAATTTCAATCCGCTCCAATAGGCTTCCTACCTTTAAAGCCACATTATCCAATAGCAATTGCTCTTCTTTTAAAAAATGGATTGTTTTAGAATGCGAAGTGTCCAGACCTACTATTAATTTGCCTTTATTTTTATTGAAAATCTTAATATGCGATGCCATTTTTAGATCCTGACGGGCTTGCTCATCCGTAGAAATGGATAGGCTATCTATAGAAACCATCACAACCGTATTTTCGGGATACTGAAATGCTTTTTTTACACTAAAAGCGACAGCTTTTAACGTGTCTTCTATCAAATCCAGGTTCGTATTTCCAATAATAGACGACACCTCATAAAGACAGGTTAGTTCTTTGATACGTTCTTTTAATGCTTTTTCTGTAGTATTCATGAGATTATTGCTTTTTTTGGCTCAAGAGCTCCTGATATGTTGCCTGTATGTTTAAAGATACCACAAGAATTAATTTCTGGATTCAAATTTTAAAAAAGAATTCCATTTCCCTTTGTTTTTTTTGAATCCTTCCCGTCTTGCTGGTATGTCTTCGCTGAATCAAATAGCCAACAACGGCAGAAACCAAAACGTCCACCGGGGTTCCTCTTTTTAACAGTGCTTCAGGCTTCTTTTTTTAGCCTTATTTGAATAGTAATGTCATCCTTACTTGATTTTCTGGGATTATGATTAAAAGTCTAGCTAATGGTATACCAAACATAGTATCTTTAAGCGTTTTTTTAAAGGGTATTGTTTAAAATATTACCCAGACCAGGGAACACAGGGCTTTTTTTATCTTTTTTTCCCATGGTTATGTTTTATATATCTACATGATATCTCAATATAAAATTGTCTTGTCCTAAAATAGCTATACACAAAACCACGAGTATGGAAACATCAAAACAAACAGAAAATT
>NZ_QKPO01000002.1 GCF_003258355.1 Confluentibacter sediminis | reverse complement strand
TTAAGATACGAATTTAAAAAGAATCATTAATGGTTTTTAAGAAGAAGTTTTTGCGCAGTCTGACGGTTTGGCTATGGTTTCGTTGCGTGAAAATCCGCTAGGATTTTCCGCCGTAAACCGAAGATAGCAAATTTGCGAGGACTTTCCAATAGGAAAGTCAGAAACAATGAACTATAGCCGCTGTGGCTGTTGCACAACTTGATAAATTAGTCTAAACTTAATTTCACAAAGGTTGTTAAAAACAAGTAAAGACTGATAATTAATTATTTGCAATTTTATGCAATTATAAAAAACCTTATTTTATGTCTCTATTTTAGTTGTGCAACAGCTACCGCTGTTGTGCCCAGTTTTTTAATTTTTCAATCAGATTTTCAATCCGTTCATTTCTACACCAAGCTGTCCGGTCAAAATTGATTTCGTGTACAGCTTTATTGTTGTTTAAAACGTGTAAAATTCGCTGTTTTCCAAAAAGCGCATCTTTAGAATTATAGAATTCAAATGATATATTTTTGTAATCGTATACATTTTGCTTTTCTTGATTGTTAGCTAGATTAATTGTTTTGATTTCTAGCTTTTGGTCAGAGTCATTAAAGTGAATTTTAAACACTTCCCCGAGTTTGTATTTTTTTTTAGTCCGATAAATAAACCACCAAAGAACCCCAACTGAAATGATGATGCTAAATATTAAGGGGTTTTCCATTAGTATTTCGGCAGTTGTGTTTACTCGAGTTGGTCTCCCTCTTGAAACAAAAAGAGGTATTGCTATCCAACTTGAAAGAAATAAAACTATGAATAACACAATATATTTAATTCCAATGGTCAGATAGTTCAAGTCAGAAGTAGGTTTTTCTATTTCGTAGCTGTCAGTCATAAATTGGGCACAACGGTTTCGGGCTTTGCGTTCGGGCGGGTTACGGAGCACAAAGTTTCAATTTATTACTAAAGTTTCATAGAAGCACAAAGTTCCAAGTTTGCACGTCAGCCCGCCTGACGCAAAACCTCTGTTACCAGCAGGTTTTATTCCTTCACCGCTTCTTGAAAGGTCTGTCTTTCAAATCCAAAATTCACCATATTGTCAAGTGTTGATTTTGCACGACTTAGTAACCAGTCAAACCCAACGATTTTCAAGATACCTTGCGTTGATTCGTTCTCTTGTTTTAGTCGTTGTGCCTGCATTTCATTTAATTCAGACTCTCTTCCTATTACGACAAGGCAATAAGGACGATAAATTCCAGGATACTTCTTTGCTGCATATAGATTATTATTGATTGCCCAATCTCTAAAATCCATCGCTTGTCGTTTAGCGTGAGTCGTTTTCGCTGATAACTCACCTGCCTTTGTCATGATAGGGAAGTCTGCTTGTTCAATTTCAACAACATTGTAAGAATTATCCATTGAACGAATTAGAAAATCAGGTATCAAATCCTCGCCAAATTTAGGTTTTGCCCATATTTGGGCATGAAAAGGTTCAAGTATATATGGATTAGCAGTAAGAAAATTTTGGTAATCAATTTCTGCTTTTCCAGAAGAGTTCACTAAATCTGAAAATGACTGTAAACCTGTCGAGCTAAAATTAAACCAACGAGCAATTAAAGCTGCGAAAATATGTTCAGCCGCATTTTCATTAACTGAAAAGCCAATGTTATTTGTGATTCCAATTGGAAACTTTTCTTCTGTTTCTACTGATTGAACGAGGTCAATCAAAACTTTTTTTGCTGTCTTAGTCCATTCGTCAGTTTTGTACTTTCCACTAGGCAAATCAAGAAGTATAATATTTTGAAAATTGAATTTTGAGAACATAAAGTCAGCAAGTGTCTTACTTGAAATGTGACTCAAAAGGTTACTTACATTACTTATTGGTCTATATGAATTTGCTTTAATAGTAGCTTCGCCTAATCGAATAATACCCTTTGGTCCCCAATGCAATGTTCCTAATGCAACTATATTTTGAAAATCCATTTTCATTGTTATTCCACCAAAGTCAGACATTGCTAGTCTTACACAAAGATCTAATGCTTCATCATCATTTTTCTCATAAAGTTTTACCACTAATGCACTAACATCTTCTAGACTTCCTTGTTTCTCTGCTAATTCAACCTGTTTATCGAGTGATAGTATTTCTGTCATTGTTGCGTGTGTATTTAAGCTTGCTGGT
>NZ_QKPO01000019.1 GCF_003258355.1 Confluentibacter sediminis | reverse complement strand
GTATCGAGAACCGTTTTCGTTATGCTGCTTCTCGATATAAGTTTGTTTCGTTGCCCTTCACAAATTCGAAGTGACTGTTATGTTACTCAACCAACGATTACAACCACTTATAATCTTGCAAGATGCGTTCTGTTAAATCATTAAAATCTTTGTCAAGGTTTTGACGTGTTTCATCTTCTTCATACCATCTAACAATCTCTTTCACGCCTTCGCTAAAAGGAATCTTTGCATTAAAATCTGGAACGATGCTTTTAATTTTTGAATTATCAAAAATCATACTATGCGTCTTGTCTCCTAGTAAACCATCGCCAATCTCTTTATTGTAAGTCGCTATTATTTTAGAAGGGACATGTACCAACAGAGGTTCTACTTGTAGTTCTTTGGCAAACAGTTGATATATTTGATTCCAAGGGAGCCACTCGTCATTGGTGATGTGATAGGCTTCATTAATCGCTTTAGGGTTTCCTAAAAGACCAACAAGTCCCACGGCAAAATCTTTATGGTGTGTAATGGTCCAAATAGAGGTCCCATCGCCATGTACAATCACTGGTAAGCCTTGTTTCATTCTGTGCAATGTAGTATAGCCACCAGTTATGGGGATGCTGGTTTTATCGTAGGTATGAGACGGACGTACGATGGTATAAGGAAATCCGCTTTTGCGGTAAGCGTCTCGTAATAAGTCTTCGCAGGCAATTTTGTTTCTGGAATATTCCCAAAACGGATTATCTAACATCGTGTCTTCGGTGACTGGAAGTGTTTCTGGGGGTGTTTGGTAAATAGATGCCGAGCTTATAAAAACAAACTGATTGGTTTTACCTGAAAATAGTTCGATATCCTGTTTGATGTGTTCGGGTTCAAAAGCAATCCAATCGACCACCGCATCAAAATGATGATTTTCAATAGCCTTTTTAGTTTGCTCTATATTTCTAATATCCGAAATGATGGTTTTTACACCTTCTGTAGGCCGCGTTTCATTTTTCCCTCGGTTTAAGTGGTATAAGTCGATGCCTCTAGAGATTGCTAATTCCGAACATGCTGAACTTATAACTCCCGTACCTCCAATGAATAATACTTTCATCCTTTTTTAATTTCTTTTTTTAGTCAATGGCTTCCCATAATTGCACTTTGTTGCCCTCGCCGTCCAATATGTGAACAAATTTACCATAATCAAAGGTTTCTATGCTATCCACGATGGTGACGCCTTCTTTTTTCAATGCTTCTACAAGGGCTTCCAAGTTTTCCACTCGGTAATTTATCATAAAATCTTGTGTAGAAGGTTCAAAATAGTCGGTGGTTTCAGGAAAAGGCGTCCATTGCGTTTGCGCTTTTTTAGTGCTGTCGGGTCCTTCGTACCACTCAAAAGTAGCACCGTAAGGGTTGGTGTCTAACCCCAAGTGTTTATGGTACCATTCGGTTATCTTTTTCGGGTCTTTTGCTTTAAAAAACACCCCACCTATTCCTGTAACTCTTTTCATGTCATGACTATGTTTTGCGGTTGTTGTTATTGTTTTAAAAGCGACACCCAAACAAAACGTAGTCGCTAGAGCCAAAGTTATTAAAATTGTTTTTTTCATTTGTAAAACGATGCCCTCTTTATTTAGGGTCGGGTTAATTGTTTAAAGGTATGGAAATTCCAAGAGCAAATGCACCAGCAACTTGTTCAACAGTTGGTTGGGCATAGAACGTAAACCCTAAATCGACATTGTTTTGGCGCCCCAGTTCCAATCCAAAAGAGATGGGGATATGATAAATAGGGCCACTTTTACGAATGTCTGTAAAGGTTGTAAATGTTTCAAAATTTCCTATGGATGCCCCAATACCTATTTCAACAAAGGGTGCTACCCAAGGAATAGGGGCTCTCACCCTTACTTTTCCACCTAATAGAAAAGCTTTGGTTTCTGCTTTTTCATTGGTTGGGTTGTCATCAATGTCTTTTCCGTTGGAATGGGTTAATACCATACCTGCGTAGGGTCTTAACTCCAGCCAAGAAGCCACACCAAGCACGTATTCGCCTTGTAGATAAAAACCACTGTCTGCAATGTCGTCCACACTGTAATAGGGCGTACTCATGCCATAGCCAATTAATGCCGTAATCGATTTTTCTTTAATAGATTGTGCCTCACAGAGACTGGAAGCTAAAAGTAACAGTAATACTGCGGTTTTTTTCATGGTGGGTTACAATGGGTTTTTATACATTAGGTTGTTTTATAATCGAGGGCTTTCAAAGTATACAAGCGCAGCGTGTTTAGCTATTATGCATTCGTGGTTTGTTTTTTTCTATCACTTTATCAAATTTGCTATCCATGCAGACACTCAAATCGGTCGTTATAAATTTTCCATTGAAGAATAGACTGAAAATTGTCGCAGGAGTTGGTGCTGATTGAGCTTGTTCCATAGTCTCCAGTTTAATTAACTTTAATGGCAACTTTCTTTTTTCTGCCGTTTTTTTCAAAGATGTTGTCACATGGTACTCGGAAAACGGACAACGATTTGAATAATAAATCACGATGCCATTTTTATCTCCACACTCTCCGCTTTTTACAGAATCTTTGAATTTAGGATTGTTAGCCTTTGGATTTATCTTTTTTACAAGTAAACTAAATCCTGATGCAAGTTTCTCACAGGTGTCAAAACCTTGTCTCAATAGCCATTTGGTATCACTCATAAAGTGAAACTTATTTGTTCCAACGACTGTTACCAAACCGTCTTTACCCTCTTTCTTAGCATCGTCAATCGCAAGTTTTAATAATTCTTTGCCATATCCCTGTCCTTTATATTGTCCAGAAACCCAAAAACAGTTTATCAATAAATAATTTGAAGCATCTATTGGAACCCATCCTTTTTCAGCAGGGCCATACTCAATAAACACTTTTGCCCTTGCATCTATCCTTCGAAAAACGTATCCGTTTTCAAATTCCTTTCTCAACCAGTCTTTTTTTAATTCGTAGCCCTCCTTGCATTTTTTATCAGAAATCGCACAGCATATATGCTCGTTGTCAATATTCGATGTGTTAAGTGTTTGAATCTTATCCATTGTTTTAAAGTTTCATTATATGATTTATTCAAACTTAAATATAGGGATTAATACCCTATGTCGTGCCATTACGCATAACACTTATATACCAGCAAACAAACAACTAACTTGAGCTGAGTTCTTTTATCTGTTTTTGAAACTTTTGCTTTAACAATGTCGTTTTCTTGAACAATTTCAAGGAGTTCGTATGTTGGGTCAAATACCGAGTCCCATTTCAACCATTCCAGATAACCTTTTTGAGAAAAATGTTCTTGATAATCAGTTTCACTTTCTTTAATCGTTATACTATCACTCACTAAAGTTGTCATTGCAGAATCATCAGAATTGTCTAGAGCCTTATAGTATTGTTTAGCAATGTCAAGTTTGTCAATGTTGTTTGTAGACGTTTTGCAAGACATACACCCCATTGTTAAAAACATTACTAGCACTATAATTTTATTCATTAGTATTGAGTTATTGGTACAAAACATATCTCGGTGGAACAAGTCCATTCAGTCGCATATAAACCAGCATTTGTCCTCTGTGATGGGTTATGTGGTCGGCGAGTAATAATAATACCTGTCTTTTGGTTCTATCCGACCCAAAATAGTCCAATCTATCCTCAAGTTTATGTATGTCAAAATTTGAGATGAATTCAATGGTTTTGTTAAAAGTCTCATCAATTTTGGCAATCATCTCTTTTTTTGATTTATTATCTACTTTTAGTTCCGTATCGGTATTCCAATCTCTCGCTGCACGTCCGCCCATTAATGACTGACTATGCCAATCCATTGCCCAACCTATATGC
Source organism: Confluentibacter sediminis (assembly GCF_003258355.1). Lineage (GTDB taxonomy): Bacteria > Bacteroidota > Bacteroidia > Flavobacteriales > Flavobacteriaceae > Confluentibacter > Confluentibacter sediminis. The sequence continues at coordinate 70,737 of NZ_QKPO01000019.1, read as the reverse complement.
ATTAAGTTTTCTGCAAAGCTCATGGATTCTGGTGTCGCTTTGTAATCATAGATGTCCTCTGGCATAGTTTCCGCCACAAGAAGTAAATACTTTTTTGAATTTTCCAGGCGCTCTAAATATTCTTTGATAAAGTCATTTTCTTGCGCTAACATAGGAGATGCAAATGAAGAGCAAAGTATTATCGAAGTAAGAATAATGAAGTGTTTTATGTGTCTCATTTAGTGCAATTTTGAATATTCGTTGATTTTTTTGCAATGCATTTTATAGATTGTTGGTAACCTGTTTTTCAATGTCCAAAGCGAAATGGATGATACTTTCAACGTGTATTTTAGTCGTGTCGAACACGGGTAATTTAAAATCTTCTTGTCCAATTAACATAGGTATTTCAGTACAGCCTAAAATAATGCCTTCGGCACCTCTCTCAATTAATCCATTTGCATATCCCATGAATTTTTTCTTGGATGCTTTACTTACAAATCCTTTTCCAAGTTCATTTTTCAAGATATCTTGTATGTCTTCTATATCTTTTTTTTCTGATGGAATAATGCTCTCAATATCATAGTCTTTCAGTTTATTTCGGTAAAAATCCATTTCCATTGTAAATTTTGTACCTAACAGTCCTACTTTGCTTAGCTTTTCCTTTTTGATTTCTATTGCAGTAGCTTCTCCGATATGAAGTATTGGAATGTCAATGTTTGATTGAATGTCGTCAGCGAATACATGCGCTGTGTTAGCACACAAAACGATAGCATCTACATTATTAGAGACCAGGCTTTTGCAAGCATCAAAAATTAGGTCAAAAGCATTCGTCCATCCTTTGTTTTGAATATCCGAAAAATTCAATGAATATATGATACATTCTGCAGAGTTTAAACCGCCTAGTTTGTCATTGATTCCTTGATTGAGGTATTTATAATAATCTAAGGTTGAAGTCCAACTCATGCCTCCTACCAATCCTATTTTTTTCATTCTCTATCTTTTTTTTAAATTGTAGCTAAGTGTGGGTTATATTTTCTGCGTAAACCGAAGATAGCAAATTTGCGAGGACTTTCGAGAAGAAAGTCAGAAGCAATGAACATTATGCGAAATTGTAAATTTCGTACAGTGGTTCAACCGTTTAATTTACCCATCATTAAATTTGACTAATCTTTAAATCACGAACATTATAATCAGCGATTAATTCATTTAAAAGCTCTGTGGTAATATCCGAACTACCTTGTAATATTTGTAGAAATATTTCAATTCTATCGTCTGAGGAAAGCGTGTTTAATTTTTCCTCATCACGAAAAAAAAACATAACATCTTCTCGGTTTATAGTTTCCGTTTGTTTTTTCATAGTTGCCAACGGTTATCTTTTATGTTTATGTATATCTTGAATGGTTGCGTATTTAAGTACCTAATTTAGTGCGAAGTTGCAAACTTCGTACAGCGGGGGAGTACCGTATTATTTCGCAAGAAATTAATAATCAAGCAATTATTTTTTAACAGATTTTTGTTTCTTATAGGTTAAATTTCTCTTTTGCTTTTTTCCAATTTTCATTTAGTATTGGTTTATTCACGCTTGTTTTTCCGTTAGATAATTCACCTGAAAAGTGGCAATATTTTTCAGGAAAATCAGGGTCTTTGTACTTATTCCACATCTTAAAAGCTTCATATTCCATTGGTTTTTCGATATTAAAAGCTATTTCTTTACCAGTCCTTATGCAATATCCAATTTCATTTTTGATATTGTCAGTAGTTTTGCTCTCTTTTTTTTGAGTGTTTTTTTTGAATATTTTGTTATAGCTTTTATTATTAAAAAAATCAGAAAGTTTATCTGTTTCAATTTCTGATTTTATATATTTTTTAGAACTTAAAATATTCTTTTTTTCATAAACAGGTTTTTTTTCAAAAAGTAATTCGGCTTGTTGTAAAACTGTTTCAAAATATTCCCAAGAATCATTTTCTAAATTATTTTCTCCAGTAAATGTTCCTCTTAATGTTTTTTCCATTAAAATTCCAGTTTCTATATTATTGTTTTGAGAAAATCCATATAAATTCATTGAAGATAGGATTGCTTTGGTCTCGTTCGCATAATATTTTGCGTGTAGTCTTTTTTCGAATAGAATTTCAATATTTGGAAATTGTTTAAAAAAATCAAAATCCTCTTGTTTCATACTTCTTGACATATCATCTTCATTCTTACCAAAAAGAACAGTAATTTCTAAATCATCTCTGTCAAGTTTTGTTAGTAGAGTAGATTTATATCTGTCGTGAAGTTTTATATAAGGTGAAATCAAAATAATATTACCTTGAGCAGATTCAAACAGTTTTTCAAGTTCTGCATTTAATTCATTGCCCTTTAAAAATTTAGCCATTATTTAAATTTAATTATTTATTTTGTTAAATAGTTTTTCTGTTTGAGTGAGTTCAGCTTGTTGCCAATGTCTCCCGTTGTTAGCGCTCGTTATAAATATAACTTATTTTTTGTTTTGTAACTGATTTTCTAGGACGGCACTCGTTGCAAACGAGCGCTAGCGGGGATATAAAAAGCAATTACTTTAGCCATTGTTACCAGCTTTTTTATTCATTTATCACTTTTGCGATTATTCTACCTCTTGTAATTCTCGCACTCCTACTATTAGTCCCTTGAATAACATTTTTAATGTATTCTTGCACATCATCTGACATATCATTAGCATCTACTTTTGCATAGAAATTTTTTAAATTGGCCTCAATCTTTTTGTTATCGTATTTTTTTGATTCCTTAAACTGTCCTCTATGAAGCTCAACGATTAGTGAGAATAAGTCATTCTTTTTATAAACTCTTGACTTTTCATCAAAATTTAAAGACTCAATTTGATTAAGTATGAACTCAACTTCTGTTTTAAGTTTTTCAGAATCTGGAAACTCATCATTATATTTTTCAAGGAATGTCTCGAATTCAGTTTCAAGATTAAAATAAGTTGATAATAGTGTAATAGAAGTTAACAAAGAAAAACCTAGGTCTCTCATTCTCTTTATATCGTTGTTGGTAAACACTGAATGGTCTTCGAAAAATGAATTTTCAGATAATTCTTCAGCAAACATTTTCAGTGCTCCATCAAATCTTGAATTATGAATTTCAACTGCATTTAATGAGTAATTCGTTGAGTTTATTCGTTGGAAAATAGTTTTAATATTCTCAATCGTTTGTTTCCCTAAATCTCTTATTACGACCTCATATTCTAAAAAATCTTCCTGTTCCTGTGGTGTAAGTTTATCATAAGGTAAAACGTCAGAAGGATATTTTATCTCATCTGAACCAATAAAATATTGATATAAAGTTGAAATTCTTTGTTGACCATCAACTATCATTTCGTTTCCTTCTCCACTAGTAAGATTTACATCACCTGCGGCAATATAAATTTCTGGAAAAGGTAGCCCTTCAAGAACTGTTTGAATAAATGCTATTTTATGTTTATTTGCCCATACTAATCTTCTCTGAAATTCTGGGCGTGGAATTAATGTGCCATTTTTAAGACCTGAAAGTAATTTTCTTAATCTTAGGTTTGTTCCTGATGTTTTCATTTTTATTTAATTTCTAATTTGCATTCTGAAATTGATTTTAATTGATATTTCTCTAAAAAATGCCAATTTCTGTATAGTCCTCCTCTGATTTTGTAAGGTCCAAACTTATTACTTGAAGTTATTTCATTAAAAAAGTTCCACCACTGATTTTGAGTAAAATCAAATTTAGGTGATATTGGCAACATATCAGGTCTCATCCATCCTTGGAAGTGATATGTTGTAAATTCTTGTTGTCTATTCCAATAACCTTTATCTTCTATATAATCATAGAGGAGTTTCCATATATCATCAAATAAACTTTGAGAAATTATTGCGACATCTATATCTGATTCCTCTCCAAAAACTCTATACCTTTTTTTTCCTTTTTTTAAGTTTTCGGAAATGGAGAAACCGAGTTTACCGGAACCAACTATTAGAACTTCATTCGGATGAATATTAAAATGGTCAGCGATTGAGCCTTTTAAATCCAAATACGTATCAGAATCTAAAACATAACTATCTCCAGACGTGATAAATTTTCTAACTACATCTACATCTTTTTTTAATTTAAGTTCAGATTTGAATTCTTGTATTTTATTTTTAATCATTTTTTTTAATTGCTGACAACTTGTTTATATTCATAAATTTTATAAACACATACCCCCATTTTAGAAGTATATGCCTAATTTTCAATATATATTAAGTAATTTATGAAAACAAACCAAACATAACATTTTCTTACATAAAAACCAAAGAACATCTTACGTTTCAAAAATATTCTTCAATCAGCATATTTTCCAGTTATACAGTACTTTGCACCCTCCAGGTATATCAATGCTCGGGTTTAGTTCCACCTTTGTTCGTGCAAAGCCCCATTTAAAAAAAATACACCCGAACGGTTCTCGAACAAGACTCGAACAAAACCCGAACAAACGGCCTCCTTTTTTGGGCAGATGTGTCAAAACGTGTCAAAACGTGTCAATATGTGTCAAAACGTGTCAATACGTGTCACCATCTTGCAAATATGTTTTAGGCATTGTAGGTTTGGTACTTATTAACCCCAAAATCTTTTTATCATGGGAACATTTAGTAAAGGCATCCTCGGAGGTTTCTCCGGAAAAGTTGGCAACGTTGTGGGTGCACGTTGGAGAGGTAAAAACATTTTACGCAGTTTGCCTCAACGCGGTACCTACCTGCCCACACAGGCGCAGTTGGACCAGCGCGATCGTTTTAAAACCGTTATGGTGTTTTTAACCCCTATTAAGCCCATCATTTCGGCTTATTTTGGTAAGCCACAAGGCGACAAATCCACTTTTAATTTGGCAACGAGTTACCACATTAAAGAGGCGTTAGAGCCTGGTACGCTTGAGGCCTATGTGATCGATTACCCCAAGGTGCTCATCAGTAAGGGCGACCTGCTTGGTATGGTGGACGGTAGCATTTCACTCGATGGTACCGACCTGAGCATCTCCTGGAGTGATAATAGTGGACAGGGCAATGCCTTAGCCACCGATGAGGTGGTGGTAGTGGCCTACTGCGAAGCTCTTAACTTGTTTGAAACGGCGAACCCAGGCGGTACGCGTGATTTGCAAGGCATGCAAATGGCCCTGCCAGGTTATTGGGCAGGTCAAGAAGTGCAGGTTTGGGCAACCTTTGTAACAGCCAGTAAAAAACTGGCGGCTACAAGCACCTTTTTAGGCAGTATATTTATAGGCTAAATAGGTGTTTACCAAAAAAGTAGGGGTTGCCATAGGTGGCCCCTATTTGATATCGGGGTTTATAGGGAGCCATATGGTATGCAGTTTTTTCCCCATAAGTTGTTGGATGTATATTTTAGGAAAATAGATAACCCCTCCCACCTTGGTATAAGGGACTTGTTTGTTTTTACGCCAACGGTACAGCGTGCTTCTGCTTACCTTAAAATATTGAACCGCGGTGGCAGAGGTGATCCAAATTTCATCTTTAAGGTGCTTTGGGTTTAAAAGATTAGGCATGATAAAGACATTTTCAAATTAAAAATAGATGCTACAGTTTATAATAAAATAGTGCGTATTTGCATGGTAAACAAGTACATAGATATTAAAATTTTTTCAGAAATAAAATAAGTACTTGTAAGTATTTTATTATTTTTAACATTTTCCACAGGTCTTTGTGGCTTCTTTTTTTTAGATAGCACCCAGAAAAACCAACATCAGGGAACTCTTATAAGCTTGTTGGTATGTGGTGCGATGGGTTTTGGAACAGGAGCTTATTCGATGCCAAAAACCAGACTTCGATACCTCCAAAAGCAAATCACATTCTCATTTTTAAAATTCTTTTTTAGCTGGTTGCTTGGGGCGTCCCAATACCTAGCAGAGATACCCCATATCCTAAGGATTTATGGACATGTCTTTAAGTATCAGTCAGATACTTTATGGCAGAGCAGCTCTTTTGCAGAGGCCGTTTAGCCGAGTCATACCGGGGCTTTTCCTGCCTTCGGAATATATTATTTAGAATATATCTAAATAATATTTGATTTTTAAAATATAAAAAATACATTTGCACCTTATTTTAAATTAATCTAAATAATAATTGATAAAATGACATCTTTGCGCAAATTAAGTGTGACCTTTTGTATGCTATTCACTGTGTTTTATAGCTTAGCCCAAGAGCAAAAAGGGAGCATTTCCGGGACTATTAGTAATGGTAATGGGAACCTATTATCTTTTTCAACCATCTATATTGACGAACTGAAGAAAGGAGCGTCGGCAGACGACCTGGGTAAGTATATGTTGGAAGCCATTCCTGCGGGCACTTATACCGTGACGGTTTCTGAAATAGGGCATTATTCCCAAAAGGAAACCGTGAGTTTGGAAGCTGGACAGAACCTGCGTCTGGATTTTGTGTTAAAAGAAAATATTACGGCCTTACAAACGGTTGAAATTACGGGTCGTAAAGAAAAGAACTATAAAAATACCAGCTCTTTTGTGGGAGCGAAAACAGAAATAGCGCTTATGGACTTGCCTCAGGCCGTTTCTTACGCCACCAAGGAACTTATTGCAGACCAAGGCGTGATGCGTATCGGCGACGTGGTAAAAAACTTTAGCGGTGTGAACCAAAATACATTTTACGATGATATCATCATAAGAGGTTTTAGGGTGAACGGACAAAGCAACACCCAATTGTTAAACGGTCTGCGTACCTCTACTGGTTTTTGGAAACAACCTCTAACCAATTATCTGGAACGTGTGGAAGTGCTTAAAGGCCCAGCCTCGGCCCTGTTCGGAAACGCCTCTCCAGGAGGGGTGCTTAATCGAGTGACCAAAAAACCTTTGGACGAAGAACGGCATTCTTTAAGTTTTTCAACGGGTAGTTTTAATACCCTAAGAACCTTAGCCGATTTTACAGGGCCACTTAGCAAAGATAAATCCCTTTTATACCGCTTAAACATTGGGTATGAAAATGCCAACTCCTTTAGAGACTTGCAGTTTGATAAAAATATTGTGATAGCGCCATCGGTGTCTTTTTTACCAACCGATAAAACCCGGGTGAATTTCGACCTGATCTACAACAGCTCCAAAAGCCGATTAGATAGAGGGCAATCTACCTTTAAAAACGATTTGTATTCTACGCCTGTGTCCTTGTCCCTGAGCTCTGCAAACGATTATTTAGATGAAGAAACCTATATTGTCACCCTGGCATTGAACCACCAATTTACCGATAATTTTTCCTTTTCTGCGTCCTTTATACGTACCGGCTATCATGAAGACCTTTTGGAACACCGTGGCGCAAATAAGTATGCAGTAGACGGTAACGGCGATGATATTGTAGATTTAATTGCCATGCAGGTATTCCAACGCCAACGCAAAAGGTACATAGATAACCTCTCGACCTTCTTCAATTACAAAACACAAACTGGAGCGGTATCCCACAATCTGATTTTTGGATATGATTATGCACAGGAAGAACTGCCTGCGGGGTCGTCGCAATTACAGGCTGGTGGCTATAGAAATGCCGCTAACGATGGCTTCATTAATACCTATAATCCTAATAACAGCAGTGCCTATCTATTGGACGCTAACGGAAATCCCGTGCCGAATGTGGCCCATTATGATTTGAACAACAGAATAGCATCGCAGCAATTAAAGGATATGAGCAAGTATTTTTATAATGCTCGTGAATTTGGACCGGACTTTTACAATTCCAACGGCGTGTACATTCAAGACCAGCTGACATGGAAGCAATTAAAAATGCTGATAGGTCTGAGATATGATACCTATACCGATAAACTCAATTATACTACGAACGAGGAAAAAAATGTGAATCAACATGCCTTTTTGCCAAGAGTTGGGTTGACCTATTCCATTACAAACAACATCAACCTGTATGGTACTTATGTAGAAGGCTACAATCCCCAAAGTGCAGCCAATATGGATCCGACCCTTGGAGGGCCTTTCGACCCACTTACCAGTAAGATGGTAGAATTTGGGGGTAAATCCACCTGGTTTGATGGAAAACTGGATGCTACTTTGGCGTTGTATAAAATCGTTCAGGAAAACACCTTGTACAATGTGGCTGGCACCGATGAATTGGAACAAATAGGAGAAGAAGAATCGAAAGGGGTGGAAATGGATGTGACGGGGCGCATCTTTCCAAACTGGAGCATTACGGCTTCCTATGCATTTAATGAATCGAGCATTACCAAAGATGCCGACGGCAATGAAACGGGCATACAAAAACCCAATACTCCAAAACACCAAGGTAATTTATGGACCCGTTATAATGTGAAACAAGGGATCTTTAAGGATTTCGGACTTGGAGTAGGTACCAATTTTGTCACCGAACGTGTGTTGCAACAAAACAGCGATCAAACCATTCCAGGATATACCCTGATGAATGCCGCTCTGTATTACCAGATAAATAAATTCTCCATTCAATTGAACATCAATAATTTTACCAATAAAACCCATTGGGTAGGGGGCTACGATTATATTAGATTATTTCCGGGCAGTCCAAGAAATTACCTGTTAACCGTTGGATACTCTTTTTAAAGCCCTTTAGGAATGCATCTTAATAAAAAGTCGTTCTTCCGTATCCATGGCTGGATAGGCATTAAGTTAAGCATACTATTTTTTATAGTATGCTTTTCTGGTACCATGGCGACACTGAGTCACGAGATGGATTGGCTGTTCAACCCAGACATACGCGCCAAAGCCCAAGACACCTACGCCCCTAAAGATGTGATTGTCGAGAATCTGAAAACACAATTTCCAGAAGGGGACATGACCTTGTGGCTGGCAGCAGAAGCGCCTTATTTATGCGATATTATTTATGTAACCGATAAGGGGCAGCAATGGTACGTATTTGCCAATCCCTATACGGGAGTCGTACAAGGCGCTACCAAACTCACCATCCAACGTTTTTTTAGGGATTTACATTATTACCTCTTTACGCCCCAGTACCAGATAGGCTATTTTATCGTGCTTCTTTTTGCTTTTATGCTGTTTATCTCTATGGGAACCGCCTTGTTTTTTTACAAGGATTGGTACAAAAAGCTGTTTGAACTGAAACGGGGCAAAGGCCGTGTGTTTTTTTTCCGAAGCCTGCACCGACTCGTAGGTGTCTGGTCCGTACCATTTTGTATCTTGTTTTCCATGACGGGCATGTGGTATTTTGTAGAAAGAACCAATATTGCCGATGTGGGTACCATAGCCAATCCGGCCATCCCCAAAACAGAAAGTCTGAAAGCTGCTGGCAAGGCGGCTAAAATAAACGCCTACACGATTGATTATGATAAAGCGGTAAGCAAAGCCGAAGCCGCCATTTCAGGATTGGAAGTTAAAGATATATATCCTCCCAAGAACGCTCATGGCAGCATATACCTTACGGGCATCAGCGATGTGAAGCTGGTGAGGAACCGAGCCAACAGGATTTATATCCATCCTGAAACCTACGAAGTCATTGGCGTACAAAGAGCCGATGCCCTGAATACAAAAACATGGATTAACGATATCATAGACCCCTTGCATTTTGGTACTTGGGGTGGCCTCCTTACCAAGATTATCTGGTTTTTTGCAGGTCTTTGCATTTCGAGTCTTGTGTTAACAGGCATTTGGATTAGTTTAAAGCGGAAAGTAAAGAAAAAGGAGCAACAGAAACGGCAACAAATGGGTGGATGGAAGTACATCAATGGGGCTTTAGTAGGCGGAGCCCTGTGTTTTATGTACTATAAATTAATCTATCAGTACGGGATATCCACCAGAGCCTTAGGTATCATTACCTGCGGATGGGCGGTTATTATCAGTATGGGATGGTATCTGTTCGTATATAGATTGCACAAAAAATAAGATAGGTTCTATTTTAGGTACCACTAGAGCAAGTCCATAACACCCATGGATTAGCTCTAAATGGTATGGGTTTGTATCAGGATTTGGGATGGGAAAGCATTACACATCCAACAATACACCAAATATCCTAAAATTAGATGTACCTTTGGACAAAATTAAAGGAGTAACCTAAATGAATAGTGTTTGCTTCAAAAAAACAAACTATGTCATTTACGTCATTAGGCTTGTCCCAAGCCTTGCTAAAAGCGATTAGCAAAAAGGGATACACAACTCCTAGTCCTATACAACAAAAAGCCATTCCGCATATATTACAAGGGAAAGATATTTTGGCATCCGCACAAACAGGTACGGGAAAAACAGCTGGGTTTACCTTGCCGTTGTTACATATATTATCTGAAAACCCTAAAGAGAAATTCAGCCCCATTCGTGCGTTGATATTAACCCCAACACGAGAATTGGCAGCGCAGGTGTATGACAATGTGAAGGAATACAGTACCTTTTTAAATATAAGAAGTGCGGTGATTTTTGGGGGAGTCAATCAAAAACCTCAAATAGCCACCATGCGCCAGGGCATCGATGTATTGGTAGCCACACCAGGGCGTTTATTGGATTTAATCAATCAAGGCCACATTTCCTTAAAACGTGTAGAGATTTTAGTATTGGATGAAGCCGACCGCATGTTGGACATGGGCTTTTTAAGAGATATAGAACGCATTATAAAAATGATGCCAGAAAAACGTCAGAATTTGATGTTTTCGGCAACCTTTTCTCCAGATATTAAAAAATTGGCACATGGTATTTTAAACCATCCTGTACAAGTAGAGGCAACTCCCGAAAACACGACGGTGGATGCCATTAGCCAAAAAGTGTACCGAGTGGCCAAAGGGTTAAAAACAGATTTGATTACAAAATTGATTTCTGAAGGGAACTGGAAACAAGTGTTGGTTTTCGGGCGCACGAAACATGGTGCTAATAAACTCACTGAAAAGTTAGTAAAAGCAGGCATTACCGCTGCGGCTATCCACGGTAATAAAAGTCAGGGTGCCAGAACCAAAGCCTTGGAAGGTTTTAAAAAAGGTACGGTGCGTGTGTTGGTGGCGACCGATATTGCAGCACGTGGCTTAGATATCCCCTTATTGCCACATGTGATTAACTTTGAGATTCCTAACATCCCAGAAGATTACGTCCATAGAATTGGTAGAACGGGTAGAGCGGGCGCCAGTGGCGAGGCCATATCCTTAGTAAGTCCTGATGAAACCACCTTTTTACGAGATATCGAAAAGCTGGTAGGCATGAAGATTCCTTCGGAGGTTATAGCAGGTTTTGAACCCGACCCAAATGCGTCCACAGAGCCAGAAAAAAGACAACAAGGTGGCGGAAATCGATCTAGAAATAGCGCTTCATCCAGACCATCAAATTCAAATAATAAAAATGCCAACAGTTCTAGACGACCCAAACGCAATAACGAGCGTTCTAGAAGTGATAGAAGAAATTAAGAGAGATGTCACCTATTTTAAGAAACAAGATTATAGAAGTCTGTGATAAAAAAATAAAAGACAAAGGCCTGAATGTAGGCGTGTCTTTCTACGCTTTTTTTGAGAATAAAAACACCCAACCCGAATTGTTGATGGAAGCCGCCACTTGGTGGATTAAGGAACATAAGCTGGACCATTTTGAGAAAGCTGTAAAAGTCAAGGCTTTAGTTGCCTAGGTATGATGAGTACGCAACCTAACAACCCTTTGCACGGGATTACTTTAGAAAAGATCATCAACGATTTGGTAGCCCATTACGGTTGGGAATATATGGGCTATAATATCAAGATTAAATGCTTTACGGATAACCCTTCGGTAAAATCCAGTTTAACATTTTTACGCAAAACCCCTTGGGCAAGAGCGAAAGTAGAAGCCATGTATGTGCAGATGCTTAAAAAACAAAAAGTGCGGTAAACCACTTCTGTGATGCCACACTTTTAACAATACTGTTCGTTTCCAAACAGATACCTATCCGTAAAGCTATTATTGCTTGTTTTGCTGTTTTTTAATGGTCTTTTCATCAATATCAAATTTATTTGTTTTTTGATTCACATTCCCATTCGGATTGGTAGGGTTTGTTTGTTCTTTGGTTCTTTTAAATTTTTTTTTGTCTTCAATAATTCCCATACGATGTGTTTTTAAGGTTCACCCATAATATAAGGAATAGAAGCTAAAATAGTCTTAAATCTATCTTAAAACTTTAAAAGTACAGAGAAGCTCTGTCTGTTTTTTGGGATTTTTTTATAAGAAAAGCACGGATTTAAAATAGGTTTTATTTCAACCAATGCTTAAGGTCGATGTCCTTTAGTTAAGGAAGAACAGATTCTGTTTTGTCATTCCGAAGCATGAGGAATCCCACTTTTTACTCACGTTATGTGATGTCTCCGTCGTCGAAAGGACACAAAAAAAGCTTCACTTCATGACCTTGTGTTCAAGGTGACATCAGAAAACAATATATTGTAAACAGTTAAATTTTAATAAGCTATATGTCGAACTTAGGTTTTTAACTTAGCTGTTTTAACCCATCATACACGACAATACCAACGGCATTCGCCAAATTCAAGCTTCTTACATGGTCGCTGTATAAAGGGATTTTATAAAGCCTTTCAGAATATTTTTCAGTGATGGATTTTGATAATCCCACCGATTCTTTTCCGAAGATTAAAAACATATCCTCTTCAAAAGGAATGTCCCAATGCGTTTGCTTGCCATGACTAGACAGAAACACCATGTTTTGGTCTTTGTTTTTGCTAAAAAATTCATCCACACTATCGTAATAGATGATGTTGAGGTGTTGCCAATAATCCAAGCCAGCACGTTTTAACCGGGTATCATCAATTTGAAATCCGAAGGGTTTCACCAAATGTAAGTTGGAGCCAGATGCCAGTGCCAATCTGCCAATGTTTCCTGTGTTATTAGGGATTTCAGGTTCAATGAGTACGATGTTTAACGGCATAAGGGTTTAAAATAAATTCAGTTTATATGACAAAGCATTGTTTTTTAGTAAGGATTATACAAATCCCTTAATGGACATTGCTAACGTCCACTTTCCCGGCTCCTTTTTTTATGAGCAGTACAAAGGGCACACAAATTAAAAATAGCACCCCAAGATAAATAAACACATCCATATAAGACAATACGGTGGCCTGTTTTGTAACGGACATATTTAACATTTGGTATGCTCTTTCCAAAGCCTCATTGGCCGCAAAACCTTTGCTGATGAATAATTGTTGTAAGCCGTGGATGCGTTCTTGCACCTTAAAATCTATGGCACTTATATTGGGCAATAAATCGATACGATGTTGTTGTGTCCAACGCGCAATTAAGGTGGTAATGATGGCAATACCAAAGGAGCCTCCTAATTGTCGGGTCATCCCCGTAAAGGCGGCACCGTCTGCAATATCTTTTCCTTTTAAGGTAGATAAGGAGAGTGTCGTGATAGGCACAAATAATAAGCCTAGCCCAAACCCTCTAACCACTAATGGCCAAAAGAAATGCTCAGACCCTGTGTCGGGTGTCATAATAAGATACATCCATAAACTGTACACAAAGAAGATTAAAAATCCTCCGGTAACCAGATATTTTTGAGGCACTCCATTTTGTAGCATTTTACCAATAAAGGGCATCATGATTCCTGTGGTAATGGAACTAGGAATGAGGAGTAACCCCGCATCGGTCGCTGTAAACCCTAACACAGATTGGGTATATATAGGAATGATGAAGGTAGAGCCATAAAGCCCGAATCCCATAATGAAGGTCATGATAGTTCCAATACGTAAATTACCGTCCTTAAGTACCCTTAAATTCACAATCGGATGCTCGTAGGTCATTTCACGCCATATAAAAAGGATCAAGCCAAAGACAGACATGACACTTAATAGCACGATTAATGAATCATCAAACCAATCGTCTTGTTGCCCATGCTCCAAAACAAATTGTAAAGAACCAATAAACATAGTTAAAAGCAGGATGCCTATCCAATCCACCTGATTCGCTTTTAGCTTGCTTCCGTATTTAGGACTTCTTACATATATAATGGTTAAAAAAGTAGCAATAATCCCAATAGGTATGTTGATGTAAAAGATATAAGGCCAAGAAAAATTATCCACTAAATAGCCGCCTAATGGAGGGCCTAAGGTAGGACCTACAATAACACCCATACCATAAATGGCTTGTGCCATGCCGCGTTTGGCAATAGGATAACTTTCGGTAATGATGGTTTGTGCGGTCACCAATAAGGCACCACCCCCTAAGCCTTGAATGAATCTAAAAATGACGAGTTCCCAAATATTGTCGGCATTACCACATAAAAAAGAGGCTGTGGTAAAGATAACAATAGAGGTCGCAAAATAGTTGCGTCTGCCAAATTGTTTAGAGAGCCAACTGGTCATGGGGATAATAATCACATTGGCTATGGCATAAGCGGTGATGACCCAGGCAATATCCGTTAAAGAGGCCCCCAAACTACCTCTCATATCATTGAGGGCTACATTTACAATAGTGGTATCTACTATTTCTAAAAGCGCACACAGAATAGCGGTAATGGTTATAATGACCCGTCTGAAGCCATATTCCACTAAGTCGTTTTCGTCTGGTAACATAGTTTATTTTAAATGCACATCTACAATCACATTCATTCCTGAACGCAATTTTTGCAGTTTTTCTAAATCGTTGTTTTTGGTAAATTCGATTTTTACCGGTAAGCGTTGAATGGTTTTTACAAAGTTTCCTGTAGCATTATCGGGAGGCAATAATGAAAAACGAGCACCAGTTGCAGGGGAAAAGGCAGAGATGGTCGCTTCAAAATCTTCATTAGGATACGCATCGGCTTTTATAGTCACTTTTTGTCCAATTTCCATTTTATCCAATTGGGTTTCCTTAAAATTGGCAACCACCCATCGATCGGCAGTGTTAATCAAATAAAATAGCGATTGACCTGGCTGCACAAATTGTCCGACTTGCAGGCTGACGTTTGATAGTTGCCCATCAATAGGTGCCGTAACGATGGTGTAGTCCAAATCTAGTTTGGCAGCATCTACCTGAGCTTGGGCACTTTTAACATTAGCTTCGGCAACAGACACCTGCTTTTCTGATATTTGTGTTTGTTGCTGAGCAGCATTTCGTTGACTTTGACTCGCTTTTTGCTGACTTTGCAACATATTGAGTTGTTGCTCGGCTTCCTGTTTGGTAGCCAGGGCTTGCTCATATTGTTGTGCCGTAATAGAATGATTGTCATATAGGTTTTTATAGCGTTCAAAATCATTGGTAGCGCGCCATAATCTGGTTTTGGCCGTTTCGATATTGCTGGTTGCAGAACTCACCTGTGCGGTGGCTGTTTCCGTATTGGCTTTATAAGACCCAATACTCACTTCTGAAACGGTTAGTCCGCTTTTTGCAGCGGCTAAATGGGCTTCCGCTTGTTCTAGTTTTACCAAGTAATCTTGTTGGTCTATAACAAATAGTGTATCTCCCTTTTTTACTTTTTGGTTATCGGTTACATACACTTTTTTTACAAAGCCACCCACATGTGGAATGATGGGACTCATATTTGCTTGTACTTGGGCATCATCGGTTTCTTCATGATAGAAGGAATGAATGATTTTATATCCGCCATAAACCACGCCAATTAATACCAGTGTAGATATGATAACGATAAATTTTATATTCGTTTTTTTCTTTTGTTTCATGATGTGATTACTATAGTTTTAATGAATTTGATAATTGTCCTTGGGCTGCAAGTAATTCGTAATATTTTTGACTGATATCTGCTTTGGAATAACTTAAATTTAATTTGGCTTGAAGCTGATCGACATCGGCTTCCAGTAAATCATTGGTGTCTACCAAACCATTATCATATTTGTCTTTAACAATACGATAGTTTTCTTCTGCCTGTGCTTTTGATGCCGTATAAACATCTTGTTTTTTTAAAGCGAGGTTGTAGTTTTGTTTCGCGTTTTCAATTTGTACTTTAATGTCGTTGGACATCATATCGATTGAATATTGCAATTCTTGAACTTTGCTCTTGGCTAATTTTATATCGCTTTTTGCTTTAAATATATCTGAAAGGTTATAAGAAATACCCAATCCGAAATTCATGGCATTGTTGACGGTTAATGCATTTTGTAAGTCTAAAGCAATATAACCTCCCGTTAAGGCAAGCGACGGATAGAATTTACTTTTAGCCATTTTTATTTGATTTTCTGCCGCTTTTTCTTGGTACTTTAAAGCTTCCAAATCATTTTTGGTTATGGTTTCTGTTGGCATATTACTTTCAACCAACCCTATTTCGGGTGTTGTCGTTTCAATGATGCTGTTGTATGGAAGTTTTAAAAGAACGGCTAATTTGTAGTTAAGAATGTTTTTGGTTTTAATAGCGTCGTCCAAAGACAATTGAATGTTAGATTCTTGAAGTTGGGCTTTTAATAAATCGTTTCTAGCTAATAAACCGTTTTCTTCTTTGGCAGAAAAATCAGTAACACGTTGATGAGCACTTTTTAAGTTTTCTTCAATGAGGTCGATGGTTTGGGTGGCTTTATACAGATTTAAATAATCATTAATAACGTTTAAGCTTAATTGTTCTTTCTCATTCTTGGCATGATACTTTGCTGCTTGATAGCTATTTTCACTCGCTTTAATGGCATTTTGAAGTTTAAAACCAGAAAATAATGGCATGCTTACATTCGCCTGGCCCAGTAATAATTGATGCGCATTGGGTGCGCCACTATTTTGTGAATCACCAGAGCTGGAATTGCTTTCGCCGGTTTTGATTTTTAAATTGACATCAGCATTTGTCAAATACAGATATTGACCAGAGAGTTTAACGTCTGGATATTGATTGTTTTTGGTCACATTGAGTTCGTTTTCAGCAGTCAAAACCTTCGTATCTGCTATTTTAGAAGCATCACTATTTTTAATAGCTAAGGCTACGGCATCTTCTAAAGTTAATGTGGTAGGCTGTTGTGCCTGTAATGTTGAAATGCTTATAAATGAAACAATGAGTAATATTAAATATCTAGTTTTCATGTGTAAGTAACGCTTTTATGGTATTTAGAATATGTAGTGTAAGCTCATTATGAACATACAGTTCAATGGCCTCGTCATCTTTAAGGTTAAAAAGGTTTTGGTAATATTTTTTATTATTATAAAAATGAAAATAGGTCCCTAGAATGGTGGCGGTAAGTAATTCAATATTAACATGGTTTACAAAAACTCCAGCTTTCTGACCTTTCTCAACAAAGGCTTTTATAAGGTATAGGTTTTGTTTTTTTTGCTCGATGTAACTATCAAAATCAATTTGTCTAGCTTCATTTGAGAATTCAAAATTGATGATTTTGTGGGTCAGTCTGCTCTTGTGGATACGCTTTACAATTAAAGTGACAATCTCATCCAAAGTGTCTATAAAACCATTGTTTTTTGAAAAGACAGATTCCAATTGCATTCTAAAATCTGATATTCTGTATAAAAGGAGTGATTCTAATAATTTTTCCTTAGACCCAAAATAATATGAAATCATGGCAATATTGATATCTGCTGCTTTCGCAATATTACGTACAGATGTGCCGTCAAAACCATTTTCAGCGAAGAGTTTTTCGGCAGTTTCAAGAATTTGAATTTGCTTGTCGTTCAAGTCCACTATGTTTGGCTTTTTAAAAATCATGCCGCAAAATTAAACAAATGTTTTAATTAAACGTTTGTTTAATTTTGTTTTAATGAAAATTTAACAGAGGTGTTTCTATTAAAAACCGAATACATTATGTTTAATTAATTGGTTTTTAGTATTTTAATCTGTTTTTTGTTTTGTTTTTTTGGAGACGGGTTTCATGATAATTCTTAACGTACTATCATTATTAAAATAACTAATGGTCCAATTCATAAAAATTAAGAGCTTGTTTTTTACACTTAAAATAAGCATTAAATGAATGAACATCCAAGTAAACCAAGCCAATCGCCCTTGAAAGCTAAATTTAGGTAAGTCGACAACGGCTTTGCGTTTTCCAATAGTGGCCATAGAGCCTTTATCGTGATACTCAAATTCTTTTTGAGCTTTATTTTCAACGTCGTTTTTTAAATTTTGTGCTAATAGTTGTGCCTGCTGGATGGCCACGCTAGCGACTTGAGCGTGTCCTTTGGGGTTTTTTGGCGTCTCCATATAGGCGATATCTCCTAAGGCATATATATTGTGTAATGATGTAATCTCGTTAAAACGATTTACAATCAGTCTGTTGCCTCTGGTAATACATGCTTTAGGGAGTCCTTCAATAAAGTTTCCAGTAACGCCCGCGGCCCAAATAACATTTTTAGATTGAATGATTTCCCCATTATTTAGGGACACTAGCGTACCATCATAATCACTAACGATGGTGTTGGTTTTTACAATAACCCCTAGATCTTCTAGATATTTTTGCGACATTTTTTGAGATCCATGACTCATGGGGCTTAAGGTATGGGGGGAGCCTTCTAAAAGATATATGGTTAATTTGGAAAAATCTTTATCTGGATAATCTTTAGGTAAAATATACTTTTTCATTTCTGATAAAGCACCAGCCAATTCAACACCAGTTGGACCACCACCAACAATAACAAAGTTGAGTAGTGCTTGAAGTTTTTCAGGAGCCGTGATATTTAAAGCATCTTCAAAGGTTTGTAAAATACGGTTTCTAAGTTGGATAGCCTCCGGTATGGTTTTCATCGGATAGGCGTAATCTCTTAAATTGGCATTACCAAAATAGTTAGTGGTACAACCAATGGCAATCACCAGATGGTCATAATCAAAGTCACCAATAGTGGTCGTCACCGATTTTTTGTCATAATTAATTTGAGTGACTTCGGTAATTCTTATGCGTACGTTTTTTGCTTTTTGGAATACTTTACGAAGCGGAAAAGAAATACTGGCAGGCTCTAAACGTGCGGTTGCCACTTGGTACATGAGTGGTTGAAATTGATGGTAATTATGCTTATCGATTAAATATACCTCAAAGTTTGGATGATTTATTAAATCTTGTGCAAGACGTAATCCTGCAAAACCGGCACCAATAATAATGACTTTTTGTACCTCTGCCATGACTGAATTTATTTAACTACAAAGTTCACAAATTCATTTATAGTATCAATTTTTTTAGACGTTAAATGTTTTATAAAAGCCGAGCCAATAATAGCTCCTTTAGCATATGCTGTGGCTTGGGTGAATGTTTCATGGTCTGAAATTCCAAAGCCAACAATTTGAGGGTTTTTAAGATGCATATCGGCAATGCGTTTGAAATAAGCAGTGTTCTCATCTCCAAAACCAGATTGACTCCCCGTCACACTTGCGCTACTTACCATATAAATAAATCCGTTTGAAACCGAATCGATAAAACGGATGCGTTCATCAGAGGTTTGAGGGGTGATTAAAAACACATTTATCAATCCGTAATGTTCAAAAATGGTTTTATACTCGTCATGGTATACATCTACGGGTAAGTCGGGGATGATTAAACCATCGATACCTATCTCTTGACATTTTTTACAAAAGGCCTCAACACCATACTGAAGCACGGGGTTAAAATACCCCATAATAATTAATGGAATGCTTACCGATTTTCGAATATCTTTTAGTTGCTTGAACAGCACTTCGGTAGTCATACCATTTTTTAAAGCTTGTGTAGAACTTGCTTGAATGGTAGGGCCATCAGCCAATGGGTCGCTAAAAGGCAATCCGATTTCAATCATATCGACACCACTTTTTTCCAGATTCTGAATAATAGTAACCGTATCATTTAAACTTGGATAACCCGCTGTAAAATATATAGAAAGAAGTTTTTTGTCTTCTTTTAATTTTTGATTTATTCTGTTCATTGATTATGAATTTTTTTTCTGTCCCTTAAAGAAGGGAGTCTTATAATTGTATTTTTAAAATATCATGTTATTTCTAAATGTATTCTGAAAGATCTTTCCAATCAGGATTCAGACTATAGTTTAAAATATTTAATATAAGTGTCTAAATCTTTATCACCACGACCTGATAAACTCACTACAATAACATCATCTGGTTTAAAAGTTCTTTGCTCAAAAATAGCAAGGGCATGAGAGCTTTCAATGGCTGGAATGATGCCTTCCAATTGGCATAATTCTAAACCAGCGGTCATCGCTTCATCATCCGTAATTGCCATAAATTCTGCACGTCCCGTTTTACATAAATGAGCATGCATCGGGCCCACACCAGGATAATCTAAACCAGCAGAAATTGAATAGGGTTCTGTAATTTGTCCGTCATTAGTTTGCATTAATAAGGTTTTGCAACCGTGTATAATCCCCTCTTTTCCTAAAACAGACGTTGCGGCACTTTCTCCTGAATTAACACCCAAACCTGCTGCTTCAACCGCTATGATGTTCACATCGGGTTCATGTAAAAAATGATAATAGGTGCCAGCGGCATTACTGCCACCACCAATACAAGCCACCACATAATCTGGATTTTCTCTTCCTATTTGTTCTTTTAGTTGCCATTTGATTTCTTCGGAAATAATCGACTGAAAGCGTGTCACCATATCAGGATAGGGATGTGGTCCAATCGCAGAGCCAATAATATAATGCGTGTTTACGGGATTGTTAATCCAATCGCGAATGGCTTCATTAGTGGCATCTTTTAAGGTTCTACTGCCTGATAATGCAGGCACTACTTTGGCGCCTAACATTTTCATTCGGGCAACGTTTGGTGCTTGTCGGGCAATATCAATTTCACCCATGTATACAATACATTCCAACCCCATTAAGGCACAAACAGTAGCTGTGGCTACACCATGCTGCCCAGCACCAGTTTCAGCAATAATTCTGGTTTTTCCTAAGCGTTTAGCCATTAATATTTGACCAATGGTATTGTTTATTTTATGCGCTCCCGTATGATTTAAATCTTCGCGCTTTAAATAGATTTTGGTATGGTATTTTTCAGATAGGCGTTTTGCAAAGTAGAGCGGAGATGGACGGCCAACATAATCTTTTAGTAATTGGTTGAACTCTTTTTTAAAGTCAGGTTCAGCCATCACTTCCAAATATTTTTGGCGTAACTCTTCTACGTTTGGATAGAGCATTTCGGGAATAAAAGCCCCGCCAAATTCTCCATAATAACCTTTTTCGTTAACGTTGTAATTCATGTTTATTTTAATTGTCGTCATTGCGAAACTTTTGAAAAAAGTTGTGGCAATCTGTTTCTTTTAGAGAGATTACTTCAGTTGTTCCTCCTTCGTAATGACGTGGTCTTTAAATTCTTTTAATAATTCAATATTTTTCAATCCTGGATCAGTTTCAAATTTACTGTTTACATCCAAGGCATAACAATATTTGGATTCCTGCCGATGCAGGAATGACAAAACATTTTCAATCTCTTCAATCCCAATGCCCCCACTTAAAAAGTAAGGTTTTGTGGATGGATAATTTTTTAATAAACTCCAATCGAATGTGTAACCATTGCCACCAGCTAGTCTGCCCTTCGTGTCAAATAAATAATAATTGCAAACCGTTTCATAAGGTTTTAAATCATCAAAATTGAAATTGTAATCAACTGAAAATGCTTTGATGATTTCTATATCATAAGATTTTAATTTTTTACAATAGTCTGTGGATTCATTACCATGTAATTGAACGGCATGTAAATGATGTAAATGGATGTTTTTAATAACTTCATCAATTTCAGCATCAACAAAAACTCCAGTCTTTTTTATGTTTTTTGAAACTTCAGGTATGTATTCTAAGTCAAAATTGCGAACAGATTTATTATAAAAAATAAAACCAAGATAATCTGGTTGCGTTGCCGCAACTTGTTCAATATTATCTTGGTATTTCATACCGCAAACTTTGAGTTTCACTCTAGCCTTCTCTGAAGGGGAGGGAGTAGGTTTGGTTGTATTTTGATCTTCTTTATTCATGTTAGTATGAGTTCTCCTCCTTAGGAGGCATTAGAGGAGGTTTATAAATTCCTTAGCACTTTCTCCTGGGTTGTCTGTTTTCATAAAGTTCTCACCAATTAAAAACCCTTGATACCCATAAGGGTGTAACTCCTTAATGGCGTCTATAGTGCTAATGCCACTTTCCGACACTTTCACAAACTCATTTGGAATTAATTCGCTAAGCGATTTACTAATATCTAAACTAACGTCGAAGGTTTTTAAGTTTCGATTATTAACGCCTAACATATCCAAACTCGGCATGATAGATTTATGTAATTCGTCTTCATTATGAACTTCTAGCAACACGTCTAACTGTAAGCTTTTAGCAAATTCAGAAAACTTTTTTATTTCGGCTCTTGTTAAAATGGCAGCGATGAGTAAAATAACATCGGCACCATATGCTCTAGCTTCTAGAATTTGGTATTCATCAATAATAAATTCTTTTCTTAATAACGGCAGATTACAGCTGGCTCTGGCTAACAATAAATCGTCTAGTGCACCACCAAAATATTTTAAATCAGTTAAAACGGACATGCCACAAACGCCTGCATTCTCATAACCTCTAGCAACATCTTGAACGTTTAAATTCTGATTGATAGTTGATTTTGAAGGCGATCGTCTTTTGTGTTCTGCAATAATCCCTGATGAACTGTTTCTTAATTTATTGGCTAACGAAGTCGTTTTTCTTTCAAATAAAACAGACTGTTCTAACTGAGACATTGGAATTAATGATTTTTTTAAATTGACTTCTAAACGCTTGTCGGCAACTATTTTATCTAGAATATTCATTTGCTTAATTCAATTAACGTGTTTAAACTTTGTCTTGCTTTTCCAGAAAGTAATGATTCTTTGGCTCGTTCAAACCCTTCTTTATGACTGATTTGTTTCACCGTTGCAATCGCTAAGCCCGCATTGGCACAAACGACATTGTTTTGAGCTTCGGTGCCTTTTCCTTGAATCACGTTCATGAAAATTTTAGCAGAACTTTCAATAGTGCTTCCCCCAAAAATATCTTCTTGTTTTATTTGTGAAATCCCCAAATCTTCAGGTGAAAATAATATTTCCATTTTATTGGAAATCACTTTTGTTTTTCCTGTCAAAGATATTTCATCATAGCCATCTAAAGCATGAATAATGCTATAATTTTTATCGGTGTTCTGATATAAATAACCATAAAGACGTAGTAGTTCTAAATTAAAAACCCCCACCATTTGATTTTTTGGAAAGGATGGATTTACCATAGGTCCCAAAATATTGAAGAAGGTTTTTACACCTAGTTCGCGACGAATGGGTGCCACATGTTTCATAGCTGGGTGAAACAAGGGTGCATGCAACACACAAATGCCTGCCTTGTCTATAGAACGTTTTAAAAAATCCTTATCATTTGAAAATTTAATGCCTAAAAATTCCATAACATTTGATGAGCCACATGAGGATGATACCCCGTAATTGCCATGCTTAGCCACATGCACACCCGCACCAGCCGTCACAAAAGATGCCAAGGTTGAAATGTTAAATGTGTCTTTTCCGTCACCACCAGTGCCACATAAATCAATGGCGTTAAAGTCTTTTAAATCAATAGGAATACAAAGTTCTAAAAGGCAATTTCTAAAACCTTTAAGTTCTTCAAGCGTCATGCTTCGCATCATGAAAACGGTAAGAAATGAAGCTATTTGACTTGGATTATACATCCCATTTGAAATGTTTACCAAGATTTGTTTAGCTTCTTCGCTTTCTAAGGTTTCGTGATTGATTAATCTATTAAGTATCTGCTTCATTTTTGTCATTCCTGCGAAGGCAGGAATCTAAATTTAATTCAACTTTAGTTTATAATGGATTCCTGAGTTACTGATTGATTCATATCTTATATCCATAGTCTATTGTCTATCGTCTATTGTCTAACATCTAACTATCAATCCAATTCTTCAATATCTGTTTCCCAAAAGGGGTTAGTACCGATTCAGGATGGTATTGTACGCCTTTTACATCATAGACTTTATGGCGTAAAGACATCACTTGTCCGTTAGCATCAAAAGAAGTCGCCTCTAAACTGTCTGGTAAATTAGAATCTACCACCCACGAATGATAGCGGCCTACTTCAATTTCTTTTTCTAAACCATTAAAAAGAGGTTCATCAGCTACAGTGATAGTCACTTTAGTGGCAACACCATGATAGACGTCTTCTAAATTTATAAGCGATCCGCCAAAAACCTCACCAATGGCTTGTTGCCCTAAGCATACTCCTAAGATGCTTTTGGTAGGTGCATATTTTTTAATGATTGGTTTAAGCAAGCCTGCTTCATCTGGAATTCCTGGACCTGGTGAAAGCACTATTTTATTAAAAGGCTCCACATCTTCCAGAGTTAATTTATCATTTCGAAGTACCGTAACATCGCAATTTAAATCTTCTAAATAGTGAACTAAGTTGTATGTAAAACTGTCGTAATTATCTATAACTAATACTTTCATTTTTTTATATGTCTTCAGCTAATGTGATGGCTTTTGTTAAAGCACCTAATTTATTATAAACTTCTTGTAATTCGTGTTCTGGGGTAGATTTAGAAACCAGTCCCGCACCAGCTTGCCAATGTAATTTGTGGTCTTTACTCAAAAAGGTTCTAATCATAATAGCATGATTAAAATTGCCCTCAAAATCCATAAAACCAATGGCACCACCATAAAAACCACGACTTGTTTTTTCGTATTGTTCAATCAACTGCATGGCTCTGTGTTTTGGCGCGCCGCTAAGTGTTCCTGCAGGAAACGTGTCGGCAACCACTTGCATGGTTGGTGTTTCTTTATGTTTTTGTCCTGTTACTTTGCTTACTAAATGGATAACATGCGAGAAAAATTGAACTTCGCGATAGGTGTCAACTGTTACATGGCTACCATGTCGGCTTAAATCATTTCTGGCTAAGTCTACTAACATCACATGTTCTGCATTTTCTTTACTATCTAATTTTAAGGCTTCGGCTAATTGGGCATCTTTTACATCGTCATCGGTACGTTTAAATGTACCGGCAATGGGATGGATTTCTGCTTTACCATCAGTAACGATAAGCTGTGCTTCAGGTGAACTTCCGAAAATTTTAAAATTTCCATAGTCAAAATAAAAAAGATAGGGTGATGGATTGATACTTCTTAAAGCGCGATACACGTTAAACTCATCCCCTTTAAATTCTTGAGTAAAACTTTTTGATAGTACTAGTTGAAATACATCACCTCTGGCACAATGCTTTTTTGCTAAATCAACATGAGATTTGTACTCGTCGTCTGTTAAATTGGAAGTAATAGCTCCTGATGTTGAAAATTTATAAGAAGCAAAATTTTGAATGTTTATTAAATCGTCAATTTCATGAATATTATTATCTGAATTATAACAATGCGCAAAAATATAGGCTTCATTTTTAAAATGATTGATGGCAATAATATTCTTATAAACGGCATAATACATATCGGGAATGATTATGGAATCTTCCTTTTTACTAATGGCAATATCTTCAAAATACCTTACAGCATCATATGCCGTGTAACCAAAAATGCCGTTGTGTATAAATTTAAAAGTGTCTTCAGAATCGGTTTCAAATCGTTTGGTAAACAGATGAATTTCATTAGCTAAATTAATGGTGTCATCTATGTTTGTTGATGTGGTACTTCCATCGGGAAACGTTTGTGAAATAACCTCATTTTCAACTTTAATAGATGCAATAGGATTGAAACATATATAGGAGAAGTTTTTTTGACTTTTATGGTAATCACCACTTTCCAAAAGAATGCTGTTAGGGTATTTGTCCCTTATTTTATAATAAACACTAACGGGCGTAATTGTATCAGTTAATATTTTTTTGTGGTAGGTATGTAAATTAAATGTCATCATAAATAGTTCATAAAAAAAGGCCTGTCGTGAATGACAAGCCTTTTCGATATTTTAAGTTTTAAATATACTAGGTTTTACTTCACGAAATTTGAATTTCTAAAGCTCCACCACCAAGTATTATTTAAAATTGTGTTCATTACTTTGTTTTAACTCTGCCAAATATAGAAATGAAAATATAATTACACAATAGTTTTACATGTTTTTTTAAACAAAAAACTACCGTAGTACTACGGTAGTTTATGCTGACTATCAGGGATTGAGAGAATTATTTTGCTATTAATCTTATCTTGCCTAATAATCTAATGAATTCTTTTGTTTCACCATCTGTTAAGGAACTGACGATTTTTTTCTCTGTGCTATCAATTAATTTATCTATTATATCCAGAAGTTTTAATCCTTCTTTAGTAATATAAATATCTATTTTTCTACGATTTGTTTCATTCGTATTTTTTGTAACATACTCCTTTTTAATAAGCTTATCAATTAAGCGTGTAGTGTTACTCATTTTATGTATCATGAGTTCCTGTAAAACCTCCAAACTGATTGGTTTTTCATTCTGTCCACGTAAAATTCTAAGCACATTAAATTGCTGAATGGATATGTCAAAGGGTTTAAGAACGTCGTTTAATGTTTTGTTTATTACGCCGTAAGTATATAATAAATTGATTATGGCTTTTTTAGATAAAGATAAATCTGAATTTATTTTTAAAATGGATTCAATATTCATCTTTTAACTATTGTATATACAAATGTAGGAAAAATATTTTTGAAAGTTCAGATTTCTATAAAAAATTGTTAAACAGCTTAACATGCGTTTAAGATTACTTACATTTATAGATTAGATGTATTAAAAAACTAGCTAAATGAAAATTATTAGACTCTTAATCTTGTTGCTGTTTTTTTCTTCTTGTAATGATAAGAAAACAAATGAAGGATTGAAAACCGTACAGAAAGCAGATGATAATACCATTGAAGTTGCCCATAAAACAGATCTAGAGGTGTACGATTTTGATGGCTTTCAAAAGTTTTTACAAAAAAAAGACAATAAGGTTTATGTCATCAATTTTTGGGCTACTTGGTGCGCTCCTTGTGTTAAGGAGTTGCCTTATTTTGAAAAATTGAATGAAGAGTACAAAAACAAAAATGTTGAGGTTTTATTGGTGAGTTTGGATTTTCCACATTTATATGATTCAAAATTAAAACCATTCATTAGGGACAAAAAAATAAAATCTAAAGTAGTTGCTTTAAATGATGTGGATGCTAATACTTGGATTCCAAAAGTAGATGAAAATTGGTCTGGTTCTATTCCGGCTACTGTTATTTATAAAAACGATACAAATAAATTTTTCGAACAATCGTTCACTTACGAATCATTAGAAACTGAAGTCAAACAATTTTTAAATTAGTACTATGAAAACAATTAAAATTTTATCGATGCTAACATTCATCATTGTTATGAGTGCTTTTACTGTTAACAAAACAGTAATGGTTAACGGTTATAGAGTTGGCGATGTTGCCGAAGACTTTAAATTAATGAATGTCGATGATAAGATGGTTTCTTTAGCCGATTATAGGAATGCCAAAGGATTTATTGTAACCTTTACATGTAATACGTGTCCTTATGCGCAAGCTTATGAAGATAGAATTATCGAGCTAAATAAAAAGTATGCATCTTTAGGCTATCCTGTTATAGCCATTATGCCAAATAATCCAGATGTTCAACCAGGCGATAGTATGAAAGCCATGAAAGAAAGAGCTAAAGAAAAAGGATTTACTTTTCCTTATTTAATGGATAAAGAACAAAAAGTATATCCAAAATACGGAGCTACAAAAACACCACATGTATTTGTATTGCAAAAAACCAGTAAAGGTAATGTTGTGAAATATATTGGAGCTATTGATGATAACTATCAAGATGCAAAAGCAGTTAAAACGAAGTATGTAGAAAATGCCGTTAATGCTTTATTAGAAGGAAAAGAAGTTCCAGCAAAAGAAACTAAAGCTATTGGTTGTACCATAAAAGTTTAAGGTTATAAAAAAAGGAATATAAAAAAATCTGAGGTTCACAATACTTCAGATTTTTTTCGTTTATATTAAATATAGAAGTGCTAAATTTGTAATTATATTATTTTAATTATGATAGAAGATTTATCTCAAGACGAGTGGGCAGAACAATTAGCTAATGATGATAACGCTGTAATACTTGACGTTAGAACGGATGCTGAAGTCGCCGATGGTATCATTCCAAATGCTATTCACATAGATATTTATAAAGGACAAGATTTTATTGATGAAATCGGAGCTTTAGACAAAAGTAAAAATTATTATGTTTACTGTCGGTCTGGAAATAGAAGTGGCCAAGCATGCCAAATTATGGAACAGTTAGGGTTTGAAAATGCATATAATCTTGAAGGAGGTATGATGCAATGGACAGGGGATATTGTAGATGCAGACTAATTAAAAGCAAATGAAAAAACTATCTTTTTTATATGTAATACTTATTATAACTTTTTCTAGTTGCAAAGAAGTAGAAAGCCCTAAAATAACTATTGTTTCTCCAGAAGAAATGCAAAGTTTTTTACAAGCAGATAATGTTCAGCTAATAGATGTTAGAACTGCTAAAGAATTCGAGAATGGACACATTCCTGGGGCTCAAAATATTGATTTTTTTTCACCTACTTTTGTTCAAGATATTACTAAGTTGGATAAAGACAAACCAGTATATCTTTATTGCAATTCGGGTAAGCGCAGTGCCAAATGTGCGCAAAAAATGCTTGAAGAAGGTTTTGTTAAAATTTATGATCTAGATGGAGGCTTTTCTAAATGGAAATATGAAGGTTTAGAAATTAAAAACTAATGTCATCTTTAACAATTAAAAGTGAATAATATCTAACTTATTGTAGCAAGACCAGTTTCTCTTTTTTCTGAATGATTCGATATTTTGACCTGTTTTTTTTATTTTATCTTTTTTTTAAGCGGTTCAACTTGTTATTTTTATTTCTATAACCCTTTTCTGTACTTTTATTGTAAATTGTTCAGTTCGTATACAATTAATGATTAATTCTAAATATTTTATGGAACACGGTTATTTGATTTTAGCAATATTGGCCTTATTATTTATAGGTATATATGGATATTCATATGTCCCTATTATTTTGGAAAAAAGAAAAGAAAAACAATTAAAAATTGAGCAGGTTGAGCTTCAAGAAGTAAGGAAGAAAGATAATTTGATTAAGCAAGAGCTTAGAGATGAAAGATTAAATAAGTCTTTAAAAAGAAGTGCGGAAATTAGAAAGGAGCTACAACGATTAGAGCAAATGAAGAAAAACAGAGGGAGTCTTTTTGAAGATGAATTGAACCAAATGAAAGTTGAAAAAATGAAAAAACAACAAGCTGGATAAAACACACGATTTAAAAAAAAGAATCCCTAGAAATTTTAATTTCTAGGGATTCTTTTTTTATGTATTCAAAACTATTTATTCATGTAAAAAATCAGTTTTGCCAGTTTTCTTTCTGTAAATTTTAATCATATAAATGACAACACCTACTAGCATCAAACTTAAGAAAAAATAGGTCGCAATTACGTAACCAATTCTATATTTAGGAGGTTTTCCTAAATACTGACTAATATCTTGTTTCGTATTTATTTTAATAGATTTAAAAAGTTCAGTTACAACATCCTCATCAAAATGTGTATCGCTGGCGTAGAAAAAAGTATATAAATTTTTGTTCAATAAATAAAATTCGGCTTCATAGGTAGGCGTGCCCAAATCGTTTTCAAATTTCAAATTGTAACCAGTAAAACCTTCTTTTTCAACAAGTGTTTTAGACTTTAAATAATAAGGCACTCTATATCTCATTCTGGCTATAACACGATTGTATTCATCAATTAAACTAGCATAATCATACGGTAACATTGATAGGCTCTCTTTTTGGTCTTCGTTTTCAAAAAGCACTTTTTGAGCAATAAAATTATAGGTTTCTGTTTTAAACCTAATTTGATGTATTTGTACGCCATCTACAAGCGTATCACCCTCAAAAAAATTTTCTGGGACTTCTAAAGAAACAACAGAGTCTAAGTCGTGCTGGATTATTTTGCTGTTTTGAGAGGTTATTATGCTGCTTACTAATAAAGTAAAAAGCAGAATGCATTTTTTAATAAATCGAATATTAAAGACGTTCTCCATTGTATTTTTTAAAAAATTGAACTAGCCCAAATTAGGCATTTTTTTAATTCAATGAACAATTATTAACATTTTTAGTAAAGACATGTTTATTCATGTTTTTACAATGGTGCTCAAATGTTTAACTAAGAGAGTTTAAATGGATTAAAGTTGATTTTTTTTAGAAGAAGATCGAATTATAAGCTCAGCAGGTAGAATTAATTTATTTAAAGTTACTTTTTCGTTGGGAGAATCCATCCTTTTTAAAAGGGTTTCGGCAGCTACTTTGCCTATTTGCGTACTATGTTGGTCTACAGATGTAATAGAAGGAGTCACTAAAGAAGTAAATGGTTCGTTAGTAAAACCAACCAAAGCAATATCCTTTGGAACATGTATATGTTGTTCTTGCATGACTTGTAATGCTCCCAGAGCTGCATAATCTCCAGCAGCATATATCGCATCGGGTCTGTTTTTAAGTTTTAAAAGTTGGGTCATTATTTTCCTGCCATCTTCAATACCCAAATTACTTTCTATAATCAATGATTCTTCTATAGGTAAACTGAATTTTTCTAAAGCATCTCTGTAGCCTCTAATTCTGTTTTTATATATTCTTGTATGGCTAAAGCCGGCAATATGCGCTATTCTTTTACACCCTTGTTTTACTAAATGGTCAATGACCACGTGGCTACTTAAATAATCGTCAATACCAACATAATCAACATTCAAATCATTTTCACCCCTGTCAAATAAAATTAAAGGAATGCCTTTAGACTTAATTTTTTCATAGTAATCCAGTTTAACCGTTTCATTTGCCATAGAAGCAATAATGCCATCGACTTGAGTATATAATAAAGCATCGATACTTTTGCACTCTTTGTTATAAGATTCGTTTGATTGTGCTATAATTACATTATAACCTTTATCATTTAAAACCTCTTCAATTTTTTCTATAATAGAAGAGAAAAAATGACTGTTGGCTTTAGGGATAATAACACCAACTAAATTACTTTTTCCTTTTCTTAAGGCACTGGCTAAATGGTTTGGTTGATAGTTTAAATTTTTGGCTATTTGTAAGACGGCCGCTTTGGTTTTGTCGCTTATTCTGGGATGATTATTTAAAGCCTTTGAAACCGCTGAAGGCGTAATGCCCAATACATTAGCAATATCTTTTATAGTAGTTTTTTTTTTGCTTGCCAATTTTTATATATATTTGTTTCAACGTTTGAACAAAAATAAACTTTTTTGTTAAGATAGCATTTTTATTCAAAGATTATCCTTCAAAAACCTAAGATTTAAAGAAATATTGTTTATTAGATAATAGTTTTTAAGTATGTTCAAACGATTAACCAAAATAAAATAACTAATACAATTTATTAAATGAGTAGAGTAGTAACATTTGGAGAAATCATGCTGAGATTAGCTCCTCAAGGATTTTTAAGATTTTCTCAAGCAGACAATTTTGAGGTTGTTTACGGAGGAGGAGAGTCTAACGTAGCTGTATCACTAGCAAATTATGGCATTTCAGTAGATTTTGTAACACGTTTACCAAAAAATGATATTGGTCAATGTGCGATGATGGAAATGCGTAAAAGAGGTGTTGGTGTAGATAAAATTGTTTGGGGTGGTGATCGTTTAGGTATTTATTTTTTAGAAACTGGGGCTGTATCGAGAGGTAGTAAAGTGGTTTATGATAGAGCACATTCTGCTATGTCTGAAATTCAACCTGGTATGGTTAATTGGGATGAGGTTTTTAGAGGTGTTGAATGGTTTCATTGGACAGGTATTACACCTGCAATTTCTCAAAGTTCTGCCGATGCTTGTTTGGAAGCTGTAAAAGCCGCCAGTAAATTGGGAATTACCATTTCTACGGATTTAAATTACAGAGCAAAACTTTGGAAATATGGCGGTGATCGTGAAGCTATTATGACTGAATTAACTTCTTATTGTGATGTTATTTTAGGCAACGAAGAAGATGCCGAAATGCACTTCGGAATTAAACCAGAAGGCTTGGACGTACAAACACATGGACATGATGTGAAAGCAGAAGCGTTCTTATCTGTTTGCCAACAAATGATGAAAAAATTCCCAAGAGCTAAAAAAGTTATTACAACGTTGAGAGGTTCTATCTCTGCATCTCACAATACATGGGCTGGAGTATTATATGATGGTAAAAAAATGTATGAAACCCGTCAGTATCAAATTACCGACATTGTAGATAGAGTAGGTGGTGGAGACAGTTTTATGGGTGGTTTAATATATGGATTATTAACTTATCCAGATAACGACCAAAATGCATTGGATTTTGCGGTAGCTGCCTCTTGTTTAAAACACACTATTAAAGGTGATGCTAACTTAGTAACCGTAGAAGAGGTAACAAAATTAATGGGTGGAGATGCATCTGGTAGAGTAGCGAGATAAATTAGTTTGTTTGTTGAATGTTGTAATCGTTTAATCGAGTACACGTTCAACAAATCATCAATTAACGATTAAACATATAAAAATGGCACAATTTTCAAGATTAGAAGTGGCTCAGGCTATGAAAGATACGGGCATGATTCCTTTATTTTTTCATAGTGATATAGAATTAAGTAAAAAAGTATTAAAAGCTTGTTATGATGGTGGCGCCAGACTGATGGAGTTTACAGCCCGTGGCGATTTTGCTCACGAAGTTTTTGGTGAATTAACTAAATATGCCATTAAAGAACTTCCAGGAATGATTATGGGCGTTGGTTCTGTTACAGATGGTGCTGCAGCTTCTTTATATATGGCATTAGGAGCAAACTTTATTGTAACACCAGTATTAAGAGAGGATATAGCTATTGTTTGTAATAGAAGAAAAGTGTTATGGTCTCCAGGATGTGGCTCTTTGACTGAAATTGCTAGAGCCGAAGAATTAGGTTGCGAAATAGTGAAATTATTCCCTGGTGATTTATACGGACCAAATTTTGTGAAAGGTATTAAAGGCCCTCAACCTTGGACATCTATTATGCCGACAGGTGGTGTATCTCCAACCCAAGAAAATTTGAAAGGTTGGTTTGATTCTGGTGTCACTTGTGTTGGTATGGGGTCTCAATTAATTTCAAAAGACATTATAGCAAATAAAGATTATGCTAAGCTTGAACAAGATGTAAAAGATGCCTTAGCCATTATAAAATCTGTAAGGAAGTAATAATGGAATTTGTTTCTAAAATTGAAAAGCCAAGAATTTAATTCTTGGCTTTTCAATTTTAGAAAATATAATAATTTATAGCGAAACGCCTCTGCGCCAAGGTATGAAATCGTTTTGGTTTAATAATTTGGCTTTCGTTTGAATTTTTCCACTAGCTACATCAATAATAAATCCAAGCATTTCATCTGCCATTTCATCGATGGTTTTTTCACCGCGAATGACGGCACCGGTTTCAATATCAATGATATCTGGCATCCTTTCTGCTAATTCTGTATTTGAAGACACCTTAATTATAGGGGCAATTGGATTTCCTGTAGGTGTTCCTAAACCCGTAGTGAACAACACCAGATTGGCTCCAGAACCTACCATGGCCGTGGTGCTTTCTACATCGTTTCCTGGCGTGCATAATAAGTTAAGGCCTGGTTTGGTAATGTACTCACCATAATCCAACACATCTTGCACGGGTGAGGTTCCGCCTTTTTTAGCAGCTCCAGCAGATTTCATGGCATCAGTAATCAAACCATCTTTGATATTTCCTGGAGAGGGATTCATATCAAATCCCGAACCTGCATCTACTACGGTTTTTTCATAAGCTTTCATTAATTTTAAAAACTTCTCTCCTTTGTTATCCTCTACACATCTGTTTACCAATTCCTGCTCAACACCACACAATTCCGGAAATTCAGATAATATAGCAGTGCCATTTAAGGCCGCTAACATATCTGAAACAGCTCCTAAAGTTGGATTTGCGGATATTCCCGAAAAACCATCGGACCCACCACACTCTAATCCGACTTTCAATTTAGATAATGGTGCTGGTTCCCTCTTAGCGGTATTTGCTTTTTTTATCGCTTCAAAAGATTCTTTAACTATGGCAGTTAGCATATCTTCAACAGTTCCCATTTGTTGTTGTTCAAAAATAAGAACAGGTTTGTTTAAATTCGGATTGATATCATTCAAAGCATCTTTAAAAACACTTATTTGAAGATTTTGGCAGCCTAAACTCAATACTGTTGCACCTGCCACATTTGGATTATTCACATAGCCAGCTAACAATTTGGCTAAACTTTCTGAATCTTGCCTGATAGCTCCACAACCACCTGGATGAGTCACAAACTTTACATCAATGTTGTCAAATACATCCGCTGAGGTTTTTGCTATTTCTTTTTCTTCCACACCGCTTACTAAAGAACGAAGCAAGATTTGATATGGATTTACTTTATGTTTTAAAAGTTCTTTTTCAAAAACATCTTTTAAGATTTCAATATTTCTGTTTTCGCAAAAAACCAATGGAAAAAATAACCACACATTTTCAGTGCCTACTTGTCCATCTTCTCTATGATATCCTAAAAAGGTTTTATCTTTCCACTTGTCAACATTGGGGGGTGTCCAACTAAACGTTTCGGTTCTTCCAAAAACTTTTTCACTCTGGTGTTTTACATTCTCGGTGGTTAATACATCTCCTTTTTTAATGGTTGAATTGGCTGAGCCAACAAGAACACCATACATAATAATTCTGTCACCAGATTGAAAAGTTTCTAATGCAATTTTATGTTTGGATTTAGTATCTGATAGTATTTTGATATCCTCTCCTTCAAAAGGTACAACATCGCCTGCTTTCAAATTAACTAAGGCTACAGCTACATTATCGGTAGGATTAACTTTTATGAGTTTTTTTTGCATATTTTAATGAATTATGGTCATCAATTAAAATTTAGAACTTCTTACTGTAATTGGCGTAGCCAACTTCAATACCATTTGCGTCTATTTCTTTCAAGGCTAAAGCAACTGCTTCAGTAAGGTTATCAATTTTAGTTAAATCTTCTCCCCAATATTCTTGAATACTTAATGACCTTTTAGCTATTTCTAAATAATCATCAGATTTCCAAATTTTAGTAAATGTAGTAATTATGTCTTCACTATCTTGAACGGGTAAGTTTTCTCCGTTCCAAGTACCTTTATAAAAACGAATTAATGCAGCAAACGCAAAAGTTAAATTGGTTGGTAATTTTTTATGGATGTTTACGTATTCCAATAAACTAGGAAGTACTCTAACCGTAAATTTTGAAATAGAGTTTAAAGCAATGCTAGATAAATTATGGACAATGAATGGATTTCTGAAACGATCGAAAATATCCTCAGCAAAACTATTGAGTTCTGCTTTGTCCATATCTAAGGCTTCAATAATTTCATTGAAAACAGCTTTGTTTATAAATTCACCTGTAAAAGAATTATCAACGGATTGCTTAACAGTTTTGTTTCCATAAAGCATAGAAAAAGGCACCATAGCTGTATGCGCACCATTTAAGATCCTCACTTTTCTGGTACGATACGGTTGCATGTCACCAACAATTTTAACATCTAAATCTGTTTTGTTGAAAGGTAATTTTGCTTTTAAATCGTCACCGCCTTCAATAACCCATAGGAAAAATGCTTCTGCTGCTACAATTAAATTATCTTGGTAATTTAACTGGCTGTTATAAGCTTCGATGTCATCTTTTGGATATCCAGGTACAATTCTATCCACTAATGTACTATGGAACGCATTACTTTCTAATAGCCAAGTTTTGAAATCATTTCCTAAATTCCAATCGTCTACATATTTTAAAATAATGTCTTTTAAAGTTTCAGAATTGTGGTTGATTAACTCACAAGGAATCAAGGTTAATCCTTTACTTTTATCGCCATTGAAATATTTAAAACGTTCGTGTAATAGCACTGTTAATTTAGCAGGAAATGAACTTGGTGGCTGCATATCTGGTGTATCAGAACTCACATAGGCAATACCTGCTTCAGTGGTGTTGGAAATAATAAATTCCAATGATGTTTCTTTCGCCAAACTTAAATAATCATTAAAATCAGCATAAGGATCTACTGCTTTTACGATGTTAGAAATAAGCTCCATCTGTTGGATTTCTTCACCTTTTTTTATTCCTTTCATAAACAATGTGTACAATCCATCTTGATCGTTTAGCATATTAACTAAACCTTTATCTATGGGTTGTACCACAGCTATTCCAGCATTAAAATCGGTTATTTTATTTAATTCTTGAAACGCATATCCTATAAAAGCTCTTAAAAAATTGCCTTCACCAAATTGTACTATCTTGATTGGTAATTTTTCTTCCAATCCAACATTTTTTCTATTTAATTTTTTCATTATTATTTTTAATTCAAATCTTTTTAGGTTAATCTATTAATCCGAAGACTCTAGGCAACCATAAACTTAACTCTGGTATATAAGTTACTAAAAATAAAGCAAGAACCATTGCTAAAAATAATGGCATAAGCGGTTTTATAACTTTCTCTATAGTGGTATTTGCAATGCCTACCCCTACAAACAGCACAGAACCCACCGGTGGGGTACATAATCCTATACATAAGTTTAATACCATAATAATTCCGAAGTGAATGGGGTCTATGCCAAGTTTAGTGACGACTGGTAAAAATATGGGAGTAAAAATTAATACGGCAGGTGTCATATCCATAAAAACACCTACAAAGAGTAGCAGTAGGTTGATAATTAATAATATAATTATTTTATTATCACTAATGCCAATCAGAACATCGCTTATGTTTTGAGGAATATTTTCGTAGGACATCACCCAAGACATACTCATAGATGCTCCTATTAACAACATAACAATAGCAGTTGTTGCAGAGGAATCCAACAAAATTTCCGGTAAATCTTTTAAAGATATTTCTTTGTAAACAAAACCTAATATAAGCGTATATAAAACAGCTATGGCTGAAGCTTCGGTTGCTGTAAAAACGCCTGTAACTATGCCTCCAATAACTACAACCAATAGAAATAAACTGGGTACTGCAGCTATAAAAGTTTTTACAACATCTTTAAGTTTGCTTCTTTCGCCTAATTTATAGTTCTTTTTTTTTGCCCATAAAGAAGCGACTATCATTAAAAAAATACCCGTTAATATTCCTGGAATATATCCAGCAAGAAATAAAGCAGCTATAGAGACACCGCCACTAGCTAAAGAATAAACAATTAAAACATTACTTGGAGGGATAATTAATCCGGTAGTAGAAGATGTGATGTTTACAGCAGCTCCAAACTCTTTGGAATATCCTTCTTTTTCCATCTCAGGGCCCAAAATACTACCCATGGCTGATGCTGAAGCCATAGCAGAGCCAGCAATAGCTCCCATTAACATGGCACCAATAACATTTATTAAAGCTAATCCTCCAGGAAGGGAGCCTACTAAAGTTTTTGCAAAGGCAATAAGTCTGTGGGCGATTCCTCCCTTATTCATTAATTGTCCCGAGAGCACAAAAAATGGTATGGCTAATAAAGCAAAACTATCAAGACCGGTTCCCATACGTTGAGATACAGTAGTAAATGCCGCTAAAGGGGGTATACTAACCATCATAGTCAATAATGCCGAAATAGAGATACTCCAAGCGACGGGCGTGCCGATAGATAAAAGAAATAAGAAACTGAATACTAATACAAGTACGGGTATATATTCCATCATAATTATTTTTTTAAAAGGTCTGACGTTTTATAATAAATTATTAGTATTCCACTAATTGGAATAACAATATAAACCATCGCTAATGGTATTTGTAATGCTGCTGAGCTTTGACCTAACAAATAGCTGATATATACCAGTCTAGAACCTCCGATAACTAATGCCGTAATAGAAAATAATATGATGATTACATTTACAATTCGAGCTATTTTTTTTTGATTTTCCGTACTAGTTCTAGAAGGTAAAACATCTATAGCTACGTGCATTTTCCGTCCAGAGACATAGGCGGCTCCCAATATGCCGACCCAAATCATTAAATACCTGGCTAATTCATCGGTAAATGAACTTGGCGTTCCCATTACAAATCTTGTGAATACTTGCCAAAGTACATTTATTACCATAACAGACATAATGGCAATGAGTGTTTTTCCTAGAATTTTATCAATTTTTTCTCGAAGTTTCATTAGTTGAATGTGTATTTGTGGTGTAACTATTTTGTTTAGTTTGTTTCTTGAATTTGTTGTATTAAAATATTCATTTCTGGGTTACTTTCGTACTCTTGATAAATGTCTTTAATTTTCTCTTTGAATAAAGTTTTATCTGGATTAATGATGGTGACTCCTGCTTTTTTAACTTCTTCAATGGCTTCAGCCTCTGCTTCAGCCCATAGTTTTCGCTGATATACAACTGATTTGTCAACGGACTCTTGCAGCCATTTTTTTTCTTGCGGAGACAAATTATCCCATAACTGAGTGCCAATTACTAAAACATCTGGAAGTACTGTATGTTCATCTAAAGAATAGTATTTGCAAACTTCATAGTGTCGAGACAAATAAAAACTAGGTGGATTATTTTCTGCCCCATCAACGACGCCCTGTTGCAATGAAGTATATAGTTCTCCCCATGATATTGGAGTGGGTGATCCACCAAAATCTTTAACCATATTTATAGCTGTAACACTTTCCATAACCCTGATTTTTAAGCCTTTTAAATCTTCGGGCACATTTATTGGCTTCTCTTTGGTGTAAAAACTCCTGCTACCAGCATCGTAGTAGGCTAAACCTTTAAGCCAATATTTTTCACCATCATCTAAAATCTTTTTTCCCACTGGACCATCTAATACTTTAAACGAATGGGCTTTATCTCTAAATAAAAAGGGGATTCCAAAAACCTTCATTTTAGGAGCGAAATTTTCCATTACACCTACAGAAACTTTTGTCATATCCAAGCTTCCTATTTGTAAAAGTTCAAGACATTCTCTCTCTGTGCCTAATTGCTGATTGGGATAAATTTCGAGTGTCATTTTACCTCCAGATCTTTGCTTTAAATCTTTTCCCAATTCAAGCATAGCCTTATGTACTGAATGGTTAACATCTAAGCCATGGGCAATTTTAATAGTTCTTGTTTTGCTCATTTCAGTGCAACTTGTTACTGTAATTACAAGTAAAAAAAGCAGGTATTTTAGATTCTTAATCATTATAATTAGCAATTATTTTAGTTATAAATTAAAATATTCTTTGGCATTGTAATAACTAATATCTGAAACCAGCTTACCAATCCATTCCATATCATTTGGTAATTCGCCTTTTTTTATTTCTTCGCCTAGGAGATTACAAAGAATACGTCTAAAATATTCGTGCCTAGGGAACGATAAAAAACTACGGGAATCTGTTAGCATACCTACAAAACAACTTAATAATCCCATACTAGAAAGGGTGTTTAGTTGCTTGGTCATACCATCTTTTTGGTCTAAAAACCACCAGCCAGAACCCCATTGTACTTTTCCTTTAACGCTACCATCATTAAAGTTTCCTATCATGGTTGCCATGATTTCATTATCTGCGGGATTTAAGTTATAAATAATGGTTTTCCCCAATTTATCTTTACTATCAAGAGCATTTAAAAATGCCGATAATTTTTCAGCTTGAGGATAATCGCCAATAGAATCCCATCCAGTATCTGGTCCTAAAACACGAAGCATACGGGTATTATTATTTCTTAATGCTCCTAAATGAAATTGTTGAACCCAACCGTATTCATTATAGGTTTCACATAAAAATAATAATAAGGCACTTTGGAATTTCGAAGCATCTTCATTACTAATTACTTGATTTTCTCTTTTCTTTTTGAATATGGTATAAATTTCATTTTCCGTGAAACTTTCAAAATATAAATGGCTTAATCCGTGGTCGCAAATTCTACAGCCATTTTTATGGAAATATTCAATTCTGTTCTTTAAAGCATCACATAAATCTAAATAGCTGTTTATTTGCTTATCAACAACTTTTCCTAAAGTATCAATATATTCATTATAACCATCATTTGAAATTAAAATAGCTTTGTCTGGTCTAAAAGCTGTACTTACTTTAATTGAAAAATCACTTTTAGCCAATTGTTGATGATATTGTAAATCATCTGTTGGGTCTTCTGTTGTACAGACAAATTCAACATTGGCTTTTTTAAGCAACTGTCGACAATTATAATGTCCACTTGTTAATTTTTCGTGGGTTTGTTCCCAAATTTTTTCGGCTGAATTCTCATTTAGCAAATCGTAAATATCAAAATACCGTGCTAATTCTAAATGGGTCCAATGATATAATGGGTTACGCATGGTATAAGGTACCGTTTTTGCCCAATTTAAAAATTTGTCTTTGTCCGAAGCTCTTCCTGTAATAAATTCTTCCTTAATACCCAAAGTACGCATGGCTCGCCACTTGTAGTGGTCGCCATTTATCCAAACATCCGTGATGTTTTTAAAGGTTTGGTCTTCGGCAATTTGTTGAGGAGGTAGGTGATTGTGGTAATCTATTATTGGTTGTTTTTTTGAATAATTGTGATATAATTCTTCGGCATATTTATTTTCCAATAAAAAGTTGTCATGGATAAATTTTGAGCTCATTTTATGGGTGCTACGTATTTATTATTTTATAAGTATTTAACGATTGTCAAAAATAGCCCTTAAAAATGTAAATACAATAATTATCACTTTTAAATTTAATTTATAGTACATGATCTATAAAGAAGGACTAATGAATAAATTATAGAAATGTATTGCACAAATAATTTTCTTAATAGGCTTATCCTTTTTTATGTCTTTTTAATATCTAAATAACAAACGGAAAAGCGTATAAATTTTACACAATGCAGTGAATAATTATACAGTTTTACACATAGTGCTCTTATTTAACATAGTGTTTGGAATTAATTAAAATACTTGTAATCAAATAGTTGTTGTTTTATTCTGTTTAAATGTGATTCATGGCATATTTATTTCTTTATACTAATTGTAAATAAATTATAAACTTAAATTATTAAAATCATGAAAAAGTTAATTTTAACAGTAGCAATTTTAGCAGGTGGAATGTCAACATTTGCTTTACCTAACAACATTTTACCAGCAGAATCTATCCATGTTGTAGTGAATGAAGCATTCAAAGAAATCGCTTTAGATAAATTGCCGGCAGCCGTTGCTAGTGCCGTTGAGAAAGATTTTGCTACAGCTAGTATAAGTAAGGCTTATGTAAACGACAATGAACAATACAAATTGGAACTTACGGTTGATGGAAGTACTAGTACCGTATATGCCGATAAAGAAGGAAACTGGTTAGAAGAATCAGCTATTAAAAGTGATGAAAATCAATAAAGTAGCGTTGGGTTGTAAAAGCATATCCATAGACTCAATTTTTTTAAAAAGGACGTTTTTATTTAAAAACGTCCTTTTTAAGTTTTTTTAAACATATAAGTCATCTTATCTTAATATTTTTGTAAGAACCAACTCATGTTATGAAGCATATCCTTTTAGTTGAAGATGATGTCACGTTTTCGGAGATGTTAAAACATTTTCTGGAACGGCACCATTATGTTGTCGATTCAAGCTACAATATTCAAAGTGGCATTGGTCTTTTGAAAAAGCAAAAATATGACTTGGTTTTTACCGATTTACGTCTTCCTGATGGTGATGGTATAACCTTGCTGAGGGAAATAAAAAAGAACGATAATTATATTCCGGTCGTTTTAATGACCAGTTATGCCGAGGTCTCTACAGCTGTTCAGGCAATGAAACAGGGGGCGTTCGACTATATTTCAAAACCATTCAATACAGATGAAGTTCTAGAAGTTATTAATAACGCTTTAGAAGTTAAAAAGACTGAGGTTGTTATTTCAAAAACTAGTTCCAAAAAAAATAATGACAATTCTACAACGAATTTTGTTGAAGGTATTAGTGCTGCATCTAAAACCTTAAAAGAATACATTCAATTGGTAGCTCCCACTAGTATGTCGGTTTTAATAACTGGCGAGAGTGGTACTGGCAAAGAAGTCGTTGCTAAAAATATTCATTTAAAAAGTTTACGAAAAGATAAGCCTTTTATAGCTGTTGATTGTGGTGCCATACCTAAAGAAATTGCTTCAAGTGAATTTTTTGGACATAAAAAAGGGTCTTTTACGGGAGCTATAAATGATAAAATCGGGCATTTTGAAGCAGCGAATGGAGGAACACTTTTTTTAGACGAAGTAGGTAATTTAACTTATGAAAACCAAATACAATTGTTACGGGCATTACAAGAAAGAAAAATAAAGCCTATTGGAAGTAATGATGAGATATTTGTTGATATAAGATTGGTTACAGCTACTAATGAGGATTTATTACATGCTGTCGAGAATGGAGATTTTCGTGAAGATTTGTATCATCGCTTAAATGAGTTTTCTATAAAAGTGCCTAACTTAAAAGATAGAAATGACGATTTGATTTTGTATGCCGATTTCTTTTTAGAAAAGGCAAATAAACAATTAAACAAATCCATTGTGGGATTTTCAAAAGATGTGTTGACTCTTTTTCAAAGTTATTATTGGCCTGGAAATTTACGGGAATTATCAAATGTTATTAAAAGAGCTACGTTGCTAACCCAAACCGATGTTATAGAGAAAAATGTGTTACCAGACGAGTTGGTTGAATCGCATAAAAGTACTGTTGTATCTAATAAGTTTTCATCCAAAGAGAATGAAAAAGCACTTATTATAAGTGCTTTGCAGGAAGTTGGTAATAATAAAACAAAAGCCGCCAAATTATTAAACATTACCAGAAAAACACTTTATAACAAAATGAAAGAATACCATCTTAATTAATATACGCTTCAATAGAGCTTATAAAATCATTTAAAGTATTTTCAAACTCCTCAAAAAGAGTGTTATCTATAGTTTTATTGGTTTCAAAATTTTCTAGAAATGGAATGATGGATTTTGCTTCCAATTGTTTAAACATACTAAGCATTTTATGACTTATGTTATTTATGGTATGTATGTCATTATCTTTTTTGGCCTGTTTCAATAATAGCATATTGTTTTTTGTGTCTTGCAAAAAAGTAATTAATGTTTTTTTTATGGAAGCGGTATCATTATTTAAAAAAGAACCCAACAAATCAATACTGAAACCTTTGGTTTGCTTGTCGTCTTCTCTTAATAGCTTGCTATTATTTTTTATGGAGCTAGAGCCAAAAAAATGTTTTAAAATATTTTCAAGTTTATTGGTGTCAAAAGGCTTTATTAATACCTCTGAAAAACCACTATTGATATACTCTTCTATAGATAAATTTAATCTCCCAGTCATGGCAATTATTGGCTGATTATTATATAAACTATGTTTTTTAAGAATTTCCATAAAATGGATGCCATTCATTTTGGGAAGCTGAATATCTGTTAAAACCAAATCAAAATGAATTTGGTGCATGCTCTCTAATGCTTTTTGGGCATTTTCAAAAGTATACGATTCAATGCCATACTGTTTTAAAAGATCAGAAAGAAGTTGCCGTATTGAAATATCATCTTCAACGATTATCGCTTTTAATTTAAAAACATTTTCTCTGTCGGTTGGTTTATTTATAATTATAGGTTTGGTGGAAAGTATAGTGGGAATTTTTAAAAAGAAGGTGCTTCCTTTATTTAATTCGCTTTCTAAAGTCAAAGAGCCACCCAATAATTCTGCAAGTCTTTTGGAAATAGTCAATCCCAACCCAAAACCATTTTGATTATTTTGTTTAGTACCATCTCCTTGAGTAAAAGCTTTGAAAATATTTTTTTTCTGGTCTTTACTAATACCTATTCCTGTATCGCTTACAGAAATTTGTAATATGTTTTTA
The DNA here is from genome assembly GCF_003258355.1 of Confluentibacter sediminis. Taxonomy (GTDB): domain Bacteria; phylum Bacteroidota; class Bacteroidia; order Flavobacteriales; family Flavobacteriaceae; genus Confluentibacter; species Confluentibacter sediminis. The sequence goes on along the minus strand of NZ_QKPO01000019.1, from coordinate 27,096 downwards.
TTGTTTTCATTTTTAAAAGCACTTTCAATAGTAATGGTGCCCTCATTGGTGAATTTGCAGGCATTTGTAACTAAATTATATAGAATTTGTTTTATTCTGAAAGGATCACTAACAATGGGGCTGTCTGTAGTTTTATTATGTTTTACAATAAAGTGTATAGGTTTGTCTTGTACTGTATTTTTGGCATTCTGAATAATTTCGTTTACAAGTTTTTCCAGATTAAATGAGATAGATTCAACAGATATGTTATTATTTTCAAGTTTTGAAAACTCTAAAAGATCATCTACCAATTGTGCCATATACGACGAAGCATTCCGTATATGTTCTACATAATTTGATTCTTTAGTGCTATGTATTGTTTTTTGTAATAGTTCACCGTAACCAGAAATAGTACTTAAAGGTGTTCTTAAATCATGGCTTACCATAGAGATTATTTGCTCCCTACTTTTTAAAAGTGACGAAGTTGTTTTGTTAGCCAACTCCAATTGTCTGCGATAACGTTGACTTTTCCAAAAATCATTTAAAATAATAATAGAAAAAATGATGATGATGATAAAACTAATACCAGCTGCATAGAGAATAATATTCTTGCTATGGTCGAGGGTTTTTTCTCTTTGTTTATTAATATTATTTGTGTAGCTAATAATCCCTTTTTCTAGATTACTTAACAATTCCCGTAAATTCCTTGAGATGGTCAAGTCGTTTTCAATAAGTTGTTGTTCTTTTTTTTGTAAGGATATGCGTTGGAGATTGTCTTCTTTTTGGGCTTCTCTCAACATGTTTTTGGAAATGGATATTAGAGAATCAACTTGTTTTTTACCAATACTGTTAATGGAATCCAGTGGATTGTATTTATTAAGTATCTTAACATATTCTTCAAATTTACTACGTGTTTCCTTATTCAAATACTGAGGGTTTTTAACAAGGTCTCCAATAGTGACTTTTCCCAAAAGAGAATCAACCGAGCTCAGTTTGTTAATGGCTGTATTTATAGATTCATCAGAAGTATTGTTAAGTTTTAGGTTTTTTAAATCGGTGATGTTTTGAAGTTTTTTATTAATAACAAACTTAATGCTGTCCAAAATAAATTCCTGGGATTGGTTGTCGACAATAAAATTTAATGAATCTATTTTTAATAATAATTGTTTGTTTTCTTGAACGTACTGATTAAATTTTTCATTTGAATTTAGTTCGATGGCGGCTCTTGCCAAACTTTCATTTTTGTAAATATCGGCGATTAAGCTTCCCACTTTTAAAATTTTGCTCCGATCGGAAATATCTTGGTGTTGTAATTCCGTAAATGTTTTTATTTCAGAAAGTACTAAACTTCCTGAAATAGTGGCTAAAACTCCAAGAATAATATAACCTATTAAAACTTTAAAAGTGATTTTATGTTTGAATGACTTCATAAAAGATACATCGTCTTGAAAGGGTCAATTTATAAAAAAAACGAGTAATCTAATGCTTTTGTTGCTTTGAGTAATGAGCGATGTTTAGATTTTGTTTTTATATATGCTAAAAACCTCTGCCATTGTGTAAGTTAATGTTTATATATTAAGTACAATGTCACTGTTGATTTAGTTTAAGACTATTATGTTTGGTTTCAATTAGAATATTTTTTCTAATTTGAAAGTAAAATTTGATACAGTTTTAACCTGAAATTTTAAAAGAATTGTTTATAATTATATAATAAACATTACTCATTATAGTGATATATTCACGCCAATATTTGCTTGTAAATAGATTATTGAAAATTTAACACAAAATGAGCTCCAAACTTTGAAAAAAGCAGCCAGAATTATTTTAAAAATCTTACTAATACTTGTTGCGCTTTTTTTGTTAATTGTGCTAGCATTACAAATTCCTGCTGTTCAAAATTTTGTTAAAGACAAGGCGGTTACTTATCTTGAAGAAAAGATAAAAACAAGGGTTGAAATAGGGTCTATTGAAATAGGTCTGCCAAAAAAAATCATCTTAAATGATTTTTATTTTGAAGATCAAGCAAAAGACACCTTGTTGGCAGGAAAATCTTTAAAAATTGATGTTAGCATATTTCAATTATTCCGTAATAAAGCTGAAATTAATTCTATTTATTTAGAAAAAGTAACAGCTAATATTAAAGTCAATAAAGATTCAGTTTATAATTTTGATTACATCATCAATGCATTTGAAACACCCAATGACCCAAAGGCAGATGATGAACCAATGGAAATTTCAATTCAGAAAATCAATCTTAATGATATTAAATTTACATATAAAGATGCTGTTTCTAAAAATAATTTAGACTTATTTGTCAATCATTTTGATACCAAAATAAACAAATTCGATTTAAACAATTTGTCTTTTGATGTTCCGGAAATAAATCTCAATGGATTAAAGTTTTATGTGGATCAGGATTTGGTTGCGGCTACTAAAAAAACCACAGAAAAGATTAAAGAGGACGCTGAATCACAAAGTTTAAACCTCAAACTAAAAAACATCCATCTTGAAAATATAGATGTAAGCTATAAAGATGCCATGACAAACCTAGATACCAAAATTCAATTTGAAAATCTAGAAACAAAAGTAGAAACCATAGATTTAGAAAAACAGAGGGTTGTTTTAAATTCCATTGAATTAAACAAAGCGAAGGGTTATGTTACTTTAAATAAATCGGATAAGGTATTAGAAGAAACCGTTGAAGAATCTTCTGGTTTGCCTTGGAAAATTAATTTGGAATCTGTTTCTATAACCGATGTTAACTTTGAATTTGATAACAATAATATAACACAAACTCAAAATGGAATTGATTATAATCATTTAGAAGTTAATGGTTTAGCCTTTAAAGGGAGGGCTATTGCTATTAATGAAAATTTATATGCTGGAACAATTGATACTTTTACTTTTAAAGAAAAAAGTGGCTTTCAATTAAATGAACTAGTTACAGAGTTTAATTATACGCCTACAGGAGCATTTTTAAAAAATTTATCGCTAAAAACACCACAAACTACTTTGCAAAATAGCATAGTTGTCACGTATCCTTCCGTAGAATCTATAAGCGAAAAACCAGAAGATATTGGTTTAAATATAAATCTAAAAGGCAGTAAAATTGGTTTTAAAGATATTTTATTACTGGTTCCAGAATTGAATTCAAATGATATTTTTAAAAACAATCCCAATGCCATTGTAAACTTCACTGCCATTTTAAAAGGAGCGCTAAATGATTTAGAAATCAATACATTCCATGCTTATGGCATTGGTAACACAAAAATTGATTTAAAAGGTAGTATAGTGGGTTTGCCAAATATTGATAAAAGTATGTTTGATGTTACGATTCTAAATTTTGAAAGTTCATCAAAAGACATGTACGCCTTTACTCCAAAAAATACCATCCCCAATACTATTCAACTCCCCGAAAAGTTTAATGTTAATGGATATTTTAAAGCTAGTACCCATGTGTTTGAAACCAATTTAGATTTAAAAAGTACTCTTGGTAATGCCGTTTTAGAAGCCACATTCGATCAATCTCGGAAAAATAACGAAAAGTACATGGTTGATGCTAGTGTGGAAAATTTTGATTTGGGAATATTCATGAAAAACAACCAGTTTGGAAAAGTTACCGCAAATGCCACTATTCGTGGTCGAAGTCTCGATCCATCAATAGCGACGGCGAAACTGACTTCAAAAATTGTAACAGCTCAATTCAATAATTACAATTACCATGATATAAACATGGATGGACGCATTGATAATGGGCTGTTCGTAGCAAATGCCAATGCTTCAGACCCAAACATAACTTTTGTTTTAGATGCTAAAGGATCTTCCAACAGCGAAAAACCGACTCTAGATTTAAAGCTTACTATTGATATTTTGGATTTAAATAAACTGAATCTTCATGCCGGGGCTTTAAAAATGAAAGGCAACATAACAGCAAATTTTGATGATTTAAATCCAGATAATTTGAATGGCACCCTCAATGCCAATAATTTTCTGGTCGCTTTAGAAAAAGAGCAATTCCCTTTAGACACTATAAGTTTAAGAGCCATTTCAAATATTGAAAAAGATTCAATAATCTTGAAATCTCAATTTGCTAATGGATTGATTTCAGGAAATTATAAATTATCCACCATAAGCGATCAATTGATTAATTCAATTTCAAAATATTATCAATTTGACAAAAAGTATATTAAGAATGAAGATAACCAGCATTTAGATTTTGAATTCACGATTAAGGATAATGCCATTACAAAAAAAATAATTCCAGAAATAACCGAGTTATCTGAAATCACACTCAACGGAACTTACAATGCTGTTAATGATTCAATTGTAATAAATGCTTCCATTCCAAGATTAAACTATGCTAATAATGAAATTTCAAATGGTGTTTTAAAAGTCAATACCCAAGACAATGCTTTAGTATATGATGTGTCTTTTAGAAACATTAAAAATTCCCAATTTGAAATTCCCAGAACAATCTTAACCGGTAAAATAAAAGACAATACAATCGATTATCAATTAAATATTAAAGATTTAAAAAACAATGATGCCTATTTGATTTCCGGAATTTTTAAAGACAGTTTAGGGGCTTCAACAGTTCACTTTAATCCTGAAAAACTACTTTTAAATTATGAAGATTGGACAATCGACGACAATAATTTTATAAAGTTTGAAGAAGAAGGCATGTTAATTTCTGATTTCAAAATTCAAAAAGACCAGCAATCTTTTTCAGTTCAATCAGAAAAAAATGTTGCGAATGCCCCAATTATGGTCGCTTTTAAAAACTTTAAGTTGGAATCCTTAACTAGTATAGCCAAATCTAATTTTGAAGTTGGTGGAACTATAAATGGAGAAACTACTATTAAAAATACGAATACGACCCCGTTATTTGTAGCTGATTTAAATATTGAAAATTTCAAAGTAAAAAATGATACTATAGGAAACCTTGCTCTAAAAATAGATAATGAAACGGCAAATTTATATAAAGCAAATGTGGGGTTAACAGGTTTGAATAATCAACTAAATATTGATGGAAATTATAATATCAGTAACCAAAATCTAGATTTTATTGTTGATATAGAAAAGTTTCAAATGACATCGATACAACCTTTTACCTTAAATAATTTAAAAGAAAGTGAAGGTTATTTAAATGGAAAATTGGAGGTTAAGGGCCAAGCCGCAAGCCCTAATGTAAATGGTCATATTAAATTTAATGCAGTGGGTTTTGTTGTAGTACCATTAAATTCAAAATTCAAATCCATTGATGATGACATTACTTTTAATACCAATAATATTGTTTTCAATAATTTTAAATTACAAGATGAAAATGATAACCCTCTGAGAATAAATGGTGTTATAAATACCCAAAACTATACTAATTTAGGGTTTGATTTAAAGGTGATTGCAAATAATTTTAAAGCGGTTAATTCTGATGCAAAAGATAATGATCTGTTTTATGGAGAATTGTACCTTGATAATGACTTAGCTATTAAAGGAACCATGGATAACCCAATTATTAATGGAACGGTTAAAATAAATGCAGAGACAAAATTCAATATAGTATTACCACAAAGTGATCCCTCAATTGCGGACAGAGAAGGTATTGTTGAATTTATAGACCAAGACCAACCTGTTTTGATTACTGTTGAAAATAAAACAAAACAAATAACCCAAACAGAGGTTAAAGGTATAGACGCTTCGGTAAATATCGTAGTTGATAAAAAAGCAGAGATTTCTATCATCATTGATGAAGCAAATGGTGATTACTTAAAACTTCAAGGTGATGCCGAATTAACGGGAGGTATTGATCCTTCTGGAAAAACAACTTTAACAGGTAAATATGAATTTACTGGAGGTAGTTATGAAATGAATTTCAATTTAATAAAAAGAAAATTTGATATACAACCTGAAAGTTATATTCTATGGACGGGTGAGCCTACAGATGCAAATATAAGTATAACAGCTGTTTATAAAGTAGACGCATCTCCTTTGGATCTGGTAGACGATCAATTAACAGGAATAAGTGCAGAAACCAGAAATACTTACAAGCAGAGAATTCCTTTTGAAACCAATTTAATAATGAAAGGTGAACTGATGCAACCCAAAATCACTTTCGATATTGTTTTGCCTGAAGGAAATAATAACGTTTCTACCGAAATAATCAATACAACACAAGCAAAACTAGAACAGATTAGGCGTGATGAAGATGCGCTTAATAAACAAGTGTTTGCGCTATTGCTTCTAAATCGTTTTATAGGTGAGAATCCCTTTGAAAGCCAAGCAGGCGGTACAAGTGGTACTTATCTGGTTAGACAAAGTGCTAGTAAGATTTTATCGCAGCAGTTAAATAATTTGGCGGGCGATTTAATAAAAGGTTTTGAACTAGATTTTGATATTCAGGCCACAGAAGACTATTCCTCTGGGCAAAAAGAAGATAGGACCGATTTGAATGTGGGACTTTCAAAACAATTATTTAACGACCGATTAAAAGTTACTGTCGGGAGTAGTTTTGGCATAGAGGGTGGTCAGCAAAAAAACGAACAAGCCACAAATATAGCAGGAGATGTTACGGCCGATTATTTAATTACAAAAGATGGTCGTTATAAATTGAGGGCTTACCGAAAAAATAATTATCAAGTGGCTTTACAGGGTCAGGTTATTGAAACTGGCGTTGCATTTATAATAACTATGAACTATAACAAGTTTAGAGAGTTATTTCATAATAAGCGTCATGGTAAGAGACAAAATATTAAAAAGAATGAAGGTTAATAATTATATAACACTGCTTTTTTCGGTTACTATACTTATAGGTTGTAGTGGTACTCGTAACATTCCAGAAGGTGATTTGTTATATATAGGTCATAGTATTGAGGTTGAAAAGGGAAAAGAGTCTGCAAAAATAAGAAGGAAAATAACCTCTGAATTAAATGATTTAATTCGCCCCATACCTAATAAATCTATTTTTGGAATGCGACCAAGCATCTTTTTTTACAATTTGGTTGGCGAGGTTAAAAAAGATAAAGGATTTAAACATTGGGTAAAATATACTTTAGGAAAAGAACCCGTATTAATGAGTGACGTCGATTTGGAGTACAATAAAAAGGTGATTCAGAACTATGTAGAGAATAATGGTTTTTTTAATGCGGAATCTAAAGCGGATTCAACCCGTACAGGAAAGAAAGCAAAAGCCAATTATAGGGTTAATTTGCACAATCAATATAAAATTAAATCGGTTGTTTTTCCTAAAGACTCTATGCTTTTAAGTGAAGAAATAAATAAATTACAAGAGAAAAGTGTTTTAAAAGTAGGGGAGGCTTATAATTTAGATGCCATAAAGAATGAAAGAGCAAGAATGGATGCTAAACTAAAAGAAAGAGGCTTTTATTATTTCAATGAAGACTATCTTTTAGTTCAAGTAGACAGTACGGTTGCCAATCATGAAGTTGATTTACTGGTAAAAATAAAAAACGATATTCCTGAAAAAGCGAAAAATCAATACAAAATCAATAACATTTTTGTCTACCCTAGTTTTAATTTAAAAAGAGATACGATGTCTACAAGGGTCATGGATACGGTTAAGTACGACGATCTTAACATAATTGATAACAAAACCGTTTTTAAGCCTTTTATTTTTGATAAAACATTATTATTCAATAAAGGGGATTTATATAATAGGACGACTCATAATTTATCATTAAATAGGTTGATTACATTGGGTACTTTCAAGTTTGTTAAAAATGAATTTAAAGAAAATGATTCCTTAAAAAATCAATTAGATGCCTATTACTATTTAACACCATTGCCTAAAAAATCAATTCAATTGGAAGCATTAGCTAAAACAAATTCCGCTAATTATTCTGGAACCGAATTAAATATTAACTGGAGTAACCGTAATACTTTTAAAGGGGCAGAATTATTAAAGGTTTCGGGATTTGCAGGATTAGAAGTGCAAGTTTCCGGGCAAAATAATGGGTTTAATGTTTACAGGTTTGGGGGAGAGGCAAGTTTAACATGGCCTCGATTTATCTCACCTTTCAAAATGAGTTCTGGAAGTGCTTATGTTCCAAATACAAAAGCAGCTTTAAGCTATGAGTATCAATTGAGAACGAAACTTTATTCTTTAAAAACATTTAATGGCTCATTTGGATATATTTGGAAGGAAAACGAAAGGAAAGAACACAATCTTAATGTGGTTAATATAGCTTATACATCATCCAATAATGTTTCCGATCTATATCAGTCTAAAATTGCGGAAAACCCTTCCTTACAGAAAGTTATTGATAAACAATTTATTATAGGTACAACGTATAGTTATACGTATACCAATACCATGTTGAAAAACAGGAAAAACAATATTTATTTTAGGGGAGGTGTTGATTTGTCTGGAAATTCTCTAGGGTTGGTAATGGGAGCCCATGATACAGATAATCCCAAAAAAATATTGGGAGTTCCATTTAGTCAATATTCAAAATTAGAATTAGAATTTCGTCATTATTATAATTTTGCAGAGGAAACTACATTAGCGAGCAGAATTATTTTAGGAGCAGGCATTCCTTATGGAAATTCTAAAGATTTACCTTTTATAAAACAATTCTTTATAGGAGGGACGAGTAGTATTCGAGCTTTTAGAGCCAGGTCTATTGGTCCGGGAACATTTAATGGAAATGAAACTACAAATTCTTTTTTACCAGACCAATCAGGAGATTTGAAATTGGAGTTTAGTACAGAATTAAGAACTAAAATATATAAAATAGTAAAAGGTGCCGTATTTGTTGATGCAGGAAATATATGGTTGTTAAATGAAAGTGATGAAAAACCAGGGGCTAAATTCTCGGGCAAATTTTTAGATGAATTGGCCGTAGGAACAGGTATTGGATTACGATTTGATTTTGATTTCTTAGTACTTAGAACAGACTTGGCGTTTCCTTTAAGAAAACCCTATTTACCAAAAGGTGATCGATGGGTCATGGATGATATTGATTTTGGTAATAGCTCATGGAGGAAAGAGAACCTAATATTCAATTTAGCAATTGGCTATCCTTTTTAAATCATTATTTTATTCATGTTTCTCATTCTACTGTGTGATTTCAATGGTATTGTATAACAAAATCATGAAATGTTGTAAATCTTAGCGTGAAAAAGGGTGTAATTTTATTCCAGCATTTTATGAATAAAATTATGTCAAAAAAACACCATCAAGCTAACAAACTATCTTTAAATCTTTCCTCTTTTATTCCTACATTAAAAGAAAAAGGGATATTGTTTTTCATGGATGTAGCCAATGTCGTGGCATATTTAAAAATAGTATTTAGAAACCTATTTGCCAAAAGGTTTGAATTTCAGGAATTTTTGAAACAATGCTATCAAATAGGCAATAAATCAGTTGGGTTAATTTCTATTACGGGTATTATTATAGGCTTGGTTTTAACCATTCAATCCAGACCGCCCTTAGTCGATTTTGGAGCTGTGGCTATGTTGCCAGGTATGGTTGCTATTTCTATAATTAGAGAAATGGGGCCCGTAATTACTGCTTTAATATGTGCGGGAAAAATAGGTTCCAGTATGGGTGCAGAATTAGGTTCTATGCGAGTAAGTGAACAAATTGACGCCATGGAAGTGTCTAATACTAATCCCATAAATTTTTTAATCATCCCTCGCGTTCTTGCCGCCACAGTAATGATCCCCGTACTTACTTTGTATGCCGATGCTATTGGGATTTTTGGAAGTTGGTTAGGCATTAATATTAAGGATAGTATAAGTATAAAATTATTTTTAAATCAAGCTTTCACCCAAGTAGATTTTATGGATATCGTTCCAGCCGTCATAAAATCGTTCTTTTTTGGAGCCGTAATTGGGTTGGTAGGATGCTATAAAGGCTATAATGCAGGGAGAGGAACAGAGAGTGTGGGTATTGCTGCAAATTCTGCAGTTGTAACAGCATCCTTATTATTAATTATTGTAGACTTAATTGCTGTACAAGTAACCGATTTGCTATAATGGAAAAGAATACTAAAAAGGTCATTATCGACATCAAAGACCTAAAAAAGAGTTTTGGTAATCAAAAGGTTCTTGATGGTATCACACTGCAGCTTCATGAAGAAGAAAACTTAGTTGTACTGGGTAAATCAGGCTCAGGAAAATCGGTTTTAATCAAGTGCATTGTAAATCTTTTAGAACATGATGAAGGCAGCATCGTTGTTGGAGACTATGAGTTAACGGATATTAATGAAGAGGATTTGGTGGAGGTGCGTAAGAAAATAGGATTTCTTTTTCAAGGAGCTGCACTTTACGATTCTATGACAGTGAGAGAAAATTTAACATTTGCGCTTTCACGGTTGAATAAGAGTTTTTCAAAAAAAGAGATAAATAATAAAATTGTTGAAGCATTGGACAATGTAGGGCTTCCAGATTCTATAGATAAAATGCCTTCAGAATTATCTGGTGGGATGAAAAAAAGAATTGGTTTGGCAAGAACCTTAGTAGTAAACCCTAAAATTATTTTGTATGATGAGCCCACAACAGGCCTAGATCCCATAACGTCGTATGAAATAAGTCATTTAATAAACGATACTAAGGCTAAATTTAATAATGCATCCATAATAATTACACATGATATCAACTGTGTAAAAACAGTTGCTGATAGAATTGTCATGATAAAAGAAGGAACCGTTTATAAGGAAGGTAATTTAGAGGAATTCATTAAAGATGAAGACCCATATATTCAATCATTTTTTAAATAGAGAATTATGAAAACAACAAATAACTCATACAAAATAAAGCTAGGGATTTTTGTGTCTTTAGGGGTGTTAATACTATTTGTAATTATTTTTTTTATAGGTAGCCATCAAAATTTATTTAGTTCAAAATTTAAAATCAATACCAATTTTGGTAATGTAAGCGGATTGCAAGTTGGTGGTCAAGTTCGTTTTTCTGGAATTTCAGTTGGGAATATTGAAACCATCGAAATTATCAATGATTCTACGGTAAATGTGATAGCAACTATTGATAAGAATGTGAAAAGCTTCATTAAAAAAGATAGCAAAGCCTCCATCGCATCGGAAGGGGTTATTGGAGACAAAATTTTAATAATTTCTCAAGGAAGTTCAAAATCACCTGAAGTTAATGATGGAGATAAAATCAAATCTTTTGAACCTGTCGAGTTTGATGATATTTTATCATCTATTAAAGTTAGTGCAGAAAATGCAGAAATAATAACCGATGAATTGGCTACCATGTTAATAAGCATCAATGAGGGAGAAGGCACCTTAGGAAAATTACTTAATGATGAAGGTGTGGCTAATGATTTGGAAAAAACTATGGAAAATTTAAAAGAAGGCTCCAAAGGATTAGAACAAAACATGGAAGCTGCCAAACATAACTTTCTTTTAAGAGGGTATTTTAAAAAGAAAGAAAGAGAAAAAGAGAAAGCTAAAAAGGAAGCTGAAAAACAAGCAGAAAAAGAAGCAGAAGAAAAAGCAAATCAATGATAGGCTATAAACAAATTATGGATTATGCCTTACAATAAGTATCAAATTATTATCAAAATAAATTCTTAAATAAAAAAATCATGAAAAAAATGACTAAAATTTTTGCTTTATCTATATTGTGTATTTTCAGTTTTATAAATCTTGCAATAGCACAAGAAACCGATGGTTATAAAAGAAATTTTAAATTTGGGGTTGGACTCAGTGGAGGTTTACCCTTAAACGATCCCTACAATTTTATTGTAGGAGGAGATGTTAGACTTCAGTATAACATATCACAATCATACTCATTATGCTTAACAACAGGTTATAATAATTTATTTGTAGATAATGAGGAGCCCAATTTTGGTTATGTGCCAGTAAAAGTTGGTTATAAAACGTTCTTGTTTAAAAATGAATTTTATGTCATGGGAGAAATAGGAGGTGCTTTTTCCACTACTAAAGAGTATAACAACAATTCCATGCTTTTTTCGCCAAGCATTGGTTATGCTACAAAGTATGTAGACATTAGTGTGAGATATGAATTTTTAAAGGACTTTCCTATTGTTAAAAATAATGTAGCAGATAATGGTTTAGCCCAAGTGATGCTTCGTTTGGCATACGGATTTGATTTGTAGTAAATTAAAATAAATTAGGGGTGAATTTGTAGTTGTTGTAATTTAATATTTGTAAAATATGAGATATTATCATTCAAAAAAGGTAGCATGACAAGAATTAGAACAGTAAAATTTTTTAAATGAATTCACAAAAACATACCGGCACATTCAAACTTAAGCACCTACCTTCACTTGTTATAGAAACGTATAAAGCTTGGGATGCGAGCGATCCCTTTAGGTTAAGTGCTGTAGTTGCTTATTATGCGGTTCTTTCACTTCCTGGTTTATTGGTTATCGTTATTAACGTCGTCGGTTCGATTTGGGGAGTAGATATCATTCAAGGTCATTTAACAGACGAAATTTCAGGGGCTTTGGGAAGAGATACAGCAGACTCCATCCAAGCTATGATGGTAGAAACCCAAAACAATGATAAGAGTACCTTAGCCACCATATTAGGCGTTGCTACTTTAGTTTTTGGGGCTACGGGAGTTTTCTATCATCTCCAATTATCGCTTAATCAAATTTGGAGAATAGCCCCGAGCAGTAATTCTAGTTTTAAGAAAATGATATTGGATCGAGCAAGAAGTTTTGCTTTTATCTTAGCCATTGGTTTTTTATTATTAATAAGTTTTTTAATTACCACAGCTATTTCCGCATTAAATGATTATATTCGAAGTATTCTCCCAGATATTATTGTTTATATTGCCTTTGCACTCGACATTATAGTTTCAATAGCAATTATAACTGTTTTATTTGCCCTTATTTTTAAATACCTTCCAGATGCTAAAATTAAATGGAAAACGGTATGGATAGGTGCATTAATAACTTCGGTTTTATTTGTGATAGGGAAATTTCTCTTAGGACTCTATTTTGGTGAGGCAAAACCTGGTTCTACTTATGGTGCGGCAGGAACCGTTGTGTTAATATTACTTTGGGTGTCTTATTCCTGTTTAATTTTATTTTTTGGAGCAGAATTCACATGGGTTTTTTCTAAAAGATATGGGCTGGGAATTCAACCAAACGCAAAAAACAAATGACAAAAGGATGTAAACTTTAACTTCATATAAAAGATATATAAATAGATGAAAGATAGATTTTCTTTAGAAAATACAATAAGTAAGCTCTGGGATAAGCTAGAAGGTTGGCTAGATGCCATTATATTAAAATTGCCAAATTTTGTTTTAGCAATTTTGGTTATGGTACTTTTTTATTTTATAGCTAAAGGCATTCGGAATTTATTGCGAAAATTTCTACTAGTTCGAATAAGTCAGAAATCCATTCAAGATATCGTTGCGAAAATGGTTTTTGTCACCATATTTTTAGTTGGTTTTTTTATTGCTCTAGGCGTGTTGAACCTCAATAAGGTTTTAACAAGTGTACTTGCGGGTGCAGGAGTAGTAGGTCTTGCTGTTGGTTTGGCGCTTCAAGGTACTTTAAGTAATACTTTTGGAGGCTTGATATTGTCATTTATGCCCAATATTAGAATTAATGATTTTATTGAAACGAATGATGCTAAAGGTTTTGTGTCTGAAATTAGCCTTCGTAATATAGTCTTGCGTCAACCCGATAATAATTATGTGGTGATTCCTAATTCAAAGTTTATTGAGAATGCGTTTACAAATTATTCTTTAAGTAAACGTAGTAGGATTTCTTTAGGTTGTGGTATAGGTTATGAAAGTAATTTACAGGATGTTGAAGATTTAGTAATGCGGGTTATATCTGAAAATTTTGAACAAAAAGAAGGAGAAGGTGTGGAGTTTTTCTTTACAGAATTTGGTGATAGTTCCATAAATTTCATCATTCGTTTTTGGGTCGATATGGTGAGTGCAAAGCAAGACTATGAAGCAAAGCATAAAGCCATAAAACTTATTAAGGCTCATTTTGATAAGGAAGGTATCAATATTCCTTTTCCAATTCGTACATTGGATTTTGGGAAAAACAGATTGCGGTTGGATGTTGATAAATAAGAAAACGAATAATAAAATCCTAAAAATAAAACAAGGCTTCAAAATCAAATCTTTTTGTTCGATATGAAGCCGTGAAGTTACCTGTGAATCGTTGTTTATTTATTAACGTATACGGTTTTTATGTTTACAAATTCATGAATCCCTTCAATAGATAATTCTCTCCCATATCCAGAGGCTTTTGTGCCTCCAAAGGGTAATCTTGGATCGGACTTTACCATCTCATTAATAAAAAAAGCGCCATCTGGTATTTTAGAAATGGTGTGCATGGCTTCTTTAATATTTTCTGTAAACAACATGGTTCCCAACCCGAATTTTGAATTTGTTGCTAGTTTTAGAGCGTCTTCTAAATTGTCAACTTTAAAGATGGGTGCTACAGGACCAAAAGTTTCTTCTTTAAACACAGCCATTTCTTCTGAAACGTGGGTTAAAATAGTTGGGGCAAAATAGGCTTTCTCTCTTGTGTTTCCAATCATAACTTTAGCCCCCTTTTCAACAGCATCATTAACTTGTTTTTCTAAATCTAAAGCCAAATCTTCGCGTGCCATCGTCGCTATGTCTGTGTCCTTTTCTAAGGGATTTCCAAATTTTAGACCCTTTACTTTGTTTGTGAATTTCTCAACAAACTCATCATAAATACCTTGAGTCACTATAAAGCGTTTTGCGGCGATACAGCTTTGACCTGTATTTTGCATTCTAGCTTTAACCATAGTATCTAAATACTTGTCTAAGTTGGCATCGTCTAGAACAATACAAGCATTATTCCCTCCAAGTTCAAGTACCGATTTTTTAAGGTTTTCTCCTGCTATTTTTGCAATATGCCTTCCAGCTTTTTCGCTACCAGTTAATGACACTGCTTTTATAATATCATCTTTTAAAAGATTTTCTACAGCCTCATGATTAGTTAGTAGGGTTTGAAAACATCCTTTTGGATAGCCTGCCTCTTCAAAAATTTCCTGAATCGCTAATGCGCATCCACTTACATTGGAAGCGTGTTTTAATAATGTGGTGTTGCCAGATGTTAAGGTAGGCACAGCAAACCTGAAAACTTGCCAAAAAGGATAATTCCATGGCATAATAGCTAAAACAACCCCTAAAGGATCGTAACTAATAAAGCTTTCATGGGCATCAGTTTCTATAATTTGATCAGCTAAAAATGATTCAGCATTCACTACATAAAAATCACATAGAAAGATACATTTGTTTATTTCAGCAATACTTTCGTTAATGGGCTTTCCCATCTCAAGTGTAATAAGTTCACTTAAATAGTCAATACGTTGTTCTAATAGATTACTGACTTCAGATAGTAATTCTGTTCTTTCTTTAATCTCTTTTTCTTTCCATGCATTAAAAACGTCATCAGCTAATTTAAGTTTCGTTTTGATTTGTGAAGGAGTGTCAAAATCATAAACTTTAATTACTTCTTCGTTATATGGGTTTATAGTGGTTATGTTTTTTGGCATAATTTTGTTATTTAAGTCTATAAGTTACTAGTTTTTTTAGAATATTAAAAGTGTTTTTAAAGAACCAAGCGCTTGAATTTTTTAAATTACTATAAATGAAAGCAATATAATGCATGTGAATAGCTATTTTTTAATTCGAAAAGGAGTCGTTTTAATAGTCTTGCATCATATTTATTAAGTTTCCTTGATAGGAATTTTTTGAAAAAACTCAATGTTTTTTATCACGTTATCGATAAGTATATTATGATGTGTAGTTTACTGATAATAAAAATCAGATCGAAATTTAAAACAATTGAATAGGAAGCTTTTATATTTTAAAAGTATCTTTTCATTTGTTTATGTCCAAATTTAAATATAAAAATCAGAATAAAATGGTCATCTTTAAAAGCCTTTCTGATTTTTGTAAATGCAATGCGCATCTGGGCTTCAATTGTTTTTACGGAAATATCGAGGAGCTCTGCAATATCTTTATAACGTAATCCTTCTATCTTGTTCAGTTCAATAATTCTTTTGCACTTAGGGGGTAAAGATTCTATGACTTCCTTTATTTTGGCAATACGCTTTTCTTGGATTTCTGTATTTTCTTCAATACGTTCTTGAAGCGCGCGTTCCCATATAGATTCCAATAGTTTTACTTGACGCTTTTCCTGATATATGCTGTCTATATAACGGTTTCGTGCAATACGATAAATATAATTTTTTGGGGATTTATTTGGATCAAGTTTTCCCCGATCTTCCCATAAATCTATAAAAGCCTGTTGAACCAAATCCTCTGCTTGGCTATGGTCGTGTGTATAAGTAATGATATAAGCCAATAAAGGTTGATAAAGCTTTTCGAATAGTCGTTTGAAAGCTTGCCGATCACCATTTATAAGAGCTACTACATCATAATTTTCACCCATCAGAAAGTTGTTTTTATCCTAAAATAATAATAATCTCAGTAAAGGTTAAAAAAATAATTAAAATTCCATTAAGGGTTTTTTATATTTTTTGAGCATTACTTACATAATCTTTAGCTTTTTTTAAAATTGTCTATTTTTAATTCAATACTTTAAGTTAATTCGTTAATTATTTGTAAAAAATAAACCACTAAATACTAAACAAGACTACCATTTAAAACATGAAACATTTAATTATTAAGTTATTTACAGATAGTATCTCCGAACCTGAAAAAGAAAAACTTCTTAACTGGTTGCGGGAGGAAGATAACCTATCTATTCTTAAAAATTATATTCAACATGATTACGATCTAAATAAGGCTTTGGTAAAACCTGATATAAATAGGGCCTATGAAAGTCTCATAAAACGGATTGAAACTTTGGAGCGTCCTGAAGAGGTGTTAGAAAAAACAAAACCAGTGGTATCTATTTTTAGAAAGTCTTGGTTTAAATATGTAGCAGCTGCTACTGTAGTTAGTTTTTTGGTAAGTGGTTATTTTTTTCGTAACAGGTTAGAAACAGTGTTTCCCAAACCCATAATAGTTAATAATACTATTAAACCAGGTAATGATAAAGCAACCCTGACTTTGGAGACTGGAGAAACTATAGCATTGGAAAAAGGGAATATCTACGAAACTCAAAACGCTACTAGTAATGGTAAAGAAATTATTTATCATGCGGGAGAAAAAAGCAACACTGAAATCGCTTATAATACATTGACCATTCCTAGGGGGGGTAAGTTTTATATTATGTTATCCGACAGTACTAAGGTTTGGTTGAATTCTGAATCTCAACTTAAATACCCTGTAACTTTTAATGACGGCCAATTAAGACAAGTGGAGCTTGTGTATGGTGAAGCTTATTTTGAAGTGTCACATAGTACCGAACACAAGGGATCTCATTTTAAAGTAATGCACAACAAACAGGAAGTTGAGGTCTTGGGAACAGAGTTTAATATTAGGGCCTACAAAGAAGAAACTAATATCTATACCACTTTGGTAAAAGGTAAAGTAGAGGTAAGCTTTGAAAACCAAAGAAAAATATTAAAACCAGAAGAGCAGTCAAATTTGAATCCAACTACAAAGGTTTTAGATATTACGAATGTTGATGTATACGATCAAACCTCGTGGAAAGTAGGAGTGTTTAGTTTTAAAAGAAAGACACTTAAAGAAATTATGCAAGTTTTATCGAGATGGTATGATATGGAAGTTGTTATTGAAAATAAATCTATTGAAAACAGAGGGTTTAATGGTGGGCTTGGGAAAGATCAGGATATTATTGAAATTCTTCAAACCTTAAAACAATTTGGAGCTGTAAATGAGTATCAGATTAACAATAAAACAGTAATACTAAAATAAAAAAAAGAGACCGAAGTGTAATCATTTGGCGGTGAGTAAACTTCGTGTCTCTAATATGAGTAATTAATTAAACGAATGTCTAACTAATCCAAAACAAATTTATGGAATTTAAATTAATTAAATGCTGTTACCATTTTCGGAAACGGTTACTTCTATTTTTTATGAGAACATTTATCTTTTTAATGAGTACAATGCTTTATGCTTTAGGAACCAATAGCACTTTAGGGCAAGAAATAGTATTCATAAAGTCAAGTAAGGAAAGATCGGTAGATGAAGTATTTGATATTATAAAGAAACAAACCAAATATCATTTTATCTATGATCAAGATTTAACACAGAAAATCCCTAGCGTATTAATAGAGAGAGGAAAGATAAGTGTTATAGAGCTTGTAAAGAAAGTGATAAGGAATACGAACTATGATTTTTTAGTGTCAAATGATAATACCATTTTGATAAAAGAAGATGGATTTAGTATCGCTGAACAGGACAAATTAATTTCTGGAACAGTTGTAGACCAGTCAGGAAATCCAATTCCAGGTGTTACAATTATTATAAAAGGCACCCGCAAAGGGATTTCTTCTAACTTTGATGGACACTACAGTGTTACAGTACCCTATGCTGCAAGCGTATTGGTGTTTTCTTATATAGGCTACCGAACCCAAGAGGTTGTAGTTGGTAAGCAAACGATTATAAATGTAATTTTAGAAGAAGATATAGCCGATCTTGATGAGGTTATGGTGATAGGCTATGGTACTTCCACGCGCAGGGAACTGACAGGATCGGTTGAACGGATTGGTGCTGAGGAGATTCAGCAGCAAGTTGTAGCGAGTCCCCTTCAGTCCCTTCAAGGACGAATGACTGGGGTAGCTATAACGCAATCTACCGGGCAGTTGGGCACTTCTATCAATGTTCAAATCCGGGGGATCAATTCAATTGCCTCGGGAAGGGAACCGTTGTATATAGTCGATGGGGTACCTGTTACCAATGAGTCGTTGGCGGGATTATATTATCCCAGTGATTATATAGCTACTGAAACTATTCCTCAGGTAACATCTAATCCACTGAATAGTATTAACCCCGATGATATTCAAAGCATAGAAGTACTTAAAGATGCCTCCGCTACCGCGATATATGGTTCGCGAGGATCTAATGGGGTGGTACTGATTACTACAAAACAGGCACGTGCAGGTGAAAGTCGACTGGATGTTAACTATAGTACAAGCATGAGCAGCGCAACAAGAATTACGGAGATGCTTAATACAGCGCAGTATGTGTCACTTCGCCAAGAGACCATGGATTTCAATAACATAACGCCAACAGCATCAGACTACCCTGATCTGACCGTTTGGGATCAGAGTGTGAATAGAGATTGGGGAAAATACAATTACGGCAACACTGGGCTCAGGCAAAATGTGCATGCACGCTTAACCGGAGGGTCTGTAAATACCCGTTATTTGTTGTCTGCAGGGTATCTTGCTCAGGGAGATATTACACCCGGAGATAGCAGGGAGAAACGACTTAGTACAGATATGAATATACAGCATACTTCAGACAACGAACGCCTTAATATCGACATGAGGGTAAACTACAGTTATCACAACTTGGATATTCATAAAAACGGGAATTCCATGTTGCTACCTCCACATTACCCGCTGTATGAAGAAAACGGAGAACTGTATTGGCGGCCAGATGCACAGCCAAATCCAGTGGCATTGTTGGCGTCTACCTACAAAAGCGATACGTACAATATGATAGGAAGTGTCGACCTACGATATGAAGTATTAAAGGGACTGAACCTAGGGGGGGTGGTCAGTTATAACCGGCAGCAATTAAAAGAAACCGAGTTGAAACCATTATCAAGTGTTAATCCATTTAGCTTTAATCCACAAGCTAACTCAGCTTTCGGACAAGGGGGCATCCAATCTGTTAATATTGAGCCTCAGGTTCGCTATGAGACAGATATTAATAAGGGACGCCTTGAAGCTTTGTTGGGGGCCACATGGAATCTAAGAAGCCAAAACCGGGAATTACTGTCATTTTCAGGTTTTACCTCTGAAGCGCTGCTCGAGAGTTGGCAGGGGGCAAGTTCTATTGACTATGTTAATAATACTTCCAGTGAGTATCACTACCAGTCTATTTTTGCACGTATCAACTACAACTGGGATGATCACTATATATTAGACCTCTCTTATCGACGCGACGGATCTTCTCGATTTGGTCCCGACCGTAAATGGGGAAACTTTGGTGCTATCGGTGCGGCATGGCTGTTCTCACACGAGGATTTTATACGAGAGGCACTTCCCGTGCTCAGTTTTGGTAAACTTCGTGCTAGCTATGGGGTGACTGGCAATGATCAGATTGCTGATTATGGGTACCTTGGATTGTACAGTTCCGTATCTTTAGCGGGACTGGTGGATGGTAAAACCTCTCTCTTGCCAACTGTACTTGCAAACAATGAATACAGTTGGGAGAGTACCAGTAAGCTGGAAGCGGGGCTGGAACTTGGATTTTTCTCAGAACGCCTGTTAGTAGAGGCTACTTGGTTCCGAAGCCGTACAGATGATCAATTGGTAGCCAACCCGTTGCCGATACAGACCGGGTTTTCCTCATTCCAGAACAACTTGCCTGCCCTTGTTGAAAACCGGGGCTGGGAGTTTGAACTGCAGACAACAAACATCAACGCACATAATTTTTCTTGGCGGACTTCATTTAATATTTCGATCCTGAAGAATGAGTTGCTTAAGTTTCCGGATTTGGAATCATCCAGCTATTCTAAACAATATGCGATAGGGGAACCGCTAGACAGAGTAGTTGTCTTTAACCTAGAACGCATTGATTCCGCGACTGGAGAAGCAATCTATACGGATGTAAATGAAGACGGTATAATTAATGAAAACGACCGGGTGTTTAATGTCGGGCGTCTGAGTCCACGAACCTTTGGAGGGCTGGGAAATATGTTTCGATATAAAGGCTTGCAATTGGAGGTTTTCATTCAATTTGCCCAGCAATTGTCAACTACTTGGCGAAATTACCTCGAGTCACCCCTGCTAGGTCAGAACTTACCCGTCTATGTACTGGGCGAATATTGGACCGGGCCAGGGGATGAGGATGCTACCCTACCCAACCTCTCAAGTGAAAACGGTAATATTGCCAGTTTGGATTGGCACTACCCTATGCGTGATTCACAGTTAGGTGTAAAAGATGTTTTTTATGCTCGTTTGAAAACAGTTAATCTTTCTTGGAATTTTCCAGTAGATTTAGTATCGAAAATCGGATTAAGGGACGCTCAGTTGACCATATCTGGACAAAACTTGTTGACCTATGTTAACAAAGAACTTGGAAAAGACCCGGAGTTGAATCTGTGGTATAACACACCTATTTTGAAAACGTGGACTATGGGTTTAAAACTTTCCTTCTAAACAAATAACAAATACAAAAATAGTCATGGATAATATACAATTAAGGAATATAATAGTAATGTTATTAGCTGTATTTTTTACAGCATCTTCGTGCAGTGACTTTCTGGAGGCTGAGCTACCGAAGGATCAAATCACTGAAGAGACAGTGTTTCAGAATGCTGGGGCGATCGAATCGGCAGTAAGGGGCATATATTTGAATTACGGTCGGTCATTACCTGCGGGTGCCACGCGAACCCAAATGACCACGGCTTTAACTTCGGATGAAGCTTATGGTTATTACACAAATAGCGAATATGATTACTATGCTAGGAATGCGTATGATGCGGAATCCGGCTCAATGATCAGTTACTTGTGGAATCAGTATCAGACGATTTACATGGCAAATACTATAATCGAAAAAGTACCCGGCTCCACAGTGCTTACTGAAGCTGTTCAGCGGCAATATGAGTCGGAAGCCAGATTTTTACGCGCTATTGTTTATTACTATCTGGTAAGTACATATGGTGATGTGCCTCTGGTACTTACTACAGATGCAAAAGTCAATGCACTCAAGCCGCGCGCACCGAAAGCAGATATTTTTGAATCCATCGTTAACGATTTGGAAATTGCCATAGATCTTGTGCCAGAGGAGTTCGTTAGCCCGCACCGTGCGGATAGTAAGTGGCCAGCGCGTGCGATACTGGCCCGCGTTTATCTCGATATGGAAAATTGGATCGGAGCCGAAGCAATGGCTACTACTGTTATTGAGGAAGGTCCTTTTGTGTTGGAAAAAGAAGATTTACATCAAGTATTCAAGCGGGGAAATGCTGAAATAATATTTGCTCCGAAGATCGCGGGAGATACAGATGGTCTTCTAACTACTTACGCATTAGATACACGACCTTTTTTCGGAACTGTTTCGGTAATTTTGAGAGATGAATTAATCGCCGCCTTTGAAGCCGGTGACGAGCGCTTCAACAATTGGGTGGATATTACTCCGGATGGATATTACTACCAGTCCAAATATGTGAATGAATTGTTCACAACCCCAGATGAACCGGAAGATTTAATTGAACTCAGGTTAGCCGAGCAATTCTTAATTCGTGCTGAGGCCAGGGCGAGACAAGGGAACATCACGGGGGTAAATAGCGCTGAATCTGATGTAAATACCATTCGGGAGCGGGCCCATCTAGGAGCAACCCAAGCGGTAACACAGGCGGAGATGATTGATGCTATTATGCAGGAACGGAGGGTAGAGCTTTTCTTTGAGGGGCATCGCTGGTATGACCTCAAAAGAACCGGGCAGATAGATGCCGTGCTGGGCGCACTCAAAGGCACTGACTGGAGTTCCTATAAGGCATTATGGCCTATCCCGCTTTCGGAGATACGAACTAACCCGAAGCTTGTGCCCAATCCGGGATATTAGTCATATACCACACTACTGTCGACGGAATAACTGGCAGGTATTCCTACCAAATTTTTGATCGGTTCGAAGATAAAATATAGTTTAAAACCGGAGTTCACAACGGGAATGATACCGCTGTATTTTAGCTTGTGAAAACTTTGATGGAACAGGCTTAATAAGAGAAGCCTAGTGTAAAATGAATGAGGTATAATTAGTCACTTGCGTAGATGATGAGGACAAACCGTAAAGATCTTTCTCAAACTTAATTTAAATACTTAATCTAAATAATATGAATAAAATATTTTTAGCAATACTGTTGACCCTGTTAATGGCCACGGGCACTTACGCTTCAGGCATCGAATTTTTTGAAGGGACGTGGGCCGAGACTAAAGAAAAAGCCAAACAGGAAAATAAGCTCATCTTTGTTGATGTCTACACCGACTGGTGTGGGCCGTGTAAATGGATGAGCACTAACACATTTCCTAATGAAGAGGTAGGTAAATTTTATAACGAAAACTTTATCTCAGTAAGGGTCAATATGGAAAAGGAAGGTGATGGCGTTGCTTTTGCAAAAGAATATAATATACCGGCAGTCCCCACCCTTCTCTATATTGACGGCAAGGGCGAGTTAATGCATCAGTTTGTTGGAAAGTTAGATCCTATGTCATTTATTTCTGAGGGGAAAGTTGCATTGGATCCAGAAAGGCGTTTGGCAGCGTATGAAGAAAAATATAAAAAGGGAGAAAGAGATCCTGAATTTATCCGTGCCTATATTAAAGTACTCTCAGATGCTTCTATGAACTCAAATGAAGTAACTGACTGGTATTTATTCACACAAAAAGAGGAAGCTCTTCTTTCTAAGGATAATTTTGAACTTATCAAGAAAACAGCCAACTATGTCAGTTCCCCTCAATTTCAATTTGTGATAAACCATTATGATAGCTATAAGAAGCTGGTAAAAGCGGAAGAAGTGGATAATTATATAGGCCTGATGTTTAAGGTCGCCTTAAAACTTGCAGCTCTCCAAGGAGATGAGGCTTATCAGCAAAAAATAAATGAGATCAGAGCCATGAGTAATACTCATGCTGAAAAGGTAATAGCCGAGGAGGGTGTTGACAAATCTTTTAATGGCGAGCATTATAGTGACTATGTCACAAAAGCAAATGAATATCTCAGGACATATGAGTGGGATAATGCCGCATCGCTACACAATTACGCCACTGTGGTCAGCCAGCTGGAGATCACTGATAAGAAGATAATTGAAGCAGGAATTAGTTGGATAGAAAGGGCAATGGAACTCGACAATTCATATACTTACCACTATACTCATGCCTGCTTATTATATAAAGTAGGTAAAGGTAAGGAGGCATTGAAAGCTGCTAACACTGCGTTGGAAATGGCAGGAAATGAAGAGGAAGACAGAGAGAAAATAGTTTTATTGATACAGAAAATTAAAGAACTGTAATGAATAGCAGTCCTCTTTTATTAAAAACTTTCTAAATAAAATAATTACACAACAAACAGTTAAGAATTTATTCTTAAGAAGATAAACATCAATTAATATATCATTTTCATGAAACGTATTTTAATATTTACATTTTTATTAGGTATTTCTCTTTCATTTAGAGGCTTTGCCCAAACGCTTAATTATAGTGCGAACTTACCTGTTGACCAGACCATTAAAAAGGTGTTTTGGTAAATGGAATGACCTACTATATAAAAAATACCAATGTTGTAAAAGGCGCGGCGAGTTATTACATCATACAAAATGTAGGTTCTATTTTAGAAAATGAAGAACAACGAGGATTAGCGCATTTTTTAGAACATATGGCTTTTAACGGCACGGAACGTTTTCCAGGAAAAGGGATTTTGAATACCTTGCAAAAACACGGTGCCGTGTTCGGTAAGGACATCAATGCCTACACATCGTTCGATGAAACGGTTTATAACCTAAACGACATTCCCACAAAAGATGGTCTGGTCGATATTTGTTTGACAGTACTAAAAGATTGGTCTAATTATTTATTATTGACAGATGAAGAAATTGATTCAGAACGCGGTGTTATTAAAGAAGAATGGCGCACAGGTCAAAATGGTGGAAGGCGTCTTTTTGAAAAGGCTTTGCCTATTACATTTAACCATTCAAAATATGCCGATAGAATGCCCATAGGATTGATGTCCGTTATTGACGGGTTTGATTATAAAGCATTACGTGATTTTTATCATGATTGGTACCGGACAGATTTGCAAGCTATTGCTGTTATAGGTGATGTGGACATTGATGAGATTGAACAAAAAATCATAGAGAGATTTTCAAAAATTCCAGCGGTAGAAAACCCTAAAAAGCGTATTGTAATAGATGTGCCAGACAATAAAGACATGGCATATTTTTTTGGCACAGATCCAGAAGTGTCATCAGCATCTATTAGTTTAGGTATTCGTCATAAAAAATCATTAGAAGCGGAGACTACTGCCGATTTAAAGCGGACGTTATTAGAATCTATGACGATGAACATGTTGTCTGCAAGAATTTCAGAAAGATCTCAAAATCCAGATGCTACTTTTTTAGCCGCTCTAGTTAGTTATGGAGAATTTACTAGAACCTCCAATGCTTTCAATATCGATATTTATCCTAAAATAAATAAACAATCAGAGGCTTTTAAAGAGGTGTTGACCGAAGTGCAAAGAACTGTGAAATTTGGCTTTACACAATCAGAGATAGATAGATCTGTTTCAGGTTTAAAGAGTTCTTATGAAAATCAAATTGCCAAGAAAGAGGATGTAAGACACGATCAAATAGAGCAAACTATTCAAAATAATTTTTTATCTAATAGCACTATGACAGATGTTGAGAAAGAGTATGAAATAGCAAAGCAGATATTTAATGTAATTACCCCACAGGAACTCCATGAAACAATAGAGAGATTGTATTCTCAAGAAAACAGGTATTTAAATGTGACGGGTGTTGAAGGTCAAGATAATTTAACAGAAATCGAAGCTAAGCATATTATAGAGGGTGTTGAAAACGATGCTATTTTACAACCTTATACTGAAGCGTTAGCTGGAAAAACATTAGTGTCAGACCTAAATATTAATCCTGGAACAATTTCTAAAACAGAAGTGAACAAAGATTTAGGAGCTACCACATACACCCTAAGCAATGGCATAAAAGTTCACTACAAATTTGTAAATAAAGAAAAGGATAAGGTATCTTTAAGTGCTGTTAGCTACGGAGGAACCTCCCTTTTAAGTGATAATGAGTTGCCATCTGCTAATTTGTTAGGTGATTTAATTTCAATGTCTGGGTTGGGTAATTTTAATACCACAGACATACAGAAAATATTAACAGGAAAAACCGCGAATGTTAACATCAGTCTTGATGATATTACAGAGTCCCTGTCGGGATCTTCAAATACAAAGGATGTAGAAACCATGTTGCAAATGGTGCATTTGTATTTTGTAAAGCCACGATTCGACAAAGATGCCTTTCAGGTTTTAGAGAGTAATATAGATGATTACATTGTTAGAAGAAGTAAGGATATTGGTGAGAAAATGAGAGATAGTTTGACCGTTGCTTTATACGGTAAAAACAATCCCAGAAAACGAATATTTAATAAAGATTATGCTGATGCCGTTTCGTTTGAGAAAATTAAAACGATTTACAATGACCGCTTTGCCGATGCTTCAGATTTTGAGTTTTTTATTGTGGGAGATGTTAGTGAAGATCAATTAAAACCTCTTTTGGAAAAGTATATAGCTAGTTTGCCAACAAAGAACATTAAAGAGACCTATAAAAACAATAGTGCAGAATGGGTATCCAACAAAATAGATAAAGATATTTATTTGACTATGGAAGACCCTAAAGCAAACGTAAATATTGTCTATAAAAAAGATATGCCATACACAAAGAATAATGAAATCTATACCAATGCCTTAGGTGATATTTTACAATTACGGGTTACTGAAATTGTAAGGGAATCTGAGGGCGGAGCTTATAGCCCAAGAGCGAATGCTTATTTTACAAGAGAACCAAAATCGCAGGCATACGTGTCTTTTGCATTTGATTGTAATCCAGATATGGTAGATAAATTAGTAGATATTGTTAATGGAGAACTTCAAAAAATAGCAAATGGGGAGATTAAAGATGATGATTTAAATAAAACAAGAACGAACTTCCTAAAAGAGCGTGAGCAAGCTAAAGATAAGAACGGGTATGATATGCAAGTACTTACTTCTTACTTTAGATATAACGAAAACATAAATGATCCAAAAAACTTTCAGGATATTGTAAATAATATGTCCAAAAAGGATATCCAAAATATGGCAATACAAGTACTTGATAGTGGAAAGTCTTATGAAGTCGTATTTAAACCCAAACAATAAACCCCATATATGAAAAAATTTATTTTCTTTTTAGCACTTTTAACTTTTAGCTTTTCGCAGGCTCAAATCCTAAAGCCCGTAAAGTGGACGACATCAGTAGATAAAATATCAGATACAGAATACGAATTGGTG
>NZ_QKPO01000018.1 GCF_003258355.1 Confluentibacter sediminis | reverse complement strand
CAGCGCATCAAGTTAAAAGGGAAAGAGCCCTTCAAGGTGGATGCGACCGTCGAATTCATGGTGTGTGACGATAGCAGATGCTTGCCGCCGACCGAAGTCGATCTGGTATTCAATATAAAATAAGGAACAGTAAAAAAATGAGGCAATTTCTTCTTGCAATAAGTATTTTATTAAGTATTACGGTCAATTCCCAAGTGTTGGCACTAGTAAAATGGATCACATCGGTAGAGAAACTATCGGGAACGGAATATGAGCTGATAGCCAAGGCATTCACCTATGACGATAGCGAAGGGGATTTTAAGGTAATAGGAAATTTCCATTACAGGTTACACAATGACTTTCGCCTATCATGAGGCCAGAAATATTATAAAAAATCACGTGAATGTTTCAAAATATGATTTGCTGATTACGGTTGGGACAGGAATGACTGGAGCTATCAATAAGTTTCAGCGTATCCTTGGGCTCTGTCTTAATGAGAATTTAAAAGACTATACCAAAGTTCTCGAAGAAAAGCGTCCGATTATTTTCTTGTCGCATATGGAACATCATTCAGACCCTACCTCTTGGTTGGAAACCATAGCAAAGGTTAAAGTTATTCCATCAAACACCAACGGTTTGCCTTGCTTGGAAAGTCTGGTGTCTTACTAAGTAAATATCATGATGTACCTATAAAAATTGCAGCTATCACAGGTTGCTCTAACGTTACAGGCATTAGACAAATTACCATCAGGTAGCTAAAATCATGCATCAGAACAATGGCTTGTGCTTTGTGGATTTTGCATGTTCGGCACCCTATGTTAATATCGATATGCATCCTAATGATGAAGAAGCCTATCTAGATACCATCACGTTTTCACCTCATAAATTTTTGCGAAAGCCCAGAACTTCAGGTGTATTAATCTTCAATAAGAAACTTTATAAAAACCTAATGCCAGATAATCCAGGAGGTGGCACTGTTAGCTATACCAATCCATGGGTGACCATGATTATATTGACGATATCGAAACCCAAGAGGATGGGGTACTCGAGGCTTTCTACAAGCCATAAGAATAGCCCTATCATTAAGTTAAAAGAAGAAATGGGTGGTCAGAACATTTTGGATAGAGAGCATGAATTGTGCAAAATTGTTTTTGATAGGCTTTCTAAAATTGATAATCTAAATATTTTGGCTCCAGAGCATACAGATAGATTGGGCATATTTTCATTTTATATAGACCATGCCCATTTTAATTTGATAGTCAAATTATTGAACGACCATTTTGGTGTACAAACTAGGGGAGGATGTTCATGTGCTGGCACCTATGGACACTATCTTTTTTATGTAGACCAAACCACTTTAAAAGCCATTGAGCAAAAAATATTGGAAGGTTGTCTCAATGAAAGACCTGGTTGGGTTAGAATGTCCCTTCATCCAACAATGACTGACGCACAGGTAGAATTTATTTGCAATGCCATTGAATTGGTAGCAAAAACCATGCACATTGGGGAAAGGACTATTGTCATAATGCCATTAAAAATGAGTTTGTCCATGTAAGCAATGTGCCTTTAGAAAATAAAATAATAACAAATTGGTTTGAAATTTAGTTTTGAACAAAAACGATCATACTTCAAAATCTTAGTAAGTTGAAGTGAAAAATGAAAAATAGATAGAAAAATCAGTTTTCAGGGTAAGACGAATTTCAGATTTTGTAAAAGCGCTAAAAGCAGTAAATTAGCATTTAAATCTAGTGTTTGAATTGTATAAATAATTGAAAATAAAGGTTTTTATGCTATATGAACTCATTTTAAATCCCAAAAGAGTCACCGAATTGGTCTCGATTAGGATGGTTTTATATGATATTAAATAAAATGAAAAACCCTGTAAATCAAGAATTTACAGGGTCTTTATTCTGACTTAATAGTCATTTAGTGGAGTCGGAGAGAATCGAACTCTCGTCCAAACAAGTAACCAAAGGGCTTTCTACGCGTTTATTCTTTTCTTATTTTTTCGATTATAAACTGGTTAAAGACAACCTATTTATAACTTATCTTTTTTAGTTTCAAAAGTGTGTCAAAGCGCCACACAATCTATGTTAACATTTACGATGCCTCTAAAAAGAACGCCGTTAACCAAGGCTTTCTGGAGACATTTAGCTCGCACACCTTGTGTGCCGAGGCTTATCTTACTTTATTCAGATTAAGCAGCTAAAGCGTAGTTATTCTCGCCGTTTAAAAGTTTGACCTAGCCTTTTACGTGTTTCAAAGTCATTACACGACGTGCTTACCGTTCAATTAATCTCGCTGTCAAAACCAGTCGACCCCAGTATTGATTTATCACTTCGAGCGATTCCCTTTTTTTAAGGAATTGTATCGAGAAGTGGGCGTTACCCTAATGGGTCGCGCTTTCGGCAGTCGCTCTTTTCAAGGAGCTCCAACAATGCTTCAATCGCTAACGCGGAGTGCAAAGGTATAAAAACTTTGTAATTGAATATGGATTCGATCTCTTTACTTCAAAAATTATTCCATTATATAAATTTTTCATAAAATGATAGTTATTCTTCATAAGAATTACTTGGAAGTATTTGCATAAAGTTGTTTAAACATCCAATAAGCTACATTTAAAAAACTTCCAAAAATGAAGGTAAATAGACAAGCTTCTAAGTTGAGATTAGGATGTATAATTAAAAATATAATATCGTTTAATAAGTTTAAAGGATTTTGAATAACCTCCCAAGAATTATATCTTAAAAATCTTCCTAAGTAAACTCCAAATCCACATAAAAAAAGAATAAATATAAAAATAGGGTTAACATATTTGTTGTTAGTAAATCTGCTCATTATTGCTTTCATATCTGTAATAGAAAGTAGGAACAGCAATAAGCCATTAAGAGCAAAAGAGGTTACTACCAAAACATCTAACCATAATAAATAACTGGAGCTTACTTTTAAGTGTAATAAATCTGTAATTATATAAGGGGCATTTGGTAAAAATAGCAGCCACACACAAAACCAGAAATACAGACCATATTTACTAAGTTTGGGATTACTTATTAAATAGGCCGTAATGGCGAATGGAATGACTGCCAAAAATAAATTCCAAACCAAAAACAAGAAATGAAAGGAATGTGTTAATTTCATTCGTATCATAAGTAATACAATATTTAAAAATATTGAAATTGTTACTAAATAAAATGTTTTAAACCGATTAAAAAGGAGGTGTTTTATGGAATCCATAGTTTGTATATTTTATATTCAATTATTAGAATAGTTACTATGCCAAGAGTGTAAGCAATTAAGTCTGAAATTTGAAATGTGCTTCCTAAAATGAGTTTTGCTAGGTTGTAGTTTTCTAAATTTAATAGCTGAAGCAGGTTTATGAGTTGTAAAAACTCTATAACAAAAGCGAATATTAAAACGCCGATAGCCATTTTAACTGCTTCAGTATGTATAAAACTTTTTAAGAAACAATAGATTAGAATGACTACTAAATAATCACCAAAAGTATAACGGATAAAGCCACTGGTTAAAAATTTTGCAATTAATATTTCAATAGTAAATATTACAATGAATAGTAGTGTATATGTTTTGTTTAATTTTAGTGACATACATTATCCTTTAGGTGGGAATTCAATAGATATAATTATATATAGATAAAGAATGGCAATAGGAATGTTTATCAGGATTATTCCGCATGTTTTTATATAATCAATCCTATTTTCACTATATATGGAAGACAATAATAAATTGGCAAAAAAGAAAATAGCATTGATTACAATGGCTACAATTACAAATTTAAAACCAATCATAATAGGTATTTTAGATTCACCTAAGTAGAGAAATAATGAGAATAGTATAGTTCCAATAATAAAACTGATTAATACAATAATTTTACTCACTTGAATTAAATTAAACATAGCTTGTGTTTTTAAAATTAGTGTTAACCTCACTCGTATCTAAATTGAGAATCGGAGTGAGGCAACACATCACTAACCAATAAATTAACCGTTATTCCAATCTATTTTTCTTGACACATACATTACTGTTGCAAGTATTAAGAATAGACCAATACTGCCCACTAAAAGCGCATAGTTTTCTAACTGAATAATAACGTATATAAATGTGTATAAAGCTGTTAATGAAAGTCCTATAAATATGGGGAACTTAAATGTTTTTAATATAGATTTTGAGTATAGTGTAATTAAAACAATTACCGAAACTCCAGCAATTAGGTATGCTTTTAAGAAATTACTATGTTCTGAGATGGAAACCAAAAGTGTATAAAACATAGTTAACGCTAATCCAATCATTAAATACTGAAATGGATGGATATCTATTTTGCTTAATGTCTGAATTAAAAAGAATATTAAAAAAGTTAAAGCGATAACTAAAAAACCATATTTTGCAGAACGTTCACTTTTTTGATATTCGTCTACCATAACCATAAATTTAGTACCAAAAGCAAATGCATTAAGGTTTGGTATTTTATTTAAATGTTGTTGTGAAAAGGCTCTATTTATATGTAGTACTTTCCAATCTGCTTTAAAACCATCTTTAGTGATTTTTTTAGTTTCATCATTTGGCAAATAATTACCTATAAAACTTGGGTCTGCCCAATTAGATGTCATGCTCATGGTAGTTGTTTTCCCAATAGGGATTATTTCTATTTCTTTACTACCATTAAAAGTGATTGAAATACTAAAGTTTGCATTGTCGTTTTTTGAAATAGCATCAGCATTTATAAAATTAGATTCTAAAACATCTAAAAGACCAATTGTGTTTTCAGATTCTTCATTATAGTTGGTTTGAAATGTATAAGTTTCATTATTTAACTTTAAAAACATTTCACTTGTGATACCTTTTAAATTTGAGGTTTCTATAATTACAGTGGCTTTGTCCCATATAATGTCTTCTGGTTTTATATCTTTTGAAGTTAAATCAGTAGGAATGTAATAACCTGAAAAATTCATGTTTGTTGTAAAGACTGCTGATTCAAAATTGCCTCGATTTAATTTTTTTGAATTTACATTTGCGTCAGATTTTAATGATTCTGGAAATATGTATGCATAATTTATATGCGTTTTTGTTTCCTTTAAATAGGTTTTTGTTTTCTCGTTAAATGTTGTGGTTTCTGAATATGTTTTATAAGGAATTTTTAAAATAGGCCCATAAACTAAAACATTATTTCCCCATTTGGAATTGATTTCTTCTACAACATCTAATTGCCTAAAAGAACGTTCTCTAATTAGACTTTCAATAAATGATAGCGGTATTAATAAGATGATAATTAAAAAACCGACCATGAGCATTCTAGCTGTAATGGAGGTTTTAAGCCAATTTCCGAATTTGTTTTGCTGTGGTGTGTTTGTGTTTTCCATAATTAATTATTTAAAGTACTTTGTTTTTCAAAGTAAAAGATTAAAAAAAAGGTTAATGTTTGTTTATTATTTTTTCGAGTGCGTCAAGGTGCTTTTTAAATTCCAGTTCTCCTAACTTAGTTGTGCTGTAACGTGTATTGGGTTTTCTGCCAATAAATTGTTTTTCAACTTTAATATACTCTGCAGTTTCTAAGGCTTTGGTGTGGCTTGCTAAATTACCATCAGTCGCTCCTAATAATTCTTTAAGCATATTAAAATCGGCATACTCATTCACCATTAAAATAGACATAATGCCTAATCTAATACGGTGATCGAATACTTTATTTATGTTGGTTATTATTCCCAAATTATTATTTATTAAAGGTATGCTTCGTGAACTTAATTAACATCATACTTAAAATGCATCCAAGTACCATAAATTATGTGCATAATCCCAAATCCTAAAACCCATAACCAAAACCCTAAACCAGGGTATAAAGCCCCAATTAGGCCTAATGCAATTTCAATGAAGCCAAGGTAGCGAATATCTCCTATACTGTATTTTGAAGCATTAATTAATGCCAAGCCATAAAATATAAGCATTAAAGCACCGGTTTGCCCATATTTTTGTTGACCTAATATTATCAAAATGTAAATACCCCCAACAATTAATGGAATTAAAAAATTAATTACAAGTCGTCTAGACGTACTATCCCAAATTTTAGCACCATTTTTTTTTGCCTTTTTTGTTGTAAGGTAAATACCGGTAATGACACTTAATAAGGCAATTAAAAATAAATCCAACAATACCAATTTAAAAATAGTGCCATCAAGTATTAAATACTCCCTAGCGGAGTTTTCTACTAACCAATAAGCGACAGCTGCTCCTGTCAATGCATAAATGCCTGCAAGTATTCCAGATAATCCACTAAGGGAAATAAAACGAGATGATTTAGTCATCAAATTTTTAATCTCACTTAGGTCTTTTAAATAATCTTTTGATTCCATATAAAAGTACTTTGAAAAACAAAGTAAATAAAATAAAATGACACTGCAAACTATAATTTGAATAATGTGTCATTACTTTTGAATGAAATACGTTTCTGGTTACAACTTTAAGGGTTGAAAAGATTGCGTATATTCGACCCTATGGTCTGAATTAGGAAATAAAACCATCAATGCCTTTTCCACTGCAAACTGAATAGACTCTTTGATAATTATTATTTTTTTTAAATTGACATACTTATATGAATGTAAAGGGATAGTTTTGTACAAAGTTTTTTATTCTAATTTAATTTTATGACAAAAACAGCTTTAATAACTGGAGCCGCTTCAGGATTAGGCTATGAATTATCACTTTTGTTGGCTAATGATGCTTATAATGTGATATTAGTAGATATTGATTCTGAAAAACTACATTTAGTCAAGTCAGAAATTGAAAAATCTTTTAGCTGTAAAGTCACAGTTCTTGTAAAAGATTTAAGTGTGCCAGATGTTGCCAGTCAAATCGTTGAAGAAATCAATGGAGCCCCTATAGATGTTTTAGTTAACAACGCAGGTTTTGGGTTGTTTGGCACTTTTAACAATACGGAATGGAAAAGAGAGCTTGAAATGCTTTATTTACATATTATTACAACAACCCACTTAACTAAACTATTGCTAGAAGGGATGGTAGAGCGAAAATCCGGAAAAATTCTTAATATATCTTCATTAGCCGCTTTTCAACCAGGACCACTTATGTCTATTTATTATGCTTCAAAATCTTATTTGTTATCATTTTCTGAAGCTATTGCCAATGAACTTAAAGGTTCGGGCGTAACCGTAACTGTCTTGTGTCCAGGGCCTACTAAAACAGCTTTTCAAGATGTTGTTTCAGAAAATGCTGCCGACAATAAAATTAGTTTTAATATGGCATGCCCCTCTGAAGTAGCACGTTATGGTTACAATGCTATGCACAAAGGAAAAACAGTAGCCATTCCAGGAATTATAAATAAATTTTTAGCGACCATACATCGTTTTGTTTCTAGAGGTATGGCTGCAAAAATTGTTAGGAATATACAAGAGAAGAACAGAAAAGAATAATTAAACTAGCCTTAAACTTTGAAACCTGTAGAGCAATATTTTCTTAATCAAAAAGAGCCTTACCAATCTATCATGCTTTATGTAAGAAGTATTATTTTAAATGCATTACCAGAAGTTGAAGAAAGATATAGTTATAAAATCCCATTTTACAATTGCCATAAAAAGCCCATGCTTTACTTGAATATTCTAAAAGGCACCAATTATGTAGATGTAGCTTTTGTTCAAGGTGTATTATTAGAAAAGCAGTTTCCTGTCTTAAAAAACGATAATAAACGAAAACAAGTACGCTCTATTCAATTAAAAACGTTGGAAGATTTAGACTATGATAATTTTGTGGAATTATTACATGCCGCATCCAACCAATTAAGCATAAGTAGAAAAGCCTGGTTTATTTGAGGAACAACTCATCTCATGTGAATATCGATTTAAGAATTTGCCATTCCCATGAAAATGGGAATTAAATTCTAAAAATACCTCCAAAAGCAATAATGCGTTGTAAATATAAAAAGTGTTGAGAAGCACTTTCTGCAACATTGCTTGTGGTTCTAATGTCAGGCATATCAATATAACCACCTTTTAAATCAAGTTCCATAAAGAAATATTTGAAAAAAGTAAAGTTAACGCCCGCATTTAAAGAAACACCATAACCAGCTAAATGAAATTCATCATATCTGTCTTTTTGTAGTAAGGTTGTATTGGTTTTTGGGTATAATATGCCCGCACCAATCCCTTCCGTTATATTTATTTGGAACTTATCAATATTTGGTAATTTGAAAAGATTTGAAATATCATCGTGTCTCGAAAATTCAGCGTACACATAATTCAAACCATTGGTATGTTCAAATTGTAAAAAATCTTCAGACAAAAAAACAGGATCATTATTATAAGTGCCATTGTAAACTGAGCCTGGCTCTGAGTTTGGTAGATTTATATAGCCGTTAACTGTTTTGGTATTATGGGTCATGACATATTTCATGTGGTCTACACCTAATGCTATGGCGTATTTATTTGATATAAAATATCCAATCTTAACATTGGTTTGAGGTATGGTGACTCTTGTAGGATTTACATAATCGATATGCCAGCCTTTAGGTTTATCATGTGCAGAAGCATTATTTACTGTAAAATCATAATCTTCACCTTTAAAATGAATATCAGATTTAGAAAATGTTTCTCTATTGCCTCCCCAGTTAAAAAAGAATTTCCCTTTGTTTGAGGCAGCGTATTTGATTGGTTTGGCAGAATCTTGAGCTTTAATTTGAATGGAACATAGCGCAATGGCTATGCAGAACATAGATGTTGTGTAATTGTATTTCATTTAAAAATTAGATTATAGGGAATTAACTGTTTTTCTGATAGCAACAAGATTGGTTAATAAATGCTCCAAAAGATCTAAATGAAGCATATTGGCACCATCACTTTTTGCGTTAGCTGGGTCAAAATGGGTTTCAATAAATAAGCCATCTACATTGTTTACAACGCCAGCTCTGGCGATGGTTTCAATCATATCGGGTCTGCCACCTGTTACGCCACTTGACTGATTGGGTTGTTGCAACGAATGTGTCACATCTAAAATAGTTGGTGCATATTGGCGCATGGTTGGAATGCCACGAAAATCTACAATCATATCTTGATAACCAAACATAGTGCCCCTGTCAGTGATCCATGCTTTTTCATTACCAGAATCTTTTATTTTTTGTACGGCATGTTTCATCGCTTCAGGACTCATAAATTGTCCTTTTTTTAGATTTATCACTTTACCCGTTTCTGCAGCAGCTACCAGTAAATCTGTTTGGCGAACTAAAAAGGCAGGAATTTGTAAAACATCAACATATTGTGCGGCCAGATGCGCATCGGAAATTTCATGAATATCGGTAACTGTTGGGACACCAAAGGTGTCTGAAACTTTCTTTAAAATCTTTAATGCTTTTTCGTCTCCAATACCAGTGAAACTATCCACTCTACTCCGATTGGCTTTTTTAAAACTACCTTTAAAAACATAAGGAATCTCTAATTTGTTGGTAATGGTTACCACTTTTTCGGCAATTCGCAAAGCCATATCTTCGCCTTCAATGGCACAAGGACCACAAAGCAAAAAGAAATTGTCAGCGTTTAAATGGTTAAGTTTGGGGATATCCTGAAGATTCATAGATAAAATAATTTCTTTTTATTATTGCGCAAAGATACTATTAATACTTAATTAATCAGTATGTCTTTTAATTGAAAAAGCTTATTGATTATATTCATATCAGCCATTGGAATGCTATGCTTTTTGGGTTATTAATGTGTTTAAAACCAAAAAGATATAGTGCATATGGTGTCTTTTTTTTATTTCAAAAAAAAGGAATGCTCAAAAAATGATTATTTTATTAATTATAACTACCTTTGCACGCTTAAAATAAGGCACCTATATGGCTAATATTAAAAACATTGCAATTATTGCGCACGTAGACCACGGTAAAACCACGTTGGTTGATAAAATTATGTACCATTGTCAGTTATTCCGTGAAAACGAAAATACAGGCGATTTAATCCTTGACAATAATGATTTAGAACGTGAAAGAGGGATTACCATAACCTCTAAAAACGTTTCGGTAATTTATAAGGATACCAAAATTAATATTATAGATACACCAGGCCACGCGGATTTTGGAGGAGAAGTAGAACGTGTGTTAAATATGGCAGATGGTGTTTTGTTATTGGTAGATGCTTTTGAAGGTCCTATGCCACAAACCCGTTTCGTGTTGCAAAAAGCTATTGATTTAGGTTTAAAACCATGTGTGGTTATCAATAAGGTAGATAAAGAAAACTGTACACCGGAAGAAGTGCATGAAAAAGTGTTCGATTTAATGTTTGAATTGGGTGCGGAAGAATGGCAATTGGATTTCCCAACCGTTTATGGTTCTGCAAAAAACAATTGGATGAGTGACGATTGGAAAAACCAAACAGAAAATATAGAACCATTGTTAGATATGGTTATTGAACATATTCCTGCTCCGAAAATTGAAGAAGGAACTACCCAGATGTTAATTACATCTTTAGATTTTTCATCATTTACAGGTCGTATTGCGATTGGGCGTTTAACGCGAGGTGGATTAAAAACAGGACAAAATATTTCTTTGGTAAAAAGAGATGGTAGTATTGTAAAAACGAAAATCAAGGAAGTTCATATTTTTGAAGGTTTAGGACGCAAGAAAGTAGACGAAGTTCAAACGGGTGATATTTGTGCGCTTGTTGGTTTGGAAGGTTTTGAAATTGGTGATACTGTTGCCGATTTTGAAAATCCTGAAGGATTAAAGACCATTGCCATAGACGAGCCAACCATGAGTATGTTGTTCACCATTAATGATTCTCCTTTCTTTGGAAAAGATGGAAAATTTGTAACCTCTCGACATATCAAAGATCGTTTGAAAAAGGAGTTAGAAAAAAACTTGGCACTTAGAGTAGAAGAAACAGACAGTGCCGATAAATTTATGGTTTTTGGACGTGGAGTATTACACTTATCGGTTTTAATAGAAACTATGAGACGTGAAGGTTATGAGCTTCAAATTGGACAGCCTCAGGTTATTATAAGAGAGATTGATGGTGTAAAATGCGAACCTGTTGAAGAAATGACCATTGATTTACCAGAAGCGGTTTCAGGAAAAGCGATTGAAATGGTAAGTTTGCGTAAAGGAGAAATGACCAGTATGGAAGCTAAAGGTGATCGTATGGTTTGTCAATTTTTAATGCCTTCAAGAGGTATCATTGGTTTGCGTAACCAGTTATTAACGGCAACGGCAGGAGAGGCTATTATGGCACACCGATTTAAAGAATACCAACCCTTAAAAGGGGGTATTCCAGAGCGTCAAAATGGTTCATTGGTTTCTATGGAAAAAGGCCAAGCCATTCCTTACTCTATTGATAAACTGCAAGAGCGTGGTAAGTTTTTTATTGATCCGGGCGAAGATATTTATGAAGGACAGGTTATTGGTGAAAACTCGCGTGGTGATGATATGGCGGTAAACGTAACTAAAACTAAAAAGTTAAGTAACGTACGGTCATCTGGAGCAGATGATAAAGCTAAAATTGTACCGGCTATTAAATTTTCTTTGGAAGAAGCTTTAGAGTATATTCAAAAAGATGAGTATGTTGAGGTAACGCCTAATCATATTAGATTGCGAAAAATTTATTTGTCTGAAGTAGATAGAAAACGTAACAAAATCATATAATTGTCATTTTTAGGAATTGAAATCGTAGAGTGGATTGGCTATTTAGCCATGACAACTGTTTTGATCTCGTTTTTAATGAAATCTATTAAAAAGTTAAGAATAGTAAACGCCCTGGGGTGTTTACTATTTGTTTTTTATGGACTTTTTCTTCACCCGTTATCCAAACCAATTATCATTACAAATACAGCTATCTTGCTTATTAATCTTTATTATTTAATTAATAAAAAAGGAAAGTGATTTTTTATTAATTTAAAACAAATTTCACAAATACGATTACCTTATGTAATACGTTATTTGATTTTGTATATTTGATTTCCCATGAACATTTTAATCTAAACCAATTGTTTAATATAAAAAAGGAAAATCATAAACAAAAAGTAAATTG
This sequence comes from Confluentibacter sediminis, assembly GCF_003258355.1. Lineage (GTDB taxonomy): Bacteria > Bacteroidota > Bacteroidia > Flavobacteriales > Flavobacteriaceae > Confluentibacter > Confluentibacter sediminis. The sequence goes on along the minus strand of NZ_QKPO01000018.1, from coordinate 16,065 downwards.
TTGTTAATTGAAAAAAATTATAGATTATATAAACAATAAAGTTTTAATAAAGATTATTTCATTAAAAACGGCTTCTGTGGTTACCAGAATGGTTGCAGGGATTTTAACTTCAAAAGCCATAGCTATTTTTATTGGGGCTGAAGGCTTAGCATTGATTGGTAACTTACAAAACTTTGTAGCTTCTACACAATCTGTTGCCACGCTTGGTTTTTATAATGGGTTTGTTAAATACGTTTCAAAATTTAAAGATGATACCATACGCCTAAGTAAAATACTGTCTACTGTTTTTTATTACGGATTTATCTCTACTATCTTTATATCTTTCTTTTGTTATTTTAATGCCAATTTCATTAATGATATCATTTTCCCAACGTATAACAATTATACTTATATCATTAAAATTTTTGCTATAGTACTTCCATTTTATTCATTGAATATATTTTCATTTTCTATAATGAATGGGTTTTCAAAGTATAAAATTCTTATCATTATAAATATTATAGGGCAAATTTTAGGAGTTTCAATCGCTATCCTTTTAATTTATCAAAACAGAATAGATGGAGCTTTAATATCTGTGGCGATAGCGGAGTCTATTATATTTTTAATCACTTTGGTGGGAATAACCAATAGAAGGAGTTTGGCGCCATTAATACAGGTAAAACAAGTTAGTTGGGGTTTTTTGAGAAAAATGGGGCCTTATTCAATAATGGCATTGTTTTCAGCTATTATCCTTCCCCTTGTTATGCTGGTTATCAGATCTTATATTATAGAAAATGTTGGTTATAAAGACGCTGGTTTTTGGGAGGCTATGACGCGTATTTCTAAATATTATTTAATGTTTGTAACCTCTTTAATGGCATTATATATAATACCTAGATTTTCTGAGATTGATAGTATTCAAGAATTTAAGAAGGAGGTTTTAAGCTTTTACAAAACGGTGATGCCCATTTTTGCTTTGGGCTTGTTTGTTATTTATTTATTGAAATCATACATCGTAGTATTTATCTTTTCAGAAGAATTTGAACCTGTAGGGAATTTGTTTTTATGGCAATTATTAGGCGATTTTCTTAAAGTGTTATCTATGGTGATCACGTATCAGTTTTTAGCAAAAAAAATGTTTTGGCATTATGTAGTGACTGAGGTTTTCTTTTTATTGACCTTATACCTAACGAGTATCTATTTTATAGATTTATATGGCGTAAAAGGTGCTGTGATAGGTCACTTTGTTAGTTATTTGGTGTACTATGCTATTATTTTATTGATATTTGGAAATTCTATATTTAGTGTGGAAGATCCAGAGAGCAAATAAAGAAAATGACATAGCTAAAAATTGAAATAACTATTTTAAAAAGTCTTCTAAATCCGTTTTTTGAAGTGTTTGCAGTAGACCTTTATTTAATATATAGTACAATCACTACAGAGAAAAAACATTAGGAGTGTAAAAATGATTAATTTTTTCTTTGTACTACTTCATACACCTGATTGTCGTCGCATTTCAAAGTTTTGCTTGGGTATTTTAACAACAACGCATAATCGTGTGTAGCCATTAAAATGGTATTGCCATTTTTATTTATTTCTTGTAACACTTCCATAACCTCAATGCTGGTTTGCGGATCTAAATTTCCTGTGGGTTCATCAGCCAAAATAAGTTCAGGATTATTAAGTAAGGCTCTGGCAATAGCGATACGCTGCTGTTCTCCACCAGACAATTCGTGTGGATATTTAAACCCTTTGGTTTTCATGTCCACTTTTGTTAACACTTCTTCAACCCGTTTGTTCATGTCATTTTTGTCTTTCCACCCGGTGGCTTTTAAAACAAACAATAAATTTTCATTGATGGTTCTATCGGTTAGTAATTTAAAGTCTTGAAACACCACGCCAAGTTTTCGCCTTAAAAACGGAATATCATTTTCTTTAAGTGTTTTTAAATTGTATTCTACAATATGTCCTTCGCCTTCTGTTAAAGCTAAATCCCCATAGAGCGTTTTCATAAAACTACTTTTTCCAGACCCTGTTTTGCCTATTAAATAAACAAAATCCCCTTTGTTTATTTCAACATTAACATTGGAAAGCACCAGGCTATCTCCTTGGTAAATAGATACATCTTTTAATTGTAGAACAGGGTTTGACATAAAATAAATAGATTTTTTTAATCGTTTTGTAAAAGTATTATTTAAAAGTTGAAAGTTAAAAGGTAAAAGCGAAAAGTTTAGGGGATGTGATTCTCTTCTAACGTCCATTAATAACAATTTATTGGTGCAAATACTGATTTTTTCCGTTTTTTAATAAGTCGGTTTATAATTCTAGCACAATTGTTGCGTTATAGGTTTTATATTGAATTATCTTTGATTTTTAAATTAAAAACATATTGTCAATGACAAGAAAGAACAGTTTTTCTCTTCTGGTTGCTTTAACTTTTTGCTATCAGGTTATAGCCCAGCAATCTGCAACATATACCAATGATTTGGTAGATTTTCAAAAAGCATTAACCCTTTATAATAATCAACAATATTTAGCCTCTCAATCGTTATTCACTACGGTTCAAAAAACAGCTAAAGAAGATGTTTTAAAGTCAGATTGTGCTTATTACATAGCCAATTGTGCCGTGCGATTGAATCAACAAAATGCAGATAGATTGGTAGAAGATTTCGTTAAAGAATATCCCACAAGTACAAAGCGGAATACCGCTTTTGTGGATGTGGCGGATTATTATTTTGTTAATGGAAAGTTTCCGTATGCCCTAAAATGGTACGCTAAAGTAGATGAAGATGCTTTGAGTGGAAAGGAAAAGGAGAAATTCAATTTTAATTACGGCTATTCAGCATTTTCGGCGAAGCAGTATAAAGATGCTAAAAAATATTTAAGTAGGGTGGAGAACTCTCAAGAATACGGCTCGCAAGCCAAATATTATATTGGTTTTATGGCGTATGAGGGTGACGATTATGAACAGGCCAATCAGTATTTTAATCAGGTTGGCGACCAAGAACGCTACAAAGAAAAGCTGTCTTATTATCAAGCCGATTTAAACTTTAAATTAGGGAAATTTGAAGAAGCCATCAAATTAGCTAAAGAACAATTGGCTAAGGGTGATAAAAGTGAAGTGTCTGAACTTTCAAAAATTATTGGCGAAAGTTATTTCAATTTAAAAGAATATGCCACTGCCATTCCTTATTTAAAAGCTTATGAAGGTAAAAAAGGAAAATGGAATAATGTCGATTTTTACCAATTGGGCTATGCTTATTACAAGCAGAAAGATTATGAAAAGGCGGTTTCAGAGTTCAATAAAATAATAGGGGGTAACGATGCCACTGCTCAAAATGCCTATTATCATTTAGGGGAAAGTTACATAGAGCTTAACAAAAAACAAGAGGCTTTAAATGCCTTTAGAAATGCGTCTCAAATGACTTATGATTTAAAGATTCAAGAAGATGCTTGGTTAAATTATGCTAAGATTAGTTACGAAATTGGTAATCCATACCAATCAGCTCCTCAGGTTTTGGCTGAATATTTAAACAAATATCCAAAGACCACGTATAGAGACGAGATTGAAACACTTTTAATCGATTCTTATATTACAGCAAAAAATTATAAGGAAGCCATGAAGCTTTTAGAAGGTAAAAATAGTTTTGAAAATAAAGTGGCTTTACAAAAAGTAGCCTTTTATAGAGGTTTAGAGGTTTACAATGAAGGCAATTATTTAGAAGCCAAATCGCTTTTTGAGAAATCGTTAAAAGAACCAAGGGATAATTCCTATACTGCCAGAGCCACGTTTTGGAAAGCGGAAACGGATTATAATTTAAACAATTATAACGATGCCCTAGTGGGTTTTAAACAATTTGAACAACAGGCGTCTGCTGCTTCCACTCCAGAGTATACCAATATTGATTACAATCTGGCATATACTTATTTCAAACTGAAAAACTATCCGCAAGCCAGTCAACATTTCAATCAGTTCATCAGTAAAAGAAAAGATGATAAAGTAAGATTGAATGATGCGTATTTGCGTTTGGGAGATACTTATTTTGTATCTAGTGATTATAGCGATGCTGCCAAAGCATATGATAATGCTATCAAGTTAAATGAAATGGATTCCGATTATCCGTTTTTTCAAAAAGCCATTAGTGCCGGGTATGGTGGCAACGATTCCAAAAAAATAGCAGACTTAGAACAATTCATTTCAAAATACCCAACGTCTAAACTTCGTGATGATGCCATGTACGAGTTGGGGAATTCATATGTGAAAGCCAATCAAACAGACAAGGCGATGGCGATGTACAATCGTTTGAATGAAGAGTATCGCATGAGTTCGTTTGTGCCAAAATCATTATTGCGCCAAGGTTTGGTGTATTATAACGGAAGCAATAACGACCAAGCGTTGACCAAGTTTAAGAAAGTAGCAACCGATTATCCAGGGACTCCAGAGGCGGTGCAGGCCGTATCTACAGCCAGGCTTATTTATATTGACATGGGTCGTGTAGATGAGTATGCTGCTTGGGCTAAAACCTTAAACTTTGTGAATGTGACGGATGCCGACTTAGATAACGCCACTTATGAGGCTGCCGAAAAACAGTATTTAGATAATAATACCGATAAAGCCATTAAGCAATTTAATGGATACTTGGCGCAATTTCCTAATGGATTGCATGCCTTACAAGCTCATTTTTATGTGGCGCAAATGTATTATAAGCAAGGTTTAGGAGAGAATGCCGCACCGCATTATAAATACATTGTTGAGACCTCACAAAGTGAATTTACTGAACAAGCATTGGCGCGTTTGTCGCAGCATTATTTAGAAGCAAAAAACTGGAATGCTGCCATTCCCTTGTTAAAGAGATTGGAAACCGAGGCTAACTTGCCTCAGAATGTGGTGTTTGCACAATCCAATTTAATGAAGGCACAATACCAATTGGAGAACTATACCGATGCTATTTCCTATGCTGAAAAAGTGTTGTCCAATTCAAAAATTGACAATAAAATTAAGAGCGATGCCCATGTGATTATTGCACGTTCTGCTATTAAAATGGGTGATGAAGTGAAAGCAAAAGCAGCTTTTGCTAAAGTGGAAGAAGTTGCTACGGGAGAAACAGCGGCCGAGGCACTTTACTATGATGCGTATTTTAAAAATAAAGAAGGCAAGTTTGAAGCCTCTAATACTTCTGTTCAAAAATTAGCTAAAGATTTTTCAGCTTATAAATATTACAGTGCTAAAGGTTTGGTACTTATGGCTCAGAACTTTTATGCTCTAAAAGATGCCTTCCAAGCGACCTATATTCTAGAAAGTGTTATTCAGAATTTTCCAGAGTTTAGTGATGTGGTTGCAGAAGCCAAAGCAGAGTTAAGTAAAATAAAAGCAGAAGAATCTAAAACCAATTCATCGGTTAGGACAGAAGGCAATTAATTTTGTCAATAATAAATCGTAATTCGTCAATCGTAAATCGTAATTCAAAACATATGCGTAAGCACATAAAACATATCATATTACTAGTAGTTACTTTAAATGTATCGGTATTAGTTGCTCAAACTAGAGAAAAAGATACCATAAAAACAGGCGTCATCGATGTTGTAAAGCCTTATACGCCTTCCATATCAGATGCTTTTAAAGTTAAGGAAACCCCTAATTTAAATGATGAGGTTACCACCAACAAAAAGGATATAAAATATAATATATTTTCCATTCCAGTAGCGTCAACTTTTACACCTGCCAAGGGAAAAGCGGCCGTTGTAGAACAGAAAGCCCCCGAAAAGGTCTTTGATAACTATGCCACGTTGGGAGTGGGCACCTATACCACTATTTTAGGAGAAGTGTATGTGAGCCATGCCATTAGTAGAACGGAAAGCATCGGTGGGTATATCAGTCATCATTCGTCACAAGGAGGTATTGAAAATCTGGTGTTCGATGATAATTTTTCTGATTCAAAGCTTAACATTAATTACGGGTCTCGTTTAAGGGATTTATCATGGAATGTAGAAGCTGGGTTTGGGTATAAAACCTATAATTGGTATGGTGTTCCAGAATCTCAAATAGATGGAGCGGTTCTAGATCAAATTGCGGTAGGTCATTCTTTTTTTGATGCGCATTTAGGTAGTGATATTTCTTTTGAAGATACCTATATTAATTCTGCTAAGGTGTTTTTTAGACGTTTTGGAGATAACCAAGGGTCTGCTGAAAACAGGTTTACGGCGCAAATAAAAGCCGATATTCCTATTAATGATGAAGAATTGGCAACGGTTTTAAAGTTTGATTATTTAGGCGGTGCTTTTGATAGAAGTTATGGTGTTGATGAGGAATTGAAATACGGCAACTTTTTTGTGGGGCTGTCATCAACCTATCAAATGAAGCAAGATGATTTAACAGTCGATTTAGGAGCGTCTGTGTATTATTTAAACGATACTGAGGGAAGCGATAATAAAGTGTATCTATACCCGAATGTAACGGCCACTTACCGTTTGGTCAACGATATTTTAATTGCTTATGGTGGTATTCAAGGCGACTTGATACAGAATTCCTATTATGGCTTTGCTAATGAAAATCCGTTTGTGTCACCAACCTTGTATATTCAGCCTACTGACCAATTATACAATGCTTTTGTGGGACTTAAAGGGAAAGTGTCCAGTAATATGAGTTATAATGTGAGTGGTCGATATATTTCAGATAGAAATAAAGCCTTGTTTAGAAATAATGATGTGACTGCGAACAGTGTTCAAGATTATTCTTATGGAAACTCCTTTGGAATCGTGTATGACGACATCAAAACCTATAGTGTTGGGGGTGAAATCAATGTAGATGTGAATAGAAATTTTACGTTGGGCATCAAAGCGGAGTATTTTGATTATGCTTCCGATACCCAAGCTGAGGCCTGGAATTTACCAGATATTAAAGGCTCCTTGTTTTTAGATTATCAAATAAGTGATAAGTGGTACACGGGAGCCAATTTATTTTATATTGGAGAGCGTAAGGACCAATTATATGTTGTTGATCCTATTATTAATTCGGTGCCGGTTACCGTAACCTTAGATAGTTATTTTGATGCGAATGTTCATCTGGGATATCATGTTAATGAGCAATTCTCGGTATTTGCTAAAGGAAACAATTTAGGGAACCAGGGCTACCAACGTTGGCAAAACTTCCCAGTGCAAAGCATTCAGTTTTTGGCTGGAGCCACTTATAAATTCGACTTTTAAGACCTAGACACTATGATACTATGAAACGCATATTGACCATATTGGTTTTAATAGTATCCTTACATGCTTTTTCTCAAAGCCTGGAGTGTTGCCACAATGTTGAGGAGGTAAAAAAAGCCATTGAGGGGGATTGGAAACTAAAAGGCGATACCAGAAATGTAGTGTATAGAATTTGGTTCGTTAAAGATAAAGGGTTTATAGAAGCTCTTGAAGAATTGAATCTGCCCCCCAAAGCAGAAGCTACTTATAGTGGAAAGTCGGCTATAGAGGAGCAAACCTTGGTAGATGTGACGTTTGAGAATGGTCTTTTTTTTATGGATATCATGTATGGGTATGGTGAAGTTTTAGAACCCATTTCTGTACTGAATAATGACAATTTCATCTTCGGAAAAGGGGTGTCTCAACATGTATTTATTAAAGATAAAGGTTAAAGGGTGAGTCTGGCCAAATAGTCAAAATGCGCCCCTTCCAACACCAGACTGCAAGTTAACCCCACGGTGTCGCAAGCCAGTTTTAAAGTGTCAAAATCTAAATACAACCATTTCATAGGTGTTTCTTCTTCGCCTTTGTAGCTTAAATAATAGTCCAATTCGCCGTAATAGGTAGCGTGTGCATCCATCCAAAAACCGCCATCTTCATCTTCGTACATGTATTTAATATCGGAAGAATCGATTAGGATCTGTCCGTTTGGTTTCAAGAGACTTTTTAGATGGTTTAGATATTTAGACACTTGGGTGAGTTCTTGAAAGATGCCTGTGCCATTCATCAACAACAATATGGTGTCGAAGGTTTCGGTTTCGTCTAAAAGATTTTTGACTTCCGTATTGGTAACGCCGCGACGTTTGGAAACGTCGATAGCTCCTGTTGAAATGTCGATGGCTTTGACGTCAAAGCCTTTTTTCTGTAAATACAAACTATGGTTTCCAGCCCCACAGCCGACATCTAAAACTGAGCCTTTCGCTATTTGTAATGCTTTTTGTTCCAGTTTGGGCATATCCTTAAAATCCCGAAACAAATAGGGTAGTGGTAACTCATCCTCTTCGGAAATGTTGGTGGATGTGATGAGGTCTTCGGTGTAATGGCCGTTTTGGTAATCTAATAAGGCGCGTCCAAATAGGTCTTTCATCAAAATATTATTTTTTTATTCATGTCCGTTGTAATGCGTCTCGATACAAATTTGTTCCGCTCGCTACACAAATTCACTCGACGTGACATTTAGTTTAATAATAATGTTTTTAGTTGAGTTAGCTTGTCCGTTTGAAATACAAAGGTACGAGGTATTTTGTATTGATAACCATGTCCGTTGTAATGCGTCTCGATACAAATCTGTTCCGCTCGCTGCACAAATTCACTCGACGTGACATCTAGTTTAATAATAATGTTTTTTAGTTTAGTTAGCTTGTCCGTTTGAAATACAAAAGTACGAGGTATTTTGTTATTGATAACCATGTCCGTTGGAATGCGTCTCGATACAAATTTGTTCCGCTCGCTGCACAAATTCACTCGACGTGACATCTAGTTTAATAATAATGTTTTTTAGTTTAGTTAGCTTGTCCGTTTGAAATACAAAAGTACGAGGTATTTTGTTATTGATAACCATGTCCGTTGGAATGCGTCTCGATACAAATTTGTTCCGCTCGCTACACAAATTCACTCGACGTGACATTTAGTTTAATAATAATGTTTTTAGTTGAGTTAGTTAGCTTGTCCGTTCGAGTGTCCCGATTTTTATCGGGATGTATCGAGAACTTTCGTTATTTTTACAGCATGCAACATACCATCAATACCCTTCCAAAGCTCGCCAAAGATAAGGATAACGAGAATAAAAAGTTCTTTGTGAAGCTAAAAAACAAGCCTCCAAAGAATTTAGATTATATCATGGAAGACCTGCATGAAGCGGAGTTTAAAAAAACGGACTGTTTGCAGTGTGCCAATTGTTGTAAAACCACAGGGCCTTTATTTACCGATAAGGATATTGAACGGATTGCCAAGCATTTTAAATTGAAACCACAGCAGTTCATCACTCAGTACTTGCGTGTGGATGAAGACAACGATTACGTGTTGCAACGTGTGCCTTGTACGTTTTTGGGAGCGGATCATTATTGTTCTATTTATAGCGTGCGCCCCAAAGCTTGCCAAGAGTTTCCGCATACTGATAGAAAAAAGTTTCAGCAAATTTCTAACCTCACTTTAAAGAATGTGGCTATTTGTCCAGCGGCTTTTAATATTGTGGAAGAGATGAAGCGACGTATCAAATTTTAATAAAGGATGTCAGTTCTAGTGGATTTGCGAAGTATAACGGAGCAAATTTGTATCGAGAAGCTAACTTCACTAAGGTTCTCGATACAACATATCTCGTGCCTCGATATGTCACTCGAACTGACATACGATTTTAAATGTCACTTTCTTCCACAAAAATAGCTTCTAATTCCAGACCGAAAGGTCGGATGTCTACATTTGATTTGTTGGTTAGAATGGTGATGACTACATCTTCTTCTGGATATATCATTAAAATGGTTGAGGCACCTACACCTCCGCCTGTATGGTAATATCTGGGGGTGTGATGGGGTGTTTGTTCTACTGAAAAGCCAATGCCGTAACCTGTTCTATTGCCGTTGGATAATCTTTGGGAGGTAACCAATTGCGATAGGGATGCTGTTGAAATAAGGGTGGGTGAAATGATTTCATGTCCAAATCTTGTGATGTCTTCAGAGGTGGATAGAAAACCGCCGCCTGCTACTTTGTATTCGTTGGCAACCGGGTTGCATAGAATGCGCTTCTTCCTAAAAAAATCAGTTGTATTGGGGGGTACGGCATTGGAAGCATCTAAGGTGGTGTTGTCCATTTTTAAAGGGATGAGAATGGAATCTCTTACCATGCTATAAAAGTCTTTATGGGCTGCTTTTTGCATCACTTCGCTTAGTAGGACATAATCAAATGAGTTGTAAAAATAGCGTGTTTGTGGTTCGAATAAAAGCGGGTCGTTTTTAAAAAGATCTAAACCTTCGGTAATGGTCATTCGTTTGTTGGATTCAAATTCATCATTAGTGGCTTTTCGGATGCCTGCTAAATGGCCACCTAATTGTCTGGGTGTGACATCGTATGCTTTTCTTGGATAATCGGGGAGGTAGTTGTAAATGCTGCTATCGATATCAATTAGCTTGTCATCCATCAATTTAGCGAGCATGACCGCTGTGATGGATTTAGAAATACTGGCAATTCGGAACAGGGTGTTACTGGGGTTGATAGGCACTGTTGGTTTACGTTTGCCATAGCCAAATCCTTCCGACCAAATCATCTCTCCGTGCTTGGATACTGTAATGGCCATGCCGGGAATGTGTTGTTTCTTTAAAAAGTTTTTAGCCTTTTTCTTGGCGGCACTTACTTTTTGTTGGGTAGGGTTATCGATATGTTGGCTAAAGCCCATGGAGGTTAATAATAGCATGAGCGAGGCAATGATTCTCTTCATTAATTGTAGATTAAATATTTTTTACGTGTGTTTTTAAAGGTTTCAAGGTCTTTTTGCCAAGTGGCTTTGATTTGTTCTTCGGTTAAACCGGCTTCAATTTGTTTTTGGAGTTTGGCTGTTCCTGCATGTTTGGTAAAGTTGGCTGTGTTAAAAACTTTCGATTTGTCCGTGGCATTGGTATATGCTTTTATGAGCCATTTTAAGCTGACTTGTTGCGGTGCTTTTTCATTCTTTAAATCTTCGCCATAGCATAGTTTGCCTTTGTGTTTTGGGTTTTTAGCTCCAAAATTTTCAACGGGGGTATAGGTGAAGGGGAACACCGATTTGTTTAAAAAGGGTGCGCCATAGCGTTGGAATTGAAACTCGGTACCTCGACCTGCATTGATATCTGTGCCTTCAAACAAACCAAGACTGGGGTATAATCTTATGGATTGGTCGTTGGGAAGGTTGGGCGAAGGGCGTATGGGTAAACTGTATGGCATGTTATGGTTGTAATTTTTAATGGGAATGACGGTGATTTGGCATTGTACGCCATTTTTTAGCCACTTTTGTCCATTAATCATGTTTGCATATTCACCAATAGTCATGCCATGTACTAATGGAATGGGGTGCATGCCGAGAAAACTTTGGTTTTGTATTTCTAAAGTGGGCCCATCGACATAGCTGCCATTGGGGTTGGGTCTGTCTAGTATAATCAATGGGATCTTGGCTTCTGCGCAGGCTTCCATGACGTAATGTAGCGTAGAGATGTAGGTGTAAAAGCGCACGCCTACATCTTGGATGTCAAAAATCATCACATCGACATTGGATAGGTCTTCTGATTTTGGTTTTTTATGGTCGCCATGTAGGGACACAATGGGTAATCCTGTTTTGGCATCTTTACTGTCGTTAACTAATTCGCCGGCATCTGCATCGCCTCGAAATCCGTGTTCTGGGGAAAAGACTTTGGAGATTTTGACTTTTAAGGCCCATAGCGAGTCTACCACATGGGTGTAGTTTTTACCATCTTTCTTAAAAATGATGCTTGTTGGGTTGGCAACGATTCCCACGCGTTTGTTTTTTAGTAGGGGGATGTATGCTTGTGTTTGGTTGGCACCGACTGTAATGGTTGTTGGTTGTTGGTTGTTGGTTGATGGTTTTTGGTTGTTGGTTGATGGTTGTTGGTTGATGGTTGATGGTTTTTGGTTGATGGTTTTTGGTTTTTGGTTTTTGGTTTTTGGGTCTTCGGGCATCGGTCTATCGTCTTCTATCTTTGCTCTTTGCTCTTTGTTCTCTGTTCTTTCGTCTTCTGTCTTCTGTCTATCATCTGCCATCTCTTGTTTATCATCTCTTGTCTTTTGTTTGTTATCTTCCTTCTTCGTTGTGTTTCCACAAGAAATTAGTACTAAAACAAATAATAAAACTGTATTTTTGAAAACTTGAAATCTCATATATAAACTTGAATTACGAATATTTTATAGCAAAACGCATTATTGGCAGTAAAGCGTATAAAAGTAGTATTTCGGCACCAATAATAAAAATTGGTATTGCTGCTATTGCTATTGGCATTGTGGTTATGATGGTTGCTATTGCCACGGGGATTGGCTTGCAGCAAAAAATACGTGATAAAGTGGTGGCGTTTAATGGGCATGTTACTATAACCAATTATGATAGTAACAATTCGCAGGAAAGCGTCGTGCCTATTTCTACTAAACAAGATTTTTACCCGGAGTTTAAGTCGGTTGAGGGTATTAAACATATACAGGCTGTTATTACCAAGTTCGGAATCATTAGAACGGAAACTGATTTTGAAGGGGTTGTTTTAAAAGGTGTTGGTGGTGATTATGATTGGAGCTATTTTAAAGATTTCTTAGTGGAAGGGCGTGTGCCGTATTATACGAAAAAGCTTAATGAGGATGTGTTGATATCGCAGTACATTGCCAATCGTATGGGGTTTAAGTTGGGGGATCGTTTTCAAATGTTTTTTAAGAAAGAGGATGCTGAAAAGCTTCCCAACATCATTACTTATCATATTGTTGGTATTTACAATTCGGGGTTTCAGGATTTGGATGCTACGTATGTGATTGGGGATATTCGCCACATGCAGCGTATTAATAATTGGGCTGCCGACCAGGTGGGGGATTTTGAGGTTTTTATAAATGATTATAGCGAGCTTGATAAAAAAGGGGCAGCTATTTATAAAGCTCTTCCGTCTACTCTCAATTCCAGAACTATTAGTGAAAGCTATTATTCCATTTTTGAATGGATTAAGATATTCGATAAAAACATTTATGGTATTATTGGGATTATGATATTGGTGGCTGGTATTAATATGATTACTGCGTTGTTGGTGTTGATTTTGGAGCGTACTCAAATGATTGGTATTTTAAAGGCCTTGGGAAGCAATAATTGGAGCATTCGTAAGCTGTTTTTGTATAATGCGTCTTATTTGATTGTTTTGGGCTTATTTTGGGGAAACCTCTTAGGTTTGGGCTTGTTGTTTGCTCAAAAGTACTTTAAGCTTTTTCCGTTGGATCCTAGTGTGTATTATGTTACTGAAGCGCCCGTTTTTATAAGTGTGGGCTATATTCTGGCTTTAAATATTGGGACTTTGGTACTGTGTTTATTGATGCTTTTGGTGCCTTCTTATATTATTACTAAAATATCGCCTGTTCGGGCGATTCGGTTTGAGTAGGTTATAAATCTTGGTCTAAATTTTATTTTTCAACCTCCTTTATATGGGCTTGTTTATCCCATTTTTTCTTTTAATTTTGTAACCATTGTGTAAGGTTAAATAATTTGGTTATGAATGAATATATGACGCTCTCAGAAACTGCTGCATACATCGGTAAAAGCAAGGAAACTTTAAGGCGTTGGGATAAAGAAGGCAAGTTAACCGCTGTTCGAGAACCTTTGAGTAATTATAGGGTGTATAGAAAATCGGATATTGATGCGTTGTTTGCTGATTTTCTGGATGACGACAATCAAGAAACCATTTCCAATTATGTGGAGCCTCATAATGAGTACACTGTTTTAGAACTTTTTGCAGGTGCTGGTGGTTTAGCCGTCGGCATGGAAAAAGCAGGTTTAAAATGTGTTGCTTTGAATGAAATGGATAAATGGGCTTGCCAAACCTTACGAAACAATCGTCCGAATTGGAATGTGTTGGAAGGCGATATTAAATCGTTTGATTTTAGTGACTATGAAAACAAGGTCGATGTGGTGACTGGTGGATTTCCTTGTCAAGCTTTTAGTTATGCTGGAAAGAAATTGGGCTTGGCAGATGCCAGAGGTACTTTGTTTTATGAATTTGCAAGGGTTGTAAAGGAAGTAAATCCCCCTATTTGCATTGGTGAAAATGTTCGTGGTTTGTTAAGTCATGAAAACGGTAAAACGCTTCAAGGGATGATATCTATTTTAGATGAGATTGGTTATAATGTGGTGCCTGTTCAAGTGCTTAAAGCGATTAATTTTAATGTTCCCCAAAAACGGGAACGATTGATTTTAGTAGGCGTTAGAAAAGATATTGATGTAATGTATGAATACCCGAAGCCTTATAAAAAGATTTACAATTTAAAAGATGCTCTAAAAAAAGGGGAGTTATTTGATTGTGATGTTCCAAAATCTGAAGGCTCCAAATATCCAAAGAGCAAAATAGATGTTTTAAAATTAGTACCCCAAAAAGGCTATTGGAGGGATTTGCCTTTGGAGATTCAAAAAGAATTTATGGGAGGCAGTTTTCATTTGGGCGGTGGAAAAACAGGCATCGCTCGAAGAATCGGTTGGGATGAACCATGCTTAACCCTTACATGCAGTCCTGCACAAAAGCAAACAGAACGGTGCCATCCTGAAGAAACACGACCGTTTACTGTTCGGGAATATGCTCGAATACAAACGTTCCCTGATGATTGGAAGTTTGAAGGGTCTATAGCGCAACAATATAAGCAAATAGGGAATGCCGTTCCAGTGAATCTTGGGAAAGAGGTGGGGTATTCGATTGTTAGGTTTTTGAATAGTTATTACAACTTATCAAAGCCTAGGTAATAGCTGTAATTTTCAAAAGTTACTTGGTCTAGGATGGTTCTTTTTGAAGTTTCTGTTTCAGATTTGATCTCATTCAAAGCTGAGTTTTCTTTTGCCATTTCACTTTTTTTAACCGAATGAAGATAATCGTTTATGGCAATGGGAAGGTTTTTATATAGTTGGAAAAGTGCCTTTTGATTTCCTGAAAGCATCGCATAAAACTGGTCGCCTGAAATTTTGTAGACGCGACTGTGGCTATATTCTTTTCCGTTAATATCTCCTTTCCAGAGTTCGCAAAAACTGTTTTTCGCTAGAATTTGAACCCAATAGCATTTCGCTTGTTTATAATCATCGGCATATCTAGATAGTTTTTGGAAAAGAGCTTCGGCAGAACTGCTGTTCATGGTGTTATGCTTGTTTTTTATGTCGGCAAACAAGGTGTCATCCGTCGCTTTAATATCAAAACCGCTAAAATTACCAACTTCAAAGCCTTTCATGCCGCTTAATATTTGCTCGTGAAATGTGCCTATGGAGTTGTTTATGGATTTATCAATTTGGCGTAATATTTCTGCTTGAATTAAACTTTCTTCGTCGATTTCATTAAACTTGGCATCGAAAGTGAGTTTTATGGTGTCCACTTTATTTGAGTAGAAATTCTTCTTTGTAATGTTGTTTTTAGCTTTTGTATAGGCTTTATGGAGGTTTGCTATGCAATATAAAAAGTGTTCGTCTGAAATAAAATCTACGTACTTATTTTCCATAATTTATTGATGTCTGTTATTGCTTACTAAAATATGGATTTTATTCTATTTATACCAAAGTCTGTGCATAGCGTTTTTGCGAGGAATGAAGCTATTTCATGATGCGGAACTAGGGTGCATCACCTGTGCAAACGGTGTGATTCCTCATGTTTCGGAATGACAGAACAACATCTGTTCTTCCTTCATTCCATGATATGATGCTATGAGCTTACACCGGCTTAGCAAATAGATAGGTGGCACTGCCCTGTAATTTGTTGTCCACATGTAAAAGTCACCGTGGCCAGTATCAGTCACCTGTTATGTGCTGAGGGCATGTATTGTCTAGGGTTCCTTCCTTCTTAATAAAGCTGTTTAATTTTGTCATGGTTTGGGGTTTGTGTTCCGTATTTTTTGGGAACTGGTTTAGGCTTTGCTACCGCTTTGGTAGTTTTTATAGGCGTAAACATAGGGTGTTTTTTGTTTTCTTGTTTTTGGATATGGTCTTAACTTGTCTTTTTTTCCGAATTTGCTGTTTTTTGCTTTTTGTGCGGTTTTTGGTTGTTTTTTCCGCTTTTTGCGCTTTTTGCGTTATTTGAGGGTTTGTGCGTTGTCTTGTCCTAAAATAGCTATACACAAAACCACGAGTATGGAAACATCAAAACAAACAGAAAA
>NZ_QKPO01000017.1 GCF_003258355.1 Confluentibacter sediminis | reverse complement strand
GCAAGCTTATAGAGCATTGCAGCATGCGTTTGGACATCCTGTATTTTTTGGGCTATGACATCGATGAAGAGCTACCCTGGCACTCAACCATCAGCCGTACCCGAGGATTGTTTCCCGAGTCCGTTTTTGAAACGGTCTTTACCAAGGTATTTGAACTATGCGTTAATGCGGGTATGGTCAGTGGGCATACCCAGGCTATTGATAGTGCCCCGGTAAAGGCCAATGCTTCCATGGACAGTTTGGAGCTCAAAGTCCCCGAAGCCGATTTAGATTCTCATCTACGTAAGGTTCGCCACATTAGCAAAAGAGACAAATACAAACCCTTGCGTCAGGCTAAAGAGAACAAAGCCAATAAGTCTGAGCAAACCCTATCGGCCAGTGATAAAGAACTTCAAGCCATAAAAACCAGAAACACCAAATGGTCTAAGGAACAGGACCAGCGACCGGGAGCCGGTAATAAAGGCAGCCGTTACACCAGTAACAAAACACATTACAGCCCAACCGATCCCGATGCGCGTATCAGTGTGAAACCCGGTAAGGCCAGAAAGCTTAATTACCAGAGCCAGCTAACGGTAGATACGGCCCATCATGTGATAACAGACATCAAAGCCTATCATGCCGACGGAAAGGACAACCAACAGTTGCCGGACATTGTGGTTCGTGTGCAGCGCCGTTTACGCAGGTCAGGCTTAGTATGGGACAACTGTGTAGCCGATACTGGGTATAGCAGTGGCGAGAACTACGCATTTTTAGAAGACAGGCACTTAAAAAGTTTTATTCCTCCCCATGGTACTTATAAAGGTTGTCCCGATGGCTTTACTTATAACGAACCCCAAGATCATTATGTATGTCCTCAGGGTAAAGTCATTCCGTTTAAAAAGGTATTTTACGAAACGAAGAACCATACGAAAAAGAAAGAATATAGAGCATCAAAGAAGGTTTGTATCGATTGCCCGATACGCAGAGAATGTTTGGGCAAAAGCGCTCAGGAAAAGAAGTTTACCGTGACGTATTACCGCGCCGAGTACGAGCGTAACATTGCCCGGGTAAACAGTCCAGAAGGGCGTTACATGAAAGCCAAGCGACAAAGCACGGTAGAACCTGTTTTTGGAACACTCACCCAGTTTATGGGACTTAGAAAAGTCAATACCATAGGTATTGGGCAGGCCAATAAGTGCATGCAGCTATCGGCCATAGCATATAATATAAAGAAGTACATGAAATTTACAGAAAAACACAGTAAAAGTGGAGCGGCAAGCCTACGTTCTCTATTTTATCGTTTTAAGGCTATTATGGACGCCATTATAAGTCCATATGGTCATCTTGAATTTACATTGTAATACCTATAAAAAACAATTAACGCCCTTAAAATGGGCGTTTTTATATCATAGGTTTGCAAAATTACGGGCTTGCGCAACGGCTACCGGTGTTAGGCAACGTATTTTCCTAGATTAAATAATGTTTTTATTGACATTCCTAGAACTTCTCTCATTTTTTCAACTTTATCTTTTTCTCTATGTTCTGGTTTTAGTTCGTTTTCAATTGTCGAAAATTCAAGTCCGAAATATTGATGAAAACCAACATAGAATAATAAAGTCAGCATATTTTGGTTATGCTTAATCAGCTCCTGCATATCTTTTTTAAATTCCTTTGAGTCAATTTGTATTTTCTTATTCTTGTCAAAATGGTCTAAATATTTTGGTATTGGTTCTTTAATTGGATAGCCATCGTAATGCTTTACGCAGTTACAAATCCAATTTATTTTTCGTGTTATAGGAAAATTATGAGTTGTTTTTTTTAATTCAACATCGAATTCGGATTTTAAATATTCCGTAATCGGAAAAAATTTATTATCAAAATCAATTTCTTTGAAAAATTCGTCCATCATCGGAATTAAGTTTTTCAAAAAGCTTTCATATTTGTGAAAAGCACCAACATAACCCAATCTAACAGTTTCAAAATAATTTTCTTTGTATTCATCTTCAGTCAAATTGAAGAATTGTTTATACTTTGAAAATTTAAGTTCTCTTTTAAAAGTTTGTATTGATTTTAATGAAGCTGGAAGGTAGAACTGAACAAATAAATCTTGATATGAGTGAAATTCGGAAACAAAACGCACTACAAAATCAAAAAGTTTTTTTCCGAGTGGGTCATTTTGAGTGAGTTCAAAATTCGGGATTTTTGAAAATTCCTTTTGAAGATTTTCAATTAATAAATCTATAGAGTTTACTTTCTTTTTCAATGCGTTTTTATATGTTGCCTAACACTTGTATAACTACAATAAATTGCCATACAATTGTAGTTATATTTATTATGTGTCCAATATATTACTTTTTAACAAGGTATCCAATGGACTAATTATGGTCTTGTTGTTAATTTCAATCGTTTTTGTGTAAATTTCTGTTGTCTTCGGAGAATTATGTCCCAACATGTTCTGCAAATGCCTGATATTTATGTTGTTTTCAATACAATGTGTAGCAAACGAATGCCGCAAGGTATGTACCGTTGCCCATGGGTTGGAATTGGTTTAGTCCACTGCCTTTCGGAATATGGACCGTATGCTGGCAGTACTGTACTTGCAGCCCGTTTGTCCCTCAAATAACCAGTAGGATGGTTTATAGGCCTTATAATAAGCCCTCAACAATACCAATAGCTGTTCTGGCAAAATGGTTTTCCTGTCCTTTTTCCCCTTGCTGTCCTTTATGAATAGATACCCTTTGTCGGAATGGACATCCGCAACCCGTAAATTCAAGAGTTCCGATATCCGCAGCCCACTGCCATAAATGGTATGTAAAATGGCTCTGTGCTTTATGTTTTGTGGGGATTGGATGATATTAAGCACCTCCGTTTTACTCAGTACGTTCGGTATGGATACCGCTTTTCCTTAGTTCTACTGCAATCCTGCTTATGCTCTTTTGGCTGATAACTGGCGTAAAGCCAATTACTTGTTTGCCCCTTACCCTTAATGTACGTGGTTTGAAGGTGAAGCATAGAAAATCGAATTTCTGGTACGTCTCCTTGACATTGGGCTGCTTCTTTTGGTTGCGATGTTAATAGACAATCCTTGACTTTTCCTCATTATATCCAAATGCAACTCTTCAGTCGCTCCTTTATCGAACCAAGCAGCTTCAGTGCTGCATGTTTATGGGTACAGTGAACCACAATATCGTCGGCATAGCGTTCGAACTTAATGACAGGTAGACCACCCAATCCCATAAAAATTATAAATCAATCATTTATATACTTTAAAAACAAACTGTTATCCGATTTGTTGACACTATATATAAATGAACTTAAAGTAAAATGCTTTACTTCCTGATAAAATAAAAATAATGTTATTTAGAAACAAAGCAAAATAAATAACTAATGAAATTATGATATCCTATATCCATTTAAAAAATATTAAAACGATTATGTGCCAAAAAGAAAAAATCTTGAGACTTGAGATGAAACCTATATTAACGATTCGAAAAGAGATTATAATGGCAAAACTTTAAGAAAGCTAACGTTTCATCGCTGCCTGAGAACACATTATTGTCGTACTAAGCGATTTTATTAACAAGGATGTCGACTATACCTTAGAAAATGTCATTAATTTTTAGTCTCTAAGGTTAATTTTCTACTGCCATTCAATTCTTTCACTTCTAAATGCAATTTTTCCTTATCACCTAATACAAATTTTGGAAGAACAAAAACAAATTGATTTGAGCTTTGGTCGAAAACTGTTTTCGGTTCTTTATACCTGTATAAAATATCTTGTTCGATTTTTTGGTAAGAACCTTTGTGCCTTTTGGATATTTTGGCTTTGGAGATCCCCAAATAATCCAATTCAAAATCAATTCCCGAATTGTTCTTGATTTCCAAGACCAAATAGACCTCATTTTTATCATAAACTGTTCTCAATAATCTTAAGACCATGCCCTTCTCTCTTTTTGTGGCGGAAGGATATTGTTTTGTTTGCAATAGGGATTCTGAAAACCTTTCATAATAATTCGCTTTTTCTTTGTAATTTATAAGGGTGTCGACAGTACCAATGGATTTAACATCCTCAAGTTTTTCATTTCGAATCCGTTCATGTTCTCCAATAAAATAATTTAGCTTAGTTACTGTTTTAGCGTATTTAAGAATATAGGAATAAACATTTCCGTCTGTTGTAATAATTAATAAATTGCTATCCACGCCTGGTGTTGCCTGCAACAGTCCAAAATATTGTTGATTTTCCCTATTATAACTGAAAGCAAAGTTTTCTGCTCCTGTTATTCCTTGGCGAATTTGTTTCGGGAAAAATAAAGCGACATTCATATATTCATTGGCATAAATGGTATCCAGTGAAGGTTGCGCATACGTTATTATTGACATAAATAGCATTGCATAAGTAAAACTAGGATTCATAATTATTTGAATTTAATGGTTCTTTAATAAGGCTTTAAGAATAATTGATAGTTATCCAGTATCGTTACTTTCACGGATCTATTATTGCGCTGAAAGAGTTGCTTTACCCCTCCAACTTGAGGAAGTCCAGCTATGTTTATGTTCTGAACGACATCATCCACCACTTCTCTAGTGGCATCTGCCCTAAAGCTATTTTCAATATAAATACCCTCATTGCCATCCTGTAAATCAAAGGCTTTGAGTTTTACTGGTTGATGATTAATGTTTTCAATGTCTATGATGGTTCGGTTAGCACGAAAGCTCACAAAACCATAAATCCGGGTATTTCTTGGTGTTTTAATACCATTAATAATGGCATCTTCCATCAACCGCATGCTCAATCTAAAATTGTTCTTTACGGTTTGAGTGCCATCTACTGCAACCAAAATGGATTTATTTTCCAATATTTCATCATTTGGAATCTCTTTAGGATTTGAAGCAAAAAAGAGTTGGTGTTCTAATCCCATCTCCATGGCGGAGATAACGGGCTCCTTTGCAGATTCAACCGTATCCAAATTTTTTGTTGTCATTTCATTGGATGTCTTTGGCAGATCATCTTTTGAAATCTTTCCGGTGTATTTAATCCTACCTTCTTGATAGATGCTATCAATCATCCTAATCTTTTCCTTGTCCAGAACTTCAGAATCATAAACCCCCATTGAATCCAACAACTTTTCATCATAGATACTTGGGGCATTGGTGTTCTTAACTTCCTTCAGATCATTCAGTGCATCTAATTTTGATTCATATACTTTCTGTCCATCCTCCAATTTAGGAACAGGAATTTGATTGTTTTCAATTACTGGAGACGGGTCTTCACCAAGCATGTGCATGGTATAGCCCCCTGTAAGCACGGTAATACCTAAAATCACCCCAGCAAATATGATTTTGTTCTTTTCAATTTTCATCTTATTGTTTTATTTAATGTTATTTATGATCTTTCTTTATTGTCTATTTTTCTTAGGGAATTTTCAAAAAAGTTGGTGATCAACAAGCCGTGGGTGTTTTTAGGAAAATTCCTATCTACATGAATGACATTTCCAGTGGTTTTTAACTCATAGGTATCTATGACCGACCCACGATTTACCTCGAATATGGTTAAGGTCTCAAAGCTGTAAGGTTCTTTTTGGATGTTTATTTTGGATGCAACGGAAATCACTTTTTGAACCAAGGAATACTGAAGCAAACGATTATAGACACCATCTGCTTTTTTCTGGCGATATACCGCATCCACAGAACCATTCCCCAACCACAACGCTTTTCCAAGGTTCTTTTCGTAGTTACTGGCATCAATGTTATAAAAGTATTGGTGGAACAATTCCAAATGTGACAAGATCTCTACTTCCAGATTCTCTTTTTGTGAAACTAATTTTAAAGGAATTACTTGCCCCTCACTATTAACCACAAACGCACTGTTAATAGTGTCTTTATGCAATTTTAGGATCAACACAACGGACATGGTACTGGTAATTGTTGCGCAGATAACCACTGCCAATACAATAAAACGATTCAGCTTTAATATGTTATAAATATCTTTATAAGGTGTTTTCATAATTTATTTTTTAAAAATGGGACTATCCTCCAGTAAAAAGTTTTAATGTAAATGAGGTCGCACGCCTGTATAACTTGAATTTCAATAAGACTATAAACCCTATAGATCCCAACTGTATCAAGGGTGCAAACACCTGGCTTCCCCAATCCGTACCAAATAAGGTGGGCCAGAAATTGGTATTTATTTCTGTATAGAGGTTATTGATGAACACATTGACCAAGAAAAAAGCTGGTACCAACATATAGACCCCTGCATATAGTTTAAAGAAATTATAGGCTAAGTTTCTAAATTTTTCAAAGACAGCGAGACTGATGACTAATGGAAAGAAAGCCTGCATGATGCCCAATAAGAAGTAACGCTCCGCTAAAAACAAGGGATAGATGAACAAATCCAGCAACCATAAAAACAAACCAATGATGAACGCTATGACTTTGAGACCGAACAATGGTGTCACCAAAGCTTCATAGAGTAAGGCCATGGCCTTTTTGGCGGCTTCCAAGGCACCCACGTCCTGTTCAAGATCGATGTCCTGCATTTGCAATGGAAGGAGTGCCGGTGCCGTATCCCTATATTGGGTCTCTATGGCCACCAAAATGGTATCAAAAACATTAAGTACTTGGGTTGAGAAAATAACCAGAATCACAACAGCAAAATTCTTTGCAAGTTCAGCAGGGGTCAATCCCCAAGTATAGCCATCATTATTGGCAACCCCTTCATTGTATTTCTTCAAGATGTTTATGAGAAATAATAGAATGGCCAAGGTTTTCATCCCGGTTATGGCGTACTGTGAAAAATCACTGTTCTTGATGATGGTAAAAACCGCATCCACATATTCCAATCCAATACCTAAAAATATCCCAGTCATCTTTAGTAATTGGTTTCCCGGTTATTGATTTTGTCCTGCATGCTTCTAAAGGCTATAATCTCCCTATAGCGTCGGGCCTTAGTTTCAATCTCAGCTACCATATCCCTGGATTGCACTTCCTTTTCCTTTAAAAATGTGGCACGTTCCGAATCCGTCATTTTTAAGGTGTCATTAGATAGTATCTGGCTGACAAATTCCAGATCATCCAAGGATTGTTCGATAATGGCATTAAAGGATTCCGAAACCCTATGGACTTCCTCTGGCTTGATATAAGGCGAATTCAATATCTCCCGAAGGTCGTTCTGAACCATATCAAAAAGCTTTTGGTTATTCCTTGTTAGTTCCTGGACCGCTTTAAGTTGTTTGATGATGTTGCTTACCTTTTCTATGCGCTCTTTCTGTTGTTTTAAAAACTCAACGGTCTTCAAAAGTTCTGAGGTTTGCTTAGCGGATTCAACCAATGATTTAGCCAGACTAACAAAATTGGTGTTATCATACACAGGCATACCTTGTGCCCCTAAATGGTTAGGTATTAAAATAACCAATAGCCCTAAACACATCAGTGTCAGGATTCGGTCTTTAACCACAGTCCAATAGTTTAGTCCATGGATTTGGCGATTGTATTTTGATGATTTCATAAAGTTCGTTTTTTGATTGATATTTAATTCATGATGATTTTAATTTTTAGAGACAGCCGCCAGAAGGGTCTATGGACGCTTTATAAACTCCCTGATAGCAGCTTCCATATTCTTGGTCTTATCATAGAGATGCATGATATCATTACTTTCCTGCCCATCGGTCACGTAAGCTGCATACACTTCCTTAGGTACTTCCAACCTGAAAATGTTGCTTTCCTTACCAATCTTGATAAATATCTCGGTATACTTCCGTACGCCAGAAAGGTTGTTTCGAATGGATCTTAACTGGTTCAGGTCATGGCTGGACAGGTTCAATCTCCTTTGCAGCTCATCATAGCCCTTTTCGTTTCTAAGGCTATAGATGATTTGGGTATTTTCCAAAATGCTGGCCGAAGTGGAATTGCTTGGTAATTGGTTAATGGACTGCAAGATGATTCCAATGGCTCCATTTTGTTTTCTAATGGCTTGGTAATAGAATTCGACACTTTCCAAAACATTGTCAAACTTTAGTTGCTTGGCAAACTCATCAAAAAGGATGATGCCCTTCTCCGCTTTATTTCGCCATATGGTGCGTTGGATCGCCGATTTGATAAGTTTTAGCATGACCGACAAGATTTCTTTATTGTCCTTAACTTCATCGAGTTCAAAAACAATCAATCGTTTATCTTCAATCTTATAGGTCTGGTCTTGGCTGATATTGAACAAAAAACTGTACAGCCCATCACCAACATATTCAGAGAGGATGTGCAGAAAATCATAAACACTGAAATGTTCCTCTTGAATATGCAGTTCCTGAATAAGGGTATCCTTTTTGCCATCCACAAATTGATATAAGGATGCCAAGGAATGGTCTCCCGGCCGGGAATCATAATAACTTCGAATGACTTTTTTAACAGCCACTTCTTGAGCCTTACTGGTTTTACTGCCTAAAGCCAAAAGTTCCAAAATGAACCGTCCTAAATCCTCCAACCGCTCTGGTGTCAAATCGGCATTTTCAGCAATATAAAAAGGGTTAATACCTAGATTTTTACCCTGTTCATACCTAAGAATAATATGCTCTTCGGGATACAATTTGGCAAACTTGGAATAAGAACCTCCCAAATCGATAATGACCAATCTGACCCCGTTCTCAAAATATTGGCGCAAAATATTGTTGGCCAAAAAGGACTTACCTTCCCCAGTTGGTGCAAAAATGGCAAAGTTTCTGGCCTTGATACGTTTCTTCTGTTCATCCCAGACATCTTTAAGAATGGGAATATTATGTTGCCTATCATTGAAGATGATACCCTTAACATCCGATTTATAATTGGTGTTATTAATATATAAGCACAAGGCATGTTTTAAATCCGTCACATACAAATCGGCATTGGAGAAGTTGGAAACATAACAACAATAGGAATTCAAAAAATAGTGTTTCCGTTCCTCCCCTTTTGGATAATAAGGAACAATATCCAGTTCCTTGAACTCCGCTTTTATCTTGGACGCTATATGGCTTAACTCGTGGATTTCACAGGACCAAAAGACAATGTTCATATGACCTCTTATGATTCTGGAAGCATCATCCGCATTGATCCGATCCACAATGGCTTCAATCTTCTTTAAGATTACTTTGTTCTGTGTCCCGAAATTGGAGCTCTTATTAAGCTCCTCCATTTTCTTTTCCAACAGTTTTCGCCATTTCTGTTTGTCATCCAAGTAAATGATTTGGTTGATGATATGGTTTTCATTGAGGTTCAATCCCAAACCATCCATAAACCCTTGATGGAACACAAAATCATCTGAAGTAAACTTATCATTGGTTTTGCTGCTTTGTACCACATCCCCAAAACATAGCTCACTATTGACTGCCAAGACATCAAAATGGTTGTCCCCTATTTCAACCTCCGTTTTTTTAAGCTGAATATCCGTATCAAAGCCTTCATTGAATCCATTAAAATAGGCATGGGTCATACGGACTATGTCGCTTTGACGCATGGGCTCTAAAAATACCTTTCGACTGTTATTGATAAAGGACACGGCATCATTTACCAATGTCATAAACTCCTGTACATTATGATCCATTTGTTTATGGATCCCTTTTTCTATGTTTCGAAAAGGGTTGGTAAATTTGGATGCATTCAGTGATTTATTTAAAGGCAACATAAAAAACAGATATGACCTATGTTCTAAATATTCTCGTCCTTTAAAATAATTGTAGGTAGCCTTTTCCAAAAAACTTTTATTGGGAATGTCATTAGCATCATACGATGTCTTTCGGTAAATATCCTGTTTGTGTATAATAGTACCTGTAGGCAAGGATTTAAACCCTTGGAACCAAGCCCCATGAATATCCTCAAAATCAGATTCAGAAAGAGAATATACCTCTGGAAAATCCACTTGATAGCATAGGACTACATTACCATTATTTGCAAATACCATATGATCTTGAATATCCAGTATGGGATGATATGCCGCTAGGTTAATGGTCTTCATAATATAATTGGCTTTGTTTTTTATTACTGATGGTTTGCGGAAACACTTTTTTAAAATGCCATAGGGATGGGTTCTTTGTCAAATGAGTTAATATGATATACACTATACCATTGAAAAGAAAAACCAATATGATTACTGAAAAGCTAAAAGAAAATATGATACATAATAGGGATCCTATAACCACAGTCATCATCAAGGCGAACAATGATATAGGTAGACCCATTATCATCGCTCGCTTCCTTATGTTTTTATAGACACTGAACCGTTTCATATTACACCACGATTCCGATTAAGTAGGTAAAGATGCCGACAACGGCTCCCGCTATAAGTACAAAGACCAACACACGAGTGATGCCCTTTTTTAAATCAGCATTCTCTCCAAAGAAGTGACCTGCATTGAACAAGAAACCGATCAAAAAGATGACACCAAGGATAATGGGGAAAATTGCACGGATGGTATCCGAAACATCGTTTACGGAATCTTCGATGCCTCCAATTTGGGCAAACATGGATGTGGAAATAAGGCCTAAGATCAAGGTTAAATAAATTGATTTTTTCATACGAAATAAAATTTAAGTTTTTAATGATTTTGATTTATGAAAATTACGATATATTTACTATTAAACAACTGATTATCAATATTTTAACTAAATAATATTATTTGATTAAGATTGTTTTTAATTGCAACTAAAGGGCATTGAATTTTATGGTTTTGGATGCGAAAAATGTTCACAATTATGAAAATTGACTTCAAAATAAACCTCAAAAACGTCGTATTTCTTCTAGCCATACTTAAAACATGTATCATTTTTGGACAACAGTTGGAAGTACAAAAAAGAATACTCATTGACGTTGGACATGGTGGAACAGATCCTGGTGCCATTGGTGTAAATGGCATCCAAGAAAAAGATGTGGTTCTTAATATTGCCAAGGAAATCATCAAGTTCAACAACTTGCTTTTAGATAACAAATTGGATATTTACCTAACTAGATACGGTGATAACTTTATCGCTCTTTCTGATAGAAGTCGATTGGCCAAAGCCTTAAAAGCAGATGTATTTGTGTCCTTACATTGTAATGCTTCCAAAACAACTTCAAAAGGAATGGACGTATATGTGCATGATTCTAAAAATTTGAATACTAAAGAATCCATTATATTGGGGTTATCAATTTTAAATGAAAACTCAAGTAAGTTAGGGTTTGAGACCCGAGGTGTGAAGTTTGCTAATTTTCAGGTGTTACGGGACATGATTGATTTTTGCCCAGCAATACTTGTTGAATTGGGCTTTTTAACCAATTTTGATGAAGCTGATTATTTTTTAAACCCTTCAAATACTAAAGCTATTGCTTTGGCCATTCTAGTTGCAATATATAATCATATAGGATGACCTATACAAAAACCATGAATTTGGGATTGGGATGTATTTAAAAAAGACTATTATTGCTCTATTCTTTGATTTTGTTCATGCTCCTCAGATTCATTATCCCAATTATCGTTTTAAAGCAACTCTAAATCCTTGGTTAACTTCTTTTATCCACACTACCATTATCAAAGGCTACCAAATTAAACAATTCCCGCATCCGGGAACGAACCCTCTTACCATAACGATCTTCCAATTCACGAGCATTAAGATTGGTAGTCGCATGGGTGATTATTTTATGTTGTAAAAACAAATCATAACGAGACAGTAAAACTTCACCCATCACATTGCAATCCTGTCCATAATGTCTACCAATGGGTTCCACTCCCAAATCATCAAAACAAAAATACTGTCCGTTGCCATAGTCTTCAATGGTTTTGTAACCAATGTGGTTAAACCCAAATACAATATTTCTTGATGGGATGATTTTATAGGGTTTTTGATGCGGTACCATATGTCTCAGCAATTTCATTAAACTGGTTTTACCACAGCCAACTGGACCCGTTAATAAAATACCCTTGTTCAAATCCATATTGAGTTTTTTACAATTGGCTTCATCCTTAATGAAATAATTACAAAGTTTGAATAGAATATCCCTATCTTCATCAAAGAGTTTAAAAGTATGTCCGAACAACAACTTCCCTTTGGCATCCAGATAGATCAGAATCTTACTAAAATCATAAAGAATTTGATTTCCTTGAATATTCCCCAGTTCGTATGTCACTGAACCTTCCAAAATAATATGGGGACTGGTTGTATTCATAAAGGTTCATTATAATTTTTATCGGCACTTGTCTTTAGGTTGTCCTGATATGGAACAGTTGGATCTTGTTTCATATCCGTTTGAGAATTTTCAGAAATTAAATTTTTTGGTTTATTAAAGTTTTTATTGTTTTCTAAAGTTTGTATATGTTTGTTTATACGTACCAGTGCTTGTCCACTGCTTGTCTCGATATTGGTACGGCTTTGGTACAGAGCTTGTCCAGTACTTGTCCCAAAATCGAACATCTTAATTTTACTACCTCGAAATGGGTTATGTGATGGAGTGTATAAGATATAGTTCCAATGGCTTAATTCCTTGATGCAACGATGATAGGTGCTTTTCGATCCAATCTTGGAAAAGGACATGATTTCTTCCCTATTGATATAAAATTCAGATTTAAAATAATTGGTGTTCCAATATTGAAACAAAGCAATATACAGGCTGATATGCGTTGGATTCAATCTGGTATCTATCGAAAATTGCAAAAACACAGCATTGAGATGTTTAATGTAATTGATATCTTCCAAAATGATGATTTAATAGGTATTATGAACCCTATTCTTTTCCAATAGGTCCATGATTTCCTTGTAATCATAATAGAGTACACCCCCTACTTTGGTGTATGGCAAAGTGCCATTGATACGCAGGTTTTGTAAGGTTCCAGGCGAAATGCCCAAGAGGTTCCTGACCTCTGGTGATTTCAACCATTTTTTTGGATACTCACCTGATTGGTTTTTCAATAATTGTTTAATGTCATTTAGTAATTCCAATTTGAATTCATGAAGATCCTCCGTTGTAATAATAGTTGTTCCCATTTGTAACTGTTTTTTTTAGAAATAACAAAGTCGCCAATGATCGAAATAATCTTTAGACGACTTTGTCTTGATTTGACTTTCGTCTTACAAATCTCAGGAACCATTTTTTATGATTATCAATAGTACATCCCAAGTTGGGACATTTTTTATCGGCCTTTTATTTTAAGAACTTTTGCCTTGGTATGGTACAACGAAACATCCATAAATATAAAAGCAAGTGTTTATATTACTGCGAATATCATTTTAAAACATGACTCGCAACATGGGGTGATGTTGGGATTAGTTATCGGATTCTTCAAACCGTTTCGTTAGAACGTCAATAAGCTTATCCAAAAATTTTGTCTTGCTGCATTTCCTTGCTCTAATCTCTATGAATGTATGATAATAATTTCCAAGATCTATATTGAACATCTTTTCAAACAACGAAGCCATTTCCTTGATATCGGCTGTACCACTATTGATGGCTCCACTGCTATGTAAGGCATAAATCAATTCAATTAATTCTGTTTTGCTTCCCGTCCAGAAAAGCTTTGATAATTGTTTCATGGGGTTTAATTTTGGTTTATCTGCATGGGTTTCCAAGACCGCTATTTCCTGCTGTAAATACACAATTAGCATGTCATAGGCCATGATAGTCGCCACGGTACTGTCTTGGCAGGTTGAGAATTCTTCATCGGTAAAAAAGTGAAAGGATTCCGTTGGGGAACGCAAATCTGATTTTCCCCTAACAAAATATTGTTCATCGAGGGTTGATGCTGCCCTACGGTAATAATGGTAGAATTCCAGATTGTCATTAAAATAGACCTGTAACTTATTGATTTGATTGTTCAAGTATTTAACCTGAAATTTGGAACTGCTCCTGGGTCGTTTACTTTCAATATGATAAAGTTTTACATAATAAATCAGCTTGCTGAAAATCTGGGGTTTCACATGTTTAAAAAAATCAATTTCATCCTGTGTGGATGGAAACCCTTTGAGTACAACGATTTCCCGTAGACTTTTGATACATTTTTCCGTATAGGTGATACCATGTTCCGCTTTGTATAGGATATCCTCACAACTGGCTTCCAAAGCTTCCAATTTAGCTTCAAATTCCGATATCAACTTTTGGTATGCCATAGTCTAAAAACAAAAATTATCATGATTGTACCCTACATAATTTTACAAAGAGCAAGATTACATTTTAGGACAATTGACCGCTTTCATGTCGTCCAAAAAAACGTATTGCCCACTACATCAACACCATGCCTATTTGTGATACGTAAAAATCAGTAAAATTTGAAAGAAAATAAGAAGAATCCCTTTCCAATAATCCTTTTAAGTCAATTATTCATCCCTATTACACAATTAATACTCCAAAACAGACAATTTATAACACATTATATATCAAGTATATATATAATTAAATTTTTAAGTTTACATTGAAAAACCAGTTTTATCCGATCATGTTACCATATTTTGAAAATGACTATTCGGAATATCATCTCCGCGATGGCATATTAATTATAACCTACAAAAAAGGCGTTTATATGGATTTAAAGGCAGCTGTACAAATTGTCAAGGATCGGCTTGCCATGCAAGAAGGACAGTCCCTTCCCATATTATGTGATATCCAAGGCATTAATGAGATTGATAAATCGGCTAGGAATTATTTGGCTATGGAAGGCTCTACCCTCATAAAATCTGTAGCTTTTCTGGTAAAATCACCCGTATCAAAAATGATGTTCAAGTTTTTTCTTCGAACCAATAAGCCACCCATTCCCATCCAGTGTTTTGATAACTTGGATGATGCCATTATTTTTTTAAACAAATTTAAAAACTAGGACAACATTAGATCATAAACATAACAAATTAGAAAAACACTGTATAAAACGAGATAGATATAATAATTATAAATCCTTAATTATGGCCAAGAATAAAAAAGAACGTATGCTTCAAATCAACCAAATGCTTTTGGAAATGGCAGCAGGCAATTTCTTCTATAAACTTAAACGATCCAAAGAAGATGACGGTATTGAAGCCATAACCGTCATGTTGAATATGCTATCTGAGGAAATATTGGAATCCATGATGCACCAAGGTTTTGTGAATTTAAACAACAGTACGAAACATATCGTGCAGATGAGCTTTGTATTGGATAATCAAGGAAACATTCAAATGGTTAACCAAAAATCCTGCTACCTTCTATCGATACTTCATAGTGATATGATTGGCGAGCCATTTGGGAATTTTCTATCGGAAGACTGTTTGGAGGCATGGAATTCCGTTTGGATTATGTTACAACAAAAAAAACTACATGACACATCATTAAAACTCATATTTAAAACCAAGGGCAATCTCACCATACCTAACACCTGCTACATTACGACATTTAGGGAAAAATCAGATTTGGACCGACGTACTTTAATAACGACCATCCTTCACACAAGTTCCCAAATTGAACTGGAACAGGAGCTTCGACATAGTTTATTTCAACCCAAAAAAGAAACATATATGCCTCCGGAAATCCGCCAAAAGCAAAAACTCAGATTGAGCTTTGATGATATTAGGAAACTTAGGGAAGCTCGAGAGATCATAATTAACAATCTGGACAGGAACTTACCTTCCCTGAAGAAATTTGCCCTTCAGTTGGGAACCAACGAATTCAAGTTAAAATATGGTTTTAAGGAACTTTATGGCACTTCTGTCCACCAATTTTTGATGCAGGAACGATTACGAAATTGCAGCATGCTCATCCAACATAGTGATATGGCATTAAAGTCCATTGCCTATAAGAACGGCTTCAAGAGCATATCCCACTTTTCTAGGGCATTCAAGAAACGCTTTGGTTATGTACCGAGCAGTTTAAGAAAATAGGTTTTCAAAAAGGATATCCTTTTATCTAATACCTTATAGTCAAAATCTAATCCCTTAAAAATAAATTTTACTATCGAACTTTACCATATTAAACCAAACGATATGGTACGCAATAAAAGTTGGCATCAGATAGTTACAAAAAGTATTGTCTTTTTGTACGTTGTCTTATTTGTATATGCTGCAACTAGCAAACTATTGGATTTTGAAAACTTTAGATTGCAATTAAGTCAATCACTAATACTTACCGATTTAAAAGACATCATAGCTTTCATGATACCATTGCTGGAAATTTTGATAGCCATTGGGCTTGCAATAAACCAATCCAGAATGCTTGCTTTGTATATGGGCGTGGGCCTTATGTCTGCTTTTACCATGTATATTGTAACCATACTTAATTTTAGTGATTTTGTACCATGTTCTTGTGGTGGCATCTTGGAACAATTGGGTTGGAAGGAACATTTGGTTTTCAATTTCATCTTTGTAGCACTTGGTAGTTTTGCTATCATAATAAATGCCCCCAATGTAAAAAAACCCAATTATACTGGCACTGCCATGGACAAGAAAGGTTTTAAGCGCACATTGTTCCAAATTGGTACACTAATCATATTGGTCTGCGGATTAGTGCTCGGATTGTTTTTTTATACAGATTACAAAAACCATTTACCTGGAAGCTTTATCAGGACATTGCCACCTCACCCCATTTCTGAAATAAAAAACAGGATAACCTTGGAAGAAAATCAATTTCAATTTGCTGGAATTACAAAAAACCATATTTATTTAAATAGGAAAAACAATCCTTTTGAAATCTTACAGTTTGATTATACCCTTTCCAAGTCACAAACCATTCATTTGAATATTCCCAAACCATACAAATTTAACCCAAGTCGGGTTGGGATAACCATCAATGATTTAGGAGTATTTATTACAGATGGCACCACCCCTATCCTCTTTAAAGGCAATACCAATAACTGGGTCCTCGAAGCTTTAGATTTAAAAAATAACTATTTCAATTCCGCTACCCCTATGGACGTTAACCTCTTGGCGATAACAAAACTAATTCCAAAAGAAGGCCGCTTAATGGGTATTTTAAATATGAATAAAATGGAGACCTATCTAAACCCATTAGCGCTTCAAAAACAGGCTGATATCTTTTTCTCTACCGATGGCTTTATGCATTATAATCCTGACATGCAAAAACTCATATACACCTATTATTATAGAAATGAATATCTCCTGATAAACAAAAGCCTTAAGGTTACGGCAAGGTTTAAAACCATAGATACCACATCTACGGCAAAACTTAAGCTAAGTTCCAATAAAAAAAACGATCAAATGTCGTTGGCAATGCCACCGCCCTTAGTAAATAGAAGGAGTTTTTCACAGGGCCATTGGCTTTTTAACCAGTCAATAACCAGAGCGAAAAATGAGTTGCAAATAGTTTTTCAAACTAGAAGTGTCATAGACGTTTACAATTTAAAAAACGGAAACTATGCCTACAGCTTTTACATCCCGCATATTGAAGGACACCCTTTAAAGGATTTCATAATCAAGCACAATCAAATTTACATTCTATATACCAATCAATTGATAAGGCGGGAATTAATCCAAAAATATCTGCCTTCACAACTGCCGGAAATAGAACATCAAAATATTTTACATGTAGAAACAGGAATGTAAGGTTGAACACCTGTAGAAAAAAGTAGACCAAGTATTCATTATTAAATTTTATAATCATGAAAAAAAATCAAAGTTTTTTAATGATTGTTGCTTTTGTACTAGCTATTGGCGGTGCATTCGCATTCAATCAAAATGCACTTACGGATTCATTCAGGTCTGATGGATGTAATCCAGAAACAAAACCCGCAATCTGTACAAGTACGGAAGTAAATGATCCCGTTTGTACCATCGAGGGGTTGACCTATTATCAAAACGACACTTGTAGTTTAGAATGGCGTATACCACAATAATGGTTATTTAAAGGAAGCTAGGGAAATATCCCTAGCTTTCCATTAAATTATTTCGTAGCAGGATCTCTAACTACAATAACTTTCATTTTTCTTTTCCCTTCGACCAATTCCAATCCATTATCCCGTAATGTACTTTTTAAATCCTCAAAATCCGTTAGCACACCTTCCAAGGTTATATCTATATTACCTTTAATTCCTGTTTCATCAATAAATGGTGGCCCCAATTGATATAGGCCCCACATAATACTTATAAGCTTTGCCATCGGTTGATTGGTTAAAGTCATTTTTGTGCCGTCAGTGGAAACACCTTTTTGTTCCCCTTTGGTTTTTAGACTTTTTAAGGCTTCCTTAGTTGCCACGATTTTCCAATAAGGCATGTCCCTGGTCTCCACTGTTACTTCATGGCCAAAGTAATTTTTTAAATCCCGTTGTACTATGTTTTGGCGGTACAAGGTGTTGGAAGCTTTACTTTTGGGAACAATAAGTTCATAACAATAGATTCCTTTTCCAGTTTTAGAATCTGGTTTAAAAAACGTCGAGTCTTTAACCTCCAGTAGCGGTCTGCTCCACCATTTTCCATAATTATTTGGCCTTTCTATAATATCAGGATTTGGACGAATGGTATCTCCGTAAGCGGCATTATAAAGGTTCTGAAGTGTTATGTTAACAGCACTAAACCCTGCCAAATTCCCATCTAAAGGAGGGAAATAGCTTGGGTAAACACTGCCGTAAACCTTTTTGTTAACACCTGTTAGAATGGATCTATAAAGAAAATCCCCATCATTGCCCCCATTACCATCAACGAGAAGTGGTTTTCTAAAATCGTAAGCCTCTTTTTTCGTTTGTTCTTCCTCACTATTGGCCTTATGAAAAAAATAAGGAGTCTCACCCTCTAAAAACGCTTTTAGATTCTTAGCATTTAGATCGTCACTTGTTGTAATGGCTCTTACTACACCTTTGGGATCAATCCAAATGATATGAGGAACTGAGGACACCCCAAAATCATCAAATAAACGAGCTTCATATGCCAATGGCAAATCCAACTGAAATCTTTTCCGTACTTGCTCATACATTTTATCTGTTCCTTGATAATATTTTCCATCATTTCTACCCACCAACATAATCACGACTTCCTCTTTAAATGCCTTACTAAGTTTATCGACTTTATCAAAACTTTTTATACAGTTTGTACAGTAACGATTCCAAAAATCAAGCACAAGCCATTTCCCTCGAAAATCCTTCAGTGAAGCCTTTTGTTTATTAAAGTATTTAATATCATGTAGCATAAAATCCGGCATCGGTTTGCCTATTTCTGGCAATGTCCTATTCCCCTTTACCTCCACAAGGTTACTATCATTTTCTTTATCAAGCGATTGGGATGGCTTGTGATTTGTGTTGCAGGCTACAACCAAGAGCAACAAAAGATATCGTAAACAATTCATGATATGGTATATGTTTAAATTATAATTAATTGGTGTTGAACGTAAGAACATCTTTAATAACCTGGGTTTTGGTTCATATTGGGATTGTTTTGTATTTCAGATTGGGGAATCGGGAAAAGTGTATCCGAGCTCTGCCAGCCTTCTTTTAATAAAGACAAGGCCTCATCCGCCATATTAGTACGTTTTAGGTCAAACCAGCGGTGTCCCCATTCTGCAAACAATTCCCGTTGGCGTTCCTTAAAAACAGCCGCCAATACCATTTCAGTGGATGCTCCTGATTCATTTTCCAGTCCAGCTCGGTTACGTATCCGATTGATATCTTCAAGTGCCCCATCCACATGATCTAAATGTGCCCTACTCTCCGCCCTAATCAGGTATTGTTCTGCCAATCGAAGTACCATATAATATTCGGTACGCGTACTATTGGATTTAACCTTGTACTTAAAGGGATAATAATACGCACCCAATCCAGAATTTATACTATTAATCCATGAACTTCTTCTTACATCCCCATCTTCAAAAACTCCAAGACTCTCACTTCTAAGTGCAACATTATTAGGGACACCATTAAGAATAAATGAAAATCCTTCTACGGTATTAAGATTGTTAATCACAGGATAGAGCTGCCAAATAGCTTCCCTAGAATCCGTTAAAAAAACACGATCCACATCAGGTTCCAATTGGTATTCGGAAGCCTCAATAACACGGGTAGCCATGGCTTCTGCATTTACCCAATCCTTATTATACAGAAATACCCTAGCCAGTAAAGCTTCTGCTACATATTTATTGGGACGTACATGTCCATTGGAGGGGTATGATTCGTTAAGAAGGGAAATAGCCATTTTAAGATCATCAATAATATGATTATAAATGTCAGGGATTGGCAATCTTGGGGCGATAGCGTTCTCAAGATAATTTTTGGTTGTTATATAAGGGATATCCCCAAAATAATTAACAAGGTAAAAATGGCAGAAAGCACGAATGAAATAAGCTTCCCCCATCAATTGATTCTTATTTATTTGGGCAATGTCCTGAGCGTCCCTTACACCTTCAATTATACTGTTTGATTGGTATATATAAGCATATGGTTCGCGCCAAAGATTCAATACATCGTTATTATTTGGATTCAAAGCATTTTCAAAAAATTCAATTTGTGAAGTACTGGTATTATAATTCTCAAATTCATCCGCATACAAACCTGCCAATAAAGTCGTTTTGGAATTAGCAAAGCCTCCATAACTTTCAGTCATCTGACTATAAATGCCAATGAGGGCAGCTTCCGCCGTTTGTGCATCATTGAACACCGCTGAACCTACCAATTCCGTTTTGGGAACCTCAATATCAACAAAATCCTCACAGGATATTAAAAGTGTGAGAACCAGAAAAACAAGGAAGTATGCCCAAAAAGTCGCCTTTCTTCTATATATTATATTTAAAATTTTCATAATGCCGTTATTTTAAAAAGTTATTCGTGCCCCCAAAGTCATCATTCGTAATGGTGGTAATCGCAAGGATCCATTGGTTTCAGGATCCAATCCTTTATATTTGGTAAGGGTCAATAAGTTTTGACCTTGCATATAAACCTCTGGGCTGAACGCCCCTAGGATACCTTTTGGTAGCTTATAGTTGATGGATACCGTTTTGAGGCGAATGAAAGAAGCATCCGTAAACCGATTATCGCCATAGTATAAACTATTGTTAAAGGCCATATAGGCATTGGAAGATGTGCTTTGCGTAAACCTTTGAACAGACGTTATATCCCCTGGGTTTTGCCACCTATTTAGCACTTGGGAAAGCTGATTGGACATTCTCCCGGGAGCAGCCCC
This sequence comes from Confluentibacter sediminis, assembly GCF_003258355.1. Lineage (GTDB taxonomy): Bacteria > Bacteroidota > Bacteroidia > Flavobacteriales > Flavobacteriaceae > Confluentibacter > Confluentibacter sediminis. The sequence goes on along the minus strand of NZ_QKPO01000017.1, from coordinate 102,363 downwards.
CGATTGATAAAGCGGATCGTAACCTTTTTGCTTGACAAATTGAAAAAACACATCCAATGTTAGCCCTTTATATGAAAGCGTATTTCCCAGACCGCCATAAAATTTAGGATCCAATTCCACCAGAGATTGCAAATCATTTGGATAACTTATGGCACCATTTCCGTCTATGTCTTCAAACTCATAGGTACCGGTTTCGCTATGAACGCCTAAGGCATGGTACGTACGTATCAAGCTTAATGATTTTCCTTCCTCGTATACTTGGGCATAAGAGGAGTTTTCCAAATCCGGGTATTCTAGCAAGGTATTTTTGGGAATCGTTAGATTTGCCGTAGTTTTCCAATGGAAACCATCCGAATTTATATTAACGGTACGCAACTCAACTTCTACACCAGTATTTTCTACTTTGGCAGCAAGGTTATTTTGAATTGACGTAAACCCGGTGGTTGCCGGTAATGGGTATCCAACGAGTTGGTTTGATGAGCGGTTACTGTACCATGTGGCAGAGAGCCAAAACTTGTCCTTAAAAAACCCAAGTTCCAAATTAGCCTCCAGTTTTTTATTGGTCTCCCAACCGTATAACGGATTAAAAAGTCTGGTTGGTTCTAATCCTGAATTATTCTGATAGGGATATGTTGTTGAGGCATACGAGTCCAAATATCGATAATCCCCAATTTGGTCATTGCCCGTGAGTCCATAACTTCCACGTAGTTTGCCAAAACTCAAGAATGGAACCTGTTTTAAAACAAAGGATTCATTTGAGAAAATCCATGCCAAACCAACTGCCCCAAAATTGGCAAAACGATTGCCTGGACCAAATCGTGACGACCCATCTCTACGACCCGTAATATTTACGACATACTTGGAATCGTAGGAAAGGTTCACCCTACCAAATAAGGCGTGGTATTTATATTCAGAGAACAATGAAGAAGGCCTTGTAGTTCCCGCAGACCCCACGTCTTCCAATAACAAGTCGCTTGAAAAATTGGTCGCATAAATCGATTGCCCATTTACGGTTTGCTCTTGAAAGGTACTTCCAATAAGTATATTAAGGGAACTTTTTCCCATATCCAGTTGATAATCCACTTGGGGCTCTACCAGCCATGAATGTATATTGCTATGGTTAAAATAGGCTTCCGGTTTTAAATACGATAATGAAGCGGGGTTAATGGCACTTGTTGGTGTTGTTTGTGTCTCCTCTTTTAGGGTTGTGGTATATCCCATACCCAACCGTGCGGTAAGACCTTGAATAAGTTCATAGGTAAAATAGGCATTACTTACCAAATTATTGATTTTAACAGTATAATCCTTTTCTAAAGCACCAAAAGGATTATTGAAAGAACCACCGACAGGCCCCCAGTTTAAACTTCCATCATCATTATAAACCTCAGGTGCTACTGGCGGAAGAAAGATGAATGATGTTAAATCCTGACTGAAAAGATTATTAACTTCAGAAACATAGTTTCCCGTAAAGGAAACACTAAATCGGCTGTCTTTAGAACGATGTGCCAATTGCAAATGCCCAGACGCCTTTAAATATTTAAAATCTCCTGGAAATACCGTCGTTTCATTTCGGAGCCCACCTCCCAGGCGGAAGGAGGTTTGGTCACTGCCTCCTGAAACGGCTGCCTGCATATTGGTAAGGACTGACGTTCCCCCAATAAGTTTTTTTTGCCAATCCGTTTCGCTGTTTGTATCCCAAAGCAATAAATCACGAGCGTTCCCTGTTGTAGGCGTAACACCATCATTTGCAAAGGCTTCCTCGCGCATCATTATATATTGCTCACTATTAAGCAAATCCAGTTTATTGGCTACGGTTCCAATTCCCGAATGGATATCTATATTTAAACTGGTTTTCCCAACACGGCCTTTTTTGGTCGTTATAAGTACCACGCCGTTAGCACCTCTAGAACCATAAATGGCTGTAGCATCGGCATCTTTAAGCACCTCAATGCTTTCCACATCATTTAGGTCAATTCCATTGAGTGGGTTACCACCACTCACGATTTGATTTCCGATACTCGAAAAAACATCTGTGCCAAATGGCATGCCATTCACAATGTAGAGCGGGGCATTTCCACTAGAAATGCTATTTCTACCTCGCACCTGAATATTAAAACTCCCTCCCGGCACGCCAGTATTTTGGGTAATAAAGACTCCAGGCATATGCCCTTGCATGGCTGCCAATGGGTTATTCACTGGCTGTATTTCAATTTCTTTTGCGCTAATTCGGGAAATATTCCCTGTACGTTCCCTATCACTTACGGTATAGTATCCCGCATTGATCTCAACCGTATTTAAGGCGGTGATATCGGTTTCCAATTGGATATTCAATTCAGTACGGCTTTGGATAGATACCTCTTGGGTTTTAAACCCCATAAAGGAAAACAACAGGACATCATTGGTGTCAACCAAAAGTTGATAATACCCATTAAAATCTGATACGGTGCCTTTTTGAGTCCCTTTTACGCTGATGGCCACACCTGCCAAAGGCAAACCTTGGGCATCGGTGATGACCCCATGGATTTCAGACTGCTGTACTGAAGGAACCACCATGCTTTTTATATTTAAATGAACCGAGGGTAAGACATGGGCATGATAAGGGAAACAAATGCTGTAAAAAACAAGGAATAGGCCATTCCCATAAATAGTCTTATAATTATTTTTCATAAATTTGAATTAGAGTTAAACACGATGTTGTTTGATCGAAGGCCTCCTACTAGACCGTGCAAAGTTTGTTGGAGGTTTTTTTGTGTTTGTGGTTTTATTCCATAGGCATGTTAGGTTATTAATGTCACATTAAGGAAAGCCAACCGCCATTACTTGTTGCAGCCAAATGCTGGCGGTGTCTTTCCAACTAGTTCAAAGGGTTACTTTATAACATGACAAACGCATGGCGTTTAGGCATAGAAAACCTTTGGAGTTCGGATTTAAAAAAAGAGTATCGTGTATTATGGGAGAAAAAAGAGTAGTGTTATCCGAAAATGGTGTAAGACGTCCATCCCATAATAAGTATCAATTATATCGGGTTTTTAGGCTTTTTACTAAACAGGATATCAAACAGGGTATGCCCCAACATCTTAAGATGTTGAAAAGAAGCCTTTTGTTTTACCATACAAAACCTGTGTTGCATACCGTTTTTAGCTTAAACGTAACCTTTTGCCATTCAAAACTAACCAAAAACAACGCTAAGAATATGCTGAATAAAACCCTAAATGTATGGAACAAAAAAGGCGTGGAACTCAGCTTAAACGTTATCGGGGCACTGGCGGTGCCTTACCACGAATAAGTGAGCCCACGCCGAAGACGTGAGCATCTTACTTATCACCTCGTGGTTATTTTAAACGCCAGTTTTCGATAACGAGATTCAAAGCGAATGCTTCAATATTTTATTTGAAGAATCGCAAATTTAATACTAATACAAACATAAAAAAAATTATTTAGTCTGCCAAACGGCTTACCATTTTTTATGTGATTATTACCAAATTGCAGTATGTCCGGACTTTCAGATAATAATATTATTTTAGCTAATAAAATTGCTGACAGAATTAAAGCTTTACGTATCCAATATACTGGAAAGGAACAAATCAATTTTGTTAAAAAATATAATATTGAAAAACAAGATATAAGTCGTTGGGAAAATCACGTCAAAAGGGACAAGAAAACTGGAAAAATAAAAGGAAGAGGCATTACTATATACACTATTCAAAATTTTTGTAATTTGATAGGAATAACGTTGGATACATTTTTTAACGATGAATCTTTCAGAAAATAATAGTAATTTGGTGATACCAATGTTTTTTAGCAAATGTCATCTTTGAATTTGAAGTTAAGTACGGTACAAATATTCTTCTTTAATGTATTTAAGTATCATTTATATAATCGATTTTTCAAAAAAAAGCATGTTTATTAAGCAACACTCCGTCTTCAAATTTTTTTAGACTTTTAATTTTATTTTCTCGCTGTTCTAATTGACCTCTACAAAAAACTTAAAAGCTGCATATAGTGCAAACCTCGGCATTCTGTTTAATCTAAATTCTATTAAACTAAACTATCTCTTATAACTTTTTTCCAAAACCCATTTAGTTAAACCAACTTTAACTAATCTCTTTTAAATCAATAACATCCACAGTTATTTACCTAGATTAAACTATAACTTTTTCTTACATTTGTTTCATGCTATAACTACTAATCATGAAAGACACTAAAACCAATTCATTATTTAATCAAGTTTTTGAAACAAAAGACAAAAAGGAATTATTTGATCAGATTTTTAAAGCAAAAGATGAAATTGAACTACAGTATGTCATTGAAGCAAATCCAATAATTTTTGACCATTCCAATTGGAAACCTTTAGGTAATAATAAAAGCAATTATGGCGTAGTAAAAAATCAACAATCGAGTCCAATTGCTGCTCTAATAGAGAAAACAACAAACTCAATTGATGCCCTCCTAACAAAGAAGTGTCTGGAATTAGGAATAGACCCCAAATCAGAAAAAGCACCTAAATCCATGGATGAAGCCATTGAACTTTTTTATCCAAATAATAATTGGGATTTAAGAGACTTTAGGAAAATCCAATCTGAAGAAATTCAAATCATAGCCGATGGAAAAGGCCCTAGAAAGGGAAATAAACAGTATCCAACTTCAGTAATTATTTACGACAATGGTGAAGGCCAACATCCAGAGGATTTTGAGGCTACCTTTTTATCGCTTTTAAGTGGAAACAAAAATAATGTTCATTTTGTACAAGGAAAGTACAATATGGGCGGTAGCGGCGCCATTGTATTTTGTGGAAAAAAAAGATACCAACTTATTGCCTCAAAAAGATATGATAATATTGGTGATTTTGGATTTACACTTATTCGTGAACATCCAAAAACCGAAAATGATCAGTCTAAGGAGACTTGGTATGAGTACTTATTGATAGATGGAAAAATTCCATCATTCAAAATTGATAGTCTTGATTTGGGTTTGGAAAATAGAGTTTTTAAAACAGGTACAATTATTAAAATGTATTCTTACCAGTTTCCTAAAGGATATTCTGGTTTCGCACAAGATTTAAACCAAAGTATCAATGAGTTTCTTTTTAGTCCAGCACTTCCTATGTTAACTAAAGATACTTCGGAAAGATATCCAAATAACAAGGTACTTTCAAATGATTTATTTGGACTTAAAAGAAGACTTGAAAAAGAAGAAGAAGATTATATTTCTGATCCGTTTTCAGAAACATACGAGGATGAGCTATTTGGAAAAATGAAAGTTTCCTGTTATGTTTTTAAACTTAAAGTCAAGGATTTCGATTTAAAAAAAACCAAAGATGAGATTGGAAGGAGGTATTTTAAAAATGGCATGAATGTTATGTTTTCAATGAATGGACAAGTACACGGTTATTATACTGCTGAGTTTATTACCCGTGCTTTAAAACTAAATCTTTTAAAAAACCATCTTCTCATACACGTGGATTGTACTGACATGAAATATGAGTTTAGAAAAGAACTCTTTATGGCTTCAAGGGATAGATTAAAGGATGGAGAAGAAACCCAACAATTAAGACATTATTTAGCTAGTAAATTAAGTGCTTCAGATGGCAGGTTAAGTGAAATTCAAAAATTAAGAAGACAAGCTGTTAATGTAGACACATCAACAAATACAAATCAGCTACTTAAAAACTTTACTAAAAATTTACCGCTTAATTCAGATCTCCTGAAGTTACTCGGTGATACTTTTAAATTGGACTTAAAAAAGGAAACAAAACACAAAAAAGAGAAAAAAAAGTCTGATTTAAAAAAAAATGAAACCCCATTTTTACCTCAAAGATTTCCTTCCCAGTTTAAAGTAAATTCAAAAGCTACAGCCGAGTCAGAGGTAGCAAAAATTCCTGTGAATGGAGAGAGAACTATTCGTTTTAGCACGGACTGTGCAAATGACTATTTTGATCGTACCGAAGAACCTGGAGAACTCAAGATAGCTATTCTAAAAATTAAGGGAAATGAAACTAATGGAGGTAATCGAGCTGGAGAGCCAAAAGAAGTGGGAGACCTATTCAATGTGAATAAAAGTAGTCCTAACAAAGGAACTATTCGGGTTAGTCTTAATCCAAAAGGAGAATTAAAAGTTGGAGATGCTGTCCAACTAAAAGTATCTTTAACCTCACCAAATGGTGATTTTGATGAAATTTTTTGGGTAAAAATATCAGAACCCGAAAAGAAAAAAGAAAAAACCCCAAAGGATGAAGATGATAATGAACCTTTAGGGTTGCCTAAGATGGTTTTTGCCTATGAAAGTAAAGAAGAAAAAGGTGAAGATGCAGTTTCTTGGGAAGATGTTGAGGAAGCTACTGGTTTAGATATAGATTTTAAAACCGTTATGGTTCCAGAGGCGGAAGGAGATAGTCTAAACAGTATTTTTATAAATATGGATAGTACCGTATTAAAGAATTTCAAATCTAAATATAGTAATCCCAATCAAGAGCAAATTGAGATAGCTAATAGAAAGTACTACACAGCTGTATATTTTCATACGCTCTTTTTATATACTATTACCAAAAATAGAGGTTATCAAATTAACCAAAAGAATGAAAACACCAATCTATATGAGGAAGTAGATTTAGGGCAATATTTAAAAGATTTATTTGACCATTATTACTCAACTTTTATTTTGAATTTTGGTGGTATGGAAGAGATGATGCAAGGGTTGGCTGATTAATCGTCTAAATTTTTATAAATAATAAAAATGAAAGCTATTTGAGCAGTAAAAACATAATGAAGAGCTTAAAATTTCATCATGCCAGTTAATGCATTTAAGGTGTAATGGAAAACTTCATTATATCAAAAAAGGAAATGCATTTTATTATAAACACGGTTGATTTTTAATAAAAAACTTTCTAAATTTAAGTTTAACTATTTTTCACTTAATTATCTTCCGATAATTTAGTGAAATATTCTCCAATTAAATCAGAAGTTATTTCCTTCTCTTCATTTTGTGCAAAAGATAATATTCCCCCTAAATATCTATTAATCTCTCGAGGAGTAACTGCATCTTCAGGAATAATTTCAAAAATAAAGTCAACTAAATCTTCTGAGAAGGGATAATACTCATTTTGGGAATCACTGACATGTTGTTGTCTCAAAGCCTCTTTAATATATAAAAATGCATCCTGTTTACTTAAATCATTAAACCGAATTTTTGTAGTAATTCTAGACCAAAGAGCGTTTCCTAAAAGTAATTCAATAGTAGACTCCTCTGATTCAGCAAGAGTGAAATTCATAAATATTGTTGTATATTGATTTAAGGAATCAAATAAATCTCTTAAAACCTGAGAAAACAATCTATACTCTTTTTGAGAGTAATAAATCATATCTTCCATTTCGTCCAACCATAAAACAAAACGTCCATTATATCTGGTTTGATCTCCAATAAAACAGTAAATAATTCCAGAAAGAAACTTTATACTATCTGTACCCCAATCAATATTTTTAGCAAGGTTTACTTGCATCAATTCTGTTTTCGTAAGTCCTGAATAGACATAACGATTCATTATGCTCTGAACCTCTTCATCCCCACTTCCTATCAAAATAATAGCTTCTACTAACTCTTCACTTCTTATTCTACTATGTAGGAAATCAAAAAAATCATCTTCACCAAAAATTTCTAAAAGATTTTGGATTTGCTTTCTAATTTTTCTAAAAGATATAAATGTTAAAATACTTTTGTAAAACTCTACAGAGGCATTATTCCCCAATTTTGGAGAACGGATATAAACTTGCAAAGTCTCAATTCCTTCTTGGTCATATTCCTTTTCCATAAAATGATGAGCTGCAAAAGTTTTTCCACCTCCATAAGGACCCCAATTCAATATGATTTGTCTTGGCTTTAAATTGTACAAATTAGAGTAGACAGAGTTTATTTTTTCATATAGCTTTGGCATCCCTGACCAAGGTATAACAGAAGAATCATTAATACCCGGCATTGCGGTTAAATATTGAAAAGGATTTTCCTTAAGATTATATTCTTGTAAATTTCTCATCGTTATCTTTTTAAAACCTTATTAATCATTTTCGCCTTATTTACATATTCCTTAAATATAGTAATTCTACGCTGTGTTTTAACGTGTGAAGTACTTGGAGTGCTTGATTTTCCTAATTCAGCATTAATGTCTCTAATCGCTGCCTCAGCAATATCAATTCCAAAATGATTATTTCTCATTAATAAAAAAAGTATGACATCAAAAGAATTCCAAATTTGGATTATAGGGAAACTAAAAATAGAATCATTCAATATTCCATTAATTGCTTTAGAGTCATCTGTTAAATATATTAAGCCAACTCTTTGATTAGCTAAATAATCATCTAAACATGCTATCAAATTGTATTTCTCTCCTCGATCACTATCTCCTGTATTTGAAACTTTTACAAATAATCTTTGTTCGTAATCGACATAAGTTTTAATCTTCTTATTAGATAATTTGTAAACCTTAGACGCTCGCTCATGACTGTCTGGCATAAATGAATTATGATGTCTTGCTATTTCACGGTTTACTTCATTACTGAATTTCAAATTTACTTCATTACTCAATAAGTTTAGTAGTGTTTTACCATTAATATAACAATCATCTTGAGAGAGATTGATATAACTACAAGCATCAATATAGCAAGTATGTTTCATTCTTCTTTAAAATTTATTGATATATAACCCTCGTTTATTCTTGCTGCATTAAACAATTTATATGTTCTATTTTCAAAAGTAAATGAATTTTCTAATCTATTCATTAAGTCAGTTAACTCAACTTTTAAATTTTCTTCACTTAATAAATAAATTGCAGAATAAATCAAAAAAGGGTTTAATGCTATTCGTAATGCTTTTCCTCCACTAAATAGTTTATAGGATTTTAATAAAACCTCACCTAAATATTTCTCCTGTATTTCTAAAGTACAATCACTCCATTCTGTTACTTTATCATTTTGATATAAAGAAAGTGTACTTTGAAAAAACAAATTATTTAACCATTTCTGGTTAATATCATGAATAATAGTTTCATTTACAATTGGGATACATGTTAAAAACATTGACCCTCTTTGTGAAATTTTATAATACGTGCTGCTCTTTTCTTTATAAGTATCTAAAACACCCAAATCCACCAACCATTCATATCTAGGTGCTAAAATATGTTCTGAATAAACTTCTGCCCTTTGCCAATCATATTTTACAACCCTGAGCTTTTCAGAAATTTTTAATTTAGCTTGGCTTGTTGAAAAATTTCTTTTTTCATTTAACCTTATTTCTATATCATTTACGAATTTTTTTTGTGAATCACTTTGATTAATTTTATTATCTGCTGAAGCTATAATATCAGCTGCCAATAAAAAATAATCTGCATCTTTACTTAATAAAAGGTATAAATAAAATAACCTTTCAGGATAAATTAAGGTGTAATCAAATTCAGCCTTAAAATCAATAAATTGAAACAATACATTACCAATACGAGTCAAGCTCATAGTATGACCTAGCGAGGTTGCCAGCCCCATTTCTTCTATAATCTTTACATATTTATCAAAAGCTGAAGTAGGTCGATTTCCTTCAGCTAACTTGCCTTTTTTATTAGCATAATCTTCGTTTATCTTTTCTAAATCTATGTTCCACCTTATTAATTCCTTTTTTAAAATTTCTTTAGGAACCTTCCTCGTACCTATTTTTTTTACGAACTGAGAAATTACATCAAGCCTTCTGACTGTAGTATGTGAACTATTAATTTCTCTTAAATCATCTATTATAATAGATTCCATTTTAAATAGTAGTTATATAAAACAAGCTGTGCAAGCATCACTTTCAGTATCATCTAATATATCCAACAAGAATTTAGAATCTTTGGATTTATGCTTGTTTGTACGCTTTAAATGGTCTAATTTAATTTCTCTTACTCTTGCTGGTTGCATAAGTTCTGTTAGAGATTCATTTTGAATCCAGGTAAACAATTCTTCGGCATTTTCATACTTCATCGCCTCTTTAAATTTTTCTGGATGCTGCTCGAGTAACCAAACCCATTCTATTTTTTGTTGAAAAAAACAAAAATAACAACCTGATCTACTTCTAGCATATTCACCCACTTGTCCATCAACTTCATATTTCACTTTCTTATAATATGCTGGAACACCTACACCACTCTCTTCAAGAATTTTAAAAATGTCTGCTCTTACCAAGTTATCTTCATTCTCTAATAGAGGATAATCATCTTCGATAGATAAAGGGTAATCAGTTGTTTTTAAATACTGGAAAACACTTCTGTTATATTCTGCAACACCAAAGTCCAATAAGTCATCTAGCTTCTCTTTAATGATTCTTTCTTTCTCTAATCTATAATTCCTATTAAATGAAATTGGTTTAGAGAAGATAGCTTCAACTTTATCTAGTTTACTACCTTTTAGGTATTGACTATAATAGCTCAATAATTGTTCTTGATTTTCGGGTGTAAATATTTTTTCCAATACATCTTGACTCCACATATTTCTTCTAAATGGAAATATAGATTGAATATTTTTCTCTCTAGATATGTAGCCTTCTCTTTGTTCGTCACCTCTTATTCCAACATAAGACACCGTTGGATTACCACCAACAAATTTTTCAAAAGGTTTAAGTTTCATTAACGCCGTGCACCATCTTGCTTGCGGCGAAGGAAGGTAGCCTCTAAAAGATTTAAAATGAAAATCAAAGGGATCTTCATTTGTACTCGTAATTTTTTCGTCTTCCAGCCTATTCACTTGAATACCTAGATAACTTTCTAAATTGTCAATCAATTGGTATGTTTCATCCAACTCCTTGCCCGTGTCTGTGAAATAATACTTAAAGTTAAAACTAGGATATTTACCTTTTAGATAAATTGCTAATGCAGCACTATCTTTTCCGCCAGATATCCCTAAAACATGTTCTAATTTACTCATTTAATTCCTTTTTCAATAACTCTGTTAAAATAGCTATTCTTAATTGTTTATCGTCTCCTAAATTGCTTTGTATTTCAGCCATTGATTTTTCAACTTCTTCTTTTTGCTGTTTAGAGATACGCACCAAATGATTTTTCAAACCTTGGTTTTGAGATGTAAAGTCTATTTTATAGATTTCTTCTTCACTTTCATCAAAGTTAACATTTTTTATGTCACATATGTTATCCAACTCCTTAACAATGAATCTCAACTTTTCTTTTAAAGTATCTTCGTCTTTATCAGATATTCTATCTAACGGTTTTGACAATAAAGAAAAACAAATTGAATTCAGCCAACTGTCTCTGTCATCTAGTTCTGAATTCACCCTTAACATAAACGTTTTTTGAGACGGTAAAATCTGATGCTCCTTTAATGAACTGAAACGTTTTTGTAATTGTGTTTTATACTTAGGAAAGTTACTCCTTAATCCCAAAATTTCGACTGTCAAAAAGTTTTCAAAGCGATTTAATAACTCTTGGTAAGAATCTTTTACTTCAATAATAGTTTTTTGAAACTTGATGATATACTCATCAAATAACTGCTCATTTTCAACAAGCTCTTTTACGTTATATCCTAACGCTCCTGGAAACTGTTCGAAAAATACTTTTTCAGGGTCTTCGGCATGAGAAATCGCACTCCTTAATTTTAATGCTTCTTGTGAAAGTCTTTGTGTTTTTGTTGAATACTCTGGGAGTCCTCTATATAAAATCAAGAATGGTCTAACACTTTCAATAAAAGACTCATTCGTCATAGAGTTCTTTTTATCCAGATTCAAATAAACTCTATATTTATTAAATAAGTCTAGACGTAAATTATCTAACTCAAAAGATTTGACTGAATACTCATCAGGGTTTCTAGTCAATAAATAAAGAACTGTTTCATTAATATATGGCATATAACCTCCATCGACATTGTAAAGTGCAAAATCACCTCTTCTCACAAATAAAAAGGTTGGTACTAAAAAATCAATGACACCTTGTTTTAACTTGTAAGGTTTCTGTTTCAAAGTGGCTATTAAATCCGTGATTTGCTTTTGCTCCTTTTTCGCTTCTTTCAAAAACAACTCGCATTCTTGCCATACTCTAATAAAATTCTTATCCCTGCTATTAGGCGAAGTCAATATATAACTTCCTTCCCCATCTCTATGGATTCCAGTGTTTCTAATTAAACTCCAATAGATTGTTTTATCAGGTGGAAACTTATCTTCTGGATAACCAAAATCTTCTTCACTCCAATTATTCACTAATCTATCAAAATATGATTTTCTAGCTGAACTTATTGCTCCAGATACCTTATGTTTATTTACCAACTCCATATTAATTATTGGAGTATATGGATAAATGGATCTACATATTTCGGAAAGGATTTTATTTAAGCTTTGTTTGCTGTTTATCTCTCTTCTTTGTCCGTTAAAAAACCATTCAATATTTCTTGAATACAAAGAGTCTAAGACATAATGATTTAACAAGGATTTTTGACTATTGATTATGTTTTTCAATTCTGTCTTGGCAAACGTATCATCCACATCGACTTCGCTTAAAACTTTTTCTGTTTTCACAATATCCAACAGTGTCTTTTTAATCGTAGTGGAGTTTTTATATAAGCCATATAAAATTGGCATATCTTTTCCCGAAGTTTGTTCAATTATATCTTTATCAGAAAGCTTTTCATTAAAAATCAGATTAATAAATCCATCTATTTCATCAACAGGGGTTTCAAAAGACAGATTTTCACTGATATTAAATTTAAATAGTCTAGGAGTTCCTGTGATATACAACGTTTCCTTAGCAGTTAAAACAGGAAAATCAAATGCTTCATTTAATCTATAAACTATGTCAAGACTTTCATCAAGACTTTCACTAGCCTTAAGTATAGCTCCTTCAATGTCCAAATCTGTACCACCAAAAAGTTTATAAGAATTATTAAAGTTATTAAACCTTATTATTTTAAACTTATCTAAACTTTTTAGTGATTTTTCGATGTCATTTGAGTTGTATTTATAAGATAAATAATCCAACAACAGCTTGTCATTAATACTAGCCCCTTTGCTTGAAAACAAATTAAATAACCCTATTATTTTTAAAAGGTCTAAAGCTATGTTTTGATTCTCTTCTACGTTTGCTTCCGCCCTTTCAATCGAGCTTTTAACTAAAGCCCACTGTGAATAATCAGGATTATGCTTGCTGACCAATATTGAATATAAGTTAACCAGTAAATAATCATACAGTTTTGGGATGTCAAACAACTCTTCTCCCTTTAAACTATCCAAACCTAAATGATCAGAAGTGTTTAAGAATGTAAATAATGACCTTTCATTTTGACCGTACCTTTGCAAAGAATAGGTTAAAATAATTGCAGAAAAGACATCTAAAGGAAATAAATTATTTCCAATATTGGTTACATACTCTTTTGAAATTAAAAAACAGTTATTACTTTCATTTAGTTTATTGAGATTCTCATTATAACTTATATACTTCTTCGAAGACTCGTATTTCGAACTAAAATATTGTGATGCTAAAAAAAGTAATTGTTCAATCGGTTCATTAAATGTGATTTCGCACAGTCTTCCTTTTACTTTTTTCCATTCATTTTTTTGAGATTCAGTTAAATCACTCGAATAAGAATCGATTGCTTGATGAACCGAGGTCAACAATATTATATTTCTATTAGAATCATTTACAAATTCAGCAAGTTGTTGAATAAAGTACATTTCCTTTTCAGGATTATGCTTTGAAGCATATTCTAAAAATTTACCAAACTCATCGATACAAATAACCAACAAGCCATTTTGTTTATTTACCTTATCATACTTCTGAAAAATACTATCTAAAATTTCCTGATTACCTTTTAGTTTATTTTCTATTGAAAAGTAAGTTTTAAAAAAAGATATAAGTGAATTATACTCCCCAACAATATTTATAAACTCACATTTTCGTTTAAGGTTTGACTTTAAATCAAAATAATTATCTGTATTCGAATTAGAAATATTTCTATTAAATGCCCATAAAAATGAGGACTTTCCTGTCCCATACGAGCCTATGAGATTAAAACAATGAACACCTTTATGAAACTCATTTAATATAAAATTAGCTATGCGTTTAGAATTTTCAGTAGGTATATAATCAATAGACTTATCTTGATCTCTAATAATATTTATTGACGATAACTGTTTTATATTATCCATAATATGCTCTTAAAATATCAAATGAATTTGGTTTTTCATTTTTAAACTGCAACTCTTTAATCCCTGAATCATTTGAATATACAATACCTTTATATTTTTCAGATATAAGTATGAGTTTTTTTTCAAGTTGTTCTTTTGAAAAGGCAAAAATATTACCTACGCTATTAAAGTCGCTGTAAAGATTTTTAAAGCTAATAGATTTTCCATACTCCTTATTATCCAAAATAATAAATAATATTAATTCTATTGGAATATCTTCCTGTTTATTATTCTGAATAACATATTTTGTTGAATTGTTCTTCTTTATCTCATGAACCAATTCAAGGTCAGATAAAATTCCAGAAAAACTATCTTCAATATCTTTTTCATTTTTTGAATAATATGTTCTCAAAAAAACTGAAAAATCTTTAGACAATGTGTTTTGATTTAAACTAGAATCAATACCTTCGATATAAGCAACAAAATTTTCTTTACTAAATTCTGGCTTTAGCTTTCGAAATTCATTGAATATGACCGAATAAATAGAAGAATAATCACTAACTATTAATAAGTAGTGTAATAGCCAAAGTGAAGCTTCATCTTCAAGGTATTTGTCCCTTCCATTATTTTCGTTAAAAATAAAATTTGCTATTTCGGTGGCATTTTCATTTTCAAAATCAACAATACCAAAGGCTTTTAACCAAAATCTTATTGAGCTAACCATATTTTTTCCAACACCCAAATCAATACATGCTTGGTCTGTAAACTTACCCTCTCTTTCTACAAAATCATATCCTTTTTTCAACCACAATTCCTTACAATGAAAAGTCTCATGCCCTGAAAAGACAAGTCTATTACTCATATCTTTTTAATCATTATCATTTTTTGTAAAAATACAATTTTTAAGGACATTATTTTTCGTTGTTAAAACTATTATTAAGATCAATTTTATTTTAAAAAAACATATTTATATCATCCTCAATTTACATATAAATTGTATCTATTAAACCATACTTACTATATTAAACTTTGGCAAATTTTTATGTTTTTGTCAAAGTTTAATTTATTGAATCACAAAATTTCAGGGATTTGAAGTGTTCTCATTTGGATGCATTCCATTTAAATTAAGATTTCAGCCATTTATCATTGAATTTTTCCCTAAAATCATCTATCAATTCTTCAAATCTCACAAATCCTTCCTTTTTCATTAACCTGGCAAACTTTGTGCTTTTTTCCGTTCCAATAATTGCTGACCAGTAATAGCTTAACATTCCCACTGCATTTCGTTCATTCAATCGCATAATGGTCGATCTCACTCCTTGCTTTAATGAATTTGAAGCCTTTTCAGATTCAAGTATTGGACTAAATACGTTACCCATTAAATAATCCATTATTTGCTTTTCTTTTGAATTCATATTTTTATTTAAATATTTTATCGATTAAACCTGCCAATTGATTTTAAAACAACGTCACCTAATCAGATATCATTTAATAATAAATTAAGCCTATTCTATTTTTTGTGCATTAAATAAATATATTTTTTATGTAAAGAAATATATCAAAAGCTTATAGATTATTGTTTTAATAAAAAAAGCACATTATGAAACTAGCATTTGAAAGACTCCTTTCAATCTAGGTTAAGGTAACCCCTAGGGTTTTCTCTAGCAATTTGATCAAATTCTGATTCGGTCAAACCAGCCCGAATATCAGCTAATATCGCTTTATCACTTTTATGGTTTCGTACCACATAAAAATCAGAACCATAGAGTACTTTTTCTTTAAGTTTTTCATTGCTGAGAGTTTGTTTCAGTAAAGGCAAGATTACTCCATCGTGCAAAATATAGCTGATATCTGCATAAACATTTTCATATTGGATCATCATACTACATATAATGGTATACCAATCCACAAATTTCCATATATATGCTAGTTTCCCCGGACTGGTCTCACCTTTGGCATTTCTAAAAAAATCAATCCCTACATGGGGCCGTAAAATCAACTGTGAGGTAAAATTGTCCCGATCGCTTTCCAAAAACCGATTCCACTGGTCATCACCCCCAAAATGGGCCAGGCACACTTTCAGTTTTTCCAAGCCCTTCCCTTTTTCCACGGTACGATTTTGATCTTCGCAAGGAAAAATCCTTCTCAGGGATTCTTTATTTACGGATTGTTCTATCACTTTATATAAATAGTCATTATTAAGGAGGCACAAAAAATTTAAGGGATTGGTAAAATTATTACTGAAATCCATATTCTTGACCTGATTGAGATGTAAAGGTTTATCCTCCCCTACAATGTCTGGCGAATCAATATCAAGCCCCTGTAGTTCCTTTAAGTCATCAACTGTATGCCGGCCTCTATCTATTCTACCTTCTGAAAATATGGGATGTGTGTCCCATGACAAGGATTTCTTCCCTCTATAGAAAATGGTGCCTTTGATACAATGGGACATGATGGGCAAATTGTTCTGTATACAATATTTGTATAATGGCAATAAAATGTCATCAAAGGGAAAATAACCCAAAGCAGGGTACATTTTTATACCTTTAAAACCGTGCACTTCCAAATACAACTGCATAAGACAGTCTTTAACAAGTGACACTTGACCTTCATCATCAACTTCATAATCAAAATATTTTTTGTCTTTCATCCTACGGGGATCGGCAAATACAAACGGATGGAACGTCTCTTTATCTGCCTCTCGTTGTTTAATCTCTAGAAGTCCTGCCATTTGGCTTTCTATTGTAAAACCCTTCCTAAGCTTTCCCGCATTCATGAATTCCATATCCATGGGCAATCCGACAAAATGTGTATCTGAGGGATATTGTTTTTTAAGCTTGTCATATATACCTTTTTGGGTCTTGTATTTTGAAAACAGCCCTATTTGTGCATAACGTTGGAACAAGCGAGTGATTTGCTTCCCTGGAAGCACTTTAAACTGCCTTAAAACAGCAAAAAACAGATTACGTATGGATTTAAAAAAGATTAGAATAAGAATAAGAAAAATAATTCTTTCCAAAACAGACGGAACCACAATAACCAACCTAGACTCTTTAATGAAATTAAGAATATTAATAATAAATGCTTTAAGTGGATTGGCACTGTCATCTAATGGATAATCAACACGAAAAATGGCTATTCCAATATAAAAACAAATGGCAACCACAAGATATGCCTCAATTAAAAATTTTAAAATACTTAAAATAAAAGTTCGTTTAAAGAACATTTCTACCTTATACCAAAAACGTTCCCATTGCTTATAACCGTTTTTATATTTATAGCGTTCTATTTTTCGGTAATACCATCGCAAAGTATTTACTACAAAACCCAATGACACTAAATAGTAAAATGGCCAAGGTAAAAATGTTTTGGCAAGATATGGTGGCACGTAATCCCCAGTGAAGACATGCATATGGCAGTTAATGATTGGTTTTTTGGACATGGTATTTAGTTTTGAATTAATAATCAACGTGATAACTACAGGTTACGCTCAAAAACTGTGAATTGAGAATCAACGAAGCATTCAGATCTTCCAACACTTTTGGGCTCGGATGCCCATAGGTATTACCATAACCGAAATTGCAAACATTCATTCCTATTTCATTATAATATTCCCCTAATTTTAGATTGTTATACGCTTTTAAATCCCAATTTTTCAGAGCACCATGGTGTGGTACTTGAAACATATTGGTAAACTTTAGCTTTTCCAAAAAAGCCTCAGGGAATTTTACGGGGTTATACTTACGGTTTAAGGAGGTATCACCCATTAACAACGTGCCTAAAAACTGACTGTGGTGAAAATGGCTTCCCAGACCATGATATCCCATCTGAGGATTCCATGGCATCAGATCATCATCTATCGAAAAATTATATGATAAAAATTTGAAATTTTTGGGGCCATGCACAACAATTAAACCATAAGCATTAATATCCCCCAAATGTTTATTATAGCAGGTTTTTGCTTCTGCTCGATGGTTAGATATTATCATTTTAATATCATCAAAACTCAAATCCCTATTAGAATGATTTCCCAAAAGAGCATGCAAACATAATTTTAAGGCATGAAAATCTTGGGATCTGATATCTTTTAAGTAAATGGTAAATTCCCATTGTGTACTTATAAAAAATTGCAAGTTGTTTTTACAAACCCTTATCAATCTTCTTGATGGAATATCAGGATTATTATTGTCATCTATAATAGTACCGCTTGGATACAAGCCATCAGGTTCATCATCATTACTGTTCCTATATTCCACGTTATCGTTGGGCTCGTTATCCGGCATCACCACAAATACCTCTGTACCCTCTGCAAACCTTGACAAATAATCATAAGGATTTTCCACGAATCGGGCATAATCCTCAAAAGACATATCCTCAACAGTGATACTATTCATAAACTCTATAATGGATAATAAGGATAACTGTCGAATGTGTTCTGGAACATATGGGATAACAATACGTTTTACTTGAAACTCCTTTAATAATCGTTTAACGCCCGAAACATGGTCGTAATCCAAATGGGATATGAATAAAACATCAATTACATTGTCATCATTTTTAATATAAACATTTCTTCTTTTGAAATTTGATATTTCATTATTTAAAACATCACTGCTCCCTTTTGTACCACAATCATAGACAACGGTCCAAGCCTTATGATCCTTATAGTTAAATATGCGTCCACCATAAAATGCGCCTTGACCTGCCTTGTGAAACGTAAAATAAGCCTCTAAATAATTCGCCATTCTACTCTTTTTTTAATTTTAGTTAATTTGCTTTTGAACTACTTAATCAATATTTCCCTTTCCATACAGCGTAAATCATTGGGGTTATAATATTTGGCATACCACTTTTCACTTTCGGTGCCATCGTATAAATTCATTTCGGCCGGATTGGCATCACTCCTAATATCTTTATTGAGCCAATGGTAATGATCGATCAATCGGATGGCTTCAATCGCAAAGGCAGTGACGATATCCCTGTCCCTAAATTCGATTAAATTATCACCATTTTTTTGTTCTGGATTAAATGCCAAATTGCTACTGCCACAATACACCACAGGATTCTCGCCTTTAAAATCGACTACTACGAATTTATGGTGTATGAGATGTCCCAAACCAGGAACACCAATGATTTCGTTAAATGGTTTTGGAAGTTTCCTATTAATATTTAATGCCGATATTTTAACCCCTGTTTTTCTGTTAGGTTTATATAAGGTCACATCATTTCTTCCATCGGTGATCCCAAAAGTAAATATGTCTTCTGATTTTATTTGGGTTTTTAAAGCATCCAAAATGGAACTTTTACTGTTGTCCTTCATGACGGCAAATAACACATCGCTTTTCGCATTTAAAATATTAGAACTGATGTTCTCAAATAAATCTGTAGCAAAATCTTCAGGGTGTGGCGCAAAGGTTATGGTGGTATTTGGCAACCCATGACCGTTAAGCTTAAAATTAGTTGAAGCTAACTCGGATTTTTTAAATGCCTTCATCTGCTGTTTGCCAAAACTGGCATCAAACACATCGGCATATAACTGGGATACGGTTTCGTCATTAAATACCACAACGTGGTTGGCATTAATATATAGTCCATTGGTAGCAAAGTTAGTAGATCCTGTGAGCGTCTTAACACCTTTTGCGTTGGCATTGTTTTTCCTTTGTATAAATACTTTGGAGTGTGCTTGACTCGAAAAATGCCCTCTAAAAATTTGACCTTGATGAAGCGCTAAAGTCCTAAATAATTGATCAAACTTTGTTTCATAACAATCTGGAGTATTATGATTTGGATAATCATCAAGGAGTATTCGAACCCTCCCCTGTTTAGCTAATATCAAAATTTTGTCGATAATGGTTGGCTCATTAAAATCATAGGCAAATACATCCAGTTTTAATTCCTCATTGTCTAAGACTTCATCCAAAAAATCCGTAATTCGGTCTCTTGCTTGCCATCCGAGATATTGATGAATCTCTTCGTATGTAAACTTTGTGTCTTTACCCTTAATTATTCTAGAACCTGCAACTTTAGAAATATCAAATGTTAAATCGGTCTTGTTTGGCCTTAAATTTAATTGATTTCCAAAATGATAAGCAAAAGCCTGTGAAGAAATAAATGATCTGGTGAAACCAACATCGATTTTTCCCGTTGTGAAATAATTGACATTTATTGTCACCTCCACAGTCAATTCGGGATCGGGTTCCAATAACTTTTTATCAATTACGTACCGTGGTGTGACCTGATAGGTATAATTGCCAAAATATGGATTTTCAATATAGTGAATGGTTGAAGGAACATGGATCCACCGGTACTTTTGTATGGGTGAAAATTCCGTACTAAAAACGTTATCCTTAGTTTTTAATGGTCTATGCAGTGTTATAGAATCTTCAAACTTCATTTTATTATAAATATAAAACGTTCTGTTATTATCTGTAAGGATCTTAATAGTGAAACCAACAAAGTTTCTTTTCATGCTTTCATCCAAATCAAAAGCTAAAAGAGTCATAGCATCACCTTTGTACGCTTTGACAGATACGCCATTTTTTGTCATAAATTTTTCCATATTGCCTTATATATATTTTAATGTTTAGCTATAATTATTGATTAGAATGGTTATAATGATATTTGTATATAGATGGAAAGAATATTTTTGGAAAAATTATATAATATAAAAAAGTAGTAAAAAAGAAGGGTAGCTGAAACTTTTGAAAGCCCAATAGAAGCATGTTCTTGACTATTATGGATTCATAACATACAATTTTTGTCAGGGTACTGCCCATCCTCGTCCCAAACCCTTTGATTTTCAGGAGAGCTTCATATAAATCATAAAAAAAGGTAATGAGAATATGCTTTTGAATCAGGAAGTCCAATGCGTAGTCGCAGGATGATAGTTGGTTAGGTTGGATAAATATCATAACAAATCAAAAAATGGGTTAAAAACCTATTAACTGTTTGCCATTAAATAGCTCTAGGGAAGAGCGTAAAAGAGAGAGATAATAAATATAATAAAAAAAATCGTTCGTCAAAATATTTTTTTGATTATCAATTAGTTATCTTTTTCGAAAACTGATGTGGTACTTTGGTTTATGAAAAATAAGTTCATTAGCGGTATCGTTCAATGTGACTTTAAAACCCTCCTCTAACTTATTAACCCTGTGAGTGATACGGGTTCTATTGACTTCTAGGGTCTTGTTTTAAGGACATCTTTTTCGACCATATGATATCCAAGCTACAAAAATCAAATTCTTCGGTAATCTTTCCATAGCAGGCATACACCCCCATACCATGGATGGGATAGGTATCGACCACTTTCGTGAAATGCACGGTATCAAAATAGTTGCCTTCGCTATCCACAAAAGTGCAGAACCGTATCAACTTTCCGTTGGATGTCTTATGGAACCGGGTATTTACCAAGGCACCATAAAGCAATACGTTCTGATTGATGTGTTTGTTCATGTCACACGCCCTAATGTTATCCTGAAAGACCTCATCTACCAGATCAAAATAACCGCACAAGGGAAATCCCAGCAGTTCAATTTGGTCATAGGCATTTTCAATCCAAGTTGTGATGAGCGTAGGCAACTGAAACTTCTTATGGTTGGGTTTGAAGAGTTTGGCCTGCATGGTATCTTTTTTGTTGGCACCCAATTTAAAAATGGATTCCCATAAGAGTTCGGTCTTGGGTCGTTGGGTGAACCTAAAGGCATCAATTCGTATAAGAATTGTTATTTGCTCAATACTGATGGTAATCCGATCGATAAAGTCATCCAAAGAGGTAAATGCACCATTGAAATTCCGATCGGTGAGGAACCGTTTGATGGTCAATGATTCGAGGCTTTTCAAATAACCAAAGCCCAAATAAATATCCTTCCCCTTTAATATATTTTCGTGCTGACTATGATTGATGCACGGCGGATGGACGATGCCACCACACATTTTGGTTTCATGGATATAATGTTCGGTACTGTAAAACCCGCCCCCATTGTTTAAAACCGCCACCATGAACTCCAAAGGAAAGTAGCATTTCAGGTAGAGGCTTTGGTAACTCTCCACGGCATACGATGCCGAATGCCCCTTTGCAAAGGCATAGCCCGCAAAACTTTTAATTTGGTTCCAGACTTCAAACGTCAGGTCATCCGCATAGCCTTTATCTTTGCAATTCTTGATGAATTTCTCCTCCACGGCCATAAACTCTTCCCTCGATCGGAACTTACCGCTCATCCCACGACGTAACACATCCGCTTCCCCCAAGGTCAAACCAGCAAATTGATTCGCCACTTTTAGCACATCTTCTTGGTACACCATAATCCCATAGGTCTCGGGCATAATGGCCAAAAGCATGGGATTGGCTTCATGGCGCTTTTCGGGATTGCGGTGCCTGACGATGAATGTCTTTTTCATACCAGAATCGGACACCCCCGGACGGATGATGGAACTAGCTGCCACCAATCCCAAATAATCCTGTGTCTCTAGCTTTTGCATTAGGCCACGCATCGCAGGAGATTCCACATAATAGGCACCAATGGCTTTGCCCCTTTTTAATAAATCATTTATTTTGGGGTCTTTTTTGAAGGCCTCCACTTGGGTAATATCTATTGGCGGCAACTCAGGTCTATTGTATTGAATGATTTCGATGGCTTCCTTGATTTTGGCTAAGCCACGTTGCCCTAAGATATCGAACTTAAAAATCCCGACATCTTCGGCAATAATCATATCGAACTGAACGGTCGGGAAGCCTTTGGGTGGTAAATCGGTAGCAGAGTAGTGATGAATGGGCTTATCCAGAATCAATACGCCACAGGAATGGACGCTCAAATGGTTCGGAAAGCCCCTGATGAGCTGTCCATACTTTAAAACCAATTTGGACATGGCGTCCAAACTCGCTTCCGTATACTTGCCATCACTCAACTTGTCAATCTCTTCCTTTGGCAAGCCAAATACCTTCCCCAATTCCCGTACGACCCCTCGATATTTAAAGGTGTTATAGGTAGCCAATAAGGCGACATTTTCAAAGCGATTGAAGATGTATTGGGTAATATCCTCCCGGTCCTTCCATGAAAAATCAATATCAAAATCGGGAGGAGATGCTCGAAAGGGATTGATAAAACGTTCAAAGTATAAGTCCAACTCAATGGGGTCCACATCCGTTATACCAATAATATACGCCACGATACTGTTCGCTCCGCTCCCCCGCCCCACATGGATATAGCCCATCCGTTTGGAATAGGAAACAATATCATAATTTATCAAAAAGTAGGACACAAAATCCATGGCCTTAATGATGGTCAATTCGGTGTGCAATCGGGCTTTGACCTTGGCGTTGGGATTGGCATAACGTTTATGTAAGTGATCCTCACAGAGTTTTACCAACAGTTCATAGTCAGCTTCCGGGGACTCCAAATACACCCGTTGGTTTTGTGATACCCGATCCGTTCCAAAACTAAAATCAATAGCACACTCCTGCAAAATGTTTTCCGTATTGGTGAGGATATAGGGATACTGCTGGTAAGCCATTTTTAGATGGTCATGAGACAGCATGATATCTGTGGTCTTACATTCCTCAGAAGCCTGTAGCTTACTTAGCAGCGTATTATTATCTATGGCTCTTAATAAGCGGTGAGCATTAAAATCTCTTTTATTGCGAATGGTGACTTGTTGTTGAATCACCAGTTTATCAGTATAAGAAGTATAGATGGAGAATGGTAATTTTTTGAGTTCCTCAATGGATACCCCAATGAACTCATAATCCTTAAATTGTTTCTTTTCGTTCCGTAACACCTTTTCAAAAGGATACACCACAAACACCTCCTTAAAGTTTGGAGCGTCATTGGGAATGGTTTTCTTTAAATGTGCATGTTCCGATAGGTACGCATTCAGTTCCTGAAACCCCTGGTTATTTTTTGCAATGCCCACAAATTGCTGAGAAGCACCATTTCTAAAGTCAATGCCGATAATGGGCTTTATATTGAATTCTTTGGCTTTCCGAATGAAATTCAAACAAGCAGATGTATTGTTGATATCGGTCAGGGTCAGTGTCGATATATTGTTTTTGGCGGCAAGCTCAAGGAGGGCCACCTCTGAAAACGTTCCAAAGCGCAGGGAATAATAGGTATGGCAATTGAGGTACATTACTGCTGTCTATGAGCCAATAAAATTGGCGGTTCCCCATTGAATGGGTTATGGAAACGCCCGATGGTTTTTGCGCCCATGGAAGCTGCCTTTTGAATACTTAATTCACCATAACGACTACGGATTTTATCCATCGCATTGTAAAGGCTTAGCATGTCCTCTGTGTCATCAAATAAATTAATCTGGTAGTTTCCAGTTACTAAGTCACTGAATTTCACGCCCACCAAACGGATCAACAATCGGCGTTGGTAAAGATTATCAAACATCTCCAATATTTTAGGAATCAACACGTGGTCGGCACTTGTATAAGGAATTTTCAATTGCTTGGAATAGGTATTGAAATCCGAATATCTAATTTTCACACTAATGCAAGATGCCAATTTATCGCCCCTGCGTAATTGGTAAGCCAAGTTCTCTGCCATCGCAAAAATGGTGGAACGTAGTTTAACTATGTCCGTCGTATCCTTGCTGAATGTGCGTTCCGTTGAAATGGATTTCCGTTCATGGAACGGAATCAGTGGTGGGTCATCCAAACCATTGGCGCGTTTCCAAATAGTCCTACCATTAACACCCAAAACGCTGGTCATCATTTCCACAGGCATTTGTTGTACCACGCCCATTTTATCAATGCCTAAATTTCTAAGGATTTGATAGGTCTTATCACCTACTGAAGGAATTTTTTTAATGGACAATGGGGCTAAAAACGATTTTTCAAAACCAGGATCGATACGTAATTGGTTATTAGGTTTCGCTTCGCCCGTCGCTACTTTAGAAACAATTTTATTGGATGATAAACCAAAGGAAATGGGCAGGCCTGTTTCCCTGATGATTTTTGCCCGCATTTCAGAGGCATATTTATAGCTCCCAAAAAATTTATCCAGCCCACTTAAATCGGCATAAAATTCATCGACACTGGCTTTTTCAAAAATGGGGACATTTTCCTTAATGATCTCTGTAACTTGTTGCGAATACTTGGTATAAATGGATGCATTGCCCCGGATGACAACGGCCTCTGGACATAATCGTTTTGCCAATTTCATGGGCATCCCAGAATGAACACCAAAACGCCGTGTTTCATAGCTACAGGCAGCAACAACACCTCGATCACCAGTGCCACCAACCAATAACGGACGCTTTTGTAATCGACTGTCTATCAATCGTTCACAAGACACAAAAAAGGTATCCAAGTCCAGATGTAATATATTTTTGTTCATGCTACAAAATTAGCTACATTATTTAGTAATTATTGCTTATATTTGTAGCATTATGAAAATGATTTCAAAAAACCTCAAACATTTAAGGGGACTTAAAAAGCTATCCCAAGAAGCTTTGGCAGATGAACTCCAGGTCCCACGCTCCAGAATTGGCTCCTACGAAGAAGAACGTTCAGCACCCACCATAGAGATGTTGATTAAAATCTCTGATTATTTTAAATTGCCCATTGATATTTTGTTGAGAAATGACCTAACAAAAGCAACGGACTCCTCTTTTATAGATATTGGAAACCAACGCATCTTGTTCCCGATCACTGTGGACAATGATAATAACAACTTGATTGAGGTCGTTCCAATAAAAGCCTCAGCAGGGTATTTAGCAGGCTACGATGACCCTGAGTATATCGAACAATTACAAAAAATAAAGCTACCCTTTTTGCCCACGGGAAAACACAGGGCCTTTCCCATCAAGGGCGATTCCATGCTGCCCATGAAAAGTGGCTCTTATGTGGTGGGTCGCTATGTGGAAGACCGAAGCGAAATAAAAAGTGGCAGAACCTATGTCTTGGTGACCCTAAATGATGGCATGGTGTATAAGCGGGTGATAAATAATATTGAACTCAATAATTCATTGTTACTAATATCAGATAACAAAGCATACCATGACTACAGCATCCCCATAGACGAAGTCCTTGAATTATGGGAGTTCACGTGCAGCATCAATACCCAGGAATATAGTGAACAGGACCTGAAAATAAGCAGTATCATAAGTATGTTCAATGATTTGGGAGTTGAATTGAAAGCTTTGGAAAAAATGCGGTAATGTATACGATTGTTGATATTGAGACTACAGGGCAAGGCAATAAAATAACGGAGATATCCATTTTCAAATATGATGGCAGCAAAGTTATTGATGAGTTCACATCCTTGGTCAATCCTGAAAGTTATATACCCGATTACATCACGGCCTTGACAGGTATTGATAATCTCATGGTTGCCAATGCACCTACTTTTTCAGAAATCGCACAGCGAATTCTGGACATCACGGATGGAAGCATCTTTGTGGCCCACAGTGTCAATTTCGATTACAATGTGATTCGTAATGAGTTCAAAGCGATAGGTATGGATTTCACAAGAAAAAAACTGTGCACGGTTCGGCTCTCCAGAAAATTAATCCCGGGACATAAGTCCTATAGCTTAGGCAAGATTTGCCATGCCCTTGACATTGATATCAACGGCAGGCATAGGGCAAGAGGCGATGCTGAAGCCACGGTCATTCTTTTTGAAAGGTTATTGAGTACCAAGGATTCTGAAACCGTGTTCAATGATTTTCTTAAAAAATCCTCTAAGGAAGCCACCTTACCGCCACATTTACCGAGTGCCGTTTTTAACGCCATCCCAAACGAAGCAGGTATTTACTATTTTAAGAATAAAAAAGGAAAGGTTATTTATGTGGGCAAAGCAAAGGATTTAAAGAAACGTGTTTTAGGTCATTTTTACAATAAAACGGAACGGGAGCTTAACCTCTGTCGGGAAACGGCACACATTGATTTTGAACTATCCGGCAGTGAGCTCATCGCACTTCTGATGGAAGATGCTGCCATAAAACATTACTTTCCAGAGTATAATCGAGCTTCCAAAAGAACACCCAAGGCCTATGCTATATTCAATTTTGAAGACAGACATGGCATCATCCATTTAGCCTATAACACGTTAAAAGCAACACCCCATCCATTACAGACCTTTTACAACATAACGGATTGCAGGCAATTTCTGGAACGTCTTTGCATCCAATTTGAATTATGTCCTAAGTATTGCCATCTGCAGGAAGGCGTTGGCCAATGTTCCCATTATTCCATTACATCCTGCAAAGGTATTTGTGTTGAAAATGAATCTGTCGATGACTACAACATCCGTGTTCAAAATGCCATAAAGCACACCATTGAAAACTCCAGGGATGTTATCATCAAGGAAAAAGGAAGGTATCCAGAAGAAGACGCTTTTGTCCTAATAAAAAACAACGTCTATTTAGGGTATGGTTTCATTGATAGTTCTGAACAAATTACAAGCCATGAAGATATAGAGACCAATTTGATCCCACAAAAGAATAATGTGGATGTGCAGAAGATTTTACGCAGCTATTTGTTTAACGGTCCCCAGCAACCAACTATTGTTCATTCTTGCCCGAGAGCGTTCTAATATCCCGATAGATACCTTCATGCTGCCATCTCAACTCATCATCAGAATATATCACATGGCTCTCGGGCCTGGTTTTTTCTATTTTTTGCAATTTAAACTGCACCTTTCGATCCTTACCATCCGCAAAAGCCACAAACTCTCCCTGTTTCAATCTAAAGAATATCCCGGCACGTCTTTTCGAGACTTCCTTCTCCCCTTTGGTGATACGACTTTCCAAAGTGAGTCCACTGCTCCTACTAATGCTTTTGGTGGGTATTTTAATGATTTCAAAAAACTGTTCATAGTATTTGGCGGTATCAGGGTCATTGACCTTTCCAAAAAACTGATAAGATAGGTTACTTAAAATGGCCTTACTGGCCTTGTCCCCATAAAGCATGTCATTCTGGATTTTATCCTGCATGACATACATCGTGGCAATATCATAGCTTCTAAGCGTTGCCGGAATGCGGTGCATGTTGGTCAATTTTATGGTTGGGGCCTCTTCCATCAGCACAAAGGCAGACTGTTGGTTTCTAACACTCATTTGTTTGATGACGGTATGCATGATGGCAGCAATGATCGGTGCATATGCCGATTCGTATTTTGGATTATTGACAATGGAGATGATCGAAGGATTATCACTGCTATTGATATTTAAAGGCACACCATCCTCAGATAGTACCATGAACAGCTTTTGGGAGCTTATTTTTTTTAAGGCATTGGACAGGGTACTTTTTACCCCTGCGGTCTGTTTTTCGGATTCGATGCCATTGATAAAGGCACTAGCCATGCTTTTTGCAATCAGATTCGAGCTTAGGAATGCCACCAGCTTTTTGGTCGACATACTTTGGAAAGCGGCTATAACATGGGGCAAAGTACAAAACTTGGGATAATCGGTCTTTAATTTCCAGATCAGGCCAGCCAATAGCCCTTCCACGGCATCGTTAAAAAAACGGGCTGTGGCATTGGACTGTTCCCCTTGTTCCAAAAGGTTTTCCACAAGCACCCTTGATAGCTCATTGACGCTCTCCTCATTGGGCAGGTAGTGCGGGGCGATCGGATTGACCTTGTGGTGGATGGTATCAAATGCTATGGTATAGAATGTCACTTCTGGGCTGTCCCTGAATAAGGGGTAGGCGATTTCGGTCAGTTCAAAATCCTTATAGTCATGGATAATGCCACAAAAACCATACTTGCTGACATGTTGCAACAAATTATAGACCACACTTTCCGTCTTTCCACTACCGGCCGAACCAATGATTGAGACCCCACGCCTAAGGTTGTCCAATTTGAAATGCCCATATTTGAGCTTAAAATGGACTTGGTACTTTTTGGGGATGTTGATTTGGTCCTGTAATAAAAACGCATACAAAAGCAACCCC
The DNA here is from genome assembly GCF_003258355.1 of Confluentibacter sediminis. Lineage (GTDB taxonomy): Bacteria > Bacteroidota > Bacteroidia > Flavobacteriales > Flavobacteriaceae > Confluentibacter > Confluentibacter sediminis. Next base: position 73,328 of record NZ_QKPO01000017.1, on the reverse strand, counting down.
AAGAAGAGCATTCCCATGAATCCATATACTATGTTAAAACCGAAATCCATAATCATATACCAATGGAACCCGATTCCAAGGCCTTACCCAGAACTCGCTTTACGTGTTTGATGGCCTTCATTACCAATTGCACCTTATTGGTCGGGAGGTTCATGAGCGGGGTGTTCAGCCCTGCCTGCCCCAGCAATTTAAAGGCGATGGCTTTCTCGTTGCTTGGCAAGCCCAAAATATTGGCATAATACATTTGAGGCTGCTTGACCAGTGTTTTTCTGGCTTGGTAGGTTTCCACATAGTTTCGTTTGTACTGAAATAAGGAATCAAAAGTGGACTCAGATGCTCCAAAGAACCGATCCCTATCAAACCCACGCTTGACCATTTTACCATTCATTTCCACCTCAGACGCCTTGTACTTACTCCCTGGGGACAAGCTGTAGCGGTTGGACTGGTCTTTTCTACTCACGATGATATGGATGTGGGATTGGGATCCCTCCTTGGCCATGCCCTGGGTAATCATTTGTCCGTTGAGTTGATGGGGAGCCTCCCGTTCCAATTGTTGGATCTGTTGCATTTTTGAAGCGATGTCACCTGAAAGCTTTCCACTATGGATTTGCTGAATCTCGTTCTTTAAAGCGACGATTTTCCCATAATACGGGGCATTGTCCCGAATCACCTTATCGGTGCCCTTATAGGTCCGTTCATGTTCTATTTTGGCATAGTATTTTATATCGTCTACGGTGATGGGCCTACCATCAATCTCACGATGGAAGGATGCCGCGTACACCTTCATGACCTCCCGTGTGTATTGTCTTAAATCTTCAGAATGGTTTGTCAGGTGCTTCAGTTCCTGTTGGCTTGGATTAAGGGTTATGGAATAGAATTTGGGTTCTGTTTTTTTGAGCTTGGCGGTATTGTTATCAATATCACGAATGACTTCCTTAGAGGAGATTTGGTCGCCATGTTGGTTGAAAAAGGGCTCCATGTCCTCCATGGATTTACCTTCATTTTCCTTTTCCAGATACGCAACAAAATCAGCCACGCCCTGTCCATAATTATCGCCTAGTTTCTGTGGTGTTATGGTGATGTACATGTTCCAATTTTTGTTTTATGGTTTCAAGGGCTTCATTGGTGATGTTCAAACGGTAATGCCCGATACCGAAATTGTTCCGGACGTATTTTACCTTTTTGAGCAATCCCTTGGTCTCTTGTTTTAAATCGTTATAGGCCTCTTGGGTTTTGTAATAGGCATTTTTATAATGGTTTAGTTCTTCATTTTCGGGAAGTAACTTGGGCTCCCCAAAATCAAATGTCTCATTTTCATCAGGTTCTATTTGGGACATCTGTTCAAATAAGGTTTGCAGAATGGCCGTGGTTGGTTTGTGGTGCATCTTCTCAATGTTCTTGATAATGGCAATGACGGCATTGGAGCGTTTTATGATCTGTCCCTTTAAGGAAGCTAAGGTCTCGCCAAGACGGTCTTCCGGTGACACCCCATTATCCTCAAAAAATTCGACCATAAGCCTCAAGGCCATGGACTGCGATTTGGAGATGCTCTTGCAGTAATTCCTGAATTTCTTGGCTACGGACGTTTTGATGCTCAGGCTCTCAAACCGTTCCCTTTCATATCCCTGGTCCATTTTTCCGTGAAAAATTTGCTGATTTTATTGGGCTGCGACGATTTTTCCGTGAAAACCACCTTACCCCCTATTATTCCAATCTCCTCAATCCCTTTATTTATAAGGGATTGTGCAAAAATCGATTCCCGTAACATCGCCCTGCGTGTTACCCTCTTGCTACTCGATTTCGTCCCGTCAGGGACCAAAATTTTCAGACGCCCAACCAAGGTCGGATGTCCTATTTTTAATTTATGGATTGGTCATTTTAGGAAAGTCAAATCAAAAAACACAATGACCAAAAGATGTTGGTATGCAACGTTATAAAGATAATATTTTCAGTTAATTACGCATAAAAAAAGCCCATCATAATAAATGGGCTTGTTTGGTTCGGTTTGATGTTCATATTTTGAAAACATACTTATAATTGTATAGATTTCGTATCGCTTCTTCTTCCAACAGGGTATCGTAATTAACGTTGTGTTCCCTGGCATAGTTCCTTAATTGCTCCCCAAAACGCTTTTCCACATCTTTTTTTGATTTGGAAATCAAGTATAATTGGGTTTCGTTATCGAGGTTGTTGTAATTTAAATAGACCATAATTGAGGTGTTAAATCATAATATACCGTTATCCGAAAAGCTGTAATACCCACCATCTGGGGCAATGATGATATGGTCCAACACTTTCACATCAAAAAAAGCAGCTGCATTCTTGATTTTTTCGGTGAGCTGCTTGTCCGCTTCACTGGGCATCAACTTTCCACTCGGATGGCTATGCGATAAAATCACCCCCACCGAAAGGGATTTCAAAATGACGGCAAATAAAATGCGGACGTCCACCAAGGTTCCGGTAATGCCACCAGTGGATAATTGATAAATCCCCTTGATTTTATTGGAGTTGTTCAATAATAGCACCTTAAAGGATTCCTGTATGCATATGGTGTCCTTATCCCATGTCTCAAAAAGTAGTCTTCCTGCATCAGCTGAATTTTTAATGACCGGGGAATCTGATAGGGCAATTTTCTCTTTGTAACTGATTTTTACTTCGTTAACTTTGTCTTTACTCATTTCTGAATATTTGCTTTGGAATTCGTGAATCTTCGATTTCATTGTTTTGTCTTTAGAGATTAATAATGAAAAGAGGGCACAACTTTTCCAGAGAGATGCCCTCTTTATTTTTGTTTACTCGTTGCCTCCCAAAAGGAGTATTTCGCTCACTACCACTTCGGTCACATAGCACTTTGTACCATTCTTGTCCTCATAACTTCTTGAGGTCAGTTTGCCCACAATGGCAACTTCTTTTCCTTTTGTCACATATTTTTCAATAATGTTTGCCGTTCTGCCCCAAGCCACGATAGTGTGCCAATCCGTTTGGGTCTGTTTTTCGCCTTTGGCATTCTTGTAATGCTCATTGGTAGCCAATGGAAATTTTGCTACTTTTTTTCCGTTTTCCAAGGTTGTAATTGTTGGGTCTTGTCCGACGTTTCCAATTAACTGTACATTGTTTTTTAATGTTCCCATAATTAAATTGATTTAGTATCTACAAAAAGCAGATGGGATTAATATTCAGTGATTTACTTATTGTATCCAGAAGCGTTTTTCTTTTTTGATTTTTTTTAGTGCCACTTCCTTTTTGGATATTTTGATATGATTTCATAATCTGATATTTTGATTTACTTCCCGTAGAGCCGTCAGCTGTTATCTTTTTTTGATGCCTGTTGTGATTCAATATTCAGGCTTGGTAAGACGTATAAAAAAGAGCGAGGCACGAGCCTGGCTTTATGCCGTCGTCCAAGAATGAATGTTGTTGTTTTGCTGCCAAAAAAAGATGGGACAGTGATGGCTCGGAAGTGGATTAAAAAACCTTGTGAAATTTAAAATAGTGGGAAGTGGGACTTATTGGACTAATCTTATATCTCTTGCTATTCAAGGTTTTCTATTTTAGATTGAAATTTAAAACTGCGGGTTGGCTAAAAATATGGGTTGTGGTATTTTAGGTCTTTATAAATAAAATGGTCTAAAATACCACCACTCATATTAGGCGGAGCTGTAAGCTTTTATTTTTGAGTGCATGTAGTGAGCGAAATGCAGGAAAAGATATGTGCTGGAAGCATGGGGTTTCATAATAAAATTATACGTATATACATATAAAATAAAGTTTAACTATAAAAATATACGTATTTACATATAATTCACTATATTTGATTAAAATTATATCTAAAAACATATAATGAAAGAGCTATCTGAATTTGTAAAAGCACGTAGAAAAGACGTTAATCTTACCCAAGAAGAGTTTGCAGAGCGTGCTGGTGTTGCCTTGACTGTGATTAGGAAAATAGAACAAGGCAAAACCAATTTGAACATGGATAAGGTAAACCTTGTACTAAGTATGTTTGGTCATGAGCTTGCCCCCATAGATTCTAAAGCTCTTAAAAACCATCAAGAATGAGAAAAGCATCTATATTTTACAATGACCTAATTGCAGGTATTCTCACCGAAACCGATGATGGCGACTACCTATTTGAATACAGCAAAGACTACGTTAAAAACCATAGCAATCAATTCATAACCTTTACAATGCCTGTTCGAGAAGAAGCCTATAAAGATAATCGGTTATTTCCATTCTTTGAAGGTTTAATTCCTGAAGGCTGGCTATTGAACATAGCGACTAAAAACTGGAAATTAAACCCTAATGATCGTATGGGATTATTACTAGCTTGTTGCCAAAACTGTATAGGAGCTGTTAGTGTCCAACCAATAAGAGAAGATAATGAAGCCTAATTGTTTATACTGTTACAAACCTCTAGACCATGAAATTGACTTTCATAAAGCATGTAGCCTATCATTTTTTGGAACAGAAACCCCTCCAAAACTAGAGTATTCATTAAACCAAATGTCTGAACTCGCAAAGGACGTTATTGAACGCAGTGTCGCTGTTCCAGGCGTACAGCCAAAACTATCCCTGTCGATAGTAGATGATTTGACACAAAACACAAACTTTCGATTAACAGTTGTTGGTGCTTTAGGTGGAAATTTCATTTTTAAACCACCATCAAAGGACTATCCCGGCATGCCACAAAATGAGCATGTAACCATGCGTATTGCAGAAGCATATGGTATACAAACTGTAAAGTCTAGTTTAATTCGTTTACAGTCTGGAGAGTTGTCCTATATCACAAAACGCATTGACAGGACAGATGATAACCAAAAGATTCATATGTTAGATATGTTCCAAATTACCGAAGCCTTCGACAAATACAAAAGTTCTATGGAAAAAATAGGCAAAGCTTTGGGCACATATTCAAGCAATACGATATTGGACAAAATTTTCTTTTTTGAATTAGCCCTCTTTAGTTTCATAACAGGAAATAATGACATGCATCTTAAAAACTTCTCGATGATTCAATCTAATTCTGGTTGGTTGCTATCTCCTGCTTATGACTTACTCAATGTAACCATCATAAATCCTGGAGATAAAGAAGAAATGGCATTAACTATTGAAGGTAAAAAAAGTAGACTAAATCGTTCTAATTTTGAAGCTCTTGGCAAAAGCCTAAATTTAACAGATAAGCAAATCGCAGGTGTTTTTAAACGTTTTAACAAAAATAAATCAATAGCTATTAAATGGATTGAAAACTCGTTTTTATCTGATAATATGAAGGCTCAATACATAGAATTGCTTAATGAGCGAAATACAAGAATCATTTGAAAAAATAGAATTGCAATAAATATTATAAAAACATTATAATATCTCATTTCTTCTCATAGTGGTAGGTTATCAATTTCATCTCCTAACCTGCAAAAAACGGTTAAATTTAACCACTGAAAACGGAATTTTTTGAGCCACTTAAAAACTCACTTCAGCCGAAGATATAAAAGGGTTTGCAATAATTATTGCTATGTTCACTTTTATCCGCTGGAGGTGGCACACCTTGACCGCCCTATCCAATAATATCGTTGTACACCATTAGCTTGGAATCCATTTTTAGTACAGCCGTGGTTACATTTTTTACAGAGCATAAATTGTAAACCGTTAGATCAAGCCGCTAAAATATACTCGATATATTTAATAGAACTAAGGTTTATCCTTGATATTGATAAGGCAAGTAGTTTTTAACCGCTAATCTGAGCCATCAGGTTTAAGGACATACCGATTTTAGTGGCGTTAAGGTCCATAAATAAAATCGGGCATATCTAAATACACCCGATTTAAAATTTTATTATTCAACACTTATTTAATTATTAAATAGTTATGTTTTAAAATTACAAAAACCACTAATTTGAGACACTACCCTTTTATGATTGTTCTAAAATGCATACTGTCATATTTACATATGATAATCGGAAAATATCCGATTAACTAACCCAAATTTAACAATAATATGTCAAAAAACAATCACATAATCGGAAATTTTCCGATTATGTGATTAAATAATTACATTTTTATAGGTTTTTGTATTTAAGTTCGATTGTTCATTCAATTTTATTTAAAGTAACTTTCGTTGTAAAATACAACATACAACAAGCAGGGTTTTCTACTGTACACTGATGGTAGGTGTCAGATTTCAATATTTTGGATGTCCAGATTATTTATAGGCTCGTCTATAATACCTGATGATTGATGTGAAATTGTCAATCCATAAACCATCACCCGTATTATTTCTCCACCACTTAAAAATTCACTTGATTTAGCCCAATTCTCTTAATGATAGAAATCGATTAAGCCTTGTTTTTATTTAATGCTCTGCATTGGGAAGGCAGTAAATTCTTGGGCTTGTAGTAAATATTCATTTGGTATCAAGCTTAGAAGAGGATAATCCTACTTGTAATGATATCTTGATTTTTGAAGTGTTCGTAAAAGTGAACATAGCTTTTGGTTTCAATTTCTGGATGGCCGCTATGGCCCTACCAAGAGGTAAATACGGCTAGATCCCATGGTTTGTGAATTCTTAAGAAGGATCTTACCATCAAAGGAGTTGTTTTTGTTCAGGTTTTTGTAGACTTTTCATAGTGGTTGGCTTCCCTGATGGACAAAGTCTGAAGTTTTTATTATTATGGAAAATATTCGATTGAAATAAGTTTATAGTCGAAAAAAATAACCCTTACATCTTCAGGAAATCTAAATAGTTTTAAGATTAAACACCTTAAGGCAATCTTTGATGAAGACATAAGCCCTACCAACATGGCCTTCAACTGTTTTAATGGACAGGTTCAATACTTTGGCCGTTTCGCTGTATTTAAGCCCTGCCATTTTTGTTTTTAAAAACACCTCTTTACAGCGGTTTGGAAGTTTATCAATACAATATTTGAGTTTGGTCATAAGCTCCTCTCTATACCCTGGTTCAGCGTCTAAAGTTGATATAAATTGCGCCATAGGCTGTTGGTAATAGGAAGCATACATTTTCTGTGTTTTAGCATCTTGGCGAAAAACGTCCATCAGCTTATTGTAGACAATCCGATAAATATAACTCTTAAATGAGTGTTCTTCGCTGATTCCTTTCCTATGGATCCATAGATCGACAAAGGTGTCCTGAACAATATCCTCGGCCAATGATCTATCTGGCGTGTATCTTAAAGCATAGAGGCATAAAGCCTCATAAAATTGATTGTATATAATTTCAAATGCCCTTAGATCCCCCTTTATAAATGATGCGACCACTAATTTGAATTCAGTGTCTTTCAAAGGCTATAAATTTAATATGTAAATTTATGTAAACATAAAGCAATTTGTCCAAAATAAAAAAAATATAGAAAAATAGAGGGTTTTTAATCCTTTTTGAGAATTATTATAAAACAGTCGCAATGCAGCAAAAGCAAATAGACCATCTAATCCTAAAATTCATCCACCAATCCCTATCGCATCAAGATATGGATATGTTGGATTTGTGGTTAAGGGATAAGCAGAACCAAGCGTATTTTAAAGCCTTTTTGGAAACCCATCATTTAATTAACATGGATACTCCATTTATTGGTGACTTTGACCAAATCAAGGCACGATTAAACAGCAACCCTAAGAGAACTCCCTTATCATGGCTGCGTTATGCTGCTGCAGCAATACTAATAATTGGCATGATAGTAGGCGGTTATTTGTATAAGGATAGGTGGTTGGATACCCAAGTCAAGGACCTGCCCGTTGTTATCAATAACCAAATTATACCTGGAGGAAACAAAGCAATATTGACCCTTGAAACGGGTGAGTTTATTGCCCTTGAATCGGGCATGGTTTATGAAAACCAAAGGGCTACAAGTAATGGAGAGGAAATAGTTTATCAAACAGGGGAAGTCACAAAAGGAGAAATAGCCTATAATACGTTGACAATTCCCCGTGGGGGACAGTTTGCAATGGTCCTTTCTGATGGCACGAGAGTTTGGCTTAATTCAGAAAGCCAATTAAAATATCCTGTTAATTTTGTGGAAGGTCAAAGTCGAGAGGTGGAGTTGATCTACGGAGAGGCTTATTTTGATGTATCCCCTAGTATGGAACATAATGGCTCAGACTTTAAAGTGGTTAGCAATAACCAAACTATCCAAGTATTGGGTACGGAATTCAATGTCAAGGCCTACAAAGACGAACCTTTGATTTATACTACGTTGGCTGAGGGGAAAATTGGGTTGAAGTATGGTAATCATACCCAAAACCTAAAACCAGGGGAACAGTCCGTTTTGGACAAGAGTACTCAGAATATAGAAATTAGGAATGTCAACATTAAAGTTGCAACAGCCTGGAGAGAGGGCATCTTTAACTTTATTGATGGTAAGTCCTTGAAAGAGATCATGAAAACATTATCGCGATGGTATGATTTTGAGGTCGTTTTTGAAAAAAAATCACTAGAAGAGGTAAGGTTTAAGGGGATTTTGGGTAAAAGCCAAAGCATAGAGGAAATCCTGTCGGCTATTAAATCCACCTCTATTAATAATTATGAAATATATGAGAAAACCATATACCTGAAATGACCCGGTAAATTTTTCAAACGATGATATAATAAAACTAAAACCTAGAGCCTATGATCAAATAAAGAAATAAAAAAGGAGGAAAAGAGCTGTCACCTTGGTAAGTATAAGCCTTATCCCTCCTGTAAGAAATCAATTAATTAACATCGTAACTAATCAATAACACACAAATTTATGGAAAATAAATTAACTAACCCTGGTTTCCCTCTGGGGAAGCACATACTTAAATTTATGATAAGAACGCTTCTTTTCTTTTACTGTTTGTCCGTTTTCAGTTTGGCACCCGGAGACGTCATTTCACAGAATTCAAGAATCAAAATTGATGAAGATAAAACAATCACTATTGATGAAATATTTTATCTTATCATGAATCAGACAGACTATAAATTCATTTACGAGGAAAATATTTTTGAAGACCTACCAAAGGTTCATCTCAAAAAGGGAGTTATCAGTACAAGTAAGCTATTGAATATTAGTTTAGCAAAAGCTAATTTAAACGTTGTCCTTACAAAAGACAATACGATTCTAATAAAAGAGGCCAATAGCCAACAGCAAATAACGGTTTCCGGAAAGGTGACTGACCAAAGTGGGGTGCCGGTAGTTGGAGCAACCGTTCTAATTAAGGGCACCACCAAGGGAACGGCTACTGATTTTGATGGTGCTTTTTCCATTGCCGTTCCAAATCCTGAAAATGCATTGGTTTTTTCAGCCTTGGGTTTAAAGACCCTGGAAGTAACGGTTGGAAGTCAAAAGACCATAAACGTAATCATGACTGAAGAAATCTCGGAATTGGGAGAGGTCACCTTAGTAAGTACTGGATTTCAAGAGCTGCCAAAGGAAAGAGCTACTGGTTCATTTGTACAAATTGACAATAAATTGTTCAACAGAACGGTTAGTACAGATATCATTACAAGATTGGAAAATATAGTACCAGGTTTGTTGTTCGATAAGAGACAGGTGAGTGATAGCAGAGGAGAAGATATTAGGTCACTACGTATAAGGGGAATCAATAGTATCGAATCGGATAACAGTCCATTAATAGTAGTAGATAATTTTCCATTTGAGGGTGATATAAATACCATAAACCCCAATGATGTTGAGAGTATTACGGTTTTGCGTGATGCTGCATCAGCGTCTATTTGGGGTGCTAGAGCAGCCAATGGTGTCATAGTTATTACCATGAAGAAGGGGCAATGGAACCAACCCCTAAGTGTTTCATTCAATAATAACGTCACCATAGGAGCAACACCTGACTTACATTATTCTCCTGATTTTATTACATCCAAGAATTATATCGAACTGGAACAAACCCTATTTGATAGAGGATTTTATAATAGTGACCTTAATAGTAGTAGGTATCCTGCAATATCTCCAGTGGTAGAACTTTTAGCACAGGAAAGAGATGGTTTAATTTCAACTTCAGAATTAAACCAAGAACTGACTCGTTTGGCTCAATATGATGTTAGGAACGAAGCCGAGAAGTATTTTTACCGAAATAGCCTGAAACAGCAAACCTCATTAAGCCTAAGGGGAGGGAGTCAGAAAGCCGAGTATTACCTATCGGGTGGTTTGGATAGGAATCTAGCCAATAGGGACGGTGATGAACTCAATCGTATAACCTTGGTTTCTAACCAAACCTTTCGCCCTGTCGAGGGACTTGAGCTGAGACTGGGTATAAACATAACCAACCAAAAGCAGAAATCTAATGGTTCTAGTTGGGGTAGTATCGGTACTGAATTGCCATATAATCGATTTGCAGATGATTCCGGCCAATGGCTTCCAGTTACCAATGAGTTGCGCTCTACCTATTTGGATGAGGCAGAAGCCAATGGATTGTTGGATTGGCAGTACCGTCCATTACAGGAAAAGGCATTAAGGGACATAGTTACCCGAACGACAGATTATAGAATTGACATGGGTGTTGGTTATAATTTTTTAAATTATTTCAATATCGACTTAAAATACCAATACCAGCGTTCTGACAGTAAATTAAGAAACAGACAGGACAAGGATAGTTATTTAACAAGGCACCAGGTAAATAGGTTTACCCAAGCCGATGGAACGCGAGTGTTTCCTTATGGGGACGTTTTAGCTCAACGTTATAACCAGCAAATTGCCCATTCAGGTAGGGTACAGCTAAATTACAATCAACGGTTTAATTCTGAACACCGTGTGGATGCCTTAATAGGTATGGAGGTTAGGGAAGTACATGCTACACAAAGCGGATTTAAACTTTTTGGGTATGATGATAATGTGCTTACTTTTAATAATGAATTGGATTTTACGACACGATTTCCTTTGAGGCCTGCTGGTTCATCTTACTTGCCATCGGCTTCAGAAAGCACAGCTGATCTAACTGACCGCTATCTTTCTTATTTTGGAAATGCTTCCTATTCTTTTAAGAATAGATACGTTATTTCTGGAAGTGCAAGGTACGATGCCTCAAATTTATTTGGTGTAAAAGCTAACCAAAAAGGGGTACCCTTATGGTCCTTGGGAGGAAGTTGGGATGTCTCAAAAGAACTTTTTTACAACTCAGAAATCCTACCATACTTGCGTATCAGGACAACGTATGGATATAATGGTAATGTAAATAAATCAGCAACGGCATTTCCAACTGGAAGATATACGGTGGATAGTAACAGGACTAACTTACCTGTTATTGTCCTAAGAAGTCCTGGAAACCCCCAACTTAAATGGGAAAAAGTTGGAATGTTGAACTTGGGATTGGATTTTGGATTTAAAAACCAACGTATTACGGGGTCTGTGGAATATTTCAACAAACTGGGAAGTGATATTATTGGGGAAGTTCCTTTAGATCCAACGGCAGGTCAAGATCTTGGAAATTTAGCTAACAATGTAAATTATGCTAAAACCAAGACCTATGGGATGGACTTTGAAATCAATACCATCAATATAGATCAAGCCTTTCAGTGGACTTCGACTATTTTGTTTAGTTGGACCAAGAACAAAATTTTAGAATTTAACAGTGAATCCATTACGACTAATAATATACTGGCTGGCACTACCAATAATTTTTCCAATCTTCCACAGCAAGGCCGACCTATTGACGGAGTGTATAGCCTCCCTTGGCAAGGCCTTGATCCTAATACTGGGGATCCGATATTAGTGGTTGATGGTCAGCCTTCTAATGACTATCGGGATTATGTTAGAGGCCTAACCTATGAAGACCTTATTTATCACGGCGTTAATGTTGCGCCAGTTTATGGAGCCATCAGGAATAACTTTAGCTGGAAAAACTTTACCCTAAGTGCCAATATTAGTTGGAAAGCCAATTATTACTTTAGAAAGAGCAGTTTAGGTTATGACGGACTTTTTAATGATTTGCAAGTTCATAGCGATTACGCAAACCGTTGGCAACAACCAGGTGATGAATTGATTACACAAGTGCCATCCATGCCTGAATCATCTGACTTTTACAGGGATTTTATGTATCAAGGTTCTGAACTCCATGTGGAAAAGGGTGATCATATAAGACTGGAAGATATTAATTTAAGCTATACACTTAGCAAGAATGCCCAACCGAGATTGCCATTTAGGGAACTTCGCGTATTTGCCAATGCCCGTAACCTAGGGATATTATGGCAAGCGAGCAAAACCGGTTTGGATCCTGATTACCCCAATACAACCTATTTGATCCCAAAGATATATTCTATTGGTGTTAATGTAACATTTTAATGAGAAAAATAAATTATAAAGCATATGAAAAATAATATATATAAATACATTTTCGTCTTGATCACTGTTGTTTTATATGGATGTGATAGTGATTGGTTAGAAGTAAAGCAGAATAAACAACTGGTTGTTCCTGAAACAATAACAGATGTTCAGGCCTTGTTGGATAATTCTTCTAGAATGAATTTTTCAAAAAGCCCCATGTTAGGTGTTATTGGCACGGACAATTTTTATATTCAGGACGAGGATTGGGCCGGCATTAGACCAGAAGAGCAAAATGCAATCATTTGGGCTGAAACTATTTATACGGAACCTACCAGTTATAGCTATAACTCACCTTATTTAGGGGTTTTATATGCGAATGTTGCATTGGAAAGTATCAATAATATTTCACCTACAACTGAAGAGTTGGAAGCGTGGAATAATGCCAAAGGTAGCGCTCTATTCTACAGAGCATGGCTGTTTTTTCAACTGTCGCAAGTGTATTGTAAACAATACGATGTGACAACAGCGGGAACAGATTTGGGAATCGCATTGAGGCTTGAGCCCGATGTAACTATTAAGTCAACACGTTCCACGGTTCAGGAAACGTATGACCGAATTATAAAGGACACTAAGGAAGCCTTGGATTTATTACCCAATATTCCGTTAGTACAGACACGGCCATGTAAAGTTGCCGCTAATGGGTTTCTGGCCAAAGTTTACTTGCAAATGGGAAATTATGAAGAATCCCTAAAATATGCCAAGGCTTCTTTAGATTTAAGTACAACTTTGTTGGATTATAATGATTTAGATCCCAGTGTAACCTATCCTTTTGACCGCTTTAATGAAGAAACTATTTTTATAAGTACGCTTTATCCCTTTTCAGATACATTCAATCGGCATTACATAGATTCAACACTCTATGGATCCTATGATGATAATGATTTGAGAAAGAGCATTTACTACTTTGATGACAACGGCAGGACGGCTTTTAGAGGTACTTATGATGGATCAACTCGCCAATTTAATGGTTTGGCAACGGATGAAATATACCTTATGGCTGCAGAATGTGAAGCACGATTGGAGCATAAGGACCTAGCCATGGATTATTTAAATGATTTGTTGGTTACCCGATGGGCCACCGGGACTTTTGAGCCATTCATAGCAAACAGTAGTGATGAAGCTTTACAGATAGTTCTAAGGGAACGAAGAAAATCCTTGATTTTTAGAGGTTCCCGGTGGATGGATTTAAGGCGATTGAACCAAGAGCCTGAATTTGCCATGACGCTCGAAAGAACCATAAATGGGCAGACGTATACATTACCTCCCAATGATGAACGCTATGTTTTGCCATTACCAGATGATGTAATAGAGCTTTCCGGTATGGAACAGAATCCAAGATAAATTATTGATTTAAATGGGTAAGGTGTGTTTCTGGTGTTTAAAAAAAAGAAATCCACCTTACTCAACATTATCTTTCCTTAAAAAAAGACCTTTCAAAAACTAAGTCCAGGATCTGAGTATTTACATAGATAACCTAAGTGAGGATGGGTTTATTGCAAGGTCTTTATAACTAGGAAAGGTATAATAAATAAAATTAAAATATAGAAAATGAGAAAATTCAAATCATCCTTAATTAAACCTATTGCATTAACGATAATGGTTTTGCAATTTGCAAGGGCCAATGCTCAAGAAATTAAAACGCTTTCCGTTGGAGATCATGTCTCAATGACAAACTTAAAAGCGCATATCAAATCAAGTTTAGGCCAATCGTTCAAAACAGATATGAGTGACAAGTTAATTATCTTAGAGTTTGTTTCTGTTTATTGCGGTGCGTGTAAAACATCAGTACCACATTTAGAAAAACTACAAAAACAATTTTCAGATGATCTGTTAATTGTTTTGGTGACAAGTGAGGCCGATGTATTGGTAAAGGAAAAGGCAGAGAGCTTCATGTGGAATTTGCCAATTATTACAGAGGATACACTATTAAGGAAACAATTTCCATATAGAGCCGTTCCACATCAAGTATGGGTTAAAAATGATACGGTTTTGGCCATTACAGGGTGGAAATCTGCCACAGAAGAGAATATACAAAAGGTTCTTGAAGGAAAGGCTCTTAAAACCTATTTAAAGGATGATGATGATTTTGATATTTCACAACCTATGGTTTTGGAAAGTATACAACCTTATTATCAGTCCATAATTACACCTCGCCTTGGTGCAGGTTCTATAGAAAAAAGGACCAGAGATCAAATCTTGATTCAAAACGCAAGCATTATGACACTTTACGCAACTGCGTGTAAAATGCCAAATTTTCCTATTGATGTGTACATCAAATTAGAAGTTAATGATTCGTTACAAAACATAATTCGTGGTCCAAAGTATCATATTACCGGGGATTACCAACAAGATAGTACCTATATAGCCTGGCGTGAGAAAAATACGTTTTGTTATAATCTTAATTTTCCAGGCAATAACATGTCGAGTAAATCAATGTTATTGGACTTGATGCATCAGGATTTAAATCGTTTTTTTAAGGGTTATTTTGGGATTGAGGGCAACGTGGCTAAAAGAAAGGTCAAATGCTTGGCCCTTGTAGAAACTGATAACCTAGGACGTTATAAAACGGAGAAAAGTAGTCGCTATGTTTCCAGTAAAGATGATAATTTCAAATTTGAAAATCAACCTATTGATTTTTTTGTAAGACTGATATCACTTAAGCACAATAATTATTCCATGCCTATTGTAAATAATACTGGATATTCTGGAAATATAGATATTGAGATAAAAGGAGGCACAGAAGATATGAATAATGTTAATAATGAGCTGGGCAAGTACGGGCTTAAGTTTGAGGAGAAAGAGGTTGAAATAGATATGGTGGTTATTTCAGAAGTTAATTAAGTACTTCCCTGTTTAGCTTTTTAGACATTACAATAGCGGGATTTTAGATTAAATATAGATACTAAGAATCCCTGTTACATGTAATTTAAAACAAGTATTTGAGGTCGATTTTTTGATCAATCACAGAGAAATGAATTTATTCTATTTTTTTATTCAATTACGGTGTTATGCTTTTAGTTCTGTCCCTCAGTTACTGGCAATTGTTTAAAAAATTATATAAGAGGTGCAAGGTGAATTGACTATTTAGTATTTATTAAGTATACTCACTTGTTGTTTTTGCATGACATATGGTATCGTTTTCAATCTTTTGGAAACTATTGAATGTTTCTGGAGCATTCTTGCAGTGTTGATGGTGAATTTGTGTTTTTCGGAAGGATAAACTTTTAAGCTTTCGTCGCCTAATACCTTAGGTTTTCATGGTAATTGAAAAAAAATGATTTCAAATGAAACCAAATACTATTCAGATTACAAAAGTGTTAAAAATCAAAAATGTTTTAGCTATGTTTTAGCAATCGCAATAAAATTGTAAAAAAAGGGTTTCAAGAAATTGAAACCCTTGTTATTACTGGTAGCGAGAGGGGGGCACGATCCCCCGACCTCCGGGTTATATTCCTTAAAGTTTAGATTATCAATTTTACCTATTCTAAGATAATTAACTTGGAGACGATAAATGGGAATTTCATATCGTTTAAGAGTAAATGATGACAAACAATCACATTTAAAATGTTGGCGACAAAAATGGAATTATTCTGTACCCACTGAAAATAAAAAAGGGTTTCAATCTCTTGAAACCCTTGTCTTTGCTCGTAGCGGGAACTGGACTCGAACCAGTGACCTTCGGGTTATGAGCTTAAACCATTACTTTTTCTTTGAATGTGAAGCTTGACTTTTAAAGCTTTCATATCATCACTTACTTTTCTCTCTATGACCTTAGCATAGATTTGGGTCGTGGATATCTTAGAGTGACCCAACAGCTTTGAAACTGTTTCTATGGGGATACCATTACTTAATGTGACCGTCGTAGCAAAGGTATGTCTGGCTATATGAAAGGTTAGATTTTTTTTGATACCACATACATCGGCAATTTCCTTTAAATAGGAATTCAGTTTCTGGTTTGATATTTTAGGGAATATGCTTCCTTGAGCTTTCGATTTATGGCTGCTTTTATACATTTCAATAATTTGTATAGCTTTGGGCAATAAGGGAATTCTAATGACCTTGGTTGTTTTTTCCCTTCTATAATGAATCCACAATTCGCCGTCAATCCCTATATTAATATTATCTTCTGTTAAGTTAATCACATCTATATAGCTTAAACTAGTATAGCAACTGAACACAAACAGATCCTTTACCAGTTGCAGCCGCTCTATTGTAAATTGTTTCTCCTCTATTGCATTTAACTCGTCTGAACTCAAAAACCCTCTTTCTGTTTTTATAATATGGGCCTTAAAGTTTATAAATGGGTCTTTTTCCACCCACCCCAATTTAAGAGCGAGATTTATAAGCTTTCTGAATCGTTCTATATGCTTCATCACCGTATTGTTACCCATTTTCTTTTGGTGATCCTTTGGAACATATCCCCTTAGATATTTTTCAAACTTGAGTATAAAATTATAATCGAGTTCTCGTAAATACATATCGGTGGTTTTATAACTCTTCAACAGAAACTTTGATATATACTTTTCGGTAGTGTAGTAATTTTTTTGAGTGCCCCACTTTAACTTGTCCTCCATGTCCTCCTGATGGTAGCCGATAATATCCATAATGGAATGATTCTGTTCATCGTCTCCTAAGTATCTTGCCTTGATGGCATTAGAGGTTATTAGCTTACGCTCTGCCTTCAAGTCTTGGTAACACTTAAAAAGGTCGCTGTTAACCTGTTCTAGATAGTTGTTAAGTTTCCTTGAATTTTGGTTTGTTCCACGCGCCCTACCCTTATGGACATCCCAATCCGATACGGGAACTTTCCATTTTAAACTCAGCGTTGCTCGCTTGCCGTTTACAGTGATTCTTGCATAAATGGAGGCTTGGTTGTCTTTTGCTCTGGCCACATCTGCCCAGAACAGGATACTGAAAGTTGTTGTCGTTTTCATGATTTCGTCTTTTTGTTAATACTTTTTTTATTACCAGACGAAAGTCAAATCACTTTAAAGATACATTTAATATCACAACAAATTGCTCAATTTTAACAATTCGGTCAACACTTTTTAAAAAATAAATTTGTTATCCGATTTGTTGACTTTTTTAACAGTAATTTTTGCTTTCATATGAAACCGTTAAAAATTCAAAAACCTGTAAATCATACGATTAACAGGTTTTTGATATAGATTGATATACTATTTTGTCGGGATGACAGGATTTGAACCTGCGACCACACGGCCCCCAGCCGTGTACGCTACCGGACTGCGCCACATCCCGTTTTTAAATTGAGCTCAAAGAAAGCACATTTTATTAAAATTTGAAATAAAATAAAAAATAAATTATAATAAAATCAATAGCCGAAGCTCACTCCGGCTATTCTAATAAATAAGTATACTTTAATTGTAAGTAGATGTAGACACTTCAAAAGTGGTGTCTTTTGCAGCCAAATAGCGCTCTGCATCCAACGCTGCCATACAACCAGTACCCGCAGCTGTAATAGCTTGTCTATAAACATGATCTGCAGCATCACCAGAAACAAAGACCCCTTCTATATTGGTTTTAGAGGTTCCTGGAACATTTATTATATAACCTGTTTCATCTAAATTTAAAAATCCTTTAAAAATATCTGTATTCGGTTTATGCCCAATAGCCACAAAAAATCCTGTTGCAGAAATTTCATGTTTTTCGTTGGTTTTGTTATTAAAAACTCTAACTCCAGTCACTAATTGTCCATCACCTAAAACCTCATCTGTCTCTGTATTAAATAAAATTTCAATGTTAGGAGTGTTTTTAACTCTATCTGCCATAATTTTTGAAGCTCTAAACTCTTCTTTACGCACTAACATGGTTACTTTTTTACAAAGCTTAGATAAATAGTGTGCTTCTTCGCAAGCAGAATCTCCAGCTCCTACAATCACAACTTCATGATTTCTATAAAAAAACCCATCACAAACAGCACATGCGGAAACACCACCACCCAGTTTTAAATATTTTTGTTCAGATTCCAATCCTAAATACTTTGCAGATGCACCTGTAGAAATAATAACAGTGTCACAATGAATTTCTTTTTCATCGTTTACCCAAACTTTATGGATATCACCAGAAAAATCAACCTTTGTTATCCAACCATGTCTCACATCGGTTTCAAATCGCTCTGCTTGTTTTTGTAATTCCATCATCATTTCTGGCCCACTAATTCCAGTAGGATATCCAGGGAAATTTTCAACTTCATTAGTGGTTGTTAATTGTCCTCCTGGTTGTGTCCCTTGGTATAAAACTGGAGCCATATTGGCTCTAGCTGCGTAAATAGCTGCTGTATAACCTGCTGGTCCAGACCCAATAATTAAGCACTTTACTTTTTCAATATGTTCTGCCATAATCAATAATTCTTTTAATACTGTAAAAGTAGTTTTTTTGTTTTAAACCTTACGAGTAATTTATTAACACTTGGTTATAGTGCAATATTTAAAATCTATCAATCATTACCAACTAGATATCTATAAAGTTATTTATATCAATAATTCTTTTACTAAACTAATAGATGAGAAATTGTCCATTTGTTTAAACCAAAAAATATCGATACATTTGCAAGTATCAATATATTATTCAATCTGTGGAATTAAAACAAGTAGAGAAAATATCTAAAGCCTTAAGTG
Source organism: Confluentibacter sediminis (assembly GCF_003258355.1). Taxonomy (GTDB): domain Bacteria; phylum Bacteroidota; class Bacteroidia; order Flavobacteriales; family Flavobacteriaceae; genus Confluentibacter; species Confluentibacter sediminis. The sequence continues at coordinate 54,388 of NZ_QKPO01000017.1, read as the reverse complement.
ATATAAATCGCTTAAAGATTTTACAATACATGCAAAAAAACCAAGGTAAGGTAGAATGTACTCAGGCTTGTAATTTACTACATTTAGCTCAACCATCTATAAGTCATCACATTAAAAAGCTCGTGGAAGCAGACCTTATCCGCCAACATAAAGTGGGGCGTAATTATAATTACTCTCTTAACCATGAGGTGTGGGATAATTATAAACGTAGCTTAGAAAAATTATAGTTTTTTTATTATAATATATTGAAACTTTTGAATATATAAACACATAAACTCATGCAAAATAAAATCATAGCGTACTCAATATTAGATCTTGCCATCGTATCTAAAGGGCGTTCCCTGCAAGAGACATTTAATCATTCACTGGCATTGGCTCAAACTGCCGAAAGCACTGGTTATACCCGCTATTGGTTAGCAGAACACCATAACTCTGATGCCATTGGTAGCAGTGCAACATCTATTTTAATTGGTAAGATTGCAGAAGGCACAAGACATATACGTGTAGGGTCTGGTGGCATTATGCTACCTAACCACTCTCCATTAATCATTGCTGAGCAATTTGGCACCTTGGGTATTTTATATCCTCATCGTATTGATTTGGGATTAGGAAGGGCTCCAGGTACAGATAGAGAAACGGCACAAGCGATTCGTTCCGATTTTTACCAAGCAGCCATGTCTTTTCCTGACAATGTGCAACAGATACAGAATTATTTTTCAACAGATAACCTAAACGAACGAGTGCGTGCCACGGTGGCAGAAGGCGTAGATGTTCCTCTATATATTTTAGGTTCTAGTACCGATAGCGCACATTTAGCAGCTAAAAAAGGATTACCATATGCCTTTGCCAGTCACTTTGCGACACCTCAATTAATGGACGCTCTGGATATTTACAGACGTGAATTCCAACCATCCAAAGCACTTCATATGCCCTATACACTAGCAGGTGTTAACATTATTGTTGCAGATACCAATGAAGAGGCAGAACGTCTATCAACCTCTCTATATAAAATGATTATAGGTCTATTAACTGGAAAAAGAGATTATATGCAACCTCCCAGCGAAATGACTGGTGAACTTCGTGACATGCAACAACATCCTTCGGTCCAACAAATGCTTAAATATACATTTATTGGAAATAAAGAAACCGTTAAACAGCAAGTAAAAGCGTTTCTCATAGAGACTCAAGTAGACGAATTGATTGCTGTGACCAACATCTATGATGGAGAGGATCGTATAAAATCCTATCGTTTATTTGCTGAGATTATGGATGAATTGAATGAAGCTAGAAATCTATAAATCTTGTAAGTTTATATAATAGGATTTTTTAAATCTACCTGAAAATTTCACAAATAAAAAATCCAACACTATAAGTTGGATTTTTTTTATAGAAGCGATAGGCAGGCCTACTACAATATATGTGTGTAAAGCATATTGGTTTGGTTAAAATAAGCAATGGGGCTATCTCAATGTGTAATAATGCATATCAAAATTTAGAAATAGTGCTTTATAAAAACAAAGACTGTATTCTTTCGATACAGTCCCCGTTCTTAACTAAATTAAATTTAACTAACTTTATTAAATTTATATCGTAATTGTTAAAACAACTATTTTATTGTCCAAACAATTATCAACACAAACCTAATTCTTTAATAATTTTAAACCTTCAGCAAAGCCAACATAAGCAGGTTTACGAATGTAGTAGACATTCCAAAGTCCAAGTTCCTCTTCTGGCAACCAGGATGAATTTGAATTATTATCAATAACACCTCTTATTGTAATTCCATAACGTTGGGAAGCTGGCACATTATCTAAATAAATTTGAACAATATCTTTATACATGTCAGCTTGTTTTTGAAATGTTTCGTCTGTTGGAGTACTTGTTAAAACCTGTACATAAATATCTGAAATTGCTATTTGTTTGCCAGTAGCTACTAATAATTGTAACATGTCTGCTATATTATCTTTATCAGAATCTATCGTTAAGTGTATTTTCGCTCCAATACCATCAACTTGTGCTCCTTGAGTTTCTAAATATTCAACATATTGTATTAACCCTCTACATTTATCAAGATCGGTTTCTAACCCAAAATCACTTATAAAAAGCAAATCATCTGCATTTCCATTTTCTCTTGCTTTTTTAAATGCCACGACACCGTAATCTTTTCCTAAATAATCTTGCCAATAAAATTCTCCTGATTGTGCAGACATTCCTAATCCTGATTTTACTTCATAAGGATTTTGGTCATCCATTGGTTCATCAACAACGTTCCATGCCTTTACATAGTCTTTTGAGTATGTAACAACTTCTGAGACCCATCTATTTAATTCGTCTCCTACAATGGTTGTTTTTTCAGAGCTGGTTCTTTCAAGATTGAAACCTGTTTCTACACAATTTTCTGCTTGCCCACCTATTATAGTATTATTACTATCAGTTATTTGTGGAGCAACTCCATTAAGAGCTACATAAAATTTATCAATTTTACAACCATCTTCACGCATTGCTACGTTGATTATATGAGATCCTTTACTTAAAGGATATGAATTTACTTTAAACCATTTAAATGGCGTAGTAGCTATACCTCTATTATTCATATCAGTCCAACCACCATTATCTACTGTTACAAAAAATGAATCACTACTTGCACTACCATCACGTGCAGCTGCTCTAACATATACACTATAATCACCAGCTTCAGAAACTACAAATTTAAGATTGATATTTTGCGCAGGTATTCCACCTTGATTTCCAGTAGGTTTTGTCCCATCAGGAACCATTAGATAGGCACCTTCTGAAGCAGGTGTAGCATCAACATTTGTATCGCTTGTATATGCTACCCAATCTGCACCATACTCACCACATTCCGCTTCTAACCAAACTGCATTAGAACCAACAGCTGCATCAGTATCATACACATAAAGGGATCCTAAATTAATATAATAGGTTGTGTTAGGCTGATAACCAAAGTCAAAATGAAGCTTAATTGTATTTGAAGTAAAATCGCTTACTTTAAATCTAATTTGTTTCCATTTAACATCTGTAGAAAAATTTGCTGAAGCTGTACCACTTTCATCCCAATCAATTTCTGGAGTGTTGTTAGATAATCCTTCAAATGATATGCGCCCTGTTCCTTCACTATCTGAACGCACATACATGATAATTTCATATTCATGTCCTTGAACAACAGGTATATCCGAAGTAATCAGATTTAGATCTTGTGGATTTGATGCATTTGCTCCAGACACCATTTTTATGGTTTTAAGTCCATTAAAATCTATTATAGAAACATCTGCGCCCATATTATATTCCCAATTAGTGAAACTTAAATCATTAAGTCCTGACTTATTCAATGAATTGGAATTCACAGGATTTTCTATAACTATTGGTTCAAGTAACCCATTTAAATAATCGGCATTTTGTTGTTTATTTGATATAAGATTTTTACCGAATACCGACATCCCGTTAGATTGGGTTATTTCAAATAGAGATTCAAGTCCTGAAAAATCAAAACTGCCATCTTCTTTTACCATATCTCCATGCTGCACTCCTTCATTAAAGGTTACCTCATTAAAATTATTATTAATTAATCGATATACTAATGCTTTGGCATTATAATCAGATAAAACCAAATCTGCTCCAAGTTTAAAATTAGGATATGCAATAGTGTCCAAATATGATTTTAAACCATCATATTCGTTAATTAGCTCTTGTGAAGCTATACTTTCAGGTTTGTCAACCGTAAATTCGGGTCTTTCATAATCAGTACAAGATGTTACGATTGCACCTAACATGAAAGTTACCTGTAATATTTTTTTAAAATTTTTCATATGATTTATTATTATTTAAATGAAAAAACTATTTCACTATAACATTAAATAATTCCATCCCAACGCCTCTGTCTCTAGCCACTAAGGTATCTTTTGTAGTATATTGTTTCGTTCCTAGATCTACACTGTAATCTAAGTATAGTACATCGCGATCTTTATTTCCCCAACTTTTTTTCTCCCCTTTTTTAACAAAAGTACCTGTTCCAGTAGCGGTAATAGTATTTGAATCTGTGGTTATAGTACATTTACCATCATTGTTAAATTCAAGAACTAATGAAACTTCAATATTGACACCATTTTCATCTTGAAAAGTTAATGGAAATTCTGTTTTAGTCAATGATTGAGTATTTAATTTAACCACTTCATCGTCTTCCACATGTTGTTTATGGCGTATTTCTGCTTCGGTAATTCCGTTTTCAGTAACCATATCCGTTCCTCTTCTAAGATAATGTCCATCCCAGGTGTTAATATATTTTATAGCGTATAGGCTATAATTTTTTGGCACTATTTCCCAATCAGTCGCAATATTTGGGTTAGGCATATTAACATTTGTTTTTCCTACTAAGATAGAATCCGCATTGGTTACATTCTTCATTAACAATGGAATAACATAATTCCTTTTTAAAGCCATTGCATCATTAAAAAAAGCATCTTCTAATTTTACCTCAACGCCTCCTGATACTGATCCTTTAGGAATAATCATTTGGTTAGAAGCTAAGGTGTAATAATTGGAAGGCATTACCTCAACCTTAGCATCGTTGTCTAGATAATAAAGATTATCACAAAGGGACTCATCAACAACAAAATCTATAAGAACATCATTATCATTGCTATACCCCCCTCCCCAAGTAGCTAAAATTTTACATTTATGCTCATTATCTAAGGTTGTATCAAAGATATCCTCGCCCATTGTTAAGGTTCTTACAGGATATTGATAAGAAAAATAGACGGTACTGTATTCAAAATCCGGGAAGTCCCATTCTTGGTTTTCACAAGAATAAAGACCTAATAGAATCACCAAGAGTATTAATATTTTTTTCATGTTTATATACTTAATGTTATATACTTAATAATTAATTACTGCCAACCATCATTTTGGGACAAATTGCTCCATTTTAATGTTTCATTATAAGGAATAGGACCATAATACATGTAATCTTTGAAATCACGTGTTTCGGTACTCAATAAATAAGGTCCCGTAAAATCAAACACGGCATTACCTCCTGATGTTCCCTTAATCCCACGTATAGGTTCGTTTAGTTTTGTTAATGGCACTTTCCAGCGGCGTAGATCCCAAAAACGATGACCTTCAAAACAAAGCTCTAAACGACGTTCGTTATGTATTAGTTCTCGCATAGCATCTTGATTGCTCATTATGGATTGTAAATAAGGATCGTTTGAACCGCCTACACCTGCTCTTGCTCTTATGGCTTTAATCACATCATAAGCAGAATAGGTTGCTCCTGGTGCCATGCCTTGAGGTCCATAGGCTTCATTTGCTGCTTCAGCATAATCAAGGTACATTTCAGTATAACGCATTCTTGCTCTATAAAAAATTTGTGAGGCAGGACTAGCAGGGTTTAAATTTGTTTGTTTTCGTGTTATTTTTCTCATATAATAACCTGTGCGTGTTGAATTATCTGTAGCATTAACAGCATCATCAGTAGTTGTCATGGAAATTTGAGTATCATACACCCCCACCTTACTACCGTCATACACAACGTAAGCATCTAAACGAGGATCACGATCTTTATAAGGATTTTGGGTGTCGTAACCCGAATTTTGTGAATCGGATATAGGATAACCATTCTTCATAGGGAAAGCATCCACCAAATTCTGACTAGGGTTTATTCGACCTAAACCAAACAATGATGGAGGAAAAAGCTCCCTTTCAATATTACTATTTATTCCAGAATGTGTGAGTGTTCTATGTCTCCAAACAATTTCTGCTGGAGAAGATGCATCTTGTATAGCCTGAATGTCGCTTAAATTTGCATACCAAGTCCATCCATTACTTGATAAACCTCCTAGTCCATTGTTTTCATTTAATAAATCGGCAGCGGCTTTAGCTGCGGTTTCCCAACTGTCGTTAGATCCATTAAGAAAAGCTGGACTAGCAGCCAATAATGCAACTTCTCCTCGTATAAACTTGGCTATTCTAGCTGTCATACGCCCACGAAAACGTGATCCAAGCACACGGTTATATGCGCCTATGCTGTTTATACCTTGGGATGTATATTTTGAAGGAATTACACCAGCATTTATATCTAAGTCTCCAAAATCTAACGGCAATAATTTCTCTGCTTCATCAAGATCGTTAAAAACGGCTTCAACACAATCGTTAAAACTTGCACGAGGCATGTTAAACTCTGTTATTTCTTCAGATGTTTGTGTTAAAATAGGCACGCCTAATAATTGTCCGTTACTATACCCCGCATGTGCCTGTAATAAATAATACATAAAATATGCCCTTAAACCATATGCTTCACCTTTCATACGCATATTGAATAGCTGGGAAGCTTCTGGGTCTTGGGCCCAAGGAATATATTCTGCTTCTTTAATTATTTTATTTAAATATAAAATGGAGTTATAGGAACGATCCCACACACTCATAGGGTTGTTATTTGCTGCCCATGCCCCTGAAGCCATTGATAAATAAACATTGCTATAATTGTTACTTACTGCATTATCAGTAGCTACATCAGTAAATTCAAAATTATAATCATGGGAGTCTGGTAACTGTAAATATCCTTGTAAAAGCAGTCCTTCTGCAAGTGCAGGTTCTGCATAGATCGATTCTTCATCCTTTATGTTTTCTATGGCCGGTTCCCATACGTCATCACAGCCAGTAAAAAGAGTAAAAAGTATGAAAATGATAAATATGTTTCTAGTATTCATTGTATTTTCTTTTAGTCATTTTTTACTTAAAAATTTGCTTTAAAACCTAAATTAAAGAAGCGGGATTTAGGCTCCGAACCTATATAAGTATTTAAAATATCCTTTTCCTTTGCGAATGTTAATAAATTAGCTCCATTTATAAATATATCTAAGTCTTTTACAAAAACTTTTTCTAGAAGCTTAGTTGGCACTTTAAAGGTTAACTGTACTTGAGATAAATCAATTCTATCTGTCTTATATACCCAATAATCAGAATCTGTAAAATTATTGTCACCCCCTGTTGTTGTTAGCGCCGGGTAACTTCCTAATTTAGTAACTTCCCACTCATCATTGACATCTTTTCCTATAATGGTACGGTTACGCACAATCTCAGAATATTTATCCGATCCATTCACTCTAAAATAATCATTAGTCTTCATGTCATAACCACCAAAGCTTCCGCTAAATAAAGCAAACAAGGAGAAGTTTTTCCATTTTGCAGTAATATTGACACCTCCTATAAATGGTGATCCATAGCGTCCCAAATAAACGATATCATTAGTATCAATTTTACCGTCATCATTTTGATCTTTGTACTTAATATCTCCAGCCCTAACGCCACCTAATGCCGCTTGACTTGGTGCATTATCAACCTCATTTTGATTCATAAAAAAGCCATCACTAACAAGTCCCCAAATACCATCAACAGGTTTTCCAACTCTAGTTAGGTAATCATAATCAATATTTTCACTTCGCTTTGTGGCCTTACTTTTTGAGTAAGTTCCCACAACACCAAGCTTTAAATCTACTTCACCAAGCTTTTGATTTAACGTGATTCCAAAATCAAGCCCTGTAAACAAATCAATATCATTATTCGTGTATGGAATAAAATTTGAAGCTCCATATTCATAAAAACCAGGATATGCGTTTGAGTCTTGAATTAAACCACCACTCATTTCTGTACGGTAATAAGCACCGTTAAGTTCCAGTTTATTGTTGAACAAACTGGCTTCCAACCCTAAGTTAAGTTCTTTTCTCTGAACAAATCCCAATGCTAAATTTGAGCCACGTGTTATATTCGTTACTTGAACTCTATACCCCTCGTTCCATAATACATCGTATCCCTGGTATCCACCAGGTCTTACATAAATACCTCTATAACGATAATAATCACTTATATCTAAATCGGTATTTAAAAGTCCTGCTGATGCTGTTAGTTTTAAATTGTCAATAAAATTAACATTTCCCATAAAACTTTCTTCACTTAAACGCCATCCTAACGACAACGTTGGCGAAAATTCAGTTCTACGCCCAGGCGCAAACTTCGCGGAGTGAACAACAGCCTCTGTAAAATCTACATAATACTTTTGCATGTAATTATATTGAAATTGCATTCCAAGATTTGCATTACTGTCTCTATGATATTGCTTAGATACGGTTCGTTGATAAACCGTAGCAAGCAATTTGGCCGCTATATTATGATCTTCATTCCATGTTTTTTTATAATCGAAAATACCCGAAAAAAATGCTTTTTGGTATTCATAAGAATCTCTTAAGTTACGACCTTTTTTTACTTTATCTTCATTCCACTTTTTTATACGTGATATTTGATCGTATCCTTGATAATTATTCCATGTTGGTACGTAAATAGCATAATCATTTATATCTTCATCTAAAAAATAACGGCTGTAATAATCAACTGCATATTGGGTTCTAAAAGACAATCCCTCTGCTAAAAAAGCCAAATCAAAATTAAGTGTCGCATCAAATTGATATTGACGGGCTGTGTACTTCTGCAAGCCTTGGGTATATAAGGCTGCAAACGGGGTAGTTAACTGTTGTTGCGTCCCTCCTAAAAGGTATTTTCCATCAATTAAAAACGGACTGTTATTTACAAGTTCCTGTGATTCTTGATCAGAATTTTCAAGATAACTTATAGGAATTAATGGCGTATACCAGTTAGGACGCATCGTTGCTGCATTACTCCAATAATCTCCTTTACCAAAAGCTGTATTATAAAAGGCCATACTGGTATTGATTTTACCAGTTATAAAATCATTAATTTTTATATCTACATTACCACGAACATGGAAACGAGAAACACTTTCATTATCTCCTTGACCAACCTTTAGTAAGGTATTTGATTTATAGAATCCCATATTGGCATAAAACTGTGCAAATTCTCCGCCGCCCCTGAACTCTGTTGCTACATTTGTTCTACTGGTAAACTTCTTAAGATAATCAGAAGAATAATAATCCACATCTGGATAGCGGTAAGGATTTGAACCTGAAGCAGTGTTGTAAATATCTTCTGGGATATACGATGGGGTAATCCCATCGTTTACTTGGGCTTCGTTATAAAGGGACATATACTCAGCTGATCCTAAATATTTTGGATACGTTATTGGCACAAAAATACCTCTATCGACCCATGCTCTAAAACTTTCTGAATCATTAACGCCTCTTTTTGTAGTAACCAATATAATTCCTTTGGCAGCCATACTTCCGTATAAAGCTACAGCACCCACTCCTTTTAATACCGTAATTTGCTCTATCTCAGATGGCATAATATTTCCAAGATCACGAGGAATACCATCTACTAGCACCAACATACCTGATCCCCAAATATTATTACCACCACTATACCCAGGAACTAATGCTCTAAGATCGACTCCAGAAGCATTCATATTATTTACCTGCATCAGATCATCCACATTTAAATAGGATACACCTGTAATTAAATCCTCTTTTTTTGTCTCCCCAAAAGCCACATGAACCATTTCTGAATTTACCTTGGGTTGAACAGTATCTAATGGCTGAATAACCTGATCTGTTTGAGTATTCTGCGCATTTACTTTCCAGAAAGAAAGCATTACAAAACACAGAATAAAATTTATTTTGATATATTTCATTGTTATCATTATTTTATATACGACAATTCTTATCTATTTTTACCAACCTGGATTCTGAGGGAAATCAGGGTACAAGTTTGCATCATCTTTTGTAAAAGGGAACCAATAATGTCTTTCACTATAGTCTCTCTCTACAATAACCTCTTCCTTTAAATTAAGAACCTTATTAACAGTTGGATCTACTTTATCAAAATTAACTGGCTCAGCTCTATCAAATTCAATTTTTGTTTTAATATTGTAAGGAAACTTATCTACTAAGCGCCAACGACGTAAGTCATTAAAACGATGTCCTTCCCAAGCAAGTTCTACAGCGCGTTCACGCATTAATTCTTGCATGAAAGGACTATCTATACCTGATCCCCCTATAGTATACTTGTTTGCAAAAGGAGGAACATTTGCTCTTGTTCTAATTGTATTTACGGCAGCAACCGCACTTAAAGTATATGTTTCGCTAGTACTTTGTGGTGATCCAAATCCATTCGCTACAGCTTCAGAATACATTAAATAAACATCTCCTAAACGCATCCAAGAAATGTGGATGTGGTGGTTATTAAACTTGTTATCATATCTATTAAAACCAACAGGATTGAACTTTGTTAATAAATAACCTGTAGTACTCCCCGACTCTGGGTTTCTGTATGTTTTGGCAGCATCTGCAGGATTGTAAGTATAAAGATTTGCATAGGTCCACTGTGCCGCATTCGATGGCGGACTTAAAATCATACGTTGTGTATCAACGGCATACGTAATATAAAAACGTGGGTCTCTGCCTTTCCATGGATATTGCGGATCGTAACCAGATTCCGTACTAGCTATTTCCGATCCATGTCCTTGGTTATATTGATCGTTAATTGGCAATCCGTTAGCCATTCCAAAATAGTTGGCATAATTGGCCGTAGGGTAAAGTGACCATGAACGACCATATAAAATATTAGCGGCTAAATATTGTTTATCCAAAGACCAAGCCGTACCGGCACGTCCATCATAAGCTGGACCTCTAAAAATGGCTTCCGTTAAACCTGGCATTTTCCCACCTTGACCATTGGTCCGCCAAAGTTCTGAGTAATGATCCCAATCAACCAATTTGTATTGAGTGTCTCCATTTTCAACCATCTTTAACAGGGTACCTAAAGTATTAGCTGCCTTTTTACAGTACTCAGCATTATATGTGCCATACCCACCACCTGAAACATTCATCCATGGGCTTCCTGCATATAGATAATTTTTACCTAAAAAGCCTAAAGCCATTATTTTGTTGATACGTAATTCATTAAAACCAATTGTATTTTTACCTGCCGTCGTATTATCCCAATTAATAGGTAATAAATCTGCGGCTTTTTGAAAATCTGTAGCAACACGATCTGCACATTCTAAATAACTAAGACGCGGGAGTGTTAGTTTTTCACTAGCCGGCAATACCGTATCTATATAAGGAATACCTCCCCATAATACCATTATTTGATAATGGAACCAAGCTCTAAAAAAATATAATTGTCCTGCAATTAAATCTTTCTCTTCTTGAGTTCCTGTCATTTTATCTAAATTTTCAAGGCCCATATTCGCCTTACGAATTCCATACCAGCAACCTTGCCAAAGATAATGTTTCCAACGATCTCCATCTGGATTAAAGTCATTTCCAGACAACCAATACCCCGTGCCAACCCAAAAATCACCACGATCAATTCGAGCTAATATCTCATTTCTTCCATTATTACTGTAATGTTCTTCTTCACCCCAATTCCATTGGTTATTATATTCCCTTTTGTCGAACACTGGAATACAGCTATAAAGTTCTTCAACGAAACCTTGAAAGTTATAAAAGTTCTGATAAGCAGCTTCAGAGTCTATGTCTGTTGCTGGTTCTTTATCCAGATAATCTTCACAGGAAAAAGTTCCCATTAACAACACCATCAAGAACCCATAAAAGAATATGTTTTTACGTTTAGTATTTTTCATTTCAATTACTTTTTTAGATTTAAAAATTGACATTAAGACCCAAATTATAACGTTTTACTGTTGGGTAAGCAGCACCTACATAAACACCTCCTGCCAGACTGGATTCTCTATCGTCTGGCATCCGAGTCCATGACCAAAGATTATTACCGTTTAAATAAACGCGCATGGAATTGAATCCTAATTTTTTAGCAAAACCAGCATTAAATGTGTATGCTATTTCAGCATTTTTTAAACGTATATAAGAACCATCATACATGTAACGATCTCCAAGATAATTTCCATTAATATTTGACACCAGTCTTGGTAATGGAGTATCTGGATTTGTGTTTTGTGAAGACCAATACGATCCAGCATCATAAGCTGTATTAAGGAACGGACGGTTAAAATTATTTAAACCAACCCATCTAGATACATTGTTTACACCATAAAATTGTGCAAATACCCTAAACCCTTTCCATTCAAACCCTACTGTTAAGTTATAAGTTTTTTGTGGGGTTCCAGAATAGCCATATGGTACTTGGTCGTTATCAATAACACCATCTCCATCATAATCTATAATATTATAACTTCCTGGTATTTTGGTGTCATTGGTTATAAAAGGCGTACTTCCATATAATTCATCCATGGTATTATAATATCCATTTGACAAATAAGACTTTGCTTGCCCATTAGCAAATCCTGCCCTTTTCATGTAATCTGGCAGTAATAGTGGATCATCAGCATCAAGAATAACATTTTTAGCTTTTGTAATTGTCAAATCCGTCCACATTCTCCAATTATCAGATAATGCTTTATTAAAGTGAAGCTCTATTTCATAACCTTCCCCTTTAACCTTACCAACATTAGCCGAAGTTGGTGTTACGCCAAAATAAGATGGTACAGCCCTATCTCCACCTTTAATAAGAATGTCTTCTCTAAAATCATGGAATACCTCAACCGTTCCTGACACCATATTCTTTAAAATGGCAAAGTCAATTCCAAGATTCTTTTTGGTTACTGTTTCCCAATGAATATCGGGGTTACCTAATTGTGTTTGTTTAAACCAAGTGTAAGGACTAGACTCTCCTGCCCCAGGAACTGTCCCCAATTCACTATTCCCACCATATGCCCATTGATCTTGATATAAGAATCTAACGCCTCCTGCGTTATCATCTCCAATTTTTCCATAAGAAGCTCTAATTTTAAGGTTATCAAGAAACTTAACATTTTGCATAAATTTCTCTTCGGTTAATGTCCAACCTATTGCTCCTGAGGAAAAGAATCCAAAACGAAATTTCTTGCCGAACTTTTCAGAACCATTATAGGCACCATTATACTCTAAAAAATAACGACGATCAAAGTTGTAAGTAGCTCTGAATATCCAATCTTCATTATATCCTGGTATACTACTTCCACCAGAACTTTCTCTACGCATGAAACGCCCCATCAGGGTAACATTATGCTTGTCGTAAAAGGTTGAGTCGTAATTTAATTGCACATTGTAATTAAGGGCACGATAAGTTACATTATTATTTATTTCTCCTCCACTTGTACCCCAGTTAACTACCGGCACCCAATCAAATTGGGTCGTACCATCAATCGATTGATCTGGATCACTGTATGCAATCCCCGTTTTTGGATCAATCCATTTAAGTTTAGCACTGGTACCTCCTGTAATACCTCTACCATTTTCATTGAATCGATTGTCCCAAGACATAGTAGCCTCTACGTTAAGACCTTTCAAAATGGCATCTAAATCTTGATGTAAAATAAAATCTGTTGAAAATCGGGTATCAATTCTTTGTTGAACTCCAGCAGTAGCAAATATTCTTGCTGAATTTTGGGTAACTACTCCTGATCTTTCTGGATAATAAAATCCCCAAGCTCCATCTGCATAATGCGGGTAAAAAACATCTCCTGGCATATTATATGCTCCTGAAACATAGTCTCCAACCTGATCCACATTAACACCATTTGGTGATGTACGCACTCCATAAGAACCAAAAAGGTTTACTTTAAAAGATGTCGATTTTGTTAAATCGAAGTCAAGATTAGTTCTTGTATTTATTCTATCGTAAGCAAACTTTGGCTGATACCCTTGGCCATCATTAAATTTTTTGAAAAGATCCCCCTCTGAAACATAATCCACAGAAGAAAAATATTTGACAGATTTACTACCGCCCCTAATATTAATGTTTGCCCCATAAGACATGGCCATATCTTTAAACAAATAATCTGTCCAATCTATATTTGGGTAACGCTCTCTCTGTTCTTGAGTTGTTTGGTTTCTATAATTTTCAATGAATTCCTGAGAATTTATATATGCCCACGCACCACCTTCTTCAGGAAATCTGCCCAATTCATATTCAACAATCCGGTTCTTTAGCATTAATGCATCATAAACATCGTATTTATTAGGCAGCTTAGATATTGTTTTTGCAGTCGTATTTAAATTAACACTAATGGTGGCTTTACCTAATTGCCCTCGTTTAGTAGTTATAAGGATTACACCGTTTGCCCCTCTAACTCCAAATATAGCAGTAGCAGAAGCATCTTTTAATATAGATAGGGTTTCAACTGAATTTATATCTACATCTGAAAGTGGACGTTCTACACCATCCACCAAAACAAGCGGACTACTATTATTCCAAGACGTTTGAGCTCTAATAAGTATATTAGGATTTTCTTCTCCTGGCATACCAGTACTTGAGGTTACTGTTAGCCCAGGAACATTCCCCGTAAGTGCTGCTCCTAAATTGGTTACCCCACCAGCTCGTTGAAGTGTCTCTCCTTTTACCTGAGATATGGCTCCTACAACACTCTCTTTCTTTTGTTTTCCATAGCCTACAACAACAACCTCATCTAAAGCCATTTGGCTATCGTTAAGAACGATGTTAATTGTATCACTATTACCTACTTCTTTTTCTACAGTTTGGTAACCTATGTAGCTAAATACAAGTACGGCATTAGTAGAAGGGACTCTTAGTGTGAATTTCCCATCAAAGTCTGTGACGGTACCAATTCCCTCGGTTCCTTTTAAAATAACGTTCGCCCCAAGAACAGGATCCCCTGTAGCGGACTCAGTTACTATTCCTGTAATAATTTTATAATCTTGAGCATGTGACTGAAATCCAAGCAGAAGAATAAAAGTAGCAAGTATCCAAATCTTATTTAGACACCTTAGCTTCACAAATAAAAGTTGTGTAATTTTGAACATTCTGTTAATTTTTGTTTAGGTTAATTGGGATTTAAATACATTTAGAATGACAGAATTAAATCCGTCAATTCTGTCGTCTTTTTTTAAATGAAGTTTTTCTTGTAGTTTTTCTGGCACTTAGTTTAATATTTAGTTTGGTTTATATTTTGAATAGAGCCCTTTTAAGGCACCCATTCTTTTTTTTATAAAAAAGCCATATTAAAGTATATTCCAAAATTAATGTTAACACACTCTTAAATAAAACTTAAATAAAGCTTAATTATTGGTTGTAACAAAAGTGTTGAATTCACACTTATTTGTCTTTAAGAAAATGGACATTCTCTTTAAGACATAGGATTATAGCGGTTATTTCGCGATTTTCAAGTATGATTTATTAAATATTAGCCATTTTTAAATGACTATTTTAAAAATCTGTCAGAAATATCAATATAGAATATAAATTAGGTAATATGTTATTCAAATAATTCATTTTTTAAATTGTGAATCAAAAAAACGCATTCAATTTTTATAATGGCCAAATAAATCTATTTTTAATATTTTCAAAAGAGACTTTGTATAAATTGGAATTACCGCATTTACTCGCACATAAATTTTAAGACTCTTTAAATCTTAGAATTATAAAAAAAAGTTTACATCAGCATCCATACAATTAAGTTATGAGCGAGAAAATATTAAAGAATTAACAGAGGAACACCGTTTCGGTTAAAACGCATTTATAAATATGAAGTAACTCTCTAAAATAATTACCACTCCAAGTACCAGGACAAAAGTTAAGGTTGTTCTAGGGAACCTTCTGCTACAGTTCCATTCACCTAATTACAATTAACAAAAAAATCACATTTCAGAGCTATACCAAAAATAGGGAACCAACAGTGAACTATAAAGTTTAAATAATAGTAATGTAAGATAATCAATTAACAATCTGATCCAAAAATTCTGATGGAGCTTTACCATATTCTTCCTTAAAGGATGTAGTAAAATAGGAGGCTGAGTTAAAACCAGTCATATAAGCAACTTCTTTTAGTGTATATTTTTGAGTTTCCATAAGTTTAAGGGATTCTTTTATACGTATTACTCTAATAAAATTTACCACAGATTTTCCTGTTAAGGCTTTTATTTTGCGATAAACTTGCTTATGACTTAAATTAAAAATCTCGGCTAGCTGGCTAACCCCAAGTTCAGGATCTTGTATGTTTTCAATAATATAACTTATTATTTTTTGAAGAAACTCTTTATCCATTTCATTTTTGGTTACCATACCAGGCATTAGATATACGTTTTGACTAAATTGGGCATATAATCTTTTTCTGGATTCAATAACCTGGTTGACCTGAGCCACTAAAAAGCGAATACTAAATGGTTTTGTAATATAAATATCGGCTCCATTTTCTATTCCTAATACCTGATGATCTAATGATGCCTTTGCGGTTAATAAAATAAATGGTATATGGCTGGTTTTCATATTAGTCTTCACTTCTCTACAAAGCTCTAAACCTGATTTTATTGGCATTGCAATATCACTTATAATAAGGTCAGGTCCTATTTCAGCTGCGATATCAAAACCTTGTTGTCCATTTTCAGCTTCAATAATTATAAACTGTCTACCTAATTCAACTGACAGGTATTCTCTCAGGTCATCATTGTCTTCTACAATTAGTATTGTAGAACAGGTACCATCTATCTTATCTGTTTTTTTTGTATCATGATCTTCTTCTTCATCATCACCAAAACTTTCATAGTCATAATATCCCTTAATTTCTTCTTGTATATTTAGGTGGATAGATGTTTCCATCAGTTCATCTTCCGAATAAATGTGTTTGTCTATTGGAATGAGAATTAAAAACTTCGTGACCTCCCCAGAGATACTTTCTACCTCAATATTACCATGGTGCAATTCAACCAAACCTTTTGTAAGTGAGAGACCGATTCCAGTGCCTGAGTTAATGATCTTTTCTGGGGATCTTACTTGATAAAATTTATCAAAAATAAAGGGAAGCTCATTTTGTGGAATACCTATGCCATTATCTATAATCTGTATTTCTATAAAACGCGTTTTTGTAATTTTATCAGTGTTATGATTCAATCTTGACTGAACAATAAGCCGAATATGCCCATCTTTAGATGTGAATTTAAAAGCATTAGAAAGAATATTTATCAATATTTTTTCCAATTTATCGTGATCAAACCAACCTATAAGTTTAGGTTCAGCAACATCTATTTCAAAGCTAATATTCTTTTTTGCAGCAAGGTCATAAAAACTAGATGCTATACCTTTTATAAAACCGACGAGTTCACCTTCTTGCACACCAAGCTCTAACTTCGCATTTTCCATTTTACTAAAATCCATCAACTCATTAACCAATCGAAACATTCTATTTGAATTCACTTTAATCACATTTAGCCCTTTTTTTACAGATTTAGGCAACCCTTCCATATCCATAATTTTTTCTAGC
The DNA here is from genome assembly GCF_003258355.1 of Confluentibacter sediminis. Classification (GTDB taxonomy): domain Bacteria; phylum Bacteroidota; class Bacteroidia; order Flavobacteriales; family Flavobacteriaceae; genus Confluentibacter; species Confluentibacter sediminis. The sequence continues at coordinate 37,167 of NZ_QKPO01000017.1, read as the reverse complement.
GGCATAGAAATAAGACTTAAAGGCGTTCTAAACTCATGAGAAATATTGGTAAAAAATGCTGTTTTTGATTCTAATAGCTCGTGTTCCTTTTCACGAGCTAATTTTTCCAAAACCAGCTGATTCCTTATTTTTATACGATCCAGCCTAATTTTTACAAGAAAAAAAACAACCAAGCTTATTAATAGTACATACAAAAGTTTAGCCCACCAAGTTAACCATATGATTTGTTGTATGGTGATATTCAATTTAAGCGGATCAATATCTAAAGGCTTTCCTCTACCTAATGCTTTTACCATAAACACGTAATTCCCAGGATCTATATTTGTATAAGTAGCACTCGTATTAGCACCTATACAATTCCATTCTGTATCGAACCCTTGCAACATATAACAATAATCATATTTAAATGAAGGATCAAAGTTGATTGCTGCAAAATCTAATGTAAACGAGCGTTGTTTATATGAAAGTTCTATATTTGAAGTATATTCAATGGGTTTTATTAAAGGAGAATTAAGTTCATTAGGAGTTACTAATTGGTTATTTATCTTTAAACCGGTAAAATAAAATTTAGGCAGGGGCAGTTGAATATCTATACTGTCAGCATAAAATGCATTCATGCCTTTATTACTACCAAAAAACAATTTCCCTTGATTCGTGGTAAAAGAAGCATTAGGCAAAAAACCATTAGACATCAACCCATCTGATTTGCTATACTTACTAAAACTTTTGGTCTGTAAGTTTATTTTTGTTAACCCCGCATTCCCACTAACCCAAAGGTTACCTGAGTTGTCTATAGTTAAACCTCTAACCACATTACTTGCTAAACCATCTTTTTCTTTAAATGCTTTAAAAGAATTACTTCCCTTTTCTTTCAAATTAAGTCCATTATCTGTAGTCCCTATCCACAGATTATCTTCTGCATCTAAAACTAGAGATTGTATAGAGCTACTTGCAAGACTTTTAGGGTCCAATTCATTTGCATAAAAACGGTTATACTTAAAAGAATAGTGACCAATTTCTGTAAGTTGATATAATCCATAAAATGTACCAACCCATAAAGAGCCATTCTTATCTTCTGCCAAAGAACTAACATATAAAATATTCGAAATGCTATTTGGTTGTTTCGTTTCATTTAGACTTATAAATGTATCTGTTTCACTATCTAAATAAAACAAACCACTACCACTTGTTCCAGCCCATAATCTATGTTTTTTATCTTCAAAAAGAACAGAGGGATTATTATCACCAAGCCCTTCTGAAATAAGATTGTATTTTTTAAGACTATTAGTATTTAAATTAAATTTAAATAAGCCTTCTCCAGTACCAATCCATAAATTTTTAGAAGTATCAAAAACCAATGAAGTTATCTTAGAAGAAGCAAGTTTAATATTAATTGCTTTACAATATTTTAACTCATTGGTCTTTAGGTCAATTTTAATCAACCCCACTTTATTACTAGCCAACCAAACATCTCCATTTTCTTGCTGTGCAAAAGACGTTATTTCCCTACCTATAATATCATTTGAATTAATATTGCCCCAATTATATCTACCAAACTTACTAGGACTATTATCAATAATAAAAGCACCATGATTGAATGTGCCTATCCAAACATGTTCTAAATCATCGATAAAAATTGAACTTATGCTAGCTGTTGGCAGTTTTTTTAGCACTTTACTTTCCGGTCCAAAATGAACTATTTTATTATTTTCCACGTTTAGATAAGTCAAACCTGAATTTTCTCCACCCATCCAAATATTACCTTTTCGATCACTACATATAGACCAAATACTGTTTGAACCTTCAATATCTGTCTTGCCAGAAATTTTTGTTTCTAATACATAATGATTTTTGATTTTGACACCTTTTATTAAAGCGCCATTTAATGTCGAAATCCAAATTTTTTTCTCTCTGTCTTTTGCTAAAGCTGTAACTTGATTGTCTATTACAACACCTTTTATAAACCCTGAATCAATTAAAGTTTTTTTATTTGCATCAAATACTTTGAGTCCCCCTTTTGTGCCACACAATATCTTGTCATCTATGCATAAAAGGGCTGTGACAAATTTTTCTTTTGAATCATAAAAATTATTTCCACTTATATTCTTTAATTCCAAGCTTTTATGATTATAAACAAAAACTCCTCCTCCATGTGTACCTATCCAAAGGTTACCATAATCATCAAACAATAAACTGGTCACATACCCATTATAAAGCCAACCTTTTATGTTTGGTATGGAATTTAAAAAAATAAAATTATCCTTTTCTCTATCAAATTTACATAAACCTCTAGCGGTTCCTACCCAAAGATTACTTTCTGCGTCTTCAACGATAACATTTATATTGTTGTGTCTTATACTCGTGCTATCTTTAGGATTGTTTTGATAACGATATATATTTGTGCCATCATAGCGTATCAATCCTTCATAGGTACCAAACCACATATAGCCTTTGCTATCTTTAAACGAACAGGTTATATGCGAGTTAGATAAAATATCAGGCTGAATAGGAATAAAACTAGTGTGTTGGGATTGCCCAAAAGCCTTTAGAGCATAAATGGACATAACACAAATGGAAACTGAAACAAAAAATTTTGCTTTAAATTTTAAACTGAATAACATATAGCTAAATTATAATAAGAAGACCATTAAAGTAATAAATTAAGAAGAACTAATTTAAAAAAACAAGCCTTTTTAAGTTAATTTATAATTTAAGCTCTTCGGTTTATATAGAAAATGAAAATTCCAAATTATTCTAGCATCAAGAAGAACTTTCCATTTTTCTCACTTGCCTGTTTTTCCAAAATAGATACTAAAGGTATTTGAATGTCTATTATCTTTCGTTTTTAAATTGAATATTAAAGACAAAAGTCAAATCAAGTCATTCAGTTACCTTTTTATGGATTTCTATAGCTGGCAATCGAATAGGTCTCTTTTTTTTTTTAACAAAGTAAATTAAATGTGACTCTTTAAAACACAAAAACTTGATTTCTTAAAAAGTCGGAATGGCAAGATTTCTTAAAAACACATAACCGCTTATTTTCAAAACTTTAAACACTTCTGATTTAGGATGGTTCACCGAATTATACACTAAAGTCAAAAAGAACTAATAAAAAACAAAATTTGTTTGCTTTTGGCTACATAAAGATGGTCTCTGTTGGTGATAATACGCCATCTATTGGTATAATACTTGCCAATAGATGACTTTTGATACCGTTTTCTAATGGTATTCTAAGATATTTGTTTTTTTAACAAACGGTCTTAAATTTTACGTCTGAGTAAGAGTAACAACTCCCTTGCTCCAACAGCTTTTAAAATTGGGCATTAGTTATAGAGCTTTTGTCAATCCAGAATGATTTTATTTAGTAACAAACACTTATTACAAAAAAATATTTCTCATTTGGATACTTATGTTTAGTGAATGTTGAATTCTAGATCTACTTCGTTAGGTGGTAAACATCTCTATCATCGCAGACCATAAATTCAACAGTAGCACCAACTTTAAAAGGGACTTTGGCTTTTAACTTGATGCGTTGTTTAAATGACGTTTTATTTTCGAAAAACTTAATTTGCATCCCAAAAACCGGATCATCGACCAAATGTCCTTTTGCTTCTAAAGTATTGCCTTTTTTAAGGTAGTTTCCATTGCCTTCAAAGGTAAAACTGGTTGCTATTGGCCCGCCTTCTAGAACAGACTGTGAGTACAAATGCCATTTAGGTTCTATACTGGCAATGGCAATCAATTCGTATTCTGTATCGGATATTTTTCAACGGAAGTGGTCCATTTTACTGGTTCTAGAATCTGTGCTTGTGCTATTCCTACGACCAAAAGAGCCAATACTAAATTTATATTATTTTATTGTTTTGGTTTGAATACAACTTCATAGGATTTTCCTCCGTCAAGAACTTTTTTTGCTATTTGCTGAATATCCCTTTTAGACATTTTGTTTACGATATCTTCAAAGTTTTTGGGATCATCAATGTTTTCATTAAATCTGAAATACGACGTAAGCCATTGCATATCGTACCCGTTTTTATCTTTTGCCTGTTCGTGCTCTTTGATAAAATTAGTTCTTGTTTTATTTAAATCATCATCATTAATAGTGCCATCTGCTATTTTTTGCAACTCCCCATTAACAATCTTAACTAAATTATCAACCAAATCGGGATTGCAATCAAAACTAAATGTCACATAGATTTGCGATTTTGGCTCTCTCGTAAAATAAGCTCCTGCACTTGGGCTGTAAGCGCCTCCCTCTGCTTCTCTAACGGTTTCTGTAACCCGTAATTGTAAAACATCCCCCAAAACATCCGTATAAATACGGTTCTTTATAGAATAAGGTATTTCTTTTTTATAGGAAATATTTACTGATGCTTTAGGATCTTCCATGGTTAAATAGATATCTTTATCAATATTGTTGGCCACCCATTCCGCTCCATTGTCCTTAAAGGTTTCTTTTTTATGCTTTGTTGGAATACTTGCTATGTATCTTTCCAATAGTGGTCTTAATTGATTGTCTTTAACATCACCTGTAATGAAAAACTCAAAGTCCGAAGCATCAGCAAAACGTTCTTTATAAATGGTCTTCATTTTTTCAAACGAAATGGCATCGGCATAATCTTGGTTAAAAAGTCGCTTTTTAGGATTATTTTTTCCATACAAAGCAACTGTTAAACTGTCTCTCATCTTTTCTCCTATATCTTTACTTCTTCTAACAATGTAATTATCGATATTGTTTTCCAAAACCTGAAAAGCTTCTTTATCAAAACGTGGTTTTACAAAATAAACATGAACCATTTGCAGCATGGTTTCTACACCCTTGGTATTTGAGCCCCCAGACAGCGACTCATTAATACCTCCTATGCCTATACTGACATCAGCTGTCTTGCCTGCCAGTATTTTTTGTAAATCGGTCGCATTGAAATCCCCCAATCCAGACATTTGCATTAAGTTACCCACCAAACTAGCAGAAGGCAAATCGGCATCACTTAAAAGTGACATACCTCCATAACTGATGGCACTTAACAACACCTTATCTTTTTCTTTATCAACAAATTTGTAATGGACTTTAATTCCGTTACTTAAAATATAAGTCGTTGCTCCTGTTATTTTATCTATTGTGGTCTTTTTGATGGTTCCTGCTTTGATGTTTAAATCGGATACCAATGTTTTGCCATCTAAAGCTTCAGTGTAAGGCGTTATGGATACATCATTTTCTACTTGTGCCATGATTTCTTTTGCTTGGTCTTCTGTTAAATTGTCTTGGCCCTCTACACCTGTGACATTTAAATATCTGTTATCTTTAGAATATAAACGCTTAATGGTATTATGAAAATCTTCTTCGGTAAGGGTATTAAAAATCTCTTTTGAAATTTCATATTCCTTTTCTATATCTGTCATGGTAGCATTTGATAAAAAATCAGCCTGAATACTTTGTTCTATTTGACCATGGCTAACATCTTGTTTCTTTGCGATTTGGTTTTCGTAAGAACTTTTAAGTTCGGCTATACTTCTGTCTATCTCTGATCGTGTAAAGCCATATTTAACAGCTCTTTCCACTTCGGTCAATACTTCTTTAAAAGCTTCTGCTTGTTTATTTGATTTTGGATAAACACTTATATTAAAGGCATTAGAGGTTCTAGTAAACTCGCCATAATCAACCTGGCTCCCTAAAAAGCTGGCATCTGGTTTTCGAGACTGTTCTGATAGTCTTGCAGACAACATGCTGGTCGCCATCATCTCCAATAAAGACCTTTTTAAATCGGTAATTGTTTCTGTCTCTAACGATTTTTTATGACGAATTCCTAAACTAATAGATGCTGTTGACACTTCTGGATCTGTACCGAAAACATATGACATGCCTTTATTGCCTGGTATATCTACTATAATACGCTCTTTTGGATTTTCTACTGCTGGAATTTTAGAAAACTTTTCTATGATTTTTTGTTCTATATCATCTACATTAACATCCCCTATAACGGCAACAGCCTGTAAGTCCGTCCTATACCAATCGTGATAAAAATCACGTAGTGCTTTATAATCAAATCCTTCGACTACAGACATGAGGCCTATTGGCATTCTGTCCGCATATTTTGAATGATTAAACAGAACTGGCATAGCCTTTTCAAACAAACGCATTCCCCCATTTTGACCTGTGCGCCATTCCTCTTTTATAACACCTCTTTCTGAATCAATTTCCTCATCGGTCAACAACAAATAATTGGACCAATCTTTTAATATCGTTAAACAGGTATCTACTAAACCGTCCTTTGTTGGTATATTGTTCAGGTTATAAACGGTTTCATCAAAAGACGTATATGCATTGACATCCTTACCGAATACGGCACCGTGTTTTTGCAAGGTATTTAAAACACCTTTTCCAGGAAAACTTTCTGTTCCATTAAAGGCCATGTGCTCTAAAAAATGTGCCAAACCACGTTGGTCTTCATTTTCCAAAATAGAGCCCACATTTTGGATAATGTAATAACTTGCCGCCCCTTTTACCACATCAGTACTTTTTATATAATAGGTCATGCCATTGGGCAATACACCCTTTTTTATGGTCTTGTCTATTGGCAGAGGATTATTGGAATTAATTATCTGTGAAAACCCCTTAAAACTGCTCAAAAAAATGAGAGCTACCTTAAGCATTAAAATCTGCTTTCTGTTGTAATTATAGTTGTTCATTTATTATTATAAAATATTCGTTTAAAAATGCATAAAATTCCATTCATGATGATTTTAGTAAAAGAGAGCTGTATTAAAAAAACAGCTCTCCAAACTCCTTTAACAGTTAAAAGTTTAGGTTGATTAACTAATTCAAATAAACTTTAATATAAAGAAATGTAAAAGAAGGCTTATTATATTTAACAAGTTGATATATTTATTTAGGACGTTAAAATCAAAACATACCCTTATAAAATTTTAGTTATATCTTCTTTAAAACATAAAAAAATCAAACTACATCCATTCTGGACGGATCGAATTCTTTAAATAAAAATCAAAGAAAGCTTGCATTTTATTAGTCCAATCTTTTTGGTGTTGATACTCTGATAAAGTGTGCCCTTCATTTTTATAATTTATCAACCAACTTTCTTTTCCTAACCTTCGTAACGCTAAAAACAATGACATTCCCTCTTGAAAAGGGACAGCCAAATCATGATCGTTATGAAAAATTAATGTTGGGGTATGATTGTTTTCAACATGAAAAATGGGTGAATTTTCAATATACTTCTCTTTTTCTTCAAAAAAAGAATCTTTCATTCTATATTGATCTACCTCATATTTAAACAAATTAGACAATCCGTTTGTTCTATAACTAAAATAGTTTGATGTGAAATTGCTAACACCCGAGCCTACTATGGCGCAATTAAAGACATCTGTTTTTGTTAATAAAAACGAGGTTTCATACCCCCCAAAACTATGTCCTTGTATGCCAATGTGATCTTTGGCAGCTATCTTTTTTTCTATTAAGTACTGAACACCACTTACGGTAGCATTGTATGCACTCATGCCTGGTTGGTTGTATACATAATGTATATCAGGTTGAAAAACTACATAACCTTTACTTACATAAGTGGGTATATCAATATTTGAGGAGCTATATTCTGGAATATGATATTTATATAGGTCCTCAGTATGTTTTTCATAAAAATGAACGATAACCGGATAGCTTTTATTAGCATCATAATTCTCTGGCAAATAAAGTATTCCTTCGTTGTTATTATTCTTAAAATTTTTCCAACTTACAAGCTTTGCATTGCCCCAAGCATAGTCGGTTTGCTGCACATTTAAATTTGTGATTTGCTTTTTATTTTTAAAATCCTTATTAGCCCACCAAAGATTTGGAAAACAAGTATAGCTCTCATTGGTAAACAAATAACTTTTACCATTACCCGCTATTTCCTGAATATTGATACTGCTATCTTTTTGTTCTATAAGTTTAGTTAAGAGGTGTTTTTTTAAACGATAAACCCCCTTTGCTTTGGTAACTTTATTAAAGCTTTTTAAAAGAATTTCTGTATCTAAAGTAAGATCTTCTGCTGTAGAGGTATTGTTTAAACGAAGTCTGATTTTATTTTTTCTTCCAAATTCATTGGTAATACTATAGGGCTTTTTATTTCCTGTTAAATCTATAGCCCATAAATCGTACTCATCATAAACCACTAGTGTTTTTCCTTCATTTAACCATCCAGCAATACCATAGGACTTAGAGTATTCTCCAAAATCATTTTCAACATCCCATAACGGATATTTAATTTGCTCACCAATGACTCTAAATTCCGGTTTTTTATCAGCTGGGTTTAATGACATCCAAACCCTATCCTTTTCATTATATAAAATGGCGTATGTACCACTGCTGTTCCAGTAAGGGTTTTCTATTATATTTTCCATCACCTTACTTTTTTTATTAGTTTCTAGGTTAAGTAAATATAAATCGTGGGGTTCATTAAATTTCCAATCAACCTCTACTTCATACCCTTCTGTTGTTGTTTTAAACACTTGGGTATAATGGTCTAAATTAGGAGCAATAATTTGGGAATATTCACCAGAATCAATTTTAAAGCACTCATTTTTTTTCAAATTATAAACGTAATATGGATCTTTAGAGGATTCTTTTTCTCCACGTAATTTCTCTAATCGTCGCTCCAAAGCCCCTTGATTCCATGACCAAATATCTATATCGGATTTTTCTATTTTTGAATTTTCATATTTATTAAAATTAGCCTGTAACTGTAATGGAATTATTTTTGTATCTGCTTCCAAGGGATATGCAATTCTTGAAAATGTATATAAAGAATCTTCCCATTTTACAGTATCATAGTCTAAAACTTGTTTTACAACACCTGTTTCAATATTAAAATAAAACAACAAATTATTTGAAGTTGATGATGGAGATTTCATGGTGAAAGAACCACCTTCCTTTTTACTGTTTAGCGTAAAATCTCCAAAATTTGAACTCTCACATTTATATAATGTTTTAAATACACCTCCAATTCTGCCTGACTTTAAATAAGTTTCATTATTTATTTCTTGAGCAAAAACGAGTAGCTTTCTATCATCAATAATGCTGAAATCTTTTATACTACGGATAACAATACTATCATTTTTTTCGATATCATAATACACTATTTTTTTAAGTGATTTACCATTTACATAAGGTCCATATTGTATATAAAATAATAAATCGGTACCTTTTATAGATTGGGTATAGTCTTTAACATTCCAAAACCTCTTTTTATTTGTAGCCAAAGAATATAAAAAGGTGCTATCATTTTTAGTGTATTTCACCCAATCTTTAGTTCCTATAAAATTCAATTCCTCCGTATTTTTTAAAATCAACTGACGATCATTTTTTATATTTTTCAGTATTATTTCATTTTCATTTTCCTGATCGATGTCTTGGTATACAGCACTATAAAACATCCATTCACCATTAAAAGACAAGCTCTTTTTATCAATTCTTTTCCATGTTTTATAGGCCGTTGTATCTACTTCTTTTTTTTGAGCCTGAACATGTAGTGAACAAAGAAATAAAAGGTAAATTAATATAGTATATTTCATAAAATTCTAAACGAGTTCATTAGTTATTTTCAGCTTTTAAAATTTCTATCACAGCATTTAACTCATCTGATAATTCAGAAGGATTACCGCTATAGCCCTCGGATGTGTATCTAATTCTTCCATTTTTAACCACTACTTTTCTAGGAATACCAGAAGAATTAAAAATAGATGCAAAGTTTTTAAACGTCGCATTATTAGTGTGATTTTCCGTAGGCTTGAGATCGTACAAAAGATTAAAATGATACGCTTTCTCTTTCATATAAGCCTCTGCTTCTTCAATATAACCTTCTCTTGTTTCCATTGTGGAAATAAAATAAAAACGGACATTAGGATCGTTTTTAAATTTATCAACAGTCATTTTCATACCTGGAAAAGATTTTTTACACGGCCCACACCACGTTGCCCAAAAATCCACAACTAAAATTTCGTTCTGGTTTGCTGAAATCTCTACAGGGTTTCTCTTACTGTCTTCTAAGGTAAACTTTGGACAGGCTATATTTATTAAACGAGATTTTAAGCTTTCTGAAATATCAAAAACATTCTTTGTTTTTAACCCTTCCAAATAAAGATCAAAACCATCCTCTTTATGCCCCGATTTGATATACTGTTCTTTTAATCTTTCTATCATCAATGGAGTAAGCGCATTTTTTGAAGCAGATTTTTTTAAAATGGGTAATGTGGGCTCATTTAACTTCTCGGCAATAAACATATTGAGTTCATTTGTCGCGGAGTTGCTATACTGAGCATCACTAGAAAAAACATCAAAAAACGTTAAGGCATCACTATACTCTCCTTCTGCATATAATAATTTTATATGCGTATTTAATTTAAGATCTAACTGATATACAGCATTTTGTTTTGCTTGATTAGGAGACCAATACAGACCACTCATATATGATAAGTCTTCAGTTTTATTCATCATTTGATTTATCATCAACTTAGAAAGCTTTAAAAGTATTCTTGAATCAACCGTTTTAAAATGAAATGCTTTTGAGATATTATTATGATAGCTATCGTTAAGACTATAAAAAGTCATATTGGGTATAATAGCCTCTATTTCATTATATGCTTTAGCTTCAAAATAAATTGAAAATAAATCTTGATAAATTTTATTATAAATATAATTTTGATCTTCAGGAACGCTTTCATTACAAGGAAAGTTTGCTAAAAATTTTTGAATTGATACTACTTTTTCACTAACATTTGTAATGGTGTTAAGTTTTTGATATTCTAAAAATCTTTTCTCAATACCCTTTGGGAATTTATTAATAATTATCTCTTGTAAACTATCTGAAACATGTTGGTTTTTCAATGTAAATGCAAATAGATTTTTAACGTCAATGTATTGCGATTCACTCAAATTTGGATAGTCTTTTAAAAAGCGTGTTAAAAGACTATTCCCTAAAGGTACATAATCATCTGGCTTTCTTATTTCGGCTAACTTTATGTAAGTAGCAATAAAAAATGGAAATTTATCTGCATGGTCTTTTATTTCCTTTTTTATCCAAAACTCTGAAGCTTCATCAGAAATTGTGAAGTCTTTAAAGTAATTACCAAATTCTTGGTTGAATTTAGCATTTCTAAAAGTTCCCCAAGCAAGATCACTTCCTGGACTTTTTCCTCCCTCTTTATTTAGAGGTGCATATATAAAACCTGCATCGACATTAGTGTCTGTTACAATACCTTGATCTGTATTTGATAAAAACTTAAATGCTAGAAAAGCACAATTCTTTGGGATGGTGAACTCACCATCCCAAACTGTATTGTTTTTATTAAGTTTTACATCTGCTATCTCCCATTTATAATCCTTGAAAAGGTACACAACACCTTCTATTTTAGCTAATCCTTCTAATGGCCCTCCTTCTGGATTATATGTAAAATGTATTGTTGTTTCTGTAATCACAGGATTTTCTATTCCTTGCAATCTTGATTGATTTTCTGTGGTTTGTGCTTGAAAATGATTAGCATAAAAACACAGCATCATGGTAATGATGAACTTAAAATTATTGTACATTTAGATAGCTTTATTTTTAGTCTCCTAATTCTGGATTAAGATCGATGTAATTTTGAAAAATCGGAAAAACGTAACCTTCACTTCCCGGTTCTAATGTGTAAGTTGTCCCTTTAAAATCGCGGGTTATTGTTTTTTTATATCGGTCTTCTAGGTTTAATCTTTTTTGGTCGAACCATCTAAGCCCTCTGCCTACAAACTCTTTACGTCGCTCTTCAAGTACTAAATCAAGAGCTTCTTGTTTTGTATTCGCACTTAACATGAAGTCTGAACCTGCATCAAATCTTTTAGCTCTAACGGTATTCAAATCTTGTAACGCTATGTTTAAATCGCCATCCGCTAATCTAGCATGACATTCTGCGGCAATCAAGTACATTTCTGGAACAGAAACCCCTACGTTAATTCCGTTTGAATAACTATATACATTTACCCCATAACCTCTACCTGTAAAGGTTGGGTAAAAATTTGTACCACTAGCTGTATATACATCATACCGTGCATCATGTTCTTCAAAACTATTTAATAAGTCTTCTGAAATAGGAGCTCCGTTATAGCCATACAATATTTTTTTACTAAAAATAATTTCTGGATTATCTAATAAAACAGGATATCCATAAGGATTTGAGCGAATGGCTCCTAAGTCAATAAGACTACTTTGTAAATCTAATGCATTTTCTGCACTTTCTAAGGCTAAACCATATTCACTCATATACAAATAGGTTCTTGCCAAAATCGCATAAACTGCTGCTTTAGAAGGCAACGTATTAAACTCCGGTAAATCTTGAATGTTATAAGAAAGCGCATTTGATAAATCTGCAATAATTTGATTGTAAACTTCATTTACGGTAGCGCGTTCTAAAGAGCTATACAAGCTTGGTGTTAACAATAAAGGAACCGCCTTTTCATTTGCTGATAAGGTACCATTGTATTGTGGTCCATATATGTTTACTAATTGCAAATATGAAAAAGCTCTATGCACATAAGCTTCTGCTATAATTTCTTCTTTTTCAGCTGTTGTCCCTTTTTGGCTACTCATCACACCATCAATCATAACATTTGCATGATATATAGTTTTATACAAGTTTATCCAATCTGAATCACCTTGGCTTTCATTAAAAATTGTAGGTTGCCAAGTATAACAGTTGCTCCAAATATCTGAAATTTTAGTCTGGTAATCTTCATTAAACTCTGTGTCATCATCGGCAATAATATACATACCCCCTACATTTTCCAAAGTACCGTAATCATTGGCAAGTCCTCTATAATCTGAGGTATACTTTAACACTCTACTATTACCTTCTGGCTCAATTTCCACATAATCTCTACAAGAATTTAAACAGCATAACATTCCTGTAATAAACGTAATATATTTTATTATTTTCATTTGATTTCTTTTTAATGTTTACAGATTAAAACCCTAAATTAAATTGCAATGTATAATTGCGTTCCGGTGGCAGTGTATTGTAATTATTAGTTGATAAATATTGAGGATCTATACCTTCTTTATTTTTACGCCATAACAGACCCAGATTTCTTGCCAAAAATGAAATATTCATAGACTTAAAGAATGTTTGTTTAAGCCATTTACTAGGAAAATCATAACCAAGTGATACTTGTTGCAATCTAATATTATCGGCTGGCAAAACATTAATATCGGCATTTTGGAATCTACTTAAACTGTTGTAATTAATATTTGCCAACCCAGGAACATTGGTAGTTGCTTCATCCCCAGAAGCTCTCCACCTATTTGCTACAATGGCTTCTTTACTTAAACTATTTCCATAATAAACACCTTGATAAGAAGGATAGTTTTGTAAGACTATATTTTTAAAGACATGACCAGCATAATAAGAAACTCTTATCCCCAAATTAAAGTTTTTATATGAAAAATCATTGAAAAAGCCTCCAAAATAAGGAGCTTGAGTTGTTCCCATGTATTTTAAGTCTTCTGGTTTTATATCATTTATTGATGTATTGGAATCAATAATTTCGCCAGTACTTGAATAAATTTGAGACTGCCCATTAGCATCTAAACCCGCCCATTTATACGCATATACACCAGAAAGTGTTTTTCCTGTTACTTGTCTTCCTGATAAATAATCATTTGTTGTTTTGGCTTCAAACCTAGAATCTGTAACCTTGTTGGTGTTATAAGAGAAATTAAAGGTACTTTTCCATTGAAAATCTCCCTTAAAAATAAGACCTGTTAAACCTAGTTCTAAACCTCTTCCCTTTAAGTTAGCTGTATTAAAATATAAATAAGACCAACCATAAGTTGCATTATATGGTAAGTTAACTAAAATATCTTCTGATTTTTTATAATACAAGTTAAAATCACCATTTAATCTATTATTAAACAAACCAAAATCCAAACCAAAATTCCATGACTTTGTAGTTTCCCATTTAATTTTTGAATTCTCAGGCAGCAAAATACTAGTTATAGGTAATTGTGTATTATAATCAGCACCACCCACACTAATAATTGGTTTAAGACTTCCAAAACCGTCTGTTGGTGTACTTCCTCCTATACCATAACTTACCCTTGCACTTAATAAATTTAACCACGATACATTATTTAAAAAATGTTCTTTAGCTATATCCCATCTAAATCCTGTAGACCAAAATGGCATTGCACGGTTCTTACGAGAAGCTCCTAAAAGATTGTAATCGTCTAACCTAATACTTCCTGATACAAAATATTTGTTATTATATGAATAACTACCTAAACCATAATAAGACACATACCTACTCCTGGCTTTTGAAATACTATTATTTGAACTCCCTATAAAAGTTTGCCACCCATAAATGGTAGTATAATACTCTGTTGGATTTATACTTTGTCCAATATTAGTATCTGTGTCATATCCATAAAATACTCGTGAGCTACCTTCACTGTGTTCTTCTCTAATCTCTGCACCTGCTAAAAAGTTTATATCATGTATATTGTGAAAGTTTTTATTTATATTAAGCTGTACACGCATACTTTGGTTACTATTCTGTGAATAACTTGTATAAAGATATGCTCCTACAGGAACTCCATATACAAGTTTCTGATTTGAATTAATACTGGTTGCTTCATTAATCATGTTTCTGGCATAATAACTATCTAGCTCATTTAAGGCACTAAGATTATTTTTAATGGAATTATACATGCCAGATGCTTCTACATTTAACCAATCGGTTATAGTTGCTGTTAATGTTGCATTTAACCGAACATTAGCTCCTTTTGTGTTTGTAGTAGAGTAATTAAGTTGATCTAAATAATTGTATGTCCATGGTAAATACCCTGACGATTCTAAGTCTTGTATAACTTCTGGTCTAAACATTAAATATTTATCAATACCCTGTCCATTTGCATCTGCAATCAAATCGTATGGTCGTAATGAAGACGAAGACACATTAGACAATGCTTCGTTTGCTGTACCATTTTCGTTATAATTAGATTTCACATAATTAACACCTGTTTCTAGTTTTAAAAAAGATTTTAATTTTGTGCTATTATTAACGGTAACAAAATATGAATTGGAATTATTAGCTTTCATAACAGCATCATCTTTATTATATCCTGCTGATATATAATAGGTATTCAAGTCATTGCCTCCCGAGATAGAAAAATCATATTGTTGGGAGATCGAGTTACGCAATAAATATTTATTTATTTGATTTAAATTACTTCTATTTGAAATATCCCCTAACATGGCATCTTGCTGAGCGAGAGAAATTTCACCACGTTGCGCTTTAAACATGATTTCTTGAACTTCGCTTGGATTTTTAGATTGCCAATTGGAACTGTTATCTACTAAAAACCCATTGTTTACTAATTCTTTTTCAAAATCCACATATTCAGCCGTAGACATTTGCCTAAGCTTATCTAAGCTTATTTTATTCCCAATTGTCGTTGTTGACGAAAAACTAATACTAGGCTCTGCAGATTTTTTACCACTTTTAGTTGTTATAACTATAACACCATTAGCTCCTCTCGAACCCCATATGGCAGCTGCAGCTATATCTTTAAGTACTGTAATACTCTCAATATCGTCTGGATTTAAATAACTTAAAACTGATGCGCCTTGAAAAGCTCTTCCTTTACTAAATCTAAAATCATTATCAGACATTGGAAACCCATCAACAACCACTAGAGGTCGTGTTCCAGAATAATTATTGGTACCGCGTATAGCGATAGTGCCCGTTTTTACATCAACATTTACACCTGGAATTTCACCTTCTAAACGTGCATTAAGATCTATAGTCGGTGTCTCTCTTATACTTTTAGGGCTTATTACATCAAATGCACCCGTCGCACGCTCTTTAGGAATTGCCGTATAACCATTAGAAGCTACAATCTCAACTTCACTAAGTTCGGTTAAAGCCTCGGTCATGTTAACCTTAATATTTTTTCTTCCATTAACGGGTATATTGAGCGTTTTATATCCTAAAAAAGAAAATGTAATCGTGTCACTTGCAAATACACTTATCCTAAAATCCCCTTTTTCCCTTGTGATATCCCAACGTTGTTTGGATTTGTCAAGCACAGTTACACCTTCCAATGGATTGCCTAACGCGTCTGTTACAATACCACTTAACTCGTATTCTTGTTGTTGATTTAATTTTGAAACTGGAACGATAACCATTAATTTATTATCTACAAATTTAACTTGGTACTTATTTCCAGCTATTTGAGAAACAACCTGTAACAAGTCAAGATTTTCAACATTGATATCAACTAATTTTTCAGCATCAAAAACATCATAGTTATAAAAAAAATCCACTCCAGTCTTGTTTGTCAAAGTGCTTAAAACTTCATGTATTGACGTATTCTTCATATTCAATGTTACCTTTTGCGAAAAGCCAAATGCGGTTACATTGATAAATATTATAAAAAGTATTAAAGATTTTCTCATTACCTCAAGAAGTTGATTCTTCCAATTAGTTTCTTTTCCATAGGGAAGTACACATAATTTATTTTTCATACATTTGAATGTTTGGTTTTTTAATTAATTTTTGTTGTAGTTAGACGACTAAGCGCTTTTTGTACCGGGAAATGTTGGCGCATTTTTCGGTATTTTTTTAGAATATGTTCACCTCATAAGTATCTTCTTTTTTAGTTATTTCATAATTTATATTTGCTGTTTCACTAATAATATCTAACAAATAGCTTAAAGGCTTATTTTTTAAGGCAACACCTTTAAATACTTTGGTTTTTAAAGAGTCATCTTTAAAAGATACTTTAAAATTATACCAGCGTGACATTTTTTGTAAAATGTCTCCAAGGGTTTCATTGTCAAAATAAAAAGTACCTTCTTTCCATGCACTATACACCTTAGCATCTACCTTTATAACAGATAATACCTTGTTTTTTCCGAAAAAAGCTTGTTCACCTGGGTTTAAATAAACAAGTGAGGCATTTCTTTCTTGATTTGATTTTGTTTCTTCAACCTTTACTTTTCCTTCAAGCAGTGTGGTTGCAAAGTAAGCATCATCATTATATGCACTTATATTAAAGTGGGTTCCTAAAACGGTAACATCACCATAATCAGTTTTTACTATAAATGGATGCTGTGCATTTTTAGATACTTCAAAATAAGCTTCGCCCGTAAGTGTAACAACCCTATTAGTTCCTGTAAATTTCTCTGGATATTTAATTGATGATGCAGAATTCAACCAAACATTGGTACCGTCTGGTAATTTCACTTGATATATTCCTCCTATGGGAACGAATAATGTATTAAAAACAGGGATTTTATTGGTGTTATCTATATCCTCAGATGAGGTATCATAAACTAGAACATTGTTATTATTTGTTATTGAAACATCATCACCTTTAACGATCAGCTCATTAGTTCTTGATTCAAGATCCACAACTGTCCCATCCGATAAAACAAGGGTTGCTTTTTGATATCCTGGCTTAATATCATTTACTATAATATTACTAATACTGTTTTCATTTTTAATAGTATTAAAATACACTCCTAAACCAACTGAAAGAAAAACAACTAAAATTGCAGCATACTTTAAAATCCTGAAATATTTTAACCGAATTACTTTTGTTTTCTTCTTGGCTTCTATTTCTTCAGTAATCCTTTTGTAAACTTCATTCTTATTTGAATTCTTATATATGGCTTTGGTTTTTTTAATTTCTTCTTTCTGAAGTATTTTTAAATAAAATTGGTTATTGGTTTCATTGTCCAACCACTTTTGAAGTTCTTTTTCTTCTTCTTTGGTAATTGACTTAATAACCGATTTATATATTAATTTAGATATATTAAATGGTGTAAGATTTTCATTCATAACTTTATCAGTTAACAACTCCTTAACGAGGTGTTTACATATAATACTGATAAAAGGATAAAATGGGTGTAAAAATTATTTGATTATTATCTTTTTGTTAGAAATAAATCAACAAAAAAGATAAAGTGCTGAGAATTTTTTAAATCCTCTTTCAACAATTCTATCGCTCTAGATCGTTGGGATTTAACGGTATTAACACTTATTTGAAGTCTTTCAGCAACCTCTTTATATTTAAGGCCCTCTATACAACACATCTCAAACACTTGCTTGCATTTATTTGGTAACGAATTAAGGGCTTGTATTAATAATTTATGTGTCTCTTCTTTTATAATTTGCTGCTCATAACTAAAAGAAGTATCATGCAAATCGATATCTAAAGGAATCATTTTATTTTTTTTCTTTAAATAATCAAACGAAGCATTACGTACCGATGTATACAAATAAGACTTAATGCTTTTATCTGGATCTAAATTATCTCGTTTCTCCCAAATAGTTAACATGACATTTTCAGTAATCTCTTCTGCAACATATGTATCCTTAACATAATTAAAAGAAAAAGCATAAAGACTCTCATAAAAAGCATCGAATAACTCTTTATATGCATTAGAATCTCCATTCTTAATATTAATTATTAACTTTTGAGAGCTTAAGGACATTGTTTTACCAACAAATTAAGCAGTAAATATATGAATTAAGTTATTATTTTATTTTCTTCCTGTAAACAAGATGAGTATGTTTGGTTAAAAGGTGCTCAAATGGAAGTAACGAAATCTGAAAGCCAAATAATTGCTTGCTTAATTTTTAAGATACATTGTGCATTTTATAACTTTGATTAATAATTATGTCTAATATTGCTTTTTCAAATAGGTTAAGTTGATATTCACTTGATAAATAGCCTCTAGCCCCAATTATGGTACAATCCTTAAGCTGCTGTTGGATGTCCTTTAAATAATTAATATCATGAACGGAAGCTAGACTAATGTCCAAGCCTTTAAAAATACCCCTAACAGAACATACGCCATCTAATTTATAGCCATAATATCTGGATGATTGTCAAGCGCAGTAGCCTTGGTCGGAAATGACCCTAGAATTTTCCTTACATATTTTTGAACGTGAGCTTCTGGAGAGCTTGCAAACTATCCACAATAAAACAATCTTCAAATTCATTAAACCTATCCGATAATCTTTCTCTTATCCGTTCTATAAACGGCAAGAATTTTCGTCTTCTTCGATTGTAAATGCTACGTTTTATCCTTGACAACAGTATATAAGGAAGTGTCCTGAAAAGTTGGTACTCTCTGTCAATCCTCATATATTCTGATGTTAAGCTTATGGATATTAGCTCTTTGTCGGTCAATTTGGGCAATCGGATTGGATGCCAAAAATTAGATTTTGGTTCGACTTCATTTAATACTTCCAAAATTTTCTCGTAATTTGCCTCAAAGTCGCTCATTTATATTGTTTTGTGGTTACTACAATGTACTTCTATTTTGCAGTATGCACAACTTTTTCTAAATGCACTAAGGGCGATAATGCATTTTATTTGGAGATAAAAACGATACAGTTACCCATACTTTTAGGTTCAAAAGTAGGTTTGCCGATTAATCTGCACCATTATGTTTCCATCTGAACATTTATCAAAGGTTTTAGTCCTAAACAAGCATCCCTAGAAACCTACCTCCATTTTATTTTTTCTACTAACACTTAAAGTTGAATACTTTATGGTTTTTAAAAGTACCACCCATTAATTTAAATCATTACCAAATATTGAAATTTTCTCTTTGATTTATAAAAAAAGCACGACACCCAATTCACTACCAAGGATGTCGTGCACTAAACTCAAAATAATGCTCAATACTTGAATGACTAATTCAAAAAAAATAACATGAAGAAAGTTTTAGCAGTATGTTATTTTATAGCACATTTTGATTATATCGAACAACTATATAGGGAATATCCAGACTTAATTAAATCAAAAGAAAATACTAACTTTCCATTTCCCTTCTTTAATACTACATTTTTATTGTTTTAAAGGTTTAAATACAATTTCATAGTTCATGGCTCCATTTAAAATATCGGCTGCCAGGCCTTGAATGTTTTGTATGGTTATGTTGTTTACAATATTTTCGAAATTTTCTGGTTTATCCATATTATAATCGTTTCTGAAAAAATTAGTGAGTAGTTGCATCTCATAACTATTTCTATTTTTGAACTGCTCGCGTTCTTTAAGAAAATTAATTCGCACTTTATTTAAGTCTTCTTCCTTTATATTTCCATCAACTATCTTTTGTAGTTCGTTATTGACTGTCTCTGTTAATTTATCTGCTAAATCCGGGTTACAGTCAAAACTAAAATTAATATAAGCCATTGGTTTTGGTTTACGCGATAAGCTTGCTGATGCTCTTGGGCTATAGGCTCCTCCAGCTTCTTCCCTAACAGTTTCTGTGACTCGCAATTGTAAAATATCTCCCAATGCACTAGTATAAATACTGTTTTCTATTGAATATGGTATTTCTTTTTTATAGGAAATATTTACAGAAGCTTTGGGGTCTTCCATTTCAATATAAATATCCTTATCTATATTTTTTGAAACCCATTCAGGTTCATTATCTTTAAATTTTTCTTGAGTATTATTTGTAGGTATGCTTGCTAAATATTTTCCTAAAAGCGGTTTTAATTGTTCTGCTTCTACATCTCCCACAATAAAAAACTCAAAATCTGATGCATCTGAAAAACGTTCCTTGTAAATCCTTTCGATGTTTTCAAACGAAATTTTATCTGCAAAATCTTGATTGAACAGCAACCTTTTAGGGTTATTCTTGCCATATAGCGTAATTGTTAGGCTATCCTTCATTTTTTCGTTTATATTTTGACTTCTCCGTGCTATATAGTTACTGATATTACTATTTAAGACCTGAAAAGCTTGCTTATCAAAACGGGGTTTTACAAAATACAAATGCACCATTTGTAACATAGTTTCTACATCTTTTCTATTTGAAGTACCCGAAAGGCTCTCTGAAATATCGCCTAACTCAATCCCAACATTAGCGGTTTTTCCCGCTAATATTTTCCTTAAATCTGTTGCAGAAAAATCACCCAGCCCAGACATAGATATTAAATTCTCCAATAAATCGGCAGAAGGCAAATCTTCATCACTTAGAAGTGATTTCCCACCGTAACTTGCTGCATATAAAGACACCCTATCTTTATCTTTATCAACAAATTTATAGTGTACTTTTACGCCATTGCTTAATACAAATGAGGTAGAGCCTAACGCTGCATCCGTTATTCCCTCTGAAATTATTCCATCTTTAATAGTTATCCCAGACACCAAAGTTTTTCCTTTTAAATCTTCTGAATATGGTTTTAAACTCGTATCGCTTTCTACTTCGGAAATGATTTGGTGTGCCTGCCCTTCTGTTAAGTTATCTTGCTTTTCTACACCTGTTACGTTTAAATATCTATTCTTTTTTGCGTACAGCTCTTTAATGGTTTGATGCAGTTCACCCGATGTAATCCCAGAAAGTAACCGTTTAACTATGTCATATTCTTTTTCTACATCGGTAATAGATTTATTTTCTAAATAATTACTTTGAATGGACCGTTCTATGCTACTGTGGCTTATATCATCTTTTTTAGCGATTTGATTTTCATAAGCACTTTTTATCTGTGCTAACATTCTATCGATTTCGGGTTGGGTATATCCAAATTTTACGGCTCTAACAACTTCGGTCAAAACGTCTTTATATGCTTCCTTTTGTTTATTTTCCTTAGGGTAAACAGACATGCCAAAAACATTTGAAGTTCTAGACATAGAACCATAAGTTACCCCTGCTCCTAAAAAAGTGGCTTCTGGCTTTTGTGACACTTCTGAGATTCTTGCCGACAACATATTTATAGTCATGGATTCCAGCAATTGTTGTTTTAAATCTGCTATTGTATTTGACTCTACAGATTTTTTATGACGGATACCAAAACTAATAGACGCAGATGAAACCTCAGGATCCATTCCCAAATTAAAAAGCATTCCATCATTCTCTGGAATATCCACAACAAAACGTTCCCTTGGGTTTTCAACAGCTGGAATTTCCGAGAATTTTTCTATTATTTTCTTTTCAACTTCGTCTACATTGACATCCCCTATTACAGCTATGGCCTGTAAATCGGTTCTATACCAATCATGATAAAAATCGCGAAGGGCCTTGTATTCAAAATTTTCTACTATGGACATCAACCCAATTGGCAAGCGATCGGCATACTTTGAATGGTTGTAGGCGATTGGCAATGATTTTTTATTTAAACGCATTTGACCATTTTGACGGGTACGCCACTCTTCTTTAATCACACCACGCTCCGCATCAATCTCTTCATCGGTTAACAATAAATAATTAGACCAATCCTTTAAAACCGTTAGGCAAGTGTCCACCAATCCATCCTTGGTTGGAATATTACTTAAGTTGTAAACGGTTTCATCAAAACTGGTATAAGCATTAATGTCCTTTCCAAATACTGCCCCGTGTTTTTGGAGTGTGTTCAAAATACCTTTACCAGGGAAATTTTTAGTTCCGTTAAATGCCATGTGTTCTAAAAAATGTGCCAATCCTTGCTGGTCATCATTCTCTAAAATAGACCCTACATTTTGTATGATGTAATAACTAGCTGCATCCTTAACGACATCAGTGCTTTTTATGTAATAGGTCATACCATTGGGCAACACTCCTTTTGTTATAGAGTTATCTTCTGGCAACTGATTGTTATAGTTCAGTGATTGTGACTGTCCTTTTTGACCGAGTCCCAAGACTAATAGCATTGTAAAGTTTAAAATATGCTTCATGATAGTTCTTGTTTTTTTGTTAAAATTCAATTCTTTAGTTAATATTCCCATGGATAATATCCAGTATGTTTTCATTTTGGATAATCATCATACCTTGGCGATCATCTGTTATCCCCTCTTGTAACGTATAGGTATAGGTTGGTACATTTCCTTTTACTATAGTGGGCAGATATTTAAAGAATAATTTATTGTTCGTTTTTCTAAGAGCTTCTCCAGCTTCCATAATATGCGTTGAAATAATAAACGTTCCGTTTCTTTTGGAAAACGCATCTACAATAGCCATGGTTCCATCGGAAGCATCTTTTACATTGGTTCCTTTAAATAGTTCATCAAAAATGACTACTAGCTGTTTGTTGGTGGCGACTTCTTCGGCCACACGTTTTACACGTAATACCTCAGCATAAAAGTGACTATATCCTTTTTCTAAATTATCTGGAACATTGATAGAAGTATAAATCCCCTCGTGAATTGAAAATGTCATGTCACTTGCAGCTACCGGAAACCCCATATGTGCTAAATAAACAGCCACACCAAAAGATTTCATAAGCGTAGATTTACCAGCCATATTTGCACCTGTTAAAAAGAAAACATTTTGCTTTTTACTGATGTGCACATCGTTTTTAACTGCTCCCGATAAACACGGATGATACATACCTTTTATATCAATAAATTCCTCTTTTTTATCTAGAGCTTTTGCGTAACTAAAGTCTTTTTTTATTGATACATCTGAAACAGCTATATATACATCTAATTCATATAGTTCTTTTAATAAGCCTTCTATGTCATTATGAAACAACCCTCGAAAGATGTAATCGAACTTTAATATATTTTGAAACGTTAAAGGAAAAGAAGGGAGCATAGATTGTTCCAATATCAGATCAAAATGTTTATTGCTCAAAAAGTCAGCAATCTTTTTTGCTTTATTGTAGTATGGAGAATTATTAGATGCTTTTTTAATGGTATTTATCCAGGGTTTTAGCTTAGAGAAAAATAGGATTGTTTCTTCTAAACCTTCCCGTAATAACTCATATTCTTTATCATGAGTTATAAAATGCAATAGTTTCCTTTTGGTGCTATTAAAACCTGCAACTATTTTATTTTTAGATTCAGGACTACGTAGATAGTTCTCTATAATTTCAAATTGTTCTTTATCAAAAGGCAAACACACATTTAGTGTTTCAAAAAATGAAAATATTTTGCTGCGTTCATTAATGGCTTCCGCATCGGTTAAAGGTTGTTGAAACATGCTTTCCAATAATCGGCCACCTCCAATAGTTATAGTTTGGTTAAATAGGCTGAAGATAGAATTACTTTTATAACGCCCTAGGATGTTTAAATCATCCAATGTTTGTTTATCGGTTACAAACTCCATTTTTTAATTTTTTAAAATGTCCAAAATCTTTTCATTCTGAATAATGATCATTCCATGACGATCTTCTGTTATACCTTCTTTAATAGTATAGGTGTACTGAGGAGTCTTATCTTTCATTATGGTAGGCAGGTATAAAAACTTGATATTGTCTCTTAATTTTTTCAAATCTTCTCCCGCTTCAACAATATGGGTAGAGATTATAAAGGTGCATTTTCGTTTAGTAGCAAATGCTGATACAACGGCCACGGTAGCTTCATAAGCATCTTTCACATTGGTCCCTCTAAAGAGTTCATCAAAAACAACAATTAAACGGTCATTGGTATTTACAGCTTCAGCTACTTTTTTTACTCTGGAAACTTCCGCATAAAAATGACTAAAACCCATGTTTAAATCATCTGCAAGATTAATGGTGGTGAACATGCCATTTTGGATATTAAAACGCATGCTGTCAGCTGGTACAGGAAAGCCCATGTGTGCCAAATAAACAGCAATACTAAAGGTTTTCATAAAGGTGGATTTACCGGCCATATTGGCTCCTGTCAAGAAAATCATATTGTTGTTTTCATCAATAGTAATATCATTGGACACAGCATTAGGCACCAATGGATGGAATACACCTTGCATCTCAATAACATTCCTGTCGTTTTTGTTTATTTCTGCAAAGGCAAAATTTAATTTTTCAGACACTTTGGCCACAGTGATGAAAACATCTATTTCATAAGCATAATGAAGTAATTTTAAAATGTTTTCTTTAATGGTAAAACGGAATAATTGGTCGTACGCAACTGTTTTATCATATGAAAGTTTACCAACGCTATTTATATGCTTTATAAAAGTTAATTCTGACGAATCTAGAATTTCTTTAACCTTGTTTACATCTTTCAGAACATTATTTTTTAAAGCTTTGTTTTCTATTACTAAAACAAAATGGCTTAAATCGACCAAAAAGTGTAACGTATCTAAAACGCCTTTATTGATTTGTTGATATGCTGTATCTGATCCAATAATGCTTTCAAACCTACGCTTTACATTATCTTGATGATGGGTGAGTCGTGTGCGTTCATCGGTATTGCTTAAATAAAATTCAATCGTATCAAAAATGGCATTGTTAAATGGGAACTCAATCTTTTCTTCTTTAAAAAACTGAATTATATTTACCCTATGCATGATTTCCTCTTCTTTTGAAGAAGGATACTTAAACATATCCTTTAGGATTTCTGCACCACCTCTTGTATTAGTTTTATTAAATAAACCATAAATATCATTGCCTTTATTGTTGCCAATAATTTTTAAATCACTTATGGTTTGGTTGTCTACTTTAAATGCCATGTATGCTGTTTTGAATACTTTAATAAAAAAAATACAGGTATGTGTTTACAGTTTTTTAATTATATTATCTACCTTTTCTACGTAGCCAGATTAGTAAAAAACCAATAGCTAGAATTATTGGAATAATTATTTTAAACACTATGTTAATAAATGAAATGTCATCTATTTGAGTGGAAATTTCAGTATCCGGAGGTGTTGCGCGACGTGCATCTATAGGGATTTCATTATTCGAAAGCCAATGAAAAATACCGGTTGCCATGTTAAAGTTTCTGGCAGCTATTTCGTTCCTTCTTCTTGAGAGTTCGTCATTGCTTAAAAAATCCGCATCTCCTAAAACCATAATTCGTTGCTCCTTATTTTCCACTTTTCTATTGAGGGCCAACCCTGTTGTTAGCGGACCTTTAATATCGCCTTTTTCTACATTGTATTGTGGAATGCTGTCAACAAAATTAGTAGTTTCTAGTTCGTTCCATGAGCCTATTGAATCAGTTACAGGGTTGACTATAAGATCTGAATGCAAAATAGGAGTGTATGTAAAGTTGCTGTTCTCCTTATAAGAAATACCTACTGCTCCTGGCATAGAGACTACTTGTTCACCTTTTTTCATGTCCTCAAAATGATATGAGAGATTGTTACTTTCTTTGGTTAATTCGCTTGTTATCAAATCCAAGTCATATCCTTTGTTTTTCTCAACAATTTGTCCTTTCATAAATTCAATTCCAATTTGTTTTACTAAAGGGTTCATTATATCCTGCCTATTTAAATCACAAACTATAAGCAAATTACCTCCTCTATCTACATACTCATTTAGGTTTTTGAGTTCTTCATCAGAAAAAACTGTTTTAGAATCGGCAATGGTAAGAATGTCTATATTCTTATCTATTGGTTTGGATAGCGAACATTCTGTAAAATCAAAGCCATTGTTTAACAATGAATAGCGAAATGGCTTTTCCATAGTTAATTTATGATAACCACGGGCTCCAAGATCGTTTATACTGCGCTCTTCATGACCGGTAACAAAACCTACTTGAGGTAATTTCACGACTAATTTTTTAAATGCCGCAGACATTCTGGATTCAAATGGATGTACACCAACATCATCATACAGTCTTAAATGAACTGATGTACCGTCTTCTAACTTAATTTTTCTTACAAATCTATTTAATTCCGATTTTAAATCTATCTCATCACTATAATAGGAGGCTGGTTTAAAAATATTTTTATCAACACCATAACTTATCGTTATTTTATTTACAGCTTCCTCAAGAGTAAGGCCTTTATAAGTACTGTTAAAGTCTTTTAAGGCACGGCCTTCAGGAATAGCATAATAATATTTATATTCAAATTCCATATTAGGATGGAATCTTAAGTAAGGAGCGAAATGTTCTAAATCATAATTTTTCGTGCTAGGGGCACCATAGCCAAAATAATTTCCAAACAAATTTACATAGGTGGTGACGTTCACCTTCCCTTTTATTTCAGACATGATTTTTTGGCTATTTAAGGTGAGTGTATTTACCTGAGTTCGAGTTG
This sequence comes from Confluentibacter sediminis, assembly GCF_003258355.1. Classification (GTDB taxonomy): domain Bacteria; phylum Bacteroidota; class Bacteroidia; order Flavobacteriales; family Flavobacteriaceae; genus Confluentibacter; species Confluentibacter sediminis. The sequence goes on along the minus strand of NZ_QKPO01000017.1, from coordinate 10,236 downwards.
CGTCGTAATACCCCATTAAAGAAGGTCTCATACTTAAGTAACCTAAAAGAGCAACTAAAATAAAGGCCACTGAATATCTTAAAAACCCAGTTAATTTAGATTTGTTTTCTCTAATTCCTTTAAATCTAAATATGGTGAATACTAAAAATAACCCAGTTACTAAAATAAAATACAAAATGTCTTCACTACAAATTAACCCTTTTATAATATTTTCGGCTCTACCATTAATGGAAAGCCAAAAAGTGATGTCTCTAACAAAATCAATATCCTGCCACATTCTACCAGAATAACTCAAAACAAAGAAGACAGCAAAAGTGCCTATAGCGGCTACAACTTGATATGAGGTAAGTGATGACATAAACAACCCTATTGCAGAGTAAGTACATAACACTAAATAGAAACCCAATAAAGAAGTATATATCAATCCAAAATCAAAGTCTTTTATAACAAAAGCTCCATATACTACTTGCAAAAACATGATGAGAGTTAATGCCAGGGAAAATATCATCATGGAAAGAAATTTACCTAACACAATTTGTGTATTTGATACAGGTGATGCGTATAATAGTTTTATTGAACCAGAATTAAACTCATGACTCAACAATCCCATGGTAACCAAAGGAAGATATAAATATATGTTTGACAAGGACGTGTTAAAAAATCCACGTTTAGCACTAAATAAACTATTGGTTAAATCTCCAACTTCTCCTCCTAATGCAATTGTTCGAACCAATTCCTCTATCCCGTTTGCAAAATATAAACCAGCCTGAACTCCAAATATAATGAGCACTAACCATGCTATAGGTGAGTAAAACATTTTTTGAAGCTCCATTCTGGCAATTTGAAATATTGTTTTCATTTTTTAGCTTTTATATTTAGACAATTCGGAAAAAACATCATTTAGAGAAACCTTTTCAACTCTGATTTCATCTAAATTCCAATTCCTTTTCACACTCTCTTGAACAATACGTTGGGTAGCACCGTTTAAATCAGAAATCATTAATCGGTAATTTGCTCCACCAAGTTCTTCTACCTTTTCAACACCTGTTATTTCCATCAATTCATCAATCGAAGGTCTTTCCAATAAGCGAACAAATACACTGTTTGGGGCTAAATAGTTGTCAAAGTCCTCCATTTTTCCTGAAAACACCATTTTTCCTTGCTCAATCATTAGAATATCATCACAAATAGCTTGAACCTCGCTAAGCATATGCGTTGATAGTAAAACCGTATGTTCTTCTGCAATCTCTTTAATCAGCTTTCGGATTTCTAAAATCTGATTAGGGTCTAATCCATTGGTAGGCTCATCTAAAATAACAAACGAGGGTTTGTGAATGATGGCTTGAGCTAAGTTTACACGTTGCTTGTAGCCCCCTGACAGATTTCGGATTAAACGATTTTTAAAATGTGAAATAGCACATTTTTCTAAAACTTCATCTACAGATTGTTTTAATTGATTAGAAGGAATCTTGCGTAAATGAGCACAATTTGTAATATACTCTCCAACAGTAGTATCTAAATAAAGAGGCGGCGTTTGTGGCATAAAACCCAATTGTTTTTTTGCTTCAATTGGATTTTTAGACATACTTATACCTTTAATAAACACGTCCCCTTCGGTTTGGTTTAATACCCCGCTCATGATATTTAAAGTTGTAGATTTCCCAGCTCCGTTAGAGCCTAACAAACCATACACACCCTTGGAGTCTATAGTAATATTTATATCTTTAATTGCCCACTGTACACTATACCTATGGGATAAGTTTTCAATTTTTACTAAGGCGTTTTCCATAAAATCTTTTGTAGATTATAATTAATAGTAGATTACTTTATTCAAGTAATATGAAATGTAAATGAAACTTCTATTATAAATGAAAATCCATAATTCAAAGTATGACCCCTCCTCTATATGAAGAGGAGCCATAAAAAGTTTTTGTACTCTAATTAGAGTTTATTGAATTATGACATGTTAACCTATTATGGATTATTTTCCATGTTCGGGTTTTGGTCTATATATGACTGAGGAATTCTTAACGTAAGTCGTTCTGGCTTCAAAGTAAACGTTTCTAACACAACCGTTTCCCCATCCACATAATCATACAAATTATGTGTATCCTTAACGGTATCAGCCAATTCTGTATTTGAATCTACAGATAACCTGCGCATATCGAACCAACGGTAGCCCTCTGTGGCAAACTCCCTAATTCGTTCCTCCAATATGAATTTGATGAGATCTACTTGATCTGAGACAATTGATGCTGGAACTTCAGCATCTGCAACAGGCATTCTTTTCTCTCTTAAAAATTCCACATCTGTAACGGCACCGCTTAAATCATTTAAACGAGCCTTACATTCAGCACGCAACAAGTACAATTCGGATAATTCCAATCCATAACGCGTGTACTGTATTCCATATTTTCTTAAAAACCCATTAGGGTTAACATCCAAACTATAGTCTCCGTAAGTATCTGAATAGACATTAAGGCGCAAATCACTACTTTCATAAAGAGATGCTGCATCAGGGTTTAAAACAATACCTTCATTACCAGCTCCATTTCCACTATATGCACCCGAATAATATACCCTTGCCAAAACAGATTCCTGGAAATCATTGGGGTCATTACCTGGACCATTAGGGCCATCATATGGGCTTATTGGCAAAAACGATCCGCCTGCGGCATACTCTACATTATAATCATAAAGTGATGGTGGGTTTGTGCTTGTATTTAAATCATCAAAAGCTTCATTTAATAAAGGTAAAGCCTCATCAAATCTAGCCATGAACATATAAATTTTTGCTAAAAACCCTTTAGCTGCTGGTTTTGTAAAACGTGTATTAAATGAACGTTCCTTTGGAAGATATTCAATTGATGACGTTAAATCTTCAATAATAAAGTCATATACTTCTTGAACAGATGCTCTGGTAAAGTTATTTTCATTAATATCTGAAGTTGTTACAATAGGAAAGCCTAAATCACTGGATGCTGTTGCTTCCGAATATGGCTTTGCATACAAATTAATAAATTGAAAATATTCAAAGGCCCTATTCGATTTAGCCTCGGCCAGTAATGCCTTTTTTTCTGCTTCGGTACCTTCCTCAGACCCCATAACTTGATTAATAATGTTATTTAAGGCATATAATCTTAAAAGGCCATTTCTTAAATCCCATGCTGTATCATCTTCTCTTGGGTAAATTTCATCTTCCCAATGGAACAATAATTGCGCTTGTATGTCGGAGCTGTAAACATCATGGGCATCAGCAGCTATTTCATCTCCCATCCATCTAGGTGCCTGCCAACCTCCTGTGCTATGAAAATAATAAGTAGGATTATTCAATAATAAATCATAATCTTCAGTAGTTTTAGCTATTTGAGAACCTTTGGGAACAATATCTAAAAAGTCATCGTTACAAGAGACCAATATTAAACATGTTAGTAATAAAAAAACTATTTTGTTGCTATACTTTTTCATGCTTGTGCTTTTAAAATGTAATATTCAAACTAAAATTAAACGGGTGGTTACTTGGCGGAAGTGTTCTTGAACCATATCTGTATTCATGAAATTCCGGATCAATTCCCTGATCATTTTCAGCCCAAAGCAAAAAATTACTTATTTGGGCACTAATACTCAATCCTTGAATATTTAATTGACTTGTAACCTCCTGTGGCAGACTGTAAGTCAGTGTAATATCACGTAGTTTTACATAAGAAGCACTTAAAACGTTGGTGTTTGCCAAGGTATAGTACTGTGTATTACGGTTAACGTAATCGTCATAAGAATCGGCGTAATAACGCGGTATATCTGTAAATTCCTCGTCCCCTTGCTCTTTCCATCTATTTAAAAAAGAAGGTGATATGTTTCCCCCAAAAGAGGTGTCTCCGGTTAATCGGCCTGTAAAGAACGTGTTCACATCATTTCTCATTACATGTCCAAAGTTGTAAATGATGTTCGCTGTTAGTGAAAAATCCTTGTAAGAGAAACTATTTGTTAATCCCCCAGTAACTTTAGGAACCGTACTTCCCATGTACAAGATATCATCAATAGTCAACTCATCTCCAAAAGGATCTGTGGTTTTAGTACCATCAGAAAGTTCGATTTGAGGATTTCCATTGTCATCCAACCCTCCATAACGATATGCAAATAATGGACTTAATGAATATCCTTCTAGATAAGGAGCAAATATTCTACCAGAAGGCGTACTGTAATATGAACTTGTTCCCGAATAGGAATCCAATTTATTTTTATTATGACTGAAAACAAAATTGGTAATCCAATTGAAATTGTCTGTTTTAATATTATGCGTTCTAAGTGACAGCTCAACGCCTCTGTTTGAAGCATTGCCTATGTTTGCTAAAATACCTGAAACAATCCCAGTAAACGGATTGGGTCTTTCTGTACCTAATAAATCTGTTGTTTTTTTCCAATATAAATCCAGACTTCCAGTAATTCTATTTTTCAATATTGAAAAATCAAGTCCTGTATTTATAGTCTTGGTAATTTCCCATCCTAACTTCCTGTTTGCAGCTCCAGCAAGATTAAAATAATTTCCTGTTACAGGAATAGAAGATGATGGAGCTGATAAAACATCTTGGGAAGTAGCTGTCCCTCCAAATGGAGAATTACCAGAAACACCAAATGTTCCTCTTAATGCCATTTCATCAATCCACTCAACATTTTGTATGAAATTCTCTCGACCAAGAATCCATTTACCACCAACACTATAAGTAGGTTTGTTTTGCGTTGATTTATCGCTACCAAAAAGATTACTATGATCTCTACGCCAACTTAAGTTAATTCCATATTTATGGTTGAACAAATAATCTGCTAATGCAAAATAGGACGTAAAACGTGATTTTTCTTCATCAAAGGTAAAGGGTAGTGTTTGATAGGCCCCAAAACCTGTAATTGATGGATATATATACTCGTTTGCAGCTGTGTAATAATCTATTAGTGCATAGGTTTGCAAATGCTCATCATAACCTTCTAAAACACTTGTTTTATTAGCTGCTAGAGCCTCATTAGCCTCTTGACCTACTTGGATATTTAGAAAGTCTTTATCATTTCGAAGACCCGTAGAATAAATTAATTGATTTCTAACTGTCCAATTATGTTGTTCTATATTAGATGAAATGTATGTTCCTCCCATAGGTACTTGTGTTGTACCTTGTGTGTTTGGGAAAAAATAGGTGGTTTCTGGCACATAGGGTGGTGCCATTGCCATACTTAATATAAATTTTCTTTTGCTAAGAGTTTTGTAATCTTCGTAACTGGTAGATGTTCCTGGAGTTGTAATATAACCATAAGTCCCATGAAAACGCAACCCTTTCATTATTTTAACATCTAAATTACCCGTAAGATTAATGCTCCAATTGTCATTTTTACCATGTTTATAATCAATTTCTTTTAGAGGGTAGTAATCTAAGTTAATGCCACCCAATTGTTCGTATTCCAAACGAACATCTTCTGACCAGCCAAACATATATGGCATATTTATAGCATTGCCATTCGCATCTTGAAATAACTGATAAGGCAATGCTCTATTACTAATGGAAAGTGAATTCTTTCTACTTGAAACACTATTTGAAATAGCCGTATTTAAAGTTATATTGATATTGTCGTTAAGTTGAAAATCTTGATTTAAAGCTAAATTATAAGTGTTATTTTTAGTTCCTGGTTGGTTGTCCACTAAACTTCTATAGGCTAAAGATCCATAAAAAGAATAGTTTTTGCTTCCTCCTGATACTGACATGGCATGCCCTAAACTATAGGCATTTCTGTATAAAAGGTCTTTAATTTGACCTATATTATTAATAGATGCCAACCTATCTAAACGTGCATTGGCCTCAGACTCTGAAATAATACCACGATACTGGTCATAAAGTATTTGTTCATGGGGCGCTACAAATTCTGTTTCCAATGAACCCCAACTGTTAATATCAGGAGCAAAAAGTTCTTTGGCTGTTTGGATATATTGCTTGCTATTTAATACAGGGTCATAATCAAAATCAGGTTTTCCTTGAAAGTTAAAAAAGGTTTTATAGTTAACCTGTATTTTATCATTTTTCTTACCTCGTTTTGTGTTTACTACAATGACACCATTAGAGGCTCTTGCACCCCAAACTGCAGTGGCAGCGGCATCTTTTAACACTGTTATATCCTCAATATCTTCAGAATTCACAATATCAAAATAAGGAACCTGTACCCCATCTACAACGTAAAGGGGATTGAAATCTAAAAGCGGACTATTTCTTCCTCTAATAATACTGTTTCGCTTAGTAACACCATTACCTATAGGGTTTGTTACTTCTGAATCAAAACCAGTAATTAGGGTTAGACCTGGAACCGTTCCTTCTAATCTGCTTACCAAATCTGTATAGGCTCCATCTCGGGAGTTTAATATTTTCATATCTGGCTTAGCGTATGACCCTGTAGCGCGTTCTTTTTTAAGGGTTTGATAACCTGTACTAATAACGGTTATCTCTTCCAATTCGCTGGTTTCCTCTTCTAAGACCACTTTAATATCATATTGATCCCTAATAACAACCACTTGGGTTTTATAGGCCAGGTGAGAAAACTGCAAAACATTTTCCCGGTTTGGAATTAAAATCCTGAAACCGCCGTCAAAATCGGTAGTTGTACCTTGCGTTGTTCCTTTTATAAGTACAGTAACTCCTGGAATAGGTATGCCTTTTTCATCGACAACTTTACCACTAACAGAAATTTGTTGGCTTTCGCTTTTTTTCTTTATGGTAATACGATCATTTACTCCCAATATGACATTAAACTCATTTTTTGGCAAAGTTTTCAGCAACAGCTCACCTACACTTATTTTACCTTGTTTAACTTCTACTTTTGGCACATCTTTAAATAGATTTGTTGGATAAATGAAACTGTATTTGGTTTGGTCAACAATAATGTTGAAGACCTCATCTACCGAAAGTATTTTGTCATGGTCTATAGTTACTTTTTCCTGTGCTAAACTATTTTCTACATTGAAACTAAAAACAGTTGTACACAATAAGAAAATGAATGTTCTCATAAACATTAAGAGTAGCCGTTTTCGAGAGAGAGAACGGGCAATAGTTAATTTAATTTTCATAAATTTGCTTGTGTTAGTTAGACATTGTTTTAATTAATACTTTCAAAAGGGACGAAGTTGATCCATCGCCAAATGTTTGACTTCGCTCTCTTTTTTGTTTTATCGATATGTTTATGTTCTAATACTTTTCTCTTTTTTTAAAAAGTATTAAAATTATTTTTCATTCACTCAAGTGTTATAGTTTTATTATGAATGTTGTAATTTTTGATAACTCCAAAACTCTTGATATCATTAAGAACATCAACAATTTTTTGATTTTTATTAAGTGAACCATTAAACTTAATATTTTCCAATTTCTTGTTTTCAAATACCACATCCATGTCATACCAACGGGACAATGTTTGCATGATGTCCTTTAAACTCTTGTTCTTAAATATGTAAACCCCCTCTTTCCATGCTATTTCTGGCCTCAAGTCAACCGAAGTTACTTTTATCGTATTGTTTACTGCATTATAAACAGATTGCTCACCTGGTGACAAAACATTGTTGCCCAAGTTTGTGTTTATAGCTACTTTGCCTTCAACTAAAGTTGTATAGATATTCGATTCATCTTTATAAGCCTTGATATTGAACTCGGTTCCTAATACTTGTACTTCTTGTTGGTTGTGTAGCACTTTAAAATCCGAACCTTTATGTTCCGTGCTGTGGGATACCTCAAAATAGGCCTCACCATAGACGAGTTCTACCTGCCGGCTTTCTCCATCCACAAAACTTACGGGATATTTTAGTTGGGTTTCGGAATTCAACCATACCCGAGTACCATCGGAAAGTTTGATATAAAACTGTCCCCCACGTGGTACGGAAAGATAATTAAAAACTAGTGCGTGGGAATTGCTATTATCACTGTTATATTCAATTTCTTCACCATTACTGGTGACATTTTGTATTTTTAAAGGAGTACCTTTCTCTAATGCTATAGTTTCCCCTGTTTCTAATGTTAGGGTTGCCTTGTTGATACCTGGTTTGATTTGATTATTGACGATAATTGGGGTGTTTTCTTGAGGGCTCCTGTATATGTTGTCTTTGAAAAAATACCCTAAGGATATTCCGAGGATGGCGGCAGCGGTGGCATAACGCCAAATGCGTCTTCTTTGCTTTACCTTCTTTTTGTGTTTTGATATTTTTAAGATGTTATGATAAATGTCTAGGGTACGCTCATCATCAATATCTGGAATGGATTTATAACGATCCATAACACTTTTATATTCAGGAAAGGCTTCAGGAACTTTTGTGTCTCTAATATAGTTTGTAATAATCTCTATTTCATCTTTGTTGCAATTGTTTTCAACAAACTTCTGCAATAGCTTCTGTATTTCTGATTTTGATTTCATTTAAAGTATAGATTAATCATAATCTATTTAAAATACTTCAAATTTTGTTTTTGGTATTACTCTGTTTCTGTATTTTTTCAAAAAAAGTTTATCACCTTACATCCTTATGATATTAAGTAAGGGTTTTAGACCACTAAAGTGTAGTCATAAAAAATGTATTTAGAAGTTGATTACGAACTAATTAACCAGCACGCTCTAGAGCTAATATGAGAAGAGACAATGATATATCACCGTGCTCGATTATAAATGTCCTAATTGTTTCTAAAGCTTTGTTCATTTGACTTTTGATGGTATTTTCGGAAATACCCAATTCTTCGCTTATAATTTTATGGCTTTTACCTTCTTCACGTGACATTTCAAAAATTTGCCGTCTTCTAGGAGGTAATAAGTCCAATGCTTTACTATATATTTGATCTAATTCTTTTTCACGTAATTTTCTTTCAATAGAACTATACGCATTCTGACTTTGATAAAATATTTGTTCTTTCATTTTTTCATCGCGCAGTGCCCTTTTTAAAAAGGTTAGAGACATATTTTTTGTAATTACCATAACATACGCATGAAAGGATTGGGACAAATTGACACCTTCTCGTTTTTCCCAAATTTTAAGAAATACATCCTGTACTATTTCTTCGGCATACACTTCTACTTTTAGAATGCTTAAGCTATAAGCATACACATCAGTTTTGTACTTCTTTAAGATAGCAAGAAATGCTTTTTCATCACCGTCAATAAGTTGTTGGAGCAATAACTTTTCGTTATGTTCTACGTTTGGCATCATGACATTTTTAATAGAAGATGTTTCCTGTTTTTTGAAATAGCATATATAATTCACAACAATATTAAGTAAATTTTATGAATACTTAATGTTAGTGTTATTATTTATACCTAAACTATCTAACTAAAAATACTGATTCTTTTGGTGAAAAGGAAACATTTGTTGTGCTTTTGGCGGATATAATTTAATTATGCTAAAGTTGTAAATAGATGTCTATGGTCTTATCGTTTTTTAATAGAAACTTCGGTAGGTACTTCTGCGTGGTATAGTCGTTCTTTTGTGTGCCCCACTTCAATTTGTTCTGCATAACCTCATTGTGGTAGTTGATGATATCATTGACTGAATGGTTTCTGCACATCTTCTCCTAGATATCTAGCCTTCACAGCTTGGGAAGTGATGAGCTTATGCTCCAATTCAGATCTTGGTAATATTAAAAATACCACTGTTTACTTCCTCTAAATAGCGCTGTTGAGGGTGCTTGTCATTTGGTTAGTACCCCTGGAACTTCCCTTATAGGCATCCCATTGGAATTGGGTACTTTTCGTTTTAAACTAATGGTTGCTCTTTTACCCATTGACCGTGATTCGTGCGTAAATAGAGGCTTGGTTTTCTTTAACTCTGTAAAAATCTGCCCAGAACAGGATGCTGAAAATTGCTGTTGTTTTCATGATTTCGTCTTTTTGTTAATACTTTTTTTCCACCAGACGAAAGTCAAATCACTTTAAAGATACATTTAATATCACAACAAATTGCTCGATTTTAACAATTCGGTCAACACTTTTTAAAAAATTAATTTGTTATCCGATTTGTTGACCTTTTTAACAGTATTTATTGATTTCATATGAAACCCTTTAAAAACACAAAAACTTGACAATCATAAGATTACCAAGTTTTTTATGCTATTTGATATACTATTTTGTCGGGGTGGCAGGATTTTTTAAAAACCCATAACCCGTTTATTTTAAGTATTTTAAACACTTTTAATTTAGTATGATTCACCGAATTGCACACTAAAGTCAAAAAGAACGATT
>NZ_QKPO01000016.1 GCF_003258355.1 Confluentibacter sediminis | reverse complement strand
CTTTGGTATTAAGGGCGGATTTAATTCCTATAATGCGAATACGGACGGATTGGTGACCTATGGAGTTTCCCAGGATCCCAAGTTGATGAACCTGAGCGGTAGGCTGAACCCTAATTTTGGTGCAGGGATCTATTTGAGACATGAAGACTATTTTATTTCGTTATCGGTCCCTAAGATCCTGAATTCAGATAGGTTGGAGGAAGAAAACGGGATAGCGACCGTGGGATCTAATAGGACCCATGTATATTTGTCAGGGGGATATGACGTTGCATTGGGAGGGTCGACCGTTTTTAAACCGAGCGTGCTGTTCCGTTATGTAAACGCCTCGCCTTTATCTGTTGACTTGACTGGGGTGTTTGAGTTCAACCATAATTTTGATTTGGGAGCGGCTTACAGGATTGACGAGAGCGTTAGCGGTATGGTACTCTTCAATGCTTCGAAATCGATGCGCATAGGTTATGCCTATGAATCGTCCCTTAAAAGTTCCATCCAGCATATGGACAATGGGACCCATGAGATTATGCTGTACCTTAAGTTGTAGTTTTAAAACGATAAGAGGTTACAAATAATGAGAGGCTGTCTTAATTTTTTAGACAGCCTCTTTTTTATAATTGTTTTTTACTTACCAGTTAATAATGTTGGGCTACAATGTGACATTTTAGCAACTATTTTTCAATCGGCTTCGAAGTTATTGCTAAAATGAAATGGTACTGAGATTTCTTTTTTATTAGATTTTCTTATTAGGTTAAAATTCCACCAAGATTGTAATATGAAAAATTACTTTGAAAACAAAAAAAGCCCAATATTATTGGGCTTTTTAAATAACTAAGATTCAATTGGCTTTATTTAACCAACTGTTTTTCTTTTTTTGTTGAAAAATCTATAGCGATTTGATTGTTTAAAATATCTTCAAACGTTTCTCTTTTTCTAATAAGATGGGCTTTACCATTATACCATAATACTTCTGCAGGCTTAAACCTAGAGTTGTAATTGCTTGCCATTGAAAAACAATATGCTCCTGCATTTTTAAAGCATAAAATATCACCATCATTAATTTCATTGATACGTCTGTTGTTTCCAAACGTATCCGTTTCACATATATAACCTACCACCGTGTAAAAACGCTCACGACCTGTTGGATTTGAAATATTTATAATATCGTGATGGGATCCATAAAACATAGGTCTTATTAAATGATTAAAACCAGAATCTACTTGTGCAAACACGGTAGAAGTTGTTTGTTTTACAGAATTTACCTGAGCTAAAAAGAAACCAGCCTCACTGACTAGAAATTTGCCAGGTTCAAAAGCCAGCGTCAACTCTTTGCCATAATCTTTTGAAAACTCATTGAATTTATCGGATAATTTTTGTCCTAATTCTTCAATATTGGTTTCAATATCACCTGCCTTGTAAGGGACTTTGAATCCAGAACCAAAATCTATGAACTCTAAGTTTTTAAATTGTTTAGCGGTTTCAAATAATATTTCACTGGCATATAAAAAGACATCGATATCCAATATATCGCTCCCCGTGTGCATGTGGATACCATTGATGGTCATTTTTGTATTTTCTATAATGCGTAATAAATGTGGAATTTGGTGAATAGATATACCAAATTTAGAATCGATATGCCCTACAGAAATATTACTATTTCCACCCGCCATCACATGCGGATTAATACGAATACAAACTGGTGTTTTTGGGTGTTTTGTTCCAAACTGTTCCAAAATAGACAGATTGTCAATATTTATTTGAACGCCCAATTTTGCAGCTTCTTCAATTTCATGTAATGACACACCATTTGGCGTAAAAATAATTTGTTGGGGTTTAAAACCAGCCTCTAAACCAAGTTGCACTTCTTGCATGGACACGGTATCAATCCCAGCGCTAAGCGTATTAAAAAACTTAAGTATTGATATATTGGATAATGCCTTTACAGCATAATTTATTTTTAATTTTTTAACCGATTTAAAAGCACTCGTTAATCGTTTATATTGTGATTCAATTTTTTCTGCATCATAAATATAAATTGGGCTTCCAAATTCTTGTGCTATTTTCAGTAATTGACCTTTATCCATAATAGTCTTGATTAATTTTGTGCAAAGATATTTTTTTAGTTTCAATAAAAAATAAATAAACAAAAAATTAAACAAATTGAACAAATTGTTAATTAATTAACAATTTGAAATTAAATTTGGTTTTTAATGCATTCACAAATAAAATATTAGTGTAATTAATAGGTATTATTTACATTTGCCTTTCTTAAAAAGAATAAGCAAGTTATGAATTTACACGAATATCAAGGTAAACAGATTTTAAGTAGTTTTGGAGTACGTATTCAAAGAGGTATTGTTGCTCAAAATGCAGAAGAGGCAGTGAAAGCTGCTAAAGAATTAACAGCTGAAACTGGCACAGGTTGGTATGTTATAAAAGCACAAATTCATGCTGGTGGACGTGGTAAAGGAGGTGGTGTGAAACTTGCAAAAAATTTAAATGAAGTAGAAGAGATTTCTGGTAAAATTATCGGCATGAATTTAATTACCCCTCAAACATCTGCTGAGGGTAAAAAAGTACATCAAGTTTTAGTTGCCGAAGATGTTTATTACCCAGGAGATAGTGAAACGAGTGAATTTTATATGTCCGTTTTATTGAATAGAGGCACTGGTAGAAATATGATTATGTATTCTACAGAAGGTGGAATGGATATTGAAACAGTAGCAGAAAAAACACCTCATTTAATATTTACTGAAGAAGTTGATCCTTCAGTAGGATTATTAGCTTTCCAAGCAAGACGTATCGCTTTTAATTTAGGGCTATCGGGCAATGCTTTTAAAGAAATGACAAAATTTGTATCTAATCTTTATACAGCTTATATAAAATCCGACGCTTCTTTATTTGAAATTAATCCTGTTTTAAAAACGAGTGATGATAAAATATTAGCTGTTGATGCTAAGGTAACTATTGATGATAATGCGCTTTACAGACATAAAGATTATTTAGACTTACGTGATTTACGTGAAGAAAATGCTATAGAAGTTGAAGCAAAAGAAGTGGGTTTAAATTATGTGGACCTTGATGGAAACGTTGGATGTATGGTAAATGGAGCTGGTTTAGCTATGGCAACGATGGATTTAATTAAGCAAGCAGGAGGAGAGCCAGCTAACTTTTTAGATGTTGGAGGAACTGCAGATGCGGCTCGTGTAGAAGCTGCATTTAAAATCATATTAAAAGATCCAGCTGTAAAAGCCATTCTTATTAATATTTTTGGAGGTATTGTACGATGCGATCGTGTCGCTCAAGGTGTTATCGATGCTTACAAAAATATGGGGACTATCAATGTACCTATTATTGTGCGTTTACAAGGTACCAATGCAGATATAGCGAAAGAATTAATTGATAATTCTGGTTTAGCTGTGTTAAGTGCAACAGAGTTTCAAGAAGCAGCTGATAAAGTTCAAAAAGTATTAGCTCAATAAGTTTAATGATTCAGAAATAATAAAAAGGGCAACAATTAATTGTTGCCCTTTTTATTTGATTTCGTTTGAACAAAATTTTTAGATTTTGTTTCTTTGGAAATAGAATCCTTGGTTGTTTCTTTTTTATGAATGGACTTGGATTTTAAGTCCGTTGAATTTTTTTCAGGCATTGGGCCTCTCAAATGAATAACCAATCCATTTAAAAAATTTCGTAAAATTTGGTCACCACATTCTACATATTTAGGATGATCTTCTTTTCTAAAAAAGGCACCTAATTCGCTTTTAGAAATTCTGAAATCCACCAGCATTAAAATAGCTACAATATCATCATCACGAAGTTTTAAAGCCACTCGTAATTTTTTTAAAATATCATTATTTGTCATATTCTTTTTTGGTTATGCATTTCATCGATTTCACTCCATGATACCTTCCCATCTAGCGTTTTTATAATTCTTGTAAAGATACCTTTATTTTTATGGATTCAAATTAAAATTTTAAAATTAAGTTTAATATTTAAATTGTTGATTATTAATATTTTGCGCATTATTAAATGGGGTTTTTAACTATTGTAAACACATAAATATGAGTTACTTTTTAAGGTTTTAAAATTTTATTTGAGATGAAATAAATAAAATCTACGATGAAGTACCTGCCACTTTTCGATAAGTTACATTATATCACCGATTATGAATTGACACTTCTCCTTACCTTTATATTGTAAATAATTAATCCCTCAATATATGATTAATAGAGTAGAAAAATTGAGTCTTTTGTCTGAAATGATTGCTTTTGCAAAATATGATAAAGACATAAAAAATATAGAATATAATTTTTTATTAGGTGTTGCTAGACAACTAGAGATATCTCGTGAAGATTTTGAATATTTAATAGAGCATCCCGTAATGTATACGCATTTAAAATCCCATAGTGAGCGTATAGTACAATTCCACCGTTTGGTTTTATTGATGAATATTGAAGATAGTGGAGATGCATCTAAAGGAGCCACTAAATTATATAATTTTGGATTGCGAATGGGTTTAAGCCACGAATCTATAAGTAAGGTTTTATATCTTATGGAAAGTTTTCCAAACAAAATAGTACCACCAGATGTTTTGATAGATATTTTCAAAACACAATACAATTGATAAATTAAGTAAGTTTTGATTATACAATCCTAGGATTGTAAAGAAAAGCTAAAAGTTTAAACTTTTAGCTTTTCTATTTTGTCTTGATAGGTTTTAATTTCGTCACGTAGTTTGGCTGCTACAATAAAATCCAATGCTTTAGCAGCTTCTTCCATAAGTTTTCTTTTTTCCCTCACTTTCTTTTCCAATTCAGGTTTACTCAAATAAGCACTTTCAGGTTCAGCAGCTTTTCTGGCTTCTAACTCATAACTATAAGTGCTTATTGAATTTTTGGTTAAGGCGTTATCTAAACTCTTATTTAACGCAGTAGGTACCAAATGGTGTTTGGTATTATAAGCCATTTGTTTTTCACGACGGTAATTAGTTTCATCTATAGTCTTTTGCATACTATTGGTGATTTTATCGGCATACATAATGGCTTTACCGTTTAAATTTCTGGCGGCTCTACCAACGGTTTGGGTAAGTGAACGTGCCGAACGTAAAAAGCCCTCTTTATCGGCGTCTAAAATGGCAACAAGAGATACTTCAGGTAAATCCAATCCTTCCCGTAATAAGTTGACACCAACGAGTACATCAAACAAACCTTTACGTAAATCTTGCATGATTTCTACGCGCTCTAACGTATCTACATCACTATGGATATAACGGCAACGGATCTGAATTCTATCTAAATATTTAGTCAATTCTTCAGCCATACGTTTTGTAAGCGTGGTGACTAACGTACGTTCATCTTTTTCAACCCGAAGTTGAATTTCCTCAATCAAATCATCTATTTGGTTCAAACTTGGGCGGACTTCGATGATGGGATCCAATAATCCGGTGGGACGAATGACTTGCTCCACATAAATACCATCTGTCTTTTGTAGTTCATAATCTGCAGGTGTAGCACTTACATAAATGACTTGGTTTTGTAAGGCTTCAAATTCCTCAAATTTTAAAGGACGGTTATCCATGGCTGCTGGTAATCTGAAACCATAGTCCACCAAATTTTCTTTTCTACTTCTATCACCTCCATACATGGCATGTACTTGGGAGATGGTGACATGGCTTTCATCAATTACCATTAAAAAATCATCTGGAAAATAATCCAATAAGCAGAAGGGTCTGGTGCCAGGTAAGCGACCATCTAAATATCTGGAATAATTTTCAATCCCTGAGCAATACCCCAATTCACGAATCATTTCTAAATCAAATTCTGTACGTTCCTTTAAACGTTTGGCTTCTAAATGTTTCCCGATTTCTTTAAAGTAATCATGTTGTTTTACTAAATCGTCTTGAATTTCTTTGATGGCATTTTGTAAAACATCTGGAGATGTTACAAACATATTGGCGGGATAAATATTTAATCTATCATATTTTTCAATGACTTTGTTGGTTTCAATATTAAAGGATTCAATATCTTCTATTTCATCCCCAAAAAAATGGATTCTAAAAGCATCATCTGCATAACTTGGGAAAATATCGACTGTATCTCCTTTTATTCTGAAATTCCCATGTTTAAATTCACTTTCGGTTCTGGAATATAAACTTTGAACTAATTGATGTAGTAATTTAGTGCGAGATATAACTTGGTCACGTTCTATAGAAATCACATTTTTTTGAAACTCCACTGGATTTCCAATACCATAAAGACAAGATACAGATGCAACCACTAAAACATCCCGTCTTCCAGAGAGTAGAGAAGAAGTGGTGCTTAAACGCATCTTCTCGATTTCTTCATTGATTGAGAGATCTTTTTCTATATAAACACCAGAAACAGGAATATAAGCTTCTGGTTGATAATAATCGTAATAAGACACAAAATATTCCACAGCATTATTGGGAAAAAACTGTTTGAATTCTGAATATAACTGAGCGGCCAAAGTTTTGTTATGTGCCAAAACCAAGGTGGGTTTTTGTACCTCTTGAATGACATTGGCAACAGTAAATGTTTTACCTGACCCTGTTACACCAAGTAAAGTCTGGTATTTTTCATGACCATTTATTCCGTTTACAAGCTGTTTGATAGCTTGTGGTTGGTCTCCTGTAGGTTTAAACCCTGATTCAACTTTAAATTGCATATTGCAAAATTAAGCAAAATATATGTGCCTTATCGTTTTAATGCAAAGTGACCTTTTATGGTAAATGCATTGCCTTCTTGAATGATGTTGGCAACAAACCAATAATCATCTGCTGGCATGTTGTAACCATTGAAAGTGCCATCCCAGCCCAAAGATGTATGGGTTAAAGTTTTTAGTAGTTTGCCATATCTATCATAAATATAAACAACCGTACCTGGTAATTTTGTAAAATCAACCACATGCCATCTATCAAAATAACCATCATTGTTCGGAGTGACAAATTTGGGGATATCAAAAACGGTGACGCTTTGGGAAGTGTCGTCACAGCCATTTAAGTCTCGCACAGTAACGGTGTGATTGCCTAGACTAACGTTTTCGAAAACATTGGATTTTTGTGGATCACCATCATCTAAAATATAAACATAATTTCCAATACCAGATACATCTACGGTAATACTATTGGGATCTGAGAAATCAACCGTCGTGGTAAAGTTTATGTCTGCAATAGCAGATTCAATAACTGAAAAAGGTTTTTGCGGAGATGGGCAACCTAAATCAGAAGTGATTTGTATCCAGTATTCCCCAATATCTCCCAGACCTAATTCTATTTGGGACGTCGTGTCTCCAGTTGACCATAAATAGGTGTCATTTGGATTTCCTGTGTACGCATCAATAATTAATGGTAAATCATTGATACATAAAGGAACCACATCATCTACAGGTACCACTGGTAATGGGTTTACAAAAATTTTGAATTGTGTAATATCAGGACATTCTGTGTTGATGTTTTCTAACCTTGCAAATATGGTATCACCATCAACAGCGGGATGTAAATTATCTAGTTTATTAATCCCTGCTTCAGCTTGAGAAAAACTGCTATAATACGTAATGTTGTGAATGGCTGGATCTTGCGACCCTAGTATCGCGGCATCGTTCTGGGATAAATCAAATACAAGAATACCATCATAATCATCATCACAGGCCACTAAGTCAGGTGGCGTATTAGCCACAGGGGTTTCTTTAATTCTTAAATTGAATGAGGTTGTGATATCACACAAGGATGTTTTATTGGTAATCCTTACATAGATTGTAAAATCCCCAATAGACGAGTAAGTAAATAGTTTGCCAGGTAGAGGGGAACTAAAGCTGCTATCTGTATAAAAATCGAAATTAGTGACCGTGGGATCATTTAAAAGCTGAGCTTCTACGATTGACAAATCCTGCGTATTGGTGTCGTTATCACATAATCCTACCGTACCAATAGTATTGGGTTTCGGAGGTGCATTAACCACCAATTCCAACGGAATAACCGTAAAACAATCTGTATTGGTATTGGTTGCTTTGATATAAATGGTTTTACGATTTGAAAGATAGTTTTCTATATTTGTTATTGCCAAACTATTATCATGCACATCATTTTGGTTAATATCATCAAAATGTTCAAAATAATGTATCACAGTACCAATTTGCGATCTATCCAAATTTATAAAGTCGGCTTCCTTGAGGTTAAAAAGTGCCGTGCCGTCGTAAATATCAGTATAGGTGTCACAAACAGCTAAGGGTCTGGCATCAGATAGTTTTGGAGCCGCAATGATATTGATGTTTAAATTCTCAATAACAACACATTTTGTGCTATTGCTTTGAATTCTAACATATAGGGTTTCAGAATTCTTATCTTTGACATACTGCAATGGTAAAGGAAGGTCACCAGCCAGTGCTAAATCAGGAGTTTTGTAAAATGAAATATTAAGATCACTTGGATTGGGCGTTCCTTGTTTTATTTGAGTAATTTTTTCATTCAGATCGAAAAAGAATTCACCATTAATGTTATCATTATCACATTTAAAAAAGGGTTCGAAATTTTTATTATAAATGGGGTTGGCAGATACTTTAACAATAAATGAACTTGTAGCAGAACATCTGGCATCCGAAATATTTTCTACACGAACATATATATTTTGATTGCTTAATTCATAAGGCGTGTTTTTAGGAATGGCTCTAGTTGTGTCTCCTGAACTAGCATCAGTAGGATTTGTAAAATAATAGACCTCTTTTCCTATTTGCCCATCCAATATATCAGCGTCTTTTTCAGATAGCACGAAATATTCCGTTTGATTATTATCATCTTCACAAATAAGTAGGTCTTTGATATTTCCTATGATGGGTTTGGTGTTAATAATGATAGAGTAAGGAACGATTTTAGAGCATTGGACATTATCAACTCTAACAAATATAGTTTGTGTTGTTGCTAAAAAGGATGAGGCGTTAGGTATAGGGTTACTACCTGATTCTGCATTCTCCTTGGAGTCATAAAAGTTTATGGTAAATTGTGACGGATTATTAACAATTTCATTCCTAATATCGTTTAAATTAATAATGGTTTTTCCGTCAGGTTCCTGGTCATCAGTATCACATATAATTTTTGGTTGGGGTGGAGTAACTTCTGGAGCAGGAATCACATCAATCTCAAATTCCGATACACCGGCACAACGACTATCGATGTTACTAACAATTCTGGCGTAAATGGTAGTAGAGCCTGTGGTATAAAAATTAGGGAGCCTTTTATCTATGTTATTAGCTTCTGCCTCGTCTTTATCTAAAAAATAACTAACAGAAAAATCAGTTTGTCCGTCAGTCACTATACTGTCAAAATAACTTAGGTCTACCATAATCTTACCATCAGTGACATCATCATCATTATCGCAATAGGTTATTGGAACGCTAGGGTTGAAAATAAGTACGGGATTAATACGAAGGATGATTTGAGCTTTTCTCGGACAATTTGTATCGTCGTTTATTTCTATAATAAGTGTTTTCGGAAGGTCTTTTTGAACAAGAACAGTTGGTCCTGTAATGGGCTTGTTATTTGTGTAATCTGCATCAGATTCAAAGAATGCTACAGTAATATTAGGCAAGTTATTGGCAATATGGGTTGTCACGTCACTCAAATAAAATTCTAGCGTATTTTGATTTTGTGTATTACAAATAGCAAAGTCTCCCAAATTGGTTCCAGTAAGCATTAAATTGGTGTGAATTTCAAAAGGCACGATAGTAAAGCAGGTATTAGCATCCTCTACACGAACGTACACAGTTTGTACATAGGGTTCTATATTTTTGTAATTCTTGGGATCCATAATAGCATTACTTCCTGTTTCGGCGTCTTCTTCAGATTCGTAAAATGTTGGCGGTATGGATGTAGGTCCTAGAACAATATCATCTAGAGCTTTCGTGAGATCAAAAACATCAAATCCATCCATGCCATTCACAGCCTCACAGGCATTTAAAAAGACTCTTTCGGTGGCAACCTCAGGCTTTTCTAGGATGTTAATGGTCATGGATGCTGTATTAAAGCATCCGGTTTGTGTATTGTATAGTCGAACATAGAATGTTAGGGGAGAGCTATCTCCATTGTTATAATCATAGGTAGTCAATGGATTACCACCATTTGTTGCCTGTGTATTGTCATTATGATAGCTTACGACTAAATCAGGATCCATGCCTGTAAAATAGTCATCATATTGCGTTAGATCAATAGTCGTAAAACCTACGGGTTCATTATCGTTGACACAAAAATTAAAAGAGGTGGTTGTTGGCATGGTAGGCGGATCCGAGACCACAAGGTTAATAGGCGTATACCCAATACAACCGTTTATATCTTCCACTCGTGCATATACTAGAGGGTAAGTGCTGTTACTAACGGGTGTTGTAATAGTTCCTGTATTGCCTTGAGCATCAGTTAAGCTTGGATGATAACTTATAAGCTTGGTATTGATAGTAGGATTGTTGTCTATGATGTAGATATCTCTAGTAGATAGGTCAAATAGTTCATTAATATCACATAAATAATAATTTTCAATGGGAACTATACTAATTTCATTGCCTAGCGAAATATTAATCTCGTCAGTACAGGGGGTGCTAATTCCAGGAACTGTGACTTCGACGCGATATAGCCCGCTTTCTTTAGCGCTCAATGTGGGCTTCGTTTCTAAAGAGATTTCACTGTTTTTAAAGAACCATTTATAACTGGCAATACTATTGTTAATATCTGCATCCAATAAAACCATTTTGCTACATGTGGTAACATCCTCACCTAAATCTACTGGTTTGATGGAATTCCCTTGTATGAATACGGCTGAATCAAATTGTTGATCTGTTTGGTCAGCTATGATTAGTTTAATATGATAAGTCTGGTTAGGAACGATAGTTGTTGAAGCCGTTAAAATGGTTGTTCTACCTTCAAAATTGGTCTCCCCTGTATTATAACCTGCAAAATAATTTTCATTGACGGCAGGGCAGTTGACCTGTGCGGATTGAGGGCGGATATTTTGAGTGTTAACAGGATCTGGTGTGCCAGGAACCAAGGCGATGTTTTGATAAGGACCTGAGCCTTCCTTTATTAAAATAGCAAACCGATCTGAATAATAGCATGAATTATTACCGCTATATTCTTCGGAGGCCAAGATATAATTGAATTGAAGTTGGTCTGAAATGGAAACAATATCAAACTCTATAGAGGTAGCATTTAAGGTGTTTGAAATTCCTAGTACAGATTCTAAAGCTGAATCAGTCCCCCAAGTAGGCATACCTTCACTAAGAGGTTCTGCTACCGATGGATTGTTTACAGAAAAGACATTGCCAGTAGATAGGACGATACCATTTTCAAAAGGAAACTTAGAACTACCCTGAGTAAACTCACCATAGCTGGTAATGCCATAGTTAGAGCCGTTCATGGAAGAGGTGACATTGGAAACCTCCACACAACCATCTATTAAAGTTTCTACTAAATCTTCTAAACTTGCTGTGCTATTAACCGTTATTTTTTGCGCAGATGCGATGCTTACGCTAAAAAGTAATAAAGTAATGAAGTAATATCTCTGTAAGTTTTTGTTCATTTTGCTTTATTTGGGTAAAACATTTTTAGACAATTTTTTGCGGTGAAAGTAGTTATAATCTGGATGAAACGCAAAAAAAAACGATAAAACACACTTTATCGTTTTGATTAGCTAAGTTGCTTAATATTTAAGGCTAAAATGATTTTTAAAAATACGCCCATCTTGTAGGGTCACTGAAAACCAATAATCATCAGAAGGCAACTTTTCTCCATTAAAAAGCCCATCCCAACCATCACCCAATGGATTTAATTGCTTTAATAATTTTCCATACCGGTCATAAATCGTGATTTTGGTATTCGGTTGGAACATATCGGAAATACCTATAATTTGCCATGTATCGTTGATGTCATCGTTATTAGGTGTAAAAAATTTAGGATAACCAATAACCGAAATTTGATTGTTTACCATACCGCAGTTGTTTTTTATGTCCTTAACATACACATCATAGATGCCTGGATATATATCTTCAAAAATAGGACTTTCTTGATAAGGCTTATATACATTATTTTCAGGATCGTACAAGGCATAACTATAAATACCTTCTCCTGTTACTAAAACCGTTATGGTATTGTTTTCAGAAATATCTTCTATTTGTATATCTTTAAATGTGGCGATGTTTGACGATTCTACAGTTATATGACTTACTTTATTGCAACCATTCATTTTATCTGTTACAGTGACAGTATACGTACCAATTCTATTTTCTTGTGTTTGATAATTAGTATCGCCATTAGACCATAGATAAGTGTAATTACTGGGGTCATCATCAATCAATCCAGCATTTAGTGTTATAAATTCAGGATATGTATTCAAGCAATAATAGGTCATCACCTTAGATGCTATGTTGGGTAATGTATGTACAATTAAATCAACTTTACTAATTCCATAACAGGCATTGGAGTTTTCAACTCTAGCAAAAATAGTTTGGTTGTATGGCTTTGTATTGGTGTAATTGGTATTCAATTTGTTTGTTTCCAACAACGCATCCTCATAAGTTTCATAATATGAAATCGTCAAACCTATAGTTGGAATGTTTTTTAGCATGTCCACTTCAGCATCCTTTAGGTTAAATATGTGTAATCCATCTTCAATGCCATCATCATCACAAACGGCTGGTAAAGCCAAATCATTTACATCGGTGATGCTTACGGTTAAAGTCAATTCCCCAAAAGAAAAGCAGCCTGTATCGATATCAGTTGCTTTAACATACAGGATTTGTGGGTTGCTTGTATTTTCATAAGCATTTCCATTCAGTTCTATGGTTGCAGCGAGATCTTTATAAAAATGATATCTCAGGTTCGACGTTCCATCAGAAGGTAAGGGCTTATAAGCTTCAGTTAAATTAAAAGTAGTTATGCCATCTTTTAAACCATCTTCATCACATTGAATCAATGTTTTGTTTGGAACAGTGGGCTTGGGATTAAAAAGGACATAAGCTTGTCCTTCTATTTCACAATCTCCATTATTAGGATTTATGAGCACTTCATAATGGCCACTAGAGTTTACTGTTAAATCAAAGGTGTTAGCATTTCTCAATACAGCCTTGTCCTTAATCCAAGTATAGGTTGCCCCTGTTATTTTTTCAGAGGTTAAGAGGTAAGTATCACCATCACATAACGCTAAACTAATGTCGCTTTTTCCATTCTTGATAATATCAATTTGGGTATTGAATAATGATTGTATAAAAGGAGGAAGTCCTTGTGAGGATTGGTTGGGCGACAGATTGATAGCGTTATGTTGATAATTACAAGCTGTACCAACTTGATTGGGATTATTTATAACCCCCAAATATGGCAAGCCTATATCATAAGTAGCACTTAATGCTCTATAAATTCTTCCGTCTGGACCTAATTGTAAGCCGCCCCGGAATAATTGTCTGTCATCAATGATTATTTGTGAGGCTTGAATGTTAGATTGTGTTAAATCAAATTGAGCCAAAGTTGAACGATGATTTTCAGGATTATTATCTAAACCGCCCCCTGGAGTATTTGTTTGAAAATCATTGGATGCATGTACATATAATAATTGACTATTTGGCGAAAATTCTAAGCCATAAGGAAAATTGTTTTGCGAATTTATGGAGAGGCTCATGGAGTTAGATACGATACCTGTAGCGGTATTAAAATCATATAAGAACAATCTATCTGGAGTATAGGTGTTGGTATTATTTGCCGTGAAATTGGCACAAGCCATTTGAGTACCATCAGGCGATAGTTTTAAATAACCTCTAGGATCTGTGATGTTAATTGGGAATGTTGATTTTTTTGAATTACTATCCACACCACTGGTGCTCACTTCAAAAGCATGAAATGTGTTATATTCTTCTCTAGTCCCATCTTCAGAAGCAAAACCAACAACCCACATAGATTTAGAAATGCAATCTTTTAAAACTGCTGTTATTTTTTCTGAGCTAGTGTTTAAGAGTTTGGTATTTATATGTGTTACAGATCCTAAGCCATTGTTTTGTGACATATCTACGACAGAATAATGCAAACCCGTATTATTAAATTGAGAACCTACAGTAAAAACATAATAAATAGAGGAATCATTGGGTTTAGGAACTATAATAGCAGATTGCGTACTGGAACTATCACCTAATAGGCCGCTGGTCATAACACCATGATTTTTATTCCAAATGGTTGTTCCATCGGTATAAAACAATAAATTGCCTCTATCATCAGATATAGAAGTACAACCTTCGTAAGTAACTAATCTCCCATCATTTAAAGAAGTTACCGTGCCTCCCGCTTGATTGAATCTTATGCCCGCACCAAAACCAAAATACCAATTAGCTGCTTCACTTTGAGCAAATAAAGTTAAGCTTATTAAACAAAATATGAGGGATAGTAAATGTTTCATCTTTAATTGCCTAAGCGATTAAAGATATTATAAATCTCTCTTTTTCAATAATAAATACGATAAAAATATAAATAGGGCAGTCCAACCAATCACGATAAGAATTTCATACCAATGCACGGCATAATCAAAATTAAAATTTTCACCAACCTGATTTGCTACAGTTTGTACAGCACTTAAACGTGAAAAGGGTTGTTTTATTAAGTTGGACATGGCATTGAGAGGTAGTAATTGCATAACAAAGGCTTTTGTTTCTGCATTGGTGTACCATTTTAGTACACCAAATATTACCCCTTCAAGAAATTGCCAAACAAATAAAAATCCCAGTGCAAAAGCAGAACGCTTCACTAACACTCCTAAAAATAAACAAAAAGAAAAGAAACCAACCAACTTAACAAAAAAAGCCAACAGATATTCTAGGTCAGAAAAGATGATGTTCAATTCAGTATAACTTGAAAAAATTAGTCCTAAAATTAAAGATACTACAAATAAAAATAGTGTTGATACAACTGATAATACTATAACCGTATAAAACTTTGAGAGTATAAACTCTTTTTTACTTAATCCGTCTATTAAATTTTGCTTTAAGGTTTTATTACTGTATTCATTGGACATCATAGAAACAATAACTATCGCAAGGAATAACTTAAAGATGGCTGCAAAATAACTGTTAAAATGCCATATGTATGGGAAATTAAAAATACCCATTTCAGCTAAATGAAATTTTACAGGACCAATATCGAATTTAATAGAGGCTATAAGTGCTATAGAAGTTAGTAAGACAAAATAAGTAATGATCAACATTTTACTAGATCTACTATGTTTTAATTTATATAATTCTATGTTTAGTAATCTATACATGTTATTTATTGTTGGTTAGTGTTAAGAATTGTTCTTCTAAGCTTTCTTTTCGTTGTACAAGATGTGTTAAAACAATGCCTTTTTCAAAAAGAAGCTTATTTAATGTGTCAGATTTCAAAGGTTCGTTCAAAAACGCAGTAACTAGTTGATTTTTAACTTTGATATTTCCAAAAACAGGAATGCTTTCAAGAATTTTTACCAATTCTTCATTATTATTACATTTAAGTTCGAAGAAACCGTTGCTGGAAATCATCTCATCAACTCTTCCAGAATATAGTTTGACCCCTTTACGTAAAACCACAACATGAGAACACACTTTTTCCACTTCATCCAGTAAATGTGACGCTAATAATATGGTGGTTCCTTGACTGGCTATTTGTTTTATAATTTCTCTAATTTGGTGAATTCCTTGTGGATCTAATCCATTTGTGGGTTCATCTAATATTAAAATTTCAGGGTCGTTTAATAGGGCGGAAGCAATCGCTAACCGCTGTTTCATACCCAAGGAATAGGTGCTAAATTTGCTGTCTTTTCGTTCTAAAAGCCCAACAATTTCAAGCTTTTCTTCTATTTTACTAAAATCTACTTCTTTAATTTTACAAACGAGTTTTAAGTTCTGGACGGCGGTCATATAAGGGTAAAAATTAGGCCTTTCAATAATAGCTCCAACTTTTTTTAGCGCGTCATGCGTGGTGGTCTTGCCATCAAACCATTTAAAGTCTCCGGATGTTTTATTAACAACATTTAAAACGATACCTAAGGTCGTTGATTTTCCGCTTCCGTTAGGCCCTAAAATGCCATAAACATTGCCTTTATTAATGGTGAACGATAAGTCATTGACAGCTGTTAAATACCCAAATTTTTTGGTGAGATTGGTAATGGTTAGTATAGAATCCAAAATGTATTTTTTTATGCAGAAGTTATTTCAGCTACGTTAGTTATAAAAGTATGACGATTCTTATTATATTTTGTTACAAGGTTAATGTTAAATGGTTTAAATTTGAATAATTAATGTTTTATGGAAGATTTAAAAATTTCAAAGAAAAAACCTTCTTATCCAATAACATCTAAACTGCATCACTATTTAACGGAATATAATAGGAATATTAAAATGCCGGTTTTCTATGATGATTTGTTGAGGTTTCAAGGATCGATAGTGGTGTATGATAAAGAAGATAATGATACCCTTTGGATACGTGTTTATTATAGTGAATTTGATAGAAATGAAATAGATTTGGCTTTAAAGAAAGTGTATACCATTTTACATTCCGATGGAAATGAAAATACCATTCCTTTCTTAAATGTCGATGCTATTGATTATTGTACGTTCGGAAATTCTAAACCGTTCAGAATAAAAGTCAGGAACATTTTAAATGACAATTATACTTATTTTTATGTGAAGACTGCTGATGCTTCCCGTATTTATGGATTAGAATTGGAGCATATGCTATCTCCATATAATTTGAATTTTTTGGTAAGTAATACGACCTTAATTGAAGAGCATATAGCTGGAATTCCTGGCGATGTTTTTATAAAAGACATGCTGCCTCACTGCACAAAAAGTGAAAAATCTCAAATTGCTAAAGAGTTTGTTAAGTTTAATGAACGTTGTATGATTAGACTTTTGGGTGATATGCGTTCTTATAATTATGTGATTGTGCCTACTCATGATTTCGATCATGTGGTTTATAAAATTAGAGCGATAGATTTCGACCAACAGTCTTACGAAGGGAAATTTAATATTTACAGACCCCAATTTTTTAAAGAAAATTTCACCATGGTGGCATTGGTTTCAGAATGTTTCCAAAGACTTTCCATAGACCAATATAAAATTGAAGAGCGTTCTATTTTGGTAAAACGTTTAAAAAGTTTTCATGGCAGAATTGATGAACTTTTAGATTGTATGGCAGAAGATGTGATTTCAAAACCTGAGAATGTAGATTTACTCAAGACTAAAATATTTGAATATACACAAGATTCTAAGTTTTTGGACTGTCAATCTATGGGGCAAATACTTAAAAATGCACTGGAATTTTTGACTCACAATTATGAAAATGTAAATCCGCAAGGACTATAGCAAACTAACATATTAATTCCAGTTTTCATCAAAATCCAGATTTTCGTAATCGTCTATGTCCAAATCATCTTCAAACTCATCAAAATCATCATCAAAGTCATCCGCTTCAAATAATTTTTGAGGTGCATCATCTGGAACCTGACCTTTTACAAACATGAGGTTAGGGTAGGTAGTACCTTCTGCTTCTTCTACAATTTCAGCTAATTCCACGTAAAATGTCCACATACTAAAGAAATCGTAGACATAAATAAGCTTAGGCTGTATTTCATGAGCCACATCATTGATTATGGTTTCGCTCATTAAGCGTGCAGAATTATCGTCACTTAAATCAAATAAAGAGATTTCTTCGCCTTGTTCCCAGGTATCATTACTTATATAAAAGGAGGCCATTTCTGTCCCATCAAATCCAAAAGATTGGGTAATAATGTTGTGTAAATCCTCAAGGGTGTCTGTTTCACGAATTTCTAAATCACGAAACACATCATCATCGGTATCATTGTCAAGAATGACTCTAAATCTGTAAATCATTGTAAAAAATTATATTGCAAATGTATGTTTTTTTATATTATTTGCTAAATCTGTGAAGTGTAAATGTCATGGTGCTTAACAGAAAAAATGCGCCCACTTGATGGGTAACCCCTAACCAAACAGGAACGTGATAAATGATGGTTAAAACACCTAATAAAAATTGAATCCCCACCATAATTAGTAAACCATTTATTCCAAAAGATTGGTATTTTGTTAGACTCATTTTTCTAGATTTATACCAAATAATGGCTATAAAGAGCACCACAAAATAAGCCAGTGTTCTATGAACAAATTGCACCCCACTTTTACCTTCAATAAAGTTTTTATATATCGGACTTTGCTCAATATAAACCGTTTCGTGCATAAATTTGCCTTCACTCATCATAGGCCAATGGTTGTGGATAAAACCTGCGTCTAAACCTGCAACAAATGCGCCGTAAATAATTTGAAGTAATAAAAGAGCAAGTCCCCAGCGTATTAAATTTCTAAAAGATACATGGATGCTTTTTTGGGAAGGAAACATTAAATCTAACGCAACCCAAAATGTATATGCAAATGTTATGAAAGCCGTTGTTAAATGAGCGGCTAATCTATAATGGCTTACATCTGGATTATCTACCAAACCACTTTTAACCATATACCAACCTAAAAAACCTTGGAACCCACCTAAACACAGCAGAATAACAGACTTTTTTATGGTAGGTTTGGTAAGCTGTTTGGTAATTAAAAAATACATAAAAGGAATAAAAAAAACGATTCCAATAAACCGACCAATAAGTCTGTGAAGCCATTCCCAGAAGTAAATATCTTTAAAATCTTCTAAAGAAAAGTGATTGTTAAGTTTTTGATATTCAGGATATTGTTTGTATAAATCGAAAGCTTCGTGCCATTCGGTTTCGTTCGTAGGAGGAAGCGTACCAGAAATAAGTTTGTAATTGGAAATGGATAAACCAGAATGTGTTAATCTAGTGATTCCACCCACTACAACCATAATGAATATCAATAAGCAACCGGTTAATAACCAGTAAATTACTTTTTTGTTGTCTTTTTTTGTTTTCAAAGTTTCAAAGTTTTAAGGTTTCAAAGTTTCAAAGTTTTTACTCTTTGATTTTTTAATGAAACTGGTTAACATGCGTTCTATTTCTCTTGTATTGGCATAAAGATTTTTGAAATTATCTTCTTTCAAAAACTTTAAACTATAAGCAATTTCAATCTGAGTCTGTCATTCAAATAAAGAACTCAGGACTATTGTTGTTATCCATATTAATTAGAAGTCTTTGTTTCTTTGAAACTTTGTAACTTTTAATCCCAATCTTTTTCCTTCTTCTAGCATCAATTGAAATGCGGCTTCATGCTCATTTGGAATATCGCCTTCTAAAATAGCTTCTTTGATGGTTTCTTTAATAATTCCTATTTCTTTGGAAGGTTTTAAATTAAAGGTTTCCATAATTTCTTCTCCAGAAATGGGTGGTTGAAAATTTCGGATGTGATCTCGTTCTTCAACTTCAATAATTTTTTCTCTAACAATTTTAAAATTATTATGGTATTTATTGAATTTTTTAGGGTTTTTAGTAGTGATATCTGCTTCGCAAAGCATCATTAAATCATCCACATAATCACTAGCATCAAATACCAATCTTCGAACAGCAGAATCAGTCACTTCTTCATTAGCAAGTACAATGGGGCGGGAACTCATAAACACCATTTTTTGAACAAATTTCATTTTATCATTCAAAGGCATTTTTAATCTTTTAAATAAATGAAATACCATTTTAGAGCCTTCAAACTCGTGTCCATGAAATGTCCAACCTATTTTTTTACTGAATTTTTTTGTGGGTGCTTTACCAATATCGTGTAATAATGCGGCCCAACGTAACCATACATCATCGGTATTTTTTGAGATATTATCAACGACTTCTAAAGTGTGATAAAAATTATCTTTGTGCCGTTGGCCTTCAATTTCATCAATACCTTTTAAAGCGGTTAATTCTGGGAGTATATATTCTAATAATCCTGTTTTA
Organism: Confluentibacter sediminis; assembly: GCF_003258355.1. Taxonomy (GTDB): domain Bacteria; phylum Bacteroidota; class Bacteroidia; order Flavobacteriales; family Flavobacteriaceae; genus Confluentibacter; species Confluentibacter sediminis. Next base: position 121,476 of record NZ_QKPO01000016.1, on the reverse strand, counting down.
TCTAATAAAAGAAAACCCAAAGAAGGTGTTTTGCTTTCAAGAATTTTATTCAGTTCAACAACAATGCGTTCGTTGGTTATAATGTTGATTCGATTCTTGTTTTTTGAAATAGCTTCTAATGAAGCTTCCTCAATTATAAAATCCAACTGTGTTGCAAAGCGAATGGCACGCATCATCCGTAATGGATCGTCACTATAAGTAATATCCGGATTTAAAGGTGTGCGAATGATTTTGTGTTTTAAATCTTCCAGCCCATTAAAAGGGTCTAATAAATCTCCGAATTTACTTTCGGACAAATCTAAAGCAAAAGCATTGATGGTGAAATCCCGACGGTTTTGGTCATCTTCCAAAGTACCATTTTGAACCGATGGATTTCTGCTTTCTTCATGATAGGATTCCTTTCTTGCACCCACAAATTCTATATCAATACCATCAAAATGAATCATGGCTGTGCCGTAAGTTTTAAAAACTTGAACTTTTGTTTTTATAGGAAGATTTTTAGCAACCTGTTTGGCTAATTTTATACCATCGCCAACAGTAACTATATCGATATCTTTGGCATCGCCTCTTTTTAAAATAAAATCGCGAACAAAGCCACCAATCACATAGGCATCAAGATGTAATTCTTTAGCAGATTGAGATACAATTTTGAAAATGGGATGATGTAAGGCTTCTTTGTAATTCATTTTTTTACCGCAAATTCGCAAATTATTTTTTCTTAGAATCTATTATACGCTTGTATTCCAAGGAAATTAAGTTGAAATTGGCTAAAATTGCTAGTTTGTAACCTGATATTTTTAAATAATTAAGACATTGATTATAATGGCTTGCATGAAAGCACTCAATTGTTTTTATTTCTAGTATAATATTATTAAATACAACAAAATCAGCGTAAAATTTGTGTTTTAGAAAAGTGTCTTTGTATTTCACTTTAAACTCTTTTTCGCGTTCAAAAGGCATATTATTTTTAAGGAATTCATATTCCAAAGCATCTTTATAGACCATTTCAGAAAAACCACTTCCTAAATTATTATAAACATCAAATAAAGTTCCATCTATGGCATAGCTTTCTTCTTTATTATTTATAATATTAAACATATATTAGTGGCTAAGTTTATCAACGAATAATCTTAACAACTCCATTATTACTCAATTTAATTATGGATGATGGTTTTGAGCAGATTTTTTCGCGATGCAAATTTACAACATAGTCTACACCTTTTAAAACCTCTTGTGATATTTCTTTGAACGATTTTGGAGTTGGTTGTCCGCTAATATTGGCTGAAGTAGATACAATGGCACCGTTAAATCTGCGTAATAATTGAAAACAAAAATCATCATTAGGGATTCTTATAGCTATAGTGTTATCATCGGCAACCAAATTTTCGGCTAGATTTTGGGCATCGTCGTAAATAATGGTAATGGGATTGTCGGCCACATCTAAAATATTATAAGCCACCTCTGGTACTTTTTTTACATATTTTTTCAGCATTCTGTCATCGGCAACCAAGCATATTAAAGCTTTAGAATCTGAACGCTGTTTTAGTTTGTAAATTTTTTCTACAGCTTTTGTATTTGTGGCATCGCAGCCAATGCCCCAAACGGTATCTGTAGGGTAGAGTAGGAGGCCTCCTTCTTTAAGTACTTTTAAGGCGTTGTTTATTTCGTTTTGCATTTAGAGTTGTTTTTTAAATGTCGCTAAATATTTTTTCTATAATATCTATGTTTTTATTCCAAGAGAACTTATTTATAAAATAATGATGTCCTTTTTCAGCTATTTGTATTCTGTATTCATCATCATTTAAAAATAATTCAATTTTTTTGAAGACATCCTCTACATTTTCAGTTTCAATAGCTAGACCTGTTTCATTATTTTTCAAATAATCTTTATGTCCACCAATATTAGTTGCTATTAATGCACAACCACAAGACAATGCTTCGCATGGAGGTAAGGCAAACCCCTCCTGAATACTTGTTGATAAAAAAATGGCATGAGCATTATATAAATCGGGGAGGTTTTTAGGCTGGTGATAATAATCAAAGTTTTGTGGAAAATTATAAGGTTTGGTTGGAGTGCCAAACATTGAAATGGTAACAAATGGATATTTTTTTTTAATGTTCATTAATGCTTCCATACCGTAAGATGTGCCTTTTCTTTTTTCATTTGAATAAAGCATTAAAATAGAAGGTGAACGTTTTTGAATGTCATTTTTTTTATAAAAAATGGTGTTGTCTATGGCATTAAATAAAGTATATGTTTTTTTAACTGATCTTGGATTAACAATGTCATACAAATAGGAAGCTATCACAATGTTTGTTGTATTTGGTAAAGTATAAGATTTTAAAAGCATGTCTTCATGACCTTTCCAATTTTCATAATCTTGAATTAAATTTATTTTTTTTCCCTTCTCTTCACTTAACTCGTGTACTTCTAGAGCAGTGGCCCACCATGTAGATATAATAAAATCGGCTTTAGGAATATATTTATCAGAAATTTTTTTAACATTGAAGGATTTTATATTGGGGTGTAATGGAAACCATTGAGGTCTATGGGTTTTTCGTAACTTGTGTAAAATAGCTCTTATAAAATAGGGTTTTTTATATTTGGTATAAGAAGTGTTTAAAGAATGATATATTTGTACCTCATATCGTTTTTTAGCTAAAAGATTAGCGTATGTATACATGACTTTAGGTCCACCATTAGGACGTTTTGTTGGAAAAGGTAATATAAAATTGATTTTTTTTGCAAGGATCATTATAATAAATTTACCTTCAATGATAATACTAAATTTTAATACACACAAACTGATAATAGTTGGAATTATAAGCAAACAGTTAAAATAAAGCAAGTATGCAAGAAAACTTGGTAACCATTGTTATACCTATATGTAAGGTATCCCTTTCTGAAACAGAACAAATGTCTTTAAATCAATGTGTGAAATTGTTAGGGGATTTTGATATTGTTTTTGCGCAGCCAGAAAAACTGGATAGTTCTTCTATTGCTTTTGGAGGCAAAATACGAACAGAATTATTTCCAGATAGTTACTTTGAAAATGTCTATGCTTATAATAGTTTGATGTTGTCTGATGCTTTCTATGAACGTTTTTTAGATTTTAAATATATGTTAGTTTATCAGTTGGATGCCTTTGTTTTTAGAAACGAATTGGAATATTGGTGTAATAAAGGTTATGATTATATAGGTGCACCATGGATTGCTTCACCTAATACAGTGCTGAAAAAAATACTTACTTTATTCTATTCCCAAAGAAAAAAGGAGAGACAAAAAATATTTTTTAAAGTAGGAAACGGAGGGTTTTCATTACGAAATATATATAAAAGCTATAAAATAGCACAAGACATGAAAAGTGATATTGAAGCCAATTTAAAGCGGGATAAAAACGATTTTTATATTATGGAAGATGTTTTTTGGTCTATCATCGTACCTAAACACTATCCTGATTTTGGTATCCCAGAATATAAAGAAGCATTAGGTTTTGCAATGGACAGAAAGCCAAATTTAGCATTCAAGTTGAACAAAAATAGACTTCCTTTTGGTTGTCATGGGTTTGATAAACCAAAAGTGAAATCATTCTGGAAAGATATTTTGATTTCAAATTATTTAGGTTAGAAATCATAGTTAACTAAAAAACATAAGTAACCTATTTATTAGTGAAAAAATAAATGAAGCATCATATTGAAATAAATTCAGCTTTTAAAAATGATAATGAATTTTTTAACCACATTATTTTAAATTATGATATTGAAGGGGAATCTTTTGGTAATCAAGACCGTAATTCATTAAAATTATTTCAATTTAAAGACATGACCGTTAATGTCAAGTCTTTTAAAGTTCCTAATATTATCAATCAAATCGCCTATAGATTTTTTAGAAAAAGCAAGGCGCAACGTTCTTTTGAGTATGCCAATAAATTAGTGGCATTACATATTGGCACGCCACAACCCATAGCGTATTATGAATTTACTATGCCTTTTTTGTTCAAAAAGAGCTATTATGTGAGTGAGCATTTAAATTATGATTTAACCTATAGGGAATTAACAACCGATTTGAACTATCCACATCATGAAGAGATATTACGTGCTTTTACCAGATTTACTTTTGGGTTGCATGAAAATGGCATTCATTTTTTAGATCATTCACCAGGAAACACCTTAATTCAGTTGAATAATGGTGATTACAAATTCTATTTGGTCGATTTAAATAGAATGAATTTTGGTCCAATGGATTTTGAAACCAGAATTAAAAACTTTTCTAGACTTACTATTCATAAATCCATGGTTGTAGTGATGAGTGATGAATATGCTAAATTATCTGGTTACGATTATAACAAAGTATTTAACTTAATGTGGAAAGAGACTGAAGCTTTTCAAGAACGATTTTATAGAAAAAAACGTTTAAAAAAGAAACTTAAGTTTTGGAAGAAATAATTAGTCCCTGTTTTTTCGTAGCAGCCAAAGCTTAACATATCGCATAAATATCACATAACCTTGAATGTATCCAATAGTTAGTCCGACAACGCCATCTCTAAAACCGCTTTGTAAAATATAATGTTTAAAAAAGCCCCAAAACGGTTTTATTATAAAGTGATACGGTGTTAATGTACCTGTTTTTTTATCATAATCCTTGGCTTGCCAAGTAGCATAGCGATTCATTTTAGTCATATATGCGTCAAACGTGATATACGTATTATGATAAAATTTGTTTTTTAATTTCCCAACAGTGCCATTAGCTATAATCTCTTCATGTACGTGCTTGTCTTCATATTGGCATACATCACGTTTAAAAAGTCTAATAACTTTATCATTTCTCCAGCCACTGTAATGAACACACTCTCCCATAAAGTGGTTCATTCTGCCTATCCAATAAGCAATAACTTCAGGGTTTGGACTTTTTAGTATGTCTAGTATTTCAGCTTTTAATTCGGGAGTTACACGCTCATCGGCATCAACCAATAAAATCCATTCATACTTAGCTTGAGGTATGGCCCAATTTTTTTGAGATGAAGGATAATCAAAAGGTCTTCTAATCACTTTTGTTGCTAACTTCTCGGCTATTTCAAAAGTTCCATCGTTGCTAAAACTATCCACTACTAAAATTTCATCGGCAAAGTTAACCGAATTAATAACGGCTTCGATGTTATGTATTTCATTGCCAGTTGGGATAATGGCTGTAAGCTTGTTCATGTATTGAGGATATTATCTAAAAACACTTTTAATTCTTCTAAAAAGAATGAAAATTTAAATTCTGTATATAAAGTTAATGCTTCTTTTTTTATTTTTTTTCCTTCTTTATCTTTAAAAAAACCAGGTTTATAATCCTTTAAGTGAACAGATATATTCTTTTCGTTCTCGAATATGGCCCAGTTTTTCTTTTCAATCCAAGGTGAAAAAATAGAAAATGTGGGTATATTTAATGCTTTAGCCATATTAATGGCTCCTCCTTCGTTGCCAATTACTGCATTGCAATAAGATGTTAGCGCTAAAAATTCCCTTAAATTAGTTCCATAAACATCCATAAAAATATGTTTTTGGCTTTCTAGATTGCAATGTTTAAAGACTTCTTTGGCTTGTTCTAATTGTTTAGGAATGTAATTGAATAATAGTTGCCCATTTGTTTTTTCCACAATCCAATCAAGCACAGCCGCCATATCGTTTAATGGATACGTTTTAGATGTACCACTCCCTAAAACATTCATCATAAATAAAGGTTTGCTTAAATTGATATTTGAATCAATAAATTTGTCTTTTGCTTTATCTTTTTCAGAATCACTTAAATAAATTTTTGGCTTTATTATGTTTTTTGAAAGTCGAGAATCTAACGGTTCCAGTAACTGTAATCGGTTTTCAATAGCTAATCCAGCAACTGAAGTTGGTTTGCTTTTATATTTTATGGGGTGTGTATAAATAAAAGAAGAATACGATTTGTATTTTGAAATTTTTACTCTAGCACCACTTAAAGCAGATATAAAGTTGCTCGATAATTTACAATAGGCATCGATAACAATGTCATATTTTTCTTTTCTTATTGTTTTGGCAAGGCTAAATAATTTTACTTTACTCTTTTCAATTTCAGGAGTAAAAAAAATAAAATGATCTATAAATGGATTGTTTTCTACAACAGGATAAGTATGCTCATTAATTAAATAATCTAATTGTGCATGGGGATATTTCAAACGAAGTGCCTCAAACAGAATACTGCTTGTAAGCACATCGCCAATCATTTTTTGTTGTATGATTAAAATTTTCATCTACACTGCTACATCGTTTTCACGAAGTGCATTATTTAAAGAGGTTTTCTTATCGGTACTTTCTTTACGTTTTCCAATAATTAATGCACATGGGACTTGGTATTCGCCAGCAGCAAATTTTTTGGTATAGCTTCCAGGAATGACCACGGAACGTGCAGGAACACGACCTTTCATTTCAATAGGTGTATCGCCTGTAATATCAATTATTTTAGTACTCATGGTTAATACCACGTTGGCGCCTAAAACAGCTTCTGTTTCAACATGTACGCCTTCTACAACAATACAACGAGAGCCAACGAACACGTTATCTTCAATAATTACAGGAGCTGCTTGTAAAGGTTCTAAAACCCCACCAATACCAACGCCACCAGATAAATGCACATGTTTACCAATTTGAGCACAACTACCAACAGTCGCCCAAGTGTCAACCATTGTGCCTTCATCTACATATGCACCAATATTAACAAAACTTGGCATTAAAATAGTGCCTTTTGATATATAAGCACCATAACGAGCAACAGCGTGAGGTACCACACGAATGCCTTTTTCAGCATAACCGGTTTTTAATGGAATTTTATCATGAAATTCTAATGGGCCAGCTTCTAAAGTTTCCATTTTTTGAATAGGAAAATATAAAACGACGGCTTTTTTGACCCACTCGTTGACTTGCCATCCACTAGATATGGGTTCAGCTACTCTTAATTCGCCTGAATCTAATAAAGAAATCACCTTTTTAATAGCCGTTATTGTTGTGTCATCTTTTAAAAGCTCTCTGTTTTCCCAAGCTTGTTCTATGGTTTGTTGTAATTCTGTCATTGATAATTATGTTTTGGGCAAATATAATAGGTATCATTCAAAAAAAGGAGAAGAAATGGCTTTAATGTAGGTTTAAAACCTATTTGGATTAGGTTGTTTAACGAGCATTATTAAATAAAATCGCATTCGTTTTGTCTTCGAAAGAAAAGGATAATACGATTAAATGCCTTTTGATGGTGTTTTGTCTTCAAAAACAGGCATTTTATCTATTTGTCGATAAAAATTAATCACTCCACTACTAAACGAAAATACATTCATTATAACTAATAAATTGTTAATGAGCTTTATAGTAGATATATATTTGTTTCAACAAAGCAACCAAGTTATGAAAACAAATTATTACATCTTATTAATTTTATTACTTTCTTTCTCTTTTGCTCATGCTCAAAGTAGTGTTGAAGGTAAAAAAATTGAAGCGGCTGTAATAGTTTCGCATAATGATGAAGCAACTTCTTTAACAATAAATGCTTCTGAAACCGTATCAACCGTAAAAAAAGGAGAAACCACTGAAGCTACTTTAGTTCGTACTGAAAGCGATATTAGGATTTACTTGAACCGTTTAAGAAGTGTTGAGAACATAGATTTGTTATTTCCTAAAATAAATAGAACAGTAAAAGCTTAAAAATTCAAAACATTAATAATTAAGGTTAAGTGTTTAAAAAGGTTGTCTAAAAAGACAACCTTTTTTATTTATTGGATTATTTTTGTGAAAAATTATATATGCCAAGAATTTTAGCAATAGATTATGGTTTGAAAAGAACAGGGATTGCCATAACCGATGAACTGCAAATTATAGCTTCAGGTTTAACGACGCTTGCTACAAAGGATTTATTCGTTTTTTTAAAAGATTACTTACATAAAGAAAAAGTGGAGCTTTTTTTAGTTGGAGAACCAAAGCAAATGGATAATACAGCTTCAGAAAGTGAAGTATTTATCATTCCATTTTTAAATCGCTTAGAAAAGGAATTTCCTAATATACCTATTAAACGTGTAGACGAACGGTTTACTTCGAAAATGGCATTTAAAACCATGATAGATAGTGGTTTAAAAAAAAAGCAACGAAAAAATAAAGCACTTATAGATGAAATTAGTGCTACACTTATTTTACAAAGTTATTTGTATTCAAAATGATTTTCATTTAAAAAGCACGTTTTCAAACACAAAAAATTTATAATCAAAAGTAAGTATTGTATTTTTGCGTTTAATAATTCAATAAAGTAATGATTTTACCAATTGTAGCCTATGGCGACCCAGTTTTAAAAAAGAAAGCAGAAGACATATCTCAAGATTATCCAAATTTGGATGTACTTTTAGGAAATATGTTTGAAACGATGTACCATGCTTATGGTGTTGGTTTAGCGGCTCCACAAGTTGGTTTACCCATCCGTTTATTTTTAGTTGATACAGCACCTTTTTCTGATGAAGATTTAAGTGAAGAAGAACAAATGGCATTAAAAACGTTTAAACGTGTTTTTATAAACGCTAAAATATTAAATGAAGAAGGTAACGAATGGGCATTTAACGAAGGGTGTTTGAGTATTCCAGATGTGAGAGAAGATGTTTTAAGAAAACCTAAAATTACGGTGGAGTATTTAGACGAAAATTTCAAGAAACATATCGAGGTATTCGATGGATTGATAGCGAGAGTCATTCAGCATGAATACGATCATATTGAAGGTGTTTTATTTACAGATAAATTATCTGGATTAAAAAAGCGTCTAATAAAAGGAAGACTAAATAAAATATCAAAAGGAGAGATTGACGTTGATTACAGAATGCGATTTCCTAACGCAAAAAAGAAGCGATAATATTTGTAAAACAATTATAAACAAATGATATTTGCCTCCCTTTAAAACTAATTTATGAGTTTAGAAAAAATATTATCAATTACAGGTAAACCAGGATTATACAAATTAATAGCCCAAACACGTGGCGGGTTTGTTGCAGAATCATTGTTAGATAAAAAAAGAGTATCTATTAATGTTAGACAAAATGTAAGTGTTTTAAGTGAAATAGCTATTTATACCTTAACAGAAGAAGTGCCTTTAAAAAAGGTTCTTAATACTATAAAAGAAAAAGAAAACGGACAGCCAACAAGTATTACGGCTAAAGATAGTAATGATAAGCTTGAAGAGTATTTCTTTAATATTTTACCTGATTATGATGAAGATAGAGTTTATGTTAGTGATATAAAGAAGATTATTCAGTGGTATAATTTATTACAACAGCATGATTTAATGGATTTTTCAGAAGATGTTGAAAAACCAAAATCTAAAACTGACGAAGAAGAATAGAGTCAAATAAAAAACCTCCAAATTTGGAGGTTTTTTTTTATTTTAATAAAGTTCTTTTATTTTACTTAGTTTTTTCTTCCAAAGCTTTAATTCGTCTTTGTGGTTTTCAATATTGGTACGAACCTCTTTTACCAAAGGATTGTCGTCATCTACGTTAGTGAAGAATTGTAAGTTATTTTCTAATTGATTGATTTGAGCCTTGATTTCATCTATTTTTTTACGAATAAATGTACGCTCATTATCCAGATTTTTGCTATTATCAGAATTGTTTAAATCTTCCAGTTTGTTTTCAAACTTTATCATTTCCAACTCATCTTTTTCCATTTTCATATTGGAGAATAATTCATCTAAAACTTTAGAATACTTTCCTTCAATATAACGTTTGTCATTTGGTACTCTACCAATAGCGTTCCATTGGTTTATGTAATCTTTAATGGTCTCAAGATCTTTGTCTTTATCCTTAGTAAGTTTTAAAGATTTTAAAACCTCTAATAAGTCCTGTTTCTTGTTAAAAGCCTCAAGACTGTCTTTGTTTTCAGCATTTCTGTTGGCATTAAGTCTATCAAAAAAATAATTGCACGCAGCTTTGAATTGATTCCAAACTTTATCGCTGTCTTTTCTTGGTACATGACCAATTTTTTTCCAATCATTTTGAATTTTCTTCATTAAAGCAGTGGTCACTTCTATGTCCTCACTATCCTTATTATCTTCAGCTATTTTTATAAGCTCTAATTTTTTTTGAAGATTTGTAAACTGATCTTTTTTCAGGCCTTTATAGAAAGCATTTTTTTGTCTGTTAAACGTTCTAACAGCACTTTTAAATTTAGCCCAAGTAGATTCGTTAACTTTTGCAGGTACTTTTCCCGCATTAAAGAAATCATTTCTTAAACCCTCAATAGCTTTAATTTTATTCTGCCAAGCACCATGTGACTTGGTTTCTTGGCTATTTATCTCATTAATTTTGGCAATGATGTCAAGCTTTATATCAAGGTTTTTCTCGTAGATTTTATCAATTTCTTGATAATACGCTTGGCGTTTATCATTTATAATTTTGGTAGAAGCCTTAAAACGATCCCAAATAGCCTCTCTATGTTCTCTGTCAACGGGACCTAGTTCTTCTTTCCACATTTTATGGAGTTCTTGAAGCTCTCTAAATGCCCGCATGATATCTTTATCTTGCGCCAATTCTTCGGCACGCTCAATAATTTTAAGCTTTTTATCTAAATTGTGCTTAAAATCTAAATCGCGTAAGTCTCTATTTAGGTGCAGAAAATCATAAAACATTTCAACATGGTGGTGGTAACTATTCCAAGCATTATTATACTTATCTCTTGGAATTGGACCTGTATTTCTCCACTTTTCTTGAAGTTCCTTAAAATGTTTATAGGTTGTATTGATGTTTTCTTCAATATTAAGCAACCCTTTTATTTCTTCAATAATTTCAAGTTTGTTTGCTAAGTTTTGTTTAAGGTTTTGATCTAATTTTTTGCGGTGTTCGTGTAATTTATTGCGATATTCTTTGTAAATATTTTTAAATTGTTTTTGAATTGGAGAAGTGAAATAAAAATCTATTTCGTTGCCACCATCACTCAAAAAATCAGCCTTTTTTTCTTCTAATAAATCATTAAATTGAGAATCGAATTCTTTTTTGATGCCCTCGACATGCTGTTTAATAGCTTGAACTTTCTCGTTTTTTACTAACTTTTCAAGTTCAGCAGTAAGCTGTTCTAAAGACATTTTATCGTATTCTTTTATTTCAATGGTGTGTCGGTCTTTATTTCCTTCATCTTCCGCATCTTCCGCATTAGAATCATCTATTTCATTCTGTAATTCATCATGCCCATCCGAATCTTTACTTTCCGTTGATTCATCTTCAGGGATAGAAGTCTCTATACTTTTTGTGTTGGAAGAGGTGTCTTCAGTTTCTATAGCTTCATTATCATTGTTTAAACGAATTGGAGAGCTGTTGTTTTCCGGTCCATCTGCGTTTTGCAGGTTATCTGTCTCTGACATTTTAATAAATGTTTAGGTTCAATTGAATCTGTTTTGTGTTTAAAGATACTAACAAGTCAAGTATTTACAAAAAGGAGACGGACTTTTCTTTTAAAAGATGCATTTATTCCAAATTCCAAATGGACCAAGCTTTTTCTGCCTGTAGTTCTAGCATCTTTAAACCATTTATAATTGTTGCGCTATGTTCCTTTCCTAATTTTAAGAATTTGGTTTCTAAAGGATTATATATTAAATCGTATAAAATATGCTTATCTGTAATGGCTTGATAGGGTATATTAGGACAATTATCAATATTGGGAAAGGTGCCTAATGGCGTACAGTTTATAACGATGTCAAATTCTTTTATAATGGTTTCATTTAAGTCATTGTAGGTAAAATGACTGTGTTCTGATGCAGTTCTAGACACATAATGATATTCTATATTAAGTTCTTGCAACACATAAGAAATGGCTTTGCTAGCGCCGCCAGTACCAAGAATCAATGCTTTTTTATGACGTGGTGTAAGATATGGCTTAATGGATTTTTCAAATCCGTAACAATCGGTATTATAGCCAATTAATTTACCGTCTTTTTTAACTTTTATGGTATTTACGGCACCAATGGTTTTTGCTTTTTCATCAATATCGTCTAAATAAGGCATGACAACTTGTTTGTAGGGAATGGTCACGTTTAAACCTTTTAATCCGTAGGTGTTTTCTATAATGGAAGGAAAAAGAGAAATGTCTTCAATATCAAAATTTTCATAAGAAACATCTAGGATGCCTTCTTTTTCGAATTTAGATTTAAAATAAGTTCTTGAAAATGAATAAGAAATATTTTTTCCTAAAAGTCCTAATTTATGCATGTGATTTTCTGGTTTTTTGAGCATACATTTCTAATGCTAAAACAATAGCAATGCCAAGACATATAAATAGAATAGCGTATAAGGTTTCTAAATGGATTTCTGGCATAAAGCGTTTGTAGTTTTCTACCACTTTTTCTCCAGTGGAATCGTAAATAAAAGCACCCTCATTTGTAAGTTTATAAATAGTTTTTTTCCAAGGCCAAACAACACCTAAAGAACCAATTATAAAACCAATTATAGCTGATAGCGTTACACTTTTATAGTGTTTTAAAATATAGCTTAATATGTGTGAAAATGTTACTAAACCAGTGATAGAACCCAAGGTGAAAACCAATAAAACTTTAAGGATGGTTATGCGTTCTGGATTATTTATAAAACTGAAATTTCCACCAAGAATTTCATAAAAAGTAATAAACAAGGCATTTACAGAGTCGACCAAAAGTAATACATAATTCCCCAAAAGGATGAGTATAAACGAGCCTGAAAAACCTGGAAGCGTCATCCCGGAGACACTAATAATCCCACAAAAAAATACAAACCATAAGTTATCATTTTCTGTGGCAGGATTTAAAAAACTAATTCCTATACCTAATACTGTCCCAATAGCAAGCACCGTATATGTTTTGTAGTTCCAATCTTTAAAATCTTTGTTTATATAATAAATGGACCCTATAATCATTCCGAAGAAAACACTCCAAATATAAAGTTCATAGTTTTTAATTAAATAATCTAAGACTAGAGAAACACTAAAGTAGCTTATAATCATGCCACTGAATAGTAGCACTAAAAAACGACCATTTATATAATTGAAAAAGCTTTTAAAACGTCTATTAATGAGTAATTTAAAGGCTTTACCATTTACTTTTTTGAGTGAGTAGATAAATTCTTCATAGAAACCAGCCACAAACGCTACTACACCACCAGATACACCAGGAACTTTATTGGCTGCTCCCATTCCTATACCTTTTAGTATAAGAAATATTTTATCTTTAAGTGTTCTGGTACTTTCCATTATTACTTTTTTGAACCTATTTTTTCTAAAATGTAAATCGTTAAAAATCCGATAATTATTAACAAAACGGCAAATAGCAATTGGTTGTCACCATTGAAATTAAAAGGAGATACACTTTTTTGAATGAGTGGTTCTTCTATCCCTTTGGAATTTGTATACCAACTTAATGTTTCTTTCCAAGGCCAAACTTTATTTAAAGAACCAAAAATGAATCCAGTTAATAATGCTAATGTTATATTGTGGTAATTTTTAAAAAGCCATTTTAAAATATGACTAAAACTGAGTAATCCAACTAAGGCACCAGCTACAAATATTAATATTTTTTTTATGTCGATGTCATGTATGGCATCACTCAAGGTTTTATATGCCCCAAGTATTATTAATATAAAAGATCCTGAAATACCTGGCAAAATCATGGCGCAAATAGCAATAGCTCCAGCAAAAAATAAAAACATGAGGCTTTCATTTGTAGCCATAACAGGTAAAATCGAAATGTAAAATGCCATGCTGGCTCCAATAATTAAGGATATAATTACTGGTATATTCCATTTGGTAATTTGTTTTGCTACAAAATAAATACTGGCAATAATGAGTCCGAAAAAGAAAGACCAAATTAAAACGGGTTGGTTTTCTAACAGATATTTAGCAAGTTGCATAAAAGAGACATAGCTAATAACAATACCAGATAACAATGCAAGAACAAAATTACCATTAGCTTCTTTCCAAAAAGCTGTAATGCCTTCTTTAAAAAGTATTTTGAAAAGAGAAGGTTTTATATTGCTAATGGTGGCGATTAACTCTTCATAAATTCCAGAAATAAAAGCGATTGTACCTCCAGAAACACCTGGTACGGCATCGGCAGCACCCATCGCTAATCCTTTTAATGTAATGATTAGATAATCTAAAAAACGTCTTTCCATATCCTTGTTTTAATGCTAAAACCAAAGGTATACATTTTAATTAAACGTTTTGTTATTGATTTGTCTTTAGTAAATTTTTAACTTGAACTTTTTTTATAACTTCAGGAAAGAGTTCGTCTAAAATAAAAGTATAATCACCATTATATTTTAAGCCATTTTTTAGATGAAAAGTGCCTTTGTCGGCTTCGTTTAAGGTAAAGTATAAACCTGCTAAACGGTATTCTATTTCAGCATTTTCGGGATAAAAATCGATGGCTTGTTCAAAATTATAAATCGCGGCTCGGGGTTCACCGAGTTTAATTAAAAGATCACCACGAGAAAGCCAAGTATTTAATTCGTAATTACCTAATTCTAAGGTTTTTTTATAACCGCGTTCGGCTTCTTCATAAAGATTTAAACGCTGATTTATTTGTGAATATAATTTCCAATAAATCACATTTTCTGTATCTACATTAATAGCCTTATTAATAAAATAAAGTGCTTTTAGATAGTTTCTTTTTTTTATATAAAATCTTGTAATAGCAATCCAACCTTTATCTAATGAAGGGTCTTGATGTAACGTTTTTTCATAAAATTGAATAGCTAAATCATTGTTGTTCAATTTCTCGTAACAAGCTCCTATACGCAGTAGGGCATAAGGTGTAGGGTCGTCTAGTTTAAGCGTTATGGAATAACTTTCAATAGCATCTTCAAAGCGTTTCAATTTTTCTAAAACTTTGCCTCTTTCTATATAAGCACCCACAAAGCTGTCATCAGAAATAATTGCAAAATCGAACGAAGCCAATGCTTTTTTATATTTTTTCAGTTCAAAATATTGTATTCCTAACTGGTGCCAAGCTACTTCACAATATGGGTTTTTATCTAAAAAGATATTGAGATATTCAATGCATTCTTCCGTTTGATTTAAAAAATCAAAGCAATACACGACATTATATAGTGCGGAATAATCTTCTAAATCTTCTTCAAGGCATTTCATGAAATACACTTTAGCCTCTTCATATTCATCTAAAAACAAATACTCCATACCAATAAGAGAGTAAACATCTACAGCATCATCTGTAAGTTCCAGTGCTTTTTTAAGGACATCAATGGCTTGTAAATGATCGTCCTTTTTTGAAAATATATTTGCTTTTTGAATGTAGATTTCTTCGTTATTAGGCTCTAAAATATAAAGCTCATTCAACAATTCGTCTGCTTGAATTAATTTATCTTCAAACACATAAATCTCAACTTTAAAAAGTTTTAAATTGATAGAAGTCGGGTGTTGTTCTAAACCTAGTTTAATGGCTTTCTTAGCTAATGATATTTTACCTTCATTTAGGTAGTGATGAATAATGTTTTCAAATTCTTCAGAATCGAAGAATAAAACATGGTTTGTTTTCAACATCGATTCAAACTTGGTAAGCGGCAGATTGTTGTTGTCGTCGTGACTAAACTCCATAAGCACATTTATAAGTATTCTTCCTCATTAAATGTAAGGGTAGAAAGCGTTTTTTTTATAAAAAATGGTTAAATGTTTTTAACAAAGTAATGAACAGTCTTTTTAAATTGATGTTTTTATTTTGATTTTCAGAAAGTTGAATATATTATCTTAATGCTAAAAAGTATTTAAAATATCTAAAATAATGTGACATCCTTTGATGATTTCATCATTTGAGATGGTTAAAGGCGGTGTAATACGTACTGCGGTAGGTTCAAAAAGTAACCAAAAGAGTATTAAACCATGATCTTGACACTTGAGAATGACAGTATTTGTGATTTCGGCTGATGGCGTTATTAATGCTAACATCAGTCCTTTTCCTCTAATTTCTAAAATAAGCGGATGGATCAATAGTTGACGAATGAGTTGTTCTTTTTCTAATGCTAAGGGCATTAAATCACTTTCGGTAATTTCTTTTAAGGTTGCTAAAGCGGAGGCGGCTATAAGTGGATGACCTCCAAATGTGGTAATATGTCCCAATTTGGGTTGTGTACATAATAAATCCATAAGCTCACTTGAAGCCGTAAAAGCTCCAATGGGCAAGCCGCCTCCCAAACCTTTTCCAGTTACTAAAATATCTGGTATGCAATTATAATGTTCAAAACCGAATAATTTACCTGTTCTACCAATGCCTGGTTGGATTTCATCTAAAATTAAAAGTGCGCCAACTTCATTACAACGTCTTTTAACTTTTTCTAAATACCCATTAGTTGGCTCTATAAAACCAGCGCCACCTTGAATAGTTTCTAAGATAACACAAGCTGTTTTTGTAGTTATTTGTTCTAAATCTTCTTCATTGTTAAAGTTTATAAACCGAACATCGGGTAATAATGGTCTAAATGCTTGTTTGCGATCCTCATAGCCCATAACACTCATAGACCCCATAGTATTTCCATGATAGGCATTGTGGGCAGAAATCATTTCGCTTCTGCCAGTGGCGCGCTTTGCTAATTTTAAAGCTCCTTCAATAGCCTCTGTGCCAGAATTGGTTAAATAGGTTTTATCTAAAGAAGCTGGCAGATTCTCCGCAAGTAATTTGGTGAGCTCTACGGCTGGTTTTTGAATATATTCACCATACACCATGACATGTAAATACTTGTCTGCTTGTTCTTTTATGGCGTTTATAATCTTTGGGTGATTGTGCCCTAATGGTGTTGCTGATACGCCAGCTACAAAATCTAAATACGCTTTGTTATTTGTGTCGTATATATAAGAACCATTTGCATGGGAAATTTCCATGGCTAATGGGTAGGGGCTTGTTTGTGCTTGATATTTAAAAAAATCTGACTTCATTATTCTTCACCACCAACAGTATCATTTGCTGGTGCAATAAGGTTATTTTTTTCTTTGTTTTTAACTCTTTGCGGTAAATTTCTAGATGCTTTAGGATCTTTGTCTTTATCGGTATTCTTGCTGGCTTCATCAGCTTGGTTTATGCGTTCTAACATGTCTTCGTCGAAAAAGTCTTCTTGAGGTACGTAATCATCTAAACCTTTAATAATTGGTAAAACTAAAGGGGGATCATCTTTAAATAGATCTTCTACGCTTCTGGGTCGTTCTTCATCACGCCAATCGAATCCTTTTAAAAGTTTTTCGTTGTCGGGGAATTTGGATTCAGGATATAATAAACCATCTACTTGATTGATTTTATTAACTTCATCTATAGTTTTGTCAGAAATTTTAATATTGATGGAGCCTGATTTAGATTTATCGATTCCTATCAGTTCATCGTCATCATTTCTTGAATAATATATGGATTGTGCATTTTTAATGATGTCAATGTTATATAGCTCATTGTTATCATCAAATAAACCTATGAGCTTTTGACCGTTAATTTGATTGTAGCCAGTCCCCACCGAATCCTTACTTATGATGAATGCATTATTAAATACAATGAGCGAATCAAGTTTTTCGGTTTTAGTATCTGAAATTAAATGAATGGTATCACCCGTCATTTGATTGTCTATATTCCAAAGAATGGGTTTTAGTTTTACTGAAAACAAATCGGTTCTTCCCGGTTTTGAAATATTTATGAATTGTGTTAGCCCTGTTTCTTGATTCATATGGATGGAATCTGCTTTTCCACTCATATCAGATTTATACATTCTTACATTTTTAAATCCTCTTATAATGCGTTTTTCAGGTTTTCCGGTAACCATTAAGGTATCTGCATGTACATAAACAGAATCTTTTTCTTGAACGGTTATGGCATAAGCCCTTTTGGTTATAAAAACAGAATCTTTTTCTTTAAAAACTTCCGCATAATGCCCTTTAACAATACTTTTATTTAAGGTATCGGTAACTTTAATATTGTTTGTAGCCGATGCAAAACTTTTATTATTATCAAAATATAAGCTATCTCCTTTTATCTCTCTATTATCATAATCAATCTTGGCATTTTTCATGGCATATCCTACCTTTAATTTGGTATCGTAAAAGCCTTTTTCGCAATAGGTTTTGCTTTCTGTGGTAACAATGGTTGATGGTCCAAAAAGGTAGGCAAATCCAGTATCAGAATAAAAATCGAAATAATTGGAGTTAATGGTAGCGTCTTTATTGACTAATACCACATCTTGAACAAATTTATATTTTTTAAGGTTCATGTAATATCTGCCTATTTTACTGGTAATGGTGCCAGAAGTATCCTTTACAACGGTGCCACCATTTCTGTAAAAAGCTTCCTGTTTTAAACGATCGAAATACAGCGTATCAGTAGTAATCGTAGAAGTTGGGTCCTTCAATACCACATCGCCGCTGGCAAATGCTAGTTGTGTTAAACCACTATATTCTATATATTTTGATGTCATGTTAATAGTATCTTCTTGTATCATTTTTACATTGCCATAGGCTTCAATAAAGTTTTCATTACTATATTGAATGGCTTTGTCGCACCATAAATTAATATTTTCGTGCAGGATATGGACTTGTTGGGAATCGTCTCTGGTTAAAATTTTTGCACCAGGGTAGTTGGCTTCATCAATATTGACTCTTCCAGAATATACAATTTCAATTTTCTTTTTTTCTTGAGCATAACTGTTTATTGAGGCTGCTAAAAAAAAGAGTATATTAATATAAAAAAGATGTCGTACTTTCAAACTGAAATGATTTGTCGCAAAAATAACGATTAATATGATGTTTAAGTATATGGAAACAAAAAACGCTTCAAAAATATTTTGAAGCGTTTAAATTATTGTATGAAAATGACTTCATCTAAAAATAGTCTGTTTTCTATCAGGGCCTACAGATACAATAGTAATAGGGATTTCCAATTCTTTTTCTAAAAACTCGATATAGTCATTTAATGCTTTTGGCAACTGGGAGCTTTCAGACATGCCCGTTAAATCTTCATTCCAACCATGGAACTCTGTATAAACAGGTTCTACATTTTCAGGTTCAATATTGTATGGAAAATGGTGAATTAGCTGTCCTTTATATTTATAAGCAGTACATACTTTTAAGGTTTTAAAACCGGAAAGTACATCGCCTTTCATCATCATTAATTGGGTAACGCCATTTACTTGGCAAGCGTATTTTAACGCAATTAAATCTAACCAACCACAACGTCTTGGTCTTCCTGTGGTTGCTCCAAATTCTTGTCCAACCCGCCCCATGGTTGCACCATCTTCATCAAATAATTCTGTTGGGAAAGGTCCCGAACCTACACGCGTAGTATAGGCTTTAAAAATACCAAAGACCTCGCCGATTTGATTAGGCGCTACACCTAAACCTGTACAAGCCCCAGCAGCTGTGGTATTACTTGATGTTACAAATGGATAGGTTCCAAAATCAATATCCAATAACGATCCCTGAGCACCTTCTGCAAGGATGGTTTTTCCAGATTTTTGAGCTTGATGTATATATTCTTCTGAATCAATAAATTTCAATGATTTTAAAACCTCAATAGCTTTAAAGAATTCAGTTTCTAATTCTTCTAAATTATATTCAATTTTGGCATCATAAAAGGCAATCATTGATTCATGTTTATCTGCCAAGGCTCTATAACGTTCTTTCCAATCGCTTAATTCCAAATCACCTACACGTAAACCATTTCTGCCGGTTTTATCCATATACGTTGGGCCAATACCTTTAAGTGTTGAACCAATTTTAGCTTTCCCTTTTGAGGCTTCACTAGCCGCATCCAATAAGCGATGTGTCGGTAATATAATATGTGCTTTGCGTGAAATAAGCAATGATTTTCTATAGTCTATATTTTGCTCTTCAAGTTTACTTAATTCCCCTTTAAAAATAACAGGATCTATCACAACACCATTTCCTACTAAATTCGTAGCATCTTCATGAAAAATACCTGAAGGAATAGTGTGTAAAACATGTTTTTTGCCATTAAAAACTAATGTGTGTCCTGCATTTGGACCTCCTTGAAAACGAGCAATAATGTTGTATTTGGATGTAAGTACGTCAACAATTTTTCCCTTGCCTTCGTCTCCCCATTGTAATCCTAGTAGTAAATCTACTGCCATCGTAAAAAATAATTATTTAGTTGATTTTCTGTTTCCGTAAAAATAAAGTGAGTGTGTATTAATCTCGATATCGAAAACTTCTTCTATTGTTTTTTTTATTGATTGTATTCTTGGGTCGCAAAATTCAATGACTTCACCTGTGTCTGTAAGAATGACATGATCATGTTGTCTATCAAAATAAGACTTTTCATAATGCGCTTGATTTTGACCGAATTGATGTTTTCTAACCAAACCACATTCTAAAAGTAATTCTATCGTGTTGTAAAGCGTGGCACGAGATACCCGATATTTTTTGTTTTTCATGTTAAGATATAGAGATTCTATATCAAAATGCTCTTTGCTATTATAAATTTCTTGTAAAATAGCATAACGTTCGGGTGTTTTACGATGCCCTTTATTTTCTAAAAAGCTTGTAAAAACATTCTTAACAATGTCTTGATTTTTTGTATCTGTTGGTAAACTCATAATTGCGACGCAAATTTACACTTTTTATACTCTATAGACCTTATCTATACCATTAATTTTTTTTAGCATATCTACAACTTTTTTTATAATGGTATTATTGTTTACCATAAGATTTATTTTTCCAGAGAATAAACCATCATTGGTTTCAAAGCTAAGGCTCTTCATGTTTACGTGCATATTTTCTGAAATGACCTTGGTGACTTCATTTACCAATCCCATGTGATCTATTCCAGAAATGAATATATATGCTGAAAATTCTTGTCTTGAAGAGTCTACCCACTTGGCTGGCATAATTCTATAGGCATAGTTTGATTGCAAGCTAAGGGCATTGGGACAATTTTTTTTATGAACTTTAATACCTTCACTAACGGTTACAAAACCAAACACTTCGTCTCCTGGAATAGGGTTACAGCACGATGATAGTTTATAATCAAGTTTTTCATCTTCTTTTCCAAAAACTAACGAATCATAATTCGCTGTAATTTCTTCTTTTTCTAATTCTTCTTTAGGTATGGTTGTCTTTCTTGTGATTTTATTTTTCAAGAAACTCATTAAAGCATTGCTTCTAGAAGAGGCAAAATCTTTAAGCATAACATTATCTATAGAACCAATGCCTACACGGTAAAAAAGATCCAAACTTGTTTTAAGTTTAAAGAAACGAACCAATTCGTTAACGCTACTTTCATTTAATGTGATTTTAAGTTGCCTTAGCTTCCTTCTTAAAATTTCTTTACCTTCTTCACCAATAATTTTTCTGTCTTCTTTTAATGCCGATTTTATTTTGGCTCTAGCTCTGGCCGTTGTAGCATAGTCTAACCAGTTGGCGTTGGGTTTAGCATTATCTGAAGTTAAAATATCTACTTGGTCTCCACTTACTAATACATGGCTAAGAGGTACTAATTTACCATTAACCTTAGCACCTCGGGTTTTTAAACCTACTTCTGTATGGATACTGAAAGCAAAATCTAATGGTGTGGCACCTTTTGGCAGCGATTTTAACTCACCTTTTGGGGTAAAAACAAATATTTCGTGAGAATATAAATTGAGTTTAAATTGCTCAACAAAGTCTACAGCATTGGTCTCTGGGTTTTCCAAGACTTCTTGAAGCTTATTGATCCACTCTTCGAGATTGTCCTCTTTCTCATTGTCTTGTTTATATTTATAATGGGCTGCGTAACCTTTCTCGGCAATCTCGTTCATGCGTTCGCTGCGTATTTGCACTTCTACCCAACGTCCTTTAGGTCCCATAACGGTGATGTGCAAGGCCTCATAACCTGTTGATTTTGGTGATGAAATCCAATCTCGAAGACGTATTGGATTTGGTCTAAAATGATCTGTTACAATAGAATATATTTTCCAAGCTAAGAATTTTTCAGTATCCGTATCACTTTTATAAATAATTCTAATAGCGAACTTATCATAAACTTCATCAAAAGACACGCCTTGTTTAATCATTTTTCGTCTTATGGAAAAAATAGATTTTGGTCGTCCTTTAATGGTATATTCCAAAGCCTCTTTGTCTAACGATTTTTTTATAACATCACTAAACTCCTTTATATATAGGTCTTGTTCTTCTTTGCTTTCCTTTATTTTGAATAGGATGTCATTATAAGTGTCAGGTTCTAAATATTTTAATCCTAAATCTTCAAGTTCTGTTTTTATATTATACAGCCCAATTCTATGTGCTAATGGAGCATAAATATACATGGTCTCTGATGCTATTTTTATTTGTTTATCCTCGCGCATCGAGTCCATGGTTTGCATATTATGTAGTCTGTCGGCTATTTTAATGATGATGACACGTACATCATCATTCATGGTTAAAAGCATTTTACGAAAGTTTTCCGCTTGAAGGGAAACATCCATGTCTTGCTCTTTACTTAAAGATGAAATTTTGGTAAGTCCACTAACAATTTTAGCGATGGTTTTCCCAAAAAGGCTTTCAATATCTTCTATGTTGTAATCCGGGCTATCTTCTACAACATCATGAAGTAATGCAGCAGCAATAGATGTAGCGTCCAAGCCAATCTCTTGTGCAACAATTTTAGCAACGGCTATTGGGTGAAATATATAAGCTTCCCCAGATTTTCTTCGTTGATTTTTATGTCCGTCAACAGCAACTTCAAAGGCCTTTCTGATTAGTTTTTTATCATCATCGGTTAGTGTTGTATAGCTAACACTTAATAACTCTTTGTAGGCTTTGGTTATGGCTGCATTTTCCTTTTCTATGTCTTCCTCTGTCATAAACTAAAAGTAGTATAAAGAATATTAACTGCCAACTAGGTTTTTTGTTTTTTAAAATTTAATTTTAAATCCTAAGAATTTAAAAGTGCAACCAATTGAGATACGGCTTTGCCACGATGTCCAATACTGTTTTTTAAACTTAAATCCATTTCCGCAAATGTTTTTTCGTATCCATTTGGCTTAAAGATTGGGTCGTAACCAAAACCTTTTTCACCATGTTTGTTCTTAGTTATTTCTCCTTTACAAATTCCTGTAAATGTATATTTCTGGTTATTATATTGTAAAGCAATGACGGTTTTAAATTGTGCTTTTCTATTGGATCTGTCTTGTAAAGCATTCAATAGTTTATTCATATTATCTGATGCATTTCTCTGTTTGCCAGCGTAACGTGCTGAAAATACGCCAGGTTCACCGTTTAGGACATCCACTTCAAGCCCTGTGTCATCTGCAAAACAATCGTACCCATAGTTGCTTTTTATATATTCAGCTTTTTGAATGGCATTACCTTCAATGGTATTTTGGGTTTCAGGGATATCTTCAAAGCAACCAATAGCTGCTAAACTCAATAGTTTGATGTGTTCAGGAATTAACGCTTGAACTTCTTTTATTTTGTTTAAGTTGTTAGTAGCAAAAACTAATTGCATCATGTTATTAATATTTTTTTCAAAATTAAGACAATCAAAAAAATAACTAATTTAGTTTTGTGTTTTTTTAATATTAAAATGTATGAAAGGATTTTTAACCATTCTACTTCTGGTGTTTAGTAACACCTTTATGGTGATTGCGTGGTATGGCCATTTAAAGTTTGCTGAATGGAAGTGGTTCAATAAACTTGGTTTGGTAGCCATTGTTTTAATGAGTTGGGGTATTGCCCTCTTTGAATACGCTTTTCAAGTTCCTGCAAATAAGATAGGATTTAAAGCCAATGGAGGTCCATTTTCGCTAATTCAATTAAAGTTATTACAAGAAGTCATAACATTAGCTGTTTTTGCCATTTTTACATTGGTTGTTTTTAAAACAGAAACATTTAAAACGAATCATATTATTGCCTTTGTTTTCTTGATTTTAGCCGTTTATTTCATGTTTAAGAAATGATGTTGAACGAATATTTTTGTTTTTTTAACAAATTTCTAAATATGTGTATGGATTTTTGATTAATTTAATATTATAAACATTTTTTTTATCAAACTGATAATTAATATTTTAATTATAAACCAATTTCATAAAAAACACGTAAGGGGTTATAGCATTAGGTGTTGAATTAATTTATAAATCTGTATATGAAAAAGCTAAAAAAGGCTATTAAGAAAAGATACATACTATTTATAATAACAATTTTATTAATTATTATAGGATTTTTAATTCCAGTTCAAAATAGTATTGATTCACAAAATTCTGACACATACGTTATTAATACTTCTGCAAAGCAAAGGTATTTGGTTAAAAGCATTAACCATCTTGTCCATTTATTAGACTTAGATTCTAATCAGAGTAAGCTTTCAAAATTAAATACTATAAATGAATTGCAAAAACTTGTTAATACGTGGAAACATACACACGATTATTTGCATTCCATAAATATAGACAACGAAAAAAATACTGTTTTAGATTCTTTGTGTAAGGTTACCGATGTATCTTATGAAAAAATACTGAATGCTAGTAATGCTATTATTAACAATCCAAGTTCAGTAAAAGACAATATAAAAATCATATCTAAAAACGAACCGGTTTATTTTAAAAATATGGATGCGTTGGTCATGGAATATGAAAAAGCAGCAGAAAAGCATTTTTACAATTTAAAACTTACCATTTATTTTTTAGCATGCATCCCCGTTTTAATATTGATTTTTGAGTTTGTTTTTATTTTATTACCTGTTTTTAATAAAACAATTAATAAAAATGATGAACTCGTTAAGATAAATAAAGAAATAGCTTCATCCAGAGAGGAAATTATAAAACGAATGGAAGAAGTGAGCAAATTAAAAGCTAACCTTGAAATACAGCAGAATTATAATAAAATTTTTATAGATCAAGCACCTACAGCCATTGCAATGTTAGACAACAATATGGTTTATATGGCAGTTTCTCAGCGCTGGATAAAAGACTATAAAATGCAAGGACAACAAATTATAGGTTGTTCGCATTATGATATTTTCCCAGAGATAGGAGAAGATTGGAAGGAAAAGCACAGGGAATGCCTTAATGGTGCCATTGATAGGTGTGATAAATATCCTTTTAGACGTGCCGATGGTAGCGTTCAATGGATTTATTGGGATGTAAGACCTTGGTACAATTTTGAAGGCCAAGTAGGTGGGTTGCTTATGCATACAGGAGACATTACTGAAATAGTTGAGAAAGAAAATGAAAAAACAAGGATAGAGGAAATTTTAGAAAAGACAAATAAAGTAGCCAGAATAGGTACATGGGAACTGGATTTAGCAACTGATCGGTATATCTTGAGTGACGTAGCTTGCGAAATTTTAAAAGTGCCCAAGGATTTTTTTATGAATAGAAAAATCAATAAAAACTTTTATAAAGATGGCTACTCCAAGGATTTGATAATTAAGTCTATGAATGCCTGTATAGATTACCAAATTCCTTTTGATTTAGAACTTGAAGCTAAAAACCTTGAAGGAGAAGATATTTGGATTCGCGAAATTGCTTATTCCGAGTTTGAAGCTGGTAAATGTGTGAAAGTATATGGAATATTCCAAGACATTACTTCTGAAAAGCAATCACAAAACAAACTTTTTGAAGTAAATAATGAGCTAAATACCATACTAAATTCAGGCTCTGTTGCTATCGTATCAACAGACAATTGCGGTATAATTAAACACTTTAATCAAGGGGCTGAACTTTTATTAGGATATTCAGCTTCAGAAATGATAGGAATTGAAAGACCGGAAATTTACGTTGTTGAATCAGATATCCAAAAATTTACTGAAGATATAGCCAGGTTATATGGAAAAAACCCAAATGATTTTGATCCATATCTTGAGCTTTCTATTCAAAAAAAATCTGATTCAAGAGAATGGACTTACATTAGAAAGGATGGTTCAACAGTCTCGGTGTATTCAACACTAACGGCAATTAACGATAAGAATGGTAAGAAAATAGGTTTTTTAGGGGTTGCTATTGACATTTCAGAAAGGAAAGCAGTGGAAGATGAATTACTAAGAAAAAACGAATTACTTGTTTCTGCGGAAAAAATAACCATGATGGGGCACTGGCAATGGGATGCCATCAATAATAAGTCAAAGTGGTCCAGTAATTTATATGAGATTCTTGGATATAAAGAGGAGCTAAAAGATATTACTGCAGAATCATATATTGAATGTATTCATCCAGATGACAAACAATTTTTCATGGAGAATTTACAAAAGAGTATTGAAGATAAACAACATTATCCAATTTTTCATCGTATAATATCTAAAGATGGGAAAATAAAAACAATTCATGTTTTAGGCAAAATTATCACTAATGATGAAGGGGAGGTTATAGGATTAATAGGTACCTGTCAAGATGTTACAGAGCAAAAAATGGCAGAAAATAAGTTTAAAGGTTTGTTGGAATCTGCTCCTGATGCTACGGTAATTATAAATGAACACGGAGATATTCAATTAATAAATAAACAAGCAGAGAAATTATTTGGTTATCACTTTGAAGATTTGGCTAATAAATCTATAAAAAAACTAATTCCAGAAAACCTCAATAATAATCACAAGCTTTTTTATGCGAATAACTTTTTTTTAGATAAAGAGACCATAAGAATGGGGGAGATTAGGGAACTTACTGGTGAAAATATAGAAGGTAAAAACATACCAATACAAATAAGCCTAAGTCCCTTAGAGACAGAAAATGGATTATTAATATCTGTTGCTATAAGGGATATAACTACCCAAAATTTGGCGAGACTTAAAATTTTAAAAGCAAAACATGATTTAGAAATTTTAACTAAAACATTGATTGTGCAAAATAATCAATTAGCAGATTTTGCACATATAACTTCACATAATTTAAGAGCGCCTGTAAGCAACCTTAATTCTCTTTTAAATTTTTACAAGGCATCAGAAGATAATGAAGAAAAAAACATTTTGTTTGAAAAATTTGAGTTTGTTATTAATCATCTTACCTTAACATTAAATACTTTGGTAGAAGCAATTAAAACAAAAAATGATGATAAAGAGAACCTTGAAAATATACCGTTTGATGATGTGCTAAATAAAACAAAAGGAGTCCTTAGTGGAGAGATCCTTAAAACACAAGCTGTTATTGAAAGTGATTTTTCAAAAGCAAAAAATATTAATTTTAAGAAAGTTTATTTGGAAAGTATTTTTCTTAATTTAGTAGAAAATGCCATTAAATATAAGCATCCAGATAGAAATCCTAAAATAGCTATTAAATCTTTAATAAATAAAGAAGGCAAAATAGAGCTAAGAATCACGGATAATGGCTTAGGAATTAATATGGATAGACATGGAGATAAGTTGTTTGGGTTGAATAAAACATTTCATAGACATCCCGAGGCTAAAGGTGTGGGGTTATTTATGACCAAAACCCAAATACAAGCTATGGGAGGAACTATTACGGCACTAAGCGAGCTAAATAAAGGAACGACATTTATAATAATTTTTTAGAATATGAAAAAAATAAATAGTGTTTATGTTATTGATGATGATGAAATATATCAATTCACTATAAAGAAAATTTTAAAGTCATTTGATTTGCCCTTTGAAATAAAATCTTTTCCAGATGGAGAAGAGGCTATTAATTTTATTGACGATCATAAAAATAATGAAGCAGAACTTCCAGATATCGTTTTCTTAGATATAAATATGCCTATTATGGACGGGTTTGAGTTTTTGGAAGAATTTGAAAAAATCAAGTCTGATTTGTGTAAGAACACCATCGTGCATATGGTTTCATCATCTGTAGACGAGGTTGATATAGAGAGAGCAAAGAAAAACAAAAACATATCTTCCTATATTACTAAACCAGTAAACCCTAAAGAAATAGAGCGTATAATTAAAAGTTTTTGAAGTTTATACAGAATGAATTTTTTATTAAAAAAATTCAACTTCTCAAACTAAAAGTGGTTTTTAGATAAATATTTATGTTTTTTTTATGATGAATATCAGCTTAAATTAATTTGGAAAAATGTAACTTACACCTATAAACTAATTAAATAAAACATGAAGTTATGATAGTAAATTTTGAATATGTAGATGTAGATGTAAGTGAAACATTATCGGCATTCACTGAAGAAAAGCTAAGAAAATTATTTGACAGATACGAGTTTTTAATAAGTGCCACCGTATATTTTAAACAAGAAGAACACCTTCCTGAAACTGGTAAAATCTGCAATATAGAGTTAAGCTTGCCTGGCCCAAGAATTTATGCGTCTTCCAGCGAAAAAAACTTTGAAGTTTCTGTAAGGGAGACTATTGGTGATTTAGAACGTCAATTAAAAAAGAGAAAAGAAGTTTATAAAATGCACTAGTCGTTTATTGATGATGGTAAGGTTCATTTTTTAAAATAGTGAACCCTCTATATAGTTGTTCAATAAAAAACAAGCGAATCATTTGATGGGAAAATGTCATTTTAGATAGTGACAGTTTCCCATTTGATTTATTATAAACATCTTCCGAAAATCCATAGGGACCACCAATTACAAACACCAATTGTTTTATACCAGAATTCATATGTTTTTGTAAATATTCAGAAAAATTAATAGAATTATATTCTTTTCCCTTTTCATCTAAAAGGATTAATATGTCTGTGTTGCCTATCTTTTCAAGAATCAATTCGCCTTCTTTTTGTTTTTGCTGATTTTCACTTAAATGTTTGGTTTTTTTTATATCAGGAATAATATCCAACTGAAAATTAATATAAAAAGACAACCTTTTTGAGTAAATATCTATTAAAGATATCAATTCTTTATTATCTGTTTTCCCTATGGCAAGTAGCTTAATGGTCATATGGCAAAATTAGTATTTACAATTTATGAATAACGGATTTAAATTAAAAAAAAACACAAAATTCATAATTCCAACATCACAATTAGCCAATCAATTTCTTATTTTAGCGCAAACTTTCTAAATATGATAACCAAAGAACAATTTGAAAACGAACTTGAATTAATAATTTCTAATGCTATTAGAGAAGATGTTGGTGATGGAGATCATAGCTCTTTAGCTTGTATACCGGAAAATGCTAGAGGAAAAGCTAAACTTTTAGTTAAGGATAAAGGCATTATTGCAGGGGTTAATTATGCGAAAAGGGTATTCGCTTATGTGGATAAAACTTTGAAAGTTGATATATTAATAGAGGATGGCTCTGAAGTTACATATGGAGATGTTGTATTGTATGTTGAAGGTGCCCCGCAGTCTATATTAAAATGCGAGCGTACCGTTTTAAATGGGATGCAACGTATGAGTGCCATTGCTACTAAGACTAGAGGTTTTGTAGATTTATTAAAAGGCACAAAAACACAAATTTTAGATACCAGAAAAACCACGCCAGGCATAAGAATGCTAGAAAAATGGGCTGTAAAAATTGGAGGAGGTGAAAATCATAGATTTGGTTTGTTTGACATGATTATGCTAAAAGACAATCATATCGATTTTGCTGGTGGGATTACTAGAGCTATCGAAATGACCAAAGAATATCTTAATGAAACAGGAAAAGACCTGAAAATTATGGTGGAAGCCAGAAATTTATCAGAAGTTAAAGAGATATTACAAAATGATGGTATTTATAGAATCTTAATCGATAATTTTGATTATGAAGATACCAAAAAAGCGGTAAAATTAATTGGTAATACATGTTTAACAGAATCCTCTGGAAATATTGATGCAGATACCATTCGGCATTATGCAGAATGTGGTGTAAACTTCATTTCTTCTGGAGCTATAACACATTCGGTTCATAATATGGATTTAAGCTTAAAAGCTATGAAATAGTATCTTTAAGCTGTCAGCATTAATTCGTTATATAACTCTTTATTTTAATAACTTTGCTTTTAATCTTTACGCAAATTATTAATGACAAAACCTCTAGAAGAAAAACTAGCTAAAATTCCAGTTTTGAATGAATTGGTTCGTTTTTTTAAACGAATTAAGTTGCCAGGTCTTGAAGGTTTGTCTTTTTACGATTTATTTGAACTCTATTTAACAGGCATTGTAAAAGGGGCATTAACAACTAGGGCTAGTGCTATAGCTTTCAGTTTTTTTATGGCTTTGTTTCCTTTTTTATTATTTGTGTTAATTATTATTCCCTATGTGCCTATTGATGATTTTAAAATTGAATTTTTAAAATTTTTAGAATCCTATTTGCCAGCAAGCACCTCAGACTTTTTCTTTGAAAATATTTTTGAAAATATAGACCAATCACAAAGAGGAGGATTGTTATCTTCGGTTTTTGTTTTATCAATAGTATTGATGGCAAATGGCGTCAATGCCCTGTTTTCTGGGTTTGAAAATTCTTATCATAGTCAATTATCAAGAAACGTATTTCGACAATATTTATATGCCTTAAGTATTGCTTTGATATTGGCTTTTTTACTTATTATCATGATTGTGGTTTTAGGGTATTTCCAAATATATGTGGTTCAAAAACTATTGTTAACACTTAATGATGGATATGAAGTAAAGTCGCAAGTCATGTTTTGGTCCAATATGGTAAAATATATATTTTCTGTTATGATGGTGTATTTTGCTACTGCCACCTTATATTACTTTGGAACAAAAGAAGGAAAAGATTCCAAATTCTTTTCCATAGGGGCATTATTCACTACGTTTCTTGTCGCGCTTTTGTCATTCCTTTTTGGTATTTACATTGAAAACTTCAGCAATTATAATAAGTTATATGGTTCTATTGGTGCGCTTTTAATATTGATGTTTTATTTATGGCTAAATGCCAATATCTTATTATTGGGATATGAATTAAATGCATCTTTAAATAAACTCAGGAAACGGAAATAATTATGCTGAATTTTATAGATGTCATCATTCCCATTCCGCTTCAAAAATTGTTTACTTACCGTATTACAAAAGCAGAAGCTGATTTCTTGAAAATAGGCATGCGGGTATCGGTTCCTTTTGGAAAATCTAAAATTTACACAGGAATTGTTTATAGAATTCATCATGAACAACCAACGGTTTATGAAGCAAAGGACATTCATCAAATTTTAGATGATTCACCTGTTGTGAACGAAAAACAACTTCAATTATGGCATTGGATAGCCAATTACTATATGTGTACGCTAGGCGATGTGATGCGTGCCGCATTGCCAAGTGCTTTTATTTTGGAAAGTGAAACCATCATTAGCAAAAATAATATCAAAGACATTGATGAGTCTACTTTAAAGGATGATGAATTTCTGGTTTATGAAGCCTTACATCATCAATCCTCATTAAAAATCCATGATATTGTTAATATACTTGATAAAAAAAATGTACTTCCTGTAATTAATAGATTGTTAGAAAAAAATGCTATTCAAATAGATGAAGAACTATATGAAAAGTATATTCCTAAATTGGTGCGTTATGTCAAACTGCATATCAACTTTACTTCAGAAGAGGCATTGAATACATTGTTGAATGATTTAACTAAAGCCCCAAAACAGCGACAAGTGATTATGACGTTGTTTTCAATTTCAGCTAAGACCAAAAAGCCTGTGAAGGTATCAGATTTATCTACGGAAAGTGATGCTTCACCAGCGATTATTAAATCATTGATAGATAAAGGTATCCTTGAAGATTATCATATTCAAACAGATCGTATTCAATATTCAGGTGAGGCTCATGAAGATTCAAAAAATTTAAATGAACATCAGTCTATCGCTTTATCGGACATAGAGGATTCTTTTACGACTCAAAATGTAACGTTGTTGCATGGGGTCACATCTTCGGGAAAAACAGAAGTCTATGTTAAACTCATGGAAGATGTGTTAAATAAAGGGAAACAAGTATTGTATTTATTACCTGAAATAGCTTTGACAACCCAACTAATAACACGTTTGCAACATTATTTTGGCGAACAGGTTTCTGTTTTTCATTCCAGATATTCCACTCACGAACGTGTTGAGGTTTGGAATCATGTATTGAAAAATGCTGCCAAAGCACAAATAATTCTTGGAGCGCGTTCGTCTATATTTTTACCATTTAATAATTTAGGACTCATTATTGTGGATGAAGAACATGAGCAATCATTCAAACAATTTGATCCGGCACCAAGGTATCATGCACGGGATACGGCCATTGTTCTAGCGAATATCCATAAAGCAAAAACATTATTGGGTTCTGCTACGCCTAGTTTAGAGAGTTACTACAACGCACAACAACATAAATACGGCTTGGTTGAAATTAATCAGCGTTATAATAATGTATTGATGCCTGATATTGAATTGGTAGATATTAAGGATAAGCAGAAGCGGAAATTAATGAAAGGTCATTTTAGCGATAGATTGATAGAGGAAATGACCGATGCTTTGAAAGATGGTCACCAAATTATATTATTTCAAAACAGAAGGGGCTTTTCACCTATTGTAGAATGTCATACCTGTGGCCATGCGCCCCAATGTCCGAATTGTGATGTGAGTTTAACCTATCATCAGTATAGAGATCAATTACGTTGCCATTATTGTGGTTATGTTATGGCTATGCCTAAAAATTGTATGGCTTGCGGAAGTCCTGAATTGGATAGTAAAGGCTTTGGAACCGAGCAAATTGAAGAAGAAGTTAAAAGTTTATTTCCAGATTATAAAGTAGCCAGAATGGATTTGGATACGACGCGGGGTAAATATGGTTACGAAAAAATAATTACAGCTTTTGAACAATTGGAAATTGATATTTTAGTGGGAACTCAAATGCTTACTAAAGGTTTGGATTTTAGAAATGTTAAGTTAGTGGCCGTTATGAATGCCGATAATTTATTGAACTTTCCAGATTTTAGGGCCCACGAGCGCAGTTTTCAGCTCATATTACAAGTAGCAGGTAGGGCAGGGCGCACCGATGTTAGGGGGAAGGTACTAATTCAAACCTATAATCCGTATCATGCCATTCTACAGCAAGTTTCCAATAATGATTATATGGGAATGTTTAATGAGCAAATGAACGATAGGCATAATTTTAAATACCCACCTGTTTACAAGCAGATTAAAATAACCTTAAAACATAAAGATTATACAAAAGTAGATACGGCATCCATTTGGTTGGCAAAATCATTACGTCAAGTATTTGAAGATCATGTGTTAGGGCCAGAATCGCCACCAGTGGCTAGAATACGAAATCAGTTTTATAAAAATATATTGATAAAAATTCCCAAAAAACAGTCCTTATCAAAAACAAAAGAAGCTATTATCAAAGTTAATAACAGCTTCTTAAGTATTAAAGATTTTCGATCAGTTAAGTTAATCTTAAATGTTGACAACTTTTAGTGAAACTTATCTCGATAGAAGTAAACTTCTAGATATTATTTAAAGCATCAACAAGTTGAGTCTTTTTATTTCTGCTTAAAGGAATTTCGTAAGCACCAACTTCAACATTTTTGCTATTAAATCTATCAATCTTATCCAGATTAACAATATATGATTTGTGGATTCTTAAAAACTTACCTTCAGGCAATTCAGATTCAAAAGATTTCATGGTTGAAAGTACCACAAGACTACTGTCTTCGGTCACTAATTTAACATAATCGCCAAGAGCTTCAATCCATTTGATGTCTTTAATATAAACTTTACGTTTTTTGAGGTTACTCTTAACAAAGATGTGTTCACCTTCTTCTTCATTAAAGTCTAGTATCAGTTTATGCTGCTCTAAAGCTTTTTCTACAGCAACATTAAAACGTTCTCTCGTTATGGGTTTATGCAAGTAATCGGTAGCATCATAATTAAATGCTTTGAAAGCATATTCCGTTTTACCAGTTACAAAGATGATTTGGGGTTTGTTGTTTAATACGTCTAAAAGTTCAAATCCATTTAGCACGGGCATTTCAATGTCTAAAAAGATTAAGTCCACTTGATGCGTATTTAAACCATTTTTAGTTTCTAAAGCACTACTGTACTCTGCTATTAAGTTGAGATTTGGATGATTCTCTACAAGCTTAACAATCGAGAGTCTTTGTATCGCTGAGTCGTCTACTACTACACAGTTTAAAGTCATAACATTTAATATTTCGGTTAAGATATCGACAATAGTACGAAAAATTCGGCTAAAAACCAAAAAACATCGTTAAACTGTTTAATTTAACTTTTTTTTAACATTTTAATCCCTTATCAAATATACTATTATTTTTGTTGTTTTATATGTAGATAATAACTATTTTTGCACCCATTTATTAACAATAATATATTTTTTATGAATCATTATGAAACTGTTTTCATCTTAAATCCCGTTTTATCTGAAGACCAGATAAAGGAGACAGTACAGAAATACGAAGATTTTCTTGTTTCTAACGGCGCTAAGATGGTATCAAAAGAAGATTGGGGGCTTAAAAAGTTAGCTTATCCAATTCAAAACAAAAAAAGTGGTTTTTATCACTTATTTGAGTACACTGTTGCCGGTGAGGTAATAGGTCAATTAGAAGTAGAGTTTAGACGTGATGAGCGTTTTATGCGTTATTTAACGGTAGCGTTAGATAAACATGCTGTTTCTTGGGCACAGAGAAGACGAGATAAACTTAAACAAAAAGCTTAATTATGTCAACATCTATAGAACAACAATCTAAAGGAAAAAAAGACGGAGAAATTAGATATTTAACTCCGCTTAATATCGATACAAACAAGACTAAAAAGTATTGTATGTTTCAAAAGACTGGAATCAAATATGTTGATTATAAAGATCCAGATTTTTTAATGAGATTTATAAACGAGCAAGGTAAAATTTTACCAAGACGTTTAACAGGAACTTCGTTAAAGTACCAAAGAAAAGTAGCTGTAGCTGTAAAAAGAGCCCGTCACTTAGCTTTAATGCCTTACGTAGCAGATTTATTAAAATAAAAATACCGATAACAATGGAACTTATATTAAAACAAGACGTTGAAAATTTAGGATTTAAAGACGATGTTGTAACAGTTAAGAACGGTTATGGTAGAAACTTTTTAATTCCTCAAGGACATGCTGTTATGGCAACAGCTTCTGCTAAAAAAGTATTGGCAGAAAACTTAAAGCAAAGAGCTTATAAAGAAAAGAAAATCGTTGATGAGGCTACTAAAGTTGCTGAGGCTTTAAAAGCGTTAGACATTAAAATAGCTGCAAAAGCTGGTTCAGGTGACAAATTATTTGGATCTGTTGGCAACATTGATATTGCAGAAGCTTTAGAAAAAGAAGGTCACTCAATCGATAAAAAATTCATTACCGTAACCACTGTAAAACGTACTGGTAAATACACTGCTGTAGTACGTTTGCACAGAGCTGTAACTGTAGATTTAGAATTTGAGGTTGTTGCGCAAGCAAACTAATCTTTTTTAACACATATTATGAGCCTCAACACATTTGTTGGGGCTTTTTTTTTGAAAAATTATATTTTTTATGAAGTATACAAGACTTACTAAAGAACAATTTGAAGAATTACACCAAGAATTCATTAATTTTTTGGCAACCCAATCTGTTACTGCAGATGAGTGGGCAAATTTAAAAGCAAACAAACCAGAACTAGCGGAAATAGAACTGGATGTTTTTAGTGATTTAATTTGGGAAGGTGCTTTAAACGCTGCAAAATATTTAGAACATATATCGCCCAACCAAATGCATTTGTTTCGTTTGAACGATACTAATATGCATGTTATTGGCGTAAAAATCAAAAATGATAATGACATTACCACAACCGAAGGGTATAATTGGTTGCGGGAGAATTTAATGAATGACGATGTGGAGTTTTTGCAAGCTAAAAAAGAGTACAGTGCGGATAAAAATCTTGATAAATTCAAACTTATTGAACAAGGAGCCGTAATTACCAAAGGCGATTTGTTTCAATTTTTTGATAAGTTGATAAATTAATTTTTGTTACTCCGAATTTCGATTTCAATCAAAACTGTATTGAGAAGTCAATATTTAAATATAAATAAGTTCTCGATACTTTTTCTTTTAGAAAAAACTCGAACTGACGTTGATAATTCTTTATTTTTGTTCTCATTCGAGAATTAGATTATTTTAAATTACATTTTATATAAATGGCTCAAAAACCAAGCATCCCAAAAGGAACCAGAGATTTTAATCCAGAACAAGTAGCAAAACGCAATTATATTTTTAATACCATTCGTGGCGTGTTTGAAACCTTCGGATTTCAACCTATTGAAACCCCAAGTTTTGAAAACTCGGAGACTTTAATGGGAAAATATGGTGATGAAGGGGATAGACTGATTTTTAAGATTTTGAATTCTGGGGATTATTTGGATAAGATTCCTCAAGAACAACTAACAACCAACAACTACCAACTATTAACCAAAAATATCTCAGAAAAAGCCCTACGTTATGACCTAACCGTTCCATTTGCACGCTACGTCGTACAACACCAAAACGAGATTGAATTTCCATTCAAACGTTACCAAATACAACCTGTTTGGCGTGCCGACAGACCACAAAAGGGGCGTTTTAGAGAGTTTTACCAATGTGATGCCGATGTGGTTGGAAGTGATTCGTTATGGCAAGAGGTCGAGTTTATTCAATTATATGATACCGTGTTTTCAGCTTTAAAACTGGAAGGTGTTACCATAAAAATAAATAATCGTAAAATTTTGTCTGGTATTGCTGAGGTGATTGGTGCTTCCGATAAATTAATCGATTTTACGGTTGCCTTAGATAAGCTCGATAAAATAGGAGAGGCCAAGGTGAAAGAAGAAATGCTAGGGAAAGGTATTTTAGAAGCAGGGATTTCAAAATTACAACCCTTATTTACCTTGTCAGGTTCTTTTGAATCGCAAATAGAGTCATTAAAATCCATATTATCAACTTCCGAAGAAGGTAAAAAAGGGATGGAAGAATTAGCGTTTATAAATTCAGCTATTACAGAATTGGGTTTAACAACAGCAACCTTACAACTCGATGTGACGTTGGCTCGCGGATTAAATTATTATACAGGGGCTATTTTTGAAGTGGCGGCACCCAAACAAGTACAAATGGGCTCCATCGGCGGTGGCGGACGTTATGACGACCTAACCGGTATTTTTGGATTGAACAATGTGAGCGGCGTTGGTATTAGTTTTGGTTTAGATCGCATTTATTTAGTTTTAGAAGAATTAGGTTTGTTTCCAGAAACCGTTACTAAAAACGTAGAAGTTCTCTTTATAAATTTTGGAGATAAAGAGGCGTTGTTTAGTTTAAAAGCTATTAAACAAATGCGTTTAGCAGGCATTCATGCGGAGTTATATCCAGAAGCCGCTAAAATGAAAAAACAAATGAATCATGCTGACAAACGCGCGATTCCATTTGTGGTCATTATTGGTGAGGAGGAAATGAATTCTAATAGCTATTCCCTTAAGAATATGATTTCTGGAGAGCAGTTTAAACTGTCGCTTCAAGATTTGATTTTAGAAATAAAGAAAAAGTCCTAAAAATCAATTTAGGACTTAGCGACTAAGCCGTTAAGATTTATTTAACCTTAAATTATATAACGTTTTCAATATTTTTCAAAATTATTTCATAATAGTATCTATTGCTCGCGACAAAGTGCCCATTAACCTCACTATGTTCTAATAAACTTTCAAATTCTGTAAAGGATACCAGTTTTAATGCTGCGACTTCTTCAATTTGAGGTTTTAATTGAGATAGAGGTACAGTAAGTTCAGCCATAAAAGTATGATGGAATTCATTATCAATAATTCCAGAATCATAGCTTTGAAAACACTCAAACACACCAATTTTTGTTAAGTCTGTTTCTAACAAGCTTAAACCAATTTCTTCACGCATTTCACGAAGCGCTCCATTTGTTATGGACTCGCCAGCATCTACATGGCCGGCAACTGAGACGTCCCACATAAGCGGACAAACACTTTTTAAAGCAGAGCGTTGGGATAATAATATCTCGCCATTTTTTGTATAAAGCCAAATATGTGCCGTGTGGTGGTAAAGTCCTTTTTGATGTATAACGGATTTTAATTCCGAAACACCTATTAAGTTTCCTGAAGCATCTGCAACATCTATATACTCATCCATCTAATTAGTTTTTAGAACTATGGTTAAGCAATCTAAAAGTATTTGAAAATCTTTACTTGTGTTGAATAAATGGCAAGACACTCTAATATAATGCCCTCTAAAAGACACAAAAACGTTTCTTTTTTCAAATTCAGTTTTTAAAACATCAACATTTGCGTGTTTGGGTAATTCAATGCCAAATAAATGTTTGGCTCTGAATTCTGAATCTTCAATGCGACAACCTAAACGTTTTATAGGATCTATAAAATCTTTTGATATATCAAGGCAATAGTTTTGTATGGCCTCTGGTGTCCATTCCAGTAATTGCGTTATAGACGTTTTGAGCATATCAACCGCAACAAAATTGGCATTTTCACCTACATTATATCTACTAGCATAAGGTTTGTAGTCATCTTCGTAATTCGTTAAACCGGCAAAATTCTGACTATGAAGTCGGTTGGACCAGTTTTCTTCTATAGGAATGCCATGGTCAAAATAAGGCCCATAATAAGCCAATCCACAAGCGTAAGGTCCAAACAACCATTTGTACCCAGCACAAATTAACGCATCTGGCTGAATCTCTTTAATAGAAAAGGGAAGTGCCCCAACAGATTGAGAGCCATCAATAATTAATAGTGCCTGATGTTTTAGAGTTTTTTCTCTTATGGCTTTTAAATGAAACAAAGTGCCATCAGCCCAATGGATGTGTCCCATAGCAACAACCGCAGTATTGTCTGTAATACTATCCAGAATATCTATATTCCACTGTTTACCGCAGTGTTCTTTAGATACTGGTTTGTTTACGGTTTTTATAGTGACATGATATGTATCCGCTAAACGCTTCCAAGAATAATAATTACTAGGAAATTCGTTGCCAATTAGCAAAATTTCATCACCAGCATTTAAGGTTATATTATTAGCAACTGTTGCGATGCCATAGGAAGCCGATGGGATACTTGCAATACGCAGTGGCTCATCGGCATCTATAAGTTTGGCGAAGCTGGATTTAAGTTCTAAAAGCGGATTGAAAAAATCATCAATTTTTGTGATATATGGTCTGCTTTTTCTATCTATGGCCTGTTTGCCTGCTTCGCTAGTCATATTAGGAAGTGGTGATAAATTGGCAGCATTCAAGTAAACAATATCATCCGGAATATCAAATACATGTTTTTTGTTTTCCATAGAAAGCACTTAAATTTTATTTCTAAAAACTATTCAAAATAGCTAAAGGTATCGTTTTCCTTGATGTTTAAAAGACTTTCGTAAATCAATTTAATAACGTTTTCAACATCATCTCTGTGAACCATTTCTACGGTGGTGTGCATGTAGCGTAACGGCAATGAAATTAAAGCAGAAGCAACACCGCCATTGCTATAAGCAAAAGCATCTGTATCGGTTCCAGTGGCTCTTGATAAGGCATTGCGCTGAAACGGTATGTTTTTAGCTTCGGCAGTATCTGTAATTAAATCCCTGAGTTTTTGTTGTACAGCGGGTGCATAAGCAATAACGGGCCCTTTGCCAATTTCTAAATCCCCCTGTACTTTCTTTTCAATCATTGGGGTAGAAGTATCATGGGTTACATCGGTGACTATCGCAACGTTTGGTTTTATGCGTTGTGTAATCATTTCGGCACCACGCAAGCCTATTTCTTCTTGTACGGCATTTACAACATATAATCCAAAAGGTAAGGTTTTTTTGTTCTCTTTAAGTAAACGGGCTACTTCAGCAATCATAAAACCACCCATACGGTTATCGAGGGCACGACATACAAATTTATCGCCATTTAAAATATGAAATTCATCAGGATAGGTAATCACACAACCAACATACACTCCTAATTTCTCGACTTCTTCTTTGGTTTTGCATCCGCAGTCAATGGAGATGTTATCTGGTTTCGGAGCTTCTTCATTACCACTTTTTCTAGTGTGAATAGCAGGCCAACCAAAAACACCTTTTACAATGCCTTTTTTAGTATGGATATTAACCACTTTACTAGGTGCAATTTGATGGTCGCTACCTCCATTTCGTATTACGTAAATTTGTCCAGTATCACTAATGTAGTTTACATACCATGAAATTTCATCCGCATGTCCTTCAATCACTACTTTGTATTCAGCTTTCGGATTTATAACCCCTACAGCAGTGCCATACGTGTCTGTGATAAATTCATCTACATAGGGTTTTAGATAATCCATCCATAATTTTTGCCCGGTCCATTCGTATCCTGTTGGAGCGGCATTATTCAAATATGTTTCTAAAAAGTCCATCGACTTTTTGTTAAGTATGCTCTTGTTTGCCATTTATTAAAGTTTTGCACTAAAATAATAATATAAATACAAAAAGAATGTTTTACAGAATGTAAATTATTAATTTTGATGTATAATGGCTCCAATACATTTATAGATGATTTTTTTAAGGTACATAGTCTTAATTTTCCCAGTTTTTCTTTTTGCACAAACCCATCCTGCTGAAAAAGATAAATTGGAAGATGGTTATATTATTTTTGAAGGAGATTCTCTTTCTACCGTTGAGCTAGACGAAGTTATTATTTTAGATAAGCTTAAATTTGCAAGTAAAGAGGACAGGTTACGCTATTTAATTTTAAGACGAAAAACATTAAAAGTATATCCTTATGCTACATTGGCTTCGGAACGGTTGGATACCTTAAACAAACGTTTGGAATTGCTAAAAAGTAATAGTGAAAAAAGGAGGTACACACGAATGATTCAAAAATATATAGAAGGTGAATTTACGGATAAATTAAAGAAATTTACGCGCACAGAAGGCCAAATACTGGTTAAACTCATACATAGACAAACAGGGGAAACAGCCTTTGGTTTGGTAAAAGATTTGCGTAGTGGTTGGCGGGCCTTTTGGTACAACACAACGGCCAGTATGTTTGATATTTCATTAAAAAGGGAGTACGACCCTATGCATGTTCAAGAAGATTATTTAATTGAAGACATTTTACAACGAAGTTTTAGAAGTGGCTTATTAAAACGTCAAGATGCGGCATTAAAATTTAATTTCGCTGATTTAACCGAAAAGTGGAATACTACCAAATAGGAATTCATGCGAATACAATCCCCTTTCGAAGAAAAACTTAATGCTATCTCTCATGCAGTTGGTGCTTTATTTGGTATTTGCGCTTTATTAATATTAATGGTTTATAATACCAACAAAACGGAGTATAGTTTATTTAGTATTATTGTATATGGTTTGTCCATCATAATGCTATTTTCAGCTTCTACATTATACCATGCCGTTAAGAACGAAAAGAAGAAACACCTTTTTAGAATTGTAGATCATATTAGTATTTATTTTTTAATAGCGGGTACTTATACGCCTGTTTTATTGATTACCCTAGAGCAGAGTAGTGGCTGGACTTTATTTTACATCGTTTGGGGTATTGCTTTGTTTGGCGTTATTTTAAAACTGTTTTTTACTGGTAGGTTTGAGATATTTTCGACCTCACTGTATTTAGTTATGGGTTGGCTGATTGTATTCGATTTTTCTAATTTGTCCCAAGCCATTGGAGAGCGTGGTGTTTTATGGTTATTTGCTGGAGGATTAGCCTATTCTCTCGGTATTATTTTTTACGCTGTAAAAGCGATACCCTTCAATCATGTTATTTGGCATGTGTTTGTTTTGGCAGGAGCGATGTGCCATTTTTTTATGATTTTCTTCTATGTGATTTAGAAAACCATGTATGTATGTTATCAATCAAAAATGAATTATGATTAAAATGATTCCAGCAACTTCTAAAGCCGATTTTGAATCTATTTCAAAATTAGCCCGTATTATTTGGTATGAGCATTATCCTTCTATCATCAGTATAGAGCAAATTGAATACATGCTCAAAAAATTTAATTCAGCAAATGCTATAGAAGAACAAGTGGCAGATGGTGTTTTGTTTTATAATGTCATGTTTAATGATGAAATCGTTGGTTATGTAGGTATAAAACAGGAAGTTGATTTTTTATTTATTAGAAAATTATATCTTTTAAAAGCCTATAGAGGAAAGAAAATAGCAAAAGGTATATTACAATTTGTTGAATCTAAAGCGGAGTCTTATAACTTAAAAAGTATCCGGCTGTATGTGAATAAATATAACATAAATTCTATTCTTGCTTATGAAAAAATGGGGTTTGTAAAAATCAATGCTATGGTTACCAACATAGGTGATGGTTTTGTGATGGATGATTATGAAATGGAGAAAAAAT
Organism: Confluentibacter sediminis; assembly: GCF_003258355.1. Classification (GTDB taxonomy): domain Bacteria; phylum Bacteroidota; class Bacteroidia; order Flavobacteriales; family Flavobacteriaceae; genus Confluentibacter; species Confluentibacter sediminis. The sequence continues at coordinate 79,291 of NZ_QKPO01000016.1, read as the reverse complement.
GGAATGATTGAATCAATGTTATTTCAACTTTTCAACATCAATTTTAAATAAATTGGCTGCATTTTTCCATAAAATCAATTCTTTTTTCTCATCAGGTAAATCAAGTTGATTCATAAATTTTAGATAGGAATCCATATTGGAAATGGGCCAATCGGTTCCATATAATAAATAATTAGGGTCGCCAGCGTAGGTAATCATCTCTTCAATTTCCTTTTTCATGAAACGCTCAAACTTTTCTGAAAAATTGCCTAGTACCAATCCAGAAATATCCGCATGTACATTTTTGTTCTTATAAACCACTTCCATACAATCTCGAATCCAAGGATTTCCAACATGGCAAATCACAATTTTTAAATCAGGATAATCTACTGCCAAATCATCAAGATGTATGGGGTGTGAGTATTTAATCTTTCCAGTCGGGGCATAGGTGTCCCCAGAATGAAACATTACAGGCACATCATATTCAATAGCCATATCATAAACTACTTTTAAGCGGCTGTCGTTGGGGTAAAAAGGCTCGTAGCCAGGATATAATTTTAAACCTTTAATAAGTTTTTGGTCTAAATAATGACTAATTTCATTAAGGTCTCTATGGGTGTAATTAAGATAACTTATTCCAGCAACTACTCCAAGGTTATTGTAACCTTTAATGGCTTCAACAACTTGTTTAGTACTTGGTCTATTTTGGTTTACTTTATAAGATGTTAGTACCAAAGAATAATCAACCTTATTATTTTTCATACTTTCAACAAGTCCATCGAGGCATGCTTCCAAAGAGATAACACGGTCTTCATGATAGTTGTTTATATGTGTGTGAATATCAATAATCATATTTTTAGCTATTAGTCTTCAATCACCTCTTTATATTCTTCAAAAAAGGTTTCAAAAAGATTCATGTGTACATTTAAAAATTCCATCACATCGCGCCAGGTGTTTTTGTTGTGAATGGATACTTTCTGTTCTAAAATAACATAAATTCTCGAGATTTCCTTGCCATTTTCTAATAAATATGCCTCATCAAATATGGCGTTGGGCAAATAATCATCTAGCAGAATAGATTTTAGTGATAACAATTTTTCCCAATATTTAATACGATTTTCTAGATCATCTTCCAAATCTAAAGCCACTAAAGCCGACTTGGTGTCAAAATGAAATTTAAAACTAAAACCTTTCAGTTTTGTGTCATACAGAATCCATTTTCTGGGAAATGATTTCCCAAAACTGGTCCAAAACTCTTGTCGTAATATGCGTGATTCTTCTTTACTGAACATTAATTTTTTGTAATTCCTGCAAAAAACAGGAATTCTCTTATTACATTATACGTCTAAATTTATAAGACTCCTGTCTTCGCAGGAATTACAAATCAAATAAAATAAGCCATACCAACTCCTAAAATAATAGCAACTAATTTTGATAAATTGAATTTATGCCCTTCGCTACTTTCAAATAAAATGGTGGTAGAAATATGAAAAAAGATACCAATTACAAAAGCATTTATAATATGTGCATAATCTTGAACCGCTTCAAAGGTATTTGAAATTAAGGTTCCGGTAGGCGTCATTAAAGCAAATACAATCAAAAAACTAGCCATTTGTTTTTTGTTGTAATTTGATTGCAATAAAAACATGGAAATTAAAGTTGCTATAGGTATTTTATGAATAAGCACGCCGTATACCATATCATTATGTTCATGTATGGAAAAACCTTCTAAAAAACTGTGAATACACAAACTAATAAACAATAACCATGGAAATGTGGTGTCGTGTTTATGGATATGTATATGACCATGCTCAGCACCTTTCGAGAAAAACTCTAAAATAATTTGCAACAAAATACCGCCCATTATAAAAAGCCCCGTAAGCTTGCTATCCAGATGTTGGTAAACTTCTGGTAGTAATTCAAATAAAGTCAGTGCCAACAAAAAAGAGCCACTAAAAGAGAGTAGAAGTTTGGTATTAAAAACCTTTTTTCCTTTAGAGAAAACAGCGATTATAAAACCTAAAATAACGGCTACTATTGGGAAAATATAATTATTCATGTATTATAAAGACTATTTAAAAATCATTACCAAACGTTCTGATGTTTGGGATCTAAATTTATTCAATTTATAGTCGCCAAAAACATCTAATAAATAGCAGTCCGCTTGTTCAAAAAGAGTTTCAAAATCTTTTAGAGTGAACATTTTAACACACTCCTGAAAATGATGTGATTCCCCATCGGCAACAAATGTAATATCTTTCAAAATATAATCATGCTTCACATAGTGTTTCAAATTGAAGTCGATCTTTCCAACAGTTGTAATCTCTTCAGGCAGGAGATTGTCAATTATTAATTCGGTATTCGCAACATCGATAACACCAAAACCAGTCTCGTTTAAATTAGCTTTAATCCCTTTTATGGTATTTAGGTAGTCTTCATCACGATCAATACGTCCAAAACTGCTGAATAAATTAAAAACAGCATCAAACTGCTGTTTATAAGGTTGACACATATTATGTACATCGAAACGCAAATGTTGGGTTTCAAACTTTTTGGCGTAAGCAATATTATTTTCAGATTGATCCACACCAGTCACATCAAATCCTATCTTATTAAGATACATAGCGTGTATCCCTCTGCCACAACCCCAATCTAAAATGGTACCCTGTTCTGGTAAGTTTAAGTAATTGGTTAGGGTATCCATAAACGCATGCGTTTCGACATTATCTATATCTTTGTATAAAATGTGATAATATGGTGTGTTATACCATGATGAAAACTGGTTCGTTGTGTCTTTAATCATATATTCTTTTAGGAGATTTCCACGTTTTAACGTAGTCAGGTTTTCCATTTAATCCTTACCTTAAATATCAATAAACATTACCTTTGCGGTAAAATTACGTTATTTTTGTAATGTATTTAAAGTAAATAATGGAAGAAAATTTTAACATGGTAGCCAAAACCCTATTTGGCTTTGAAGACTTATTGGCAAAAGAATTGACTCAATTAGGAGCACAAGATGTAAAAACGGGCGTGCGTAACGTTAGCTTTAGTGGGGATAAAGGGTTTATGTATAAAGCCAATTTAGCTTTGCGTACCGCTATTAAAATCTTAAAACCTATAGAAACCTTTATGGTAAGCAGTGAGCAAGACTTGTATAATAAGCTTTATGCTATGTCTTGGGAACAGTATGTAAAGCCTACAGGAACCATTGCTGTTGATGCTACCATTCATACGGAATTGTTTACAAACTCACTGTATATTGCCCAAAAAACCAAAGATGCTATTGTTGATAAGTTTAGAGATACCACTGGAGAACGTCCGAATGTCGATTTAAAATTCCCGGATTTAAAAGTAAATGTGCATATAGATAGAAACCAATGTACGATTTCTTTAGATTCTTCCGGAGATTCTTTACACAAACGCGGTTATAAAATAGCGACCAATATAGCACCTATTAATGAAGTGCTGGCAGCAGGGTTGGTGATGTTGTCTGGTTGGGACGGACAAACCGATTTTATGGATCCCATGTGTGGTTCTGGTACGGTGTTGATTGAAGCGGCGATGATAGCCTGTAATATACCGCCAAACCTCATGCGTAAAGAGTTTGCTTTTGAGCGTTGGCAAGATTGGGATGTTGATTTGTTTGAAAAAATTGAAGCATCACTACTTAATAAAACACGTGATTTTCATCATAAAATTATTGGGTATGATAAAGCTCCAAGTGCCGTTGCTAAAGCCAAAGACAATATTAAAAATGCCCAGTTAGAAGATTTTATTGAGGTAAAACATGAGGACTTTTTTAAAACCAAAAAAGGCGGTGACAATAAATTACACATGGTATTTAACCCTCCTTATGGTGAGCGTTTAAATATAGACATGCAAGAGTTTTATAAAAATATAGGTGATACGCTTAAACAAAATTATCCCAATACCGATGCTTGGTTTATTACCAGCAATTTAGATGCGCTTAAGCATGTGGGATTACGCCCCTCACGAAAAATACATTTATTTAATGCCAAATTGGAAGCCCGTTTGGTGAAGTTTGAAATGTATGCTGGGAGTAAAAAGGGGAAATATATGAATTAATCCCATTGCGAGGCACGATTCCATCTGTCCAATTTACCTCGTCATTGCGAGGAGGGACGACGAAGCAATCTGTTGATTTTTAGTTTTACATTGTGAGATTGCTTCGTGCCTCGCAATGACGTGAGATGTATGTTAGGAGTAAGAAAGGGAAGTATATGGACGCAATTTGTTAATTTTTAGTTCAATGTAATGAGGTTGCTTCGTGCCTCGCAATAACATTGTTTTAATCAAAATAAAAGAGCCAACCATCTGATAAATCTTTCCATTCTGGATTTACAAAATTTATTAAATCTTCTTTTCGTTTTCTGTTGCCTCCTTTTATTTGTTTTTCGCGAGCAATGGCTTTATTTATATCGTCAAACTCTTCAAAGTAAATGAGTTTATTACAATTGTATCTATCAGTAAAACCTTTGTAAGCTTTTGTTTTGTGTTGGTAAACTCTTTTTAATAAATCACTTGTAACACCAACATAAATAACGGTGTTGTTTTTATTAGTCATAAAATAAACAAATGATTTTTTCATACTTCAAATATATTAATTAAGTCATTGCGAGGAGGTACGACGAAGCAATCTGTTTATTTTAGTTCTACATCATGAGATTGCTTCGTGCCTCGCAATGACGTGAAATGTATGCTAGTAGTAAAAGGGGAAGTATATGAAGTAGAGAAGCACAAAGAGTTTTTAATAACAATGCTTTATTTAAATAAGATTTACATTCTATTTTATAAGAATATACCACCAGCAACTTCCAAACGTTGACCATTTATCCATTTGGCATCATCAGTACATAAAAAAGCCACCACACTACCAATATCTTCAGCTTCCCCAACACGACCTAAGGCAGTGAAATTGGCAACAGCTTCTCTTTTCTTGTCGTTGGTTTTATTTTCGCCACCACCAAATTCGGTTGCTATAGCGCCTGGAGCCACCACATTGGCCCCAATTTTTCTAGAAGCTAATTCTTTAGCAAGATATCTTGTAAAAACTTCTACAGCGCCTTTCATACTAGCATAGGCTGATGAATTTGGGAAACTGAATCGAGCCAATCCAGAAGAAATATTAATAATTCTACCACCATCATTTAAATATGGCAATACTTTTTGTGTTAAGAAATAAACCCCTTTAAAATGAATGTTATACATGACGTCTAAATCTTCTTCTGTTGTTTCAGCAAAAGGTTTGTAAATGCCAGTGCCCGCATTATTAATTAAAAAATCGAAACATCCTTTTTTGTTTTGAGATTTTAAATAGGAGGAAAGTTCGATATAAAAATTTTCAAAGTCTTTACTATTACTAGTATCTAATTGAAATGCTTTACCACTACTTCCTAGTTTATTGATTTCTGAAACAACTTCATTTGCTGCAGCTATATTTGAATGATAGGTAATAATAACATCAATCCCTTTTTTTTGCCAAATTAATAGCCATATCTCTACCTAAACCTCGGCTTCCGCCTGTTACTAATGCGATTTTATTTTTTGTCATGTTTAAATATTTTTGTTTATAGAAAGTTCAACGAATAGTCAAACTCATGTGTAGTTAAATTTACGTTTTTTATAGTAAAAACAAAAACTCCAATGCTTAGCATTGGAGTTTTTATATTATAGTTTTATAAAACTAGTATTTACTTTTCGTAACCTAATTTTTTATTAGCCCATGGAATAAAGAACTGTACATTGGGAGCATCTGTATGTCCGCCATCATGTTGTCTCCAAGCTAATTCACCATCCAACATATCTGTTAACATAGGAGGCATCACTTCAGTTATATAATTATTAGAGACCCCTAAATCCTTTGCACCTAACAATTTAAAAACGGATCCAGCAGCAATTGTGGACATATAACTGCCTTTTTGGTCTAGCCAAAGGGCATCTCCTTTTTCTGGAATACCATAACTAATAAAAGTGGGTTTGGGTGCCGCCATAGCAATGAATTCATGTGAATCTACGGGTAAATCACAACCTGTCATTTTTCCAAACTTACCTTTTTCAGCAGAGTATTTAATATAGTTTCCGGCCATCCAATGGTATTCACCAGAACTGCCTAAGTTTTCTACTGTTTCACCAAATATACGACGATGCAAAGCAGCTCCACCTTTACCTGAAGAACCAATTAAACCAATGGCGAAACGGTTTTCAAAGACCAAAGTGACCAATGCAGCTTTTCCGTAGCGAGACACTCCTTCAATGCCTACTTTTTTAGCATCCACTAAAGGGTCGGTTTCTAAATAATCCAATCCTCTAGCAGCACCCCAAGCCCAAGCACGAAGTGAGCCCCACTGTTCTGGAGTACGTGGCTGTCCTTTATTTACTAATCCAATGATGCCTCTGGTAAGTCCTGCACCATTATCAGCTTGAATACTCGCTGTTGAAATGGTAGCATAACCCCAGCCAGCTGCCAATAATTGTTCGGTTGGAGGTGAGTTGCCATCTACAGGAGGCGCAAAAAAGCCTGGTCCCGCTAATCTGGTAATGGGATTATATGCTGGATATCGATTGAAAATAGCTTCCATTTCTGGGTCATAATCAATCATCATGCTTTTAAAAGATTTATTTATTTTTTCAAGATCTTCAGTAGAAGGTTGAGCAGGAGCAGGTAATTGTGGATTACCAAACATCATAAGTACAGGCACTGGTCCTTTTACGTTTGTAGGTATCACGACCACCATTTCAATATCTACATTAATTAAAGGATAGGCACTATTGTCTACATGACCTACTAATTTTTTTGCTACTACTGGAACACGACCAACACGTTCATTATCCACTATTTCTACTTTCCAGGTAACACTAGGAACATTATCAGGTATACGCCCATAAACTTCACGTTCGAAAAGCTCAACCAGTTCTGGTCTTCGGGTTTTCCACCACATATCGACAGTAGTTACTTTTTTCCCTTTTTCAGTGACTAAAATTTCTGGTAACTCAGGACAAGGATTAGCAATGGCTTCGTCGTAATTTGCCGAATTTGGATTTGTTGGATCCCCGCTTTTGCCAGGTCTTACCTCAGTAATCCCTAATTGTTTCATCATATTGGCATGATCTTCTTGAGCTGTAAAGGTAGTTAGTGGGGGGTATTTGCTTGTGTCAACGGGGTTGGTTTGTGCTGTGGTGATATTAACTACGCAAAGCGTAAGTATTAGAAATACAAGTGGTTTCATGGTTTTAGTTTAGTTAATTATTTAGATGGTATTCAAAACTAAACTTTTTTTAAATAGCAATTTTTAAAAAATTGTTAAAAAGCAAATAACATATTCATTAGATAATTATGGTAAAACCATATTGTATTTAGAACTAAACTAAAAACAACCCACTAAGTTTCGTCTTACGGTTTGATTTTTCTATTTTTGCAAAAAAAATAAGCACAGACTATGTTATCAGTTTCAAACCTTTCCGTTCAATTTGGCAAACGCATTCTTTTCGATGAAGTAAGCACTACATTTAATCAAGGAAATTGCTATGGTATTATTGGCGCAAATGGTTCGGGAAAATCTACGTTTTTAAAAATTATTTCTGGGAAAATGGATCCAACATCTGGTCAGGTACATTTAGAACCAGGTAAACGTATGTCTGTATTGGAACAAAACCATAATTTGTATGACGAACATACTGTTTTGGAAACAGTTTTAATTGGTAACAAACCACTTTTTAAAATTAAAAGTGAAATGGATGCGTTGTATGCCGATTACTCTGATGAAAATGCCGATAGGATAGGGGAACTTCAGGTACAGTTTGAGGAAATGAATGGTTGGAATGCCGATAGTGATGCGGCTGCTATGTTATCTAGCTTAGGTATTAAAGAAGAATTTCATTATACGTTAATGAAAGATCTTGATGGGAAGCAAAAAGTACGTGTATTATTAGCACAGGCTTTGTTTGGGAATCCAGATGTGTTGATTATGGATGAGCCTACCAACGACTTGGATTATGAAACGATTCAATGGTTGGAAAATTTCTTAGCTAATTATGAAAACTGTGTGATAGTGGTGTCTCACGACCGTCATTTTTTAGATGCGGTGTGTACGCATATTTCTGATATTGACTTTGGAAAAATCAATCATTATTCTGGTAATTATACATTTTGGTATGAATCATCTCAGCTAGCTGCCCGCCAACGTGCACAGCAAAACAAAAAGGCAGAAGAGAAGAAGAAAGAATTAGAGGAATTTATACGTCGTTTCTCTGCCAACGTTGCTAAGAGTAAACAAGCAACCAGTAGAAAGAAAATGATTGATAAACTTAATATTTCGGATATTAGGCCAACAAGTCGTCGTTATCCTGCTATTATTTTCGAACGAGATAGAGAGGCAGGAGATCAAATTCTAAACATACAAGGCTTGGCTTCGTCTATTGATGGTGAGGTACTTTTTAAAGATATTGATTTGAATCTCACTAAAGGTGATAAAGTGGTTGTTTTTTCAAAAGATTCCAGAGCAACTACGGCATTTTATCAAATATTAAACAATAAAGAAAAACCAGATGCTGGTAAATTTGATTGGGGAATTACTACCACACAATCCTATCTTCCACTTGATAATAGTGAATACTTTGATAATAATTTATCGTTAGTAGATTGGTTACGCCAATGGGCCACTACCGAAGAAGAGCGAGAGGAAGTCCATATTCGTGGGTTTTTGGGGAAAATGATTTTTAGTGGCGAGGAGGCTTTAAAAAAATCGAATGTGCTTTCTGGAGGCGAAAAAGTGCGTTGCATGTTAAGTAGAATGATGATGGTTAGAGCAAACGTTTTAATGTTAGACGAACCTACGAATCACTTGGATTTAGAGAGTATTACTGCATTCAATAATTCGCTTACAAACTTTAAAGGGACCATTTTGTTTACCACTCATGACCATGAGTTTGCGCAAACTGTTGCCAATAGGGTTGTAGAATTAACACCAAATGGCATTATTGATAGATATACTACATTTGATGAGTATATGCAAGACTCAAAAATTAAGGAGTTACGTGATAAAATGTATACGGAAACAGTTTAGACTGTCATTCTTGCGAAAGCAAATCTATAAAAATTATACTGTTTAAATGGATTTCTGCTTTCGCGGAAATAGACAATATATTAAGATTCAAATTCAGCCGTAACGCTCCCAACAACTTCAATAGCTTTAGCCAGTTCGTCTTTATGGACATAGATTTCTTGTAATCCTTGAATTGATGACCCGAAACCAGCTAAACGCCCAGATTCTGTTTCATCTTTAATAACAGGACTGATGCCTATTGAATTTAACTTGTCGGATATTAATTGAACTATTATAAAACTGCCTGTAAATACTTTTATATAATTAGAGTCTGTCATGATTTTTAATTTAGTTATCTTCTTAAAGATACAAAAAATAAAACCAGCATTTGCTGGTTTTATTTTTTTATTAACAGTTAGTTGAGCAGGAAACTATCTCAATTCAGCACCCAATTGTGTTTCGAAATTATTTTGGAGTGTTTTCATTATTTTGTCTATTTGTTTATCTGTAAGTGTATTACCTTCATCTTGTAATGTAAAACTAACTGCATAGCTTTTTTTCCCAGCAGGCAGGTTTTTTCCTTGATAAACATCGAATAAATTAACGTTTTTAAGCAGTTGTTTTTCACTTTGTTTAGCTAATTTATAAATAGACTCAAAAGTGATCTTGTCATCTACAAGCAATGCAAAATCGCGTCGTACTTCAGGATACTTTGGAATGGCTTTAAACTTAATGGAGTTATGTTTAACAACCTCTAGAATGGCATCCCAATGGATATCAGCAAACAAAACTTCTTGAGAAATATCAAAATGTTTTAAAATGGATTTTTTTACCAAGCCGAAATCAAGCAATTTGTTTTTTCCAAGACTGATGGTTAAACCTTCACTAAAGACATCATTGTTAATGGGGGTTTCAGAATATCTTGAAATGCCTAGACGTTCTAATAATGAATTTATAGTGCCTTTAAGAAAAAAGAAATCACTTTTTTCTTTTGAAGCTTGCCAATGTTCTTGATTTTTATTGCCAGTTACAAATAGGGTTAAGTGTTTAAATTCTTCTCGTTTATCTCCAAAAGCATGATATGTTTTTCCGAATTCAAATAATTTTAAGTCACTTCTTTTTCGGTTGATATTATACGAAACGGCTTCTAATCCAGAAAACAATAAAGATTGTCGTAATACAGATAAATCGCTACTTAACGGATTGATTATATTTATATTATGGTCTTTATTTAATTGATCTGTTAAAGTGATGTAATGAGGTGATGTAAGCGAGTTAGCCATAATCTCAAAAAAGCCTTGTGATGCTAATTGGTTACCAACAATATTCTGTATTTTATGATCTTCAAAACGAGATGAGCTGGAAACAGACGCATTCAATTTTTCACTTGTTTTAATATTATTATAGCCATAAACGCGCAAAATTTCCTCAATAATATCGGCTTCCCGAACCACATCGTTTCTGTAGGATGGTACTGTTAGCCCTAAACCAGTTTCTGTAACATTATTGATTTTTATTTCTAAAGATGTTAATATGCGTTTGATGATTTCTTTAGGGATTTCTTCACCTATCAATTTTTCTGCATTTTCAAAGCTTAAGCGTACTTGGAAATCTTCTATTTTCTTAGGATAAATATCGACAATATCAGATGTTATTTCGCCACCAGCAATTTCCTGGATTAATAAAGCAGCGCATTTAAGTGCGTATTCAGTGATGTTTGGATCAATACCACGTTCAAATCTAAAAGAGGCATCGGTATTTAATCCGTGACGCTTTGCGGATTTACGAATGCTAACAGGATTAAAATAAGCACTTTCTAAAAATATACTGGTTGTGTTTTCTGAAACGCCCGAATGAATCCCACCAAAAACACCTGCGATACACATGGGTTTTTCGATATCACAAATCATTAAATCGTCTTCGTGTAATTCACGCTCAATACCATCTAAAGTAACGAATTTTGTTCCAGAAGGGACTGTTTTAACTTCAATTTTATTGCCAGATATTTTACTGGCATCAAAGGCATGAAGTGGTTGGCCTAAATCGTGTAACACGTAATTCGTGGCGTCAACAATATTGTTTATTGGTTTTAATCCAATAGCTTTCAATCGATTTTGCAACCAAGCAGGAGATTCTTGTACTTTTATTCCAGAAATACTGATTCCACAGTACCGAGGAGCCAATTCTTTATTTTTAACTTCGACATCAATTTTTAATGTTCTACTATCAACGTGGAAGGCGCTTACGGACGGCGTGATAAACTCTAAAGTAATGTCTTTTTGAATTAAACCAGCTCTTAAATCACGAGCTGTTCCTAAATGACTCATGGCATCAGCTCTGTTAGGAGTTAGTCCTATTTCAAAAACATGGTCATTTTCAATATCAAAAATGTCTGCTACTGGTTTGCCAACGTCATATGTATCATCTAAAACTAAAATTCCATCATGCGACTTCCCTAAACCAAGTTCATCTTCGGCGCAAATCATACCAAAACTTTCTTCACCACGGATCTTACCTTTTTTAATGGTCCAAGCTCCGCCTTCTTCTGTGTAAAGGGTTGTGCCAATGGTTGCTACGGGTACTTTTTGCCCAACAGCCACATTAGGCGCACCACATACAATTTGCAAAGGAGCTTCCTCTCCAATATTAACTGTTGTGATTTTTAAATTGTCAGCATTTGGGTGTTTTATACAGGTTAAAACCTCTCCAACTACAACACCTTCTAACCCTCCTTTTACAGATTGATAGGATTCAATGCCTTCAACCTCCAGGCCTAAATCTGTTAATAATTCACCTGTTTGTTCGGGTGTCCAATCTATCTTTATAAATTGTTTTAACCAATTGTATGAAATCTTCATGAATTCGTTTTTGTTAAGGGGGCAAAGATAATAATAGAAAACAGGAATTGAAATGTTAAATTATTTTTTATTAAATAAATATTTGTTTCAATACGTTAATTTTATGGTTAATCATTTACAGTTTATTATTATGGATTGTTTGTGAGTATATGATTGAAAAAAAATAAAAATACACAAAAATGAGAACTATTATTATTGCCTCGGATTTTTCAAATGAAGCTAAAAATGCTACCGAATATGTTATAAAATTATCTGAAAGAGTTGATGTTAAATTGGTTGTTTTCCATCTTCATAAAATCTCCATTCATTCTGAAAATGCTAGACTTCCTTATTTAGTAGTTAAAGAATCTATAGAAAAGAGCCATGGAGAGTTGGAAAAGAGGATCAAAAGCCTTTCTGATGAATATGGTGTTTTTATTGAATTTGATTGGGCTATGGGCGATTTTTACGAACAGTTGCAGCTATCTGTGGAGCGTCATCAAGCAGATGTGGTGGTGATGGGAATGGATGACAAGTCGTTAGAGCAGGATTTGTTAGGAAGTACAACTACAGGAGCCATTCATAAGATTAAAGTACCTATTTTGGCTATTCCGTTGAAAGCTAAGTTTACTGGAATAAAAAAAGTACTGTTTGCCTGTGATATAGAAAAAGGGGTCGATATGGAGGTTTTAGATAAAGTAAAAGAAGCTGTTTTTAACTTAAACGCAGAATTGGAAGTTTTTCACGTCAGCAATAGTTTGGACAAGATAGAACAAAATAAGCATGTTTTAAAGGGGATTAATAAAGGGTTTGAAGGAATTAGTTATATGTACAAGGAAGTGAAGTCTGATGCGGTGATACATGAAATTGAAGAAGAACTAAAAAGAATAGAAGCTGATTTGTTAATTATGGTGCCTTATGAATATGGGTTTTGGTCATCTTTGGTGCACAAAAGTAAAACGAGGGTTATGATTTCAGGAATGGATATTCCGTTATTGTCTATTCATGCTTAACTTTGGGTTAGTACTGTTTTAAGTGAAATATCTATATGCAATATATAAGAGGGAGAATGGTGCTTGTTGGGCAGTCGGAATATTTTAATTTACGGATAGTACGTATAGGTTCTAAAAAGTTAGACCTTCAAATAGAACGTAATGCACTTTTTTGAAGGTCTACTTTTTATCCATGTATCGTTTCGTGTTTACCATAGTTTTTTATAATATGGCTTTCAAATTCTACGAGTTCTTTCCAACGTTTTTCAACATCAATATCTTTTCCGTATTTTCTAGCAAACCCTATAAATGTGGTGTAATGACCAGCTTCGCTAATCATTAAATCATTATAGAATTTAGCGAGTTCTGGGTCTTTTATTTCTTTAGAAAGTAACTTAAAACGCTCACAACTCCTAGCTTCAATCATGGCAGAAAAAAGCAATCTGTCTACCATACATTGCAATCTGTTTCCACCTTTATTCATGAATTTATAAAGTTCGTTTACGTAACTGTCTTTTCGTTCCCTACCAAGTTTATAGCCACGCTTTTTAATAATCTCATGCACCATTTGAAAATGTTCTAATTCTTCTTTGGCGAGGTTTAGTAGGTCTGTAACCAAATCGGTATGCTCAGAATTTAAAGTAATAATGGTGATGGCATTGGTCGCGGCTTTTTGTTCGCACCAAGCATGATCTGTTAATATCTCTTCTAGATTGCTTTCTACAATATTCACCCATCTTGGGTCGGTTTCTAGTTTTAAATGGAGCATGATTTGTTTTTTGGTAAATGTAAATTATTATTTGGTATTTTATTAGGATATGTAATTCCAGATATTCTTGAATTTGCCCAATTCTTGATAGGTGTTAAGTATGGTTTTGTTTTCTGAAAGCGATAATGTTGGGTCATTATTCAGTATTTTTTTTGCATAAAAACGGGCATTTTGTAAAATGTCTTTATCTTTAATGATATCGGCAATTTTTAGGTTTAAAATGCCGCTTTGTTGCGTTCCCATAATATCTCCTGGACCCCGTAAACGTAAATCCACTTCAGCAATTTCAAAGCCGTCAGATGTTCTTACCATAGTTTCCAGCCTTGTTTTACTATCATTACTTAATTTATGTCCCGTCATTAAAATGCAATAGCTTTGTTCGGCACCTCGTCCTACGCGTCCACGCAATTGGTGTAACTGCGATAATCCAAAGCGTTCGGCACTTTCAATAATCATGACAGATGCATTGGGGACATTGACGCCTACTTCAATAACGGTAGTGGCCACCATGATGTTTGTTTCACCTTTTATGAAACGCTGCATTTCATAATCTTTGTCGGCAGGTTTCATTTTACCATGAACAATGGAGATTTGGTAATCGGGTAAAGGGAAATCCCTGGAGATACTTTCATAGCCATCCATCAAATCTTTATAATCCATAGTTTCACTTTCTTGAATCAAAGGGTACACGATATAAATTTGTCTACCCTTGGTTATTTCATCTCGAATAAATTTGAATACATTCAATCGGTTTTTGTCATACCGATGTACTGTTTTTATGGACTTTCTTCCAGGGGGTAATTCATCAATAATCGAGATGTCTAAATCCCCGTAAACAGACATTGCTAATGTTCTTGGAATGGGGGTGGCAGTCATGATTAAAACATGTGGTGGCGACGTGTTTTTCTTCCATAATCTGCTTCGTTGTTCTACGCCGAAACGATGTTGTTCGTCTATGATAGCAAGCCCTAAATTTTTAAATTTCACCTTGTTTTCAAGAAGAGCATGTGTCCCAATTAAGATGTCTAATTCGCCATTTTCTAAGGATTCATGAATTTTTTTTCTTTCTGAAGTTTTAGTTGAACCAGTTAATAGTTTTATTCTGATATTCAATTTATTACATAGCTCAACTAATCCGTTATAGTGTTGAACTGACAAAATTTCAGTAGGAGCCATTAAACATGCTTGGAAACCGTTGTCAAGTGCGATTAACATTGACATTAGTGCAACAATGGTCTTGCCAGAACCAACATCACCTTGCAAAAGCCGATTCATTTGTGCATTACTACCTAAATCGGCACGGATTTCTTTCAAAACCCGTTTCTGTGCATTGGTTAATTCGAAAGGCAAATGGTCGTTAAAAAACGTATTGAAATAGGTACCGACTTTCTCAAAAGGAAAGCCTTTTATTTTCGATTTATGAATGAGGTTTTTTAGAATCAATTGCAATTGGATATAGAAAAATTCCTCAAATTTTAATCGGTATTGCGCGCGTGCCAATAGTTCTTGGTTTTTGGGAAAATGCACATTAAATAATGCTTCACTTTTACTGATTAGTTTTAATTCTGAAAGTATATTTTCGGAAAGTGTTTCTTTAAATCTGCCATTCGTTTCCAAAAAAAGTTGTTGCATAATTTTACTAATCACGCGATTGGTGATGCCCTTATTTGATAATTTTTCAGTAGAAGGGTATACTGGTTGCATGGCAGAACGTAAATTTTTTTCATGTTCTTGAAGCAATTCCATTTCAGGATGTGGCATGCTAAATCTCCCATTGAACCAATTGGTTTTTCCGAAAATAACATAAGGTGTATTTAGCTTGATGCTTTCTCGAATCCATTTCTGTCCTCTAAACCAAACCAATTCCATAACGCCCGTTTCATCTTGAAAAGTCGCTACTAAGCGTTTTCCTTGTTGTTGGGCTACTTCTTTAAATTCGGTTATTTTGCCAATCACTTGCACATCCGCATTATTACGTTGTAATTGGTTTATTTTGTAATACTGTGTTCTATCAAGATATCTGTTTGGAAATAAGTTTATTAAATCCTGATAGGTGTGAATGCCCAATTCTGTACGTAATAAATCAGCCCGATTGGGACCAACGCCTTTTAAATAATCGATAGGAGTTTGGAGATTGGTGTTCATAGAACTAAAATACTGCTTTTGGTAATAATGACAAGGATTATTATTATTTTGGCTTAACCTTTGTTATAAAGACCTTATGAAGTTAACTGTAAATCTTATTGTCATTTTATTTTATTGCTTAATGCAAGCGCAACAGACGGATTATGTTGATTTTAAAACAGCAAAGGCAGATATTGTTTTTGGTGATTTGAATAAAAAAGAAGTTTATGGAACTATTTCTTATGAATTTGAAATTTTAAAAGATATTGATTCCATTTATATAGATGCGGCTGCTTTTACTGAAATAAAATATGTTTTAGATGGCAAGGAAGCAGGAACTTTGTATGATGGAAAACATTTAATTATCAAGCATCAATTCAAATCCAATACCCGGCATAAGATTGATATTACTTGGGAAACACGTCCAAAAAAAGCGATGTATTTTATTGATTGGGACAATGGAGGAAGTAATAAACAAATTTGGACCCAAGGGCAGGGTAAATATACGAGTAATTGGTTGCCTAGTTTTGATGACATGAATGAAAAGGTTGAATTTGATTTAACCATAACGTTCGATAAAGACTATGAGGTCATTGCTAACGGTAAACTCATAAATCAACAAATCAACGATTCAACAACCACTTGGCATTATGATATGAAACAGCCCATGTCTAGTTATTTAGTGGCCTTGGCCATTGGCAAATATGATAAAAAAACAGAAGCTTCAAAAAGCGGTGTTCCTCTGGAAATGTATTATTATCCGGAGGATTCTTTAAAATTCGAATCCACCTATCGTTATACCAAACAAATATTCGACTTTTTAGAAGATGAAATAGGCGTTTCTTATCCTTGGCAAAATTATAAACAGGTACCCGTTAAGGATTTTCTATATGCAGGCATGGAAAATACCAGTACAACTATTTTTTCTGATAGTTATGTTATAGATTCTATATCCTTTATTGATAAAAACTATGTGAATGTGAATGCTCATGAACTGGCACATCAATGGTTTGGGGATTTCGTTACAGAAACCTCTGGAACGCATCATTGGTTACAAGAAGGGTTTGCGACATATTATGCGTTATTAGCGGAGAAAGCGATTTTCGGAGCTGATTATTACTATTGGCAATTGTATCAATACGTCGATGAGCTTATGCAGCAAGATAAAGCAGGAGGAAGTACTGCGCTTTTGGATCCTAAATCAAGTAGTACGACGTTTTACAAAAAAGGCGCATTGGTATTGTATATGTTGAGGGAAAAGATAGGTGATACAGCTTTTAAAACAGCGATTAAAAATTATTTAAATAAGCATTCATTTAAAAATGTGCAGACTGATGATTTTATTAATGAGGTGGAAAAGGCGAGTGGGCAAAATTTGGATGAGTTTGTAAAGGTTTGGCTGGAAAGTGACGTGTTTGATAGTGGTGCTGTTCTAGAAAGTTTAAAACAATCAGCATTTATTGATAAGTATTTAAAGGTTGATTGTGAGGGGAATGAATTTAAATATTTAGAATACATGAATTCTAAAATTTCTGATGAATCAAAAATAAAATTGATTTCCCAGAATCCAATCTTTATCAGAAAGGAAGATTTTAATACTAGTTTGAAAGTCCGCCAGGCCGTAGCAAAATCCCTTTCAAAGATCCCTTTAGAATTAAAAGCAAATTATGAAACGCTCTTGGATGATACATCATATATAACCATGGAAACGGCTTTGTATAATTTATGGAATAATTTTCCTGAAGATAGAAATGAGTATTTGACCAAAACAAAAAACATTCAAGGATTTAACGACAAAAACATTAGAATACTATGGTTAACATTAGCTTTGGTTACTGAAGATTTTCAGCCAGAAAACAAACCAAAGTATTTTGAGGAACTAACAAACTATACAGATCCTAAATATCACTTTGAGGTCCGTCAAAATGCTTTTCAATACCTAAAATTAATAAATGCATGCCATGATGAATGCAATGAAAATTTAGAACAAGCTAGCAAGTCTCCTATTTGGCAATTTTCGAAAATGGCAAAGACGCTTCTTGAAAACAAATGATGCTATTTCCTTCTTTCGGTATTAGCAGGGTTTCGACATATTAAACAATCTGCCAAATAGGTAATGGAAAGTTCATAAACACCATTGGTTCTGCCAATTTTAGAAGTGTTTATATCATATGAAAAACCAAAACGCAATTGTTCAAATTCCAAGCCTACAAAGGTGTTTATAGATGTTAATAAATGACTATAAGAACTGTTTTTAGCAGGATTTGTAACTAACATTGCACCTAACATCAATTTCTCTAATTTTATAGTGGTACCAATATCCAATCTATTGTATTCCCCTTGTTGCATATAATTGGCAGAAATGAGCATGTCGTTTCTATCAAAATAAGGGAATTTATAATTAGCATGTATGGAGTAAAAAATATCTAAAGGCACATTTCCATTTTCTAAAAATGAAATATTTGGTCTGTTTAAATGTTTAATACTAGCCCCTAACCATAAATCGGTATCATTTCGGGTATTCTTTTTGTCGAAAACAAACCCAGCTGTAAAATCAAAAAAAGTGATGTTTCTATTGGCGTTTTGTGCAAAAGGGTCCGATGAAATAGGATTTATGGTCTCAGAATTTATATTTATTTGATCAGCAAGGACTAGATTTCTAAAATTAAAGGATTTTGTACCAAAACCAACTTCTATGGCGGGTCTAAAATACCAATCGTTCGCTAATGTTACATGGTATGAAAAATTAGCATTTCCCTGCAAATGGTTATAATTGGTATTGTTTTCATGTTGGTTTAAAATACTAAAGCCAAGTCCACCAACATTTTCAATCCAAGTATTAAAAAACGCGTATTCGGTATCTACTCTCAAATTTAGATTGGGCCATTGCGTTCTATGGATTAAACCAAGATAGGAGGCGTCTTCAAAACCCGAAAATCCAGGATTTAAAGTTTCTGGAACTAAAAAGAATTGGGAAAAAACGGGATCTTGAGCATTTACTTTCAAGCAAAGACAACTCATGATTATTAGGGTTGATATTTTGATTTTCATTATAAAATTTGCTTTGCTTATTTTATTAGGGCTAAAACGCCTTTTTCTATTATTTCATGACCATAAAAGGTTTTGGCAATAAATCTGTATTGATAATTGCCGTTTTCGGCATTAGCATTATTTATTTTACCATCCCAGCCTCTGATGTTGTCTCCTGTTTCAGAATATATAACATTGCCCCAAGTGTCATAAATGTAAAGAGTCATGCTGTTTAAGCCAATAAAAACAGGGAAAAAATAATCATTCAAATTATCCTTATTGGGAGTGAATGCATTTGGCATCATTAAACTATATCCTTTCTCTACTACTATGGTGGCAGACGCATAATATTCGCAACCAAACGGATATGTAACGGTTTGATTGATGGTATAGGTTCCTGTTTTTGTATAAATATGTTCTGGATTTTCTTCATTTGAGAAATTCCCATCTCCAAAATCCCAAGTAATGTTTATAAAGTCGCCTTCAGACTCGTTGGTGAATTGTATAGGATCGTAAATAGAATATAGCTCGTAAACGCTATATCCAAAAGAATTTGTTGTGAAGCCGGCATCATCTAATACAGGTGTCGCTACTTGTAGAGAAAATTCTTTAACACACCCAAAACTATCGGTTACAGTTAGAATTACTAAGCCATTGGTGCCTGTTCTCATAATTTCATTATTATCACCGGTAATGGTACCACTCGACCAACTTAAGCTATAAGGAGGGATGCCACCTTTAACATGAGCAATAAATGTTTGGTCTACATATTTTGTTTCACAATCATAATTGGTGATAACTTCAAAAGGAGCTTCCAAGGGTGCAAATCGTTTTACTTCAAATGTTTCTGAAATATTACAGCCATTGGCATCTGTAATGGAAACAGTGTATAGGCCTTGAGTAATATTGTGTAAATCTTCGGTTTGTGCACCATTACTCCAAGAAATTGATAGAGGGGGTGTTCCTCCGGCAATTTCTAGGTCTATGTCTCCAGAATTTACATCATCGCAATCCAATGCATCTGTGATGCTTCCTGAGAGTTCCAATTCTAGAGGTTCTATAATGGTAAATGTTTCGTTTATAACACATCCTTTGGCATCTTTAATGGTTACTTCATAAGTGCCTGGATCCAAATTATTCCGCTCATTTCCAGCTGTAGAACCATCACTCCAAACTAAAGAGACTGGAGATTCACCTCCAACAAGATTGAGTTTAATACTGCCATCATTTTCTCCATAGCATGAAATCTGTCTTACTGCAGGATTAATATCAAAAATAGGTGCGTTATTTAAGGTTATAGGAAAATTGGCAACGCAGCCTAGGGCATCGGTTATGGTTATAACGTAAGTGCCATGAGATAAATTATCTTGGGACATTCCTGTTCCCAGGTTGCTCCAAACTACAGGTTCGTATGGTGGTACACCTCCATAAATGCGATCGATGGTAATAGAACCACTGTCATCATTATAGCAAATTATTTTACCTACGGTATAATCCAATTTTATTTCTGGATTTTGAGGTACGATAACCTGCAGGTTTGCAGTACAGCCAGAATTATCTGTAACCGTTAAATTGTAAGTTCCAGCTTCTATATTGTTTAAATTCTGAAGACTGCTTCTAAATCCGTTCGGACCTGTCCATGACCATCTGTAATTACCTCTGCCTCCAAGGGCAGTCACATCAATTTTGCCAGTAAAAGAACCATAACATAGAATCATATCTATGGGATGGTCTAAGTTAACTTCCAATAAGGGGGGTTCGATAATCTCATATCTCTCTGTCAATATATCACAGTTATTCGTTTCAGTAATAGTAACTTCATAATGACCAGGTTTGAGATTGCTAAGATCTTCTGTAGAAGCTGTAAATGAAGGATCTTCATCCATGGTCCATACATAATTATAAGGAGGTGTACCTCCGAAAGTAGAGAGATTGATTCTTCCATCATTGAATCCGAAACAAGAAATATCATTTTTATTTCCATTAAAACGGAATTTGCCAGGCTCCGTAACAGTGAATGTATTATTGTATGGGCATTTGCCATTATCGGTAATGGATAGATTATATGATCCAGGTTCTAAATTAGAAATATCTTTATCAGTGCTCGTATATCCGTTGGGACCTGTCCAAGAGATAGTATAAGGATTTCCCGTAGTAAATGGGATACCTCCACTTATGGAGATGTTAATAGAAGCATCGTCAGACTCAAAACAGGTGTTATTAACAATGGTAGGAGTCACTTTAATCAGAGGATTAACCGTTACAGTAACTGTAAAATCTGGGCCTGGGCAGCTTCCTGAAATGGGGGAGACTGTGTAGGTAACCGTGGCAGGTGTGCTGGTATTATTTGTTAATGTTTGACTAACATTGTTTCTAGGTGAGGTTTGTGCAGATGCACCACTGACTGCCCCTGTCGGATTTATTTCAGGATTGCCCCACGTATAGGTGGTTCCGTTTGGAACGTTGTCCGTTCCATTGGATGTTGGTCTTACCACAAATGTTTCGCCACTACAAATGTCAACAGATTTAGGAGCTATAATAGGGGATAAATCCATATCTACAGAAAACGTTCTTGATGTTGTTGTGGTTCCACAGCTATTAGTGACACTAAATTTAACGGTATAATTACCACTCACTGTATAATTTATTTTTCCTGGATTTAAAGCTGTAGAAGTAGAAGGCGTGCCCCCTGGAAATTCCCAACTATAAGTGATTTCGGAATTTGGAGAACATGTTTCTTTGACCTTGCCTACAGGTGTAATAGTAGCCGCTTTACAGAAATCTGATATGGGATCGAGAGTGATTACTGGTGGCTTTTTTACATCAATGCGTTTTGTTATAGAGCGGTCGATTCCACATGAGTTTCTCGTTGTTAATCTCAGATTATAAATACCGGGCGTTATGAAAGATATAAATGGATTTTTTGAATTCCTATTAGTACCATTTGCAAAGTTCCAACGTTCTGGTTCTTCACCACAATAAGCATCAGAATAGGATATAATTTCCCATAGGTAAGTTTCTGCGCCACAACTTTTGCTAGTATCTGTAGTATTGTTAATCTGTAATGGTGTAGACGCACATGCATTTGCAAAAGTAAAGTTTGGTTGTAATATGGGTTCTACACAAATGGTTTTGGTCACTGAAGTTCCAATACCGCAAGGAGTTTCCGCAGATAATCTAATAGTATAACTTCCAGGAGTAGTATAGACATGACTTGGATTGACCTCTCTTGAAGGCGTTGTCCCGTCTCCAAAATCCCATGTATACACATTATATGTGCTACAATCGTTTGTGTATCCAGCAATAGTTGTGTTATTAAATTGCACATAGGTGTTGGCGCATACAATATTGTTTACATTGAAACTAATTACCGGAACATCCAAAATGATGATTGGTCCTGCGGTTAAATAGGTGCTACCACAAGAAGTAGTTATTGTCAAGCTGACTGTATTGCCGCTTGGACAATTAAATCTGGTAAAAGTGTGTGGGATAGGAAAATCCTGCGATGCTGGTGGGTTTCCAGGGTTATAATAAGGGGAATTTTCTAATTGAGATTGGGTATAACTTGCAACGGTGCCATCTCCATAGTTAACTAAATATCTAGTGTCCGAAGGATTGGAAGCCCACGATCCAATAGCAAAAGGCATAGAGGGAACTGGGATACAAAAATTAGTCGTATTTCCAGGGGCTATAAGAGCTCCAATGGGATTATTTGAATTTTTTACTACGTAAGTTATTGAATTATTGCATCCGCTATTACCTATTCCAGTAATGGTCATATTGTACGATCCTAATTTGTCATACGTATGCGTTTTAGGAAATGTTACATTCGTTTCAGAACTGCCATCTCCCCATTCAATGTTATAAGAGGTAATACATGTTGATGACGGAGAATTATTTCCTACGTTGATGGTATACTGCGGATTGGAATTATTGTCACCACATCGTTCAAAAGAGGGGCTTCCACTTGCGGCATTTAAATCTATAAACTTTAAATCTGGTTTTTCTTGTACCGAAACAGATTTTGAAATAGAGGAACTTACTCCATTAGCATCCTTAACAGTTAATGTGACATTAAACGTTCTAGACCCACACCCTAAAGCATTATATATATGTGTAGGATTGCTGTTAGCAGAGGTATTGCCATCACCAAAATCCCATAAATATGTAAAAGGAGCATCTCCAGTGACTGTAGGAGTGAATGTTATAAGAGTTCCAGAGCATGTGCCATTATTACTGAAATTAAAATCTACTAATGGGGCATTAGCTTTTAAAGTGATTAATTCAGTAATTTTAATTGATTTATTTTGGGATGAGTTTTTATTTTTATCTTTTATTGAATGGGAATTTGCTATTTTGCCGTATCCATAGATTGAAGCCAAAACCAATAAGGAAAAGACAGGGACTAGAAAATAATTTTTCCTCATAGATTTTGTTTGGTTATAGTTGACGAGCCTAAAGTAATATTTTATACACGTTGAATAAAATATATTTATCAAAAAGATGTTAATTTCGTTAAGTTGGAAATGACTTGATGTTGAATCTTTAAGTTAAAAGCCCTAAAAGTGATATTGGTATTTAATAATTTTGAATTAAAATGAAAGCATTAGTTATTTCAGGAGGAGGGAGTAAAGGCGCTTTTGCAGGAGGTGTTGCACAGTATCTTATTGAGAACAAAAGAAATGATTACGATATTTTCATAGGTACTTCTACGGGTAGTTTATTGGTGTCTCACTTGGCTTTAAAACATGTGGAGAAAATAAAAGAAGTTTATACGAGTGTAACCCAAGACTCTATTTTTAGCAGTTGTCCATTTTTAATTAAAAAGAAAAAAGGGGGTATAGAAACCATAGGAATCCATCATTTAAAAGTTCTTAAAAACATATTCAAAGGCAGCAAGACTTTTGGAGAGAGCTATAACTTAAAAACACTGATTAAAAAAACCTTAACTGAAGGCGAATTTGATAAATTAAAGGCGAGTAATAAAGAGGTGGTGGTCACGGTATCGAATTTATCTTTAAATCAGGTAGAATATAAATCTATTAAGGATTTTGATTATGATGAGTTTTGCGATTGGGTATGGATCTCATGTAATTATACGCCCTTTATGTCTTTGGTTAAGAAAAACGGATGTGAGTATGCCGATGGCGGATTAGGAAATATGGTACCCATTGAAGAAGCTATAAAAAGAGGGGCCACTGAGGTAGATGCTATAATTTTACAAACGGAAGTCACTCAGTTAAATAGGATGCCTTCATTAAATCCGTTTTCATTACTAACTAATATTTTTTCATTTATGCTAGATAGAATAGAAACTCAAAATATTAAAATAGGTAAGTTTGCTGCCAGTAACCAAAATGCCATTATAAATTTTTATTACACTCCTACGGTGTTAACAACGAATTCCTTAATTTTCGAAAAAGAGAAAATGACAAAATGGTGGCAAAGTGGTATGGATTATGCCAAATATAAAAACGAACAAGTAAGCCCTTTAAAAACAGAATGAGAGCATTAGTAATTTCGGGAGGCGGTAGTAAAGGTGCTTATGCAGGTGGTGTTGCCCAATATTTAATAGAAGAAGAGGGCAGGGAATACGATTTGTTTTTAGGTACTTCTACGGGTAGTTTGATTATACCACATTTGGCAGCAGGTAAAATAGAGAAAATCCATAAAGTCTTTACCAATGTAAAGCAAAGTAATATTTTTAATATCAATCCCTTTATACAGCGTAAAAAAGAAGGTAGGGAATTTGTTTCCATTAACTTTTTAAATACCCTTATCCAGTTTGCAAAAAGAAAACGGACTTTTGGGGAAAGCAAAGCCCTATTGCGTTATTTAAAACGGAATTTTACTGAAGAAGAATATCATTTAATCCAATTAACCAAAGAGGATGTTGTTGTGACTGTTTCTAATTTATCTAAAAATAGAATCGAGTATAAATCCATTAAAGATTGTACGTATGATGAATTCTGCAATTGGATATGGATTTCTTGCAATTACATTCCTTTTATGTCCTTAGCAACCGTAGATGGTTATGAATATGCAGATGGTGCTTTTGGTTGCGTTGTGCCCATTAGGGAAGCTATTCAGCGAGGTGCTACAGAAGTTGATGCTATTATTCTGGAATCCGAAAACATGGAGTACAATAAGGTGTTAGGCAAGAATCCGTTTTCACTGATGCTCAATTTATTTGGACATTTATTGGATAGGGTTGAAAGTAGCGACATTACCATAGGTAAGCTTGCGGCTAAAAATAAAAATGTGAAACTCAATTTGTATTATACGCCATCTAAACTTACAGAAAACTCTTTAGTTTTTAATAAAGGCTTGATGATGACTTGGTGGCAACAAGGATTTGATTATGCTAAAGAAAAGTGTGCGCAAGGACGGTTTAACGAATTAAGGAATGAAAAGCTCTAAAATATTTCAGCAATTTCTTCTTTAATTAAAGAAAGTGCTGCGTCACTTGGTGCACGTCTTTCCATCATTTCGGTTAAAATGACTTCTCTTAATTTATCTGCAGTCGTTGTTTTTTCCAATAAACTGGCTTTTCTAATCAATTGAATGGTGGCATTTTTAGCAGCCGAAATAATGTTCCAACATTTCTCGCTCACATAAATTTGTTGGGTTAAATTGTGTTCTAATTCTTGTTCAATAGTTTGTATAAGTAAAGCTTCGTAATCTTCTTTATTTAAATTATTTGGAGATACTCTGATTAGAAGTCTGCTTGGGGATATTCTTTCTAAAAAAAGAGTTAACCGCTCATAAGCTTGGAGTCGTGTTGGTAAGGCATTTGTCTGTAATTCTTTTTTTAATAAAAAGCGTCTTCTGCCGTCTTCATTTTTGGTATGTTCTTTAAAAAAATAGTAAGCTATCAATCCTGTAATTAACGAGGGAACAGCAAATAGAAACATATCAATTACTCTTTCAGAATCCATAAAAAATATTATTTAAGTTAAAAAGTTTAAAATTAATTTGATTGACCTCCTAAATATAAGCAATCTTTTAATGCCTGCATATTTGTGAACGGAACAGGTGTTTTATCATAATTATAAGTTTTGCTTAATTCTTTTGAAAGATTGTGGTCATCTACATTTATTTCTATATCGTCCATATTAAACTGACACGGATGTTCGTAGCCTGCTGCATGCGTAATTTCTATAAATTCTTTTCTGAATGTTTTGAAATACTGAGCCAAACGTTCAGATTTTAAAGTAGGGTCGATACCATTTTGAAGCCATTTACTTTGTGTTGCTACACCACTAGGGCAACGATTGGTATGGCATACTTGTGCTTGAATGCAGCCAATACTCATCATGGCTTCTCTAGCCACATTAATGCAATCTGCTCCCATGGCAAATGCCATAGCGGCTTTAGCAGGAAAACCAAGTTTTCCACTACCAATAAAAACAATACGTTCGGTTAACCCTTTATTTTTAAATATTT
This sequence comes from Confluentibacter sediminis, assembly GCF_003258355.1. Lineage (GTDB taxonomy): Bacteria > Bacteroidota > Bacteroidia > Flavobacteriales > Flavobacteriaceae > Confluentibacter > Confluentibacter sediminis. Next base: position 53,049 of record NZ_QKPO01000016.1, on the reverse strand, counting down.
TATATAAATCACTAAAACCATAAACCCATGGCAAAGATACATGGTCTGCAAAACTTGGTGGTGCTGCTCCCGTACCACCTTCACCGCCGTCAATGGTTATAAAATCCGGACCTTTATTTGTTTTTAACATGATATCGGCCAATTCTTCCCATTGCCCTAATTTACCAATGGCTGCTTTTATACCCACAGGTAAGCCTGTTTTTTCGGCAATAGCTTCAATGAAATCAACCAATTCAGGAACATTGGAAAACGCACTATGGTTGGGTGGCGATATAACATCTTTGCCGATTTCAACACCACGAATGTCTGCTAATTCTTGGGTTATTTTTGCTCCAGGCAGGACACCACCTTTTCCTGGTTTAGCACCTTGAGATAGTTTTATTTCTATGGCCTTTATAAAAGGATTGTCATCAACCAATGCCATTAGTTTTTCCATTGAAAAACCACCTTCTTTATTGCGTACTCCAAAATACCCGGTTCCAATTTGGAAAATGACATTACCACCGTGTTTATGGTATGAAGACAAACCACCTTCACCTGTATTGTGATAAGCACCCGCTATTTTAACGCCTTTGTTTAAAGATTCTACTGCTTTTGCTGAAAGGGAACCAAAACTCATTGCAGACACATTGACAACCGATGCGGGCCTGAATGGTTTTTTACGTTTATTAAATTCGCCCATAACTTTAGCGCAAGGCAAAAAGCTTTTGTCAATGCTATTTGGATGATTTTTATCAATAACATAAGGCATCATGGCGTTGTTTATAAATATATGTTGGTGTGCAAAAATATCTCTATCGGTGCCAAAGCCTTCGTAATTGTTTTCTTTTTTTGCAGAAGCATAAATCCAACCACGCTCTATTCTGTTAAATGGCAATTCATCTCTATTGCTTGCTACCAAATATTGTCTTAATTCGGGGCCAATTTTTTCTAACATATATCTGAAATGTCCAACAATTGGAAAGTTATGACTGATGGTATGTTTCCTTTGGATGAAAATGTCCCTGATAGCTATTAAGATTAAAGCCAATCCTATCCACATCCACCAAGAAATACCTGAAATAAAATCTAAAAAGTTGTCCATTAAAAAAAAATTAAAATGCAAAGATATTCATAAATTGTTGTTGTAAAGATATTGAAAGGTTATCTTTATGATATGGACAAAAAATTAAAAAAAGGTTTGATTATAGGTATATCTGTAGCTATTGTTTTGGTTATAGGTATTTTATGTCTTAATTTTTTTATCAAAAACAAACTAAAAAATGGGTTAGATAACCTTTCAAAAACTGTAAAAATTCAATATCAGGACATTCATGTTAATACTTTAACGGGAAGTGTAGCGCTTATAAATCCCCACATATTTATTTACGGAAAAGCAACCCATAATATCACTGCTGAAATTGAATTAAAAAAAATAGCGATTAGTAATTTAAGTTATTGGGATTACTTTTTTAATGATAAAATTAGTGTAGAAGATATTTTATTAAATGACCCTAAGGTGATTTATAATCACAATGAGTTAGTGAGTTTGAAGTCTTCTCAAAACTCATATAAAGATGATTTTAAAAAAAATATTGATATTGAAACTATCGAAATAGTGAATGGGAATGTTCAGGTTTTTAATGTCTCTAACGATTCTTTGTTGTTAAAATCTGAAGACGTAAATTTTAAAGTAAATACCATTTCAGTTAAAAAATCGAATCTTAAGCATAAAATTCCTATAACATTTAAAGATTATTATTTAACATATAACAATCTGTTTTATAAACTTAATGATTATGATAATTTATTTTTAAAGCATGCTGATTTCAATATGGATTTTTATAAAATTAAGGACTTGTCCATTAAGACAAAGTATTCTAAAGAAGCATTGTCTAAACACATTTCTGTTGAGAGAGATTATTTTGATTTAACCGTGGATTCTCTGCTAGTTGAAAAACCAGACTTTGGGATTAAAAACGATTCTGTATTCTATTTTGAAAGTAATCAAGTCAATGTTTATCACCCTAATTTTAAGGTTTATCGTGATAAATTAGTTGCAGATGATTTAAGTAGTAAACCCTTGTATAGTAAATCGTTAAGAGATTTGGATTTTAATCTTACTTTAAATACGGTTCTTTTGAAAAATGCTCATATCATTTATACAGAAAAAGTAAAAGAAGAGACTAAAGGAGGTGATTTGGTCTTTTCAAAATTAAATGCAAAAATCAATAATGTAGGTAATACTTATAAAAGCGATAACAAAACTTCGGCACATATTGAAGCTTTTTTTATGGAGGATGCGCCTTTAAATGTTGATTGGAGTTTTGATGTGAATGATATAAATGATGAATTTATTTTTAAAGCAGAAATAGGAACGCTGGATGCAAACCACATGAATCAATTTATGGAGCCTAATCTTAATTTAAAATTGAATGGTCAAATAAATAAAACCTATTTTACAATTAATGGAACAGATAATACGTCGCTCATAGATTTAAAATTACAATACGATGATTTTGAAGTTATTATGTTGCAACAAAATGGTAAAGAAAAAAATAAATTTTTATCGGGAATCATTAACCTATTTGTTTCTAAAGATAGTAAGGATACATCAAATGAATTTAGATTTGGTAGCGCAAAAGATGTAGAAAGAGATAAAACAAAGTCTGTATTTAACTATTTGTGGCTAAATATAAAACCTGCGTTATTGAATGCCATGACAGGTGATGGTAAAGAGAAGACTAAATGATTTCTATTTAAGGTTTAAGTAATCAATGGTCATGTTGGTTAGTGTTTTAACCCCTAAAAGTAAACCTCTTTCATCTATCATAAAATCAGGTGTATGATGAGGGAATGCTTCTGTTGTTTGAGGATTCATACCACCTAAAAAGAAAAAAAATCCAGGCACAACTTCTTGAAAAAAAGAAAAATCTTCCCCGCCAGTAGTTGCTTTCATGATAACAACCTTGTTTTCACCAGCGGTCTTTTTAAGACTCGGTAGCATCTTATCGACAAGTGTTGCATCATTATAAGTAATAGCAGTCTGGTTTTGAAATTCAATTGTTGCTTCACCTCCGTAGGCTTTAGCAAGGGTTTGGGTCATTTCCGTCATGCGTCTAATAATCAATGCTTTCATTTTTGGATCCAAAGTTCTTACGGTTCCAATAAGTTCAGCGGTTTCAGGAATGATATTAAAACGTGTTCCACTTGTTATTTTTCCAACAGTTATAACAGCGGGTTCGACTAATAAATTAGATTCTCGACTAATAATACTTTGAAAACCATCAATAATTTTTGCTGAAATAAAAATAGGATCTACGCCTGACCATGGCTGAGACCCGTGTGTTTGTTTACCTTTTACGTTAATAACAAATCTTTCCACAGCGGCCATAATACCTTCTCTTTTATACTTTATCGTCCCTATTGGTGTTTCGGAATTAATATGCAACCCAAAAATAGCATCTACTTTAGGATTTTCTAAAACACCTTCTTTTATCATAAGTTTAGCACCACCTTCTTCTCCTGGTGGGGCACCTTCTTCTGCAGGTTGAAAGATGAATTTTACTGTCCCATTTATTTTATCTTTATTTTTTGATAAAATTTCAGCGACACCCATTAAAATAGCTATGTGGGTATCATGACCGCAGGCATGCATAACGCCCGTTTCGGTTTCAAGAAAAGTCGTTTTAACATCCGATTTAAAAGGAAGATCATTTCTCTCTGTTACTGGAAGCGCATCCATGTCAGCCCTTAAAGCGATTACTTTTCCAGGATTATTTCCTTTTAAAATACCTATAACACCCGTATGTGCAATTCCAGTTTGTACTTCAATTCCTAAAGATTTTAAATGAGCGGCTATTTTTTCAGCAGTTTTAAATTCTCTATTGGAAAGTTCAGGATATTGATGAAAATGGCGTCGCCATTCAATAACTTTAGATTCAATATCTATAAATTGTTGATTTAAATCTTGTTGAGCAATGATATTTAAACTTCCTAAGAAAATAAAAAGAGGTAAAAGATATTTCATGGTATATTTTTGAAGTTTAAATATATTCAAAATAAACCAGAACAATAAATAAGATTAATTGTTTATAATTATTAATAAAACGGTTTAATAAAAAGATAAACAATGGTTAATTTCACATCTTTAAATTACATAAAATTGGAGAAGTATTTAAGTCAGTTAAACGAAGCACAATTAGAGCCTACTTTGCAAAAAGATGGTCCCATGATTATTATTGCAGGTGCGGGTTCTGGCAAAACGCGTGTGCTTACATTTAGAATTGCTTATTTGATGAATCAGGGTGTTGACTCTTTCAACATCTTAGCTCTCACATTTACCAACAAAGCCGCAAAAGAGATGAAAGAACGAATTGCGACTATTGTTGGAGCTAGTGAAGCTAAAAACCTATGGATGGGAACATTTCACTCCGTTTTCGCCAAAATTTTACGTAGTGAAGCAGATAAATTAGGTTATCCAAGCAATTTTACGATTTATGATACGCAAGATTCAGACCGTCTGATTGCTTCCATCATCAAAGAAATGAATCTTGATAAGGATATTTATAAATACAAACAAGTACGGTCCAGAATTTCATCCTATAAAAATAGTTTAATTACCGTTCGAGCCTATTTTCAAAATCCAGAGTTAATTGAAGCAGATACCATGGCAAGACGTCCACGTTTGGGCGATATTTATAAAGAATACGTAAACAGATGTTTTAAAGCGGGTGCCATGGATTTTGATGATTTATTATTGAAAACCAATGAACTACTGACTCGGTTTCCGGACGTATTGATGAAATACCAAAATAGGTTTAAATATATTTTGGTGGATGAGTACCAAGATACCAATCATTCCCAGTACTTAATTGTAAGAGCACTATCCGATAGATTTCAGAATATATGTGTAGTAGGGGATGATGCGCAAAGTATTTATGCCTTCCGAGGAGCGAATATCAATAATATTTTGAATTTCCAGAAAGATTATGATGATGTAAAAGTCTTTCGATTGGAACAAAATTACCGGTCTACCAAAAATATTGTAGAGGCTGCTAATTCAATCATTGATAAAAACCAGACCAAATTAGATAAAGTCGTGTGGACAGCAAATGATGAAGGTGCGAAAATAAAAGTAAATCGGTCTTTAACAGATGCTGATGAAGGGCGTTATGTGGCGAGCACTATTTTTGAAGAGAAAATGAATCATCAGTTGAATAATAGTGATTTTGCTATTTTATATAGAACCAATTCACAGTCTCGTGCCATTGAAGAGGCTTTGAGAAAACGAGACATCCCTTATAGAATTTATGGAGGCACATCTTTTTACCAGAGAAAAGAAATAAAAGATGTATTGTCGTATTTACGATTGGTTATTAACCCAGCAGATGAAGAGGCTTTGGTGAGAATTATTAATTTTCCCCCTCGTGGTATTGGGCAAACGACTATAGATAGACTGGTGGTGGCCGCAAATGGTTATAACAGAAGTATTTTTGAAGTTCTTAAAAATATTGATAAAGTAGAGATTAATATAAATTCTGGAACAAAAAACAAACTTCAGGATTTCGTGACACTTATTGAAAGTTATCAGGTATTAAATCAAACGGCCGATGTGTTTGAGTTGGCTGACTATGTTACTAGAACCAGTGGTTTAATAAACGAGTTTAAAAAAGATGGTACGCCTGAAGGGGTCACCAGAATGGAAAACATCGAGGAGCTTTTAAATGGTATGAAGGATTTTGTGGAAGGTCAAAAAGAAGTGGCAGATACCACAGGGTCTTTAGCAGAGTTTTTAGAAGATGTCGCTTTAGCAACCGATTTAGATGCTGATAAAGGGGATGCCAACCATGTGGCGTTAATGACAATTCACTTGGCTAAAGGTTTAGAATTCCCAAATGTGTTTATTGTAGGCTTGGAAGAAGATTTATTCCCAAGTGCTATGAGTATGAATACACGAAGTGAACTGGAAGAGGAGCGAAGATTATTTTACGTGGCTTTAACAAGAGCAGAAAAGCAAGCTTATTTAACCTACGCCCTTTCTAGATACCGTTGGGGAAAATTAGTAGATTCTGAACCCAGTCGCTTTATTGAAGAAATAGATGATGCTTATTTAGAAATTTTGACACCGATAGAAGAACGACGGTTTAATCCTATGCTTAGCTCAGATATTTTTGGAGATGTTGAACCTAATAAAATAAGATTTAAGCCCGCAAAACAGGCCGTATTTAAAAAGAATGGTGATTCTAGACCAGAACCACAAAAGTTTCAAGTAACCACGCCTAAAAATTTAAAACCAGTTGCGCAAAGCAACGATAATGTCAATTTGTTTGATAGTAAATTAGTAGTTGGCAATTTGGTTAAGCATATTCGTTTTGGTACAGGTGAAGTTCTAAAAATTGAAGGGGCAGGGGCAGATGTAAAAGCAGAAATCAATTTTCAACACGGTGGCGTAAAAAAACTATTATTACGTTTTGCTAAACTAGAAGTGATAGGATAATGGCAGAGTTTATTAGAATATACGAAGAAAATCCCAATCCGAAAGAGATTGAAAAGGTTGTGGCTATTTTAAAACGAGGCGGACTTATTATTTATCCAACAGATACGGTATATGGTTTAGGCTGTGACATTACCAATTTAAAAGCATTGGAACGTATTGCAAGAATTAAGGGAATAAAACTTGAAAAAGCTAATTTTTCTTTTGTGTGTCATGATTTAAGTCATTTAAGCGATTATGTAAAACAAATAGATAGTACCACCTTTAAGATATTAAAACGGGCACTTCCTGGGCCTTACACCTTTATTTTGCCAGGTTCAAATAATTTGCCAAATCCTTTTAAAAAGAAGAAAACGGTGGGGATTAGAGTGCCCAATAATAACATAGCTATAGAGATTGTAAAGCTTTTAGGAAATCCTATAATTTCAACCTCCATTCGTGATGAAGATGAGGTTTTGGAGTATACTACCGACCCAGAACTTATTTTAGAAAAGTGGGATCATTTGGTGGATTTAGTAATAGATGGTGGTTATGGAGATAATCAAGCATCTACGGTTATTGATTTATCCGAAGATGAACCAATTGTTGTTAGAGAAGGGAAAGGGAGTTTGGAGATATTTTAATTAATCGTTTTTATAATAATGAAGAATAATCAAATAAACTATATAGAATTTAAAGCTGAAAATCTTGAAGTAATCAAAACGTTTTACAGCAAATGTTTTAATTGGATTTTCACGGATTATGGCCCTAATTATATAGCTTTTTCTGAAAGCGGAATGGACGGATGATTTGAAAAATCTACTTCAAAAATAGTAAACGGTGTTTTAATAGTGCTATATCACGAAAATCTGGATTTAGTTAAGAACGATATTGTTGAATTCGGAGGGAAAGTATCAAAAGATATTTTTTCGTTTCCGGGCGGGAAAAGATTTCATTTTTTAGATCCATCAGGTAATGAACTTGCCGTTTGGTCAGATAAATAAAAAAAGCCCAACTTTTCAGTTGAGCTTTCTTCTATAATTTTAAATTCTAATTATTTTTGAACAGAAAGATTTTTCATTTCTTTTTCAACCATATCATAGAACTGGTCAATTTTAGGTAATACAACAATACGAGTACGTCTGTTTTTAGCTCTGTTTTCAGCAGTATCATTATCTACTAAAGGCACATAATCAGCACGTCCAGCAGCGATAAGTTGTTTTGGATTTACACCAAGACCTTGTAAAACCCTGATGATAGAAGTAGAACGTTTCACACTTAAATCCCAGTTGTCTAATAATACACCACTTTGGTAAGGTACATTATCAGTATGACCTTCAACCATACATTCAAAATCTGGTTTGCTGTTTACAACTTTAGCAACTTTAGCTAATACTTCTTTAGCTCTTGTGGTTACATTGTAGCTACCACTTTGGAATAATAATTTATCAGCGATGGAAATAAATACAACGCCTTTTTCAACATTGATTTCAATATCTGGATCATTTATGCCTACTTCACGTTTTAAGCTAGTTACTACAGCAAGTGTAATACTGTCTTTTTTAGTTAAAGCATCTTGTAAACGGGTGATTTTCATGTCTTTTTCTTTGATGCTTTCAAGTGTTTTTTCAATATTGCTAGCACCTTTAGACGATAATACTGTTAAGTTGTCGTTTGCTTTGCGTAAGTCAGCAATTTGTTCTTCAAGTGCTGTTGCTCTAGCAGAAGATGAAGCTTTTTCTTCTAAACAAGAATTTAATTTTACAGTTGCAGAATTAAGTAAATCTTGAGTTTCTTTTTGTTTAGCTTGTAGGTCTGTGAATTGCTTTTTTGACACACAAGAACTTAATAATAACATTGCTGACAAACTAAGTAATAGGATTTTTTTCATAATTATTCTTAAGGATTAATTTTCTAAAATTATTATAGCAAAAATAAGGAAAAATGAGCATAATGCATCATTTTAACAAAACTTTTACTAGTAACTTATAAACGTTTTATAGGTTTTATTATTATTTACGAAATAATCGACTACTATAGATGTTTTGGTATAATATTTAATTTTATTTTTTATAAATTTTCGTTGTTTTAAGTAGTGGGGTAAATACCAGTAAAAACTAAAATGAGCCTTTAAAATAGCTAGAGTATGTTTAGGTTTAAATTCCAATAAAAATTTTATTCCCGCTATACCATCAAGTATAAGTCGTGCTAAAATAATTGATAATAATGGACCTTTGGCATTTTTGGTTATTGTAAATAAACTATTTCTAAAATTCAAATATGTTTTTTTTGGATTTACATTTGAAAGTGTGGCACCTCCCAAATGATATATTTTAGATTGATGTACATATTTTATATCATAGTCTAAATTTTTAGCTCGCCAACAAAAATCTATTTCTTCCATATGGGCAAAAAAATGCTCATCAAAACCATTTAATTCATTAAAGACTTTACTCCGTACAAAAAAGCAAGCTCCAGATGCCCAAAATATATCTATGTTATTATCATATTGCCCTTCATCTTTTTCAATGGTGTCGAATATCCTTCCTCTACAATAAGGATAACCATATTTATCAATAAAACCACCCGCAGCCCCGGCATATTCAAAGCGATCTTTGTTTTTGTAATCTAAAATTTTAGGTTGAATTATAGATGTGTTAGGTTCTTTTTCAAAAATATCAATAATGGGATTCAACCAGTATTTAGTGACTTCCACATCACTATTCAACAAACAAAAAACATCTGCTTCAATGTGTTTTAAAGCATTATTGTAACCTTTTGCATAACCACCATTTATAGAATTTTTTATGATTTTAACATCAGGGTAATTGGAACTTATAAACGACATGGAGTCATCTGTTGAAGCATTATCCGCTATATATAGGCTTGCTTCTTTTGAATAAGCAATAACCGAGGGTAAAAACTCTTCTAAAAGCTTTTTCCCGTTCCAATTCAATATCACGATGGCTATATTCATTCGTTGTAAACAGGTATCTCTTTTAAAAAATTATAACGCTCATTTTCAAAATCCATTTGGCAATAATAATGATTTAATCCGTTTGTAACCATTAAATAGGACGCATTTAAAGCAAGATTATATTGAGCAATTTGGTCGAATGTAGATTGTGCGATAGGTATGGTATGTGCTTTACATTCGACTATAATGAAAATACTGCCGTCACTATTAAAAACCACTATATCGTAGCGCTTCTTTAAATTATTGATTTTTAATTCTTTTTCAACATTAATTAAAGCTATTGGGTATTTTTTTTCATGGATTAAATAATGGACACAATGTTGCCTCACCCATTCTTCGGGTTGTAAAACCACAAACTTTTTACGTATCACGTCGAAAATAGAAATTTTATTTTCGCTATTTTTGAATCGAAACGAAAACTTTGGAAAATTGAGTTGTTGCAAAACCGTGTTTAATATTTTTCCAAAGTTAATCTTCAATAATCAAATAACAAAAGCAAGGCTTGTTTTTTGAAATTTGATAGTTATAATTTTTTGAAATTTCTCAGATTTGGACGACGTAAAGCAATTAGTGACCGATATTAAGAATGGCAATATAAAACCTATCTATTTTTTAATGGGAGAGGAACCGTATTATATTGATAGAATTTCAGAATTCATTGAAAAAAATGTTTTGAGTGAAGAAGAAAAGGGTTTCAACCAAATGGTTTTGTATGGAAGAGATATTACTATTGAAGATATTGTTAGCAATGCAAAACGTTACCCTATGATGGCAGAACGTCAAGTGATTATAGTTAAAGAAGCACAGGATTTATCTAGAACCATCGAAAGTTTGGCCAGTTATGCTGCAAATCCACAACCTACTACGGTTTTAGTCGTTAATTATAAATATAAAAAGATAGATAAACGTAAAGCGTTGTATAAAGCGGTTAATAAAATTGGTATAATCTATGAAAGCAAAAAACTTTATGAAAATCAGGTAGCAGATTGGATTCGTAGGGTGTTATCTGCTAAGAATTATACAATTTCTCCCAAAGCGGCTCAAATGCTTGTGGAGTTTTTGGGAACAGATTTGAGTAAAATAAATAATGAATTAGAAAAACTTCAAATTGTTTTACCAAAAGGAAGCGATATTACGCCTGAGGCTATTGAACAAAACATTGGTATTAGTAAAGATTACAATAATTTTGAACTGCAAAAGGCCATAGGAGAAAGGAATCTTTTGAAGGCACATAAAATTGTTCATTATTTTGGAGAAAATCCAAAGGACAACCCCATGGTAGTAACCGTATCATTGTTATTCAACTTTTTTTCACAATTACTGAATTTTCATGGTTTAAACGATAAATCTCCTAGAAGTGTTGCTTCCGCTTTAAAAATCAATCCCTATTTTGTGAACGATTATACGAATGCTGCCAGAAATTACCCCATGAAAAAAGTAAGCCATATTATTTCGGTTTTGCGTGAGTTTGATGTCAAAAGCAAAGGGGTTGGTGCTAATGCGGTTCCTCAGTCTGATTTGCTTAAAGAGCTATTAGTAAAAATAATAGCTTAGTTTTTTAATACATTTCTTAAAATGAAATACGTAAAGATTTTGGGTGTTTTCGGTATTATTATTTCACTTGCTTTTCAAATTGATAAACATGTGAAGCCTAAGGGAAATTCTAATACTGAAATAACATTAACGAAATTGTGGGAAACGGATAACGTACTTAAAACATCTGAAGCCGTTAGGTACAATCCTGAAAAAGATATTATATACGTTTCAAATATCGGAGAAATGCCACCTAATAAAAAGGATGGAGATGGCTATATTGCTTTGCTTGGAAAAGAGGGGGAAATAATCAACCAAAAATGGGTTACGGGTATAAATGCACCAAAAGGACTTAATTTTTATAATGGAAAATTGTTTGTTGATGATATAAATGAAGTTGTAGAAATTGATTTGGAGACAGGTTCTATTGTTAAAAAGCATACGATTGAAAAGGCCGTTTTTCTTAATGATTTAGACATAGATTTGAATGGAGATATTTATGTAACCGATTCACAAGATGAGAAAATTTTTAAACTAGTAGATGGTAAATCATCTTTGTGGTTAGATTTAAAAGGCTTTTATCCCAATGGTATTTTAGTGGAAGCGAATAGAGTTCTTATCCTTTCATCTAGTAAAGGAGAACTCATAGCAATAGACAAGGTGACAAAAGAAAAAACGGTATTGTCAACAGGTGTAAGAGGAGGCGATGGTATTGTGGCTATTGAGCAAGGTTATATTCTCTCTGCTTTTCAAGGAGAACTGTTTTTTGCAGATAAAAGTAAGGTGAATACCCAAGCAATTAAATTGTTAGACACTAGAGCAGATAAATTAAACTCTGCGGATATATCTTTTATACCTAAAGATAATATATTACTTGTTCCCACATTTTATGGAAATACAGTGGTTGCTTATAAGATTAACTAAGGTTGTGCCAGGCTTATTATTTTGAAAATACCCACGTTGCTTTATGCCATATAGTTTCTAGCGGCCCTCTTTTATGGGTTTTAAGCCACCATTTACAAAAAAACAATAAGAGAATAGAGCTCAAAATACCAATTATTAGGCTGAAAGTAGCTCCGGTATATTTGTACAGTCCTAGTCCAAATCCGTAATAAATACAAGCGCCAAGTAATGATTGTAAAACGTAATTAGAGAGACTCATTTTGCCTAAAGGAGAAAAAACATTGAGTTTGCTATGGACATGTTTGTTATGGAAAAGCAGTATAAAACCCGAAATTAAAATGAGCATGAAAGTTATATTGGTCCATGACGTTTCAATGTTTTCCAATGAAGTTCGTATAGCTTTACTTTCTATTAATTTTATAACTGATTTCTGAATAATAAATAGAGGAATAAATAATATGCTTGATATATAAAAAACTTTTTTCCAAAACAGTTTGTTTTTATCTGTCCAAGTAAACAGTTGTTTCCTTCCTGCTATCATACCAAACATGAATAAGGAAAGGATATGGAAAAAGCGACCATTTTCAAAAGACCAAAGCCAAACAGCTTTTCTTCCATTAGTTAAATTTCCTTTAATAGTGTTAAAGAATGAATCTCCTGTAATATAATCTTCCATTTTACCAAAATAGATCCAAGATTCAGGGTTTGGAATTTGTAAATTGGGGTTTTGGAAGGCTTTGTATAGTTGAAATAATTCATAAGGTTGTAAAAAAAGAATGCATGCAATTAAGAAAATAATTTTAGAATTGGTTTTTGCAAAAGGAATTAAAAATAAGCCTACAAAAGCATATATGGATAATATATCTCCTTGATAAAACGCAGAATTAATAAATCCAAAGCAAAATAAAAGAACTAGCCGCCAAAAAAATCGCAATCTAAAATCATTGCCTCTCTTTTCTTGATTATTAAGTTGAATATAGAAAGTAAACCCAAATAGAAAAGCAAATATGGCATAAGACTTTCCGCTGAAAAGAAAAAATAGTATGTCCCAAATTATTGTATCTAAACTTACCATCCAATCAGGCAGAAATTTAGGTTTGTAATAAAAATCAAAATGCTCGAGATTGTGGAGGAGCATAATGGACACTAGACAAAAGCCACGAATTGCATCAATAACACCAATTCTTAATTTACTTTCACTTTCAATCATTGTAATTAAATTATATATAAACGGAAATAGTTAGCATTAACATGGTGAAAATAGTTAAAATAATAACTAAAGGCATGACAAATTTTAACCATTTATCATAACCGATTTTCACGATAGCTAACGAGGCTAATATTATGCCAGTAGGACTTATAAAAGCAAATAATCCCATCCCGTATTGATAAGCATTTACAATGGCTTCTCTACCGATACCAACCCCATCTGCTAAAGGGGACATTATGGGCATGGTTAGCACGGCCATTCCTGAAGATGATGGAATAAAAAAAGACAGTCCGCTATAAATAAAAAGCATGGCATTAATAAATAATCCTTTATTCATACCATTTGTGACGTTACTTGCGTAATAAAGCATGGTATCACTTATTAATCCATCGTCCATTAACACGGTAATGCCCCTTGCAATACCAATGATTAAGGCAACCCCTAGTAATTCACTCGCTCCTTTAACAAAAGTCTCTACAAATGTATATTCCCTAATTCTTGCTATGATGCCAATCAATATACTACCTACAAAAAACACAGTGGTCATTTCAATAAACCACCATTCAAGTTGGGATACGCCATAAATCATAACAACAAAACACATGATGAAGACAAATAAAATTAATCGAAGTCTTGATGACAGTACTATATGTGAGTGTGTGTTGTTGCCAAAATGTTGTTCAATTTCCTCTTTTTGATTAAAAATAATTGATTTGGAAGGGTCTTTTTTTACAGCCCGTGCATACCGAAGAATATATAATACACAAATGAGGATTCCTAGAGACAACATAATTATTCTATTGGTTAGTCCTGTTGTCCAATTTATGCCAGCTGCATCTGATGCAATAATAGCACTAAAAGGGTTTGTTGTAGAATATGTTGTTCCTACAGATGACCCTAAATATATGCAAGCAAGAGGTACCATAGCATCATATTTAGCTGCTAAAAAAATAGGTATCAGAATTGGGTAAAAAGCTATGGTTTCTTCAGCCAAACCAAAAGTTGTTCCACCAATTGCTATTAATGTTGTAACAGAAATAATAAGCCAATATTCTCTTCCTTTAAGAACTTTTGCTAACCATGCTATGCCTGCTTCAAATGCTCCTGTAATATTCATAACACCTATAAGCCCGCCAATAAATAAAACAAGGAAAATAATATCGGCTGCTTCGATAATCCCTTTAATAGGTGATTTAATAAACGCGACAATTCCTTGCGGTTGTGATTGCAATTGTTTGTAAGAATTGGGTACGCCAATCGGTTTCCAGATATCACCACTTGTGAATTTTTCTAAAGGAATTTTTATACTTAATTCGTCTAAAGTTGACTGATTTGCAGGCAATATTTTAGTCTCTTCAATGCTTTTAATAGAAAAGGTATTATCTATTTTGTTATAACTTAAAGAATCATATTTACCAGCAGGTACAAACCAAGTTAATAGAGCTACTGCGCCAGCAATAATTAATAATACACTTTGTGCTGTAGGGAATTTTATTTTTTTCAATCTCAATAAGTTTTAATATGAATAAAGATAATATTATTTTAGTTCGCTTATTAAATTAAACATATGAATGTAGATATACACGATAGTTGGAAAACTTATTTGAATGATGAATTTGAAAAATCTTATTTTAAAGATTTAGTAAGTTTTGTTAAAAATGAATATGTCAACAACCAATGTTTTCCTCCAGGAAAACAAATATTCAATGCTTTTAATGCTTGCCATTTTGATGCTGTTAAGGTTGTGATTATCGGTCAAGACCCTTATCATGGGGTAGGACAGGCTAATGGTCTTTGTTTCTCGGTTAATGATGGTGTAAGTCACCCACCATCTCTTATTAATATTTTTAAGGAGATTGAACAGGATTTAGGAATTTCTTATCCGAAAAGTGGTAATTTAATGCGTTGGGCAGAGCAGGGAGTGTTGTTATTGAACGCCACTCTAACTGTAAGAGCTAATCAAGCTGGCAGCCATCAAAACAAGGGATGGGAAACCTTTACAGATCATGTTATTAAATTAATAAGTGATAAAAAAGAGGGTGTAATATTTCTACTGTGGGGAGGTTATGCTAAACAAAAAGTGAAATATATTAATCAAAATAAACATAAAATTTTGACTTCAGGACACCCATCTCCATTAAGTGCCAATAGAGGTTACTGGTTTGGAAACAAGCATTTTAGTAAAACTAACTCCCTGTTGGAGCAAGCCTGTCAGAATCCTGTTCAATGGTAAGACTTGGATTTAAAACAACAGTTTTCTTAATTTCCTGTTTCTGCTTTGTGATTTTATTACAACTAAACTTTAGTAGTAATAAGTTAATAACGACCAATACGGAGAGGGAGATTGTGATTGTAAATAACATAGGCATTGGGGTTTATTGTTCGACAAATTACAATTATTTTAGATAAAAAACAAATATGATGCAAAAATAAGCTATAATATACTACAAACCTATACTTACTTGTAAGTATTTTATTTTTTTTTAGAATTAAGAAAAAAAACACCTTGATTTTTCAATAAAATAAGGCTTTATCTATATGGAACTATCTAATATTTTTTTTGATTTTTCAGAAAACCTAGTTTTTTTTCTCAATAAGCAATATTATTAACAAACTTGTAGTGAAAAGAAAATATAGTTTATTTTTGGCTTAAATAATAAATATGGAACAAATTAATTGGAAAACTGTAAAAGAATACGAAGATATTACCTATCAAAAATGTAATGGTGTAGCACGAATAGCATTTAACCGACCAAATGTACGTAATGCTTTTAGACCAAAAACAACTAGTGAATTATACGAAGCATTTTATGATGCAGGTGAAGACGTCAATATAGGTGTTGTTTTATTATCTGCTGAAGGCCCTTCAACTAAAGATGGTATTTGGAGTTTCTGTTCAGGTGGAGATCAAAAAGCCAGAGGTCATCAAGGTTATGTTGGTGAAGACGGGTATCATCGTCTAAATATTTTGGAAGTTCAACGTTTAATTCGCTTTATGCCAAAAGCAGTAATTGCGGTGGTACCAGGTTGGGCTGTTGGTGGAGGACATAGCTTGCATGTCGTTTGCGATTTAACTTTGGCGAGTAAAGAACATGCTATTTTTAAACAGACAGATGCCGATGTTACAAGTTTTGATGGGGGATATGGTTCTGCTTATTTGGCTAAAATGGTTGGACAAAAAAAAGCAAGGGAAATATTTTTTTTAGGAAGAAATTATTCCGCTCAAGAAGCTTTCGATATGGGCATGGTAAATGCTGTTATTCCTCATAACGAGTTAGAAGAAACCGCATATCAATGGGCTCAAGACATATTAGCTAAATCTCCCACATCTATAAAAATGCTTAAGTTTGCTATGAATCTTACCGACGATGGGATGGTTGGACAACAAGTATTTGCAGGTGAGGCAACACGTTTGGCTTATATGACAGACGAAGCAAAGGAAGGTCGAAATGCTTTTTTAGAAAAACGAAAGCCTAACTTTGAAAAAAAATGGATTCCGTAAATGAAAAATATTAAGCTTTGGATTTCTGCAATGCGTTTAAGAACGCTTCCGTTATCTATTTCAGGCATTATTATAGCATCCTCTTTAGCTGAATACAATGGGTTTTTTAAATGGAATATCTTTATTTTAGCTATTTTAACAACGATAAGCTTTCAAATATTATCAAATCTCGCAAATGACTATGGAGATGGTGTTAAAGGAACGGACAATAGTGATAGAATAGGTCCCGAACGTGCCATACAAAGTGGTGAAATATCTCCAGAAAGTATGTTTAGTGCTATAAAAACATGTATTTTGATATCAATAGTGTTAGCATTCATGCTTATTTTTTCGGCATTTGGGGTAAACCATTTTTTATTAACCTTGATTTTCTTTTTATTAGGTATTGCGTCCATAGTAGCAGCTATACGCTATACGGTAGGTGAAAATGCCTATGGATATAATGGATTAGGAGATGTATTTGTATTTCTTTTTTTTGGGTTGGTAAGTGTTATTGGAGGTTATGTTTTGTATGCCAAACAAATAGACCATGTGGTATTTTTACCGGCTTGTGTTATTGGACTTTTAAGCGTAGGAGTTTTAAACCTGAATAATATGCGGGATATGGTTTCCGATGAGAAATCGAATAAAATTACTCTAGCTGTTAGGTTTGGAGCAGCTAAGGCAAAAGTTTATCATTTAACTTTAATTGTTCTAGCTATTTTTTTGTCGTTACTTTTCGGACTATTATATTATACCTCAATCTATAATTTAATTTTTATAATAGCTTATATCCCATTAATTAAGCATTTTATAACAGTATATAAGAACGTAAATACAATGCTTTTGGATAGTGAATTAAAAAAACTGGCACTAACAACATTTCTATTGGCTATCCTTATGGGAATAGGTCATTTGTTAGATTTTTAATCTTTAAAATTTATGAAACCTTTTTTTTTATCAATTGCTTTATTAACAATTATTACTTGTTTTTGCCAACAACAAACCAAGCTTAACATTACAGAAAGCGTTGATTTCAAGGATGATGTTAGAGCGAATGAGGTTTTGTCGATGCATCTGTCCAATTCAAATTTAATGGGAGTTGTTAGAGATAGTAAAAGGAATTTACTTTTTGATATTTTTAATCCATCTTTAATAAGGCTAAATGGGATTGAAATTGAAAAGCCAAAAAATGAAGATTTTTGTGGAGAGTTGTTTTTTGAAAATACAATTAAGATTTTTACTGTATACTCTCCCTCAAAAAAAGAACGCATATTATATTGTTATGAATTCAATATCAATGACGCTACTCATAAAAAAACAGAGCTTTTTAAAACCAATGTAGAGAATAATCAAAAGATATTCTCTGGGGCAAATAAAAGACAAACGGCATTTGCCATGTCTCCTAATGGGCAATATTTTACAATATTAACGGATGATATTAAAAAGAATGCCAGTTCTTACACGGTTCATGTTTACAATTCAAAAGATTTAGTATTATTATACGAGAAAAAATATCAAGAAAACACCGAGAAATTTTATGAACCTAACGATGTTTATATTGATGACTCAGCAACTGTCTATACTTTAGGGAAACTATTCTTAGAAGGACGATCAGAAAAAAAGGAAAATAAAAATAATTATAATTTTATTCTAAATAAGCTTACTCAAACATCTATAAATACTTTAAGTTTAAATTTTAATGATAACACTCATATACGTTCATTAGTAATATCCGGGCAAGAAGATAAAATTAGATTATTGGGATTTTATTCGCAGAAAAATGTAAGTAACATCAAAGGCCTCATTTTGTTCGATGTTAATGCGGAGCTTATGGAAATATTACAAACAAAATCGCATAATTTACCAGAGAAAGTTTATAACGATTTGTACAGTACAGCAGTTGCTGATAAAAAGAAAGATAAAGAACTATCAAATTTTTATGTGGATCATGTATTGAAAGATAGTTTTGGTAACACTTATTTATTAGCAGAGGAATATTTTGTGACATCTGTGTATGTTTCTATGGGTATGAATGGAGGTTATTGGCAAACCGTATATCATTATGATGATGTATTGGCAATTAAACTTAATAAAGAAGGCGAACTAGAATGGGGAAGAAGTATTTTTAAAAGAGCAACAGCTCCATCATATAATGCTTTTATAAAAGATGAACAATTGCATGTTGTTTTAAATTCAGGAAAAAACCTAATAGAAAAAGAAGATGGTCGGGTAAAAGTATCTAAAGGTCTATTTGAATCTTCATCTCTTTATGATATCGTTTATAATTCTGAAGGGGATGTTTCTTATGATAAAATACAAGATAATAAGAACAAAACATATTATTCACCATATTTTGGTATCTTTAAGGAAAATCGTTTCATCACGATAGGTCATGATGAAGGAAAAAAAAGGTTTTTAATTTTAGAGTAAAGTTTGACATGAAAATAACATTTTACGGACACGCTAGTTTAGGCATCAAGGTTAATGATGTAAACATACTTGTAGATCCATTTATAACAGGAAATCCTAAAGCATCACACATCAATATAAACGAATTACATGCCGATTATATTTTGGTAACGCATGCGCATCAAGATCATATTCTTGATGTAGAATCGATTGCAAAAAGAACGGGTGCTATAGTGATATCCAATTTTGAAATTGTAACTCATTTTGAAAAACTTGGTATTGAAGGTCACCCTATGAATCACGGTGGCCAATGGGATTTTGAGTTTGGCAACGTAAAATATGTAAATGCGATTCACACATCGTCATTTCCAGATGGTCGTTATGGTGGGCAACCTGGAGGTTTCGTCATTGAAGGCGAACACAAAAATATCTACATTGCAGGCGATACAGCTTTAACTTTTGATATGAAACTCATTCCGCTACAAACAAAATTAGATTTAGCTATTTTGCCCATAGGCGATAATTTTACCATGGGAATAAAAGATGCTATGTTAGCCAGTGATTTTGTGCAATGTGATAAAGTTTTGGGGTGTCATTTTGATACGTTTGGATATATTGAAATCAATCATGATGAAGCAAAGCAAACCTTTTTTGAAAAAGGGAAAGACTTAATGCTTTTAGAGATTGGTGAAAGTATTGAGCTATAAATGATAACAGCTTCCTGTAAGAAATATATTTTAAATTTTAAACAACCTAGCGGTACCTCTCGAGGCATTCTTAAAAGCAAAGAAACTTGGTTCCTAATTCTTCAGGATCAAGAAAAGCAAGGAGTTGGGGAATGTGGTGTTTTTAGAGGTTTATCTATAGATGACAGACCAGATTATGAGAAAAAATTAAGATGGGCATGTCATAATATCCATTTAGGTTTAGAAATTCTTTTAGCGGAATTAATCGAATTTCCAAGTATTCAATTTGGTTTGGAGATGGCTTTTAAGTCTTTAACTTCCGAAAATGAATATGAATTGTTTCCATCAGATTTTACTAGAAGCCAAGATTCCATTTCAATAAACGGATTAATTTGGATGGGTTCCGAAGGTTTCATGAAACAACAAATTAAAGAAAAAATAGAAGCAGGATTCAGATGTATTAAGATGAAAATTGGAGCCATCGATTTTCAAACAGAAATCAACCTTATAAAATCTATCAGAAAAGAATTTACTTCAAAAAATATAGAATTGCGTGTAGATGCAAATGGCGCTTTTCAACCTTTGGAAGCTTTAGAAAAATTAAAAATATTATCTGAATTCGATTTGCATTCCATCGAACAACCTATAAAACAAGGTCAAATAGAAAAGATGGCAGTATTGTGTAAAGAAACACCGTTGTCAATAGCACTTGATGAGGAGTTAATAGGGGTCTTTCATCCAATTCAAAAAGAATATTTATTACAAACCATAAAGCCACAATACATCATTTTAAAGCCTAGTTTGGTAGGTGGTTTTAAAGGTTGTGATGAATGGATTGAAATAGCTGAAAGGTTAAATATTGGTTGGTGGATAACGAGTGCTTTAGAAAGTAATGTAGGTTTAAATGCTATTGCCCAATATACTTATACTAAATATAGTAAGGTGCCACAAGGCTTGGGTACAGGAGGTTTATTTACCAATAATTTTGAATCGCCATTATTGGTTAAAAATGGTACATTGCAATACGATAACTTAAAACAGTGGACATTTAATTTATAAAATATATGAACTATATTCAACAAGCATTTAAAGGTAAAAATGAAACTTGGATGTTTTTTTTAACAGTCTTTTTAGTTTCTGGTATTTTTATTGGCAATATTGTTTTTTTTATTTTTTTCGGTGGGGATATAGACATCGTTGAAGAACAAAAAAAGTTACTAGAGTTAGTGCCAAGTAAGAATTTTTGGCTGGCCGTTAATTTAGCTCCTTTTGCGATTTTACTTGGATTGTTATTCATATTGGTTAAATTTCTTCATCAAAGAAGTATATTATCATTAACAACAGCTAGGGATAAAGTTGATTGGAGTCGGGTTGCTTTTTCTTTTTCTTTAATAGTAATAATAACATTAGTTACTTTTTCGATAAGTTATTATGCAGACCCTGATTTAATTAAACTTCAATTTGATCCTGTAAAGTTTACAATACTGCTTATTATAAGTCTTTTATTATTTCCTGTTCAAATTGGTCTCGAGGAGTATTTATTTAGAGGGTATTTGATGCAACATCTTGGTTTTTATGTAAGGAATAAATGGTTTCCGTTAATACTCACATCTGTATTATTTGGTGTTATGCATGGGGCAAATCCAGAAGTCGCTGAAATTGGGCTTATTACTATGGTATTTTATATAGGAACAGGATTATTACTTGGTATTATGACATTGATGGATGATGGTTTGGAGCTGGCATTAGGATTTCATTTTGGAAACAATTTATTAGCAGCTATTCTAGTAACCTCAAGTTGGTCTGCATTACAAACCGATGCTATTTTCATTTATACATCTGAAGAAGCTACGAATTCTATATTAGAGATTATTTTACCTGTTTTTGTCGTATATCCCATAATTCTTTTAATAATGGCAAAAAAATATGGCTGGAAAAATTGGAAAGATAGATTATTTGGAACTATTTTAGTACCTGAAATTGAAACAATAAATAGAATAGGAATACATGATGATGAAAACAACTCCAACCTTTGATAAAGTACATTTAAAATTTAAACTTAATTCCGGTAATTACCATTTTGACGATCTTTATGATGTAGCATATAGTTTCATTAAAGAAGGTGAACATTATGAGGAAATTTTCGGTCATTTTTTAATGGATTGGCTGGATAAAAAGGATTATATCATCATTAAAACGTCTGGTTCTACTGGAAAACCAAAAACCATTAAAGTACATAAGCAAGCTATGGTGAATTCTGCCATTGCCACTGGGGATTTTTTTAATTTAAGACCAGGTAATAAAGCCCTACATTGTTTGCCATCTAATTACATTTCTGGCAAAATGATGTTGATTAGGGCCATGATTTTAGGTTTAGAGTTAGATATAGTTAATCCAACATCAGAACCTTATTTCAATAAGAACCGTCATTATGATTTTTGTGCTATGACGCCGATGCAGTTACGAAATACACTTGAGAGAACTCATAATATTAAAACTATTATTGTTGGTGGTGCAAAGGTTACCAATTCTTTAAAAGAAGCCATAGCAAACCATCCTGCCAAAATTTTTGAAACATATGGCATGACTGAGACGGTGAGTCATTTTGCTTTAAAGCAATTAAATAATTTTCCTCAAGGACAAAGTAATAAGCAACAACATTTTAGATTATTGCCAAGTATCTCTATATCACAAGATGAAAGACAGTGTTTAGTTGTAGAGGTACCCTATATTTCGAACGAGAAAATAGTTACAAATGATGTTGTTGAAATTCATTCTAAAAATGAATTTGAATGGGTAGGACGTTACGATAACGTGGTTAATACAGGTGGGGTTAAAGTGTTTCCAGAACAAATAGAGAACAAACTGGCTGGCATCATACAGAAACGGTATATTATAGCTTCTCAACCAGACGAAGTTTTAGGTGAAAAATTGATTTTGGTTGTAGAAGATAAAACGAATGAATTGAATCCGTCGGTTTTTGATGGTCTTGAAAAATTTGAAAAACCAAAAGCGGTTTATAATTTAGAAAAATTCAGTGAAACGGGCTTTGGTAAAATTCAGCGTAAAAAAACATTGGCGATGTTAAATTTATAAATCTTCAATAGCCAAATTATAGTCGTATTGTAAATCTTCATGTAAAGAGCTAATTATCTTTTTAATAAGGATTATTTGACGTTTGTAGATGTTTTCAAGTTGCAAACTGTTTTTAATACTAGGTTTGAATGTTTTCATCTTTTTACAAAAATAAAGCAGCAACTCTATTTCGGTTTCTTTTTTTTGTGAATAGCGAATGTACTTTTTAGTTTGGTTTAGTATTTTTCTAATACTTTTTCTTATATAGAAGTAACTATCAATATTTATAGTTTCAAAACCTTCATCTATGTGATTTTTAACACTTTCAATATAAGCTTCTTCATTAGAGGATTCAAATAAAAGGTAGGAGAGGAGTTCTTTATTTTCTTTTTTGAATCTTGACAAACAAAGACAAATCTCCTGTAATTCATTGGAAGAAAGATGACTTAATTCTTGCTTAATATCTTTCAGGGGAATTGCCTTCATTTATAATATTTATATCCAGTTTTCTGGAATTATTTTTTCATTCCATCTATAGAATATTTGCCTGCTCCGGCTAGAAGAAGAGTTACAAAACAAATTAAATATAGTAATGCTTTTTCTTTAGTGGCTATGTCATCATTAGCATGAACTATAAAAGCAGCCACAGCCATGGTTATTACGGACGGAATCGCAGCTAATTTTGTTTTAAATCCAATGATTATAAGAATAGGGGCAATAACTTCGCCTATTAAAGCAAATATCAATGATAATGTATCACCAACACCAATAGGATCAGCAAATTGAATTGGGCTCGCAAATAGCATGTTTATTTTAGGAATTCCATGTGTAAGCATTAATCCTCCAGCTCCTAAACGTAGGATTAATAAAGCTAAATCGGTAACATCTTTTTTCATATTGTTTTAGAATTGAATAATGATAAAAATATATAAAAATATCTCATAATTGGTAGAAAAATATTCAATTGATTGTTTCTCTATCTCAATTTTGGGAAATCTTCAGGATTGGATTCGTGCATCACTTGATAAACAGCTTCAAAAATATCTTCCGCAGAAGGTTTAGAGAAATAATCACCATCATTTCCAAATGCCGGTCTGTGTGCCTTTGCGGTTAAAGTTTTTGGTTGGCTATCTAAATACTGATAGGCATTTTGTGTATTTAAAATCTCATTTAATATATAAGCTGAAGCACCACCAGGTACATCTTCATCTATGACTATGACCCTATTTGTTTTTGCAATACTTTTTACAATGTCATGATTGATATCAAAAGGGATCAACGATTGTATATCTATAACTTCGGCATCGATACCAACTGTTAATAAATCTTTAGCAGTTTGCTCAACTATTCGAAGTGTGGAACCATATGAAACTAAGGTAATATCTGCACCTTCTTTTATGGTTTCAACAACACCAATAGGCGTTTTAAAATTACCTAAATTATCAGGTTTACTTTCTTTAAGTCGGTAACCATTTAAACATTCTACGACTAAAGCAGGATCATCACTTTGTAGCAATGTATTATAAAAACCTGCAGCTTTAGTCATGTTTCTTGGTACTAATACGTAAATTCCTCGTATTAAATTTAAAATACCACCCATTTGAGAACCAGAATGCCATATGCCTTCTAATCTATGTCCTCGAGTTCGTATAATCAATGGAGCTTTTTGGCGTCCTTTCGTTCTATAATGAAGTGACGCTAGATCATCACTAATAATTTGTAAGGCATATAAAAGGTAATCTAAATATTGGATTTCGGCAATTGGACGTAGTCCTCTTAAAGCCAATCCAATACCTTGACCAATGATGGTAGCTTCTCTAATCCCTGTATCTGTAACACGATGTTCACCGTATTTTTCTTGTAAGCCTTCTAAACCTTGATTAACATCGCCAATATGACCAGTGTCTTCACCAAAAATCAATACCTCTGGATATTTTTTTAAAATAGCATCAAAATTATCTCTAATAATAATTCTGGCATCTACAAGTTCCGAATCATTACTGTAACTAGGTTTTGCTTCCGTAACACGTAATGCAGATTTGTTGGTTTCACAATATAAATGAGAACTGAATTTAGGCTGTGCAAAATGGAAATAATTATTAATCCAAGTGTTAAGTTGTTGTTTTTCAGTGTTGTTTTCTCCAATTGTGTAGCGCAATGCCTTTCTGGCACTCGATAATAAATCTTTTCTAGTTGGTTCGCCAATTGAAAGTAAAGAGTCTTTTATTTTTGATATAAAAACCTGGTTAGAACTATTCGTAGCGACACTTTTTAGTATAGAAATTAGTTCTTGTTGTTCTTTTTGAATAGGCCTTAAAAAAATATCCCAAGCATTTTTCCGACCTTCTTTTACGTCCCTTTTAATGGTTCGTTCAATACTTGTAAGTACCTCGTTAGTTGCAATACCACTTTCTATAATCCATTCTCGCATTTTTTTATTGCAATCGAATTCAGCTTCCCAAGAGAGTCTGTTGCTATCTTTATAACGTTCATGGGATCCAGATGTAGAATGCCCTTGAGGCTGTGTTAATTCTTGAACATGTATGAGAACAGGAACGTGCTCATCTCTTGCTATAACGGAGGCTTCTTGATATGTTTCCATACAATTGGCATAATCCCAACCTTTTACTCTTAATATTTCAAAGCCGTTATTTTTTTTATCTCGTTGAAACCCTTTTAAGATTTCTGAAATATTTTCTTTAGTAGTTTGATATTTGGCATGAACGGAAATCCCATATTCATCATCCCATACACTTATTACCATAGGAACTTGTAAAACTCCAGCGGCATTTATAGTTTCAAAAAAGAGACCTTCGCTTGTACTAGCATTTCCAATGGTTCCCCAAGCGACTTCATTTCCATTTACAGAGAAATTGGTAGCATTAATATCTTTAAGCTCTTTGTAAATTTTTGAAGCTTGAGCTAAACCAAGTAACCTTGGCATTTGCGCAGCAGTTGGTGAAATATCTGCACTGGAATTGTATTGTTTTGTAAGATCTTTCCAATTTCCATTTTCATCAATACTATGGGTTACAAAGTGTCCTCCCATTTGACGGCCGGCAGACATAGGCTCCAATTCTAAATTGGTGTTGGCATATAGGCCAGCAAAAAATTGTTCTATGGATAATTCGCCTAAAGCCATCATAAACGTTTGGTCACGATAGTAACCAGAACGCCAATCCCCTTTTTTAAAGGCTTTTGCCATTGCCAATTGTGGCACTTCTTTACCATCTCCAAAAATCCCAAATTTAGCTTTACCTGTTAATACTTCTCTCCTCCCCAGTAAACTACATTCTCTACTGGTTACCGCTATTTTGTAATCATTTAAAACTTCAGTTTTAAAATCGTCGAAGGATATATTATTTTTTAAATCTGGAATGGTATCCATATGAGTGAAATTTCGCTTCTGCGAATTTAACTAATTTTTGTGGCACTAACAATTCTAAAATCTTTCTTTAGTATCGATTCTATTAAAAAAAATAATGAAATGTTGAAAAGGTGTTAAACAATTCATCAAATGAATTGATTTGTTTAAAAATCAATAAAATTTTAACAAACTTAATACCAGCGTCTTCTAAATAGCCCAAGTAAAGATTGCGGGTCTACTGTAAACTTAAATCTGATTCTTTGAGAATAATTAGGTTCTGAAATTTCCCAACCCAAATTAGAGTATACCGGTAAATAAATTTCAAAATAATCGGTGACTAAATTAATTCTAATACCAGAATCGTAAACAAACTTAGCACTGCGATACTTATTCTTTACAACCCCTAAATCGCCATAAGCTAGAATGTATTTCCAAAGCGTTGTACTTGTGTTTACTGTTGAAATCCATTGATTTGCAAAAGCAGGGTCTAATTTAGATTTAAAACCACCTTCGGCATCAATATATTGCTGACTAAAAATACCGGTAGCTTCCGATCGTCCTAAATAATTATAATCAAATAAATAATCTGTAGGTCTGTCCAATGCGAAACTAAAATAGTTTGAGTTACTGTCATTTTTGTTCTTGATAAAAGCACCCGTATAAAAACGTAAATTAAGCTGACGATTGCTTTCAAATAGCTTTCTATATTCATAATTAAATGAGACTTTACTAAAGGTTTTTGCTATTTGTAAATCAGCGACCCATTTATTAAAATTAATTAAATTGTCGTTTGAACTAATGAAATTAATATTAAAAACGCTGTAGTTAGGTTTGGTAACATTTAACAAATTAGAAGTGTCTTTATCTCTTTGGATATCAATATATCTGAATTTCAGCGATTTTTTCTTGTTTGAACGAAAATCATCATCTTCTCTAAAAAAGAAAGAGATGGCTGGCATTAATTGTCTAACAAATAGATTATTAGCGTAGGAGCTATAAGCACCACTTAAACCAAAACTCATATAGTATAAGTCGCTATTTTCGATATTATGAATATAAAAAACCGATCCGGAACCTGTGAAGGCTTGAGAATTAAATGAATACTTGGGTTGTAATTTGTAATTAAATGATTTTCTTAATAATGTGCCATTATATACTTTAGTACCCAATGTGACGCCATCATAAATATTATTAAATTCTAATAATGGCATAAAAAAAACCTGGTTGTAGTTTGGGTCTTCAATATCTTTAAAAAGCCTTAATTGTAGAGGTTTGTTATTAAAAAAGAAACCTTTTAAAGATTTCCAATTATCCCTTAAATTATATTCCGGAATCACCTGATTATAATTTAAAACTAATTTATTGGCTTCGTTTCTTGGTATGGTAATGGTTTTTTCTTTATCAATATTTTCAACCCAAGTTTTAGATATAATACTGTCATTCTTTAAGGCATATAATGAGATAGGCATATTGTTATGCCTCTTGTTTTTAATAGTCAGTTGGACTGAATCTTTGTTTTTTTGTATATTTTTTATTTTATAATCAACCTTTTCGCGAGTATTTATATAATCATTAAAAAACCAATCAACATTTTTTGAGGTTTTAGATTTTATAAACGTTTCAAAATCTTTCGGAGATGTCGGTTGGAGTTTTGTGTTAGCTAAATAATATTTTAATGCATTATCTATAATATCATGATTTACAAAATCATCAAGGTATTTAAAGCCTATACCCGCTTTGTATTTGTTGGCAATGTTTTTGTTGAATTTTAATAGCGAATCTTTAGCCATAGTTAATGGCTGGTCTCTATTGGTTCTAGCCATAAGCATATAGGCTAAATTATATTTATCGTTATATTTTAAATCGGCTGCATGAAAGGATCTAATACCCCAAATATTAGCAATGGAACCCAAAAATTTCATGTCTGGGTAATTTTCGTCCATATAATTAATCATGTAATACATTTGGACACCATCTAAAAGCCATTGGTCTTCTCTTGGGTTAATTAATAATGTATTTTCTAAATAATTTTGAAGGCCTATTTTTAATAATTTTAATTCATAATTAAACCTTTCTGGATAGGGATGAATAAAATTTGGTAAAAAATTTAGCCCATATACAGGTTCTTTTTGAATGTCAATGTCGGATATTAGAAGTTTTTTATGAGGGTAATCTCCCAGATTATTCAAAATAAATTTTGAAACTCGTTCTATGGTTAACACCTTCTCAATAAGATTTAAACCTTCGTCATTGATGCTAGTAACTAAGCCCAAATTTTCATTTTCAATAGTTTCAAAAACCTTATGTTTATTTAAAAATAGTTTATTATTGATTCTATCTTGCCCTTTTAGTTTAACTTTTTGTCTATCAGAAGTTTGGGATACTTCATATTCATCTAATTCTGAAGTCAAATAATAGCCTTTTGGGTAATCAATTTCTAAAGTAATATCAGATTTTGGAATATATAAATCATCTAAGTTTTTATTACTATAATAATGCCATTTGCCATCATAAACAGCAGGTGTTATATACCAATATCTTAGGTTTGCATCGCCAGTAGGCGTCATGCCATAACTAGTAAATTTATCACTAGGGATTTTTACAATATATTGAAGGGTTATAGTATAGGCTTCGTTCGGTTTTAAAGGGGAAATTAAATCAACTTTTATAACATCAATTTGATTTTTAAGTTCATTATAAACTACATCTTGATTGTTTTGTTTAATGGATGTTATTACGGAAAAGCCTCTTTCTTCATTTTTGGCCAAATGAAAATCATTAATATATTCATCTGCCAAGCGTTCTGCCAAAGCCGTTTTTTTTGTTGAATAGCTTTTATTCCAATCGTTTAAATAAATACTTTGTAAGGTGTCTTGCGAGGTGTTCTGATACGTTATGGTTTGCGATATTTTTATTTGACCAATTTCCATATCAAAATCAGCTTTTAGATCAATCTTATTTTGACCAAAAACCGTTAAACATGAAATGGAAAAAAGAAAACTTAAAAAACGTAATTTCAATTTATAGCAACAACATTAAAAGATTTGTATTTAAATAGGCGCAGCAATATAGTAAATTACTTGATTAAACCATTGTAATTCATATTGCTTGATTGTTTTGCTTAGGTAAGAAGCAAATGTAAAGGTTATTAAAGGGTTTAGAAGTTAGGACTTAAATTATATTCTTTATAAAAGTTATCTAATATAGCTATTACTTCATCCTCCGTATCTACCAAGTGAATTAAATCTAAATCTTTCACACTTATGTTTGCGAAAGCATCTAAAATGGTTGTCTTAATCCAATCAAATAATCCTTTCCAAAATTCTGTTCCTACTAAAATAATTGGAAATTTTTCAATTTTATGGGTTTGTATAAGAGTAATGGCTTCAAAAAGTTCATCTAAAGTTCCAAAACCACCTGGCATCACCACAAAGCCTTGAGAATATTTTACAAACATCACTTTACGAACAAAAAAATAATCGAAGTCTAAGCTTTTATCAGAGTCAATATAAGGATTGTCATGTTGTTCAAAAGGGAGTTCTATATTTAATCCAACAGATGTGCCACCAGCCAGATGGGCTCCTTTATTACCAGCTTCCATAATTCCGGGGCCACCACCGGTAATGACACCATAACCAGCTTCAACAATTCGCTTTGCAATATTTTCTGCTAATTTGTAATACGGGTTCTCAGATTTAGTTCTTGCAGAACCGAAAATGGAAACACAAGGCCCAATTTTACTCATTTTTTCAAAACCAGATACAAACTCTCCCATTATTTTAAAAATAGCCCAAGAGTCGTTTGTTTTTATTTCATTCCATCTTTTATGATGTCCTTCTTCTATCATATCATAGGTGTTTAATTTATTGAACTTTTGTGTTCTATAAAGATTAATTTAATTCTTTTTTGAGAAATTTCGCTGTATAACTTTTTTTATGCTTAGCAACGTCTTCAGGTTTGCCTTCCACAATTATTTGTCCGCCCCCTTTTCCACCTTCATAACCAACATCTATAATATGGTCAACAGTTTTAATAACATCTAAATTATGCTCAATAATAAGTACCGTATTTCCTTTATTGGCTAATTTGTTAAGGACAATCATTAACACTCTAATATCTTCAAAATGAAGTCCCGTTGTGGGTTCATCCAATATATAAAAAGTATTTCCTGTATCGCGTTTACTTAACTCGGTTGCCAGTTTTATACGTTGAGCCTCTCCACCTGAAAGCGTGGTACTTTGTTGTCCTAAAGTAATATAGCCTAATCCTACATCTTTGATGGTTTTAAGTTTATTATGAATTTTAGGAATATTTTCAAAAAAATCAACAGCTTCATTTATGGTCATGTTCAATACATCACTAATAGATTTCCCCTTATATCGAATCTCCAAAGTTTCCCTATTAAAACGTTTGCCTTGGCACGTTTCACATTCTACATAAACATCAGGTAGGAAATTCATTTCAATAACCCGTAATCCGCCACCTTGGCACGTTTCACAACGACCGCCAGCGACGTTAAAACTGAAACGACCCGCTTTATACCCACGAATCATGGCTTCGGGTACTTTAGCAAAAAGGGCTCTTATTTCACTAAAAGTGCCCGTATAAGTCACAGGATTACTTCTAGGGGTTCTTCCAATAGGCGATTGGTTGATGTCAATCACTTTATCAATATGCTCTAATCCACTAATGCTTTTGTAAGGCATGGGTTTTTTTACGCCATTAAAATAATGTGCATTGAGAATAGGATAGAGGGTTTCATTTATTAATGTGGATTTTCCGCTACCAGAAACTCCCGTAACTCCAATCATTTTTCCCAAAGGGAATTTAACTGAAATGTTTTTTAAATTATTTCCTGTGCATCCTTTTAGTTCAATAAATTTCCCATTGCCTTCCCGTCTTTTTTTAGGGATTTCTATTTGTTTGGTACCATTTAAATAATCGGCAGTAAGGGTGTGATGTGTTAACAATTCTTTAGGTGTACCAATACTGATTATCTCTCCACCAAATTTTCCAGCTTTGGGACCAATATCAATCACATAATCGGCACGCTCAATCATATCTTTATCATGCTCGACTACAATAACCGAATTTCCTAAATCTCTTAATGCTACTAATGAACTAATTAATTTCTCATTATCTCGTTGATGTAATCCAATACTAGGCTCATCTAAAATGTAAAGTACGCCAACCAATTGTGAACCAATTTGGGTGGCAAGACGAATACGTTGGGCTTCACCACCAGATAAGGATTTGGAACTTCTGTTCAACGATAAATAATCTAAGCCAACATCTAGTAAAAATTGCAGTCTGGATTTAATTTCTTTAATAACCTCTTCTGAAATTTTTAATTGTTTTTCAGACAGATGATGGTGTAAATCGTTAAACCAACTTGTTAATTCAACGATGTCTGTATTTGCTAATTCAGCAATGTTTTTATTATTTATTTTAAAATAAAGGGATTCTTTTTTTAATCTAGAACCTTCACAAACTGGACATACAATTTTATCCATATACTCTTTTGCCCAACGTTTTAAAGATGTGGATTCTGCAGTTTTGTATTGGTTTTCGATAAAATTAGCAACACCTTCAAAATCAATTTTATAATCGCGAGTTACCCCGAGTGTTTTACTGTCTACTGAAAACTTTTCGTTTCCGCCATATAAAATAATTTGTTTTGCTTGTTGAGGAATGTCTTTATAAGCATCACTTAATTTAAAATTATAGCGTTGGGCAATGATTTCCAATTGCTTAAATATCCAGCTGTTTTTTTCTGGGCCATGGGGAGCTAGCGCACCATTTTTGATAGAAAGAGTGTCATCTGGAATAATTTTTTGACTGTTCACTTGATATAATTCACCAATGCCATTACAATGGTCGCAAGCACCTTTTGGGGAATTAAATGAAAAATTATTAGGCTCAGGATTGGGGTATGAAATACCAGAAGATGGACACATCAAATTTCTACTAAAATAGCGGACGTCGTTAGTATCTTGGTCTATCACCATCAAAACATCTTCACCATGATACATGGCTGTATTGATGCTTTCTGTTAGGCGTTTGTCGTTATCTATGGAGTCATCAATTTTTAATCTATCAATAACAATTTCAACATCATGCGTTTTATAGCGATCAAGCATCATGCCTTTGGTAATATCTTTTATTTCCCCATCTGTTCTTACTTTTACAAAGCCTTGTTTGGCTATTTGCTCAAATAATTCACGGTAATGTCCTTTTCTGGAACGAACCACAGGCGCCAAAATATTGATTCGTTTATCTTTAAAATCATTGACTATGAGTTCTTTAATCTGCTCATCTGTATAACTTATCATTTTATCACCCGTGTTATAACTATAAGCATCACTGGCACGAGCAAATAATAAACGAAGAAAATCGTAAATCTCTGTAATAGTCCCAACGGTAGAACGTGGCGATTTACTAGTTGTTTTTTGCTCGATGGCAATTACGGGAGATAAACCATCAATTTTATCAACATCCGGACGTTCTAAACCACCCAGAAACTGTCTGGCATAAGCGGAGAAGGTTTCTATATAACGTCTTTGTCCTTCAGCATAAATAGTGTCAAAAGCCAGAGACGATTTTCCACTACCAGATAAGCCGGTAATAACTACCAATTTTTCGCGCGGAATGGATACATCAATATTTTTAAGATTGTGTACTCTAGCACCTTTTACTTCAATAAAATCCTCAAATTGGCTCATAAATTATAGGCAAACCTGCCTGTTCGGTAGACAGGAATGCAAAGGTACAATTTTAGTTATTAAATTTATATGAAGATTTATTTCTAACAAGAAAAAGGAGTTAGTCTTCCAAAACTTCAAGATTTACAATTAAAAAGCCAGTTAATTTGTTTTTTGTAATTTCCATAAAGGCTTTTTTTGATAAATCAATTTCCCTATTTTTAATAAAAGGTCCCCTATCGTTTATCGTGACAATTACAAACTCGTTATTAGCAGTATTTGTTACCTTGATTTTAGTTCCAAATTTTAATGTTTTATGGGAAGCAGTATATAAATTATTGTCAAATTTTTCCCCACTAGCCGTTTTTCTCCCATTAAATTTGTCGTGGTAGTAAGAGGCATGCACATTTTCCTTATACGGTGTGTATCTAGTGAGTGAGGAGTCAACAACGATAGTATCAATTAATACAGTATCTTTCATAATGGTATCATACTGCGATATTTTGATTTTGTTTATTTTAGAGGATACACTAGAAAAACTGGTTGTGAAAATAAGTAAGCATAAAAAGCCTATTGGTCTAATTAATAATAGAATAAAGCTCATGTTTTTAATTTTACTCATTGATAAAATAATGCTAAATATATTTAAATTGTTCGAAACTAGGTTAAAAACGAAGCCTTCATCTTTTTATTATATGTTTGGTTTTATATATTAAAACAAAAGAAGCTACATAGTTCATGTAGCTTCTATAAGTATTTGATTAAAATAATATTATTCATTTACTATGGAAATTTCACCAGCATGTAATGATTTTTCATAATTAGCTTTGACCGTTTTTAAAAACCCGAAAAAATCTGTATTGTCTTTTTTCTCTAAATGAACATACGTTTTGCCATTAGGTTTTGTTTCCACTTCTTTTACAATGACATGATTTCCGTGTACACTTTTGTAATTGGATAAACCTCCTTTTTTAACTATAAAATTTAACTTTGGAAAAAAAATGTAGTTGTATTTACTTCCAGAGGGTTGATTTATAATTAATACGTCACCAACCTTCGGTTCGTTTTGATTTTCTAATGGCTGATTATTTGCAAATGAAAGTCCAAAAGCAAAAAATAATAAGTAGCATAATTTTCTCATAATTTATAGGTTTTAAAATGTTTGTTCTTCTATAAAAATAGATGCTATATAGGATATTGGCAACTTCGTTAAGATTAATTAACTTTTACATTATTTGTATATGAATTTTGATTTACCCCATCTGTTTTGGGGTATGATTTGCTCTTTAATTGTTAATCTGTTTTACCGTGGTATTTTAAAAATAGCATACGTATTTTTTATTTGTGAATAGTTATATAATACCCTATTAAAAACAGGGGGTTGTATCTTTTTTTTAAGAGGTGTATTTAACAGAAAATTAAGAATTATTTATAGGTGTCATCAAGTTATTTTAAGAATTGATTTCATTAAAAATGATTAATAGTTAAAGTTTTATTATAATTGTGCTTTTAATAAAGCAAAGGACAGATTAACAAGAAATAATATGAAATTATTAGGAATAGGTTCTAGAATAAACCATTCAGAACACGGAAAAGGTGTTGTAACCAATGTAACAGCTCAACATTATTGGGTGACATTTATTGAAAATGGATTGGAAACTATTGATTTAGATAGTGAATTTGAAGTGATTGAAGCCGCTGATGGCGATGTAGACACCGTGAGCTTTTTTGATATAGAAAGTAGTTTGGTAGATATTCTTAAAAAATGGAGTGATGTTAGTGAAGTCGTTACCATTGCTGATAAATATAAAGGAGGAAAACTGATTTTAGAACCAGCAGATACCAGTTTAAAATCTTACGAACTGCCTATTGATACTTTTTTTCATAAAATCACGATGGTTCGAGACAGATTGCGAGTTATGGAACAGCGAATTAATGCCAGTGATTTAGATGAACAAAGTAAAATAGATTTACAGCAATATATTACCAGAATTTATGGGAGTTTAACCAGTTTTAATATTCTGTTTAAATCTAAAAACCAACAATTTGTTGGGCAGAAGGGAAGTTAAAATTTTAATAACAAGATGAATCATGAAGGCTGAATTTGAATTTAGCCTTTTTTTATGCTTTACTCATCCAAAAGAGCACTTCACTCATTATTGGTTTTATAATAAGGTTGATGGATTTAGTTTTACGCTAAACATTTTAAATCGACTATTATGAAAACATTATTCACATTTTTATTTGTTTTGATTTCTTCATTACAAATAACAGCTCAAGAACAATTGATTGTTGGAAGAGTAACAGATTCTACGGATGGAACACCATTTCCAGGAGTTAATGTCGTTATCAAAGGAACTTCAACAGGTACTACTACAAATTTTGATGGTTTGTATCAAATCAAAGCAAAAGACTCCGATATTTTGGTATTTTCCAGTCTAGGTTATGAAACCAAAGAAAAAAAAGTTGAAAAACTTAATACTATAAATGTTTCTCTGGAGCCTTCTAAACAAGCTTTAGATGAAGTCGTTGTGGTTGGTTATGGAACACAAAGAAGAAGTTATCTTACTGGTTCTGTAACATCGGTCAGAGCAGAATCAGCTTCTCAAATGAAAAGCCAAAAGCAAAAAGCCTATCATAATCAATTAGCAGGACAAATACAAACAACAATACCAGTTACTAATGCTTTGCAGGGAAGAGTGGCCGGTGTAAATATTACTAATAACAACGCTAATGAGAACAAAAACAATAAAATATTAATTAGAGGGCAGGCTTCTATAAATAATAACCAAACTCCACTGGTTGTAGTTGATGGCATTATTACACCTTATAATAATTTAGATAAAATAAACCCAAAAAATATTCAAAATATAAACGTGTTAAAAGATGCATCAGCTACTTCAATTTATGGGAGTAGAGCAGCAAGTGGTGTCATACTTATTTCTACTAAAAATAATTCTAAAAATATTAACAATGAAATATTATATATTGTTGATGGAGCACCAATAAAGAAAGAAAACAATTATATAATTGAAAATTTACCAGAAGTAGATATTGATAGAAAAGTTGTATATGATAATACAGAAGCAAAGCAAAAGTTTGGAAAAATAGCAAATAATGGTTGTATTGTAATTACAACACATCAAGGGAATTTTAGATTAAACAATGATGAAAGCTATGCTGTTATAGAGGAAAATAATTTTGAAAGAACGTCCTTGTCACCCTTATCAACCTTTTCTATTGATGTAGATAAAGCTGCATACAGTAATTTAAGGCGTATGATTAATAATGGAGAAACCATCGAACCAGGCGCAGTTAAAATTGAAGAAATGATTAATTATTTCGAATATAACTATCCACAACCCACTGATGAACATCCATTTTCAATTAATACAGAAATTGCCAAAACTCCTTGGAATGCTGCAACAAAAATTGTCAAGATTGGTTTACAAGGCAAAACCTATGATAAGGATGAATTACCACCATCAAACTTAACATTTTTGATTGATGTTTCTGGGTCTATGGACTCTCAAAACAAACTGCCATTATTAAAATCGGCTTTCAAATTGTTGGTCAATCAACTTCGAGAACAAGATAAAGTGTCCATTGTAGTGTATGCTGGTGCTGCAGGCGTAGTTTTAGAACCAACATCAGGAAAAAACAAAGAGAAAATTCTATCGGCTTTAGATAATTTAAATGCTGGTGGCTCAACTGCTGGTGGTGCAGGTATTAATTTGGCATATAAACTAGCTGAAGAAAATTTTAAAAAGAATGGTAATAACCGTGTTATTCTTGCAACAGATGGGGATTTTAATGTGGGCGTATCAAGTGACAAAGACATGGAAAAGTTAATCGAAGAAAAGCGTAAGTCTGGGGTGTTTTTATCTGTTTTAGGGTTTGGATATGGAAATTATAAAGATTCAAAGCTAGAAACATTGGCAGATAAAGGAAATGGTAACCATGCGTATATTGACAATATGCAGGAAGCCCAAAAGGTGTTTGGAAAAGAATTCGGTGGGACTTTGTTTACTATTGCCAAAGATGTAAAAATTCAAATAGAATTTAACCCAAATAAAGTACAGGCATACAGACTTATTGGTTATGAAAATAGAATGTTAGAAGATGAAGATTTTATAGATGACACAAAAGATGCAGGCGAATTAGGTAGTGGACATACTGTAACAGCACTTTATGAAATAATTCCTGTAGGTGTTGAAAGCAGCTATCTAAAAGATGT
Source organism: Confluentibacter sediminis (assembly GCF_003258355.1). Classification (GTDB taxonomy): domain Bacteria; phylum Bacteroidota; class Bacteroidia; order Flavobacteriales; family Flavobacteriaceae; genus Confluentibacter; species Confluentibacter sediminis. The sequence goes on along the minus strand of NZ_QKPO01000016.1, from coordinate 16,013 downwards.
TGCAGATTTAAAATATACCAAACCAGAAGTTACTCAAAATTATTCTGATGAATTGTTTACCGTTAAATTTAGATACAAAAAACCAGATGGTGATAAAAGTATAGAAATGATACATATACAAAAAGATGAAGTTGGACTTCCTTCAGAAGATTTAGGGTTCGCTTCTGCAGTTGCTTTGTTTGGAATGCAATTAAGACAATCAAAATACCACAATAATTCAAAAATTGAAGATGTTATTTCTTTAGCAAAGTTAGGTAGAGGTAAAGATAAAGATGGATATCGGGCAGAATTTATACGGCTGGTGTCCTCTTACGAAAATTTATAGTAAAAAAGCGACCTGAAACGGTCGTTTTTTATTATTTTAAAGGTCTTTTTAACTGATATACCAATGCTCCAATAGCCATTAATAATCCAAGAAATTCTCTAGTGCCTTCCAAATAGGGTTTTTCATAAACCATTTCGCCAAAAAGCTCTTCTTTATGATCTATATTGAACCAGTCTTTAAAATAATGAAAGTAGCTTACAGAATATATCAATAACCCAATAATTAATATCCATAATAAAATTTTAGAAATCTTTTTGTAATTGGCAACCAAGCATACAAGAGCTACAATGCCATAAATTGAAAACCAAATAATAGGGTCTGGATCATTTAATTGAACGATAGCAAACAGGAAGAAAATAACAAATAGGATAATGTTAATTTTTATAGATTTATTTCTCTTTGTAGCGACCTTCATACCTATTTTTTTTATTATTGCAAGTTTTAAATATAATAAATATATTTTTACAATTTTTAATTTGCAATTTTTATTAAATGATTAGAATTTATAGTTTTTTACAAGGGATTTTTGTGTTTTTCATTGTTAACTCGGTTTTTGCTCAAGTTAGCCTACATGGTATTATTAAAGATAATAATGGTCATGTTTTAGAAGGTGTTAACGTCGTTTTAAATCCAGGAAACCATACGACTTCAACAAATAAAAAAGGAGGTTTTATTTTTGATAAAATACCTGAGGGTACTTATAGTGTGACCTTTACCCATATTGGATTTAAATCAATAATGGATAAAATTGAAGTTGGTAAAGAAAACGTATCGCTAAATTATTCGTTTCAGGAAGATCTATTGGAATTACAAACCGTTGTAGTTACGGGTAATTTTGAACCTCGGACTAAAATAGAATCCAGTACCTCTGTTTCAACTATAGATTCAAAAACAATACATCAAATTTTTCCTAGAGGTACTGCGGATGCTCTACAACTTATTCCAGGAACTTTTGTTGATGCTTCCGCTGGTGAAGTATTTACAAAAGTTTATAGCAGAGGTATTTCAGCGTCAGCTGAAGATGATACAGGATGGTATTATATTTCATTAGAAGAAGATGGGTTGCCTGTTAGTCTGATCCAACATTCCTATTATTCACCAGATCTTTTTCATCGGTTAGATCTTACTACAAAAAGAATAGAAGCTATTAGAGGTGGAAGTGCATCTATAACGGCAATGAATGCTCCAGGGGGTATTTATAATTTTATTTCGCATGGGATAAGCAATGAATTTGGTGGAGAAATTCAATTGCAAAGCGGTATTCAAGGGGAAGGAAATCCATTATATAGAGTTGATGCTACTATGGGAGGACCTTTAGGAAATAATTGGTTTTTTAATGCTGGTGGACATTATAGGTATGATGATGGTGCGAGAAACTCAGATTTCACCTTCAGTAAAGGAGGACAGTTTAAGTACAATGTCATTAAAGAAAACAGCCATGGTTATTTTAAATTTTATGGTAAGTTTTTGGATGATTACACCAATCGTTGGACGGGTGTTGCAGCTACTAATTGGGATAATCCACAAGCAGCCTTTGGTCAAGATTTCAGATCAACATCATTATTGATGCCAGCATTTGGTGCTAGTATTCCAGATGGTAGAAATCTTGCTAATGGGGGAAGCAATAGTTTTGACCCTTCAAAAGGCGTTCACGCGAAAGATTTGGCTTTTGGATTTGAGTTATTACAAGATTTAGGGAATGATTGGTCTATTAAAAACAACATGAAATTATCTTTAAAAGAAGCGAATTGGCAAACATCTATTAGTAATGCCTTTGTGTCTTTAAACGATCCAACCGCCTATTTTATAAGTGATACGAGTGGATCAACGTTTCCAATTGGTCAAGTAGTATTTCGTGATGCACAATCTGGTGCCGAAGTAGCAAGACTGGATAATAGTGGTATTTTGTCGGGCGACCCTGTTCAATATATTGGAGAGGGAAGATTGCCTAATGATGCCATAATGGGAACCTCTCCTTGGTTTAAAGATAATAAGGCAGATGAGTTTATGAATGAATTTACACTTCGTAAACAATGGGATAAGCATGATTTTACAACCGGCTTTGCGTTAGGCTTCTCAGATACTTCATTGTTTACTCAAGGTAGTTTCGCTTATGTAACTTATGAACCTAATCCCAGAATGTTACAGGTAACCCTTGAAAATCCTAATGAGCCTATTATTGCGCTATCTGATGCTAATGGTGTTAGTAATTATGGAGGTTTATTCTTTGTTAATTCGAAAGCTAAAGTAAGCCAGTTGGCTACATTTTTTAATGATAAGTGGAAAGTTACTGATAAACTTCATATAGATTTAGGTTTTCGTTTAGAGCGTTTAAATCACAACGGTAGTAAAGATAGATTTGCGCCATTTACGCAAACGGGTGGAGTTGATGGAGATACCAATACCGCTTACGATAATGGGGTTTTAGCATCCACAGGAGAGCAAGACACTTTTGATTATAATTACAATTATGCATCCTATTCAGTGGGAGCAAATTATAAAATACATGATAATTCGTCTCTTTTTGCTCGTATATCTCATGGAAATAAAGCCCCAGAGTTAAATTATTATTTCAATAATTTCTCAAATGTGCCAATTAATGGTAAGGGTGAAATTCAAAAGATCAATCAATTAGAATTAGGTTTAAAATCCAGCTTAAAAGATTTTTCATTTACAAGTACCGTTTTTTGGAGTCAACTTAAAAATATTGGAGTTACTAACTTTGAGTTTGATTCAGATAATGGCACTATATTTTACACCCCTATTCAATTAAACACTTCGCGAACCATCGGTATTGAATGGGAAAGTGCGTATCAAGTATTTAATAATTTAACCGTTCGCTTTAATGGCGTGATTCAAGATCCAAAAGCAACTAAATGGACTGTTTATGATGCTTCAGGAACTGTTGATGTTGCAGATGATGGTATTCAAGATTTTTCGGGAAATCAGCTTGCTTTCAATCCAAAACTTATGTTGAATGTAAGTAGTGAGTATCAAAAAGACAAAGTTTCAGCATTTATAAAATGGCAGTTTATGGGGCAGAGAGAAGGTAATGTGGCCAATGCGTTTCAATTACCAGCCTATAGTGTTTTTAATTTAGGTACAGGATATGAGATTAATAAACACTGGTCGGCAAATGTGCTGGTAACCAATTTGTTTAATTCAGATGGCTTAGCAAACTTCTTTGGTGCTAATAGTTTCGGTGCCAATGCAAATGGTGTGACTTCTGAATTTATTCAATCAAACCCAGATGCTAGTTTTGTTGTAGTTCCTATATTGCCTAGAGGCGCTATTTTAAAAATCAATTATATATTTTAACAGACTATAATCTAACGTCGTTTTTTATGAAAGGCACCATCTAAAAAGCCATGTGGATAAGGTACGGATTTAGTGTTATTCTAGTCATGAATCTTAGGTATGGAAAGCTCTGAAAAATTTATTTCCAAGCACCAAGTACTTAAGGAACATACTGGATTGTTTGTGCTTTCCCTGGACATTACCAAACGATGAGAGTAAAAACAACTATAAACAATAAAGGACGCCTATGGCGTCCTTTATTGTTTATTCAAATTATTATTTTACACCTGCAATACTCCTAAATTAAATGGTTTTTCAATAGGAGCGTGATTGGCAGCTTCAATACCCATACTAATCCATTTTCTGGTGTTTAGCGGATCAATAATGGCATCGGTCCATATTCTGGCGGCAGCATAATAGGGGGATACTTGATTATCATATCTATCTTTTATTTTATTAAAAAGTTTTTCTTCTTTCTCGGGAGTAATTTTTTCTCCTTTTTTATCAAGTGAGGCTTTTTCAATTTGAAGCAACACTTTTGCTGCAGAATTCCCACTCATTACTGCCAGTTCGGCACTTGGCCAAGCCACAATAAGTCTTGGATCATAGGCTTTTCCACACATGGCATAATTACCAGCGCCATAACTATTTCCAATAATAATCGTGAATTTTGGGACGACACTATTACTAACAGCATTTACCATTTTAGCGCCATCTTTAATAATTCCGCTATGTTCACTTTTGCTACCAACCATAAAACCTGTAACATCTTGCAAAAACACTAATGGAATTTTTTTCTGATTGCAATTGGCTATAAAGCGCGTTGCTTTGTCGGCACTATCATTATATATAACACCACCAAATTGCATTTCGCCTTGTTTGGTTTTTACAAGTTTTCGCTGATTGGCAACAATACCAACCGCCCAGCCATCCATTCTTGCATAACATGTTATAATCGTTTTTCCGTAGCCAGCTTTGTATTCATCAAATTCAGAGTTATCAACTAAGCGTTTTATGATTTCATACATATCGTATTGCTCCACACGGCTTTTCGGTAAAATGCCATAAATATCTTCGGGGTTTTCTTTAGGCTTTTCTGGATGAACTCTATTAAAACCAGCTTTGTCATAATCCCCAATTTTATCAATGATATTCTTAATGGTGTCTAATGCTTCGGCATCATCTTTGGCTTTATAATCCGTAACCCCCGAAATCTCGCAATGTGTCGTAGCACCACCTAATGTTTCATTATCTATATGTTCACCTATGGCAGCTTTCACTAAATAGCTTCCTGCTAAAAAAATACTACCTGTTTTGTCAACAATCAGAGCTTCATCACTCATTATAGGTAAATAAGCTCCACCAGCAACACAACTGCCCATAACGGCGGCAATTTGCGTAATACCCATGCTACTCATAATAGCATTGTTTCTAAAAACACGACCAAAATGCTCTTTATCGGCAAAAATATCTTCTTGCATGGGTAGATAAACACCAGCACTATCCACTAAATAAATAATAGGTAATTTATTTTCTATAGCAATTTCTTGGGCACGAAGATTTTTTTTTGCCGTTATAGGAAACCAAGCACCCGCTTTTACAGAAGCATCATTGGCGACAACAATACATTGTTTGCCTTTAATGTACCCTATTTTAACAACCACACCACCAGAGGGACAACCGCCATGTTCTTCATACATAGCTTCACCAGCAAAAGCAGCAATTTCTATAGATTTAGCATTAGAATCCAATAAATAATTAACACGCTCATGAACCGTCATTTTACCTTTTTCATGTTGCTTTTCTAAAGCAGCTTTTCCACCACCTAAATGTACTTTAGTAAGTCTATTGTTAAGTTCTGACACTAAAAGTTTGTTATGGTCTTCGTTTTTGTTGAAGTCTATATTCATGTATTCGTTTGTTTGTGGCTAAAGTACAAAAGTTGTTTTTCCTATGAAATACCAAACTTTTATTTAAAGATAATGTTTTATGCTCTTAATAAAACTTCAAAATATATTACATGGAAATATATTCCTTGGAATATAAAATTATTATTTTTATCTTTGTATCAGAATTTAAAATAAATAAATATGAAAAATATAATAGCTTTTGCTGGTTCTAACAGCAAAAAATCAATTAATAAGGACTTAGCAACTTACGCATCTAGCTTGGTTGAAAATGTAAACGTTTCAATACTAGATTTAAATGATTACGATTTACCTTTGTATGGAATCGATTTAGAAAATGAAAAGGGTATTCCGGATGATGCTTATAAGTTTCTTGATATATTAAAAAATACCGACGGTATTATTTTGTCTTTAGCAGAACACAATGGTACCTATTCTACGGTATTTAAAAATTTATTTGATTGGTTAACAAGGATAGAAGGAAAAATGTTTTATAATAAACCCATGCTTTTAATGGCGACATCACCAGGAGGGATGGGAGGTTCAACGGCATTGGCAATAGCTAAGGGTAGATTTCCTTTTCATGATGGCAATATTATTGAATCTTTTTCCCTACCTTTTTTTAGTAATAATTTTTCAAACGGAAAGATTACTAACGAAGATTTCAATACTCAATTAAAAAATGCTGTAGAACAATTTCAAAAAGCCCTTTAAGCATGCAAATTTCTCAACAAGATAACGGCAAACAAGGAAAGTTTTTTGTTGAAGTGGACGGAAAACAGGAAGCATTGATGACATATGTTAATGATGGTCAAAATATTATTATTGAGCATACAGAAGTTAATGATGCTTTAAAAGGGCAAGGTGTTGGTTATAAGCTTGTTGATGCGGCAGTTGATTTTGCTAGGATAAAAGGAATAAAAATTAATCCGTTATGTCCTTTTGCTAATGCAGTATTCAAAAAGAAATCACAACAATATTCAGATGTATTATATAAATAATAATCATGGGAGATTTAGCAAAAGATATTAATTCAAAATTCAAGAATAACAGATCAAAAGCATTGTTAAATATTTTATATACAGCAAACTGGATAAATAGTTATCAAAATGAGTTTTTTAAATCATTTGGTATTTCTCCGCAGCAATACAACATCCTTAGAATATTAAAAGGAGCAAATGAGCCTTTAAATGTTCAAACTATAAAAGATAGAATGGTAGAGCGTTCACCAAACGTCACGCGTTTAATGGATAAGCTTTGTGCTAAAAATTATATTGAAAGATTAGCTTGTTCTGGAGACAGGCGTGTAGTTAAAATAGCCATTACAAATGAAGGCAAATATTTATTAGAATCTATTCCAGAAGATTTCAGTAAAGAATTGCTCAAAAATTTAAGTGAAGAAGAAGGAGAGCAGTTAAGTAATTTACTTGATAAAATGCGATAAATTCTTAGGAAATCAGGAATCTATAATTGCAATAGCAATTAATAAATAGGTGGCCACTTTTGTAGAAATAAAGAAAATAAAATAATAAAATGAAAACAGTAATTCATAGGGCAGATAGTAGGGGTTATGCAAATCATGGTTGGTTACAAGCAAATCATTCATTTAGCTTTGCGAATTTTTATAACCCTGAAAAAGTGCACTTTGGGGCATTAAGAGTACTAAATGATGATATTATTGCACCCAAAATGGGGTTTGGTACACATCCCCATGATAATATGGAAATTATTACCATTCCATTAAAAGGTATCTTAAAGCATAAAGATAACATGGCAGATGAATGGATACCTGTAAAACCAGGAGAAGTTCAAGTTATGAGTGCAGGTACAGGTGTTCAACATTCAGAAATTAATGGTTCAATTGAGGAACATCTAGGACTATTCCAAATTTGGATTATGCCCAATAAACAAGATGTTAAACCGCGTTACGACCAAAAATCGTTCGATGTAAAAGATAGAAAAAATAAGCTTCAAACTTTGGTTACATCCATTGACGAAAACCATGAAGGAAGTTTGAAAATACATCAAAACGTCGTTATATCTATAATAGATTTAGATAAAGATACATCATTTACATACTCATTAAAAAGTCAAAACCAAGGGGTTTACGTTATGACGGTTTTTGGAGATGTTTTAATAAATGGAAATGTTTTAGGAACTAGAGACGCTATAGGGATTTCAGACACAGAATCATTTGAAATCAAAGCATCAGAAGCCTCAAGCTTATTATTTATTGAAGTGCCAATGACATTTTAAAATATTTATAAGCATCCTTAAACAGGATGCTTTTGTTTTATTTTGTTTCACACAGTGTGTTTTAATGATATAAAGGAAAAAATAAGAAACTAGAAACAAAGAAAAGCCGGAGATTCAGGATGAAATAAACTCATTAGACTCATCATCTATTACATCTTCATCCTTAATAAACGAATATTCCAAGTTAGAACTAGAGATTAATTTCCATGCAGATTCTAGAGGGGTATCACTATTATAACCATAGCTTTGTCTGAGCAAAGATTAAAAAGTACGATTGATTACGTGTTCAAAAATGGCTTGGAAACCAATAGAATTACAGGAAAGGTTTAGGGGAATAAAAGTTAGTGAATGAATACGACAATAACACAAAATGTTCTAAAATTAAACATAGGGAGAATAGAAGCTCTGAATTTAAAATAGTTAATCATCAAATATAGACAATTTTAAAATCTTATAATTAAGCATCCTCACAGGATGCTTTTTTGTTTAAAAATACGATATTTGTAACTTCTTTATAATTTTAATTATCTGATTATGTCAATGAATAAAAATACAGTCCTTGCTTGGGCTACAACAATTATGATTTTGGTTGGTTTATTACTTATAGGCATGGGAGCTTTTAGGTATGATGATGTTGCGGGTTGGGGGTTTGCTGCTGTAGGGTTAGGTTTTTTTGCAATTGCATGGGTTTTTAATGCTCTAAAAGGCAGAGTATAATTCTATTAATAACGAAATAAAATAACATTCAAATATGAGTGACGATAAGAAAGTAATCTTTTCAATGACAGGTCTTACAAAGACTTTTCAAGGTGCTAATACACCAGTTTTAAAAAACATTTATCTAAGTTTTTTTTATGGAGCTAAGATTGGGATTTTAGGTCTAAATGGTTCTGGAAAATCTACTTTACTAAAAATTATTGCTGGCATTGATAAAAATTATCAAGGAGATGTCACCTTTCTTCCTAATTACACCGTTGGTTATTTAGAGCAAGAACCAAAATTAGATGACAATAAAACCGTTATGGAAATAGTTCGTGAGGGAGCAGCTGAAACGGTTGCTATCCTTGATGAATACAATAAAATAAATGATATGTTTGGTCTGGAAGAAGTGTATTCCAACCCAGATAAAATGGAAAAACTAATGAACAGACAAGCAGAACTTCAAGACCAAATTGATGCTGCTGGTGCCTGGGAATTGGATACTAAGTTAGAAATAGCAATGGATGCATTGCGCACTCCAGATGGTGATAAAAAAATAGGTGTTTTATCTGGTGGTGAGCGTCGTCGAGTTGCATTATGTCGTTTGTTATTACAACAACCAGATGTATTATTGTTAGATGAGCCAACCAACCATTTAGATGCAGAATCGGTACATTGGTTAGAACAACACCTAGCTGAATACAAAGGAACCGTTATAGCTGTGACCCACGATAGATACTTTTTGGATAATGTAGCTGGCTGGATTTTAGAATTAGATAGAGGAGAAGGCATTCCTTGGAAAGGGAATTATTCATCTTGGTTAGACCAAAAATCAAAACGATTGGCTCAGGAAAGTAAAACGGCATCCAAGCGTCAAAAAACATTAGAGCGTGAGTTGGAATGGGTTCGACAAGGTGCGAAAGGCAGACAAACCAAGCAAAAAGCACGTTTGAATAATTATGACAAATTATTAAGCCAAGACCAAAAACAGTTAGACGAAAAACTGGAGATTTATATTCCGAATGGTCCAAGACTAGGTACTAATGTTATTGAAGCTATTGGCGTCAGCAAGGCATATGATGATAAATTATTATACGAAAATTTAAACTTTAAATTACCGCAAGCAGGAATAGTTGGTGTTATTGGTCCGAATGGTGCAGGTAAAACGACCATTTTCAGAATGATTATGGGAGAAGAAGTTGCAGATAAAGGTGAATTTAAAGTAGGGGAAACAGCCAAGCTAGCTTATGTAGATCAAAAGCATTCTAATATAGATCCTGAAAAATCTATTTGGGAAAACTTTAGTGATGGTCAAGAGCTCGTTTTAATGGGAGGAAAAGAAGTCAATTCAAGAGCTTATTTAAGTAGGTTTAACTTTTCTGGAGGTGAACAAAACAAAAAAGTAAAATTGCTTTCTGGAGGTGAACGTAACCGATTGCACTTAGCCATGACACTTAAGGAAGAAGGGAATGTATTGCTTTTAGACGAGCCTACTAATGATCTTGATGTGAATACGTTACGTGCTTTAGAAGAAGGATTGGAAAACTTTGCAGGTTGTGCAGTTGTTATTAGTCACGACCGTTGGTTTTTAGATAGAATATGCACCCATATATTGGCATTTGAAGGTGATAGTCAAGTGTATTTTTTTGAAGGGGGTTTTTCTGAATATGAAGAAAATAAAAAGAAACGTTTAGGTGGCGATTTGATGCCGACACGCATTAAATATAAAAAATTGGTTCGTTAGAAATAAATTATATTTGACCAACAAAAAAGCCTGCTTTTTGCAGGCTTTTTTGTTATAGAGCTTTATTTGTCATCTCCGCCATACATATGACCTTCTGTAAAATCTTTATATTTTTCTTCTTGCTTTGCTAATTCTTCACTTAATTTATCAAGCTGTTCATTTTCCTTTTTCAGCTTATATGATTTTCTAATTCCTAAAATCAATACAATAGCAAAAAACACAACAACAATAGATAATACAGTAACTATTTGCTTGTCATCTATTAATAAAAAGGATATTTGGTGATAATGTCGCATGAGTTAAAAATTAATTGCAATAATAATTAATCAAATATAATGCTTTTTTTATATGTTGTTGGAAGAATTTAAATGAGAGATTTTAAGCCTACAAATTTTAGATTTGGTATTTTTATCGAAATTTAAAAATGGAAAATAGCATTCTTTTATTTTTTGTGATAAATGGATTCTAATAAAATTATAAAGCCCTAAAGCAGGAATTTTAAATGATTACAAAACGAATTAAAAATATAGTAAGCAAATTACTTTCCGACAATTATTATATCTTAAAAAAAATAACTTTCGATTATAAACTACGCAATGGTAAGTGGGTAACTCAAGCTAGAGAAGTATATAACAGAGGCGATGGTGCAGGTATTTTACTTTATAATAAAGAAAAACAAACCATTATATTGATTAAGCAATTTAGAATGCCAACTTATATGAATGATAATGAGGATGGTATGCTCATTGAAGTTTGTGCCGGTATGCTAGATAAAGATGACCCAGAGGCATGTATAATCAGAGAAACTGAAGAAGAAGTTGGCTATAGAATAAAAGAAGTTAAAAAAGTATTTGAAGCCTACAGTTCTCCTGGTGTTATGACTGAAAAAATGTATTTTTTTGTTGGTGAATATACAGATGCTATGAAAGTCAGTGAAGGAGGAGGTTTAGATAGTGAGCATGAAGATATTGAAGTGCTTGAAATGCCTTTTAAAAAAGCCATTGATATGCTAAACCATGGTGAGATATTTGATACAAGAACCATTGTTTTATTACAATATGCACAGCTTCACAAACTTTTAGAATAAGATTAATTAAATAATCTTTTTAATAACTCTTAATTTATGGGTATGTTCTTTTTTGTCAACATTATAAATGCCATAATGGTCTAAGCGATCTATTCTTACTTTACCATGAGCATGGATGATGTAATTGTCATTCATAATAATGCCTACATGAACAATTAAACCGTCATTATTGTCAAAAAAAGCTAAATCACCAGGTTCGCTTTCTTCAATAAAACTTAAGGCTTCACCTTGTGTCGCTTGTTGAGAAGCATCTCGTAAAAGTTTGTAGCCATTGAGTTTGTATACCATTTGTGTAAAACCAGAACAATCTATCCCGAAAGGTGTTTTTCCACCCCATAAATACGGACTATTTAAATATAAAAAGGCCGTTTCAATTAAATTGTTTTTTGAAAGAATACCATCAATTGTATTGCCATCATGGCTATGGTTTAAAATAGATAAACCATTTAATGAAGATCCTAGTAAAATAGGATGTAATTGATGATTTTCGTCTTGAATGAATTCAACCAAATCAATAGATAATTTGGGTTCAGATGTATTTAGAAACGTATACTGACTTTCATCAATATCTTTATATTGTTTATTATCTATCCAACCTTCATAATTATCAAAGGCAACTCTAATTTTGCTCCAGAATTTACGTTGCTCCAAAACCTTAAAAAAATCACCATATAACAATTGAGAAACCAATTCGCTTTTATCTGTAGGTTCTAATCTTAAAGGTACTACACTTAAATTACAAACTCCGTATTGCATTTACTAATATCGATTAACTATTTTATTATTGATTATTAGATACGACAGCGCAATTTGAAAATTTAATTTTGAAAAAAGCATAGATTGTGTTAAAAAGTATATCATTAAAAAGAAATTATTAACGCTCAATAATAACAGCAGAAGCACCACCGCCACCATTACAAATCGCTGCAGCTCCAATTTTTGCATTATTTTGCTCTAATATATTTAGTAAAGTAATTAAAATTCTAACCCCAGAACATCCCAACGGGTGGCCTAACGATACAGCACCACCATTGACATTAACATTTTTATCGTTAAGACCTAAAAGTTTCATGTTGGCTAAACCCACTACAGAAAACGCTTCATTAAATTCAAAAAAATCTACATCGTTTATCGTAATTCCAGCTTTATCTAAAGCTTTTGGTAGTGCTTTTGCGGGAGCCGTTGTAAACCATTCTGGCTCATGTGCAGCATCTGTATAGCCTTTTATGGTTGCTAAAATTTTAATACCCAACTCATTAGCTTTGTCTTTACTCATTAAAATCATGGCGCCAGCACCGTCATTTATTGTTGAAGCATTGGCAGCTGTAACCGTTCCATCTTTTGAAAATGCAGGGCGTAATAATGGAATTTTATCTAAACTAACATTAGTAAATTCTTCATCTTGGCTTACAATTATAGGTTCGCCTCGGCGTTGAGGCACTTCAACGTGCACAATTTCATTATCAAATTTTCCTGCTTCCCAGGCGTCAGTAGATCGCTTATAAGATTGTATGGCATAAGCATCTTGGTCTTCCCGAGAAAATCCATATTTTATAGCGCAAGCATCTGCACAAACGCCCATGGCATTTTGGTCGTAGGCATCAACCAAACCGTCTTTTTGCATGCCATCAATTAAAGATGTCGGTCCAAATTTGGTGCCTGTCCTAGCGTATAAATAATGTGGAATTAAACTCATGTTTTCCATGCCTCCTGCAACAACAATATTATTATCTCCTATGGCGATGCTTTGTGCAGCTTGCATCACGGCTTTCATGCCAGAAGCACATACTTTATTTACAGTAGTGCAAGGTACTGTATTTGGGATACCAGCATGTATAGCAGCTTGCCTAGCAGGAGCTTGTCCATTGCCCGCCTGAACCACATTGCCCATTAAAACTTCGTCAATTAATTCTGGCTTTAAATTTATTTTATTTAAAGCTCCCTTTATAGCAATAGCGCCCAGTTGCGTAGCGGGAATAGTCGATAAAGCCCCCATAAAACTACCAATTGGTGTTCTGACAGCGGATACAATAACCACATCTTTAATCATTATTCAAATTTTTAGCTTATCAAGTACGAAATTAATCATTTTTTAGTAGAAATAAGATGGATTACTCTATTATAAAAGTTAAAAGAAGCCTTAGAATTTATTACATTTGAAATGAGCTTAATTATAAAAGCTATATGTTTGCTATGCGAATTCTGTGTGACAATTATAAAGTCATATGTGACAGACAAAAACCTTAACAATTATAATGCAAGACTTCATAAATAAATTATACAGAAATCATTCTTTAATTTACAAAGCATTATTATTTATATGTACTACGTTTTTAATTGTTTATTTCTTTCCGAAAAGTGGAAAATTTAAATATAATTTTGAAAAAGGAAAACCGTGGCAATCAGAAAATTTATATGCACCATTCAATTTTGCTGTTAAAAAATCCGATGAAGAAATAGCTACTGAAAAGCAAAATATCATCGATCATTCCATTGTTTATTTTAATGAAGATCCCGCTATTGAAAAGAAAGTAGTTGATTTATTTGAGGTAGAATTTAAAAAAACGATTTCAGATTCTTTATCAAAATCGAAGTTAAAAAGTTTATATAATGCAGGAAATGAAATTATTAAAGAATTATATCATTTTGGAATTTTAAATGAAAATTATAATTTCCCTGATGATAGAGTTACTGTTATTCTAGAAGGTCAGGTTAAAAAGCACAATACACAGTTTTCAAATTTAATTACGCAAGACGAAGTAAAATCTGTTATAAGCAAAATACTTTCAGAACATAATTTAGATGCCTATAAAACAGTATTTGTGTCATTGTTTTTTGATCTTGTTGAACCAAATTTAACTTTTAATGAATCTTTCACTGATAAAGCATTGAAAGATGACCTTGATAAAATATCGTATTCAAGAGGTAGTATAGAAAAAGAAACTTTAATTATTTCCAAAGGAGAAGTTATAGAAGGAGATAAATACCAAATACTAAAATCTTTAAAGTCAGAGTTCGAATCGCAAGTATGGACCAAATCCAACTATAACTGGATTCTATTTGCTTACACATTATTAGTTTCGCTGGCACTTTTAATGTTGCTCTTGTTTTTAAGAAAATACAGACTGGATATATTTGAAAACAATACAAAAGTTACCTTCATCTTTTTCAATATATTTTTAATGGTATTGCTCACCACAATGGTTGTTAATTATAATTCTAAATATATTTACGTTGTACCTATTTGTATTTTACCCTTAGTTTTCAAGGCTTTTTTTGATGCTAGATTGGGTATGTTTGCCCATGTTATTACAGTTTTACTATTAGGGTCTATTGTTCCCAATAGTTATGAGTATATGTTTCTTCAAATTATTGCCGGTATTGTAACTATTTTAACGGTTTCTGAATTATATAAGCGTGCTAATTTATTTATTTCGGTAGCACAGATAACACTTATTTATATCATTGCCTACTTTGCCTTTTTTGTAATCCATGAAGGCAGTGTGGAAACGATTAATTGGGAAACATTTATTTGGTTTATTTTATGTGGACTAGCTACATTGTTTGTGCAACCACTCATTTACGCTTATGAAAAAATATTTGGTTTGGTTTCAGATGTTTCACTTTTAGAATTGTCTGATACTAATTCAAAATTATTGAAAGAATTATCAAATGTTGCTCCTGGGACCTTCCATCATTCTTTAAGTGTTGCGAATTTGGCTGAAGCATCGGCTAGTGAAATAGGAGCTAATGCCATGTTGGTTAGGGTAGGTGCATTGTACCATGATATAGGTAAGATGAAAAATCCAACATATTTTACTGAAAATCAAACTACAGGGATTAACCCACATGATGAGTTGTCTCCAAAAGAAAGTGCCCAAATGATAGTCGATCATATTATAAATGGTATAGAAATAGCCAGAAAGTATAATCTTCCAGATAGGGTTATGGATTTTATAAGAACCCATCATGGTACTAGTGTTGTTTATTATTTTTATATGAAAGAAAAAGAGATAAACGACCATGCAGAGAGAGCAGATTTTTGTTATCCAGGACCAAAACCATTTAGTAAAGAAACAGCTATACTAATGATGTGTGATAGTGTAGAAGCGGCTTCAAAAAGTTTAAAGAATCCAACATCCATTAAAATTGATAGTTTTGTTGAAAGCATTATTAATAAACAAATTGAAGACGATCAATTTTTGAACGCAAACATTACTTTTAAAGAAATTGAATCTATAAAAAAAGTGCTAAAGCACAAGTTAGCAAACATTTATCATTTGCGAATTGAATATCCAGAATAGATGTATAAAAAAAGAATAAAAATAGTTGCGTTGTAAAAGATGATGCGTTACATTTGCAACCGCAATTTTATTGCAGAAGTTCTTTTATATTAGGAGAGGTGCCAGAGTGGTAATGGAGCAGATTGCTAATCTGTCGACGCGTAAGTGTCGCCAGGGTTCGAGTCCCTGTCTCTCCGCAAAAAAGAAGATAATCATTTTCGGGGTGTAGCGTAGCCCGGTTATCGCGCCTGCTTTGGGAGCAGGAGGTCGCAGGTTCGAATCCTGCCACCCCGACGAACCTAGAAATAGGAAGTATTAAAACACTGTTAATCGTATGATTATCAGTGTTTTTTTGTTTTTAAGGGTTTCAAATGAAACCAATTAAAATCATATAAAAGGTGTGCAAATCGGTGAA
>NZ_QKPO01000015.1 GCF_003258355.1 Confluentibacter sediminis | reverse complement strand
ATTACTGTTTAAAGTTAATATTATTTTTACACTTTTAAACAGTTCGGTTTTAAGGGAAGCTTACAAAGATCATGAACAACTGACAACAGTACTAATTAATGATTCGATATTGCATTTATTTAATAATCTTAAAGATTACGAGTCATCATCTTTGTATGAAGAAAATGAAAAAAAATCTATTTTTAACAAGAATTTAAATACAAACAAAAGTTCCATAGCTTCTCAAACTAGTGTTAGTACTATTTCTGAAACATTACCTACATATCCTAATTTTATAAATGAAGTTTATTTGTATCTTAACAAGGATTATATATTCAATGTTAAAGGATATTATATTACTTCTTACACTGGTAGTGGTCCTTTAATGATACCAGATTTTAACAATTTAGCAAATACTGCATCTTCCTATGGTAATAGACCTGGGTCTAGTTTGTTTCCGTTAAGCTTTTATAATCAACAATTTGGAAATCTTAATGATGCAATAAGTTCTGTTTATGTCAATTTGGCTAAAATAACCCTTTATGAACATCCAAACTATGGAGGAAAGGTACTGATATTAGATGCAAGACCAGGACCTACTTATTATGTACAAATATCGAATTTAAAAGATGTGAAATATAGTTGTGGGTTTTTATGCAAAAGGAATTGGAATGATAGGATATCTTCGGCTATTATTGAATTTTAGATAAAAAGCACAGATTTTAATTGAAATCTGTGCTTTTTTTACTTAAATATTTATTTCTGGGTTCTTAAAATTATAGATTTCTAGGAAAGATTTAAAAAAACATAAAATTTGATTAAAAATCCAAAATATCTACTTTAAATTTTGAATCTAAAAGCGATTGCATAATCTCTGGATTTCCATTTGTAAAAAATTTATTTTTAGGACGAATAGTTTTTGTGCTTAGTAGATTGTACTTTTCTAAAACAGCTTTAGTTTGTCGTGCAACTGCTTCTCCCGAATCAATGATTTTAACATGATTGGGGAGCAAATCAATAAGCATGGGTATCAAATATGGGTAATGTGTACAGCCCAAAACTAAATAATCGATATTAGCGTCTATCATAGGCTTTAAATACACTTTTAATAAAGCGCTCATCTCGTCAGAATCCAATTGACCTCTTTCAATAAGTTCAACGAGACCTTCACCAATGCATTCTATCACTTTTATGTTACTTGCAAATAAATTAGTGGTTTTATGAAACAACTCGCTTGATAGCGTTCCTTTGGTAGCTAATATACCTACTGCTTTTGTTTGTGTGTTTAAAGCCGCTGGTTTAATAGCAGGTTCTATACCTATAAAAGGGATGTTATAAGTTTCTCTTAAAACACTAATTGCATTGGTTGTGGCGGTATTACAGGCCACTACAATAAGTTTACAGCCTTTATCAATTAAGTATTCAGTATTTTTAATGCTGAGGTTAATGATGGTTTTTTTCCCCTTTAAGCCGTAAGGAGCATTGGCACTGTCTGCTAAATATAAGGTGTTCTCATTTGGTAAAAGTTTATGGATTTCTTTCCAAATGGAAGTCCCTCCAACTCCAGAATCAAAAATGCCAATAGGTTGTGTGCTCATGTAACAAAAATAAAAAAGCTGTCTTGTAAAAAGACAGCTTTAAGTAATTTTATTTGTTTTAAAATTAGATGCCTAATTCCTTTTTTACATCATTAAGTAAATCTTTCCCATCGGCCACTATGGTTACTCCAACTGAGGAGTCTAAAACATAATCAAAACCTTGAGCTCTACCTACTTTCAAGATAGCAACTCTAGCTTTTTCTGTAATAGGTTTTAAAAGTGTTTCTTGTTTTTCTTGATATTGTTTTTGTGCTGTATTTTGAAATTCACGAGCATTTTGTTCCATAGTCATTAATTCTTGCTGTCTCTTATCATTTTCTTCTTGAGTTTTAGTAGGTGCTTCAGCAGTATATTGTTTTGATTTGTTTTGTAATTCTGTACCTAAGGATTGTAACTCTGTTTGCAATGTTTTTGAAAATGTTTCCAGTTCTGTTTGAGCAGCTTTCATTTCTGGCATAGCAGAAATTAAATCATTCGTATTTATATGAGCAATTTTGCTTTGCGCTTGTGTAAAACTTACGGTTAAAATGCATGCAGTTGCTAATAATAGGGTTTTTAATTGTTTCATTTTAAATGTATATTAATGTGTTATAAATTATTTAATTATTGTTTATACTATCTTTTATTTTTTGTCGTTCTTCTAAAATTTGTTTCTTTTTATCTTCGAGTTCTTTTTGTCTAGCGGCTCGTTCTTCTAATTTTTTTTGTCTATTTTCTTCAATAAGTTGTTCTCTTGTTTTTGTTACTACTTCTTTTGTAGTTGTTCCAGTTTCACTTTCAGGATCTTTAGACACATTATTCCTAGCATCTAATTTTTCTTGTTTGGCCTTTTCGCGTTCTTCCAAAATTTGTTGACGTTTGGCATCAGCTTCTTTTTGTTTTGCTTCACGAGCTTCTAAAATTTCTTGTCTGCGTTTTTCTATAGCACTTTCACGTTCAGCTTTTTTTTCTTCTAATGCTTTTTCACGAGCTTCCAGTTCTTCATTTATTTCAGGAAGTAATTCCTCTTCTTCAGCAGCTCTAACTTCAGCTTTAGTTTCTGCTTGTGTTCGTTTTGACGCTCTTGTAATACTCCTTAATATTTGCTCACTCAAATCAAATTGCTTTGCCGAATATAGCATGACGGCATCAGATGACTTATCAAAAATGAAATCATATTTTCTGCTTGCTGCCATATCTTGAACTGCTGAGAAAATTTGATCTTGAATAGGTTGCATTAATTGCCTTTTCTGAATCATTAAATCTCCATTTGGTCCAAAACGTTTTTGCTGATAGTCTAAAATTTCTTTTTCTTCAAAAGATATATCTTCTTCTCGTTCGTCAATAAGTTCTTTTGTGAGTAAAGCCTTTTCATTACTTAAATCTTTTCGCTTTTGTTCAACATGTAACATTTTTGTTTGAATTTCATTTTTCCAATTCTCAGCTTTACTATCTAGCTGAATCATGGCTTCTTGATATTCGGGAACATTTTCTAATATGTATTCTGTATCAATATAAGCAATTCTTACACCACGTTGCGCATTTGAATAAAAGCTACACATGAGAACCAATGTCAATAAAAAAAGAACGTTATGTTTCATCTGTTTTTAATATTTTATAATGTATTATCATATAAATTCTAAAAAAGACAAATGATTTTTATTTGAAATCTATTTCCTTTTTGAACTATATTTTCAAAATTAACGAAATTTAATCTTAAAAATTTTAATTCTTGTTTTATCTGATTAAATTTATTTGTTTCTAATGGTCTCAGATAGCATGTTTTTTAAAGCATTCAGGACAATTTTCAAAAATTTATCATTTAACATTTCAGATAATTAAAGTATTAATAGAAAATATCGTGCCAAAAATTATTATTAAAATTGTTGTCCAATGATAAAGTGAGTTTCCCATCCATGACTGCCTGTTTCGCCAGGTAGAGGATCGAATCCATGACCAAAATCTATTCCTAACAAACCAAAAGCGGGCATAAAAATACGAACACCTAAACCAGCAGAACGATATATATTAAAGGGATTGTAATTTCTAAATCCATTATAAGCAGAACCCCCTTCCATAAAAGCTAATGCATAAATTTTAGCAGATGCTTTTAAGGTAATTGGATAACGTAACTCTAATGAAAACTTATTGTATATGGTTGCACCATCATTAATAGTAAGTCCATTACTATCAACAGGTTGTATAGATTGGTTTGGATACCCTCTAAGAGCAATGGTTTCTCTACCATCTAAGCTATAACTGCCCATGCCGTCACCTCCTAAGAAGTAGCGTTCAAAAGGGATGACACCTCTATCATTATTATAAGCACCTAAAAAACCAAATTCCATACTGGGCTTTAATACTAAGTTCTTTGTGATTTGAGTGAACCATTCTCCTTTAAAGTTTACTTTATAAAACTCCAGCCATTTGTAACGCTCTTGGTCGATTTCACCAATTCTTTTACTCGCAGAAATATATTCGGGAGATGATGTACTAGAGGCATTTACTTTTTTTATGACTTCACTATCATATTCTTTCGATAATTGTTTATAATCAACACCATTGAAGAGGGAGTATGGAATGGTCATTTTTCCAACAATACTAAATCTAGAACCACCTGTTGGGAAAATAGGGTCTATATTGGTATCATCTCTACTTAGCCCAATGGTATAAGACAAGTTTTTTGCACTTCCATTTCCAAATGTGAAGAGACCAGTGTTGTAATTATTTAAGTCATAAATTTGGAAAGTTACGGCTTGTGATAATACAAAATAATCATCAGGAACAGTTAGTTGCTTTGCTAAACCAACAGTAATACCGGTTATATTAAAGCTTTTGCTTTTATCAGCTCTTCTGTTTATAGGATCGTAAAGAAATTGTTTTGTTTGAGATATAGAGGTAGAGAATTGTACAGGTCTTTTGCCACCTAACCAAGGTTCAGAAAATGAAAAACTATAGGTTTGATAAAATTGACTGGCTTGCAGGCGTAATGCTAGCTTTTGACCATCACCCATTGGAATTGGCTTATAAGCATCTTTATTAAATAGGTTTTTTATGGAGAAATTGTTAAAAGACAACCCAAGCGTTCCAATAAAACCACCACCACCATAACCGCCTTGCAGTTCTATTTGGCTTGATCCTGTTTCTTTTACAGAATATTTAATTCCTACAGTACCCTCGTTAGGATTCGTAAGTTCAGGAGGAAAAGTAGGCGTTATTTCTTGAGCATCAAAGAAGCCTAATTGACCAAGCTCTCTAACTGTACGTACGACATTGGCTTTGCTATACAAATTACCTGGTCGCGTACGTAATATCCTGTAAATAACATGGTCGTTGGTTTTGTCGTTACCAACTACAGATACATCGCTAAAATAAGCAGGTTTGCCTTCAGAGATACGTATTTCCATATCAATTACATTCCCGTTTGCACTGACTTCTACTGGGTTTATTGAAGAAAATAAATAACCATAATTTTGGTAGGCGTTTGCTATATCATCCGCATCAGGACTTTCATCTTGTATCCGTTCTTGTAATAATACACCATTATAGACGTCCCCTTTTTTTATACGTAAAAGCCTAGTTAATTGTTCATTCGTGTAAACGGTATTCCCAATAAATGTAATATCACCAAACTTGTACTGCTCACCTTCTTCTAAATTGATATGCAGTGAAATGGTTTTGTCACTATTTACAATTAAACTATCAGATAAAATACGCGCATCTCTATAGCCGTTTTCTTTATATTTATCTATCAGTTTGGTTAAATCTTCTTTATAGTCTTTTTCTATATATTTTGAACGCTTTAAGATACGTATAGGATTTATTTGTTTGGTTTTTTTCATGCTTTTTCTAAGCTTTTTATCGCTTAAAACATCATTTCCAGTAATAACAATATCCTTTATTTTTACTTTTTTCCCTTTGTCTATATTAACGACCATGTTAACACGGGCAATTTGCAACGAGTCTTTTACTTCAACAGTGTTTATATTAACTTTTGTATTGTAAAAACCTTCTTTTTGGTATTTTGAAGTAAGATAATTTTTTGTAGTAGATTTAAGGTTTTCGGTAACTTTTGTTCCTTTATCTAATTTGTTTTCTTTAATAATAGCTTCGACTTTTCCTTTTTTTACACCGTTAATTTTAACTTCATTAAGCTGGGGTAAATCTGAAAGGTGAATTTCTAAATAAGCAACATCACCTTCAATTTTAGTTACATAAACTTCAATATCGCTAAATAAATTAGAACCCCAAAGTTTTTTAATAGCATTACCAATCTCTTCACCTCCAGGAATGGTAATTTCTTGTCCTTTACTTAATCTAGAATAGGCTACAATGGTTTGTTCGTTAAAGGTTGTGTTTCCGGAAACTGTAACGCCTCCTAATGTATACTTTTTACCACTATCATAAGATGAGTCTTGAGCAGTTACATTAAAACTGATTGCAATTATTAACAGTGCAAGGCATTGTTTTATATAATATGTTTTTGTAAGTAGTTTACTGGCTAAGTTGTTCACTTGTTTTCCCAAATCGTCTTTCTCTTTTTTGATATTCAATAATAGCTTCATGCAAATTTTGCTTAGTAAAATCAGGCCAAAGTGTCTCTGTGAAATACAATTCGGCATAAGCAATTTGCCATAGTAAAAAGTTACTTATACGTTGCTCCCCGCTCGTCCTTATAAGTAAATCTACGTCTGGTAAATTTTGCGTGTAAAGATGCTCATTTATAATTGATTCATCAATTTTTTCTGCCGAAATTATATTATTTTTAACTTTAATACTAATTTCTTTTATTGTATTTATGAGTTCTTCCCGTGAACCATAGCTTAGAGCAATGGTTAAAGTCATTCTATTATTGTTCTTGGTTTTTTCAATAACCTCAGATAATTCTTTGTGAACCTTGGATGGAAGTGCGTCGAGTGTGCCAATAGCACAAAGTTTTATATTGTTTTCATGAAGTGTTTTTATTTCCTTTCTTAAAGAAGAGATTAACAATTTCATGAGTGTTTGTACTTCTAATTTTGGTCGATTCCAGTTTTCTGTAGAAAATGCATAAAGTGTTAGGTTTTCTATACCAAGTTCTGCACTACCTTCTACAACTTCTCTGACTGCTTTTGCACCATTTTCATGTCCGATAGTACGTATCATGCCATGCTTTTTTGCCCAGCGACCATTCCCATCCATAATAATGGCAACATGCTTAGGTAATTTTTTTGCTTGTATGCTTTCTAGTGAATTCATTTTAGTTTACACAATAACAAGGGTTTTGCCCAAAGGTATAAGTTAATATAATACCTGAAAACATATACCAATCATTATTATTAATATTCCCGAATCTATTTGCTATATGGTTGGTATTGTTAGGATAACTTCCATCAATAGCATCACTGAATGTATATCGAGCACCAACTTCAAAACTTAAAATAAAATTATTAATAAATGTGGTTTTAAAACCAATGGCCATTGGGATACCAAATGCCCAACTTGAAGCATTTTCGGAGGTTTGAACACCATTTTGAAAATAATAATCCTTATAATTTGTAATAGTTACCCCTGAATACAAATAAGGAGTGGCCATTTTTTTTTCAGAATGTAAATCGAAATCAAAAAAAGTAAGTTCCATTCCAACTGAGCCTTCTATTATTTTATTCTTAAAATTATAGCCTCTTTGCGTGCGTCGAGGGTCCTCAGACTTTAAATCATCACCTTTTAAATTGCTAAAAATCAATGAGGCTCTATACGAATGTCTAGAACTTCTGTTCCATCTATAAACCGCACCCAAAGCCAATTGGTTGGGTGATACGTAATCTGTAGCACCAACATCGCCAATAAAATTACTCCCACCAACATACAAGCCAAGTTCATTAATTTGAGAGTGACTACATTGAATGCTAAAAATGCTTATAATAATTATGGTTATATACCTCATAATAATTTAAAAGTTTGCAAATATAATAAATAAGATTAGCCCAAAGCAATTTGAATTGATTTGTATGGCTTTAAAACAACATTTAGCAGAAATTATTGTTTAATTACGCTTATCTTCTCCCCAAAGTAGTTTTTTGCGAAGCGTATCTAAAAAGCTTTCATTCAGCAAATCGATCATTTTAATTTTAAATGGCGCTTTTTTAATTTTTATGAGTGTATTATTATCTAAAGTGGCTATTCTGGAATCTAGAGATATTAAGTGATTATCTTCTCTACCCGTAACTTTAAGATGTATTTCTGTGGAATCTGGAATTACTAATGGGCGGGCGCTTAAATTATGTGGTGCTATGGGCGTTAAAATAAAGCTATTGGTGTCGGGTGTTATTACAGGACCACCACAGCTTAACGAATAACCTGTAGAACCCGTTGGTGAAGCTACTATTAAACCATCGCTCCAATAAGATGTTAAGTATTCACCATTTAAATAGGTTTCTACGGATATCATGGAGGTAGTGTTTTTTCTGTTAACGGCTATTTCGTTCAAAGCGAAATTAAGAGGCGTGATATCAGCATTTTCCGGTACAGTTTCTACGGATAATAAGGTGCGCTCTGAAATGGTGTATTTACCATCAATAATATCTTGAATGGCATTTTCTATACCATCTACTTGAATGGTTGCTAAAAAACCTAGACGCCCCGTGTTAATCCCAATAATAGGAATGTCTATATCTTTTACAAAGGTTATGGCTCTTAAAATAGTACCGTCACCTCCAACACTTACAAGTAAATCAAAAGACTTATCTAAATCATCAAATGTTTTAAAGTTTGAATAGTTGTTGTTGGGCGCTTCTGCTTTTATGATGTTATAGAATTCAGTTTCTATATAAGCGTCTACATCTTTTTTTAATAAGTAGTTAAATAATGTTTCAACAGAACTCGACGTCGTTTTATTGTAAAATCTTCCAAAAACAGCAACCTTCATACCTTAAATATTTAAGTATTTGTTTAAATAATCCGATCGTTCTTTAAGGCTCTCTGTATAACTGTCTTCTTCATGTTCAGAAACTACATTATAGCTATAGCGTCTAAATGTTTGAATGATAGAGCTTAATCCTACATTGCCAATTTTTACGGTTATTTGTATAACATCATTTTTCATTCTAGACACAAACGCCCCGAGAACTTTTCCGTTGTTAGATTCCACAATTTGACTTATTTCACTTAATGAATAGTCGTTAACACCTTTTTCTATGACAACAATGCCGCCAGGAGCTGTGAAAAATGGAGATTCGCCAAAAAGACTAATAATATCATTCAATTCATAATATCCTAAATACTTGTTGTTTTCGTCTAAAACAGGCATGATATTAGTAGAGTTGCGAGCAAAAGCTTCCAGTACATCTAACCATAAAGTTTTGTTCCTCACAAAAAAATCCTCAATGGCATACCCGTATTGACTTAAGGTTTTGTCGGTTTCAAAACAATGCGCATCAGTTTGGGAAAAACACCCCAAAAAAACATGATCATCATTTTCAACGGGAATATGCGAATAGGTAAGTTCATTGAATAACAATTGCAAATCACTTATTTTGCTATTCCTGTTTAAGGGTTTTATATCGTTAATAATGTATTCTGAAAGTTTCATCGGTCGATGTTTCCTTTTATTTTCACTAGTTAAATATGTCTGCAAATTAATCAAAAAAAAAGTATGTCTGCCTGTTCTACTTTGTATTTTTGCATTTTAAAATGAATTCATGACAAAGTTAAGTGTAAACATTAATAAGATAGCTACCTTAAGAAATTCGAGAGGTGGTGATGTACCTAATGTCGTTCAGTTTGCAAAAGATGTGCAGCGGTTTGGTGCTGAAGGTGTTACCATACATCCAAGGCCAGATGAACGTCATATTCGTTATCAAGATGCGCGAGATTTGAAGCCAGAAGTGTATACCGAATATAATATTGAAGGTAATCCTGTCGAATCATTCATGAAATTGGTTCTAGAGGTCAAACCAACTCAGGTGACATTGGTTCCAGATGCTGAAAATGCTATAACGTCTAACGCAGGGTGGGATACCATTAAGCATAAAGGCTTTTTAATTGACGTGATTAAAGAATTTCAGCAAAACGGTATTAGGACGTCCATTTTTGTGGATCCTGTTTTAAAACAGGTTGAAGGGGCAAAAGCAACAGGAACTGATAGGATTGAATTATACACCGAAGGTTTTGCGCACCAATATGATTTAGGATATAAAGATGCTATCAAGCCTTATACAGAAAGTGCTATCTTGGCAAATGAATTAGGGCTGGGAATTAATGCCGGACACGATTTGTCCCTAGATAATATCAAGTTTTTTAATGACAATATCCCCAATTTATTAGAGGTCTCTATTGGTCACGCGCTTATAGCGGAAAGTTTATATCTTGGGGTCGAGAATGTTATTCAAATGTATTTACATAAATTAAAATAATGCTTTTACATTCAAATATATTAGGAGAAGGACAGCCATTTGTTATTCTTCATGGATTTTTGGGAATGAATGATAATTGGAAAACCATGGGGCTAAAGTTTAGTGAAACGGGTTTTCAGGTTCATTTGGTCGACCAAAGAAACCATGGGCATAGTTTCCATAGCAATGAATTTAATTACGATGTTCTTGTAAAAGATTTAAAAACATATTGTGATGCCCATAGTTTGAATAATATTATTTTACTTGGGCATTCCATGGGTGGTAAAACAGCTATGTTGTTTGCGGCAAAATATCCAGAAATGGTTTCCAAATTAATAGTTGCTGATATTTCTCCTCGTTTTTATCCAATACATCATGATGGTATTTTAAATGGATTAAGTGCCTTGAATTTTGACGACATAAAAAGTAGAGGGGAAGCCGATGATGTTTTGAGTAAATATGTATCCGATTTAGGTACTAGACAATTTTTGCTAAAAAACTTATATTGGATTGAAAAAGGCAGGCTTGCTTTACGAATGAATTTAGAAGTTTTAAAAAATGAAGTGGGTGAAATCGGAGAGCCTTTGCCAAGCCAAGCGTTGTTTGAAAAAGACACATTGTTTTTAAGGGGTGATAGGTCTGAGTATATTGGAATTGAAGACGAGGATATTATAAAGAATCATTTTCCTAAAGCTGAAATTATCACCATTCCAAATGCTGGACATTGGTTACATGCCGAAAACCCCGATGGCTTTTTTGATGCTGTGATTCAGTTTGTTGAACAATAATTTTTGTATTTTTAATCAAAACTCATTAAAATGAATCTAATTATAAAACTCTTGTTAAATGCCTTGGCGGTATTTATATTGGCTTATTTTTTGCCAGGTGTGGAATTATCTGGAGATAAGTTTGTTACAGCAGTTATTGTTGCTGTTGTATTATCTGTTTTGAATATATTGGTAAAACCAATTCTGGTTATTTTTACGCTGCCAATAACCATTCTTACCCTAGGTTTATTCTTGCTTATTGTGAATGCTTTAATCATTCTTTTGGCAGATCAACTTATTGCTGGGTTTTCTGTAAGCAGTATATGGGTGGCTATTTTATTTAGTGTCTTGTTATCTATACTTCAATCCGTTCTACATTCGCTTTTAAAAGAACCTAATAACTAGTCTAAAATACAGTATATTAAAACTTTGTTAGGATGTAAAAAAGTTATATTTTTGCATCCCAATTTCAGTTACAAAAAATTCAAGCTATAAAAAGGCTTTTTGTTAAATCCCCTATTAGGGTTTTATATCATTTAAAATGAATATTACAAGAGAAAACGTAGATGCATTAAATGCTGTAGTAAAAGTAGATATTGCTAAAGAAGATTACATTGCCAAAGTAGAAAAAATCCTGACCAATTACCGTAAAACGGCTAATATTCCAGGTTTTAGAAAAGGGCAAGTGCCGATGGGAATGGTTAAAAAACAGTATGGAAAAGCTGTTTTGGTAGATGAAGTAAACAAGTTATTGCAAGATGCCTTAAACAAATATTTAACGGAAGAGAAGCTAGATGTTTTAGGGCAACCATTGCCAAAGCCACAAGATAATATAAATTGGGATTCCGATGGATTTTCTTTTGAATTTGAATTGGGTTTAGCTCCGGAATTTGAAGTTAATTTAAACAGCAAACAACCAATCGATCAATATATTATTATTGCTGATGATAAAATGATTGATGAGCAAGTGGAACGTATTCAAAAACAATACGGAAAATTAGTGTCTCAAAGCGCTGTTGAAGCAGATAGTAATATTACTGGTGTTTACAAAAATGAAGAGCGTAATATTGAAAATACAGTAACGTTAACGTTAGATAAGTTTAAAGGTAAAGCAACCCAAAAACAATTTATTGGTGCTAAAGTTGGAGATGTTATTACATTAAACACTAAAGGACTTTATGAAGATGATCATGAGTTAATGCACGCTTTAAAATTAAGTCATGATGACGTTCATGGATTGGATATTGATGTGACATTTACCATTACCGAAATTACAAAAAGTGAATTGGCAGATTTAGACCAAGATTTGTTTGATAAATTATTTGGAAAAGGAAATGTGAATTCGGTTACTGAATTGAAAGACAAAATAAAAGAAGACGCTGAAAAACAATTCAAACAACAAGCAGATCAAAAACTATTAAATGATGTTACGGAATATTTAGTTGACAATACCAAGTTTGATTTGCCAGCAGAGTTTTTACAAAAATGGATGCAAACTGCAGGTGAAAAACCTATGGATAACGATCAGGCTAAAGAAGAATATGAAAAATCTGAAAAAAGTTTACGTTACCAATTAATTGAAGGTAAATTAATTACAGATAATAATATACAGGTAACTCTTGAGGATATTAAAGGTCATGCAAGAGATATGATAAAAGCACAAATGGCACAATTTGGCCAATTAGATCCGTCAGATAAAGAGTTAGATGATATTGCGGCACGTGTGTTATCAAATCAAGATGAAGCTCGTAGAATTTCAGAACAACTTATAAGTCAAAAACTTATAGCGTTGTATAAAGAAAAAGCAAATTTAAAGGTTAAAGAATTGACTTATGAAAACTTTGTTAAAGAAGTTTACGGAGACAAATAAACTATCATTTAAATAATTATTCCTTATATTTAGGCGCTTTAATTTTTACATTAAAGCGCTTTATTTATTAAGTATAAAATAAAAGACTCAGGTTATATTATCGAGGGTTTAATTTAAAGTATTATAACATAAAATTACTATGGATTACGGTAAGGAATTTGAAAAATTCGCTATAAAAGACCAAGGTATTAGCAGTACATATTACAATAAAATCATTAGTAGCATGTATCCAGCTAACATGACACCTTATATTATTGAAGAACGTCAATTAAACATATCCCAGTTAGATGTTTTTTCACGCTTAATGATGGATCGTATTCTGTTTCTTGGAACAGGAATTAATGATAACATCGCTAATATTGTTCAAGCACAATTATTGTTTTTAGAAAGTGTTGATGCTAACAAGGATATTCAAATGTATATCAATTCTCCTGGAGGAGGTGTATATGCTGGTTTAGGAATTTATGATACCATGCAGTTTATAAAACCAGACGTTGCCACTATATGCACAGGTATGGCTGCTTCTATGGGTGCGGTGTTGCTTTGTGCCGGTGCAAAAGGAAAACGAAGTGGGTTAACGCACTCAAGAGTAATGATTCACCAACCTTTAGGTGGTGCTCAAGGACAAGCAAGTGATATAGAAATTACAGCAAGAGAAATATTAATTTTAAAAGAAGAACTTTATAAGATAATTAGTAAGCATTCAGGTCAGCCTTACGACAAAGTTTATGAAGATAGTGATAGAGATTATTGGATGAAAGCTGATAAAGCCAAGGAATATGGTATGATTGACGAGGTTTTAGCTCGCAGTTAAACATTTTTTTGTAATTTTATAAATTCTAATTAGAGAATTAATATCATTTTTCTCTCATTTAAACAAATGATTAATGGCAAAAGAACAATTAGAATGTTCGTTTTGTGGTAGAAAAAAACCTGAAACGAATTTATTAATAGCAGGATTAGACGCACATATTTGTGATAGATGTATTGAGCAAGCCCACGGTATTGTTATTGAAGAATCTAAACAAAGTGATAGCGGCGATTTATCTGCGGAATTAAAATTACGCAAACCTTTACAGATTAAAGAATTTCTAGACCAGTATATCATTGGTCAAGATGCCACTAAAAAAGTTATGTCTGTGGCAGTTTATAATCATTACAAGCGTTTATTGCAGCCTGCAACAAATGACGATATCGATATTCAAAAAAGTAATATCATCATGGTTGGTCAAACAGGAACAGGTAAAACCTTAATGGCAAAAACCATTGCTAAAATGCTTAACGTACCTTTAGCTATTGTAGATGCAACGGTTTTAACAGAAGCGGGTTATGTAGGTGAAGATGTGGAAAGTATTTTAACGCGTTTACTTCAGGCAGCAGATTATAATCTTGAAAAAGCAGAAAAAGGTATTGTGTTTATTGATGAAATAGACAAAATAGCTCGTAAAAGTGATAATCCTTCCATAACTCGTGATGTGTCAGGAGAAGGTGTTCAACAAGCACTTTTAAAATTGTTAGAAGGAACAGTTGTTAATGTTCCGCCAAAAGGAGGCAGAAAACACCCAGATCAAAAATTCATTGAAGTAAATACTGAAAATATATTGTTTATTGCTGGTGGTGCTTTTGATGGTATCGAGCGTGTTATTTCTAGACGTTTGAATATGCAAGCGGTAGGTTATAGTGCCTCAATTTCTGATGATGTTGTAGACAAAAACCATTTATTGCAATATATTATTCCTAAAGATTTAAAAGATTTTGGTTTGATTCCTGAAATTATAGGAAGATTACCTGTATTGACCTATATGGATCCTTTAGATGCAGAAACATTAAGAGCTATTCTTACCGAGCCTAAAAATGCCATTATAAAACAATATAAGAAGTTGTTTACCATGGATAATATAGAGTTTAGCATTACTGATGGTGCTTTAGATTATATTGTTGGAAAAGCCATAGAATATAAACTTGGGGCTAGAGGATTACGTTCTTTATGTGAAGAAATTTTAACCGATGCTATGTTTGAATTGCCTAGTAGCGATGAAAAGAAATTGAACGTTACTAAAATGTATGCGGAAGATAAAATAACAAAAACGACATTGAAAAAACTAAAAGCAGTGTCTTAGGTTTTAAGAATAAGTTTAAAAATAAAATCCGAATGTGCCTGTAATTCCAAACTTACGGGCATTTTCTTTTTCAAGATAATTTCCTCTAAAGTTAAAGTCAATTCTAAAGACTTTAAAAATATTACCAATTCCAAACCCATATTCATAATACACTTTATCATTAGGGGCTAATAATGGGATACTATTTGGGTTGCTTGTAGTGCTTAAAGCGATGTTTTTATCTGAAAGATCTCCCCAAACCCCTCGGAAACTTACAATTTCCCTTAAATTATATTTTCTTAAAAATGGAATTCTAGAAAAGAAACGGCCATTGAAATTATGTTCTAAATGAAATGATGTATAAGTATCTGAAACAAATTCATAATAATCTAATTGAGAAAAGGTATTGTATATTGAGAAATAGGATTGATTTCCGGGAATAACACTTAATAAGCCTAAAGGCACCTCACCAAAAGTTTTCCCGGCCTCTATGGTTGTGGTCAGTCTTCCAAAACCACCAACTAGCCAAGGCTGAATATATGAAAGCTGAACTTTGGTATAGTCAAAATCACTATCAAATATACGTTTGTCACCCCTAGTAACTTGTGCAAAAAGACTTGCAAAGTTATCATTGGCAACCAATCGTTCTACACCAAAACCGGTCATTTTTCTACCAGGGAAATAAGATATTGAAAAAGAAGATTCAAATTGTTTTATTTCTGATTCAATACCATTAGGTGTGTTATAATCCAAGCTAAAAGTTGGTGAAGCAGATTCTAAAGTTCTGTAATTTCCACCTAACCTCATTATGAAATTCCGCCAAGGTTCAAGTTCAAATGCTAAACTAGTAAGATTTATGGATGTTAGCTTATTGTTAGCGCCTGTTCCTACAATGGACGATGAAGCTAAACTTCGACCTAATACATCCGTAGAGGTTGTTAAACTAGCTCCAATTTGCTCAACATCCCGTCTGTTTCCACCTGAAATTATGAATCTATTTTTCTTATCTATGAGCCATTTTCCTGAAATGCCATATTTAAATTTATCGTCTCTAAATCCGTAAGCTAAAAACCCTTCTAATCGCCATAAATCATTTCTGCCAAAATAGGTTCTTAAGCCTGTGCGTAAACGTAATCCTTCAACTTCATTATATCCAAAAGTTGAAAATATAGGACCGTAATCTAATGGTAGTGTGTTGAACTCAATATAGCCAGATGCCAAGATGCTTCCTAAATTGTAAAGACGCTTAAATTTTTTGACTGTTTTTAAAGTGTCTAACATTTTGTAAACACCTTTCTCATCTTGATTTAAATTCTCTAAACGATTTTCTGCCCAAAAATCGTCATCCCTATCATATATATCTTTATCGTAATTATAAACTTCTTCATCATAGAATTTTTTATCCTTTATTTTATCGAACTCATAATTATCATATAACGTGGTACGCTTGCCATAAATACCATGCGAAGTTTCTTTTTTGCTAAAAGCAAAATCAGACATCATATAATCTCGTTTTATAAGAAACACAGAGTCGTTCAAGACTTCAAATTCTTGTTCTATATAAATGTCTTTTACCCAGTTAATATTGGCACTTTTTGATGCTTGTAAATTAATTTCCTTAATAGCATATGTGGTGTCGGCTACCCAGAAATCACCTTTAAAAGTTAATTCATTTTTCCTTCTAGGATAATAAATAATATTATAACACCATTTATTGTCTATAAATGAGCTATCTGCCAATACATAGTTATAAGTATTGATACCTGTTCTTGACAATGGACTTACAAACCCTTTATCAAAAAACTGTAAATAATTGTCATATACATTAAAGTCTGGATACAGTTGGCCAACAAAATCTATGATGGTTTGATTGTCACTAAATCCTGAATTTTTATTTCCTTTTAAAACTTCTTTTTTCTTATTAAGAATATTATCCCCATATACATCAGAAGCGGCTTCGTTGATGAACATCGGTAAATAGGTTTTTCCAGTAACACTTGATGTGTCGACTTGGTTAAAAACAAATTCCATGCCTTTAAAGAGTTTACTCTTCATTAAGGCACTATCAATCGTATTAATGTCAAATTCTACTTTTTCGTATTTACTGTACTGATATTGATCGAATTTTTTTAAGCCGTTTTTTCGTTTATGTTCCCATATTTTTCTTAGAATATCTATGGCAGGATTATTTTTTTTAGGCTGTTTCCCTGTGGTTATAAATACCTGTTGTAATTGAGAAGCTTCTTCTGCCAATGTGAATTTTAAATCATAATTAACCTTTTTCTCAAGAGGGATCTCAAGTGTTTGGTAGCCAATAAATGACACCACTAAAGTGTTCCAAGTTTGTTCGGATTCTAAATAAAATTTACCATTTTCATCTGTAATGGTGCCTTGTGTAGAACCTTTGAATAAGACATTGGCAAAGGGAACCGATTGGTTGTTTTCGTCAAATACATAACCGCTTACTTTGGTTTGAGCGAGTAGGGATATGGTTCCGAATAAAAATAGGGCAATAGCTAGTCTTAATTTCATAATATAAAAAAACTTCATCAACAACAATGCTAATGAAGTTTATATAACGTAAAATGTTTTAATTTATTTATATAAAACTTTTTTTACTGCTTTTATAACATCTTCACTGTTTGGTAACCATTCTGCAAATAGAACTGGTGAATAGGGTGCCGGTGTATCTGCAGTATTAATTTTTACAATTGGGGCATCTAAATAATCAAAAGCTTCCGATTGTACAATGTAAGTGATTTCGGTAGCGACATTTCCAAAAGGCCATGCTTCTTCTAAAACGACTAAACGATTTGTTTTTTTTACTGATTTCAAAATAGCTTCTTTGTCCATAGGTTTTACGGTACGTAAATCTATTATTTCACAAGAGATATTTTCTTTAGCCAATTCATCGGCAGCTTTGTAAGCTTCTTTTATGATTTTACCAAAAGATACAATAGTTACATCGGTACCTTCACGTTTAATGTCTGCAACACCTAAAGGTATAACATATTCACCTTCAGGAACTTCGCCTTTATCGCCATACATTTGTTCGCTCTCCATGAAAATAACAGGATCATTATCACGTATAGCCGCTTTTAAAAGTCCTTTGGCATCGTAAGGATTCGAAGGTACCACGACTTTTAATCCAGGCGTATTGGCAAACCAACTTTCAAATGCCTGCGAGTGTGTAGCCCCCAATTGACCAGCAGAAGCTGTAGGGCCACGGAAAACGATTGGGCAATTGAATTGTCCTCCAGACATTTGTCTGATTTTTGCAGCGTTATTGATGATTTGATCAATTCCCACAAGCGAAAAGTTAAACGTCATATACTCAACGATGGGTCGGCAGCCTGTCATTGTTGAGCCAATCGCAATACCAGCAAAACCTAGCTCGGCAATTGGCGTGTCTATAACACGTTTAGCCCCAAATTCATCTAACATGCCTTTTGATGCTTTGTATGCACCGTTATATTCTGCAACTTCTTCACCCATTAAATAAATGCTTTCATCTCTGCGCATTTCTTCGCTCATGGCTTCACAAATAGCTTCTCTAAATTGAATTGTTTTCATTCGCTTATTTTATCTTCCTCGTTACTTGAGGATCTTAGTAAATTGAATTGCAAAAATAGGAATAAATGGCGTACTTTTATTAAAAGAATAATTTAAATTTATTATGCGTGCATAGTAATTATTCAGAATAAAATAATTAACTTCGTAGCATAAAATCTATAAAAAAAGCTACAGTGCTTTTAACTCATTGTATTCTGTTTTAGTATGCGATTTTTTTCTGTTTCTACTTAAGAATACAAGTAAAATATTAATGTTTTAAATAATTGATTAATGAAAATACTAGTTTGCATAAGTCATGTACCAGACACCACTTCAAAAATCAACTTTGCTGATAACGACACTAAATTTGATGCCAGTGGTGTACAGTTTGTAATTAACCCAAATGATGAATTTGGTTTAACTCGTGCCATGTGGTTTAAAGAAAAACAAGCGGCAGAAGTAACTGTTATTAATGTTGGTGGACCGGAAACTGAACCAACGCTTCGTAAGGCATTGGCCATTGGGGCAGATGCTGCCATACGCGTAAATGCCGTTGCCACAGATGGTTTTTCTGTTGCCAAACAATTAGCAAAAGTTATTAAGGATGGAGGTTACGATGTGATTATTGCTGGTAGGGAGTCTATTGATTATAATGGGGGCATGGTGCCAGGAATGATAGCGGGTCTAACCAATTCCAATTTTATAAACAACTGTATTGGTTTAGAGATTGATGGGAATTCAGTTAAAGCCATAAGAGAAATTGATGGTGGAAAAGAAACGGTGTCCACAACATTACCATTGGTCATTGGGAGCCAAAAAGGTTTGGTTGAAGAAAGTGATTTACGTATACCAAATATGAGAGGCATTATGATGGCGCGTCAAAAAGCATTAACGGTTTTAGAACCTGTGGATGCTAACGCAGAAACGACCTCTACAAAATTTGAGAAACCAGCGGTAAAAGGTGCTATTAAATTGGTGTCTCCCGATAATTTGGATGAATTAATAAACTTACTTCATAACGAAGCAAAAGTGATTTAAGTTGTCATTAGTTAAGTCGAATCTTTGATTTCCTGCGGAGACAGGAATCCACGAAAGAATTAAATAAACAGATTCCTGCTTTCGCAGGAATGACAAAACAAAAAAATATGTCAGTTTTAGTATATACAGAATCAGAACAAGGGAAATTTAAAAAAGTGGCTTTTGAGGTGGCTTCTTATGCCAAAACAGTTGCCAATCAATTGGGAACAACGGTTACTGCCATAACGATTAATGCAATTGATACTTCTAAATTAGGAATTTATGGTGTAGATAAAGTATTAAATGTAACTAACACGCAGTTAGATGATTTTAATGCTAAAATGTACGCAAATGTAATAAAGCAAGCAGCAGAAAAAGAAGGAACAAAAGTTGTGATTGTTAGCTCGAGTGCCAATAGTAAGTATTTAGCACCATTATTAGCCGTAGAACTTAATGCCGGCTATGCGTCTAATGTTATTTCTGTGCCAACAAGTGTTTCACCATTTACAGTGAAGCGTACCGCTTTTACTAATAAAGCTTTTGAGTTTATACAAATTAATACAGATGTGAAAATAATAGGAGTTTCTAATAATTCTTTTGGATTGGTCGAAACTTCTGGCAATGCTTCCGAGGAAGCGTTTTCTCCGTCTATAGCAGAATCTGGTATTAAAGTAGAGTCGGTAGATAAAGTATCTGGTCAAGTGAGTATTGCTGATGCGGACATTGTTGTGTCGGGAGGAAGAGGTTTGAAAGGTCCAGAAAATTGGGGCATGATTGAAGAATTAGCATCGGTTTTAGGTGCTGCTACGGCTTGTTCTAAACCAGTATCGGATTTGGGTTGGAGACCACATGGCGAACATGTAGGGCAAACAGGAAAACCTGTAGCTGCCAATTTATATATTGCTATAGGAATTTCTGGAGCTATTCAACATTTAGCAGGAATTAATGCCTCAAAAGTTAAAGTGGTTATTAACATAGATCCAGAAGCACCTTTCTTTAAAGCGGCTGATTATGGTGTGGTTGGTGACGCTTTTGTAGTGGTTCCAGAGCTAATTGAAAAATTAAAAGCCTTTAAAGCGCAACAGTAAATTATTTTTTATAAATTGTATAAGCGAAAAAAGTCTGTTAAATTCGGTTTTTTAATAAAACGGTATTAGGCAGTTTGGTAAAGTCCTAATTTAAACGGTTCTTTGCGTTTTTATAAATTATGAGTTTAGTTAGATTAAATATAAAGGGAATATCTTATAGTCAAACCCAGAATGGTGCGTATGCACTAATATTGAATGAAGTGGATGGAGACCGTAAACTTCCTATTGTAATCGGTGCTTTTGAAGCCCAGTCCATAGCCATTGCTTTGGAAAAGGAAATTAAACCTCCCAGACCTTTAACCCACGATTTATTTAAAAATTTTGCTGATAGATTTGATATTGTTATTAAACAAGTAATTATCCATAAACTTGTAGATGGTGTATTTTATTCAAGTTTAATATGTGAGCGTGATAAAATTGAAGAAATTATTGATGCTAGAACTAGTGATGCTATTGCATTGGCCCTTCGTTTTGAAGCACCTATTTTTACTTATAAAAATATTTTAGATAAGGCTGGAATTTATTTAAAAGTAGAGTCTAAAAAACAAAAAGAAGATGAAAATCAAGATAGTATTTTAATGGATGAATTATTAGATAACAATCTTGAACCATCATTTTCTAAAGAAAATTATTCCACAAAAACATTAGAAGAACTTCATAATATGTTAAATGAAGCTGTTAGTAATGAGGATTACGAGAAAGCGGCACATATTAGGGATGAAATTTCTAAGCGTTAATATTCAAATATATGAAGCAAATTTTTTTATCTGTTTTTGTTATTTTATTTAGTGTATCAACTTTACTAGCACAAGAATCAGGTATAAAAAATAGTTCGGTTATAGATCAAGATCAGGATGAAACCCAGTTAACTTTAATAAGTTCAGATTCAACAAATCCATCCCTACTTCAAAATAAAAGTTTACAAGAAATTCCTCAATCGTCAGAAATAAAAACCATCATACCAAGTCAAGGCTTTTCATTAAATAGTTTATTTCGGGGTATTTTAGGGATGGGTTTTTTAATATTTTTAGCCTTTTTATTTAGTAAAAATAGAAAAGCAATAGATTGGAAAATTGTCATTTTAGGATTGGCTTTTCAATTACTTATTGCCATAGGTGTTTTAAAGGTTGAATTTGTAAAAACCATATTTGAATTTGTGGGTAGCCTCTTTGTAAGTGTTTTAGAATTCACTAGGGCAGGAAGCCAGTTTTTATTTGAGGGTCTGGTAGTTGATCAAGAAAAATTCGGCTATATCTTTGCATTTCAAGTATTGCCAACTATCATATTCTTTTCAGCATTAACATCTGTTTTGTTTTATCTAGGTATCATTCAAAAAGTAGTTAAAGGCATGGCATGGTTGCTTTCAAAATTTTTGAAAGTTTCTGGAGCCGAAAGTTTAAGCGTTGCAGGAAATATTTTTTTAGGACAAACCGAAGCACCTTTATTAATTAAGGCCTATTTGGAAAAAATGAATAAGTCTGAAATGCTTTTGGTTATGATTGGAGGTATGGCAACAGTAGCTGGCGCCGTATTGGCTGCATACATAGGCTTTTTAGGAGGTGAGGATCCAGTATTAAGACTGTTTTATGCCAAGCATCTTTTAGCCGCTTCAGTTATGGCAGCTCCAGGGGCGATTGTTATTTCAAAAATATTATATCCACAAACTGAAGACGTTAATAATGATGTTAGTGTGTCACAGGAAGTTATAGGAACTAACTTTTTGGATGCTATTGCCAATGGGACTACAGAAGGTTTGAAATTAGCCGTGAATGTTGGTGGGATGCTGTTGGTTTTTGTTGCTTTTATAGCTATGTTTAATGGAATTTTAGGTTGGTTTGGTGATGTAACGAGTATTAATTTGTGGGTCTCTAGTCATACCGTTTACCAAAGTTTGTCTCTTGAGCTTATTTTAGGTTATATTTTTGCACCCCTTATGTGGATTATTGGTGTGGCAAAAGAAGATATGGCACTTATGGGGCAACTATTAGGTATTAAACTTGCAGCTAGTGAATTTGTTGGATATATTCAATTAGCAGACCTTAAAAATGTAGCGAGTGTTACTCATTTAAAATTTGAGAAATCGATTATCATTGCTACGTATATGTTATGTGGCTTTGCAAATTTTGCGTCCATAGGTATTCAGATTGGAGGTATTGGTTCTTTAGCTCCTGGACAGCGTAAGACCCTTTCAGAATTTGGTATGAGAGCCTTGCTTGGGGGTACTATAGCCTCATTGATTTCTGCTACTATTGCAGGGATGATTATTGGATAATTTTAGTAATATGTTTTACTAAGATAAAATCAAAACTTAAGTGGTTGATAAACTCTTAATAATTAAGGTTTATTTATTAAAAAAACATTATTCCTATTTTCTATTTTTACAATCTAAATGATTAAAATTTTCTTCTCATTGAGAAGATTGAAGAATAATTTATGAAACAATATCACGATCTAGTAAAGCACGTTTTAGAAAATGGCAACCAAAAAGGTGACCGTACGGGTACTGGCACAAAAAGTGTTTTTGGTTACCAAATGCGATTTGACTTAAGTGAAGGTTTTCCTATGGTAACTACTAAAAAGTTACATTTAAAATCTATTATTTATGAATTACTTTGGTTTTTAAAAGGTGATACGAATATAGATTATCTAACCGAAAACGGTGTGCGTATTTGGAATGAGTGGGCTGATGAACATGGTGATTTAGGACCTGTTTACGGTCACCAGTGGCGTAATTGGAACAGTGATGAAATAGACCAAATAAAAGAAGTAGTTGAAACTTTAAAAAACAATCCAAATAGCCGACGTATGTTGGTGTCTGCTTGGAATCCATCAGTTTTGCCAGATACCTCAAAATCGTTTAGTGAAAATGTTGCTAATGGGAAGGCTGCTTTGCCTCCTTGCCATGCATTTTTTCAATTTTATGTCGCTGAAGGGAAACTGTCTTGTCAACTCTATCAACGTAGTGCTGATATATTTTTAGGTGTGCCATTTAATATTGCATCCTATGCTTTATTTACCATGATGATGGCTCAAGTTTGTGGTTATCAGCCAGGT
Organism: Confluentibacter sediminis; assembly: GCF_003258355.1. Classification (GTDB taxonomy): domain Bacteria; phylum Bacteroidota; class Bacteroidia; order Flavobacteriales; family Flavobacteriaceae; genus Confluentibacter; species Confluentibacter sediminis. Next base: position 122,834 of record NZ_QKPO01000015.1, on the reverse strand, counting down.
GAATTTATTCACACCTTTGGGGATGCCCATATTTATAGCAATCATTTTGAGCAATTGGAATTACAATTGTCTAGAGACTTAAGGCCATTGCCGAAAATGCTGTTAAATCCAGAAATTAAAGATATTTTCGATTTTAAATTTGAAGACTTTACTTTGGTAGATTATAATCCGCATCCTCATATTAAAGGAGCCGTAGCTATATAAAAAAAAAGTGCTTTCATTTGAAAGCACTTTTTTGTTTAATTTTTAGGATTCAACTAAACATTTACAACGCTATTATTGGCAGCGGCAAAATCATTCCATACATAATTATCGGCAGCATCATCGTTTACATAAATACCGTCAACAATGTATTTAAATTCATAAGAACTTTCGGTATCTAAATCAATGGTTCCTTTAAAAGTTCCATTTTTTAATTTTTTTAAAGGTGTAGCTTTCCATTTGTTAAAACTTCCCGCAAGTTCAACTTTTTTAGCATCTTCAGCAAGTATTGAAAAAGTTACTTTGCAAATAGGTTTGCTTTTAAGATATTGTTTTGTAATAGACATAATTAGAATGTGTTGTGTTGTTTGTTGTTGCAAATTTAGGAAACAATTTTCTAAGCTTTAAACATTAATCAGCTTCGAAATAAAGAATTATCAATTTATTAATATGAGTTCTTTTTAATCTTATCTGAATAAAAAATTATTGATTAAATTGTAGAATCATCAGTATTGTAAATTTTGTTTTTATCTGATTTTAAATGGGTTAATATGATGTCAAATTTTAATATAACCTGTTTGTAATGGTTCTATTTTCATTAAAAAACATTAATTTTACATATTATAATTATTACAAGATGTTTGGAAAAAGTAATGCAAAACCACAGATAGATAAAGATCAGTTAGAACTTCTAAAAAATGCTCAAAAACGAATCAAACAAAAAAAGCGTTTGTACATACATTTTGTGGTTTTCTTAATAGGATCCGTATTTTTTATATTCCTCAATTTGGTGCTGGGTTTAGGAAAGGAATTTAGACCTTTTGATACGAATTGGTTTGTATTTGCTATCTTAATTTGGTTATTTTTGTTGCTTTATCATCTTTTCAATGTGTTTATAACACATAAGTTTATGGGCAAAGCGTGGGAAGAAAATCAATTACAAAAATTGGTTTCCAAACAAGAAAAGCGCATAGAATCACTAAAACAGAATTTAGAAGCGGAAGCTTCTCTAGAAGATTCAGAAAAAAAAAAGTCTAAACTAACCTTAATTGTTGCCGCTGCCGAAAATAATGCGATAGGCAAAGACAATAAATTAATTTGGCACTTAAGCGACGATTTAAAACGATTTAAAAAGCTTACTAATGGGCATTACATTATTATGGGACGAAAAACGTTTGAAAGTTTTGCGAAGCCATTGCCAAACAGAACCCACGTTGTAATTACCAGACAAGCTAACTATAAAGCACCACAAGGCGTTATTATTGTTAATACACTAAAAGACGCCATTACTATTGCTAAAAACGATACACAGCCATTTATAATTGGTGGAGGTGAAATTTACAAGCAGGCTATGGATATGGCCAATAAAATTGAAATTACCAGACTGCACGAAACCTTTGAAGCCGATACATTTTTTCCTGAGATTGATACATCTGTTTGGAAGGAAACTAATAATATTTTCCATAAAAAAGACGAAAACAATGAGTATGATTTTTCCTTTATTACCTACGTTAGAAGCTGAAAATTTATTTGTTTTATAAAGTATTCAACTAATACATTATCGTGTGGGAACTAAAAAGCAATTATCACACACGCCTTATAAACGTGTTAAAAGCATGTTTTGAGAAGCATAAGAATCGGCATGCCGATATGGAATGGTTAAATGTTCAGACAAAACTAGAGTCCAACCTGAAAAACTTTGGTCGCTTAATGAAATGGAAATTACAGGTGGTAAACCTGACGTTATTGATTTTGATGCCAAAACACCCAGTTGGTTAAAACATCAGCAGCTATAAGGAAACTAGAAGGTCCTATTTTTGGCGATTACCGTTATGATATGGTTTTTGTTTACCACAATGATGCACAATCTTATTATGCTGCTAGAGGATTTCGTGGGTTATTAAAAGTTTGATTTTACTCTATAGCAATAAATACTTTGTTTATACATAAACTATTTTAACATCTTTTTAATTGAATTTGTTTAATATAAAAAGAAATGAATCCTATATACCAAATTTCAGTAATTTTGCAGTATGATAGAAGAACTTCAGCTTCGTGTTACGCTTAAAGAAGAAGAATATAAGGATATTTTAGTAGTTAAATCTGCTCAAGCTTTAAATATTGATAAAGAAGATATTACAGGTGTAAAAGTGCTTCGAAAATCTATTGATGCCCGTAAAACAAAAATTATTTTCAACTATAAAGTTGCTGTTTATATTCGAGAAATGCTGCCAAAAACTTCAGATTATCAATTTGAATATCAAGATGTTTCAAAAGCTAAAACGATTCATATCATAGGGTTTGGTCCAGCAGGGATGTATGCAGCTTTGCGTTGTATTGAATTGGGCTTTAAGCCCATTGTTTTAGAGCGTGGTAAAAATGTACAAGACCGTCGTCGCGATTTGAGAGCGATTAATCAAGATCATTTTGTAAACGAAGACTCCAATTATTGTTTCGGAGAAGGAGGTGCGGGAACCTATAGTGATGGTAAGTTATATACCAGAAGTTTAAAACGTGGTGATGTACGGCGTATTTTTGAAAACTTAGTCTTTCATGGTGCCACAGACCAAATATTGGTTGATGCACATCCTCATATCGGTACCAATAAACTTCCAAAAGTCGTACAGAATATTCGGGAAACTATATTGAAATATGGAGGTGATATTCACTTTGAAACCCGAGTGGTCGATTTCATTATAAAAAACAACAAACTACGAGCCATTCAATTGCAAAACGGTGAAGAAATGCCTGTAAACCGGGTTGTTTTAGCAACAGGACACTCAGCACGCGACATATTTTATTTACTTCATAAAAAAGACATTGCATTAGAAGCTAAATCGTTTGCTATGGGTGTTCGGGTAGAGCATCCACAGCATATCATAGATTCTATTCAATATCATTGCAGTGGTGAAAGAAATGAATTATTGCCCGCTGCATCATACAGTTTAGTACAACAAGTCAATAATCGTGGTGTATATTCATTTTGTATGTGTCCTGGTGGATTTATTGTGCCTGCAGCAACAGCTAATGGTGAAGTAGTCGTAAATGGTATGTCTCCATCAAAACGAAATAATCTATTCGCCAATTCTGGTATTGTAGTTGAAATTGATGTGAATAGAGATTTACATAAATATGAGCATTTTGGACCTTTAAAAGGGTTGGAATATCAAAAGAATTTAGAAAAAATAGCGTTTACTGCCGGTGGTAGAAGTCAGGTAGCACCAGCGCAACGTTTAACCGATTTTGTTGAAGGACGGCTATCGGCAGATTTAAATGCATCGTCGTATCAACCAGGGTTAAATTCTGCGCCATTACATTCTTTACTACCCAAATTAATAGGAAGTAGTTTACGAAAGGGATTTCAGGCTTTCGGACAAAAAATGAAAGGTTATTATACGTCTGAAGCGAATGTTGTAGGCGTGGAATCTAGAACCTCATCCCCAGTTTGTATTCCAAGAAACGAACAGTTAGAACATCCACAAATTAAAGGCTTATTTCCATGTGGAGAGGGTGGTGGTTATGCGGGAGGCATCGTTTCTGCCGCTATGGATGGCGAACGTTGTGCGGAAGCAGCCGTTATTGGTTTATAAAATTTAATATTATGACAGAAAAACAGAAAATGTTAGCAGGTGAAATGTATAATCCATCTGATCCAGAATTAATGAAAGAGCGTCATCGCGTTCGACTATTGTTTCACAAATTCAATAGTTTGAGTGAAGAACATATGGAAGAGCGAAATAAGGTATTATATGAGATTTTTGAAGGTGCTGGAGAAAATTTATTTGTAGAACCGCCATTTCATTGCGATTATGGTAGTAATATTAAAGTAGGTCACAATGTTTTTATGAATTTTAATTGCTGCATTTTAGATGTGGCAACTGTAATCATTGGAGATAATTGCATGTTTGCACCTCATGTACAAATTTACACTGCAACACATCCTATAGAATATAAATTAAGAAATAGTGGGAAAGAATATGCAAAACCAATAACTATAGGCAACAATGTATGGATTGGAGGTGGAGCTATCATTTGTCCAGGGGTTACATTAGGCAATAATACAGTTGTGGCAGCAGGAGCTGTTGTTACTAAAAGTTTTCCTGATAATGTTGTTATTGGTGGTAATCCTGCTAAAGTGATTAAGAGTATAAATAATAATTAATTCCTATTTTTGCACCACAAAAAATAAAATACATGAACGCATATATATTTCCAGGTCAAGGAGCCCAATTTTCAGGAATGGGTTTAGAACTTTATAAGAATTCGTCTTTAGCAAAAAAAATGTTTGAACAAGCGAATGATATTCTTGGTTTTAACATTACAGATATTATGTTTGAAGGTTCTGCTGAAGACCTTAAAGAAACCAAAGTAACACAACCCGCCATATTTTTACATTCGGTGATTCTTGCAAAAACTTTAGGGGATAGCTTTAAACCAGATATGGTTGCAGGACATTCCTTAGGAGAGTTTTCAGCATTAGTTGCCAATGATACTTTAAATTTTGAAGATGGATTAAAGTTGGTCTCACAACGTGCCATAGCCATGCAAAAGGCTTGCGAAATTCAACCAAGTACCATGGCTGCTGTTTTAGGATTAGCAGACGATATTGTTGAAAGAATATGTGCTTCAACAGAAGGTGTTGTTGTTGCGGCAAATTATAATTGCCCTGGGCAACTAGTTATTTCAGGTGAGATTGATGCCGTAAATAGAGCATGTGAAGCTTTAAAAGCAGCTGGAGCTAGACGTGCTTTGGTATTGCCAGTTGGTGGTGCTTTTCATTCCCCTTTAATGGAACCTGCCAGAGAAGAATTGGCAGCAGCTATCGAAAATACAGTGTTTAATATACCAAACTGTCCAATTTATCAAAATGTTACAGCTCAAGCTGTGATTAATGAAAATGATATTAAGACAAATTTAATTTTACAACTTACAGCACCAGTGCGCTGGACACAGTCTATACAGCAAATGATTACCGATGGAGCTAGTCTATTTACCGAGGTAGGGCCGGGAAATGTATTGCAAGGTTTAGTGAAAAAAATTTATAGAGATGCAGAAACTACTTCAGCAATTTTAATATAATTAAATAGGCTAATGAAATTATCGAAACGCTCCATTTATATCATATTAGTAATTGTATTGACCATTGCCATCGATCAAATTTCTAAAGTGCTTGTAAGAGCTAATATTCAACCTCAGACAGAGATAAGTTCAGGAGAACGCATTTCATTAATTGGTAATGCTTTCATTATGATGAATGTTGAAAACACAGGTGCTTTTTTAGGTATGGGGAGTGATTTAAACCCGACCCTTAGACTCGTCTTCTTACTTATTTTACCAATGATCGTTTTGGCTTTTGTTTTACGCCATATTTTAAAAGACAAAATGTTAGATAACGTATCACTTTTTGCTTTTGCTAGTATTATTGGCGGAGGAATTGCAAATGTTTATGACAGAATTATGTATGGATCGGTCACTGACTTTTTTTATATAGATTTAGGAGGCGTTTTTAAAACGGGTATTTTTAATATGGCAGACTTATCAGTAACTACTGGAATGATTATACTTGTTCTGATAAGTTTTAAAAAGAAGAAGAGAATAGCAGAATAATAAAAAAAGGCGGCTAAATTTTATTAACCGCCTTTTTTAGACATCAGAGGGTTATTTACCCCTAACCTTTTTTCCCATTTCCATGCGGAACTCATGGCGTCATCTAAAGTTAATTGAGATTTCCACCCCAATTCATTATTAGCTTTTGTGGTATCTGCATAAGCCGAAACAACATCGCCTTCACGTCTATCAACGATTTTATAGTTTAGTTTTTCACCAGAAACCTTTTCAAATGAATGGATGACTTCCAATACAGAACTTCCTGTTCCAGTTCCTAGGTTAAAGGTTTCATAATTATCTTTGTTTTTGTTGTTAAGTAAACGTTGCAAAGCAATAACGTGAGCTTTAGCTAAATCTACTACATGAATGTAATCTCTAACACAAGTACCATCTGATGTCGGGTAATCATCACCAAACACAGAGAGCTGTTCTCGAATTCCTATGGCGGTTTGTGTAATAAAAGGTACTAAATTTTGGGGAACTCCAATGGGTAATTCACCAATTTTAGCTGAGTCATGTGCTCCTATTGGATTAAAATATCGTAAAGCTATAGCTTTTAAATTTGGGGTTACTTTGCAAGTATCCTTGATGATTTCTTCGCCAATTTGTTTGGTGTTTCCATAAGGAGATTCCGCTAATTTTACAGGAGCATTTTCAGTGATTGGTAATTCATCTGCTTGGCCATACACTGTACAAGAGGAGCTAAATATAAAATTTCCAGAAGGCAATTTCTTTAATTCTTTTAGAATGTAAACCAGCGTACCTATATTATTTTCATAATACATTAATGGTTCCTTTACACTTTCACCAACAGCCTTACTAGCAGCGAAATGAATAACTCCTTTCAAATCGTTATGTTTTTTGAAAAAAGCCTCGACACTTTCTTTATCTTTTAAATCTAATTTTTCGAAAATAGGGGCTTTGCCCGTTATAGACGTAATACCATCTAGAACATCTATGGAAGCATTTGATAGATTATCAATAATAACCACTTCATAGCCCTCATTTTGTAATTCTACCACTGTATGAGAACCAATAAAGCCCAATCCACCAGTTACTAATATTTTATCCATTTATAAAATTTATAATAGTTGAGGTAATATAATCGATTTGTTCATTATCCAATTCAGTATGCATTGGCAATGAAATAACTTCTTTAGCCAATTTATTTGTTACGGCAAAATCTTCTTCATTATAACGCTCATCTGAATAGGCTTTTTGTTTATGAAGTGGTATAGGGTAATAGACTCCGCAAGGAATTGATTTTTCACCTAAATGCTTTACTAAAGCATCCCTATCTATACCTTTAAGTTGCAATGTATATTGGTGAAATACATGGCAATCGCAAATATCACATATGTCATCACAATTCCTAACAGTTTTAGGAGTCTTGATATTTTTAACATCTTTAAAGGCTAAATTGTATTTTTTAGCAGCATTTTGTCTAGCTTTATTATAAGTGTCTAAATGTGGTAATTTAGCATCTAAAACAGCAGCCTGTATACTATCTAAACGAGAGTTTACCCCAACGACGTCATGATGATAACGTTCATACATACCATGATTTACGATGCCTCTAAGGGTATGGGCTAAATCATCGTCATTTGTAAATATAGCACCGCCATCACCATAGCAACCTAAATTTTTTGAAGGGAAAAACGAAGTGGCTCCAACATCTCCTATAGTTCCAGCTTTTACTTTTTTGCCATTTTTATAAGTGTAGTTTGCCCCAATGGCTTGTGCATTATCTTCAATAACATATAAATTATGAGCTTTTGCAATTTCCATAACAGCTTCCATATTGGCGCATTGACCAAACAAGTGCACTGGCACAATAGCTTTTGTTTTGGGCGTAATGGCTTTTTTAATAGCTTCAATGTTAATATTGAAATCATCTTCATTAACATCAACTAAAACAGGTGTAAGCTGTAGTAAAGCAATAACCTCAACAGTTGCAGCAAAGGTAAAATCTGCTGTAATAACTTCATCGCCAGGTTTTAATCCTAATCCCATCATGGCAATCTGCAACGCATCCGTTCCATTAGCGCAAGGAATTACATGTTTAACACCTAAATATGCTTCTAAATTTTTTTGAAATTCCTGAACTTTTGGACCGTTAATGAATGCGGTAGTTTCCATAACTTCTTGGATTGAAGCATTAATGACATCTTTAATTTGGGTATATTGACCTTTAAGGTCAACCATTTGAATTTTATTCATCTAAAAAAATTACAGACCATGTATGTGTGGTCAATTTTAACAACTCCTGAGTTTGATTTGGAGACATACAAAATTACAAAATTCATTTACGTAATTGGTTAATTTATTTCAAAGAAATGTAATTTAGCATCAAAGAAAAAAGAATTGGGTTTTATATATAATATTGGAGTTCATCTTGCACATTTTGGATTAAAATGCGCTTCCTTGTTTAATAAGAAAATTGAATTGGGAGACAAAGGTAGATCCGAGACTTTCACTATTTTAAAAAACAATTTAACTTATAAAGATAAAACACTTTGGTTTCACTGTGCATCCTTAGGAGAATATGAACAAGGCCTTCCCGTATTTGAAGTATTAAGAGCTCATTTTAGAAATCATAAAATTGTTTTAAGTTTTTTTTCCCCATCTGGTTATGAAATTAGAAAAAACTCACCCATTGCGGATATTGTTGTTTATTTACCATTAGATACAAAGAATAATGCAAAGCTGTTTTTAGATATAGTTAATCCAGAATTGACAGTTTTTGTAAAATATGATATTTGGCCAAATTTTTTAAATGAATTAAAAAAAAAGAAACTAAGAGCGATTCTTATTTCAGCTAGTTTTAGAGGCGACCAATCTTTTTTTAAATTTTATGGAAAATCTTTAAGAGACGCTTTGTTTGCTTTCGAGCATATTTTCACTCAGAATGAAAAATCTAAAAAGTTACTTAATTCTATACATTATAATCATGTAACAGTTTCTGGAGACACTCGTTTTGATAGGGTATCTAGTCAATTACACCAAGATAATTATTTAGATTTTATTGAAATCTTTAAACAAGATAAATTATGCGTAGTTGCGGGTAGTACTTGGCCCGAAGACGAAGCATTGCTTATTGAGTTTATAAATTCTGAAGCATCCAAAGATGTGAAATTTATAATGGCACCACATAACATTAAATCAGGACAAATAAAAAATATCCAAGAAAAGTTGTTAGTGGAAAGTGTTTTGTTTTCTAATAAGGATAACAAAAAACTTCAGGATACTCAAATTTTAATAGTAGATACCATCGGAATACTTTCCAAAATTTATAGCTATGCTGACATTGCTTATGTTGGTGGCGCAGTAGGCACTACTGGATTGCATAATACATTAGAACCAGCGGTTTTTGGGATACCTATTATAATAGGTAATAACTTTTCTAAATTTCCCGAAGCGAAAGAGATGATTTCTTTAAAGGGCATGTTTTCAATTTCGAATCAAAAAGAATTGAATTCCATTTTAAAGGAATTAATTCAAAATTCAAAAAAGCGACTATATTCTGGACGTAATAATTCAGATTATATTAAAAGAAACAAGGGTGCAGTAAAAGAAATACTTAAATACTTAGGGGTATAATTACTATTTTTCTTTTTAATGTCCATTTGTAAAAGTAATTTCATATTCGAAAAAACACAAAGACTCCACAATTTTTCAAAAACATCAAACCATTATTAAACTTATCAAAATAGTGTGTCCTTATTCTGATGTTAACTGATTGAAAATTTAACCTAGAGTAAGTAATAAAAATCTGAAAATTTAGCGCAATCGGTTGTTTGGTTTGAAAAATTTTCTATATTTGACAAAATAAAACATGTTTTGGTTAAAATAGAGCATGTTTGTATTTAACAATTAAGTGTTAATTCCAATTAATACTAAAACTAAACTAAACTAAATTTTATGACAAAATTTTTATTTTTTAAAAAAGAAGGCATTAAGTATTTAGGATTCCTATTGCTTGTGTTTATGTTTTGTACAGGTATGAATGCCCAAACCAGAGTTTCTGGTACTGTGTCTGATCAAAACGGACCATTACCTGGTGTATCTGTCATTGTTGACGGAACTTCTAATGGTGCTGCTACCGATTTTGATGGTAGATACACATTGTCAAATGTGGCCTCTAATGCAACCCTTGTAATCAGTTATGTTGGGTTTGTTACCCAGAGAATTCCTGTAAACGGAAAAACAACTATTGATGTTACTTTGGTAGAAGACCTACAGGCGCTAGATGAGGTGGTTGTTGTAGGTTATGGGACTCAAAGTAGAGCAACCGTAACAGGTGCTATTTCTAATGTGAAAACAGAAGAGATTGCTGCTGTACCTGTTGCTAATGCTGTTGAGGCTCTTCAAGGTCGTGCAGCGGGGGTGCTGGTAATTAATACTGGTGGCCCAGGTACTGAACCTCAAGTTAATATAAGAGGATTGGGTACTTTTGGAAATAATGCTCCTTTATATGTTGTAGATGGTGTGATAGTAGGAAATCTTTCTGGAATCAGCCAAAACGACATAGAATCTATAAATATATTAAAGGATGCTTCCACAACAGCAGTGTATGGTGCTCAAGGTTCCAATGGTGTTGTCGTAGTGACAACCAAAAAAGGTAAAAAAGGACAAACAGAATTGTCATTGAATGTATTTACAGGATTCCAAACTCAAAACAAAAGATATGACCTATTAAATACACAACAATACCTTCAATACGCACAAGAGGCTTATGGTGTTACTATAACATCTCCTTTGTCTCAATCAGGTATTGTAACCGATTGGCAAGATGAAATCTATCAAACGGGTTTTATTCAAAACTATGATATGGCAGTCTCAGGTGGTGGAGAGAAAAGTACATTCAGGTTTTCTGGAGGATATTCAGAAAAAGAAGGAATCATTATAGAAACTGGTTTTGAAAAATTTTCTTTTAGAGCAAATAGTGATTTCGATTTAGGAAAGTTAAAAATAGGTCAGACAATGTCTGTCAACTTCAATAAAACAAAACCAGAAGCTAACTCTGGAGGACGTTCTTTACTAGAACATGCCATAAAAATGGCTCCTTATTTACCGGTTTACAATCCAGATAATATTGGTGGTTATCAAGGTCCGAATAATGATGATGGTGGAAATGATGCGGAGAACCCTGTTAGAATAATGGAGATTTCTACAAGAAATAACAGATCATTTGCCTTGGTAGGTAATGTGTTTGCTGAATATGAATTTATTGAAGGTTTGAAATTCAAAACACAAGTCGGTTTGGATTATTTTAGTACCAATAATTCTACCTTTACTCCATCTTACTCGGATGGTGATAAAAATAAACAGGATTTTGCCTCAATCAATAAAAGTTCTTCTTTTGGCCAAACCCTAATTTTTACAAATAGCTTAACGTACAACAAAACTATAGCTGATATGCATAATTTTGAATTATTGTTATTAGCGGAGAAATTTGAAAATAAATTTAATAATTTGAATGGTAGTAGTCAAAATCCAGTTTCTAATGAGATAGATAACATTCAGTCTTCTGATAAACAAATAAGCGCAACTAGTTCTAATAATGAATATAATAGGTTGGGTTATTTAGCAAGGTTAAATTACAATTATGATAACAAATATATAGCATCAGCATCGATTAGACGTGATGCGTCATCCAGATTCGGTGCGAATAATCGTTGGGGTACGTTCTATTCTGCGTCTTTAGGTTGGAATATTGCTAGAGAAGCATTTATGGAAAATTCTGATTTTAGTACCTTAAAAGTTAGAGGTAGTTATGGGGTGTCAGGTAACGATAAAATAGCTAATTATTCTTATGCAGCATTGCTTACCAGTGATTTTAATTATCCTTTTGGAAATGGTAATGGTTCTGGTACCACACCTGATGCATTACCAAATGCAGCTTTAAAATGGGAGCAAACAAAACAATTAAATATAGGATTGGATGTAGGTCTTTTTAATGAGAAACTTACAGCAGCTTTAGAATATTACATCAATACAAGTGATGATTTATTAGTAAGGGTACCTATTACTCCATCACTTGGAGTACACGCTGGTTCACAAGTTAAAAATGTAGGTTCTGTTGAAACTAAAGGTTTTGAAATAAACTTGGGATATAATGATTATGAGGGAGATTTTAAGTGGTCTGCAAACTTAAATGTAGGAACGAGTAAGAATATTGCAAAATCTACAGGAACTGCAGAGTTCTTACAAGGCGGGGGGTTTGAGAATGATCAAATTACAAGAATTCAAGTAGGAGAACCTCTTTTCTATTATTATGGATTGGTGAGCGATGGTATATATCAAACTACAGCTGAAGTTGATGCGGTATTTACTGCTCCTGCAGCTAATATATCATATCGTCCGCTGCCAGGTGATGTTAGATACTTAGATTTAAATGGGGATGGAAACATTACAGAAGCCGATAAAACCAATTTAGGAAATTCCACACCAGATTTTACTTATGGCGTGAATTTTGAAGCTTCATATAAAAATTGGGATTTTAATATTTTTATTAATGGTGTACAGGGCAGAGATCTTGTAAATACTAATATATACGATTTGCAAGGGATGCCAAGGTTGTTTAATTCAGGTGTTGGTGTATTGGATAGATGGACGCCAACAAACCCTTCTAATACAATTCCTAGGGCTGGAATAGGTGGTAGTGCAACTAGTGGAGCGCCTTTTAATGTTAGAATGTCAGATCGTTATTTAGAAGATGGATCTTTTGCCAGACTTAAAAACTTAGCTATTGGCTATACATTACCTAAAAACGCTTTTGGTCAAGATTATTTTTCAAAATGCAGAATATATTTCAGTGCTCAAAACTTAATAACAATAACGAATTATTCTGGTTTAGATCCAGAAATAGCTAATGTAGGTCCAGATGGAAGTCTATTTGATTCTGGTATTGATAGAGGTGCATTTCCCCAGCCTAAAACGTATTTAGTAGGCTTACAAGTTACATTCTAAAAAAAAAAATATGAAAACAACAAATAAAATTATTCTTTCGTTTTTCTCACTTTGTACCATATTAGTTATAGTCAGTGCATGTAGTGAAAAGGATCTAGAGCTGGCCGATCCAGGAAAATTATCGCCAGATAATTTTTACAGTACAGAACCTCAAGTACAATCAGCTGTAAACGCGATATATTCTAATTTTCAAACAATTGGTTTGTTCGTTAGGGCTTATTTCTTCCAAATGGATTTGATGGGTGGGGACGCTGCGGGAAATCCCCAATTAGAAGCAGACAAAGTTCAATATAGAAATTTTTCGTTTGATTCAAGCCATGGAAATATATCAGATTATTGGGAAAGTTGCTTTAGAGGCATTAACAAGGCCAATTTTGTTATAGTTAATGAAGACAAAATAAATAGTATAAATGTCGATTTGTTGAGTGATGTTAAAAAGGCAGAATATTTAGGAGAGGCTAGATTTTTAAGAGCTCTTTATTATTATCTTTTAGTTATTAGGTTTGGAGATGTACCATTAATTACTGAAATCCCCAAAACTCCTGAAGGGTTTCCTATATCTCCAAAGGAAGATATTTATAATTTGATTATTTCGGATCTTCAAGCAGCAGTACCTGGACTATATAGTAAGGACCAAGAGGAATATGAATTAGGAAGAGCAAATAAAGAAGCTGCTACTGCGCTATTAGGTAAAGTGTATTTAACTTTAAAACAATATGACTTGGCTTTGGCAGAGTTTAATAAAATATATGGGAAATATGCTCTGGAACCAAATTATTTCGACAATTTTAAGGATGAGACTGAGCATGGTGTAGAATCTATTTTTGAGATTGAATTTGATACAGCTTTAGGAACATCCGCTTTATGGAACAGTAGTGTTTCTGGAGCAGGGCAAAACGAATCTACTTTAAGGGGACAGGAGTATGGATGGAACGATTGGTTCAACACGTATCCAGATGATGATTTACTTGCTGAATATGAACCAGGAGACTCTAGGTATGATGATACCTTTTATACAGATGGGGATATATTCGAAGGGGATCCAGCACAACGTACAATTCGAACAGGAGTACCTCCAGCAACTGTTCCTGCTACAGAAATTTATATTTCGTTGGCACGTCAATCTGCTTGGAGAAAGTATCAAAACTATTATAAACGTTTGAACGAAAACACTAATTCTAGTATCAATTTTAAATATATAAGATATGCAGATGTTTTGCTTATGATGGCTGAATGTGAGAACAAAAGACCTGGAGGGGATCAAGATGCTGCTATTGGTTATATCAACGAAGTGAGACAAAGACCAAGCGTGATGTTACCAGAGTTGCCATTAGGACAGTCTCCAGAGAACGTTTTTAATGCCTTAGTGCATGAAAGACGTGTAGAGTTTGCTGGTGAACAATCACGTTTTAACGATTTATTGAGATGGGATATGGCTGGAACGGAATTGTCAGGACAAGGTTTCAAAACTGGAATACATGAGTTATGGCCAATTCCTCAAAGAGAGATTTCAAATAATGATGCCATAACAGATGATGATCAAAATCCTGGTTATTAATATTTTGGATATTATTAGTTAATTTATATTGATTTGGTTTAATAAAAGCAGCGTAAATAATACGCTGCTTTTATCTTTCATTTATTTTTTCACAAATGCAATTACTATCATGAAAACAATAACATCAGATAATTTACTGTCGTCTATGTTTTTTTTCAGACTTTGTTTAGGGTTCATTTCTTTAAGCACCTTACAAAACTGTTCTAAAAAAGAGGAATCGAATACCACTTTAACCGATACTAAAATTTTTAGTAAACTAGATACTTCCAAGACAGGAATCAATTTTATTAATACGCTAACAGAAAGTGATTCTTTAAACTATTTCACATACGGTTATTTATACATGGGTGGTGGCGTAGCTGTTGGTGATATAAATAATGATGGTTTGATAGATATATATTTTACTGGAAATCAAGTTAAAAATAGATTATACTTAAATAAAGGAAATCTTCAATTTGAAGATGTTACTGATAAAGCTAATGTAGGGGGAGATAATAGATGGTATACTGGTGTAACTATGGCAGATGTTAATGATGATGGATTGTTGGATATTTATTGCTCTGTTAGCGGTCAATCTGGCTCAAGGCAAAACCAATTGTTTATTAATAATGGTGATTTAACTTTTACGGAGAGCGCTGAGGAATATGGTCTAGGCGATAGAGGCAGTAGTGTACAAGCTACCTTTTTTGATTATGATAACGATGGTGATTTAGATGTGTATGTGGCTAATTATCCGCCAACACCATTTTCGGCACCTGTAGTTGTTTATACCTATGCCTTGAATCATGTGAAGGATATAGAATCAGATCATTTATACAAGAATGATAATGGAAAGTTTGTAGATGTAACGACCGAGGCAGGTGTAAAAGCTTTTGGGCTATCATTAAGCGCGACTGTAAGTGATGTAAACAATGATGGTTGGGATGATGTTTATGTATCCAACGATTTTAGCACACCGGACTATTTTTACATTAATAATCAAGATGGCACCTTTAAAGAAGTAACTAAACAAGCAACGCCACATACCGCATTTTACGGGATGGGAGCAGACATTGCCGATATAAACAATGATGGGAACTTGGACATATTTCAAGTGGATATGGATGCTAATAATAACCGTCGGAAAAAAGCAAATATGGCAAGTATGAATCCCCAATTATTTTGGGATGTTGTCGATGCTGGATTCCATTATCAGTACATGAATAATGTCATGCAGATTAATACTGGTCTTTACACTGACGATGGTGTTCCTTATTTTACGAATGTGTCTGGGATTACAGGAACCACTTCAACAGACTGGAGTTGGGGGCCATTGCTAGCTGATTTTGATAATGATGGAAAAAAGGATTTATATATAACCAATGGTACGCGTAAAGAAATAAACCATAATGATTATTTTAAAAGTTTAGATCATGAAAGAAAGAACCTATCTATTCTTGAGAAAAGCGTAGGGATTCCCTCAGAAAAAATAGATAACTTCATGTTTAAAAACCATGGAGATCTTAATTTTGAAAAGGTTAACGATAAATGGGGAATTGAAATGAAAGGCTTTTCCAATGGTGTTGCTTATGCAGATTTTGATAATGATGGTGATTTAGAAATAATAATTAATAATATTGATGATATTGCTACATTTTTTGAAAATAAAAGCTCCGAAAACACAAATTATATATCAATAAATTTTGAAGGTAAAGATGGTAATAAATTCGGACTTGGAAATAAGGTTTATGTTACTAATGAGAATGAAACTCAAGTGCAGGAATTAACATTAAGTCGTGGATTTCAATCATCTGTTGCTCCTGAATTGCATTTTGGATTAGGACAATCTAAAACTATTGAAAAACTGAAAGTAGTTTGGGGCGATGGTAAAATACAAGAACTAAGTAATGTAAATGCCAATCAAAAATTAAAATTAAAGTATACGGATGCTGTAGTGAAGAATGTTGTCGATGAGCAATTAAATGATAAAGTTTTGTTTGCAACAGTTCCGTCTACTTCAGAAATTTTCCCAGAATATAAACATGAAGAAAACATCTTTGATGATTTTGAAACGCAGGTTTTACTGCCACATAAAATGTCCTCATTTGGACCTGCATTAGCTGTGGGCGATTTAAATAACGATGGTTTAGACGATTATTTTATTGGAGGATCATCTGGTTTTGAAGGTCAATTATTTTATCAAACAACTAAGGGAGCTTTCGAAAAGCAAACACAAAATTTTTTCGATGAAGATAAAGTTTCAGAAGATTTAGGGGCCTTAATTATCGATATCGATAATGATGGAGATAATGATTTATATGTAGTAAGTGGAGGCTATGAATTTTTGACCGAAAAGAAATCGGAAAGTTTACAAGACCGATTGTATTTAAATGATGGTAAAGGGAATTTTAGTAAAGCAACCAAAGCTTTACCTAAAATGATTTCAAGTGGTTCTAGAGCTTATTCGGCCGATTTTAATAAAGATGGAAAGCCAGATATTTTAACTTTAGGAAGACAAGTTCCTGGAAATTATCCATTACCAGCAGATAGTTTTGTGTTAATTAACAAGAGTGACAAAAACACTATAAAGTTCAACATACTTTCTCCTGAAGTTTTTAAGGATTTGGGAATGGCAACAAGTGCAATTATTACAGATATAGATAATGATACTTGGCAAGATATTATTATAGTTGGAGAATGGATGCCCATTCGTGTCTTTAAAAATGTTAAAAATGGTTTTAAAGAAGTATCAGAAGATATGGGACTCAATAAAGACTCAGCTGGTTGGTGGTGGAGCATCAATCAAGGTGATTTTGATAATGACGGCGATATGGATTACATACTAGGAAATAACGGTTTAAACTATAAGTATAAAGCTAAGGAAAATGAAACTTTTGATATTTATGTAAATGATTTTGACAGGAACAATAAAAATGATATTGTTTTAAGTTATTATAATGAAGGGGTACAATATCCAGTAAGAGGAAGGGGTTGTTCTTCTCAACAAATCCCCTCAATTAAAGAAAAATTTAAAAATTATGAAACGTTTGCAGAAGCCTCTTTAGTAGATGTGTATTCAAAAAGGGATTTAGAAAATTCATTACACTATCAAGTTAAATCGTTTGCAAGCATATATTTGGAAAATAAAAACGGAAAATTTATCATTCATAAATTGCCTAATATGGCTCAAATATCAAGTGTCAATCAGATTTTAATTGATGATTATGATAAAGATGGATATTTAGATGCTTTAATAGCAGGAAATTTATATGTTTCGGAAGTAGAAACTCCTCGAAATGATGCAGGCTATGGTCTTTTTCTAAAAGGAAACGGAAAAGGTGATTTCAAAGCTGTTCCAGTAACTAAAAGTGGTTTCTTTGTGCCTGGTGATGTAAAGGAGATGGCTACCATAAAAGTAGGTAATAAATCATACATTATTGCGGCTAAAAACAATGATTATTTGCAATTTATTGAGTGTTTAAAATCTTAATTCTCTACAGTAGGCTATAAACAAAGAACACCCTCAATGGAGGGTGTTCTTTGTTTATATTAAATCTGTTGAATTTAATCCTTATAAGGAGTTAAAGTGTTGATAGTACCGTCTTCATTATAAGTGATTTCTGCAACTTTAATGGATCTCAAATGAGTTACCCCTTTAGAAAGGCTTGAGTCATGATAAAATAAATACCATTTATTGTCAACCTCACAAATGGAATGATGGGACGTCCAACCAACCACAGGATTTAAAATTTTCCCTTGGTAAGTAAAAGGCCCATAAGGACTATCTCCAATGGCGTAACAAATAAAGTGAGTATCTCCTGTAGAATACGAAAAATAATATTTCCCATTGTATTTGTGTAACCAGGGACCTTCAAAAAAACGTCTTTCATTATCTCCCGCCAATAAGGGATTTCCGTTTTCGTCTAAAATAACTACGTCTCTTGGGTTTTCGGAAAACTCCAATAAATCATTCGTCATTTTGACTACTTTTGCATTTAAAGCAGGTTCATTGTTTTCAGGAAGATGTGCAGTTGGACTATCTGGATGCTCTGCATTAAATATTCCGGTTCTCCAACGTTGTAATTGTCCGCCCCAGAGACCTCCAAAATACATATAATAACTTCCATCTTCATCTTCAAAAACAGCAGGGTCTATTGAAAAACTTCCTTTTATTGCCTCAGGTTGTGGGATAAATGAACCTACTGGAGAGTTACTTACTGCGACTCCTATTCTAAAAATACCATCATATCCTTTTGCTGGAAAAAATAAATAATATTTTCCATCTTTATGTGCAGCATCAGGAGCCCACATTTGTTTTTCTGCCCAAGGCACATCATTTACATGTAATGCTAAGCCATTATCTACAGCATCACTATTAATACTTTCCATAGATATGACATGGTAATCCTCCATGGCAAAATGACTTCCTAAGTCATCAAATGCTTCTCCTGCATCTATATCATGGGAGGGATATATATAAATTTTTCCATTAAAAACATGAGCCGATGGATCAGCAGTATATATGTGCTTCACTAAAGGCTGCGAAATAGCTTTTTTATTTAAAATTTCAAAATCAATGTGATCAATTGCTTCTTCTGGCATTATTATTTATTGTTTTATTTATTATAATCTCCTAATTTTTAAATCAGCTTCTATTTGAGTCTCCATTTTTTTGTTAATTTCATAGAAAAACAACAATCCAACTCCAATTAAAAATGGGATGGCTGGAAAAATGCTTACAAGTAACCTAGTTCCTTGTATGGCAGATTCTGGTTGTATGATGGGTATACCTGCAACAGCAGCTTCTTTAGTAATGTATCCATATGCGCCTAATAGCCATGAAACTAAAGCACTACCTATACTCAAGCCTCCTTTTAAACCTACCATCATGGCAGAAAAGATAATAGCCGTAGCGCGACGATTGTTTTTCCATTCAGAGTAATCGGCTACATCTGCTATCATCGCCCATAAAATAGGGGTACTAATTCCATAGAAAAACATGTGTAAAATTTGAGAAATAAAAATTATTTCGATTGCTTTAGGAGGATAAAAATAAAAGGCAATGATAAACAGTGTTGAAATAAATAAAGATGCTCCAAAAACGTTTCGTTTGCCATATTTATCTGCCAATCTTTTAGAAAGTGCAATACCTATTAAGCCAATAAGAATCCCACCTCCATTAAAAACACCTAATCCTAAAGATGTTTCATTTTCGAAAGTTGGTAAGAAACTTTTTAAAGGGTTTAAGAAGGAGTTTAATGCATTTTGATCTACATAATTTTCAAAGTAATATACATAAGAACCACCTTTCATTGCTAATGTTACAAAGACTAGCGTTGTTAGGGTTAACATGATAACCCAAGGTTTGTTTTTTATTAAATCACCTAAATCTTCTTTTATACTTGATTTTTGATCCAGATTAGGCACAACGCGTTCTTTTGTTGTGAAAAATGTAATCAGTAGCATAACAGTGCCTATTATGGCTAGCCAAGTCATTACGGTTTCCATACCTGCGGCTTTATTGCCATTTCCAGCTTTCAAAATAAAATCGTACATGAATACTTGAACGAAAAATTGAGCACCCATAACAGCTATAAAACGGTAAGCAGATAAGCTGTTTCGTTCTTTCATATCACCTGTAATAACACCACTTAACGCAGAATATGGTAAATTGTTTGCAGCATATAATAAAAGCAGGAGAGTATAGGTAATTACCGCATAGATAACCTTCCCTTTATAAGCAAAATCAGGAGTGCTAAAGGCAAGCATTGATGCCACTCCTAATGGTATGGCTGTCCACAAGATCCAAGGCCTAAACTTACCCCATTTGGTAGATGTCCTATCGGCTATCATGCCCATAATAGGATTAAAAGCAAAGGCGGCTATAAGCCCTACAACTAATGTTACTGCAGAGGCGTCATGAGCTTTAAGTCCATATATATCTGTATAGAAATAGGCTAAATAGGTAACCAATGTTTGGAACACCAAGTTTGCTGCGAGGTCTCCTAGACTATATCCAATTTTTTCTTTTATGGATAGTTTGTGTGAATCTGTACTCATGTGCTTATTTAGTTAGTTGTTTATCTTCTCTTAGTTTTAATGCAATAATACTATCATAGGCACTTTTTGGTTTTAGTTGCCTATCAAAAAGCAAAGGATAATTAGTTCTTCCTCTAACTGGGAAGCCATTAAGCCAAGATTGCCCATCGCTTACACCCCAAAATGTAACTCTACTGATTTTATCTTTATGCTTTAAAAATATTTTAAAAATGTCTTTATAACGGTTGGCTAGTTTTACTTGGATAGAATCTGGTAAGCCTTTTGTATACGGATTCATTACTTCACTATTTTGAAAGTTTTGAGCAATGTCAGCACCTACTAATTCATCAGGATTTGGTAGCACACTTATGTCAAGCTCTGTAATCGCAACTTTAACACCTAGAGCCGAGTAATCTAAAATACTTTGTTCAATATCTTCAAGAGAAGGCGTATTTAAATGCCAATGCCCCTGCATACCAATACCATCAACTTTAATGCCTTTATCTATAATATTTTTAACCATTTTTATGGCGCCTTTCCTTTTTTCCGCATTAGCCATGTTGTAATCGTTATAATATAAATCTGCTTTAGGATCAGTTTCGGATGTCCATTTAAAAGCTAAAGCTAAATAATCCTCTCCCATAGTGTTTAAGAAAACGGATTGCCTTAAGGTACCATCTTCATTTAAGGCTTCATTTACAACATCCCAAGAATTCACTCTGCCTTTATATCTACCAACAATTGTTTGGATATGGTTTTTAAGGGCTTCGGCCATTTCTGTACTGTCTTTTATGCTTCTTATCCATGAAGATAATTGACTGTGCCAAACTAATGTGTGCCCATGTATGAACATATTGTATTTTTCGCCAAGAGCTACAAATTTGTCTGGATATTCATAATTAAAAGAGTCTTTTGTTGGATGAATTTGCATCGACTTCATTTCATTTTCGGCAGTAATACTACTAAATTCTCTACCGACGATACCTGCCATTACAGAATCGCTTTCATCTATTTGAAATTTATTAATAGCGGTGCCAATATAAAAGGCGTCTTCATAAACATTTCTAAGGGTGATCGCAGGTTTTTTAGGTTCTACTTCATTGGTTTTACAACCAATGACTAATATGAGCAGTGCTGTAAAAAATAGGAATTGTTGTTTTATCTTCATGATTTGTTTATATAGTTTAGTTGTTTTTTTAAGTCTTTAATTACCCGGAGCGAAAGGAAATTTTAATGATTGAAAATAGTCTAAGGTTTGCGTTGGTTTTTCTACGTCTTCTGGTAAAGGCATACCAGAAAATTGTTGAAAATATAATAAACAAGCATCACGCCACCATTTGGCTTCTTTATATTGAATGTTCAATAACATTTTTATGTTATTAAATCTTTCGACATCTACATAATTTTCCATTTTATCCCAAGTTTTTATCATAGATGCTACTTGGTCAACACCTTCTTGGTATTTCAAAGCCATACCATTCCAAAGTGTTTTGCCATTTTTTAATTTATAATCCCAAGGGACATGATGAAACCATAATAAATCTTGTTCTGGAATAGATTTTAAATCATTAAAGACGTTAGCAACTTCAGGAGCATATTGTGCTGTGGCATTACTTCCTGTAGGCGTTCTATCAAAACCAATGCCTAGAGAATCTGCCTTATGGTAATATACAGGATTCCATTCAGGCCTTGAAAGATTAGAGACCCAAGGCCCGGGACCATAGTGGTGCCCAGTATCCATAATATGATGCAAACCTAAAGGCGTCATATAATTAACGACAGCTTCTCTAGAGTCCAGCATCATCTGTTTTATTGGTTTAATAAAGGTTTCGTTATTGGAGAATGTTTGTTTTAGCCATTCATCTGCAATAGTCTCAGCACTCAAATATGGATTCCAAGCGAGTCTGCCAAATCCATACCAATTGGCTTGTAATAAGGAGTTTCCTGTCCAATTAATATCATTTCCTATATTACTAACACCAGCGATGCCAGTTAGTCTTTTGCCGTCTAACGAGCCATCAATATCTTTAGCAACTGTTGAACCTTTTCCTTTTCTATAGGTGTCTGCATGTAATGTTTCCTCATAAAGCTTAGGCAAAAATATGGAATGCGTGCTAAAGCCTAAATACTCTTGTGTAATTTGAAACTCCATCATTAATGGCGTTTTTGGCATAGCTCCAAACATGGGGTGAAATGGTTCTCGCGGTTGAAAATCTATAGCGCCATTTTTTACTTGAATAATGACATTATCTTTAAATTGACCATCATAGGGTACAAACTCCGTGTAGGCTTGTTTCGCTCTATCAGATGCATCATGTTCAGAATATACAAAAGCTCTCCACATCACAATGCCTCCAAATGGCTCAAGGGCATTTGCTAGCATATTGGCACCATCAACATGATTTCTATCATAATTTTGTGGTCCGGGTTGGCCTTCAGAATTTGCTTTTACTAAAAACCCACCAAAATCGGGAATTCTTTGGTAAATCTCTTTCGTTTTTTCTTTCCACCAATTTATAACATTATAGTCAAGCGGATCGGCAGTTTCCAAACCACCAATTTCTATGGGAGCAGAAAAACGAGCGGTTAAATATACTTTTATGCCATAAGGTCTAAAAATATTGGCAAGGGCCTCTACTTTTTCTAAGTATTGAGGAGTCAAAATAATAGCATTGGCATTGACATTATTTAAAACAGTGCCATTAAGGCCTATAGAAGCATTTGCTCTAGCATAATCTGTATAGCGAGGGTCTAGATAATCAGGCAGACGATGCCAATCCCAAATGGAGAAGCCAGCATAACCCCTTTCTACCGTTCTGTCCAAATTATCCCAATGATTTAAAACACGTAAATTGATTTTTGGGGAATCAATGATATGTAATTTTTCTATGGATTGATTTGTTTGCAACAATCTTAAAAAATTATAAACCCCGTAAAGAACACCAACATCTGTTTTTCCTGTGATTATAATATGGTTTTTACCTTTAAAAGCAACAGATTTTATAATAAAACCTTCTTCATTTATTTCATTAAAAGCATTGCCTAATTGAATTAGAACATCTTTATCCAAATTGGCTTTGGAACCAAAAACTAACGTGTTTTTGGTATTCTTATTAGAAGATAAAAACTCTGACCCCAACATGCTGCCAAATCCTCTTTTAAGCTCTTCTAATCCTATATTTATGGTTTCAGAATGCCCTGATGGGACTAATTTTCCAATAGTTTTTAGATAATCTTTTCTTAAAGATTCACTCTTTATATAACTATATTCTAGCCACAATTTGTATCCATCATTTGCAAAAATGTAATTACAAAAAACAATCGAAAACAATAATATGAAATGGTTTTTTTTAAGCATAAATTTTGTGTGAAAGATATATAATTTTCAGCTATATTGCATTATCAATTTTTTTTTAAAGTGCTCAATTTATATGTATTTAGCAATATAGCAGCCATTAAAATGAGGAAGATTTATTTAAAATATGATTTAATTCGTAAAACTAAAACAATCAAAACTAAAATAAAAATTATTCAATACATTTGCTGTATTAAAATAGCCATCCAAACTTAACTAAATAGAACTAATTGCCATGAGAAAAACCATATTTCCTTCTCTTTTGATTATCTTATCCATTCTAGTTATTACTTCATGCAATAATAAGAGGGAAAATATTTCAGGGAATGTAAATAAAGTATCTGAAAATAGTTATGATTCACTTCCTTTTTATAATCCATCACTTTCAATAGATGAAAGAGTTCAAGATTTAATTTCAAGATTAACACTTGAAGAAAAAATAAGTCAGATGATGAATGGTACACCAGCCATTGAACGTTTGCACATTCCTCCTTATGATTACTGGAATGAAGCACTACATGGTGTTGGTCGTACTTGTGCCGCCACCGTTTTTCCTCAAGCTATTGGTTTAGGTGCTACCTTCGATGCCGATTTAGCATTCAGAGTATCAACAGCAATCTCTGATGAAGCAAGAGCTTTGTATAATGCTACTGCAGAAAAAGGATACTACAAACAATATAATGGGTTAACGTTTTGGACACCTAACATTAATATTTTTAGAGATCCAAGATGGGGTCGCGGTCAAGAAACTTATGGGGAAGATCCTTATTTAACAGCTGTTTTGGGGACTGCTTTTGTAAAAGGATTGCAGGGTGATAATCCAAACTATTTAAAAACAGCAGCTTGTGCTAAACATTTTGCGGTACATAGTGGACCAGAGCAAGTAAGACATGAGTTTAATGCCGAGGTAAGTCAAAAAGATTTATGGGAAACGTATTTGCCTGCATTTGAAGCTTTAGTTAATGCGAATGTGGAATCTGTAATGTGTGCTTACAATAGAACTAATGGTGAACCATGTTGTTCAAATAATTATTTAATTACTGATGTACTTAGAAATAAATGGCATTTTAAAGGCCATGTTTTAACAGATTGTGGTGCGTTAGAAGATTACTACAAACAAGCTAATGAAGGAGGGCATGGCATTGTTAAAACAGAAACTGAAGCCGCTGCGTTAGCATTAAAAAGCGGCGTGAGTCTTAATTGTGGTGTTACGTATTCCGCTTTATCCAATGCTATTAAGGAAGGGTTAATTGGAGAAAAAGATATAGACACCCAATTAGCTATTTTGCTAAAAACTAGATTTAAGTTAGGATTATTCGATCCAAAGGGAAGTAATCCTTATGATGACATTTCATTTGATGTGGTAAACGGAAAAACCAATAGAGCCTTAGCGAAGGAAGCCGCCCAAAAAAGTATCGTACTTTTAAAAAACAATGGCATATTGCCTTTAAAGAATGACCTTTCAAAATATTTTGTTACGGGGCCAAATGCCACGAGTATAGAAATCCTTTTAGGCAATTACTACGGTGTAAATTCAAATATGGTAACCATTTTAGAAGGTGTAAGTGCAGCTATCAGTCCTACAAGTCAGTTACAATATAGATTGGGTGCTATGCTTAATAAACCTAATATAAACCCTATAAACTATGCTATTGGGCATGCTGGCAGTAGCGATGTAACCATTGTGGTTTTGGGTTTATCCAGTACCTTGCAAGGAGAGGAAGGAGATTCTATTGATTCTTCAACGGCAGGGGATAGATTGGATTATGATTTACCAGATAACCAAATAGCTTATCTTAAGCAATTACGAGAAGCAGCCGATAAAAATCCGGAAGATAAAAAACCTATTGTAGCTGTGATTACTGGAGGAAGTCCTATAAATCTATCAGAAGTACAAGAATTAGCGGATGCTATTTTAATGGTTTGGTATCCAGGTGAAGAAGGCGGAACGGCTGTAGCTGATATTCTTTTTGGGAATGTGTCCCCTTCCGGCAGATTGCCAATAACATTTCCAAAGTCTTTAGATCAGTTACCAGCTTTTGATGATTATTCTATGAAAGGTAGAACCTATAAATACATGAACCAAGAGCCAATGTATCCTTTTGGGTTTGGATTAAGTTACACCAACTTTACTTATAGTAACATAAAAGCTGCTAGCACTACAATTTCAAAAAGTGATAGTGTAAAAGTGCAAGTGAAAATTACAAACTCTGGAAAAGTAAAATCAGATGAAGTTGCTCAAATATATATATCAGATATAGAAGCATCTGTCTCCGTTCCTAATTTTCAACTTATCAATACAAAAAGAGTGACTTTGGAGCCTGGAGAATCAAAGGATTTGGAATTTGAACTAACTCCCAAAGATTTTGAAATTGTGAAAGAAGATGGTACAAGAACAATAGAATTGGGCGAATTTAAAATCTACGTTGGTGGTTCAAGCCCTATGAAACGTAGTTTTGAACTGGGTGCACCAAAAATGTCTGAGATTCTAATTGCTATAAAATAATGGGGTAGATATCTTAGCTAATAAACTGCCTGATAAAATTAGTTTCTTTTGGATGAATCACGAGCAATAACCTCAGTATTTAAAACTGTGATGTCTTTAATGTCGTTTTTTGTAGGTTGTTCTAAATTTTTTAGAATAATTTCTGCCGAAGCTTGACCCAATTTTTCTGCCGGGTGTGAAATGGTTGATAAATTAGGTTCTATAATCCTAGAATTTGGGTCATTGTTAAAACCAATTACCGCTATTTCCTCTGGGATTTTAATGCCTCTTTTTTTAACACATTGAATGGCACTAATGGCTAACATGTCTCCTGCTGCAAAAATACCATCGGGACGGTTTTTTAAGTTAAGCAGTTTGTTGGTTGCTGTTTCGGTTTCTTCGTAGCTTACAGATTTAAGATTTACTATAAGTTTATTATCAACTGGCAGGTTGTTTTGCTTTAAGGCATCTATATATCCTTTTTTTCTTTCACTATAAATATTCCCAAATTCAGAAGCTCTAGTAATATGTGCAATGTTTATACATCCTTGGTCTATGAGATGTTTAGTCGCTTTATAACCTGCAGCATAATTATCAATCATCACTCGGTAGGTGTCCGCATGTTTTGGTACTCTATCTACGAAGACTAACGGAATGTCATTATCTGTGAATATCTTGAAATGCTTGATGTCTTGGGTTTCCATTGCTAAGCAACAAATAACACCACTAACCCTGCTGCTATATAGTGACTGGATTAAATTGACCTCTTCTTCATAGGAGTCGTGTGATTGCATAATAACTACATTATATCCTGCTTCTTGAGCTGTTATCTCAACACCGCTTATTAATGAAGAAAGAAAAGGTTGAGCAATGGTCGGTAGCAGAACCCCAATAGTCTTTGTTTTTTTATTTCTTAAACTAGCGGCTAAATTATTTGGACGATATCCCATTTCAATAGCTGCTCTTTTTACTTTATCAATGGTTTTTTGACTAATACTATGATGACCATTTAATGCCCTTGAAATTGTCGAAGTTGCTAAATTCAATTTTTCAGCTAAATCATAAATAGTAACTTCTGTATGTTTTTTCATGGATCTTAAAAAAATATGTCAAATATACATTTTTAAAACAAACTACATTTTTAATTTAAAATCAATTTAATTTAAAATTTTAAGAAATTATCATCTAAATGTATAATTATTCGCATATATAACTTAATAATTAAATGATTTCAATGAAAAAAATGGTATTAATGTTCGCTTTAATATTTGTACTAAGCTTAGCTTTTACATCTTGTAGAAATAATAAAAAGGTTGATTCTGCCGAAGAAGTTCTTGAAAATGCCGGTGAAGCGATTGAAGATGCTGCCGATGATGCAGCAAAAGCAACAGAAGAAGTATTAGAAGATGCAGGGAAGGCTATTGAAAGTGCTGTTGATGCTATAGGAGATGCTGTTAAAAAGGCTGGTAAAGCCATTGATAAAAAAATTGATGACGTTAGAAAAGACTAATTCTATAGATTTATAATAATAAAAAAGGGTCTTCAATAGAAGACCCTTTTTTATTAAGTGATTTATAAATAGTAACTTAAGTGAAATAACTAAGGACACCAATTACAATAAGCACTAATAATACAGAAAGAACCACATCAATAGCGTCAAAACTATCCTTATTCGCTTGTTTTTGTTCTTCTGAAAGTGTTCCAAAGGCTAAACCTTTAATCGATTCGTAATTAGGTGATTGGGAAGTCAAGCTAACCGTTACACATACAATTACAGAAAAAATAAACATAAATATAGCCATGTGGGCAAAATTAATGGTAGCGAATATGAAAGCGAAATTTTCAACTTTAATACCTGATGATATTTGAGGTTGATAATATATTTCAGAGCCTAAGCGTAAAATTAATAGAACTAATCCTGATAATAATGTTACTATAGCAGCTTTAGAATTTACTCGTTTCCAAATGATTCCCAATAAAAAAACAGCAGTTACTGGAGGGGCTATATAAGATTGCACATTTTGAAGGTATTGATACATCACTCCGCCACCAATTTTTTCCATAATAGGAATCCAAATAATCCCTAGAACAACAATGAATCCAGTGGCTATTTTACCGGTTTGAACCAAAATTTTCTCTGTTTTTTCTGGATGTAATTTTTTATAAATATCAATAGTGAAAATAGTAGAGCAGGAGTTGAATACGGAAGCTAATGAACTCATTAAAGCTGCCATTAAGCCTCCCGCTACCAATCCTTTTAATCCAACTGGTAATAGTGTTTTTACCAACATAGGAAATGCTCTATCTGCTTTTTCTACTGAAAATACTTCTGGATTTTGAATGGATAAAGCAAATGCGATGATACCAGGAATAAGGAAAATTAAGATAGGAAGTAGTTTTAAATAGGCTCCGAAAATAGCTCCACGTCTACCAATTTTAATATTATTGGCTGCCAAGGTTCGTTGAACTATGTATTGGTCTGTACACCAATACCAGATACCAACAATCGTTCCACCAAATAATAAACCTGTCCATGGGAATTGAGAATCGTGCATTGATCGCCACATATTAAAATGCTCAGGCTTTACAGCAATAACTGTTTCCCGTAATTGTGACCATCCACCCACTTCTCTTAAACCCAAATAAGTTATAATTACTGAGCCCAAGATTAGAATAACAGTTTGTAACGTTTCCGTATAGATAACCGCTTTCATACCTCCAACAACCGTATATATTCCTGTGAAAATCACAATGCCAATGGCACCATACCAGAATGGAATTCCCAATAATTCAGATACTACAATACCGCCTGCATAAATGGTAACGGATACTTTAGTAAGGACATAAGCTACTAACGAAAATAAAGATAAAAACCATCGAGAACGGCTGTCGAACCTTTTTTCTAAAAACTCGGGCATGGTAAAGGCACCGCTTCTAATATAAAAAGGCAGAAATAACCATCCTAGAAGTAATACGATCCACGCATGTAATTCATAATGGGCCATGGGGGTTCCAGATTCAAATCCCGTTCCAGCCAATCCAACAACATGTTCAGATCCTATATTGGAAGCGAAAATAGAAGCTCCAATAACAAACCATCCCACATTTCTGCCCGCTAAAAAATAATCTTCGGTATTTTTATCTTTTTGTAAAACTACCCAAACGGCTACAGCTATTAAGGCAAGGAAATAAACTCCGAGAACTACCCAATCTAAGTTTTCTAGAACCGATTGCATAGCTAAAAAATAAGTTTTCATATAAAAAATGATTTAGTTTAGTCGACTATAAATATATTAATTAAATTATTACAAATTACTCTTGCTTAATAAGTTGATGAAATATTTATTATTTTAATGAAACTCCAATAAAAACGAAAAGAGAGGCTATTAGCCTCTCTTTATTATTAACACAATCAATATTATTTGATTTTACTGAAAAGTAAAGCCAAAATTCAATTTTTAGATATATTGATTTATAATGTTTTCAAACAACTCTTGTTTACCACTTTGTAATGATAATTCACCATTTTCTTGAGCTATTTTGTATAAATCTTGTAAACTTAATTTGCCTTCTTCAAATTCTTTTCCTTTCCCAGAATCAAAAGATGCATAACGCTCTTTTCTAAGTTTCTCGTAAGGGGAAGAAGTCATGATTTTATCAGCAATCAATAAAGCTCTAGCAAATGTATCAGCTCCACCAATATGAGCATGGAAAACATCTTCTAAATCGGTAGAGTTTCTTCTGATTTTTGCATCAAAATTAACACCACCACCTTGTAAACCACCAGCTTTAAGGAAAACTAACATAGCTTCTGTTGTTTCTTGAATGTTATTTGGGAATTGGTCTGTATCCCAACCATTTTGGTAATCACCTCTGTTAGCATCTAAACTTCCTAACATACCAGCTTTTGCAGCGGTTTCGATTTCGTGTTGGAAAGTGTGTTGTGCTAAGGTCGCATGGTTTACTTCAATATTGATTTTGAAATCTTTATCTAAACCGTATTCTTTTAAGAAACCGATAGCAGTTGCACTATCAAAATCGTATTGGTGTTTAGATGGTTCCATTGGTTTTGGCTCAATAAAGAAGTTTCCTTTAAACCCTTTAGCACGTGCATAATCTCTACACATCGCTAAAAATTGTCCCATATGGTCTAACTCACGGCCCATATCTGTATTCAATAAGGTCATGTAACCTTCACGACCACCCCAGAACACATAGTTTTCGCCATTTAATGCCATAGTAGCATCTAAAGCTAATTTTATTTGTCCACCAGCTCTTGCCACCACATTGAAATCTGGATTGGTAGATGCACCATTCATGTAACGTGGGTTAGAGAAACAGTTTGCAGTACCCCAAAGTAATTTAACACCTGATGCGGCTTGTTTTTCTTTTAGATAGTCTGTGATAGTTGCTAATCTAGATTCAGATTCAGCAAATGTTGCACCTTCTCTAATTAAATCGAAATCGTGGAAACAGTAGTAACCAAATCCCATTTTGGTAATAAATTCGAAAGCAGCATCTGCTTTATCTTTTGCAGCTTGAATCGCATCAGAAGATTTATCCCATTCAAAACTTTGTGTTCCAGGACCAAATGGATCACTTCCTTGTCCGCAGAATGTATGCCAGTATGCCACTGAAAATTTAAAATGCTCACGCATGGTTTTACCTGCAACCACTTGGTCTGGGTTGTAGTATTTAAATGCTAATGGGTTGTCGGATTCTTTTCCTTCAAACTTAATGTCGCCAATACCTTTGTAGTATTCTTTGTTGCCTATAATTGCCATTGTAATTATAATTTAGTTAATGTTTATTTGTTATTTAATATGATTTCTAATTCGTTTTTCCAATTCTGATAAGCCTCAAGATACGGTATCTTGTCTTTAAAAGGCATAAACGTCATCACATGATCGTTGTCAATGATGGCTTTTCCGAAGCTTTCAAAATCGCCTTTGTGTAAATCTGCAGCACGTGCAGCTCCTATAGCACCAGTGGTATTATATATTTCTATTTCCTGCTCAATCAATGTGGCTACGGTATTTGCAAAGATGTCTGAGCGAAATAAATTATCGTTTCCAGCTCTAATAACAGTTGGATTTATACCATCAGATTTTAATATTTCCATTCCATACACAAATGAAAAGGCAATACCTTCTAAAGCTGCTCTACAAATATGTCCTTTATGATGATTGTTGAGGTTTAAATTTACGATTCTGGTACCTATTTCTTTATTATTAAGCATACGTTCTGCACCATTTCCGAAAGGAATTAAGCAAACGCCGTCAGACCCTACTGGAATACTTGAAGCCAAGTTATTCATCTCTTCATATGAATCTACATCTAAATTATTTAACAACCACCTGTACTGGATGCCAGCGCCATTAATACATAGCAATTTGCCAATTCTTGCCGCTTCATCCTTTTTATAGTTAACATGTGCAAAATTGTTAACGCGTGCGCTTTCTTTAACAGATAAACTGTCTGTTATGGCATACACGACACCTGAAGTGCCTCCAGTCGCAGCTACTTCTCCTGGATTAAATACATTTAAGGATAAGGCATTGTTTGGTTGGTCTCCAGCTCTATAATAAATAGGTGTGCCAGCAGCAATACCACTTTCGGCTTCTCCTTTTTCATCCACAACAGATTGTAAACCAAACGTATCAACAATATCTGGTACTAAGGATTCATCAATGCCATAATGTTCTAAAAGAAAATTGGCTAGGGTATTGTTTTTAAAATCCCAAAAGATTCCTTCAGAAAGACCAGAGATAGTTGTGTTTATAGTATTTGAAAATTTGTAAGCTACATAATCTCCAGGAAGCATGAATTTATAAATCTTGTTATAAATGTCTGGCTCATTATCTTTTACCCATTTTAATTTAGAGGCTGTGAAATTAGCCGGTGAGTTAAGTAATTTCGATGAGCAGGTGTCTTCACCAATCTCTTCAAAAGCTTTGTTACCAATTTCTACAGCTCTGCTATCACACCAAATAATACTTTTTCTAAGGGGTTTGCCTTCTTTGTCAACCACTACCAAACCGTGCATTTGATAAGAAATACCAATACCTTTTATTTGGGTTCTTGAAATATTATACTGTTTTTTTAAACGGGTAATGGCATTACATATATGTACCCACCAATCTTCTGGTTTTTGTTCTGCCCAACCATTTTTTTGAGCGAACATACTCATTTCTTGTTCTGGTTCTTGAACCACACCGATACTCTTCCCAGTCGCAACTTCAACTAAAGCCGCTTTAATAGAAGAACTTCCTATATCTAATCCTAAATAATACATAATTTATAATGATTCTCTTAATATTAATTTTGTTGGTATATAACTTTGTAATGGTTTGTCTTGTTTTATAAACGCAGCAGCTTTCGCACCTAATTCCTGAAAATCGGTTGAAATAACAGAAATACCTTTATAGATGAATTGTTTCATAGGTGTTTCGTTATAAGATAAAAAGCCCACATCGGTTCCTGGTTCAAAATTGTTGCTTCGGCATTGTTCTAAAAACATTCCTAAAACGCGATCACTCACACTAATATAAGCTTCGCCTTTTGTAATGATAAACTCACTAGTATTGGTAATAATTTTATATTTTAGATTATGTGATTCACAAAACTTTTTAAAATAAGTAAGCGATTCTGTTGGGTGACTTGTATAACTAGGGTACACAAAAACCACCTTCTTATATTTTTTGAAAGGAATAATAGCTTCCGTTAAAGCATTATAAAAGGCCTTTCCGAAATCTTGGAAGACATAATTTTTAGTGTCGGTTGAATGGATATTCCAATCTATTAATAATAACTTTTCATTATCAAATTCAGATAATATTACAGGTACATCTTTATGATTAAAACTCATAACGACATATTTGTAATATTTGCCCTTGCCATTATTTAAAATGGTTTTGAAATTACTAATGTTATAATGATGAAATTGTACATCTACAATAACATTTTTAGGTAAATTATTTACAAATGAATGATATAACACTTCTTTGTACGCTTTGAAGGTATCCAATACTAAAAGCACTTTCCGGGTATCATTAGCAACATAATAGCCTTTGTTGGGAACTGATTCTATAACACTATTTTCTTTTAAAATAGTATAAGCCTTAAATACAGTATCTCTAGACAGGCTATAATTATTGCATATGCTGTTAACAGAAGGCAAAGCATCTCCACTAGTCAGCGTATTGTTAGCAAGCGCATCATTAATGGCATTTACCAACTGCTGATATTTTGGAACATCGCTATTAAAGTTTATATCTAAATTCATTAAACCGTTCTGTTCTGTTCTGGTATGCAAATGTAATTATATTTTTTAATCGTACAAATACAATTATCGATTTTAACCAAAAATTTTACCAAATTCTAAATATGTGGATAAGTTATTGGTATAACTTTAAATCAAACAGTTATAATTTTTAACCAAAAGGAGTTGGGGTACTTATTTACGTTGGGTTTATAAAGTCTTCAATCTGAGAAGTTGTTAATTTAGGGTTGGCACCTTCACTTTGCGCCACCAACGCACCTACAGCACATGCAAAGTCTATAGCTTCTTGGGGATCAACATTATTGAGTAGTTTGCTAATCAAGGAGGCTAAAAAAGAATCGCCAGCCCCAACGGTATCTTTTACATCAATAAGGTATCCGCTATTGTAGTATAGTTTGTTATTATAAAGTAGTACGGCTCCATGGCTTCCTTTGGTAACACATATGTTTTTTGTGTTTGTTTTTTGTGAAATAAATCGAATGTTTTGCTCCATGGCATGGTATTTAGATTCTAAATATCCACTTACCTCATACAGTTCGTCATCGTTAAATTTAATAAAATCAGCCTTGTTCATTAAATGAATTAAAAGGTCTTTCGAGTAATAAGGAGGACGAAGATTTAAATCGAAAACTTTGTAAGGAGCGTATTCTAAAAGTTGAAATAAGGTGTTTTTAGAAACATGATGTCTTGTTGCCAAGCTGCCGTATATAAAAGCATCTGATCCTTTTACGCTGCCAATGGATGTGTCATTTATAAGAATATGATCCCAAGCACTGGGAAAATTTATATCGTAGGATGCAGACCCTTTTTCGTTGAGTGTTACTTGCACCTTTCCTGTTTTAAAAGCGTCAGTAATTTGAATATGTTCTGTGTTTACACCATTTTCTGCTATATAGTCTAGAAGCTTTCTTCCAAGGGCGTCATCGCCAACGCTGCTTATCATAGACACATCATTGCCTAAGGATTGCAATCGTAAAGCTACATTCAATGGGGCACCTCCAATTTTTTGATGATTGGGAAATACATCCCATAAGACTTCTCCGAAACAAATAATTTTAAACATACTTTTAGGATTGTTAAAAAGAATAGAAGAAACTAAAATTACAAAATATCTTTTGGAATAGAACCTATCACCGGTGTTTTATTATGGTTTTGATATGTTTTAAGTATTTTTTAAAGGGGATATAAATAAAAAAAGCCTCTACAATATTATTGTAAAGGCTTTAGTACTGAGGACGGGACTTGAACCCGTACAGCCTAATGGCCATTGGATTTTAAGTCCAACGTGTCTACCAATTCCACCACCTCAGCATGGAATTTTTTATAAGTTTCTGAGCGAAAAACGGGATTCGAACCCGCGACCTCCACCTTGGCAAGGTGGCGCTCTACCAACTGAGCTATTTTCGCCTATGTATTATGAACGTGCAAATCTTTCGATAGCGGATGCAAATTTAAAATTTTTATACTAAAACCAAAGCCTTTTTAATAAAATAATATTTTTTATTTCTAGGCTCTTTTTTTCTTTAAGAGCATACGCTTAATTTCATTCAATTTCATAAGGGCTTCTACAGGTGTAAGTGTATCAATATCAATATGTAATATTTCTTCTTTAATATTTTCTAGTAAAGGGTCGTCCAGATTAAAAAAGCTTAATTGCATCTCATTATTTAAAGATTTTACCTTCTCTGTTAGCTCTTCACTAGAGTGTGATTTTTCTAATTTCTTCAAAACTTGGTTAGCGCGATGCAAAACTTGTTGAGGCATACCCGCCATTTTCGCCACATGAATACCAAAACTATGTTCGCTGCCACCTTCCACTAATTTCCGTAAAAAAAGCACATTATCTTTTAATTCTTTAACGGATACATTAAAGTTTTTAATACGACCAAAGGTTTCGGTCATTTCATTGAGTTCATGATAATGTGTCGCAAATAATGTTTTTGGTTTTGAAGGATGCTCGTGTAAATATTCGCTTATAGCCCAAGCAATGGAAATGCCATCATAGGTACTCGTGCCACGACCAATTTCATCCAACAACACCAAACTTCTGTCAGAAATATTATTTAAAATAGAAGCGGTTTCATTCATTTCCACCATAAAGGTCGATTCTCCCATCGAAATATTATCGCTAGCACCAACTCTCGTAAATATTTTATCAACCAAGCCAATTCTTGCCGATTCGGCAGGTACAAAACTTCCTATTTGAGCTAATAAAACAATGAGGGCGGTTTGACGTAAAATAGCCGATTTACCAGACATATTGGGGCCCGTAATCATGATAATTTGCTGGGTACTTCGATCTAAAAATACATTGTTAGTGATATAGGGTTCGCCAATAGGGAGTTGTTTTTCAATAACTGGATGGCGACCCTCTTTAATATCTAAATCAAAGGAATTATCCATAACAGGATGCACATACTTATTATCTGTCGCCAATTGTGCAAAGCCACATAAACAATCAAGCTGTCCAATTAAATAGGCGTTTTGTTGTACAGGTTGGATATATTGATTGAGCCACATAACAAGCTCTGAAAACAACTGTTGCTCTATGCCTAGAATCCTATCTTCGGCACCTAGTATTTTGGTTTCGTATTCTTTTAGTTCTTCGGTAATGTAACGCTCGGCACTTACCAAGGTTTGCTTGCGTATCCATTCCGCAGGTACTTTATCTTTATGGGTGTTTCTAACTTCAATATAATATCCAAAAACGTTGTTGGAATCTATTTTTAAGGATGTGATGCCTGTGCGTTCACTTTCACGCTGAAGCATGTTGTCTAAATAATCTTTTCCCGATTTGGACAAGCCTCTCAATTCATCCAATTCCGAAGAAAATCCCGCAGCAATGGTATGGCCCTTTAAAACATTAACGGGCGCATCTTCATTAAGCATGGCTTTTATTTTGGCCCGAAGCACATCACAATTTTGAAGGGTATCGCCAATAATTTTAAGCGAGTCGTTATCACAATTTGATGCCAATGCTTTTATAGGAACGATCGCTTCCAACGAATTTTTTAACTGAATGACTTCTCGTGGATTGACTTTGCCAGTCGCCACTTTAGAAATCAATCGTTCTAAATCGCCGATATGTTTTATATGATTTTGAATTTTTTGATGTATCGCCGTTTCTTTGGTAAAAAAGCTAACCACTTCATGGCGTTGCTTTATGTTGTCCACACTTTTTAAAGGCAATGCCAACCAACGTTTTAACATACGTCCACCCATGGGCGAAATGGTTTTATCAATAACACTTAAAAGCGTTACGGCATTGTTGTTAGTGGAATTATAAAGCTCTAAATTTCGGATAGTAAATTTATCCATCCACACATACTCATCTTCGGCAATTCTGGAAATAGCAGTGATGTGTTGCAATTTGTTATGTTGCGTTTCCGATAGATAATGAAGAATGGAGCCCGAAGCAATAATGCCTTCATGCAAATCTTCAATACCAAAGCCTTTAAGCGTTTTGGTGTTGAAATGCTTTATCAGGGTTTCATAAGCATAATCGGGTTGATATACCCAATCTTCCATATAAAACGTATGGAAATCTTTCCCAAAAGTTTCATTAAAAAGACTGCGCTTTTGTTTAGAAACCAAGACTTCGCTAGGGCTAAAATTCTGTAACAGTTTATCAATATACTCAGCGTTGCCTTGTGAGGTTAAAAACTCCCCAGTGGAAATATCAAGAAAAGAAATCCCAATATGCTTTTTGTCAAAATACACCGAACATAAAAAGTTATTGGATTTAGAAACCAATACCTCGTCATTTAAAGCCACACCAGGGGTGACCAACTCCGTTACACCTCGTTTTACAATATCTTTAGTCAGTTTAGGATCTTCTAGCTGGTCGCAAATAGCTACGCGTTCACCAGCCTTAACCAGTTTAGGTAAATAATTATTTATAGAGTGGTGCGGAAAACCGGCCAATTCAATTTCACTGTCGCTACCAGCACCACGTTTGGTTAAGATGATACCTAAAATATGAGCAGTTTTAATAGCATCCTCCCCAAAGGTTTCGTAAAAATCGCCCACCCGAAACAATAGCAAAGCATCAGGATATTTTGCCTTAATCGAATTGTATTGTTTCATTAAAGGGGTTTCTTTTTTAGCCAATGGAAAAGTGGTTTTTAAATGTTATTTTTGCTCGTGTTGATTTCAAAATAGTAAAATTGCTAATGTAGATATTATTTGATATTTTTTGAAATCAAGATGTTAGAAGTTATCTACAATTATTAACATTGTATGGATTGAAAAATAGCCACAAATGCACGAATATATATTTTAATTAGGGTATCCGTGGCAAACACCCTTAAAAATGAGATTCCCACCTTCGTAGGGATGGCAAAAAGATTTTTTTGAAATGCGAAAACTAAAGAACAGTGAATTAGACCGATTGAGTGTTGAAGATTTTAAATCGGTAAAAAAAACACCGCTAATCATTATCCTCGATAATATAAGAAGCCTGAACAATATTGGTTCCGTATTTAGGACCAGTGATGCCTTTTTAATAGAGAAGATTTATCTCTGTGGCATCACCGCCACGCCACCGCATAAAGACATTCATAAAACGGCTTTAGGAAGCACCGATACCGTTGCTTGGGAGTATGTTGAAAACACCATCGATTTGATTGAAAAATTAAAAGCCGACAACGTGAAAATCTGTTCCATCGAACAAGCTGAAAATGCCACCATGCTAAACAACTTTACGACAAACCCTCAAACAACCTATGCCTTGGTTTTTGGTAATGAAGTAAAAGGGGTGTCTCAAAGTGTCGTGTCTGCAAGTGATGTGGTGATTGAAATCCCTCAATATGGTACTAAACACTCATTGAACATTTCAGTGAGTGTTGGAGTGGTTGTTTGGGACTTGTTTTCTAAGTTGAACACATAATTTTGCAATTCCAGTTTTGATGGGATATTGAAAAAGTATCATAAACTAATTATTAGCTGTTTTTTTAACCTTTATTCATAGCCAATATTCTGTCTATACGTAATCTATAATCTGGTTTTTTGCTTGTGTTTGTATCAATAAATAATTCCGAATGATTTGTTTTAGAATAGACGTTGAAAAAAGAAGGGTTTCCGTACCAATTCTCTAAATCTTCATTGTCATCTTTAAATTTTGAAGAAATATTTTTACTGCAATTGTTAAAATATATGTTTTTAAGCTGTATTCTAGACAAACTAGCATCATTAATTTTTATGTTTTCATCCAGCATTATGGCGTTATTAAAACCAGAAATCACACTTCTTTCCATCCTAAAATTTGTATGGTCGCCTACATATATAGATTCCCTTATTAACCCCAATTCAATATCATGCTCTACGTTTTCTGTATCCGTTAAAAGCGTCATGTTTTCTGCTACTACAAAGGTTTCTTTTTTAGTAGGATCCACCTCATGGGCAGTATCATAAGAAACTACGTTTATACTTCTAGAATCGGTTGAGGATACATAAGGAGCGCGAACAGCCAATGAGTTGTATATAGTACAAGTGGCACCATCACTAAAATTATAGTCATTTCCCTTAGCTTTATAAGAAACCATATGTTCCATGTTAACGTCTCCGCCCATAACACTTACAGAATTACCAGCCGAATAGCTTACCATAACATTATTTATGCTTGTTTTGGCTCCTACACCTGCTAATAATAAAGCATTGGATACTTGGGAATTTTGCGATGTCCCTCCTGCGTATTCAATTCTCATATAGGATATAAATCCGGAATTGTTTTTTGGTGTTTCTCCAACTGAATGGCTGTCTTTATAGTTTGAAGTGTCAAGATCTGCATAAAGAGAATTTACTGAATTTTCCCCCATAGTCTTTGTATATCCCTCTCCAAGTACTATGATGCCTCCCCAATCTCCTGCTTTTTTTGTCATGTTATTTGAAGTGAAAACAATAGGATCGGTGATGGTCCCTTCTGCTATGATGCCAGCTCCTGCGGTAATAGTCAGTGTGGCTTTAGATTTGGAATCTCCCATAATCACTGTGCCTGGTTCTATACTCAGAATGGCATTATTTGTAACAAAAACATGTCCTAATAGCAGGTACGTGTATTTTTTATACAGTACGGTATCTTCTGTTATGTTGCCAGATAAGATATGGGTGTTTTCTTTATAATCGACTTTATTTGGCATAAATTCTGTCCAGATATTTAGCCAATTGTTAGAGCCTATGATGCCTCTTTCTTGTTGGGCATTAAGAGATCCTGAAACTAGTATTAGCAAGCATATTATTTTAGTGGAATTTTTCATGATAATAGATTTAATTATTAAACAAGCATTATAAAACCGAATAATGCCTTTTTAACTTTTTACTGAAAAGTTGTTAATAAAGCTATTGTCAACTAAGTACATTTCTTTAGTTCGCTTATTTTGAATGAGCATTTTCTCTTTAAAGGAGTATAATTTTTTTGAAGGGATGCCTAGACTCAAAACAGCTTTTTTTGATACCAATTGATTTTTTGAAAACCCGTGAGTTGGCATGCTTAATACATAATAGCTGTTTACAAGCTCAAAATTTCCTGCGATGTCCTCAGGAGACACCATGTTATTCTGTAACATATAGCCATTGGCACTCTTTGAATCTTTAGTCAGCTTTTTCTTAGTATGGGATAGTTTCTCTCTTAAAGCCACTGAAGAAACATAGGTAGGCATTTCTGGGGCTTTAATTTTAGCATCTAGTTTCAATACAATCTTGTTTAAATGCACTTTCATATCCTCAGGCTTTAAAGTTAGAAGCAAAAAACCAGCCTTCATTTCTTTATTTATCTCGTTATCTGAATAAAAAAGATCTCTCATATGATGCTTTAAGGCTAGAATCTGTGACTCTTTTAAAAGCGTTACTTTTTTTCCAAACGATTCACTGGAGTTATTAAAAGCAATGACCTTGTTTTTAATAATCGATATATCATTAATTTTAGCAAGAGCTTTGTCGTAATCAGCCTTTTTAGAAAGACTATCGGCGACTAACTTTTCTAATTCCGTTTTTAATGTTGTGTATTCAGGATTTGTTGATTCCTCTATGGCAGCGTAAGACACGCTATAGATTTCTGAAGCAGATTGTCCTTTTAATTCTAATTTCCTAGTATGTAGTCTGTTAAATTCAAAATCCTTTTCTTGAGACTGTGTAGTACACACCGTTAAGAATGCAAGAATGGGCAATAAGAATATTGTTTTCATAAGTAATAAATTAAATT
This sequence comes from Confluentibacter sediminis, assembly GCF_003258355.1. Classification (GTDB taxonomy): domain Bacteria; phylum Bacteroidota; class Bacteroidia; order Flavobacteriales; family Flavobacteriaceae; genus Confluentibacter; species Confluentibacter sediminis. The sequence continues at coordinate 82,158 of NZ_QKPO01000015.1, read as the reverse complement.
CAATAAAGTAAATGAGGGTAGGTCAAATGTAAATGCTAACATATTATAACCTCAAAAAAATTCGATTAAGGGCATTTTTAGTAGTTTTAATAGCTTAAAATCATGTATTTAGGCATTATAAATCGTTGGAATTCTGTGAATTCACAAATTCTAAAATAGATAGAATGCTATCCTAGGTAGTGTAAGTAATGTAATAATTGAACGTTAAAAAGTTTTCTGAGTTTATCATTCTAAGATGGATGTAGGATTCACTTTTAATTTTTTAGATTACCGACTCTTAATAAAACAGATTTCATATGTCAAGATGTTTTCTCCTTATTTAACACCTCATATCTTTACGAAATCTTTATAATACAATAGCTAACTTTGTAATAAAAATTTTGGATTTTCTTCGAACAAGGAATTACAGCAAAAAGAATCAATACTTGATAAGTGTTCTACTCGTCGTGCTTACTGCTGTTTTGTGTTTTTTCTTGGTAGGCTTTATTGGTTATAGAGCTGTTGCTCTTATTTTGCTTTTGGTTGTTTCTCTCAATGCCATTCTTTTTGATATTTTTCCAGTGATGCTTTCGGCATTGTTAAGTGCGTTAATTTGGAATTTCTTCTTTATCCCACCAATATTCACATTACATATAAGCACTGCAGAAGATGGATTGATGTTTTTAATGTATTTTGCCATTGCTTCCATTAATGCGGTTTTAACCTATAAAATAAGGGAAGTGGAGCGCAAGGAAAGAGATGAAGAAGAAAAGGTAAAAGCAATCAAACTTTATAATACCTTGCTCAATTCGCTTTCGCACGAATTGAGAACGCCTATTTCAACCATTATTGGGGCGATTGACACCATAAAAGACAATCAAACCAAACTTTCTGATAGTAACCGTTATGAGCTTTATTCTGAAATTGAAATTGCGGGATTACGACTCAATAGGCAAGTAGAAAACTTGTTGAGTATGAGTAGACTTGAGGCTGGATTTATTCAGCCCAAAAAGGATTGGTGCGATTTGAATGAGCTTGTGTTTACCGTTATAAAGGACAATAAAGAGGCCGCGACTTATCATAAAATAGAGTTCATGCCAAATGAAAAATTACCTTTGTTTAAATTGGACAGAGGGTTGGTAGCGCAAATACTGCATAACCTTATCCATAATGCCATACAGCACACTCCCAGAAATTCTACTATTAGGATTGATCTAGAATATAAAGAAGCCCACTGCATTATTCATATTTCTGATAATGGCAAGGGGTTTCCAGAAAATGAAATGGATTTTGTTTTTGACAAATTTTATCGTTTACACAATACTGCAGCAGGAGGAACTGGTTTGGGACTTTCCATTGTTAAAGGATTTACTGAATCCATGAACGGTAACGTGATTTTAGAAAATTTACCAGAAGGAGGAGCCAAATTCACAATTGAAATTCCTTGTGTAATATCACAAAATACAGACATCGACAATGAATAAGGCAGAAATACTCATTATAGATGATGAACCACAAATTAGGAAATTGCTCCAAATAAATTTGGAAAGCAACGGCTATAAGGTTGTTCAAGCAAGCACAGGAAAAGAAGGGTTGATAGTATCTGCTAGTCATCCACCCGACTTAATTTTGCTTGATATTGGTTTGCCGGATAAAAGTGGTCATCAAATTCTAAAAGAGTTAAGGGAATGGTATAATAAACCCATCATTATCCTATCGGTTCAAGACAATGAAGCGGATATTGTTTCTGCTTTGGATAATGGCGCAACCGACTATTTAACTAAGCCTTTTCGAACAGGGGAGTTATTGGCACGAATTCGTTCGGCAATTAAAAGAAGTCAGAATACAGAAAACAATTCAACCATACTTTGCGGAGATATTGAAATAGATTTAATTGCCCGAATAGTTAAGCGAAAAGAAGACATTGTAAAACTCACTTCAACGGAATATAATTTATTGGCATTGTTTGCCAAAAACGAAGGGAAAGTGTTAACTCATCAATTTATTCTAAAAGAAATTTGGGGTTATAGCTACCAAACAGAAACACAATATCTTCGGGTGTTTGTTGGTACACTTCGCAAAAAGATTGAAGAAAACCCCAACAATCCTCAGCACATCATCACAGAAAGTGGTGTTGGGTACAGATTCCAGTAATAATATGCCTCCCACTGGCATTACGGGACATAAGCCGTCCTCTTTATAAAATCTTTATAAGATCTCATTAAACCTTGATTTTTTGCATATCACTTTCGTGTGAACTTTGTAGCATTAAAATTTTACAAGAATGTGGCGGGTTTTTTTCTATGATGAGTATAACAGCAAACCACATGAGTTTATTAGCGATTGGTATGTGGATGCTAAGTATTTGATTGTACCAACTATTGTCATATTAGTTTTAGGAACTCTCATTTACAATTGCTCCAAATACTTCCATTTCTAAAAATTACAATTCATGAAAAGAGACATAACAATAACCAAAAAAATGACCGATGTGATGGTGCTGCTATGCTTTGATATTGTAGAATTTTCAAGACTCTATGATGTAAACGCTAAAAGCATTTTTCAATGTAATGATAATATAAAAAAAGGTTTAAAATGGTTTGCCCACTCCGAGAGTTCTGTAGACTTATATAACAATATTGAAGATTTTCTTCAAACAGTAAAATTTGCCTTGTTATTATATGAGAATCTAAATATCCCCATGCAGAATAAGGATAAAATAATTGTTCAACTAACAAGCCTTCAAAAACACTTAACCGAATTACAAAATCAATTACACTAATATGATACCACTCATTAAAAAATATCGAAAATTTCAAATATCCCTATCGCCCCAACAAAATATTTTGTTCGGATTTATGACTTATACGTTTATAGGCTGGGCGTTACTGTGTGTACCTTTCTTCCATAAACAGGCAGTTTCGGCATTGGATAGTTTGTTTATTGCTACATCGGCCATTTCGACAACCGGGTTGGTGACAGTCAGTATTTTTGATACCTATAATTGGTTTGGTCAATTCATTGTCATGTTACTTATTCAAATAGGAGGTATAGGATATATGACGTTTACATCCTTCATTTTACTATCTAATAAAAGTAAACTAACCCATTGGCATCAGCGCGTTTTAAATGCTGAATTTTCTATGCCCAAAGGTTTTGAAATAAAAGATTTTTTGAAATCTGTCATCATCTTTACTATTGTTATTGAGACCATTGGAGCGTTATGCTTTTATATAGCCTTTACAAATGCAGGTGTAGAACCTAATTTTGCCATCTGGAGCAGTGTTTTCCATAGTATATCTTCTTTTTGTACGGCAGGGTTTGGATTATACAATGACAGTTTTGAGCAATTTGCTGGCAATACCTCCATCAATACCATTATTTCAGTATTATCCATTTGTGGGTCGTTGGGTTTTATTGTTGTTACAGATTTTTGGAATCGGCTTTCGGGCAAAACAAAAGCCATAACCTTTACCTCTAAAACCATCTTGGGTGTTATTGTGTTATTGTTAATCCTAGGTACTGTTATGATATATTTCTTTGAACCTTCTATAAGTCAATTAGAAGACAGTAAACTCATGGTATCGTTTTTTCAATCCATGACGGCACTTACAACAGTGGGGTTCAATACGGTTCCCATAAGTGATTTTTCACTGGGAATATTGCTTGTGGTTATTTTTTTAATGTATGTAGGAGCCTCGCCATCTGGAACGGGTGGCGGTATGAAGTCCACCACACTAACAGCCTTAATGGCGATTATGTGGAGCAGAATACGAAACAATAAACAGGTTACTTTTTTTGGAAAAGAGATTCCTCTGGAAAGACTTTATGTAGCCACTTCTGTTTTTATGCTTTACGCTTCGGTTATTTTTATTTCTACTTTTTTATTGGCAATGACTGAAGATTTTCCGTTAGACCAAATTCTTTTTGAAACCACTTCGGCCATAGGAACCGTAGGATTAAGTATGGGAGTAACAGGTAGTTTATCCGCTTTTGGGAAAATAGTAATCATTGCAGTCATGTTTGTTGGCCGATTGGGTGTATTAACTTTTGGGTTAGCCATTCTTGCCAGACGAAACAATATGAGAACAAAAGCAGGGGAAGTAGATTTGGCTATATGAGTTTTTGATGATTGACTCTTTAATTTAAAGTATGATGATACGTCGTTTCGAATTAATCCTATTTAATATTTAGGCGATTTCTGAAGAGTTTAGCAAATATCAGTACGACATAACACTGTTTATGAATTGGTGTTTAGGCAATAAACATATATTTAACCCACTATTTTGTAAGTTAAGATATCCATGTCGTCTAAATAGAATAATTATGAAACTCTTAAAAGCATGATTAAAATTAGGAGTCGGAATACCGTCTTTCGAATAAATTAATAATACATTTAATACTAGATAGGACGTCGCCATTAACAATAGGTTTAAACAACCAGCCGATGAACAGTATGTAACACCTTATAGCTATTAAAAAACAATAAACACTTATACATGAAAAATTTTGAAAATAAAAAAGTCGTCATATCAGGCGGAGGTAGTGGCATAGGAAAAGCGATAATCCATGAGCTGTACCAAAAAGGAACGAGGGACTTTGCAGTGATAGGTAGGGATTTAGATAAGTTGAAACCTTTACAAAATGAGTTCCCAGAAGCCCGTTTTCTGTTGTTTCAAGGGGATGTCTCCAAACCAGATGCCATACACGGATTTGTGAATGCCATCTCAAACGCATGGGATGAGGTGGATGTATTAATAAATAATGCCGGTGTGGTGAGTGCGGGCAAGCTGGAATCTATTTCAGATGAGGATATCGTTTCCCAAATAAATATAAACGTTACTGGCTTGGTTCTACTTACTAAACACGTGTTACCGCTTTTAAAAAAGAGCCAAGAAGCTGCTATTATTAATGTATCTTCGGGTCTGGGACTCATTGGGATGCCATTTTATGCCCCTTATGCAGCCACAAAAGGAGGCGTTAGGTTGTTTTCTGAAGCCATAAGAAGGGAATTGAAAGATTTCCCCATTCAAGTGCTAACGGTTTACCCAACAGCCACCGCAACCCCTATGATGGCATCTGCTAAAATGGGCAGCATGGATACCCCGGAATTAGTGGCACAAAAAACAATGGAAGGTTTACAAACTAATAAGATTGATGTGATTTTAGGGGGAGACCAACGTTTGGAAGATGTCAAAAACAATTTAAATCATCCCGAAGAGTTTGATAAAAAGGCTGCGACCATGTATAATGCCTTGTTAGAACGCACCTCCAATCACCGTTCCATGTAATTCGAAACTAGAGGCCTGTTTACAAATTAATAGCAAATGGGAAAGGGTTGTTATCGTTTTGTTTTTGTCTTTTGTGGATGGCCTGATGGGATGTTGTAAACAGGCAGTAAAAACATAGCCGTCAATGGGTTCAAAAAGTCAATAATGAACCACCTCCATTGTTATTAAAATACACGTCTAGAAACCGTCTTTTATAAGGACGGTTTTTATTTTTTAAAGTAAAACCTCACAAAATACAATATTAAAAGCATATTTCCAAATTATGACACATATTGACACGTTTTGACACATATTGACACACTTTGACACGTATTGACCCATCGTCCTAAAAAAGTAGGGGTTTTGTTCGAGTTTTGTTCGTGTCTTGTTCGAGGATGGCTTTGGTGTATGTTTTAAAAATGGGGGTTTGTACGAAGAAAGGACGAATTAGACTGAAATGGGTATGGGATAAGAGGGGTAATTAATGAAGATATCAAATAGATTATTCTGAAATGCTTCTTCTTTATTAATAACAAATTTGTCTTACAGTTTAGTTTGATTCTTAACCTTGAGAAATCTAACTTCGCTTATTGAGTGATATAAATCATTGATACGGATTCATATCTTTGAAATTGGCTTACATCTTGGTTCAATTAAAAATTCAGCAAAATATGTCACCAGCACACTTTAGCACTTTCGGTTTTTTGCAAATGCTTTAAAAACAAAAGAGCTAAAATTTTCTTACCACACAACTTGGGTATTCATAAAAATGTTTTAGATTTGTCAAAAAATGACAAGTCTTATGAAAACAACATTTGGAGAATACATTCGACTTTTGAGAACCGAAAAGGATTTAACTCTGACACAACTTGCAGCGAAACTGAATTTGGATTCTGCCAATTTGAGCAAAATCGAAAATGGAATTCGGGATTTCGATGAAAAGAGGCTTCCAAAATTGGCAAATATATTTGGACTCAACCTCAAAGAGTTGGGAGAAGAATATATAACCGATCAGCTAGGTAAGAGAATATACGAAACAAATTGTACAAAACAACTCTTAAAAGTAGCCGAAGAAAAGGCAGAATATCGCAGAACACTAAATAAAAACCTTCAAACAGAAAAAGCAGTATGAAAATAGTATCATTTTTTGCAGGAGCAGGCGGGCTTGATTTAGGATTCCAAAAAGCAGGTTTTAATGTGATTTGGGCAAACGAATATGACAAAGATATTTGGGAAACCTACGAGAAAAATCATCCTAAAACAATTTTAGATAAAAGAAGTATCATTGATATAAAATCTAACGAAGTTCCAGAATGCGACGGAATCATTGGTGGACCACCTTGCCAAAGTTGGAGTGAAGCTGGGTCGTTACGTGGAATAAATGACAAAAGAGGACAACTTTTTTACGATTTTATTAGAATCTTGGAAGCTAAACAACCAAAGTTTTTTCTTGCCGAAAACGTTAGTGGAATGCTTTTGAACAGACATAGCGAAGCTTTAAAAAACATACAAGAGTTGTTTAAAAATGCGGGAATTGGATATGAATTATCATTCCAATTACTTAATGCATCAGACTTTGATGTTCCCCAAGACCGAAAAAGAGTGTTTTTTGTAGGTATCCGAAAGGACTTGAACTTCAAATTCCAATTTCCAAAACCTGTGAAAGAAAAAATTTCGCTAGAACAAGCAATTATGGATTTGAAAGATAGCGTTGTTCCTGCAAAAGAAGGAAATAAAACCAATAAAGAAAATTGTCAAGTTTCAAATCACGAATATATGATTGGCGGATTTTCGTCAATGTTTATGTCAAGAAATAGAGTTAGAACTTGGGACGATCAATCTTTCACTATTCAGGCAGGCGGTCGCCACGCGCCTATTCATCCGCAAGCACCCAAAATGAAATTTATCGAACAAAATGTTCGTGAGTTTGTAAAGGGCAAAGAAGATTTATACAGAAGGTTAAGTGTTAGGGAATGTGCAAGAATTCAGACATTCCCAGATACATTTAGTTTTCATTATACTCACATAGCGGCCGGTTATAAAATGATTGGGAACGCAGTTCCTGTTAATCTGGCAAAGCATATGGCGTTAAGTATCAAATCCCAAATTGAAAATGCAGAAAAACAAATTTCTAAAACCAATATAATGCAATTAGAATTAGAAAATACACTATCCTAAAGTATGGCGAATCAAACAGTAAATGGAAAAGCGTTTGAATATGCTTTACTTATAGAATTCTATGAACGTTTAAAAAACATCACCAGCATTTCAATTAAAGAAAATGAACCTTATAAAAATGCAAAAGGTTGTTTTAATAGCTTTGTTGAAAACGATCGAGACACTTTTAGAATTACTGCTAGTGCAGCTATTAATTTTTTGATTGACATTGAACCTAAATTGTCAAATGGAATAGACAAAAGCGATACTTTGGTTCTTGAAATTGTCAGTGACCAAGCAGGCCAAACAGGTGATGTTCGGGATGTTTTAATAATTCGTTCTCTTCAAAAATGGGAAATTGGAATTTCTGCGAAGAATAATCACAGAGCGGTAAAACATTCTCGATTATCATTAAGCATTGACTTTGGCGAAAAGTGGTTGGGAGTGCCGTGTTCACAAAGCTATTTTAACGAAATTAAGCCAATTTTTGATATGTTGACAAGTTTAAGAGCAAAGGACAAATCAACGAAATGGACTTCGATTGAAAATATGCACGAAGTTGTTTATATTAAAATTTTAAACGCTTTCCGAAGAGAACTTTTAAGACTTGATAAAGAAAATCCAAATATTGTTGCCGAAAATCTTGTGCAATATTTGATTGGAAATCAGGATTTTTATAAAGTAATTAAAGGCAGCAAAAAAGTTGAAATTCAAGCTTACAATTTATACGGAACTTTGAATTTGCCATTTGAATCTGTAAAACCTAAAGCTAAAATCCCAAAACTGAAATTACCGACAAGATTAATTGAAATTGTTTATCAAGATAATTCAACTACTACATTGTTGGTATCATTAAATGAAGGTTGGCAAATATCTTTTAGGATTCACAATGCAAGTTCTAGGGTTGAACCTTCATTGAAATTTGACATTAATCTAGTTAGTGCACCACATACTTTATTTACAAATCATATTTTTATAGCATAATGCCAACGCTAAATTTCATGCTCAATTGCTAAAGCCAAAAATTACAAAATAGTATATCTAGCCACCACGCAATCTGAACTGAATTAAAAATATGGAATTGATAATTAGAACGGAACAAAGCCAGCCACTATTATCATCCTAAGGGATTTGTTTGCTAAACGAAAGGGGCTAACTTTCTCAAAAGTTCATTTAAGTGGAAAAGTAATAACATAATTTTCCTTACTAATACTATACAAAACCGACAACCATAACCCAAACTACCCACAAATCTCCTCCAAAACCCACAAATAATCCGAACGGTTTTCAATAAAATCCCTGTCAGAAATATCAATGATTTTGACGTTCACATCTGTTTGGCTTTTTAAAAATTCCAAATAACCCGTGTTTATTTTTTCCAGATACTCGTTTTGGATGTTGAGTTCGTAAGCACGTCCACGGCTTTTAATGTTTTTTTGCAAGCGTTCTGTGCTTTGGTGTAAAAACACATACAAGTCCGGTTTCGTAATGTCTTTGTACATTAAGTAAAACAGCTTGCGGTACAAATTAAACTCATCCTCTTGCAAGGTGATTTTCGAGAAGATAAGCGATTTAAACACGTCGTAATCGCTAATAATAAAGTCTTTAAACAAATCGAGCTGCGATAAATCGTCGGTAATTTGTTGGTAGCGGTCCGCTAAAAAAGACATTTCCAAAGTAAAAGCAAAACGCTTAGCATCTTCGTAAAACTTAGATAAAAACGGATTGTCGGCAAAACGTTCTAAAATCAGTTTGGCATTAAAATCATGTGCTATTTGGGTCGCTAAACTGGTTTTTCCCGCACCAATATTGCCTTCAATAGCGATGTAATTATATTTTGAAAAGTTGTAGGCTTTACTGGGGTTTTTTAACCAAATATTAATGGTTTCTAAAACGGAGTTGTCCTCGCAGGTTTCCAATAACTCTGAAATCTCCTTATGGTTTTCAGGATGTTTTAATTTGGAGTCCAAGTCATGCAGCGGTTGTAAAACAAACCGGCGCTTTGCCAGTTCTGGGTGCGGAACTTTAAGTGTTGAGGTATTTAAAATGCGGTTTTCTGCAAAAATAATGTCCAAATCTATCGGGCGCGCTTCATAAACCCCTGAATGGTTTCTTTCTCTGCCCAACCCTTTTTCAATAGTCAGTAATGCTTGTAATAAGGTTTCCGCTTCTAAAACACTTTCCACAATTAAAACAGCATTAAAAAAATCGTCACCATCAAAACCCAAAGCAGGCGATTTATAAACCCTTGAGATGGATTTTATTTGCCCAATAGTGTTGTGAATGGCATTTACAGCGTCCTGAAGGTTTTTAAATTTATCACCTTTATTACTGCCTAAAGCAATATGAAATGTTGTTGGTAGTCCCATAAGTTATGGCAAAATAATAAAAAGTAAATGGTTTCCTTTATATTTACAAGACCTATTTATTCACAATCTGATATGACCATACAAGACAAACTAGCCGCACAACGTATATACATGCTTCTGGGTGCGCTATTTATAACCTCCTTAGTCGTTTCCAATTTAATTTTTCAGAAATTTTTTTATTGGTACCCATTTCATATAGAAGTTTTTGGAACCAAGCTTTTTGAGATTTCTGTAGGTATTTTGCCGTACCCCATCACGTTTTTAATAACCGATTTAATCAGTGAAATTTATGGTAAAAAGCGTGCCAACCAAGTGGTAGTGGCAGGTATTTTTGCCTCTATCTTTTCATTAGGTATTGTGTTGGTCTCCGATGCGGTGCCAGCCACGAGTTGGTCGCCTGTTACAGATGGGATGTTTCAAACAGTTTTTGGCAGCACAGCTATTGCAGTCACCGCAAGTATGTTGGCCTATTTGTTTGCGCAATTTGTAGATATTCAAATCTATCATTTCTGGAAAGGACTAACCAAAGGGAAACACTTGTGGTTACGCAATAATGGCTCTACCTTTTGTTCCCAATTTTTAGACACCTTTACCATTGTATTTTTATTGTGCTCGTTTGATATTATAGAATGGGAGAAATTTAGCGGCTTATTAATAAGTGGCGTCGTATTTAAATGGCTGATTGCCATTTTCGATACACCTTTTATGTATTTGGGTGTGTTTCTATTCAAGAAACGATTTAAATTACAAGTTAATGAGGAAATTTCGTTATTGTAAAGTTTGTAATACAATATTTTCTTAAACTTAACATAAAATAAGATGCTAATTCATCTTTTAGTGCCAATTTTACGTATATTATTCTAGAGGTGTTTTTTCTTAACACCCCTAAAGAACAATAAATATTTTTATATGAAAAAAGCTTTAAAAATTACAGGTATTACATTACTAACGATTATTATATTATTGATTGCAACACCATTCTTGTTTCAATCGCAAATTCAGAATATGGTGAAACGGTTTATAAACCAAAACCTGAATGCACATGTGGAGTTTAGTGATGTAAGCTTAAGTTTTATAAAAAGCTTTCCGCAAGCCCATGTGAGTGTGAGCGATTTGGTCATTACTAATTTTGAACCTTTTAAAGATGAAACGTTTTTAACTTCTAAAAACATTTCGTTTACCATGTCTGTAAAAGAATTATTTAAAAAAGCAGATGACCCCATTGTTATCAATTCCATTAATGTTGATGAAGCCTTAATAACCTTGAAAACCAATAAATACGGCAAAAGTAATTACGACATTACAAAAGAAGATGACGCCCCAGCAAAAGAAACAAGTTCAAGTGGTTTTTCTTTTGATATACAAGATTATAAAATAAACAATAGTGCCATCACTTATTTAAGTGAAGAATCTAACCTCAGTCTTCAAATTACGGAGCTAAACCATCAAGGAAATGGTATTTTTTCAGCGGATAAATCGGAATTAGATACTAAAACCGAAGCGCATATAAGCCTTACCATGGATAGCACCAATTACTTAAACAATAACCTCATAAAGTTAGATGCCTTAATTGGTTTGGACTTAGCCAATAGCAAATACACCTTTAAAGATAACAAAGGGTATATTAATAAATTACCCATAGAATTTAAAGGCTATGTGCAACTTATTGAAGAAGGACAAGATATAGACATCACTTTTGAAAACCCGGAATCTTCTTTTAAAAACTTTTTGGCAGTTATTCCAGAAGCCTATTCAAAAAACATAGAAAATGTGGAAACTACGGGCGATTTTAAAGTCAAAGGTGTCATAAAAGGTAAAGTAACCGAAGAAACCATTCCCACTTTAGATATTAATATTAGTTCCAACAATGCCTCGTTTAAATATCCAGACTTGCCTAAAAAAGTTGAAGATATTGTGATTAATACATCTATTAAAAACACGACAGGTAATGTTGACGATACCTACGTAGATATACAAGCTTTGAACTTTAAAATAGATAATGATGTTTTTAAATCGTCCATGATGCTTAAAAACATAACAGGGAATATGCTTGTTGATGCTATGGTAAATGGTGTTTTAAACTTAGGAAATTTAACCAAAGCATACCCTCTTGATTTAGATACGCCACTAAGCGGGATTTTAAAAGCCAATATCAATACTTCCTTTGACATGGATGCTATTGAAACCAATGCTTTTGAGCGTATAAAAGCATCAGGAACGGCTAATATTACCAATTTTGTATTCACGTCCGATGCCATGAATCAACCCATGACCATCTCAAAAATGGACATGACCTTCAATCCATCAACCGTTAAGCTTAATAGTTTTGATGCTAAAACAGGGAAAAGTGATTTAAGTGCCACGGGAACCATTCAGAATCTATTGGGATTTGTAATGAGCGATAAAACCTTGCAAGGTAATTTTGATTTGTATGCAAACAATTTTGTGGTCAATGATTTTATGGCAGAAGACGAAAGTACTGCTACTAAAACCGAAACAAAAAGCGCAAATGCCACTACGGAAACCTTGAAAATTCCGCAGTTTTTAGATTGTACCATTCATGCGGTAGCAAAAAATGTAGTGTACGATAATTTGAATTTAAAAGATGTGATGGGCACGCTTTTAATAAAAGACCAACAAGCCACGGTTAAAGATTTAACCTCGAGTTTGTTTAAAGGGAAATTGGCAGTAAACGGAAATGTATCCACAAAAAATGCTACCCCTACATTCAGTTTTAATTTAGGAGCAAAAGATTTTGATATTTCCGAAGCCTTTAAAGGATTGGATTTACTTCAAAACTTAGCACCAATCGCCAAGTTTTTACAAGGGAAATTCAATACAACCATTGGTTTATCGGGAGATTTAGATAAAGAATTCACACCAAATTTAAGTACCATTTCTGGTAATCTTTTAGCGGAATTAATGGGAACAGAGGTGAACCCAAAGCAAAGTCAATTATTAACAAAGCTAAGTGGAGCTTTGTCTTTTGTTGATTTTAATAAATTGGACTTAAAAGATTTAAAAACCAAGATAGAGTTCGCCAATGGGAAAGTGAGCGTAAAACCATTTCAGCTAAAATATCAAGATATTACGATTGATGTGTCTGGATCTCATGGTTTTGATAAGTCCATAGGCTATAGTGCAGTATTTAACGTGCCGGCAAAATATTTAGGAAGCGACGTTAATAGACTTATTGGTAAAATAGATAATCAACAAGCAAATAATATAACCATTCCGGTAACGGCCAATATTGGTGGAACGTTTACAAGTCCAACCGTAAAAACCGATTTAACAAGTGGAGTGAGCAATTTAACCAAACAACTTGTAGAGATAGAAAAACAAAAACTATTAAATCAAGGAAAAGATAAAGTGCAAGGCATGCTTGGCGATTTAATAAATGGAAACAAGTCTAAAACAGACTCCCTTAAAACACAACAAAATAATACGGTTAAAGACGTATTAGGCGGTATTATTGGAGGCAGTAAAACAAAAACAGATACCACCTCTGTAAAAACAACCGATACCACAAAGACCAATGCCACAAAAGAGGCCGTTAAAAATGTACTTGGAGGCTTGTTAGGTAACAAGAAAAAGAAAGATACCGTTAAGTAAACAGTTATTGGGTTTCCGCATATTTAAAAGAAAATACCGTATTTATTAGGTTTTCTCATTAAAAAAGTTAAGTTGTAGGTATATAACTTTTAAACTTTTGAAATATAAATGCGGCAATTAAAAATAACAAAACAAGTTACCAATAGAGAATCGAAGTCCCTTGATAAATATCTTCAGGACATTAGCAAGATTGGATTAATTACTGCTGATGAGGAAGTTGAATTAGCTCAAAAAATACGCAAAGGCGATCAAAAGGCTTTAGATAAACTCACGACGGCTAATTTACGTTTTGTAGTATCGGTTTCAAAGCAATACCAAAATCAAGGTCTAGCCTTGCCAGATTTAATAAATGAAGGGAATGCAGGTTTGGTGAAAGCCGCAAAGCGATTTGATGAAACCAGAGGTTTTAAATTTATTTCCTATGCCGTTTGGTGGATTAGACAATCCATTCTTCAAGCTTTGGCAGAACAATCAAGAATTGTTAGACTTCCTTTAAACAAGATAGGGTCTATCAATAAAATAAATAAAACCTATTCTTTGTTGGAACAAACCCATGAAAGACCGCCAAGTGCTGAGGAAATTGCCAGTAATTTGGATTTCACGGTTAGTAATGTCAAGCAATCCATGAAGATTTCTGGAAAGCACATTTCCATGGATGCCCCTTTAAGAGAAGGAGAAGTTTCAAATCTATATGATGTGATGAGCTCCAATGAATCGCCTCAAGCAGATAGAGGCTTAATGAACGATTCTTTAAATGTTGAAGTGAATCGGGTTTTAGAGACATTATCTGAAAAAGAGGCAAAAGTTATAAGACATTATTATGGAATAAGTCAAAAACACCCCATGAGTCTTCAAGAAATAGGAGATGCTTTTGGTTTAACACGAGAACGTGTAAGACAAATAAAAGAAAAGGCTATTAGACGATTAAGACGTACATCAAAAAACAAAATTTTAAAAACGTATTTAGGATAATCCTGAAACACAAATCCATTAATTAAAAAATTATAGATGCTAAAAATTATTATTAAAGAAGGTGAAAACATTGAACGGGCTTTAAAACGCTATAAAAGAAAATATAGAAACGTTAAAGTGATGCAAAATTTAAGGGAAGCGCAATTTTTTACCAAACCATCTGTAAAAAGACGTAAAGAAATTCAGAAAGCAGAATACATTCAAAACATTAGAGATCAAGAAGATATTTAGTGGTTGGATTTTAAAATATATCCCATTTACAATAATAGGTGAGTGGGATTTTTAATGCATGGAAATACCAACAAACAAGCCTTCGTTACCGCGAATATTAAAAACAGTATCGTCGTCAAAAATTAAATACTGACCTTTTATTCCCATAAGTTTTCCCGTGTAGCTTTGTTCTTTTTCTAAATTTAAGCTTTTTGGATTTACAGTATATTTATGCACAGGAAATTCCAAATGGGTTTCAGAGTTGCTGGCAATAAAATAATCCATAGCTTCATTGGGGATGTATTGTTTTAAACGCTCTCGCCATGCCACCAAATCCTCATCCTTAATATCGTTTTTAAGCATGGACCGCCAGTTGGTTTTGTCGCTCACATAATCTTTTAGGGCAACCTCGGTGATGCCAGCTAAATATCTGTTAGGTACTTCAACAATTTCTATCGCTTCATGCGCACCTTGGTCTATCCACCGGGTCGGTACCTGACTTTTTCTGGTAACCCCTACTTTGACATTGCTGGAATTTGCTAAATAAACAATATGCGGCTGTAATTGCACTTTCTTTTCATACTCTAAGTCTCGGTCTTCTTTATCTAAGTGTGCGGTGCTAAGTTCGGGACGCATAATCCAATCCGCTGCTTGTGGAATATCAAAAAAACAGCTTTTACAAAACCCTTGTCTGTAAATAGGTTTATCTAAACCACAATTTAAACATTGGTATTTAATAAAACTAATGGTCATGGTTTTCTCTAGTAACTGGTTCATACTCAAAAAATCAGTTTCAAATACCAAATAGTATTGAATAGGATTTGAGAATTCACTTTCCATTTTTGTTAAAACACCTTCAAAAGTCATGAAAAAAAGTATTATTTTTAAGGAATTAAATATAATACAAATATGCCAATTCCGATAGTGAATTCTATTGCTTCTTGGTTTTTAAAAAAACGGTTCCATCAAATAGAATTGTTTTTAAAATACCCAAATGAAGTACAGAATGAATTACTTTTAAGTTTAATAGATTTTGCTAAGGATACTTATTTTGGTAAGGAACATGACTTTGCATCGATTAAAAATTATAGGACATTTGCAGAACGAGTGCCTATAACAAATTATGAAGGCTGCCAACATATTATTCAAAGAGCTAGAGATGGTGAAAATAATATTTTGTGGCCAACGCCCATAAAGTGGTTTGCAAAATCTAGCGGCACCACTAAATCTAAAAGTAAATTCATACCTGTTAGCCAAGAATCTTTAGAGGATTGCCATTATGCAGCCAGCAAAGATTTGCTGTGTATGTATTTAAATAATAATGAAGATTCGCAGTTATTTACAGGCAAGAGTTTAAGACTTGGCGGAAGTAAAGAAATGTATAAGGAAAACGGTACTATTTATGGCGATTTGTCTGCCATACTAATTGATAACATGCCTTTTTGGGCTGAATTTAGTAGTACGCCCAGCAATAGAGTGTCTTTAATGAGCAATTGGGAGCATAAAATGCAGGCCATTGTAGATGAGACCATTCAAGAAAATGTGACTAGTTTGGCAGGCGTGCCGTCTTGGATGCTTGTGCTATTAAATAATGTTTTGGAAACCACAGGGAAAAAGGATTTATTTGATGTATGGCCGAATTTAGAAGTTTATTTTCATGGAGGCGTTAGTTTTACACCCTATCAAAATCAATATAAAAAACTACTTCCCAAAAAAGGATTTAGGTATTATGAAATTTATAATGCGTCCGAAGGTTTTTTCGCTATCCAAGACCGGAATAACTCCAGTGAATTACTGTTGATGTTAGACTACGGTATTTTCTACGAGTTCATTCCTATGGAGTTTTATGGTACTTCACAAGAAAAAGCCATCCCATTAAGTGAGGTTGAATTAAATAAAAATTATGCCATAATTATCACTACCAATGCAGGACTTTGGCGGTATAAGGTAGGAGATACGGTTAGGTTTACATCTTTGAATCCGTATAGAATTAAAATTACGGGCAGAACACGAAGTCATATTAACGTGTTCGGAGAAGAACTTATCATTGAAAATGCTGAACAAGCTTTGAAAAAGGTCTGTAAACTTACCAAAGCAGAGATCGTAGATTATACGGCCGCTCCCATATTTATGGAAGGCAAGGAAAAAGGTGGGCACGAATGGATCATGGAGTTTAAAAGGCAACCAGAAGATATTAATTATTTTACTGAATTATTTGATAATGCCTTGAAAGCCTTGAACTCAGATTATGAGGCAAAACGATATAATAATATCACTCTTAACAAGCCAATAATACACATGGCACGCCCTAATTTATTTTACGATTGGTTAAAACAAAATAACAAATTAGGAGGGCAGCATAAAATACCGAGGCTTTCGAACAATAGAGATTATTTAGAAGCGTTATTAAGTTTAGACTATAAAATCTGATTATTTTACCGACCAATAGCATCCTGGAAAGTTTTTAAACGGGTATTTTATCTTATAATCTAAAATAGAGTAAAATTTTTTGCCCTCTTTTTAAATAACTATACTTTTACAAAAGTTTATAATTACCATGTGAATAATTTCAATAGTGTACATTATTAATTAACATCCATAAAAATAAAAAACACTCTAATTAGAGTGTTTTTTTATATGATTAATTCAACAATAATGGAATATTCACTTGTGATAATTACAGATAATACATATTGTTTTAGTTGTTAAACGTGTATGTGTTCATTAAATTTGCAGTCTAAAAGTCTAAAATAAATTATACCATTACGTAATTGGTAAAAAATAAAAATCAACTATGAGCGAAAACCATTCAGTAACTTTTGATGTATTGATAGAAATACCAAAGGGAAGTAGAAATAAATATGAATACGATTTTACATTACACAAAATCAGATTCGACCGTATGTTATTTTCATCCATGATGTATCCAGGTGATTACGGATTTATTCCGGAAACATTGGCTTTAGACCATGACCCGTTAGATGTTTTAGTATTAGGGCATCAGGCAACTTATCCTATGGTCGTTATGGAAGTAAGGCCTATTGGAGTGTTTCATATGACAGATGAAAAAGGACCCGATGAAAAAATCATTTGTGTGCCCGTATCAGATCCTATTTGGAGTAATAACCACGATATAAGTGACTTAAATCCTCACAGATTAAAAGAAATAGAGCATTTCTTTCAAGTATATAAAGATTTAGAAAAGAAAAAAGTAGATACAGGTGGATGGGGAAATGCAGAAGAAGCTATTAAGATTTATCACAAGTGTGTTCAAAGATATGATGAAAGTGAACACAAGAAAAAGAGAACGTTTACTATCTAATTGAAAGATTACTAATAAATCCCTAAAAAAATGAACCATCTTTAATTAAAGGTGGTTTTTTTTATCACTTATATTTTACTATTTTTAACTCCATTAAAAAAATATTTAACTAACTAACTTAATATGGAATTAATAGTAAATTTTTTGCCCCTTTTTGGTGTTTTAGGACTTTTATTCGTTTTTGTGAAGAGTGCATGGGTTACCAAGCAAGAACAAGGTAATGAAAGAATGATACGAATTGCTAAAAGCATTGCCGATGGTGCCATGTCTTTTCTTAAAGCAGAGTATAAAATTTTATCAATTTTTGTAATAGCCGTGGCTATATTGTTGTTTTTTAAAGGAAACAATGAAGTAGGTTCAAACGGTATGGTTGCATTGTCATTTATTGTCGGAGCCATTTGTTCGGCTCTAGCGGGCTTTATTGGCATGAAGGTAGCTACTAAAGCGAATGTGAGAACGACGCAAGCAGCTAGAACCTCTTTAGGGAAAGCTCTAGAAGTAGCTTTCGCTGGTGGGGCTGTCATGGGATTAGGTGTGGTTGGACTTGGCGTATTAGGTCTAAGTGGCCTTTTTGCTATATATCAAAACATATGGCCAGGAGCAGATAATTTAGGACTGGTTTTAAATGTGCTTTCTGGTTTTTCTTTAGGAGCATCTTCTATAGCGTTGTTTGCACGTGTTGGAGGTGGTATTTATACTAAAGCGGCCGATGTAGGTGCCGATTTAGTTGGGAAAGTAGAGGCTGGAATTCCAGAAGATCATCCTTTAAATCCCGCAACTATTGCAGATAATGTTGGTGATAATGTTGGTGATGTTGCTGGAATGGGAGCCGATTTATTCGAATCGTATGTAGGTTCTATTATAGGAACCATGGTTTTAGGAGCTTTTATTATCACACCGGATTTTGCGGGTTTGGGAGCTGTTTATTTACCATTAGTATTAGCTGCTGTCGGTATTGTGATGTCTGTTATAGGAACCTTTTTTGTTAAAGTAAAAGATGGAGGTAATCCTCAAACCGCTTTAAATATTGGGGAATTTGGTTCAGCAGGATTAATGGTTTTAGCATCATATTTTATTATCGATATTTTAATTCCAGAAACATGGGTTTATGAAAATGTTTCATATAGTTCCATGGGCGTGTTTTGGGCAACGATTGCAGGATTAGTAGCTGGTTTATTAGTTGGTAAAGTAACCGAATATTATACAGGTACAGGAACAAAACCAGTAAGCAGTATTGTAAAACAATCTGAAACAGGTGCAGCTACAAACATTATTGCCGGTTTAGGTGTAGGAATGATGTCTACCATGGTTCCTATTTTATTAATAGCAGCTGCTATTTTAGTGTCTCATTATTTTGCAGGTCTTTATGGTATAGCTATTGCAGCCGTGGGTATGTTAGCCAATACAGGAATTCAATTGGCCGTTGATGCTTACGGACCCATTTCTGATAATGCTGGTGGAATTGCTGAAATGGCAGAACTGCCTCATGAAGTACGTGAGCGTACCGATAAATTAGATGCTGTTGGTAATACAACTGCTGCGATTGGTAAAGGTTTCGCTATTGCTTCTGCCGCTTTAACAGCGTTGGCGTTATTTTCTGCATTTATGAAAGTGGCTAATGTTTCATCCATCGATGTTTCAAAACCGACTGTTATGGCAGGTTTGTTAGTGGGAGGGATGTTGCCTTTTGTGTTCTCTGCGTTATCAATGAATGCTGTAGGTAGAGCAGCTATGGCCATGATTGAAGAAGTACGTCGTCAATTTAAAGATATTCCACAGTTAAAAGCGGCTTTAGGAGTCATGCGTAAGTATGATTCTGATATGAGTAAAGCAACTGCAGAAGATCGAGCTATTTTTGATGCCGCCGATGGGTATGCAGAATATGAAAAATGCGTTGCCATTTCAACAAAAGCATCCATTAAAGAAATGGTGTTGCCAGGATTATTGGCCATTGCTGTTCCGGTAGCTGTTGGCTTCATTGGTCATGCTGAAATGTTGGGAGGTTTGTTAGCTGGTGTAACGACATGTGGTGTATTAATGGCTATTTTTCAATCGAATGCTGGTGGCGCTTGGGATAATGCTAAAAAGATGATTGAAGCCGATGGTCGTAAAGGAACAGATGCCCACAAAGCAGCTGTTGTTGGAGATACTGTTGGTGACCCATTTAAAGATACTTCGGGGCCTTCATTAAATATCTTATTAAAATTAATGTCGGTTGTAGCCTTGGTCATTGCACCAAGTATAGCTTTGCCTTCCGATGATGTTATGACAGCTTATGTATCAAATAATGATGCGCAAAAAGAAATGGTTTCTAAAGAAGTTAAAGTGAATATGATTGAAAATGAAGATGGTACTTTTAAAGCCGTGGTAACTACAGTAACAACTAAAAACGGAGAAACATCTACAAGTTACGAAAACTTTACAGGAACAGAGGAAGAAGTTAAAGCGAGTGTAGAAGCTTTAAGAAATAACGATAAAATTGATTCATCTGAAATGTCAAATTCAGAACAGATGACAGAAGACGTAATCATTAAATAAAATAATTAACCTTTTAAACAAAAAAACCACGCATTGGCGTGGTTTTTTTGTTTAAAAGGTGCCAATAAAACCAATAGTGCCATAGCCAGCTTTTATTTGCCAGTTTATTTGCTTTAGTTTTGAATAGTTGTAAACATTTTTCTTTTTCATAAAATTATCCATGCCATCCACAACTACAATACTTAAAGCAATGCCAAGACCAACATCGCTCAACCAATGTGCATCTGCCCATAACCTTGAAACAGGAGCAATGGAGCCGAGTGTATAAATACCTGTTTTTATCCAAAAATTATCAAACTGTTTAGCAATTGAATGTGCCATTGAAAATGATAAAATAGCATGACCAGATGGAAATGAATGATATCCCGCTCCTTTATCAAAAGGTTTGAAATCGTCTCGATTTCCAGACGAGGGGCGGGCACGTCCCACAGCGGTTTTAGTAATAGATTGAACAATGCCAGACGTAACTGCAGATGTAATAATTAAAACGCCTGTGTGGCGTACCTTTTCGTTATCTGTTATGAGTCCAAAGCTATAAATTCCTGCGGTAAGCATAAAGAAGTTTTGAGGACTACCAAAGTACCACCCAGCGTCTTTCAAGACTTGTGGAACATCTTTTTGATGATTTTGAAAAAAAGATTGAGCATCATTATCAGCTAGATAAAGAATTCCCGTACCAGCAACTATTGCACCCGCGGTAATAAAATCTCCTTTTTGCCATCGTAAGGGCTGCGTCAATCCGTTACCAATGCTTTGCAATGTGAATTTACCATCAAAGGCAAGTTGTTTCCATATTCTGTTTTTTGTTGCCGTTGTGTCTGTTTGGGCTTGGCTAATATTCGAAAGTAAAAAACAAATATAAAAAGCAGTTAAAGTTTTAAAATTCAGCATCAATAGAAAATATAAGGAATAATTATTTTTAAAACTTTCTAAAACAATCCATTAATCTCTGCGTCAATGGTATTGATGACATGTCCTAAATCTTCTGGATTATCTACAAAATCAAGTTTATCTACATCGATAATTAATAATTTGCCTTTATCATAACCATGAATCCAAGCTTCATAGCGTTCGTTCAACCTGCTTAAATAATCTATGCTTATAGAATTTTCGTAATCGCGTCCACGTTTGTGGATTTGTGCCACTAAATTCGGAATAGAGCTTCGCAAATAAATTAATACATCTGGCCCTTGAACTAACGATTGCATTAAATCAAAAAGAGATTTATAGTTTTCGTAATCACGATTGGTCATTAAACCCATGGCATGTAAATTAGGCGCAAAAATATGGGCGTCTTCATAAATTGTCCGGTCTTGAATAATGTCTTTACCACTTTTTCTAATTTGTAACACTTGTCTAAATCTACTGTTTAAAAAGTAAACTTGTAAATTAAAACTCCAACGCTCCATTTGATTATAAAAATCATCTAAATACGGATTATCTACGACATCTTCTAGTTGTGCCTCCCATTTATAATGTTTTGCTAGTAATCTAGTCAGTGTGGTTTTTCCGGCTCCAATGTTACCGGCAATAGCAATATGCATGTTTTAGTTTATTTTTAATTTAAATTTATGAAGATATTCACCATCGTAAATATACAAGGTTTCGTCGGTTGTATAAAACTGATTTATCAATAAATTGGGAAGTTGTATGGCAGCAGGTATTTCTGCATTGTCTTTTAAATAAAACAGGTCATTATCTTTTTTTAAAATAAGATTTCCATTGTTTTCAACTATTTCAGTAAACCCGTTATTCTTTATTTTTTTTAATAAACTTCCAGAATAATTATATATGTATAAATGGTCTTTAGTTAGTAACCAGCAAGCATTATAATTGCTTTTTAAGTCAAAAACGTTACCTTTAACAGGTAAGGTTTTGGCTCGACTAGAATTGCTTTTGTAATCATAAAGTTCTAAAGTTTGTGTGTCTTGATTAAAAACCCAAAGGGTATTATCAGAGCCCGTAGATATATGCGTCACGTTTTTATGTGGTTGAAAGGTGTTAAAATCAATTTTAAACATTTCAGTAAGTCTATTATCTAAAACCACAACAGTATTAACATCTTTATAAAACACATTGATTTTTAAAGGATTAAACGTGTTGACTGATGTGATGTTGCCTAATTCAAAATTATTATATCCAATATCAATACCTTTTGTTTCATCCGTTTTTTTAAAAAGAATGTTTTCTGAAATATAAAATATAGTATCAAAGTTATTTGCACTCACTAAGGTGTCTGCCTCTAAAGCAGTTTTATCTATAAACAATGTTTCAATAGCATCTTTTTGAAATATGGATAAAGATAAAAAGGTAATAATATAATATATATGTCTCATAGTTGGGTGTTGGGTTTGAAAACGCTAAAATTCAAACAAATTTTAGTTATAAAAGTTTTAGCCGTGCAATTTAATAAGAATTTAACTATCTACAATTAAACTAAAGAGGTTTAAATGAGTCTAAGTGTCATTAAACGAGTTTTATACGTGCCATAAACATGAAATTATGAAAATTATATCTCCAAAAATAGCCCTTACCGTATCATTGCTTTTTTTTACAGTTTTATCTTTTGCTCAAAAAGACTTTCAGGGAAAGGTTTACTACCAAACGAAAACATTTTTAGACATGGGTAATTTTGGAGGAGGGCAGATGAGCGAGGCGCAAAAAAAGCAAATAGCAGAACGAATGAAAAGCGCTTTGGAAAAAACATACATACTCACATTCAATCCGTCAGAATCACTTTATAAAGAAGAAGAAAAATTAGATGCTCCAGCGCAAGGTGGAGGCGGTATGCGTTTTGGAATGATGAGCGCCGGTGGTGGAAATCAATACAAGAATATAAAAGACTTACAATTAATACAAGAACGGGATCTTTTTGGAAAACAATTTTTGGTAAAAGATAGTTTGTCAAAATTAAATTGGGACATGGGAACTGAAACCAAAATGATTGGTCAGTATATGTGTTTTAAAGCCACTGCAATAAAAAAAGCAGATGTAGGCATGGGACTCCCGAATTTTAATAGAAATAATAATCAAGAGAGCCAAGATCCTATCGCTAAGGAATATACAGTCACTGTTTGGTACACACCACAAATACCTGTGAGCCAAGGGCCGGGAGATTATTGGGGATTACCAGGTTTGATATTAGAAGTTCATGATGATACAACGGTTATGTTATGCTCAAAAATTGTATTGAATCCGACCGAAAAAGAAACCATAAAGATGCCTTCTAAAGGGAAAGTGGTTACAAAAGAAGAGTATGAAAAAATAGCGGCTGACAAACAAGAAGAAATGCGGCAAAACTCCGGTGGAGCAAGATCTGGTGGAGGCTTTGGCGGAGGGAGAAGAGGTTCTTTTTAAAAAAACAAAACCAACAAACCAATCCATAAAATTTAAATGAAAAAATTAATTTTTTTAGTAACTGTTTTAGTTGCTACGTCATCGTATGCACAAATAAAACTTGAAGGTGTCGTAAAAGATAGTTTAGGCTCGCCTTTAGAACTGGCTAATGTTATAGCCATCAACCAACAAACCCAAAAATTGGATTCTTATGGAATTACCAATGAGAAAGGGTATTATAAGTTAACTTTAGATAAAAACACCTCTTACAAAATACAGGCGAGCTATATTGGTATGAAAACCGCGCAAGAGGATGTTGTGACAAAAGAACAAGATGTTCTGAAGAATTTTAGTTTACAGGAAGATAATAGTCTAGAAGAAGTAGAGTTGGTCTACGAAATGCCAGTAACCATTAAAGGGGATACCATTTCTTATAATGCGGACTCATTTAGTACGGGAACCGAAAGAAAATTAGGCGACGTACTTAAAAATTTGCCTGGCGTAGAATTGAATGATGACGGACAAATTGAGGTTGAAGGCAAAGTGGTTTCTAAAATTATGGTGGATGGAAAAGAATTTTTTGATGGTGATACCAAACTGGCTACACAAAATATTCCGTCGAATGTGGTTGATAAAATACAGGTTCTTAAAAATTATGCTGAGATAGGCCAATTAAGTGGTGTTACAAATAATCAAGATAATGTAGCCATCAATATTAAATTAAAAGAAGGTAAAACAAACTTTTGGTTTGGTACTGTGACTGCTGGAGGTGGAGCTTCAAATCAAAATGAATTATACTTGTTTCAACCCAAACTATTTTATTACAGTCCAAATTACAGTATAAACATTATAACAGATTTAAACAATTTAGGTGAAGTTGCTTTTACACGTCGGGACTATTTCAATTTTACGGGAGGTTTCAACAGTCCAAGTAGAACAAGTGGAACCAATATTAATTTAGGAAGCAATAATCTGAGCTTTTTAACTGCGCAAAATAATAGAGCTAAAGACATAAGTAGCAAATTTGGAGCAGCAAATTTTAGTTGGTCTCCCAAAAAGACATTGGATTTAAGTGGTTTTGCTATTTTCTCAAACAGTAAAACACTCCTTCAAGAAAATAGAGATGTTCTATATACCAACCCAAATTTAGGTATACCAGATGAAAGTACTCAAAGTAATACGGTGCAACGTAGTGATTTAGGTATGTTAAAATTATCTGCTAAGTATAAGCCTAATGGAAATAATCAATTGGATTATGATATTAT
Organism: Confluentibacter sediminis; assembly: GCF_003258355.1. Taxonomy (GTDB): domain Bacteria; phylum Bacteroidota; class Bacteroidia; order Flavobacteriales; family Flavobacteriaceae; genus Confluentibacter; species Confluentibacter sediminis. Next base: position 57,128 of record NZ_QKPO01000015.1, on the reverse strand, counting down.
GGGAAGGCTATCAAAAGAATCTCAAGACCAAGATTTTTTCTCAACAGTGAATGGTAATATAGCTCAATTACAAAGTTCTACACCTTACAGTATCAATCAAAATTTAAATTATTATAAGACTATTGATGATAAAAACATATTTGCTTTAGCAGTTCAACATTTACTACAAGATGAAGACCCATTTTACAATGCGATTTTAGATGATAAAGCTAATTACGATGGCACGGCAAATAATTTAGGTCTAGATGGTGCTCAAATAGATTATAATATTGCTCAAAACAAGCGTATAAAAACCAATCAATTAGATGCTAAATTAGATTACTGGAATATTTTAAATAATAAAAGTGATATTAATTTGACGTTAGGAACTATACTAAGCTCACAAAAATTTAATTCAGATATTTTTCAGTTTTTAGATGATGATTCTAAGTTTGATCCAACACCAACTATTAATAATGGGTTAGATAGGAATGATATTAAATATAATTTTAGTGATATGTATGTGGCAGCACATTATAGATTAAAATCTGGTATGTTTACGTTCACTCCAGGGGTTTCATTACATGCTTATAGTACAAAGAATACACAACAAAACACCAAAACGGTTGACAACTTTTTTAGAGTATTACCAGACTTTAATATGCTTATGCAAATAAAAAATAGCGAGCAAATTAGTTTGAATTACAGAATGCAAACCCAATTTACCGATGTGGCAAACTTCGCCAGTGGTCTAGTTTTAAATAGCTATAGCTCATTATTTTCTGGCAATCCAGATTTACAAAGTGCTTTATCCCATAATGTGAGTTTATCATATAACAGTTTTAATTTGTTTAACTATACCAATGTGTTTGCAAGTTTAAATTACAATAAAAGTATTGATAATATAAGAAGCACCTCTATTTTTGAATCGGGAAGTGTCGTTCGTGTGAGTACACCTTTTAACTCGCCTTTTGCGGATGAAAGTGCTAGTGCTAATGGAAGATTTCAACGTACATTTGGTAAAATAAGAGCCTCTGTAAATGGGAACTTCAGTTATTCAAAGTTTAACCAGTTTATTCAAAATACACAATCGGTAAACGAGAGTTTTTCTCAAACATATGGCGCCGAATTAAGAACTAATTTTAAAACGGCTCCTAATGTTGAGGTGGCATATCGCTATGGTATTCAAGATAATAATCAAGGAAGCAATAACACCAAATTCTATACAAAAACACCCTCTATAACCATAGATGCTTTAATTTTAAAAACGTTTACTTTTAATACGGATTTCTCTTATAATAATTATAGTAATGATGTAAAGACTATAAATAATTATAAATTTTGGAATGCGTCCCTATCTTACAGAAAAGATAATGATGCTAAGTTAGAATATCAAATTAAAGCTACTAACTTGTTCAATACTAAGTCTCAAAACAATACCAATGTTAGTGATTTTTCAGTAAGTGCTACAGAATATTTTATACAACCATTATTTGTGTCGTTTAGATTGATTTATCAGTTGTAAAATAAAGGTTTTTATTTTGTACAATTAAAGAAGAGTAATATATTTGCCCTCGGTTTTGGGGAGATACTCAAGCGGCCAACGAGGGCAGACTGTAAATCTGCTGACTACGTCTTCGTAGGTTCGAATCCTACTCTCCCCACTAATGAAAATAAAAAAGCAAGCTAATATAAAGCTTGCTTTTTGTTTTATGGTTTCGTTTAAAGTTTTATATACTTTTTGTTGTGTGCAGTTTTTAATTATTATTTTTTTAAACTCATTCAGTTTTTGATAGTTTTATGAGACCATTCTTGGAAAGTTACTGCCCTTCTTAAAAATAGTACATAAAAAATCATAAAAAGAATAAATACGTCAAATAGAAGATAGCGGATATTTTTTATAAAGCCAAATAGTTTGATTTGCGCCTGAAAACTTTAAATTATTGCAATTGTTTAATTTGTACTTTTACAGGATGAAAAAAATTGGACATCGCGGGGCTAAAGGGCATGTAGCAGAAAACACGTTAGAATCTATTAAAAAAGCTTTAAGCTTAGGTGTTGATGGTATAGAAATAGATGTGCACAGGTGTGCTTCTGGGCAGTTGGTTGTGTTTCATGATTTTACGCTAGATAGAATGACAGATACTACAGGAGAAGTTTCAAAATTCACCTTAAAACAATTAAAACAAGTTCAAGTAAAAGGACATTGCCAAATACCAACTTTATCTGAGGTTTTAACATTTATAAATAATAAATGTCTGTTAAATATTGAGTTGAAAGGCCATGATACAGCAAAAGAAGCCAGTAGATTAATAGATTTTTTTGTTGAAAAAAAGGGTTGGGATTATAGCAATATTATAGTGTCTAGTTTTCAAAAGGAATTATTAAAAACAGTTTTTGAAGAAAACAAAAAAATACCACTTGGTGTACTTACAGATACTAATATAGAGAAAGCGGTTGGTTTTGCTAAAACCATTAATGCGGTTTCCATACATCCAGATTATACCATGTTAACCCAAGAAATTGTTGAGAATTTAAAGGTGGATTTTAAGGTCTATACCTATACTGTAAATAACCTAAAACCTATTAAACGCATCAAATCTTATGGTGTTGATGGTATTATTTCCGATTTCCCTGATAGAATATGATTGAAAAAGACGTGCTTGTTATTGGAGGTGGTGCTGCAGGTTTTTTCGCGGCCATCAATATAGCAGAGCAAAATCCTCAATTAAAAGTGGCTATTTTAGAACGCGGAAAAGACGTGTTAACTAAAGTGAAAGTCTCTGGTGGTGGCAGGTGTAATGTGACTCATGCCGAGTTTATTCCCCAAGAATTGGTATTAAATTACCCGAGGGGTGAAAAGGAATTATTAGGCCCTTTCCATCAGTTTATGACTGGCGATACTATAGAATGGTTTGAGAAACGTGGCGTTGCATTAAAGATTGAGGACGATGGGCGTATGTTTCCCATGACCGATTCGTCGCAAACTATTATTGATTGCTTTTTAAGTGAAGCCAAAAAACATAAGGTTGATGTTTTTTTAAATCATTCTGTAAAATCCCTTCAGAAAGAATCAGAAGACTTTATCATAGAAACAACTCAAGACATATTCAAATCAAAAAAAGTATTAGTAGCCACGGGGAGCAATCCTAAAATTTGGAAACTTTTAGAAGATCTAGGTCATACTATTTCCAATCCGGTGCCCTCTTTGTTTACTTTCAATATTAAAGATGAACGTATTCGTGATATTCCTGGCGTTGTAGTTAATAATGTGTTGGTTAAAGTAGTTGATAGTCATTTAGAAAGTAGTGGGCCTTTGCTTATAACCCATTGGGGTATGAGCGCACCAGCGATTTTAAAGCTATCGGCTTTTGGTGCTTTGGAATTAGCAAAGCGGGATTATAAATTTCAAGTAGACATCAATTTTGTAAATTCATCTTTTGATGATTGTTTAAATATTTTAAAACAATTAAAACACGATTTAGCTAAGAAAACGGTTTATAAATCTCCCCAATTCGATTTGCCTAAACGCCTTTGGCAAAAATTGGTTTTAGCTTGTGAAATGGATAATGAGATACGTTGGGCCGATGTAAATAAAGACCAGCTAGAAACTTTAGCGAATCAATTAACACAAGCTGTTTTTAAGGTTGATGGAAAAAGTACTTTTAAAGAGGAATTTGTCACAGCTGGCGGTGTTGAATTAAAAGAAATCAATTTTAAAACTTTTGAAAGTAAACGCATTCCAAATTTGTATTTTGCTGGTGAAGTATTGAATGTTGATGCCGTAACAGGTGGTTTTAACTTTCAGAATGCGTGGACGAGTGCTTTTATAGCAGCTCAAAACATGAGTAGCAAATGAAAACGTATATTGCACTTTTAAAAGGAATTAATGTTGGTGGACATAAAAAAGTCCCTATGGCAGAATTGCGAGAACTATTAAAAAACGCAAAATTTCAGAATGTGCAAACGTATATTCAAAGTGGTAATGTGATATTTCAATCTTCAGAAAGGCCATCGCAATTAGAGAATAAAATTCAAAAGCTTATTGTAACTCAATTTGGATTTGAAGTTTCTGTAATTGTAAAAACTAATAAAGAGTTACAAATAATTTTTGAAGCCTGTCCGTTTTCAAAAGAAAAAAAGGAAAATAGTTATTTTATAATACTCAATAAAATCCCTGAAACTAGCTTATTGAAAGAAGTGGATAAGATACCTTATGAAAACGAAGAAGTTGTAATCAAAAATGACTGTCTTTATTTTTATTGTTCAACTGGTTACGGGAAAACAAAGTTCAATATGAATACTTATGAACGCAAATTGAAGGTAATAGGAACCGCAAGAAATTATAATACAATGCTAAAGTTATTATCTTTGTCAACCGAAGCAAATTAAATGACAGAAGCACAATTTATTCCAAAACCCTATACCAAAACAGTGGAAAGTGGTAAGGTTACTTGGGAATCGCCCAGTAATATTGCATTGGTGAAATATTGGGGAAAGAAAAAAGATCAAATTCCTGAAAATCCATCCATAAGTTTTACCCTTAGCCATTGTAAAACCATTACGACGGTAAGTTTCTCAAAAAAAGAAACTAACAATGCGTTTTCTTTTGAAGTGTTCTTAGATGGTGAAAATAAAGACGATTTTAAACCGAAAATTGAAACGTTTTTTAAACGCATTGAAGTATATCTACCTTTTTTAAAAGACTATCATTTTAATATAGAAACCACCAATACATTTCCGCATAGTTCGGGAATTGCATCATCTGCTTCAGGTATGAGCGCATTAGCATTATGCCTAATGAGTATTGAAAAACAATTAAATGATGCTGTAACCGAGGCTTATTGTAATAAAAAAGCCTCGTTTTTAGCACGATTAGGTTCTGGTAGTGCTTGTAGAAGTATAGAAGGTGATTTGGTTGTTTGGGGAAAGCATGGTAATATTGAAGGAAGTAGCGATTTATTTGGGATAAAATATCCATATACCATCCACGAAAATTTTAAGAATTATCAAGACACTATTTTGCTGGTAGATAAAGGTGAAAAGCAAGTTAGTAGTTCGGTTGGACATAATTTAATGTATTACCATCCTTTTGCAGAAGAAAGGTTTAAACAAGCACACAACAATTTAAGTAAATTGATGACTATCTTAGAGTCTGGAGATCTAAATGCCTTTATAGCTTTAATTGAAAGTGAAGCCTTAACCTTGCACGCTATGATGATGACAAGCATGCCATATTTTATTTTAATGAAACCTAATACGCTGGAAATTATTAATAAAATATGGGATTTTAGAAAAAAGTCTGGATGGCATATTGGCTTTACTTTAGATGCCGGAGCCAATGTTCATGTGCTATATCCAGAAAAAGAAAGTAATCAAATTTTAGAATTTATTAATAATGAGTTAGTTGCGTATATCGAAAATGCGCACTATATTGTCGATAAAATTGGTTTAGGAGCAAAACAATTAACAATTGATAATTGACAAATGATTATTAAGAAAGATAATATAGTCAAAACCAAAAGTTATATATTTGCAGTTAGAATTGTTAATTTGTGTAAGTTTTTAACTGAAGAAAAAAAAGAGTTTGTACTTTCAAAACAATTATTAAGATCAGGAACATCTATTGGAGCTAACATCAGAGAATCTGAGCATGCAGAAAGCAAAGCAGATTTTATTCACAAATTATCTATAGCTCTAAAAGAAGCTAATGAAACGGAATATTGGTTAGATTTATTAAAAGAAACAGGTTATTTGAATAATTCGGAGTATCTTAGTATACAGATAGATATTAAAGAGTTATTGAAATTATTGATTAGTATAATTAAAGCATCAAAACAAAAATAATTGTCAATTATCCATTGTCAATCGCTAATTAAATTATGAAAGGACCTTTATTTTACTCGAAAATTCTACTCTTTGGAGAGTATGGAATTATTAAAGATTCGAAAGGGTTATCGATTCCTTATAATTTTTATAATGGTGCTTTAAAAGTAGATGAGCATCCTTCAGAAAGTGCTATAAAATCTAACGAAAGTTTAAGACGTTTTGTTGATTTTTTGAAAACTATTGATGCTGATTTAGTAGAATTTAATATTGAACAGCTAAAGCAAGATGTTAGCGAAGGCATGTATTTTGATTCTTCCATTCCTCAAGGGTATGGTGTTGGTAGCAGTGGGGCTCTAGTCGCAGCCATTTACGATAAATATGCTCATAACAAGATCACGGTTTTAGAGAATTTAACACGTGAAAAATTATTAACCCTAAAACAGATTTTTTCGGAAATGGAATCTTTTTTTCATGGAAAATCTTCAGGATTAGACCCCTTAAATAGTTATTTAAGCATTCCCATACTTATCAATTCTCAAGATAATATTGAAGCGACAGGTATTCCTTCGCAGAAGAGTGAAGGTAAAAATGCTGTTTTTTTATTAGATAGTGGGGTTAGTGGAGAGACTGCTCCCATGATTTCTATTTTTATGGAGAATATGAAGCAAGAGGGGTTTCGTAACATGCTAAAAGACCAATTTATTAAGCATACCGATGCTTGTGTAGATGACTTTTTAAGTGGTGATATTAAATCATTATTTAAAAATACCAAGCGATTATCAAAAGTGGTGCTTAATAATTTTAAGCCTATGATTCCGCAGCAATTTCATGAACTTTGGAAAAAAGGAATTGAAACTAACGACTACTATTTAAAGCTTTGTGGTTCTGGCGGTGGTGGTTATATACTTGGGTTTACTGAGGACATTGCTAAAGCAAAACAAGCCCTAAAAGATTATAAATTAGAAGTTGTTTATAATTTCTAGACGTTTCCTGTCAGTCTGAACACGTTTCAGTACCTCATAAAATATTTTATATGTTAAACAGAAGACAGAAACATATTCTACTTAAGTTTTTTAGTATGTTTTCTGTAGTGAGAGGGTACAATATCCTTGTGATTGTTTTGGCGCAATATGTAACATCTATTTATATTTTCGCCCACGACAAACCCATAAGGCAAGTTGTTTTTGATATTAATTTATTGATGTTGGTTTTGGCATCTGCGGCCACTATAGCTGCAGGTTATATTATCAATAATTTTTACGATTCAGAAAAAGATTTAATAAACAGACCACAAAAATCTATGATAGATAGATTGGTAGGGCAAAATACCAAGTTGTCTTTGTATTTTTTATTAAATTTCATGTCTGTCGTCATGGCAAGCTATGTGTCCTTTAATGCTGTGATTTTCTTTTCGGCTTATATTTTTGGTATTTGGTTTTATTCACACAAACTTAAAAAGTTGCCTTTTATTGGGAACATGACATCTGCTATTTTAACGATCACGCCATTTTTTGTTATTTTTATTTATTACAAAAACTTTGAATCTGTCATTTTTGTGCATGCGATGTTCTTGTTTTTAATTATCTCAATGAGAGAACTTACTAAGGATTTGGAGAATATAAAAGGCGATTTGGCCCTCGGTTATAAAACAATACCTATTATTTATGGTGAAAAGGCGTCAAAAATAATGTTGACTATTTTAACCTGCTTAACATTAATCCCAATATATCTTTTACTGTATAAATTTGAAGTAGGTCGCATGTATGTTTACTTTTACTTAAGTGTCGTTTTATTAGTATTTTTTATACTCTTGATATGGAAATCTAAAACCAAACTACACTATTTAATACTTCATAATATCTTGAAATTTATTATTTTATCTGGTGTGTTGAGTATTTTATTAATAGATGTGAATGTGATTTTAAAGCATATATAAAAGGCGATTTTTTTACTGTTTAACAAATCATTAATCCAAAAATCGTCAATCATAAATTTAAACATATCTTTGTAAAAAATAATTAAGTCATGAGTAGGCATCAAGGAGATAAGGGCAGTGGGAAAGTTTCAGGAAGAGGCGGTGGAACTAGTAGAAATAATAGTTATGCTAGAGGTAATGCACCTTTGAAGGGTCAAGGTGGATTTACAAAACCGTCTAGCCCAACAAAGGAAACCTCGGTTCATAAATCTAACCCCAATGAAATTAGATTAAACAAATATATTGCCAATTCTGGTATTTGTTCCAGGAGAGAGGCAGACGTTCATATCTCTACAGGTTTGGTAACCGTTAACGGAAAGGTCATAACCGAAATGGGCTACAAGGTAAAACTTGATGATGAGATAAGATATGATGGTGCTCGTGTAAATCCAGAAAAGAAAGCCTATGTTTTACTTAATAAACCAAAAGGATTCGCTACGACAACTAGTGAAGGAAAAGGAAGAACGGTTATGGATTTGGTTGCTAATGCCACAACTTCTCGTATTAAACCCATTGGGCGTTTAGGTAGAAATTCATTAGGATTACTTTTGTTTACAAACGATGAAGCTATTGTAGAAAAATTCACGAATTCTAAAAATGGCATTGCCAGATTATTTCATATAGAACTTGATAAAAATTTAAAGCTAGAAGATTTAAAAAAAATTCAATCAGGTTTTAAAATTGAAGGGAAGTTAATTGCTGTCGAGGAAATTAGCTATATAGATGGCGCTTCGAAAAATGAAATAGGCTTAAAAATTAAAAATACGGGCAGTACTATTTTAAGAACCATATTCGATTATTTGAAATATGAAATCATTAGTCTAGATTGTGTTGCTATTGGTCACCTTACAAAAAAAGACCTTCCACGTGGGCATTGGAAACATCTCACAGAGCAAGAGTTAAACACGCTTAAAATGCTTTAAATAAAGATGATAAAAAATAACATTTTTTTCAAAAAAAATAAAAAAAATGTATTTCATTTGTAAAGTAAATGCTGAACAAATTGAAACGTGTTTGTATATTCGGACTTTTGGAAATTAAGAAGTTGTTTTCAAGGGATGCTTACAGAAAAAGTAACCGAAATTTAAAGCTAACTTCTGTATATGCTATTGTTGGTAGTCAACATAAATATGCCTTTATTCCTACTACTCAAAGTCAGATTCAAATTTGATAAATAGAAAATATTATTTGATTAGAAACATATGTTTCATAACTTTAAAAAATTAATATAAATCTATTATATCGAAATAACGAATGAATACTAAATATATAGATCTAATAAATCAATCATTTTATTTTCCACAAGAAGAATTTACTTTAGAGGACAAAAATTTGCAATTTCATGGCATTGACCTAATGGAATTGGTGGAACAGTACGGAACACCATTAAAGTTTACCTATTTACCACAAATTTCAAACAATATAAATAGAGCCAAATCTTGGTTTGCCGCAGCTTTAAAAAAGCATCATTATAAAGGGAAGTACAATTATTGTTACTGTACAAAAAGCTCCCATTTTAAACATGTTTTAAATGAGGCCTTAAATAATGATATTCATATAGAAACATCTTCAGCGTTTGATATTGATATTGTTAGGAATTTAAAGAAGGAGGGAAAAATTACAGATAAAACCTATGTCATTAGTAATGGTTTTAAAAGAGGGCAATATGTCACTAACATTGCAGAATTAATAAACGGAGGACATAAAAATTGTATTCCAATTATTGATAATTACGAAGAAATTGATTTACTTTCAAAAGAAATAAAAGGAAGATTTAATATAGGCATTCGAATAGCTTCAGAAGAAGAACCGAAGTTTGAGTTTTATACCTCTCGTTTGGGAATTGGATATAAAAACATTGTTCCTTTTTACAGATCTCAAATAAAAGAGAATAAAAAAGTAAAGCTTAAAATGCTTCATTTTTTCATTAATACCGGTATTAGAGATAATGCTTATTATTGGAACGAATTACTTAAATGTTTAAAGGTTTATACAAGTTTAAAACGAATTTGTCCGACTCTCGATAGTTTAAATATTGGTGGAGGATTTCCTATTAAAAACTCTTTAGCTTTCGATTTTGATTACCAATATATGGTTGATGAAATTATCAATCAAATAAAATTGGTTTGCGAAGAAGAAGAAGTAGAGGTGCCAAATATATTTACAGAATTTGGTAGTTTTACAGTAGGAGAAAGCGGTGGAGCCATATATGAAGTGCTTTACCAAAAGCAACAAAATGATAGAGAAAAGTGGAACATGATAAATTCCTCTTTCATTACAACCTTACCAGATACTTGGGCTATTAATAAACGGTTTGTTATGCTTCCTGTAAATAGATGGAACGATAGTTATGAGCGTGTTTTATTAGGTGGCTTAACCTGTGATAGTGATGATTATTATAACAGTGAACAACACATGAATGCTATTTATTTACCAAAATATAATAGAGATAAGCCTTTGTATATTGGGTTTTTTAATACGGGAGCCTACCAGGAAACCATTGGAGGTTTTGGAGGATTGCAACACTGTTTAATTCCCTCGCCAAAACATATTTTAATAGACAGGGATGAAGAGGGTAATTTAACTACTAATTTATTTAGTGAACAACAAAAAAGTGAAGACTTACTTAAAATATTAGGTTATGAAGAAAACCAAACTGGTGAAGTGGATGTATTAGCTGAATCAGTAAATGGTGAAATGCACTTAACCAACAAAAAATAATTAATTAACGATGAAGATTAAGACCTACGCTGGAATTCCAGAAGAATTCGCAAAATTAGAAAGCGCAAAAGTTGTACTTATTCCAGTTCCTTATGAGGGAACAAATACATGGCAAAAAGGTGCGAGTAAAGGACCAGAAGCATTTTTAGAAGCTTCAGAAAACATGGGGCTTTATGATATTGAAACAGCTACTGAAGTTTATAAACAAGGTATTTATTTAGCTGATGCCGTTACAGAAAATAGTACTCCAGAAGCTATGGTAAAAGCGGTACACGAAATCACTAAAAAGTACATTAAAAAAAATAAATTTGTTACTCTTTTTGGTGGAGAACATTCTGTGTCAATAGGAACCATCCGTGCTTTTAATGAAACTTTTAACAATTTAACGGTTTTACATTTAGATGCACACGCCAATTTAAATAAAACCTATAATGGATCTTCATTTAATAGTGCATGTGCCGCTTATGAAGCTAGCCAAACAACGAATTTGATTCAAGTTGGTATTCGTTCTATGAGTGTTATGGAAAAAACGGTTATGGATGAGGAAAAAACATATTTTGCTCATGAAATGGCTGTGGATGACACATGGATTGATAGTGCTATAGACCAAATGACAGATAATGTTTTTATAAGCTTTGATTTGTCAGCTTTAGATATTTCTATCATGCCAAATAATGGAAATCCGGAACCAGGTGGATTATTTTGGTACGAAACTTTAGATTTTTTAAAGCAGGTTTTTGCTGAAAAAAATGTTGTTGGTTTTGATATTATGGAGTTTTGTCCTAATGAAAACAACAAAGCTTCAAACGCACTGGTAGCTAGATTGTATAATAAAATGATTAGTTACAAATTTCAAAATGAAGATGCTGAAGATAGCTATGATAATTCATTTGATAATGCATTTGTAAACAAGAACAATAATTCGAAATTTGAAGAAGACGATGACTACTAAAGGACCTATTTCACAATTTATAGAGACAAACTATTTGCATTTTAATTCTGCTGCCTTAGTAGATGCTGCAAAAGGTTACGAGACACATTTGCTTGAAGGTGGAAAAATGATGGTAACCTTAGCAGGAGCTATGAGTACTGCCGAGTTAGGGAAGTCGTTAGCAGAAATGATTCGTCAAGATAAAATTCATATCATATCTTGTACAGGTGCCAACCTTGAAGAAGATATCATGAATTTAGTAGCACACAATTCATATAAACGTGTACCCAATTATAGAGATTTATCACCCCAAGAAGAATGGGATTTGTTAGAAAATCATTATAATCGCGTTACAGACACTTGTATTCCAGAAGAAGAAGCGTTTAGAAGGTTACAATCACATTTATATGATATTTGGAATAAAGCAGATAAATCTGGAGAACGTTATTTTCCTCATGAATTTATGTACCAAATGTTAAACTCTGGTGTTTTGGAACAATATTATGAGATTGATCCAAAAGATTCATGGATGATTGCTGCTGCCGAGAAAAACTTACCAATAGTAGTTCCTGGATGGGAGGACAGTACTATGGGGAATATTTTTGCTTCTTACTGTATTAAAGGTGAATTTAAACCAACAACTACCAAAGGAGGTATCGAGTACATGATGTGGTTGGCAGATTGGTATCCAAAAAATTCTGGAGGAAAAGGTGTTGGCTTCTTTCAAATTGGAGGAGGAATTGCAGGTGATTTCCCCATATGTGTGGTGCCAATGCTTTATCAAGATATGGAAATGCACGACATCCCTTTTTGGAGTTACTTTTGCCAAATAAGTGACTCAACAACAAGTTACGGTTCTTATTCTGGTGCCGTGCCAAATGAAAAAATAACATGGGGAAAATTAGATATTAATACCCCTAAATTTATAATTGAAAGCGATGCAACTATTGTGGCGCCATTAATATTTGCTTACCTTTTAGGTATGTAAAAAATGCTATATTCAAACTTTTGAAAAAATGAAAAATAGAAACGACAATTTAAAACGAGTTATCGTAGACTTTAAAAAATTGACCCCAGAAATTTTAGCACTATTGGTTGAGAAATACCCCGATGGTTATGATGAAGATCAAATTATATCATTCAGAAATGCTAGTAATGAAATTATTGAGGCTGTTGAAGTAACAACTAAAGACACTAAGTATTTAGTGAAAGTTAGTAAAAAACTGGCCATAACTATGGAGAATTATGATGAAGATGATTATGGAGACTTTGCTACAGATGATCCAGAGGCTATCCAAGATCCAGAAATTGAGATTGAAGCAGATGATGATGATGATGATGACGATGTGGTTGCTAAACCAGTTAAGCTTGATGAAGATGATGATGAGGATTTTGATGATGACATGGATGAAGATGATGAACCAATTGATGAAGACGACGACGACGATATAGATTAATTTTTTTTAGTGAATGGAAACAGCTGTTTTTAAGTCTTACAAAAACGGTTATTATACGTTTTTGTTTGATAATGGTGAGGATATGATTTTTGAAGAAGTTCATCCTCGTGTTTTAAAGCAATTTGATTTAAAAAATGATACATCGCTTGTAGGTAAAGCATTTAGAGTCTCTTTTGTAGAAGTTTTTGATGATGCAGATGAGGATTTTTTAATTTACAGAATAGAAAGTTTAAAACCAATATAACTAAATTAGGCATTATGGATACGTCGTTTCACATGTCATTACCTTGCTTAAGCGTAAGAGATACTAAAAAATTTTATACTAGTATAGGTGCTTCCATAGGAAGGTCGACCCAAAGTTGGGTGGATATAAATTTATTTGGGCATCAAATAACATTTATAAAAACAGGAAAGTTTAACTTTAATAGTCCAAACTATGTGTTTGAAGGTAAAATATTACCTTCCTTTCATTTTGGTGTTATCGTTGATTTGGAAACGTGGAATAATGTGTACTCCAAGCTTAAAGATGAAGACTTTGAATTAGTTGATAAAACTACTTTTTTAAAAAATAATCTTGGGGAGCACACCTCTTTTTTTGTGAATGATCCAAACGATTATATGCTTGAATTTAAAAGTTTTAAAAATATAGCAAATGTGTTTGAATCTTAATTGAATTTAATCTTAATACCTCTGTATGCAAATATAAGGACATTGCCTTTTCCCACATGTAAAATCTTTATTTGGTTTTTACTAAAAGCATCTTCTGACTTGTAGTGGCAAAATTCAGAAGTTAATGAAGTATTAATTATATAATTTTTTACACTAATGAAAACAACATATTTAGTAGTTTTTGCTTTTTTTGCATTCATATTTGTTTCTTTTAAATCTATTAATTTATCAGATAATAATTCTGTATTAACATTTCAAAATACAACTACTATTGTGGGTGTTTTTGATGGACATGAAGATTACGGTTATAACTTTATAGTTAAGGGAGAAGATGATAATGAACACACTCTTACATTCCAAAAAATTGATGAAGCTTTATTAAAAGAATTCGACTTGAATGCTACAGCCCTAGTTGGTTCTAAATTTAAAGTTACCTATCAAACAAAAATTTTAGTTACTAAAGATGCCGATAATTTTGAGGAAGAGCATGAAATAAATACCATTTTAAAATTAGAAAAATTGTAATCGAATGATCTAATAATAAAATGCCGTTTTAAGTCACCATTTTGGTGGCTTTTTTTATGAATACTTCCCAAATAAATATACTATAAACTATTGCATATTCTAAGGTAATTATCCATAAATTCTCTACGTTATTAGGATTTGCATAGGCTAAATAACTTAATATAATAGTAAAACTCCATACCAAAGGGAATTTATATTTTGTGAAAATGGAAAGCATTAAAAGCGTTGCTAAATACCAAGGGTGTACTGTTGTAGCAGTAAAATAATAAAAAGATAACACGAAAAGCATGGAAGTAATTAGTTGTGTAGTTGTTTTGCTTTGTCTAAAAAAAGTCAAGATTAAAATAAATAAAGTAACAATAACAGGTGTTATTTTACCAATAAATGCTATTTCATTATAACCTCTAAACAAATATCCTATTTCCCTTATTATATAATAAATGCTGGCATTAAATTCAAATTGATGAAACCATAAACCAATGGTTTGCGAATAATTATTTATGAATCCCGAGAAGTAAAATGGAACAAAAAACAAGAGTGTAGTGATGCCCATAATAACATAAAAAACAATTAGTTTTTTTATGTCTGAAAAAGCAAGAAGTCCCTTTTCTTTTAAAGAGTTATCGTTGATAAACCATTGATAAAACAAGGGTAAAAACATTAAAGGAATCAATTTTACTGAAACGGAAAGCCCCAAAATAAGAGCAGCAAATATCCATTTCCCTGTATGCAATAAATATAGACTCCAAATCAAAAAGAAAACCATCACACCTTCAAAATGAAGATTGCCAGTTAATTCAATAATAATAAACGGGTTTAATAGATACCAATAGATATTATGAATGGGTAATTCTAATTTTTTAAGTAGTTTTTTTCCAAAATAAAGCGTTCCAAGATCGGAACAAATGATAATTAACCTTAAAACTATAACAGAACCCAAAATATTTTTTCCTGAAAATATAGCTGCCAAAGCAAAACAACATTGGTCAATAGGAGGGTAGTTTGAAAAATGACCTGCGTTTAAAGTACCCATACCATTATACAATTCCAAGGCTTCTGCTATTGGGTTTGTGCCTTGTTGTATAAAAAAATCAACAGTATGTGAGTATGGGTTGATGCCTTCAACAATCAATCTGCCATCCCATATAAACCTATAAAAATCTTGTGATAAATTCGGAATAGCCAATATAAAAACGGCTCTAAAACCAAAAGCTAACCATGTTAATAAATGAATGTTGTGCTTAAAGATTTTAATAAGATTGTAAAACACAAAAAACAGAGCTGTATATAGCATGATAAGTTTTGTGTAATCTCTTCTTTGTAAATCGTAAGCAAAAGAAAAATAGAATAAAAAACTCGTTAGCACCAATAATAAAGGCGTTCTGTAAAGTTTAAAAAAGGAGTTATTTATAGACATTTTCAAATATAAGATTATTTGTTTGTCATTACTTAATTTAAATAAAACCCACTAAAACGTTGTAGTTAACATTAATTGTAAATATTACACAATACATGACTTCTGTCATAATTTAGGAAGCACTCTTATTCTAATTTTGACATATTATTAATGACAAAATTCCATTAAAAAACCATTTATCATGAATATTTCTCACATTGAACATATAGGTATTGCCGTTGAAAATTTAGAAGACGCCATCAAATATTATGAAAATGTCTTAGGCATGACATGTTATTCAATAGAAGAGGTTGTTGATCAAAAAGTGAAGACAGCCTTTTTTTTGGTAGGTAATACAAAAATTGAATTGCTTGAAAGTACGTCGCCAGACGGACCAATAGGGAAATTCATAGAGAAAAAGGGACAAGGTATTCACCACATCGCATTTGCTGTTAACAACGCAACCGATGCTTTAAAACTGGCGGAAAAAAGAGGTGTCGCTCTTATAGACAAAGAATCTAGAAAAGGAGCTGAAGGTTTAAATATTGGGTTCTTGCATCCTAAATCTACACTTGGGGTGCTTACAGAATTATGTTCAAAAGAGTAAAATAATTGAATAACAACATAGATAAGCAAATAATATAATTATGGCAAATCAAGATAAAATTAACGAACTCATTGAAAAAAGAGTAAAAGCAAAGTTGGGTGGTGGTGTAAAACGTATCGACTCCCAACATGCTAAGGGTAAATTAACTGCCCGAGAACGAATAAACATTCTTTTAGACGATGATAGTTTTGAAGAGTTTGACATGTTTGTAACTCACAGAACAAAATCTTTTGGATTGGATAAAGAGATTTATTTATCTGATGGGGTTGTAACGGGTCATGGAACCATTGACGGCAGAATTGTTTATGTTTTTTCACAAGATTTTACTGTATTTGGGGGGTCACTTTCTGAAACCTATGCTTTAAAAATCTGTAAGGTCATGGATATGGCCATGAAAATTGGAGTACCCGTAATAGGACTTAACGATAGTGGTGGGGCTAGAATTCAAGAAGGTGTAAGATCACTTGCTGGTTATGCTGAAATTTTCCAAAGAAATATTATGGCATCAGGAGTAATTCCTCAGATATCATCCATTTTAGGACCTTGTGCTGGTGGTGCTGTGTATTCTCCAGCCTTAACAGATTTCACTATCATGACCGACAAAACAAGTTATATGTTCGTTACAGGTCCAAAAGTTGTACAAGCGGTAACAGGTGAAGTAGTAACGGCTGAGCAGCTTGGAGGTGCCCATGTACATTCAACCAAATCTGGAGTATCACATTTTTTAGCAGAAAATGATGAAGAGAATTTAATACTTATCAGAAAAATATTAAGCTATCTTCCTTCAAATAATTTAGAAGAACCACCAACTATCGCGACTTCCGACCCGATAGACCGATTGGAAGATGCATTGAATACCATCATTCCAGAAAATGCTAATCAAGCTTATGATATAATTGATATTATTTCAGTCATAACAGACAACGGTGAATTTTTGGAAGTTCATAGAAATTATGCCCGAAACATTGTGGTAGGATTTGCTCGTTTTAATGGTCGTTCCGTAGGTATTGTAGCCAATCAACCAAAATATTATGCAGGGGTTTTAGACTGTGAATCATCCAGAAAAGCAGCCAGGTTTGTTCGTTTTTGTGATGCATTTAATATTCCTATTGTAACATTGGTAGATGTTCCTGGATTCTTACCGGGAACAGGACAAGAATATGGAGGTATTATTTTGCATGGAGCCAAATTATTGTTTGCTTATGGGGAAGCAACCGTTCCTAAAGTGACTATCACACTTCGTAAATCATATGGTGGTGCTCACGATGTCATGAGTTGTAAACAATTACGAGGCGACTTAAATTATGCATGGCCAACAGCAGAAATAGCAGTCATGGGAGCTAAAGGCGCGGTGGAAGTATTGGAAGGCTCAAACATTAGTAAAATAGAGGATGCCGATGAAAAACTTCACTACATTGAAGAAAAAGAAAATGAATATAATACCAAGTTTGCAAATCCTTATGTGGCTGCAAAATATGGATTTATTGATGATGTCATCGAACCAAGAAATACTAGGTTTAGAATCATTAGAGCTTTAGAGTTATTGGCTAATAAGAAAGAGGTAAACCCACCTAAAAAACACTCAAATATTCCATTGTAATGACACATATACTATTATATACCGATACGTTAAGTGAAGGATACATTATCCTAATTACAGGCTTGTTAATTGTTTTTGCAGGTTTACTTCTTCTAACAGTCTTTTTTAAATATGGTTTGCCCATAATGCTTTACATATATAAAATAATTACCAAGGGAAGAGACAAAAAAGTTAAAGAAATTTCACGAAAAGTTAATACAGATTTCACAGGAGAAATAGCTGCGGCAATTTCGGTTGCCATTCATTTGTATTTAGATGAACAGCATGATGATGAAAATGCTATATTAACCATTAAACAGGCTAGAAAATTATATTCTCCTTGGAGCTCTAAAATTTATGGAGCTTACAGGAATAGACTTTAGTTTAAGAACTTTAAATCTTATAAAACATGAAAAATTTCACATTCAATATAAACGAAAACAGTTACGGAGTTAAGATTCTTTCTCATGAAAGTAACATTATAGAATTGGAAGTAAATGGTACTTCTTATTCTGTAAAAATGAAGGAAGAAATTAAAAAAGTAAAAACACCTACGTTGGTTAGAAAACCAGTTAACTCGGCTATAGAACCCGTAAAAATAAATCCGAGTTCATCGGCAAAAGCTAAAATTACCGCTCCAATTCCAGGCGTTATTTTATCTCTTAAAGTAAAAGTAGGAGACACCATTAAAGAGAACGATTTATTATTGGTGCTTGAGGCCATGAAAATGGAGAATAGCATTGTTTCAGAAAAGTCGGGAGTGGTTACTGCTGTAAATGTTGCTGTTGGCCAACAAGTTTTACAAGGCGAAGTAATGATAGAATTAGAATAGAATTAGAAAAACATCATTCAAAAAAATAGAATCATTTTAAATGATTGGTGATTCATTTTATAGTTTGAAATGATTAAACAGAAGACAATGAAAAAAGTAATATTAATATTTGGAATTCTATCACTGCTAATTTTTATAAAACCAGTATTAGGATTTAGTGCAAATTCCACAAATACAACGACATCTACTACAGTTTCTAAAACAGAAACCAGCGTTGATGAAAGTTTTGTTTCTGAAGCTTTTGATGGTATAAAGCATTTTTATGAGTTTACAGGTTTTGCCAATGCTCAATCTGGAAACTTAATTATGATTTTAGTAGGTATTATTTTTATATATCTAGGTATTAAATTTGATTACGAACCTCTCTTATTAATTCCCATAGGAATAGGTGTTATTATAGGTAATATACCCTTTGTGCCAGGGAATCAAACAGGTATCTATGAAACAGGGTCTGTATTGAATTACCTTTATTTCGGGGTGGTAAAGGGAATTTATCCACCACTAATATTTTTAGGGATAGGAGCCATGACCGATTTTTCATCCCTTATAGCAAATCCTAAATTAATGCTTTTAGGTGCTGCGGCACAAATTGGGGTATTCGCAACATTTTTAGGGGCACTTTATTTAGGATTTAATCTTCCAGAAGCAGGAGCTATTGGTATTATTGGTGGTGCCGATGGGCCAACAGCCATCTTCCTATCATCAAAATTGGCCAATGGTATTAATGTTTTGGCAGACGGAACTACGGTTAAAAATTTAATTGGACCTATCGCGATTGCTGCTTATTCTTATATGGCTTTGGTGCCTGTTATTCAGCCGCCCGTAATGAAATTGTTAATTTCAAAAAAAGAGCGGTTAATTAGGATGAAACCTCCAAGAGCCGTTTCACAAAAAGAAAAAATGATCTTTCCAATAGTAGCTTTATTGTTAACAACGTTTATTTCACCAAGTGCGTTGCCTTTATTGGGTATGTTGTTTTTTGGGAATCTATTAAAAGAATCTGGAAGAACTGAACGACTTGCTGAAACTGCTCGAACTAAATTAATTGATATCATCACGATTCTTTTAGGGGTTACTGTTGGAGCTTCCACACAAGCAGATATTTTTATCACCAAAGATTCCATGATGATATTTGGATTAGGAGCTATATCATTTGTTATAGCAACTGCGGGCGGATTGCTTTTTGCAAAATTCATGAATTTATTTCTTAAAGGCGACGATAAAATAAATCCACTGATTGGTGCTGCAGGTGTTTCTGCGGTTCCGGATAGTGCTAGGGTGGTGCATGCCGAAGGGTTAAAAGCAGATCCCCACAATTATTTATTAATGCATGCTATGGCACCAAATGTTGCAGGGGTTATAGGGTCTGCTATTGCGGCAGGTATTATTTTAAGCTTTTTAGGGTAGTTTAAATTTTTGATAGAAAAGGAAAATAAATTTAAAAACATAAGATGATGGATTTACCAAATAAAATGACAGCCGATGAAGCTGTAAGGTTAATAAAATCAGGAGATAGAGTGTTAATTCAAGGAGGGGCTGCAACACCACAAACGCTTATTAGAGCTATGGTAGCTAGAGCTTCAGAATTAAAAGGCGTTAACATAGTGCACTTACACACCGAAGGTGAATGTGGTTATACAGCACCAAACTTAAGAGAAAGTTTTTATACAAATGCCTTTTTTATAGGTGGAAATATTAGAAAAATGATTGGTGATACTGCTGATTATATCCCCATTTTTTTGAGTGATATTCCCAGTTTGTTCCGTCAAGGTTATATGCCTTTAGATGTCGTTTTAGTGAATGTATCCCCTCCAGATAAACATGGTTTTTGTTCTTTAGGGGTTTCTGTAGATATCGTCATATCTGGCATCGAACGAGGTAAAAAAGTGATAGCTCAAATCAACCCTAAAATGCCACGAACTTTTGGAGATGCTATTGTACATATTAACACTTTTGCTGCTTGTGTGGAGGTTGATGAAGATATTTATGAAATGAAATTGGTAGCGCCTTCTGAAGAAGAAAAAGCCATTGGCAAAAATATTGCAAGCATTATTGAAGATGGTGCCACATTACAAATGGGTATTGGTGGTATTCCTAATGCGGTTCTGTCTTATTTAATGAATCATAAAAATTTAGGTGTTCATACCGAAATGTTTTCAGAAGGCATTGTAGATTTAGTGGAAAAAGGTATTGTAAATGGGTCTAAGAAAAAAGTAAATCCATATAAAATAGTGTCAGGTTTTGCTATGGGAACCAGAAGACTATATGACTTTATGGATGACAATGCCGAAATAGAAATGTTAGATATTGGCTATGTGAACGATACATCTGTTATTCGTCAAAACCCAAAAGTAACAGCTATCAATTCAGCTATTGAAATTGATATTACCGGACAAGTTTGTGCAGATTCTATTGGTACTAAAATGTTTTCTGGAGTAGGAGGTCAAATGGATTTTATGCGTGGTGCCGCTTTATCAGAAGGAGGTAAACCTATCATTGCAGTAAACTCTACAACATTAAAAGGTGTCTCTAAAATTGTGCCTATGTTAAAACAAGGTGCTGGTGTGGTTACAACACGTGCGCATGCCCGATTTGTTGTAACAGAATATGGTGTAGCCGAATTATTTGGTAGAAGCTTAAAACAGCGTGCAGAATCGCTTAGGGATATTGCGCATCCAGATCATAGGGAAGCATTGGATAAGGCCATTTTTGAAAGATTTGGAAGTAGTGTTAAAGTTTAAAAATATTGAAATAACTTAATATACATGGACATGGTTATGAAAACTAATAAGAATATACTTTTTTCCGATTTTAAGCCTGTTACCAAACAGGAATGGGTTGATAAAGTGACTATAGATTTAAAAGGAGAGGATTTCAATAGAAAATTAGTTTGGAAAAACTTGAATGGAATAGATGTTCAACCTTTTTATAGTGCTGAAGATAAACTGGATTTTCTAGCAAATACTGGTGAAAACGCCCAAAATGTAATCAATTATAGAGAGATTAAAGTTGCTTCTGCCGAAAGCGGTAATGCATTGGCCATAAAAGCTATAGATGAAGGGGCTACAGGACTTCTTTTTAGTTTGAAAGAACAGGTGTCTGTTACCAAACTTTTAAAGAATATCAACATTAATGAGATTGCGGTATCTTTCGTTCTAAACGAAGGTGCTATTGGCTTTATAAAAGATTTTTTTGATTTTTCAGAACAGAATTTAAACAATAATAAAAACTTGAGAGGTTATTTCGATTTAGGAATAATATCTAATTATGTTACAACGGGGCATCATAATATACTTCAGTTTGAAACATTAAAGCATATTGTAAATTTATCAAGTGACTATCCAAATTTTAAAGCCATCACCATTTCTGGTACACCGTATTTAGATTCGGGTTCCAACCAGGTTCAAGAAGTTGCTTATACTTTAAATTCCTTAATTTACGTCATTGAGCAATGTTTTTATATTGGTATTGATGTTGAAAGTGTTTTTAATAATCTTCACATACAATTAGCTATTGGATCAGAATACTTTATTGAAATTGGCAAGTTTAGAGCCTTTAACAGTTTGTTGCACAGTATAGCAAAAACATATGATGTCTCAGATTTTGATTATACCCTCACTGCAAAAACGTGTATTTGGAGTAAGTCGGTAACCGATGCGCATACAAATTTATTGCGTGCAACTACCGAAGCGATGTCTGCCATTTTAGGTAATGTAGATGGTGTTTTAATTGATGCTTATGATAAAGAATTTAATAATCCTTCCGATTTT
This sequence comes from Confluentibacter sediminis, assembly GCF_003258355.1. GTDB lineage: Bacteria > Bacteroidota > Bacteroidia > Flavobacteriales > Flavobacteriaceae > Confluentibacter > Confluentibacter sediminis. The sequence goes on along the minus strand of NZ_QKPO01000015.1, from coordinate 34,858 downwards.
TCAACCAGAATAGCGGGTAATATCACAACCATTTTAAAAGAAGAATCTTATTTCGGAAAAGTTTCTAATCCTGTAGATGGCTCGTATTACATAGAAGAAGTAAGCACCCAAATAGCAGAGAAAGCCTTAGAGCTTTTTAAGGCTATTGAGGCACAAGGAGGTTTTTATAAGGCTTTTAAAATGGAATGGATTCAAGAACAGATTGCAGAAATACGCCAAGAAAAAATAAAATTAATAAGTCAAAGACGCTTGCCAATGGTTGGGGTAAATAAATATCCTAACCTCATGGAAACGGTACCATCACAAGTGCTTTCGGCTGGAGCAACATCAGATTCAAAATTATTAACGCCAAGGAGGGCATCGCTGGAAATTGAAGCTGTGAGAAAAGTAACGGAACAAATTGTTGACACATCTGGTAAACGTCCTATCGTAGAATTGGTAAGTTTTGGAAATTTAACCATGCGTAAAGCCAGAGCCGCTTTTTCTTATGATTTTATGGGTGTTTCAGGATTTGAAGTGTGGCAAGAAAAAAGTCATGATAGTTCAAAGCAAGCAGCAGAGAGCAGCGCAAAATCAGAATCCGATGTAGTTGTCATTTGTAGTTCAGATCCAGATTATAGCGAAAGTGCCTTATTATTTGTTGAAATTTTTAGGGATATTAATACAGATAAAGTACTTTTATTAGCAGGGAATCCCGTAGATATTATGAACTCGTTAACGGCTGCTGGTTTAGATGGATGTATTCATTTAAAATCGGATGTGATACAAACCATTTCAGGTGTTCAGAAAAAAGTTCAAAAAAACATTAAATCATTACAATTATGAGACGTGATTTTTCAGATCTAAAATTAAATACTGCTGTAAAAACGCAGTCAACATTTTCAGATACCCAAGATATTTGGAATACTCCCGAGGGTATTCCTGTAAAGAAACATTTTTCAAAAGAAGATATTAAAGATGCTGAACATTTAGATTTTGTCGCAGGATTACCGCCATTTACAAGAGGTCCTTACAGCACGATGTATGTTACCCGACCATGGACCATTAGACAATATGCTGGGTTTTCAACTGCTGAAGAATCTAATGCATTTTATAGAAGAAACTTAGCGGCTGGACAAAAAGGATTGTCTGTAGCATTCGATTTAGCAACACACAGAGGCTATGATTCCGACCATCCACGTGTTACGGGAGATGTTGGAAAAGCTGGAGTGGCTATCGATTCTATTTTAGATATGGAGATTTTATTCGACCAAATTCCGTTAGATAAAATGTCTGTTTCCATGACTATGAATGGAGCTGTATTGCCAATTATGGCATTTTACATTGCTGCAGCCAAAAAGCAAGGTGTGGCACTGGATCATTTAAGTGGCACCATTCAAAATGATATTTTAAAGGAATTTATGGTGCGTAATACCTATATCTATCCACCATTGCCATCCATGAAAATTATTGGTGATATTTTTGAATATACCACCAAGTACATGCCTAAGTTTAACTCCATTTCTATTAGTGGTTACCACATGCAAGAAGCTGGTGCGACTGCAGATATTGAGTTGGCATATACCTTAGCCGACGGTATGGAATATATTAGAAGAGGATTGGATTCTGGTTTAAAAATAGATGAGTTTGCACCCAGACTGTCATTTTTCTGGGCAGTTGGGATGAACCATTTTATGGAGATTGCCAAAATGCGTGCAGCACGTATGCTTTGGGCAAAAATCATTAAACAGTTCAATCCCCAAAACCCAAAATCGATGGCTTTGCGTACGCATAGTCAAACGTCTGGTTGGAGTTTAAGTGAGCAAGATCCTTTCAATAATGTAGCTAGAACATGTATAGAAGCCATGGCAGCTGGTTTGGGCGGTACACAATCGTTACATACCAATGCGTTAGATGAAGCTATTGCTTTACCAACAGATTTTTCGGCTAGAATTGCACGTAATACACAAATATATATTCAGGAAGAAACCCAAATAACCAAATCGGTTGATCCTTGGGCAGGTTCTTATTACGTTGAATACCTAACTCAGGAAATAGCTAAAAAAGCTTGGGCATTAATTCAAGAAGTTGAAGAACTTGGTGGCATGGCAAAAGCTATTGAAACAGGGGTTCCTAAAATGAGAATTGAAGAAGCTTCGGCACGTAAACAAGCACGATTGGATTCTGGACAGGATATTTTAGTAGGAGTTAATAAATTTAGAACTAATGAAAAATCGAATATCGAAATTTTAGAAGTTGATAATTCTACAGTAAGATTGTCTCAAATAGAGCGTTTAAAAAAATTAAGAGCGAATAGAAACCAAGATGTCGTAACCGCCAATTTGAAAGCATTAACAGATTGTGCAGAAACAGGAAAAGGTAATTTATTGGAATTGGCTGTTGAAGCTGCTGAGAATTTTGCAACTTTAGGAGAAATATCCGATGCTTTAGAAGTTCATTTTGGTCGTCATAAAGCAGATACTAAATTAATAAGTGGCGTGTATAGTAAAGAAGTAAAAACCGATGATATGTTTGCAAAAGCACAGCAAATGGCTGATAAATTTGCAGAAATTGAAGGACGTCGTCCTAGGGTTATGATTGCAAAAATGGGACAAGACGGACACGATAGAGGAGCGAAAGTCGTGGCTTCCAGTTTTGCCGATTTGGGTTTTGATGTCGATATGGGGCCTTTATTTCAAACACCTGAAGAAGTTGCCAAACAAGCCATTGAAAATGATGTGCATTTTGTAGGAGCTTCTAGTTTGGCTGCTGGACATAAAACATTGATTCCACAATTAATAGGTGAATTAGAAAAATTAGGAAGACCAGATATTATGGTGTTTGCTGGCGGTGTGATACCAGAACAAGATTATAATTATTTATTGGAACGCAAAGTAGCTGCCATTTTTGGTCCTGGAACTGTAATTTCAAAAGCAGCTATTTCCATTATGGAAAAATATTTAGAACAAGATTAATAACTTAACGTTCAACTTGCGAAACCCCGCTTGACCTATCATGGTACAAGTGGGGTTTCTATTTTAATCAATTAGTGTTTTTTTAATTTTTTTTCCAAAGTGTTTTGGCAGTAGCACACACTTTATTACTTCCAATAATTTTTATGGTATGTATAAAAGAATTATCATCTGCATCATCATTTGTTAAAGATAAAACCCTATCACCATATTGGGCTTCTGCAATAAATCTTCCGTCTATCACATGTAAAAAATGATTATCTACAATATCCTCTGGAATGGATTCAATCACCCATTGTAAATACCTGATATTGTTCACATGTTTGTTCATGTCGGTATCAAATCTATTGACTTTAAATTTTTTTATATGGGTTGCAACCTCCATAGCGTCTATTTTTTTCTTGATGTTTTTAACAATGGATTCTTCATTATAGTAAGACCATTTTTCTTTAATATCATTAAAAATGGGTGTTGGTTTCCTGTTTTCAATATCAAAGAAAACCCATAGGCCTTTGGCACGGCCAATAATATTTTGCTGTACATCAAAAATGATATTCTCTCGATATCCTTTAATGGAAGAGTAGCTGGATAACCAAGTTCTAATCGTGATTTTTTCTTTGTAATTTGGGTAGCGAGCCATTTGCAAAATACCGGAAACCAATACCCAACCAACATTTTTTTTATTAAGATCGAATAAACTGTGGTTTATGGAGTAGCAATGATCTGCGGCAGTTTCTTCCAATAATGCTAAAATGATGGTGGGCGTTGCCAATCCCAACTTATTCATTTCAAAATATCTTAGCTCAAATTGTTTGTCGAAATAATTTTCAAACGTCATTTCATAGAGAATTAAAAAAGTTTAAAAACGATTTCCTATTGAAAAGATGCTTTAAATTTTTCAATAATAAGTTGTGCTGCTTTTACTGGAGACATTTCAGAAGATATAATATCTTTTTCTAAAATTGAAAGCCTATTTGCAATATCTTTTGAGCCATAAAACATAGCTTTAAGTTCCTCATTGATATTGTCGTACATCCAGCGTATTTTTTGGTGATTTCTATTTTTATCGAAATACCCATTTTCGTTAACCAATGTTCTGTATTTTGTAATCTCTTCCCAAACCGTATCAATCCCTATATTTTTTGTTGAAGATGCTTTTGTGACAACAGGCATCCAGCCAGATTCCGATTGCGGAAAAATATGCAATGCATTTTGGTATTGTAAACGCGCCATCTCACTTTTTTTAATATTATCGCCATCGGCTTTATTAATGACTACCATATCTGCCATTTCCATGATGCCTTTTTTTATGCCTTGCAGCTCATCGCCTGCCCCTGCCAACATTAAAAGGAGGAAAAAATCGGTCATGCCATGAACCGCGGTTTCCGATTGTCCCACACCAACGGTTTCAATTAGAACAACATCGTAGCCAGCAGCCTCACAAAGCAACATGCTTTCAGCTGTTTTGTTAGCAACACCGCCGAGCGTATCACCAGAAGCTGACGGACGTATATAAGCATTCTCTAAATTGCTTAAGGCTTCCATACGAGTTTTATCACCCAAAATGCTGCCTTTCGAGCGTTGGCTACTAGGATCTATAGATAGAATCGCCACTTTTTTGCCTTGATTGATTAAGTGTTTTCCGAAAACTTCAATAAACGTGCTTTTACCCACACCAGGAACACCTGTAATTCCAATACGTATGGAATTACCAGAGGCTGGCAAAATAGCCTGAATAATATCTTTTGCAAGGAGTTTGTCGCTTTCCAAATTGCTTTCTATAATGGTAATAGCTCTAGAAAGAATAACCCGATCGCCATTTAAAACACCATCAATATAGGCTTGTGCGGTTAGTCTGTTTTTGGGTTTGTAGTGTATCATGCAGGGAAAAAATTGGAGATATAAAGATACTGATAAAGTAAAAAAATGCCATGGGAATGCCGCGTTTTTTAATTAAAAAAAACGCCTAAAAAATTCTAAAAGATATGTTTGTTAATCAATTAGTTACTTGCTTAACAAGTTTTCCTAAAAAATCTTTACTTTAACGGAATTTTTAAAATGTGTCATACAATTTAGATGAAGATTAGATATTCTATAGTTACCCGTTTCGCTTTGTTTTTTACGGGGTTAATTATATTTTCTATACTGCTTTCGGGATATTTGGTTTTTAAAAATGCCTCTAGGGTTATTGTAACCTATTCTAAGGAGCGTATTATGCACACTTCCGAATTGGCCGAACAATCATTTTACGCCTTATTGAATGAGGTGTCTAACGATATTGCCGTAATATCTAACAGCCCAACACTCCAAAATTACATTACAGAAACTACTAAAAAAACAAGCGATGATGTTAATGAACTTTTTAAAGTAACGCTTAAAAATAAAGCATCTTATTTTCAAATTCGATTGATTGGGATTGAAAATAATGGCAAGGAAATTATTCGATTAGATAAAATAAATCAAGAAGTTATTATTTCCAATAATCTTCAAGAAAAGGGCAGTCAAGAGTATTTTAAGGAAGCTATAAGAATGAACAAAGGTGACTTTTATTTTTCTGAAATAAACTTGAATGAAGAATATGGTGTTATTAGCATGCCTTACATACCTACACTAAGAGCAGCAAGCCCCATTTTTAATACTGAAAATAAAATAATTGGTATAGTTATTATTAATGTTGATTTAACAAAACTGTTTGAAACATTGGATAAAATATCGGGCAATGAGTTTAAATTATATCTAATAGATAACAAAGGACAATATTTATATTCACCACAAAAAACTCAGCAATTTGGAGTACAAACTAAAACCAATTTTAATTTTTTTAATGATTTTAATTTAAAATCTAGCTCTCATTTAAATGATGGTTTTAGTCAATTAAATGAGAAAACCAAAGGCGATTTACTAAGTTATATTAAACCATTAACCTATTTTCAAGGTGTTAGAAAATTGTATTTAATTTCTACTATTGAAGATAATACGCTAATGGCAAGTGCTTTATTGGTACGCAGAGATAGTTTGCAAACATTGCTTTGGGTGTGTTTGTTTTCTATTTTAATATCATGGTTTTTTGTAAGGTATTTTTCTAAAAAAATCAACAAGATTACAGAGGCAATAAGTAATTATGATAAAGGAATTGATGGTAATATGGAACTTCCCATACATAGAAAGGATGAGATAGGTGCCTTAGCTCTAACTTTCAGCAAAATGAGAGCGAAAATAGACTCACAGGTCTATGCCTTACAAACATCACTTAAAAAAGAAAAAGAAGCGAGGAATCAACGTGACGAATTTTTACAGAACATGAGTCATGAAATGCGAACACCGCTTAATGCTATTTTAGGGCTTACAAAATTATTGCATAAGAATGCCCCTACAAAAGCACAATTACCTATTATAAATTCGTTAGAACGAGCCTCAAATAGCCTTGCTGGATTAGTTTATGATGTTTTAGACCACAAAAAACTTGTAGAAGGGAAGGTGCATATTACACAGGAATCCACTAACATTGAAGAACTTTTAAAAGATATTTATGCAACATATCAATACGAGGCTATTCAAAAAGGATTGGCATTTACTTTGAATATTGATGAAGAACTTAAGAACCAGTATTTTATAACCGACGCTTTAAGACTGTCGCAAATTGTCATCAACTTGGTGGTAAATGCTATTAAATACACTCAAGAAGGTACAATTAATCTTTCAGCAAAATTAATTAATGAAGACGCATCTTTATTGGAAATAAAAGTAACAGATACAGGCATTGGTATACTTCCTGAAAATATAGATAAAATAAACGATCGTTTTTTTAGGGAAAAAGAAGATCTATCTGGAAGATATGGAAGTTACGGACTAGGTTTATCTATAGTAAAACAATTGTCCATATTGTTTGGCGGAACTTTAATGGCAATATCTGAAAAAGGAAAAGGTTCAGAATTCTGTGTTAAAGTTCCTGTAATTCCCACTTTAAAAAGCGAAACTAAAATAGCTGATAAATCGTGCCTGTATCCTAAACTCAAAAAGTCATATAAGATACTGCATATTGAAGATGATTTATCAACTTTAGAATTGGTATCATACATTTTTGATGATGAAAATATTCGCTTAATTCAATTGAACAAATGGAACATGGTCATGGAAAGTATGAGTGATAATCCTGATATTATTATTAGCGATATGATGCTTGAAAATGAAAACCTCTCGCAAAAACTTTCAGATTTAGTTAAAATAAAAAAAATTATATGCCCCATTTTAATGGTGTCTGCTACCGAACCAGAAGTTATGTCTGCAATAAGCACCATATATTTCCAAAAACCATTTAATATTGATTATTTAAAAGATACTGTATTTAAAATACTGGGAAGTCATGAATTTACGCTTCCCGATTTTTCGAATATTTACAGCAATTATGACAACAATTCCAATAGAATAATTAAAGTATTGAAACTTCTTGAAGAAGAATTTGAAACCTATTTAAAACGGATTGATTCGGTTGTTAAAACTAAAGATGAAAGTGAATGGGAAGCTATTTTGCATAAAATGATAGCTCACATAAATAATTTAAAATTGCTATCCCTTTCCGAAGTTTTGCCACAAAAAGTAAAAGAGGTGGCGAACTCTGATTTAGAAAATATATATAATGTGTTTGCTTATTATTTGTGTTGTATTCGAGTGGAAGTTCAACTTAATTCAAAAGATTAATTTTTGCAAGTAATTCTTTTTCATAACTCTGACTTACCGGAATATAATCCTCACCAAGTTCCACCATGTTATTATTTATAGAATCTATTTTATTAAGATTTACAATATACGAACGATGCACACGCTGAAAATAATCTGGAAGTTTAACCTCCAAATCTTTTAAAGCCATTAATGTCAATATTTTTCTGTCTTGCAGTACAACTGAAACATAGTTGGCTTCCGATTTAAAATATTTAACAGATTCCAATTCTATTTTTACCAACTTGTTACCATCTTTAATAAATAATCTACTTTCTTTTTCCTGATTTTTAGATATGTGGCTTTTTGCTTTTTGAAATGCCTTAAAGAATCGAGGAAAATCTATTGGTTTTGCTAAAAAGTCTACTATCTGGTCATAATTGTAAGAATCAGAAGCAAATGCTTTGTTAGATGTTATCATAATAACACATGAGTTAGAACTGATAATTTCCAATATGTCTTTGCCCGTTATATCTGGAAGATTAAAATCCAGAAAAATAATATCAAAAGAGGAGGTGTTTATAAGATTAATAGATTCAAACCCAGACGTAGTAGTGGTAACACTAGTAATATCGTTAATCTTACTACAGAAGTGTTCGATTAAATCACAAATTAAAGGATCATCATCTATTATCAAGCATGTCATAGCTCATCAAATATATTGTGGATTTCATCAAGCAATATACTCAATTCATATAAAAAAAAAGATTTATAATAAATTAAAGTTTACTATTGATTACCAAACTAAACTAAATTTATGAAACTAAAACTAACACGGTCAGCTGTTGCTGCTATTTTATTATTGACAGTTGTAAACTGTAAAACTCCACAAAAAGAATCTATATCTCTTGTAGAAAACCAAAAACCGATTGTTGGGGAGCCAAAAGGAGTAGATAATGTAGCTTATCAATGGGCTTTTATGGCGCTTGAAGGAACCGCTAATGATACCGATAAATTTAAACCAAGACCAACCATTACCTCCCGATTTTTAGGGTTGATATTTACATCTATGTTTGATGCTTGGACACGTTTTGATGATAAAGCGAATCCGCTTTATTTAAACGATGTTGAGCGTCGACCAGAAAATGAAAGAACTTTAAAAAACAAGGAAATTGCAGTTAGTTATGCAGCCTATAGAGCATTACGAGAATATTATTATTCTGATAGTTTAATGTTTAGTAATAAAATGAAAGAGCTAGGATTAGATCCTAATAATAAATCTTTAAATCCGAATACGCCTGAAGGTATTGGTAATCTTGCAGCCAAAATGGTTATTGAAAGCAGAATGCATGATGGTTCTAACCAGTATGGGGATATGGAAGGGTCTAATGGGAAACCTTATTTTGATTATACTGGGTACAAACCAGTAAATGATGCAGACAATAATGTTGATATTGACAAATGGCAACCAAAATATTTTTCCGATGGTAAAGGTGGAAAATTTGCGCCAGGTTGTTTAACACCTTATTGGCAAAAAGTAAAGCCACTTTTATTGAATACCTCTGATCAATTTCGTCCAGGACCGCCACCAATGGTTGGTTCAGAACAAATGGCGAAAGAAGTACAAGAAGTGGTAGACTTACAAGCTAATTTAACTCCAAAGAATAAAGCCTTAGTCGAGTTTATGAGAGATGGTCCAAAGTCTGTTCAACAAGCGGGTCACTGGCTTAAATTTTCACAAGATGTTTCTAGAAGAGATAATCATACACTAGATGAGGATTTAAAAATGTATTTTTTAGTAGAATCGGTTGCTATGGATGCGTTTATTGCGTGTTGGGATGCTAAAATGTTTTATGATTCAGCAAGACCATACGCATTAGTGCACCATTATTTTCAAAATAAAGACATTAAAGCTTGGGGAGGACCAGATGAAGGTATGATTACTATGAAAGGAGAACAATGGCGTCCATATTCTCCAGATATATTTTTATGTCCACCATTTCCAAGTTATGTGTCTGGACATAGCACTATCAGTGGAGGTTGTGCCGAAGCATTAAAACTTTTTACTGGTAATGATACGTTTGGTTCTGAAGCAGAAATGATTCCTGGGGCACTTACTGAACCCAATAATTTAGGTGAAGTTGTTACTCTGAAATTTCCAACATTTACTGAAGCTGCTGAGATGGCAGGTATATCAAGAGTTATGGGAGGCTACCACATTCAAGCAGATAATATTGAAGGTTTGAATTTGGGTAGAAATATAGCTCATAATAATTATGAAAAATATCTTGAGCTTATAGGTGAAACAAGTCATGACCATGACATGGTATCTAAATAAGAACAGCTTTATGAATTCTTTAATTTCTCAGGTTGAAAACTGAGGATATTAACTTAAACATTATTAAAATGACGCGTTTCATATCAAATATCAATAAGAATAGGTTACTAGCTATAAGCATAGGAATTATATATGTATGGTTTGGATTACTAAAGTTCTTTCCAGAATTAAGTCCTGCCGATGGACTTGCAAAACATACCATAACACTTTTAACATTTGGATTGATTCCTGAAAATATTAGTATTATAATGTTGGCCATACTAGAAGTTGGTATTGGATTGTCTTTAATTTTTAATTTTCAGCTTAAAATAGTTGTAAGTGTTGCTATTATTCATTTAATACTGACCTTTATTCCGGTATTGTTTTTTCCTGAAGTATCCTTTGCAAAAGCACCTTTTGTACTAACATTGGTTGGACAGTATATCATTAAAAACATAGTGATTATAAGTGCTTTGCTTTTTATATATCCTTTAGATAATTTAAATATTCACAAACAATTAGTAAAAAAATAAAATGACACGTAAAACAATGTTACTTGTATGCATCGCTTTTGTGTTTGTTGGAATTGTAGGATTTCAAATGGTTGGAAATGGGTTGCATTTATTGCAAAGTCCTGGCACTAAAGTTGAAAACTATAAAGAAAGTGATTATGGACTTGGAAGCGGTTATGTTGATAGTTTGAAGCAATATCCTGATGTGAAGTTAGGTGAACGTCAACCTTTTGAAATTTGGGAATATGCAGGGAAAGGTGAAAGTTCTTTTGGGAGTCCAGAATTGCCTATGCCTTGGAGCGAATGGGTCTCTTTACTTAAAAACCAGAAGCCAAAACTAATGAAGGATGTTAGAACTTATATGGCTAGCCGATATAATTTTACTAACAAAGCCATTCCCAACCAGTTTATGTCTGGGGGCAGAAAGCCCATAATGGCAGGGCCTATCGCTAAAATAACCGGAAATGTAAAATCTTTTGAAGATTTGTCTAAAATGAGTGCAGATGAAATTAAGAAAAAAGATTTATTTCCTTATAAACCTTTAGCACATCCCTTGCAAACGATTGCTCATATGGTTTTTCCAGATGCATGGAACAAAGTACACCCCGAGCATGAGAGAATTGATATGGATCATGATTTTCCTGATAGTTATCTGCCAGAGTTTCCAGCTCCCATGTTTTTATCTACTCATAAAGAACTTGGTGATGTTACCAAAGGGCAAGAAGTTACTTTGGCTAATTATTACGAGATTTTTAACGGTTTGTTAACCGCCGAGCAAATGGAAGGATTGAAGGAATTATTAAGACCAACTCCAACTACCTGGTTTAATCAAACTAATCATAGAGTAACTTTAGAGCCAAGTGCAGGTGTTTCGTGTTTTTCTTGTCACGTGAATGGACATACTAACGGGGCTTTTGAATTAGGTCCGGACTCAAGACCAAACTTTGCAAGATTACGGGTAGATACCCCAACCATGAGAGGGAATTACAATCTTATGCAATTAGCCTCAAAACGATCTATTAGAAGTATGGATCACTTTGCGGAAGTAGAGGAGTATTTCGATGGAGATCCAGGAATGCAACAAGCCATTGGACCACGTTCACAAAAAAGAGAAACAACCAATAGAATGGGTGATTTTAACTCTATTCTAGATTATGCCCCAGCTCCTAAATTGGATCCTTTGGGAAAATTATACAAAGATAAAGCTACTGAACAGGAACTTTTGGGAGAAAATATATTTCATGGTAAAGGACAATGTATTACATGTCATTCAGGGCCAGCTTTTGTAGATGACTATTTACACGATTTACAAGTGGAGCGCTTTTATAAAGGTAGACCAGAAGGCCCAATAAAGACCTTTGCTTTACGTGGAATTAAAGATTCACCTCCTTATTTACATGATGGTAGATGTCCAACTTTAGGAGATACGGTTGAGTTTTTTAATTTGGTATTAGAACTTCAATTGAAAAAAGAAGAAAAAGAAGCTTTAGTAGCTTATATGCTTTGTCTCTAATCCGTTATCTAATTAACATAACCAGATTTATTTAACCATCATACTGATTAAAATGAATAATATTTTTTTTAGAATAAGCGTGGCTTATATGGCTATGTTATGCCTTTTAGTTGTAGGTTTTGAATCATCTGCTCAAGGCTGTGTTGCTATTCGTGGATTTTCTTCTTGCAATAGCTTTATGGAAAATGGAGGTATTTTAATGAAAGGAGATTTTTCTGTGGGTTCTAATTTTAGATATTTTGAATCTTTTAGGCATTTTAGAGGTACCCATGAGGAAGCTAATAGAGTTGAAGAAGGCACCCAAGTTATTAATGACTCTTATTTTGTAGACATTACTTTTAATTATGCTATTTCTGATAGACTGTATGCTACGGTACTACTACCTTTTGCATCGCATAGCAGATCATCTATGTATGAGCATGGAGGAAACCCTCCAAATGGACTAGGTGAACGCCATAATACACGTTCAAGTGGATTATCAGATATGAGATTAGGTCTGGGTTATTGGCTATTTAAGGACAATTCAAAGGGCTATAATTTTGCCTTAGGTACTGGAATTAAATTGCCTACTGGGGATTATAATTATATGGATACATTTTATAATCAAGGACCAAATAAAGACCAAGATGTTTTGGATGTTGTAGACCAATCTATTCAATTGGGAGATGGCGGTATGGGATTTAATGTCGATTTTCAAGGATATTATATGCTATCAAATAGTTTTACACTTACCACAACTTTATACTATTTGTTTAATCCAGAAGAGACTAATGGTGTATTGACAAGAGGAGGTTCAAGTGAGTTTTCCGTACCCGATCAATTTGCAGCGCAATTGGGGGCGTTGTATTCCCCAAATATTAAAGGACTTAGCTTTTATTTAGGAGGAAGAATAGAAGGCGTGCCATCATCAGATTTAATAGGAGGTAGTAATGGTTATAGAAGACCTGGATATGCCATTTCAGTAGATCCTGGTATTAATTACAATACAAATAATTTATCCTTAAGCCTTAATGTTCCAGTTGCTATAGAAAGAAATAGAACCCAAAGTTATTTAGATAAAAAGCGTACAAAAGAAACAGGTGTTTTTACACAAGGGGATGCAGCCTTTGCAGATTATCTTATCAATTTCAATCTTACGTATAGATTTAGAAATCATAGAAATAATAAAGGTGTAGATTTTAATTTGGTTGATTAGAACGTAATTATAATCGGTTGAAAATCTTTAATAAAATCTAATTAAACCTTAGAGGTTACAGATTGAACAAATACATATCCAAAACCTAAGAATAGCATTAAATGGAAAGGAAATAATCCGAAATCACCCCCTTGATTTCCAACAATAAAAGCACTGTACATTCCAAAACCAAAGTATAACATCAAAAGACCTTCGAATATAACGTGAAGGGATATGGTTTTTTTAATGTATTTATTATTTTTCCAACTGTCTTTAATAGAGCTAATATTGAATTTTGGAGTACGAACAAATTCGCTCTTTTTACCAAAATGACCTTCGAGTACGGCAATAGAGTTGTGAAGGGAAAATCCCATGGCTATCGTAAAAAATACAAAAAACATGGCTATATAGCTAATGAAATTTTTTATACCAGCACCATGTATTCTTTTGTACATAATCCAATAGCATATAAAGAATATAACTGTACTTAAAACAAAAAAGCTCATAACATAAAAGTATGGTTTTAAATGAGCGTACTGATTTTTAATGTAAAGCATTGGGATGCTTAATATAGCAACAATAAGAATATTTAAAAACATGGTACTGTTCAATAAATGGAGTACACCATGTAATTTTGTTTTTGGTGAAATATTTTTACTTCTCAAAACACGTCCAAGCATTTTTTTGAAATTTTCTGCTCCTCCTTTATTCCATCTGAATTGTTGAGATCTGGCAGCACTAATTACAACTGGTAATTCTGCCGGTGTTTCAACATCTTCTAGATATTTGAATTTCCAATTTTTTAATTGGGCTCTGTAGCTTAAATCTAAGTCTTCAGTAAGTGTATCACCTTCCCAATTGCCAGCATCTAGAATACAAGTTTTTCTCCAAACTCCAGCAGTGCCATTAAAATTTATAAAATGTCCTTTACTATTTCTGCCAACTTGTTCTAATGTAAAATGAGCATCCAAAGCAAAAGCCTGTATTTTGGTAAGTATAGAATAGTCTCTATTAATGTGTGACCAACGTGTTTGAACGACTCCAATGTTTTCGTCTTTAAAATAGGGAATGGTGCGTTTTAACCAGTTTGCTTCTGGAAGAAAATCAGCATCAAAAATAGCAACGTACTCTCCTTTGGCTATTTTCAAACCTTCTTTAAGTGCACCAGCTTTAAAGCCACTTCTGTCAATTCTAGTTATGTGTTTTATATCAAGTCCATTTACACTAAGAGCTTCAATTTGCTTGCGAGTTGTTTCAACAGTTTCATCTGTGGAGTCATCTAAAACTTGAATTTCTAGTTTATCATGTGGATAGTCTATTTTGGAAATATTTTCCAGCAGTCTCTCCATAACATACATTTCGTTATAAACGGGAAGTTGTATAGTTACAAATGGAATTTCATCAGGATTAGTAAAATCGAAAGATTCACAGGACATTACTTTTCTTTTGGATGCCAGGTAGTTGAATAATAAATTTAATTGTGCCAACGCATACATGAAAATAAGTATAAGCGATATGGTGTAAACAACAATAATTATAGTTTCGACAATCATTATTTAAAACTGTATTTAAAAATCCAACTTAGTATTTTTATGCCTGCAAATATACTACCTTTTATGGTTCCTGAAACTTTTGAGACCCCAATTCTATGTCTATATTTTACAGGAACTTCTCTGTAACTTAATCTTTGTTTTAATGCTTTTAATTGCATTTCTACGGTCCAGCCATAGGTCTTATCTTGCATATTAAGCCCTAATAAGGCATTGTATTTAATGGCTCTAAAAGGGCCCAGATCTGTAAATTTTGACCCGAACATATATTTCATCAAAAAAGTGGCTAACCAATTTCCGAAAATTTGCTGTGGTGTCATAGAGCCTTCTTCTCTTAATTCTTTAACACGTGCGCCTATAACAAAATCTATATTGTGGTTCAAAATGGGGTCAATAATTTTGATTAATTCTTCAGGATAATCACTATAATCCCCGTCTATAAATACGACTATATCTGGTTTTTCTTGTTGATTTGCAAGATAATCAATTCCTTTTAAACAAGCATAGCCATAGCCTTTTCTGGTTTCGGTTAACACAATGGCTCCTGCTCTTTTTGCATTGTTTTCAGTATCATCGGTTGAGTTATTGTTAACAACAATAATGTCTTTGACTATTGAGGGAATGTCTTGGATAACGTTTGCGATGGAACCACCCTCATTATAGGCAGGAATGACGGCTACTATTTTTGTCATTGAATGTCGATGCTTTTTTAAATAATTATTTTCTGTATAAAAAATAATTATTAACCAAATCTATATAGTTTTGTTTAGCTTCATCTTCACTAATATCTTTTGCTTGGAATAAAGCATTTATCTTAAAAGCATTTATAATTGGTTTTTTACTTTTAGGTTGGCTAAAATTATTAGTGGCTTTTTTATAATAAGCATAAAGCTTAAGCAACGTATCAGCTGGGAATGGTTCTGTATGGGCATTTACCCTTTCTACAGCTTCGTTAAACAAGATGTCCAAATCTTTATTACTCATAGTTCAGCAATAATACTTTCGCCTCCGCGAACTTTTTGATTTAATTTTACTTTTATATTGGTGTCTATTGGTAAGAACAAATCAACTCTAGACCCAAATTTAATAAAACCGGAGTCAGAACCTTGTGTTACAATATCATCCACTTTACAATAGTTCACAATACGTTTAGCCAAAGCTCCAGCTATTTGTCTATATAATACTTTACCATACGTTTTGTTTTCAACAACAACGGTGGTGCGTTCATTCTCTTCGCTGGCTTTTGGATGCCATGCTACTAAATATTTTCCTGGATGGTATTTGCTAAAAATAACGGTGCCACTTATAGGATGTCTTGTTACATGTACATTTATAGGAGACATAAAAACACTAACCTGTAAACGTTTGTCTTTAAAGAATTCATTTTCAAAAACTTCTTCTATAACTACTACTTTTCCATCTACTGGAGAGACTACTTGATTATTGTTTAAAGATGTATGACGCTTTGGATTTCTGAAAAATTGAAGTATCAGGATTAAAAAAACCAATAATACAATCATGATAACAGTTTGAAGCCAATGTATTGGGAAAAAATTATCTACTAATAAAATAGATATAATAACAAAAGCGAACGTAGCTAATATGATTTTATATCCTTCTTTATGAAACATATTGTAAAATTCTTAAAAATAAATATATAAATGGTGCCGCAAAAATAATGCTATCTAAACGGTCTAGCAATCCGCCATGGCCTGGCATAATAGCTCCGCTATCTTTAACATTTGCTTGTCGTTTAAACTTAGACTCTATTAAATCTCCCAAGGTTCCAAAAACACTTATGATTATACTTAAAACAAGCCAATTTGTAAAGCTTAAAGTCTGCGTAAAGGTAGTAATAAAATAACTTGCAATGCATGAAAAAAATAAACCTCCTAAAAATCCTTCAACTGTTTTTTTAGGTGATATTTTCTCAAAAAGTTTTTGCTTTCCAAATTTTTTTCCAATTATAAAGGCAAAAGTATCATTGCTCCAAACCAAAATAAAGGCTCCTAATAATATACAGGGATTATATTCTTTATGGAAATTGGCGATTAAAATTAGAAACACAAAGGCACTTGACAGATAAAGCGTAGTTATAATAAATCGTTTTGAACTAAAAAGCGGAATTGTTTTTTCCGAAAACAAATCTTTTATTAAAAATAGATTTACAAATATGCTTAAAACCATTAAAATTTGTGTTGACTCATCTAAACCTTTTGAGTTTGAAGCCAGTTGCCAATAACCAAAAATACTATATAGTATTATAAAAAGGACATAAGAAATGAAGCTTTTAAGTTGAATAAGCTTATTTAATTCCGCCATGCAAACAAGTCCAAAAATAAAAAATAGAATAATTAATGCATACTGAAATTTAAGGGAGATCAATAAGAGTGAAATGTAAAGTAAACCAGAAAAGGAACGTACTATTATTTCTTTCATTTAGTGAATTGTAGTTGCTTTTAATGATTATAAATCTTCTAAAAGCAACAAATATAAGTTTTTAGAACTACTGCCATAGCTTAAAAAATCTTTTTCATCAGTACTAGATTTAAAATGCTTTATGGTTGTTATATTGGTAGGAATTCTTTGTTTGTTTTTAGATTTTATACCTCTTAAGCCTTCGCCTATATTTTCTGTAATTTGGCTAGTAGTTGCAAATACAATGAAATTTACGGGTAGTTCTTGAAGTTTTTTCTCAAATATTTGATTAGAGCTAATTAATAGAGATCCATCGTTAGCTATTAAATTCTCACAAGTTGTTAGGAAGATAGAGGCTTCATTAATTGAACGTGTAAATTCAATATTCGACTCAGCAAATTTGTCTTTTAAATTATTGTCGAGAACAAGTACTTTTTTTTCTTCCCATTTATTTTCTTCAATAATATTATATAAGTTTTCAAAAATTTCATCTAAACTATCGCAGTACAAAAACTTACCGCCATTTGCTTTGAAGTTTATGGTAAACTTTTCATCAATGGGGAGTTTGATTTCAGGCATATATTTGCCTCTTTCATTTGCTTTTAACTCGCTGTCTGTTTGATCAGATTTTGAACCAAAAATTTTTCTAAAAAGACTCATTCAGATTATTGCTATTAACTCAATTTAACTGGGCTTCATCAAATATAAAAAATCTTAAATTAACCATGCGATTAATTTAAGATTTTTACTAAAACGTTAACAAATACTTAAAAATCACTTGGCAGGACCTTCTCTATCCTCAACGATGAAAGGACGGCTTCCAAATATTTTCTCAAGATTGTCTTTAAAAATAACCTCTTTTTCAAGTAAAACTTCGGCTAATTCAATGAGTTTGTCCTTATTGTCTTCAAGTAATTTTATAGCACGTTGATATTGGTTTTCTATAATATCAGAAATCTCTTTATCTATTAATTCGGCAGTCTTTTCACTATAGGGTTTAGTAAAACCATATTCGTTTTGCCCAGAAGAATCATAATAGGTTAAATTTCCAACTTTATCGCTTAAGCCATAAATAGTAACCATAGCTCTGGCTTGCTTTGTGACTTTCTCTAAATCACTTAGTGCTCCTGTGGATATTTTGTTGAACATGACTTTTTCTGCAGCACGCCCACCAAGTGCAGCACACATTTCATCCAACATTTGTTCTGGATGGACAATTAAGCGTTCTTCTGGCAAATACCAAGCGGCTCCTAAAGAACGCCCGCGAGGTACAATGGTTACTTTAACCAATGGCGCAGCATGCTCTAACATCCAGCTAACCGTAGCATGACCTGCTTCATGATAAGCAACAGCTTTTTTCTCACTTGGAGTAATAATTTTATTTTTCTTTTCTAAACCACCAATAATTCTATCAACAGCATCAAGGAAATCTTGTTTGTCTACAAATTTTTTGCCATTTCTAGCAGCAATTAAGGCAGCTTCGTTACAAACATTGGCGATATCGGCTCCAGAGAATCCTGGTGTTTGTCTGGATAAGAAATCTAGATCTAAATCCTTTTCTTTTTTAAGGGGTCTTAAATGAACTTCGAAAATTTCTTTACGTTCTCTAATGTCTGGTAAATCCACAAAAATTTGTCTGTCAAAACGACCAGCACGCATTAAAGCTTTGTCTAAAATATCAGCTCTATTGGTTGCAGCAATTACAATAACGTTGGTATTGGTGCCAAAACCATCCATTTCTGTTAATAATTGATTCAGTGTATTTTCACGTTCATCATTACTGCCAGACATGGCATTTTTTCCTCTCGCACGTCCAATAGCGTCAATCTCATCAATAAAAATAATTGAAGGTGATTTTTCTTTAGCTTGTTTAAATAAGTCTCGAACTCTAGAGGCTCCTACACCTACAAACATTTCCACGAAATCTGAACCAGATAATGAGAAGAAAGGTACTTTTGCTTCACCGGCAACCGCTCTAGCCAATAAGGTTTTTCCTGTGCCTGGAGGACCAACAAGCAAGGCGCCTTTTGGTATTTTTCCACCAAGTGTGGTATATTTTTCTGGAAATTTAAGAAAGTCTACAATTTCTTGAACTTCTTCTTTGGCACCTTCAAGACCGGCAACATCTTTAAACGTTGTTTTTACTTCTGTGTTTTGGTCAAAAAGTTTTGCTTTAGATTTTCCAATATTAAAAATCTGTCCACCAGCACCGCCACCGGCTCCACCAGACATACGACGCATAATGAAAATCCAAACACCAATAAGTAATATGAATGGTAGTAAACCCAAAAGGAAATCGGTTAAATGATTTTCTTCTGTAATATAAACAGGTTCTAACTTTAAATGATTTTCTTCAATTACTTTGTTTAATTTATTTTGAAATATCTCTAGCTCACCAAATTCGAATGTATAATTCGGCAGTTTGGTTGAGGTAGGAAGTAGCGTGTTTGGTTTAGATTTTTTGTGAATATCTTTTTCTTCAGCTTCTTTGGTAAGATATACTTTTGCCAATCTTCTGTTTACGATTTCAACTTTATCTACATCGCCGTTTTCAACAAATTTGAAAAATTCTGTGGGATTGGTTGTGCTCCCATCTTCAAAACCATTACTATTAAATATTTGAAAGCCTATGAATATGGCTAGTGCAATGCCATAAATCCAATACGGATTGAATTTAGGTTTGTTTTCTTTTATTTTTTTCTTATCGTTTGCCATTGTGTTTTAGTAACTAGTTTGTATTACTGTGGATTTTGCATCGCCCCAAAGTCCTTCAATATCATAATATTCTCTAATATGTTTTTGAAAAACATGTACGGCAATGTTTACATAATCTATTAAGACCCATTCGGCATTGTCTGCGCCTTCAACATGCCATGGATGATCTTTAAGCTCTTTGCTTACCTTTTTTTGAATGGAATTTACTATTGCGTTAACTTGCGTATTGGAAGTGCCTTCGCAAATTATAAAATAGTCGCAAACCGTGTTTTCAATATCTCTTAAGTCTAAAATATTTATTTCTTTTCCCTTAACATCTTCAATGCCACTTATTATTGCAGATATTAATTGGTCTGCGCTTATATTTTCTTTCGCCATTAATTATATTTAATAATTTGTGCAAAGTTATTATTTTTTTAGTTCTTTATACTTTAAAATAATCATAAGATTTTATATCCATAAAATAACTTCGTGAATGCACATCATCAAACTTAATGCCACCGATTCTACAAATAGCTATATGCGAAGACTAAGTAGTGAAGAAAGCTTAGAAGATTATACTATTGTGACGACTAATCACCAAACACATGGCAGAGGGCAAATGGGTACCGTTTGGAGTTCTGAAAACTCAAAAAACCTTATGTTTAGTGTATTTAAAGATACTTCTGGGTTTGATTTGGAGTATCCTTTTTTAATAAGTATGGTCACCTCTTTAGCCATATTAAAAACATTGCAAAGTTTTTCAATATCTAAATTAGCGATTAAATGGCCCAACGACATTTTGTCAGAAGACAAAAAAATCTGTGGTATTTTAATTGAAAATGTCATAAAACAAAATAACCTGAGTAATACAATTATTGGCATTGGATTAAATGTAAATCAAACGGAATTCAGTCATTTGCCCAAAGCATCCTCATTAAAATCAATAACTGGCTATGTGTTTGATTTAGAGGAAGTGTTGCATGCGATCATAAAAAATTTAAAAAATTATTTTAGAATTTTAAAACGAGGCGATTATTTAACTTTAAAAGTAGAGTATGAAAGCTATCTTTTTAGAAAAGATAAACCCTCAACTTTTAAGGATGCCGAGGGTTTGGTATTTTCTGGGTATATAAAAAATGTATCTTACTTAGGTAATCTTCAGGTTTTACTAGAAGATGATATTATAAAAGAATTTGACTTAAAAGAAATCACGCTTTTATATTAGTTAAATAGCTTTTGGGATACTGGTAGCTAATGTTTCAATAAATTTTCCAATTGGACCTTTTATCATCATAGCCATCATTGGATTAAAATCCCCATTAAAATGTAACTGAACATCACTGGATGTTGGAGAAATAGTGTCGATAGTTGCTGTAAGGGAAAAGTCTAATTTACCACCAGCAGCACCAAGTACAATTTTATTTGGAGGAATAACTTCTTTCTTTTTAAGGATTATTTCTGGCATTCCTTTTAATGCAAACAAAAAACTATCATCACTTAAAACTTCAAATTTACTGATGCTT
Source organism: Confluentibacter sediminis (assembly GCF_003258355.1). Lineage (GTDB taxonomy): Bacteria > Bacteroidota > Bacteroidia > Flavobacteriales > Flavobacteriaceae > Confluentibacter > Confluentibacter sediminis. The sequence continues at coordinate 13,547 of NZ_QKPO01000015.1, read as the reverse complement.
TCTGGCATCAAGGATTCAAAATTTTTAATATCTGATAAAAATTTAAAAACATCTTCTGATGATTTTTCAATATTAACTTTAGGCGATTCTAAATTCATGATGTTGTTTGCTTATTATTCGTTTGCTGTTAAGTTGGCTGAAATTGTTTTCGACTACAGGTGTCAACAAGAAATATTTTACATTATTTTATGTTCCATTCACTTGGTTTGGAATTCCATTCTGATAACGTTCTCAATTCGTTTTCAGAAATATAATTGGTTGCTAAAGCTTGTTCTAATAAACTTTTGTAATCACTTAATGTGCAAAGATCTATATTTTCTTTTTTGAAGTTTTCAGTAGCCACATCAAATCCATATGTAAAAATAGCAATCATGCCCTTTACATTAATTTTTTCTTCCTTTAAGGCCATAACAGCATTTAAACTGCTTTTTCCGGTGCTAATTAAATCTTCAACTACTACTACATTTTGTCCTTTTTCGATAAAACCTTCAATTTGATTTTGTCTTCCATGTACTTTTGCTTCTGGTCGCACATAAATAAAAGGTAAGCCCATATATTCAGCAACCAGCATGCCAATGCCAATGGCACCTGTAGCGACACCAGCGATAACATCTGGTTTACCATATTGCTTTTCAATTTGATGACTCATGGTTTCACGAATATAGTTTCTTATTGTAGGAAACGACAATATGATTCGGTTATCACAATATATTGGGGATTTCCATCCTGAAGCCCAAGTAAAAGGCTTTTTAGGGCTAAGTTTTATAGCATTGATTTGCAATAACACCTCAGCTGTTTTTCTGGCAGTATCTTTGTTAAAAATCATAAGAGCAAAAATACATATAAATTTAATTTCAACTAGAAGGAAGTTATGAACAAAAATATTTTTTTAAGTTTTGTTAATTTGAAACTAAAAATGATATTTTTACAAAAGTTGAATTTGTTAAATACAAAGCATGTATAAAGTTTTCGTAAACGATAAACCAATAGTTTTAACTACTGTTGAGGAACCTGAAACTTACTTTAAAAACTATAAACTAAAGCAGGTTAAATTGTCTCGAATTATTAGAGAACTTAATTCAACAGATTTACAAGAAATTAGGCTTATCCACAAAAACGAAGATAAACTACTGAAAAAATTCCTTAAAAAATTACCTAACGTTATTGCTGGAGGAGGAAAGGTGTATAATGATAAAGGCGATATTTTGTTTATTTATAGAAATGACAAATGGGATTTGCCTAAAGGAAAAATAGAAGGTGTTGAAACTATTGAAGAAACAGCACTGCGCGAAGTTATGGAAGAAACAGGCGTTGCAGGGCTTGAAATTGTAAAGCCTTTAGAAACGACCTATCATATTTTTAAACGAAATGGTCGTAACAAATTAAAAATAACCTATTGGTTTGAGATGAAAACCAGCTTTTCAGGTGTTTTATATGCTCAGGAATTTGAAGGGATAACCAAAGTGGAATGGTTAAACCCAGAACAAATAAAAGAAGCGCTTAAAAATTCTTACGCAAATATTAAGTTATTGATATGATTATTAGTGTTTTAATCAAAACATTAAAAATAATTCAAAAAACGCGCCTTAATCCCTATTTTAATTCAAAAATCAAGCTAATTTGTAACCAGTAAATTGTCTGTTTGTTGAACTAATTGCTGTGCGGTTTTGTCAAATAAAACCTGTTTTTAATTTTTTTGTAAATCTCTCAAATTTAGATTTTTATATGAAAAGCTACAAACTATCGTTTGCTACTATTTTAATTCTTAAAAATAACTTGGCAGAAGTTATTGTTGATGAAGGTGTTATAATGAATGAAATTATGGTGGATTTATATCATGATTTTTTACTTAGCAATTTACAAGCACCTTTTACACTTTTAATTAATAAGAAGAATTCTTACTCTTATACTTTTGAAGCTCAAAAAATCATAGCTAATTTAAAGGAAATTAGCCGTATAGCTGTTGTGGTTAGTACTAATGGAGCCCTCATGTCAACCGAAACTTTAATAAAAATAAATGAAGGGAATGATTGGAATATTAGATTATTTCAAGAAAAGGAAGCTGCTTTAGTTTGGTTGAATGGTTTTTGATATTCAACCGTTTCCAAACTTCAAACGTTATAGTGCTACTTTATAGGCTATTAATAGAAATAGCTTGTACATATACATATAAGCCGTAAATTTGCCCCCTTAAAATAAAATCATGACAGAGTTTATAAGAAAGCGTGCTGCCAATGCCAAAAACGATATTTTAAGTGGAATTACTGTTGCTCTTGCTTTGGTGCCAGAGGCAGTGGCTTTTGCATTTGTGGCAGGGGTAGATCCTTTAGTTGGTTTGTATGCTGCATTTATGATTGGTTTAATCACCTCTGTTTTTGGTGGTCGACCAGGTATGATTAGTGGAGCTACCGGAGCTTTGGCTGTGGTTATGGTAAGTTTAGTTGCTGAAGGGAACGCCATGGGAATGGAAGGGGAAAATCTAGGCCTATACTATTTGTTTGCTACTGTTATATTAATGGGACTCATACAAATGCTTGCAGGTGTTTTTAAGCTAGGGAAATTCGTTAGACTCATTCCACATCCAGTAATGATGGGGTTTGTTAATGGTTTAGCCATTGTTATATTTTTAGCTCAATTAAAGATGTTTAAGGTTTTTGATGGCACCGATTTTATTTGGTTACAGGGCGATCGGCTTTATATCATGCTAGGTTTGGTTGTATTAACCATGGGAATTATGTTTGGTTTGCCAAAATTGACCAAAAAATTACCTGAAGCTCTAGTCGCCATTTTAGTGGTTTCAGCCATCGTTATTTTTGGTGATTTGAATGTTGCTACTGTGGGTAGTTTTATCCGTGATGGTGGGGGCGAAGGTTTAAAAGGTGGACTGCCTCAATTTCAAACAGATATTTTTAATAAAGTCCCTTTTAATTTCACAACCTTAAAATTTATTTTCCCATATGCATTAATACTGGCGGCTGTAGGCCTTATTGAATCATTAATGACCCTTAATTTAGTAGATGAATTAACCGAAACACGTGGGGATACCAATAGGGAATGTCTAGCGCAAGGAGGTGCTAATATTGTAACGGGATTGTTTGGGGGTATGGGAGGTTGTGCCATGATTGGACAATCATTAATCAATATAAAATCTGGAGGAAGAACGCGTTTGTCTGGTATTACCGCTGCCGTTTTGTTGCTCATGTTTATTCTTTTTGCATCGTCTTATATTGAACGTATTCCTATTGCCGCTTTGGTTGGTGTAATGTTTATGGTAGTTGTTGGTACCTTTGCATGGAGTAGTTTTGGGATTATGAATAAAATACCGCTTAGTGATGTTGTTGTTTTAATAGCCGTGTCAGCATTGACTGTTATTTTCGATTTAGCTATAGCTGTTATCTCGGGTGTTATAATTAGTGCCCTGGTATTTTCTTGGGAAAATGCCAAACGCATTCGGGCTCGTAAGCGTATGCGAGAAGATGGTACTAAAGTCTATGAAATTTGGGGGCCTTTATTTTTTGGTTCTATTATCGCTTTTAATGATAAGTTTGATGTGAAAAACGACCCAGACCATGTTGAAATTGATTTTATTGAATCTAGAGTGAGCGATCATTCTGCTATTGAAGCCATTTTTAATTTGGTGAATAAATATGAAGTTGAAGGCAAATCAATAAAGCTAAAGCATTTAAGTGAAGATTGTAAAATACTCCTTTACAAATCCAGCCCAAAATTCAGGGAAGTTATTGTTGAAGATATTGATGATCCTCGTTGTCATTTAGCAGAAAACCCAGAAGCTTTTACTAAAGGGTTAGGGGCGTATAAGTTGTAGTTTGTGAAAAGTTAAAACAAATTAATAATCGATATTATTTAGCCCTTACACTATCTGGAACGAGTTTGGTATAATCACCATTATTTCTAATAACGTCTCTTACAATGCTTGAACTTATATAAGAAGTCCTGGCGGCAGTTAGTAAAAACACTGTTTCAATTTTTGAAAGCCGTCTATTGGTATGTGCAATGGCTTTTTCGAACTCAAAATCCGCTGGATTTCTAAGACCTCGTAAAATAAAAGGCACTTTAATTTCTTTACAAAATTGAACCGTTAATCCTTCATAGGTTAAAACTTTAACCTTTGGTTCATTTTTAAAGGTGTCTTCAATAAATTTTTTACGATCTTCTAAAGAGAACATGTATTTTTTTTCAGAATTGATTCCAATAGACACAATAACTTCATCAAACAATTCTACGCCACGTTTAATAATATCGTAGTGTCCTAATGTAATGGGGTCAAAAGACCCTGGGAATATGGCTCGTTTCATTTTGTATTAAAGTTATTCAAATATAGCCAATTATTTTAAAGCCTCTTCAATAGCATTGTCAAACAAGGCAGACAGGCTAATGCCAGCCGCTTTGGCTTGTTGCGGTAAAATACTTTCTTTGGTCAGACCAGGAATGGTATTTACTTCCAATAGATGGGGTTCTCCATTCTTAAAAATATATTCACTTCTAGAAAAACCTTTCATTTTTAAAACTTCATAAACCTGTTTAGCTACTTGGTTTACTTTGTCTTCTTCTTCTTTGGTTAATCTGGCAGGTGTTATTTCTTGAGATTTCCCTTGATATTTAGCTTCGTAATCAAAAAAATCGTTCTCGCTAACAATTTCGGTAATGGGTAATACTTTGGTATCGCCTTGGTATGTTATTACACCTACCGATACTTCTTTGCCTTCCAAAAAGGATTCTATTATAATTTCATCGTCTTCCTTGAAAGACACTGCAATCGCTTTTTGTAATTCCTCTTTTTTGTAAACTTTAGAGACTCCAAAACTACTGCCTGCTTTATTGGCTTTTACAAAACATGGCAAGCCTACTTTATTGATAATGGCATCTTCATCAATCTCATCACCAAGATTTATATAAAAAGATTCTGCCATTTTTATGCCATAAGGTTTTAAAACACTTAAGCAATCCCGTTTATTAAAAGTAAGCGTCGCTTGATGCATATCGCAACTCGTATGGGGCATATTCAATAATTTAAAATATGCTTGTATATAACCGTCTTCTCCTGGAGAACCATGTATGGCATTAAACACACAGTGAAACATGGTCTTTTGTCCATTTACGGTAACCGAAAAATCATTTTTATCAATTGGGAATTCATTCTCATTATCATCCACATATACCCATTTATCCTTAAAAATATGGATGCGATAGGCATTATATTTTGAAGCATCTAAGGTTTCGTAAACCATATTTCCGCTTATTAAAGAGATTTTATATTCGCTAGAGTAGCCTCCCATAATGATGGCAATATTCTTTTTCATAGGTAGATGTTTACTGTTTTTTATCGGTCATATTTATTGATTCATCTGTTCGTTATCCCTCGAGTCTTGTATCTTTACTAGTCGTTGCATCGAGTTTTCGTCATGCTCATGTCATGCAAATTTTAAATAAATAAAAGGTTTAACCGTTCTGTAAAAATATCATTTATTTTTTCTAAAAAGAATGAAGAAAGATGAAATAATTATCAAAAATAAAAACCTTTTTATTTTTGATAAACGTATATATAAAACCGAAAATTAAACGAATAGAATTTTTGAATCATATAATTTGTTTAGTTTTGTTAAATATTTTGAATTCATGAGCATTATAAAATTTCTATCCAGTAAAGCGTTTTTAAAACAAATAATATTGGCTCTTGTGGCTATTTTTGTGCTTACTTTTATTTTAATGAAGTGGCTAAATATTTCAACCAATCATGGTGAATTTGAAACAGTGCCAAATCTTACGGGTAAATCTATAAATGTTGCTGAAATGGAACTTAAGAATAATAGGTTGGTACTGCAAATTCAAGACTCAGCAAATTATAATCCAGATTATCCTAAATTTTCAGTTATTGAGCAAGACCCATCGGCTGGAACTAAAGTTAAAGAAGACCGAAAAATCTACATAACGCTCAATCCGTCGGGATATAGAAAAATGTTAGTACCAGATTTAACCGAGAAGACTTTAAGACAAGCTGTGCCCACGCTTGAAGCCGTAGGTTTTCAATTAGGAAAACTTACGTATGTAGATAATATTGGTAAAGATGTGGTGTTGGAAATGCTTTATAATGGAAAAGAAATTCATACTGATACCAAATTGCCAAAAACGTCTAAAATAGATTTGGTGCTCGGCAATGGGAATAGACCCAATTCTGGAACTCCAGATGACGAAACGTCCACCACAAGTGATTCTGAAACCGATAATTAATCTTCTGAAATACCCTTAGATTATTTAAATAAACTCCTCTGGTTAATCCCAGTGACTATATTAAATGGAAGACTATACACCAGAATTTCTTGATGAAGAAAGTGATCTTTATGAGCATTATGCGTTTACGGTTGATAAAGGGCAGAGTCCTCTTCGTATCGACAAATATTTAATGAATCGTATTGAAAACGCCACCCGAAATAAAATTCAGGCAGGAGCTAAAAATGGCAGTATTTTCGTTAACGATATTCCAGTAAAATCTAATTATAAAGTAAAGCCTTTTGATGCTATTCGTGTATTGTTTACACATCCACCACACGAAAACTTATTAGTAGGGGAGAATATACCTATTGATGTGGTTTATGAGGATGATGAGCTATTAGTGGTAAACAAACAAGCTGGAATGGTCGTGCATCCTGGACATGGGAACTATTCTGGAACGCTAATAAATGCTTTGATTTACAGGTTCGATAATTTGCCAAACAACTCCAGTGAACGCCCAGGCTTGGTACATAGAATTGATAAGGATACTAGCGGACTTTTAGTGATTGCTAAAACCGAACACGCTATGGCGCATTTATCATTGCAATTTGCTGAAAAAACCAGTGAACGTGAATATGTTGCTTTGGTTTGGGGAAACATAGAAGAAAACGAAGGCACCGTGGAAGGGCATATTGGTAGACATCCTAAAAACAGATTGCAGAACACGGTTTTTTTAGGTGATGAAGCCGATAAAGGGAAACCCGCTGTCACCCATTATAAAGTAATGGAGCGTTTGGGTTATGTCACTTTAGTGTCATGTAAGTTGGAAACGGGTCGTACACATCAAATACGTGTACATATGAAACATATAGGGCATACTTTGTTTAACGACGAGCGTTATGGAGGGGACCTTATTTTAAAAGGTACCACATTTACAAAATACAAACAGTTTGTAGATAACTGTTTTAAAATCTTGCCACGCCAAGCTTTACATGCTAAAACGTTGGGTTTTAAACATCCTAAAACAGGTGAGTTTATGCGCTTTAATTCTGAAATTCCAGAAGATATGCAACAATGTATTGAAAAATGGCGAACGTATTCTAAATATCAAGAGTTGGAAGATTAAAACTTATTTAACTACAATAATATAAAATCGTTGAAATGTTTTATATCAGTTATTAAATGAATTTCGTTAAAATGTTTTATAAAATCAATAATTTCTAGCTTTCATATAATCATTCAATTCTTTATGTGTCATCGGCAATTTACTGTCTGGGTATTTTTGTAGCCAGCCTTTAAAGTCATTTTTTATGTCATCCGTCCATCTGGCATCAATTTGACCTGCCGAGTATGTTTTTTCACGTAGTCTTTGGAAACCGAACTCATCTTGCAATGCCACAAATTCTGAAGAAATAACCAATTCATCAACCAAATAGGCGGGGATAAATACCGTGCCATGTCTGTTTGCCAACACCACATCTCCCGGTAAGACAGTAGTCCTTCCAATACGAATAGGCATATTGATTGTGGTAAGCATTTCTTGTTGCAGGTACGATGGGTCTTCACCACGATACCAGCCATTAAAGCCTTCAATCTCCAATAAGCCACCTAAATCGCGAATGCCCCCATCAAAAATAACCCCGTTTTTAGAATTGGCATAAATGGCGTTTCCTAAGTTAGAACCTATTAAAGTACCATCTACAATACGGCCATAGCCGTCTGCCACATACACGTCACCAGATTTAAGTATTTCTATAGGCCATGAGTTACTGCCTCCAATAGTATCGCGTTTTTCCAATCCACCTTGTTTTTTAATGACTTGCTGAAAGTCGGGGCGTAATGGCATATATTGTGCGGTAAGGACGCGCCCAGTCATGACATCTTCTGGATGGATGATTTGCCAATTGCCTTCATGTTGGTTGTTGAAGCCTTTATTTCGTAAAAACCCCCAAGCTTCTTCTATGCGTATTTTTTTTAACCGTTGCAAGACAGCATCAGAGACTTTGGGTCTGCCATCTTCTAAACGTTCGCCAGTCCATTTAGAGGTCAGCATTTTAATGTATTCTGGAGTTGCAGTGACTTCTTGAGCCTCTAACGTATAAAGCGTAAGCAGGCTTAAGGTTGCTAAAAGTATTTTTTTCATTTGTAGATAATTATTTGATTTATTTGAAGTTGATTAACTATAAGTTCTATCGTGGGAGCGTCTTTCGTTCCACTCATCGGTAGATTTGAAATAGCTCTTGTCTCTAGGATGTAAATGATCTTTCAAGACATCTTCATTTAACACAATGCCCAATCCAGGAGCTGTAAGTGGCACTCTGGCAAACCCTTTTTCAATCATTTTTCCGCCATCTACCATCGTCACTAAATCTTCCCACCAAGGTAAATCTACTGAGTGATGTTCCAATGCCAAGAAGTTTTGAGTAGCGGCAGCACAATGCACACAGGACATGAATGACACGGGCGTACCGGCTTGATGCATGGCCATAGCCACTCCAAATTCTTCTGCATAATCGCCGATGCGTTTCGTTTCTAACAAACCGCCTGAAGATGCCAAATCTGGATGAATAATGTCTACAGCTCTTTCGTGGATTAACGGTTTGAAATCTTTTAACAAATAAATATCTTCTCCGGTTGTAGTAGGGGTTTCTATGGCATTAGTGATGGTTTTCCATTGTTCGGTATATTGCCAAGGTACCATATCTTCAAACCAAGCTAGTCTGTATTTTTCTAAAGATTTGGCTAAACGGATGCCATTATTTAAATCGAAATGCCCATAATGGTCTGTTGAAATAGGAATGTCATAACCGACCATATTCCGAACATTTTCAACAATACTCGCCAATTCTTCTAAGCCTTTTTCGGTAATCTGTATTTGTGTAAATGGGTGCATGGTATTGGCATAAGACATAGGGTTTTCTTGATCGCCCCATTGCGCCAAATTCGCATTTTTATCCTCCCAAAATTTACTGTTCACTACGGTTCCTGGTTTCCCCTTTAATTCAGTGATGGATACGTCCATTTTTAACCAGGTATAGCCTTGCTCTTTTATTCTGTATTCTATTAATTTTTTTTGTTCTTCAGGAGAACTCGCTTCTGGGGTATCGGCATACATTCTTACTTTGTCACGATAACGTCCTCCTAATAATTGCCAAGCAGGCACATTATAGGCTTTTCCACATAAATCCCATAATGCCATTTCAACGGAACAAACACCTCCTGCTTGTCTTGCAGGGCCGCCAAATTGTTTGATGGTCTTAAATATTTTTTCAACATTACATGGGTTTTCACCCAGAATACGGCTTTTTAAAAATAGGGCATAACGCACATCGGCTGCATCTCTAACTTCGCCCAAACCATAAATACCTTGATTGGTATCTATACGGATAATAGCAGTGCCACCCATAACATTGGTGAGGGCATAGCGCATATCGGTTATTTTTAAATCGGATGGTGATGAAAAGCGATTGACTTTTGAAGTCGTTTGAGCTACCGTGTCTTCAACAGACAAGCCCATAAGACCTGTTAAAGCCATACCGCCCAAGGCCGTTTTTTTTAGAAATGTTCTTCTGTCATCTCCTGTTTTTGGGTTTTCAATTTCTGCTTGTCTGGATACTGTATAGGTTTTTTCTTCCTCTTTGTTTTTAGCAATGAGCTCTTTCAATACATGTTTCATATGTGGTGGTTTTAGTTAGTTGGTACTTGATGATAAAGCATTCAAATCTCAGTTAAGAGATAGAATACTATTTAATATAATTAAAATGTCATAAACTTTATTGTTTGTAATTATTTGAAAGTTAATTTATTGTGTAAAATATTCTAAAAATGAAATTTACTCAAATTTTTCAGAAAGCCAATCAAGTCCCTTATTAGAAACTGCAAAATCTTGCTCACCACTGGCTCCCGAAAATGTTGCTAATAAATAACCTGAGCTAATTTTTTTAATGGCTCCCCCTATATAATCAAACTCTCCAACTTTTACTTTTCTTACTTTGCTTCCGCTGTTTTTAAGTGTTTCTGCCATTTCTCCAGCTTTAGAATTTGCGATAGCTATAAAGTTGTAGCCTTCGTTACCTGTGGCTCCAACTACCAACATTTTAGAAATCCAAGATTGGGTTTGCTCTCCAGGGATATAGTAAACCAAGCCAACACCTTTTATGTTCATATTTAAGGCTTCTTGTTTCATAAGTTGTAAAGCATCGTCGGCATATTTAATAAATGTTTTTTCTGCGTTTTTTTGTTCTTTTGTCATAGTTTGTGCGTTAGTATGAATGGTGAAGATAGCTAGTAAGGAAACTGCGAATAGAGGGTGTAATGGTCTCATTTTAGTGGTGTTGGTGTTAGTTGTAAAACGAAGTTAATTAATTTTTATGAGTAAATTTATTATTTAAATCATCAATTCAATTTATTCATGCATCATAAATAATTGTTGGTTTGCATTTTATAAGTGATATAGTAATTGTAAATTTGGTTTAAAGAAAAACGTTTATGAAATTAGTTTTATCCCCAGCAAAGTCTTTGGATTTTGAAAGTAAAATACCTAACAATACCTTTACCGAAGCTGCATTTTTAAAAGATTCAGAGCGTATCAATAAGTTGCTTAAAAAGAAATCGGCTAAAAGCTTGTCTAAACTTATGAGCATTTCCGATGCTTTGGGACACTTAAACTACGAGCGTAATCAAGAATGGCAATTGCCGTTTACGACCGATAATGCCCGCCAAGCTATGTATGCTTTTAATGGGGATGTGTATCGTGGCCTTGATGCTTACACCATTCCCAAAGAGAAATTTGATAAACTTAATAACACCGTTCGTATCCTTTCTGGTTTGTATGGTTTGTTAAAACCAACCGATTTAATTCAACCTTACCGATTAGAAATGGGTACTAAGTTTGCCATTGGTAAAAACAAGAACTTATATGAGTTTTGGAATAAAACCATTACCAAAGCTTTAAATGAGGAACTAGAGGTGGGGGAATTGTTTTTAAACCTTGCCAGTAACGAATATTTTAAAGCGATAAATACCAAACTGTTAAAAGTACCTGTGTTGACTTGCCATTTTAAAGAATTTAAAAATGGGGAGTATAAGATTATTTCGTTTTTCGCTAAGGAGGCTCGCGGACGTATGGCGCGGTATATTATTGATACCAATGCCAATACTATAGAGGATGTTAAAGGGTTTAACTACGAAGGATACCATTTTAGCGAACCCATGTCAACTGAAACCGAATTAGTATTCATTAGGTGATACTTATTTTGTATCATTGTAGAAACGGTTTTTAACTAAGATTCAATAATGTATTATTATTTTATTATAGCCCTTCAGGCGTATTGTATTTATCATCTATTCAAGAATAGAAATCCGTATTATTGGGTATTTGTTATCTTGTTTCTTCCGTTGATTGGCTGTGTGATTTATTTAATAACCCAGGTTTATAACAAGCGGGATGCCGAGAAAATACAGGATAATTTGGTGTCTATCATTAATCCGACAAAAAAGATAAAGGATTTAGAAAAGAAACTGAAATTCTCCGAAACCTACCAAAACCGCGTTAATTTAGCGGATGCCTTTTTAGAGAATAAAGATTATAACAGTGCCATTCCACATTATTTAGATGCCTTAGACGATAATCTTCAAAACGACTCCTATGTGATTAAACAACTTATAGAATGTTATTTTAATGTGGGAGATTATAATCAAGTGATTCTATATGCTGAAAAGATAAAAGAGAGTTCGGAATTTTTAAAAGTGAGGTCGCAATTTTTATATGGTTTGGCATTAGAGAAATTGGGCAAACTAGAAGAGGCTGAGGCGAATTTAAAAGAAATAGATATTCGATATTCCTTTTATGAAGAACGTTTTGTATTGGCCAAATTTTTATTGACGAGGCATAAAACGGAAGAGGCTAAAGCTATTTTAGATGAAATTTATATGGAGTCCCAAAACATGACCAAACAAAATCAGCGCCTTTATAGACATACCATTGCAGAAGTTGAAAAGCTAAGAAATAGTTTGTAGTTATTTAACAGTGGCTTTGTTGCCGATACTTATTTTGCTTTCTGCCGAACGTTTTTTCTTAATTCGTGGTCTTCTGGTTCCAAAAGTACCTCTGTTTATTTTTCCGCGTTTTGTTTTTTTGTCACCTTTTCCCATAGGATACTAAGTTTTAGTGTTAGATGAATAATATATAAAAAATTAAGATAAAAGCAAAGTAAAAAGTGTTCAAACACACCCATCCCTATCAGCCCTTTATAAAAGAAACCACTAAAAAACTAATTGTTGGTACTTTGCCGCCACCACGTTTTTCTACGGGTAATCTATTGGAAAAAGATGTGGATTTTTGTTATGGCAGTTATTACAATTCGCTATGGTTGTATATAGACCACATTCATCATCTTAAGCTGAGGTATGACAATTCTGAAGAAGCTGTTACTCAGCGGAAACAGTTTTTAATAGAACACCATATTGGTGTTTGCGATATTGTTGAAAGTTGTGAACGCGACAAGATTGATGCCTCCGATTTAGGGATGAAAAACATACAATTGCGTAATTTAATAGGCTATTTAAAGCAGTTTCCTAATATTGATACTTTACTGTTTACGGGCGGGAATAGTAAAAACGGTCCCGAATATTTCTTTAGAAGACATATTAAGGATTATGGGATTAGATTAGAATTGGTGTCGAATGACATTCCAAGAATCCATCAGTTTGTATTGCCTGTTATGGCGAGTGAAACGAAACCATCGCTTCCAACAGAAAGACTCATTAAAACCGTGTCGTTAACCTCCGTGTCCGGAGCTGCTAATATGTCGATAAGTAGCATACCTCTTTATCAGCAATTAAAAGCCAACAACCCTGCGTTTAATACGTTTGACTTTCGAGTCATGCAGTATCGTGAGTTTTTTTAAGTGTGAATGCCAGTTCGACATAATGAAGCACGAGCTATTTTGTATGGAGAGCTCTGGTTTATCTGCTTCTCGATACAAATTTGTTTCGTTGTCCTTCACAAATTCACTCGAAGTGACATTTCGTTATTGATGATGTTTTTTAGTTAGCCTGACAGTTCGAGTGATGCGACGAAGGAGCATCGTATCGAGAACCGTTTTAGTGATGCTGCTTCTCGATACAAGTTTGTTTTGTTGCCCTTCACGAATTCACTCGAAGTGAGATTTCGTTATTAATGATGTTTTTTAGTTAGCCTGTCAGTTCGAGTGATGCGACGCAGGAGCATCGTATTGAGAACTGTTTTCGTTATGCTGCTTCTCGATACAAATTTGTTTCGTTGTCCTTCACAAATTCACTCGAAGTGACATTTC